>CAMBSD010000007.1 GCA_945870425.1 Chitinophaga pinensis | reverse complement strand
CCCTATACTTGGAATGGTTTAACCTTTAATGCTGCTGGAAGCCAAACAAAACATTTAACAAATGCAGCGGGATGCGATAGCACTGCTACATTAAACTTAACGGTTATCAATACCGCTTTACCTTCCTATTTACCTGCTAATGGTTTAGTGGGCTGGTGGCCATTCAACGGCAATGCCAATGACGAAAGTGGCAATGGGAATCATGGAACTGTGAATGGTGCTACATTAACAATGGATAGGAATGGGAATTTAAATAAAGCTTATGGATTCAATGGTGGGACTATCAATATTCCATATAGTAATTCAATTGGAGTACAACAGAATATTTCAATTTCTGTGTGGATTTTTATGAATGGAGGGGGATGTAATCCAAGAATATTAGAAATCAATTCACAATATAATCAATGTGGTGGTTATTCTTTAGCAACCAATGGTACATCAAATTCATCAAGGACATTTATTACAGCAAATTTAGGGAATTGTACAAGTGGAGTAGGAACTGGTACTTCTCCTAGTTTAAACGCACTTCAATGGCATCATGTTGTTTATACGATAGATGGTTCAAATGGTATAGGTAAACTTTACTTTAATGGGGTATTAGTATATAATTACACAGGATCTGTATTTTCAAATATAAATTATAACAATAATCCACTGACTTTTGGAAATATTAATTCAGGAAGATGTGATTGGTGGGGCGGAAATTTAGATGATATAGCCATATACAACCGTGCCCTAACCCAAACAGAAATAACTGCATTATACACAGGTGTTCCACCTTGCACGCCAACTAGTTCAACAACGAATTTAACAATACCCTCTACGAGCTTACCCTATACTTGGAATGGTTTAACCTTTAATGCTGCTGGAAGCCAAACAAAACATTTAACAAATGCAGCGGGATGCGATAGCACTGCTACATTAAACTTAACGGTTATCAATACCGCTTTACCTTCGTATTTACCTGCTAATGGTTTAGTTGGTTGGTGGCCATTCAACGGCAATGCCAACGATGAAAGTGGCAATGGAAACCATGGAACAGTGAATGGAGCGACCTTAACAACGGATAGGAATGGGAATTTAAATAAAGCATATTTGTTTAATGGTAATAACATTACAATACAACATAGTGGTAGTTTAAATCTAAAAAATTCATTTACAGTAGGTTTTTGGTATTTATCAAATTCCACTTCATTTGCTCAGGATTTAATAATGAAGGGGCCAGATAATCAATTAAATTCTTGGTGGATTAGACATCACACCTATGCAATAGATCCAAATGTAAATTTTGCATTTAAGCCAAATATTAATGGTGCGGATCAAATAGGCTTTCCTTCACCAGCTATAAATACATGGACATATGTTGTTGGAATAGCAGAGAATAATACCCTTAAAATATATCAAAATGGAGTTTTAAAAAATACTGTAGTAAATGTTTCAATTCCAAATATTAACTCTAATACATTTAATTTAACCATAGGCACTTTACAGTATGGTTTTAATGGTAAAATAGACGACATCGCCATATACAACCGCACCTTAACCCAAGCAGAAATAAGTGCATTGTACCAAAACACCATCAAGCTGAACCTTACAACCTTTTTAGAAGGTTCTTATGCAGACAGCAGTAGCATGACAGCCACAGCCAATAAAATAAATGCTGCCATACCCAGCAGCATAGCAGATAGTATAATAGTAGAATTACATGCAAGCACCAGTCCATACGCCACCATGTATTCATCAAAAGGTGTTGTTAATACCAATGGAACAGCTGCTATTTCTTTTCCTAACAGCACACTAGATAGCAGCTATTATATCGTTGTCAAACACCGCAACTCTATCGAAACCTGGAGCGCTTCACCCGTAATCATCAGTAACCATACTATTTACAATTTTACTACAGCTGCTTCTCAGGCGTATGGTGCTAATTTAAGTAATATGGGTAAGGGTATTTTTGGCATTTACAGTGGAGATATAAACCAAGATGGTTCCATAGATTTTAATGATTATCCTGAATTAGATATAGCTAGCCATTTAGGGGTATTAGGCTATGATGTGAATGACTTAAATGGCGATGCTTCAGTAGATTTTAATGATTTTCCAATATTGGATGTCAATAGCAATTATGGCATAATTGCCATTAGGCCTTAATCATCAGCTAATCCCTAACCCCTAGCCCCTGTATCCTCTTGCCTAAATCCTTCATCCTTCGGATGACTGAACAATAAATTAGCAGAAAATATTTTGGACTTTATGTTTAAAATGCTGCTTGTCCTTATTATTGCAGTACTTTGAACATCACGCTTACACACGAAATTTTTAAAAAACTGGGCAGCACTGCCGACTCGCTTCAGCTCGAGGCATATGTAGTGGGCGGCTATGTGCGTGATTTGTTTTTAAAGCGAAATTCAAAAGACATAGATGTGGTGGTGGTGGGTGATGGTATTGAATTTGCCAAAGCCTTTGCCAATCGTTTGAATCAAAAATGTGATTTTGCTGTATTCAAAAACTTTGGTACTGCCATGGTTAAAACGGAGGAATGGGAAGTAGAATTTGTGGGGGCCCGCAAAGAGAGTTATTCAAGAAATTCACGCAAACCACAAGTAGAAGCAGGAAGTTTGGCAGATGACCAAAATCGCAGAGATTTTACCATCAATGCTATGGCCATTTCTTTGAATAAAAGCTCCTTTGGTCAATTGGTAGATCCATTTGGAGGCCTATCAGACCTTGAAAGAAAAATAATCAGAACACCTCTAGAACCGGGCATTACCTTTAGCGATGATCCTTTGAGGATGATGCGAGCCATTCGATTTGCTTCGCAACTTAATTTTGATATTTTACCTGAAACTTTTCATTCTATAAAGCTGAATGCTGAGCGAATAGACATCATTTCAGCCGAACGCATTAGCGAAGAATTGAATAAAATATTACTCTCTGTTAAACCTTCCATTGGTTTGAATCTACTATTTGAAAGCGGCTTATTAAAGCTTGTTTTTACTGAGTTGCATGCCATGCATGGGATAGAGGTGCGACAGGGAAAAGCGCATAAAGACAATTTTTACCATACCCTCAAAGTGGTTGATAACGTATGTGCCGAAACCAATGATTTATGGCTACGATGGGCTACCTTATTGCATGATATAGGAAAACCTGTAACCAAACGATACTCAGAAATTGAGGGTTGGAGTTTTCATGGGCATGAAGACAAAGGCAGTAGGATGGTGGCAAAGATTTTTAACAAGATGAAATTGCCACAAAATGAGAAGATGCGCTACGTTCAAAAGCTTGTTGCCATGCACCATAGGCCCAAAGCATTGGCTGAAGATGGAATTTCAGACTCAGCCATTCGCAGATTGATTGTAGATGCAGAGGAGGATTTGGAAGATTTATTCACCCTTTGCAGGGCTGACATGACCAGTCGTTTTCCTGAGAAAATTAAGTTTTACAGGTCAAATTTACGCAAGGTGCAAACCTTGGTAAAAGAAGTGGAGGAGCGAGATACACTGCGAAATTGGCAGCCGCCCATTACAGGTGAAATTATCATGAAAGCTTTTAATATCAATCCATCTAAAGAAGTTGGACTGATTAAAACAGAAGTGCGTGAAGCCATTTTAGAAGGGCAAATAAAAAACGATTTTGACGAGGCCTACCAATTGATGCTTAGCATTGGTGAAAGGCTTGGACTAAAGCCTGCTTAATGAATGATTCTTTATCTTTAAGCTTAAATTATTACCATAATTTAGCAACAAAAGCCTAAGATTAATCAAACATTTTTAAAGTATTAGTTTCTATCTTCGCAAACTAAAAGCCCAAAAAGCTGTTTTACTTAGCATGATAACAAAAGCAACAGATTCAGAATTTCAAAATCTTATTCAAACGAATAGTAAAGTAGTAGTTAAGTATTTTGCCAATTGGTGTGGTACATGTCGTTTATTCTCACCTAAGTTTACTAAAATTTCAAACAAAGAAGAATACGCAGACGTATTGTTTTTGGATGTAAATGCCGAAGAAAATCCAATTGCCCGTCAGTTTGCGGGCGTAGCTAATCTCCCATTTTTTGCGGTGATAAAAGATGGTGAATTAGTTCAGGCTGACACAACCGCCAAAGAAGAAAGTGTTGAGAATATGATCAAACAAATTTTATAGTTTTTTTAAAGATGAAATTACCTGCAATAAAGGAATTGGTTGAAAAATACGACTTAGAAACGTTAAGAGCGGCTGAAGATGCCATCATAAATGAGCAAATTCCGGCCATAGAAGTGAATGGAGACGATGAAGGAGAGAAGCTAACTCATGTTTTGGGTGCTATTGATGTGCTTGAAAAAGTGCAAGTTGAGGGGAAAGATAAATCACTGGCTTTAAGAGAGTTTTTTCAACGTGTAAGAAACAGTATTTCTTAAAATACAGATTAATTAAAATTATAGATAAAATGTGGGTAAAAAACTACCAACATAGATATTAAAAATTATTTTTGCGGGGTTTTGAATAAAAGATAAAAGAATGAATACATCTGTAGATTATTTAGCCATTTTCATCCAATTTATTGTTGCAGTGGGATTCATTGTAACAACCATGGTAGTGACACACAACGTTGGTCCTAAGCGTCAAACCAAAGATAAATTGGCCGTATTTGAATGTGGTATAGAGTCAGAAGGAAATGCGCGTATGCCTTTTTCCATTCGTTATTTTTTAACAGCTATTTTATTTGTGTTGTTTGATGTGGAGGTGATTTTCATGTATCCATGGGCTGTAAATTTCAAAGCATTAGGTTCAACAGGATTTATTGAGATGTTGCTATTTGTTAGCACACTTCTATTAGGTTTTGTTTACATATTAAAAAAAGGTGCCCTTAAGTGGGAATAATAGTTAGTTATGAATTAAGAATTAGAATTTCAAAAAAACAATTCCTAATTCCTAATTTTAAATTCTTAATTTAAAAATGAGTAATATTCAAATAACACCACCACCAGCAGGACTAGAAGGGCAAGGATTTTTTGCTACCAAGGTTGAAGAAGCCATTGGATTAGCTAGAGCCAATTCAATTTGGCCATTGCCATTTGCTACCTCATGCTGCGGTATTGAGTTTATGGCTACCATGGCATCTAATTACGACTTAGCTCGTTTTGGTTCAGAGCGTATTAGCTTCTCGCCACGCCAAGCTGATTTGTTGATGGTAATGGGAACCATAGCTAAAAAAATGGGTCCTGTTCTCAGACAAGTATACCTTCAAATGGCAGAACCACGTTGGGTTATTGCGGTAGGGGCTTGTGCTTCATCAGGTGGTATTTTTGACACATACTCAGTATTACAAGGCGTTGATAAGGTTATTCCTGTGGATGTATATGTTCCGGGTTGTCCCCCGCGTCCAGAACAAATCATTGATGGTGTAATGAAAATACAAGAATTGGTAAAAACGGAATCACTTCGTAGAAGAACTTCTCCTGAATACAAAGCATTAATGGCAAGTTACGGAATAGAATAATGGCTGATATTAATAACGGATACCTTTTACAACAGCTTCAAGAAAAATTTGAGTCTGACATCATTTCGGCAGATGAGCCTTATGGTATGCTTACCATTGAATTCAACAAAAATAAGATTGTTGATTTATTGAATTATTTATATAACCACAACCAATTGCAAATGCAGTTTTTAACGGATGTTTGTGGTATACATTATCCAGATAATGCGGGCAAAGAACTCGGTGTCATTTATCACCTGCATAGTTTGCAAAACAATTTACGACTACGTATTAAATGTTTTATGCCGAATAACGCTCCTGAAATTGATTCAGTTTCGAGTGTTTTTGCTTCTGCAAATTGGCAAGAGCGTGAGACTTTTGATTTTTATGGCATCCATTTCACTGGTCATCCTGATTTGAGAAGGATATTAAACGTTGATGAAATGGATTATTTCCCTTTAAGAAAGGAATATCCTTTAGAAGACCAAACCCGAACAGACAAAGACGATACTTATTTTGGCAGATAAATTATTATGCAAAACAACGAATTAGACTTAGCAAATAATCCTGAAGCTAAAGAATATACTACTTTAAATTTAGGACCTACGCATCCTGCCACGCATGGTATTTTTCAAAATATCCTCACAATGGATGGAGAGATTATTGTAAATGCTGAACAAACTGTTGGGTATATACATCGTGCATTTGAGAAAATTGCTGAACACAGGCCTTATTACCAAGTTACACCTCTTACAGATAGACTTAATTATTGCTCATCACCTATAAATAATATGGGATGGCATATGACAGTGGAGAAACTTCTTGGCGTGCAAACGCCAAAAAGAGTTGATTACTTGCGTGTTATCATCATGGAATTGGCGCGTATTGCCGATCATTTGGTTTGTAATTCGGTGGTAGGTGTTGATATTGGGGCGTTAACAGGCTTTACTTATGTGTTTCAATTACGTGAACGTATCTATGACATTTTCGAAAGTATTTGTGGAGCACGCTTAACAACCAACATTGGTCGTATAGGTGGATTGGAGAGAGATTTTTCTAATGAGACTGTTAAATTAATTAAAGAATTCCTGGTTGAATTTCCAAAGGTATTTGGAGAGTTCAGCAACCTATTAGAAAGAAATAGAATATTCATTGATAGAACAGTTGGTGCGGGTCCTATTTCAGCCGAAAGAGCTTTAAATTATGGATTTACAGGACCAAATCTTCGTGCAACGGGTGTTGATTATGATGTTAGGGTAATGAATCCTTATTGTTCATATCAAGATTTTGATTTTACCATTCCTATCGGAAAACAAGGAGATACTTTTGATCGCTTTATGGTGCGTCAACAAGAGATGCTTGAGAGTATGAAAATTATCAAGCAAGCTTTTGAAAACCTACCAGAAGGAAAGCATTTTGCCGAAGTACCGGAATTTTTCTTACCTCCAAAAGAAGAGGTATATAACAATATGGAAGCACTTATTTGGCATTTCAAAATTGTGATGGGAGAAGCTGATGTTCCGAAAGGAGAGGTTTACCATTCAGTTGAAGGAGGCAATGGCGAATTAGGTTTCTACTTGGTTAGCGATGGCAGTAGATCTGCATACCGTTTGCATTTCCGCAGACCATGTTTTATTTACTACCAAGCGTATCCTGAAATGATTAAAGGATCAACTATAAGTGATGCCATCGTGGCCATGAGCAGTATGAATGTAATCGCAGGTGAATTGGATGCATAGGATCATTGAATTAAAAATGTTGAATCGAAATATTCAAAATTCAGCATTCAAAATTTAAAATTATTAAAATGAGTGAAGTACAAAAAATAGCATTTAGTCCTGAAGCGTATGAACTTGTTCAACGCTTGATTAGACGATACCCTGAAGGCAAACAAAAAGCCGCATTGATTCCTACTTTGCATATTGCACAAGCTGAATTTGATGGTTGGTTAAGTGCGCCTGTTATGGATTATGTAGCTTCTTTATTAAAAATTCAACCGATTGAAGCATATGAAGTTGCTTCATTTTATAGTATGTTCAACTTGAAACCAGTTGGTAAATGCTTAATTGAAGTTTGTCGAACAAGCAGTTGTTGGTTGAGAGGGGCAAATGATGTAGTAGAGCACATTGAAAAGAAACTAAACATCAAAGATGGTGAAACAACTCCTGATGGTAAGTTTACATTAAAAACGGTGGAATGCCTTGGTAGCTGTGGTACTGCGCCTATGCTTCAAATTGGTAAGCAGTTTCATGAAAACCTAACACTTGATAAAGTAGATTCACTTATCGAGGAATGGTCGAAATCCACTGAGCATAGTAAATATTTAGATAATTCAACCTTTAGAAAAAATTAATAATGGGACGTAAAATCCTTTTAAAACATATAGATGAACCAGGTATTCAAGGGTATGATACATACCGTAGAACAGGAGGATATGCTTCAGTTGAAAAAGCTGTGAAAACCATGACACCCGAAGCCATCGTTGAAGAAGTTAAAAAATCAGGACTTCGTGGTAGAGGTGGTGCGGGTTTTCCAACGGGTATGAAATGGAGTTTTTTGGCCAAACCTGAAGGCGTTAGCAGATACCTTGTTTGCAATGCTGATGAAAGCGAGCCAGGAACATTCAAAGACCGTTATTTGATGGAAAAAATTCCTCATCTTTTAATAGAAGGAATGATTACTTCAAGTTTTGCTTTAGGTGCTCATACCTCATATATATACATTCGTGGAGAGTATTTCTACATTGTAAATATTTTGGAAAAAGCCATTGAAGAGGCTTATGCTAATGGATGGTTAGGTAAAAATATTTTAGGCTCAGGCTACGATTTGGACTTATATGTTCATGTCGGTGCAGGTGCTTATATCTGTGGAGAAGAAACAGCCTTACTTGAAAGTTTAGAAGGCAAACGTGGTAATCCTCGTATCAAGCCTCCTTTCCCTGCTATCAAGGGTTTGTGGGAATGTCCTACTGTGGTAAACAATGTTGAAACCATTGCTGCAGTGGTTCCAATTGTGAATGATGGTGGTGATGCTTATGCCGCTGTAGGTATTGGAAGGTCAACAGGAACCAAATTAATTTCAGCATCAGGACATATCAATAAACCTGGTGTGTATGAAATTGAAATGGGAATTACTGTTGAAGATTTTATTTACAGTGATGAGTATTGTGGAGGGATATTGAATGGTAAAAAGCTAAAAGCGGTTGTCGCTGGAGGTTCTTCTGTTCCTATTCTTCCTGCTGATTTGATATTGAAAACTGCCAATGGCGAAAATCGTTTGATGAGCTATGAAAGCCTATCAGATGGTGGATTTGCAACGGGTACCATGTTGGGTTCAGGCGGATTTATTGTGATGGACGAAACAACTAGTATCGTTCAAAACCTGCACACCTTTGCTCGTTTCTATCACCATGAAAGCTGCGGACAATGCAGCCCTTGTCGTGAAGGAACCGCTTGGATGGAAAAAATATTACACAAGGTTTTACACGGACATGGTACTTTGGCCGATGTAGATTTGCTGTGGGAAATTCAAAGTAAAATCGAAGGTAATACCATTTGCCCATTGGGAGATGCAGCAGCTTGGCCTGTGGCAAGTGCCATCAGACATTTTAGATTAGAATTTGAAGAGTATGTAAAAAATCCAGCATCTATAAAAGAAGTGAAGCATTATTACAATACACAATTAGTTTAGCCACAGATTACACTGATGGCATAGAAATAGATAAATAAATAAAGCCATGAATTCCTCAGTGAAATCTGAGTAATCTGTGGCTAAAAAAGAAATATAAATGGCAAAAGTAACAATAGACGGAATAGAAATTGAAGTACCTGAGGGAACTACTATTTTGCAGGCTGCCCGCTTAATTGGTCCAGAGGTGGCGCCACCAGCTATGTGCTATCATAGCAAACTGAAAACCAGCGGAGGCTATTGCCGTACTTGCTTGGTAGAGGTTACCAAAGGCTCAGAGAAAGATCCAAGGCCTATGCCTAAATTGGTTCCTAGCTGCCGCACCACCATCATGGATGGTATGGAAGTGGGAAATAAATCTAGTGCTAAAGTGGTGGAAGCTCGTAAAGGCGTGGTTGAATTTTTATTGTTAAACCATCCATTGGATTGCCCTATTTGTGACCAAGCAGGGGAGTGTCATCTTCAAGACTTGTCTTATGAAAATGGTACAGCTAAAACCCGCACAGATTTTGAACGTAGAACATTTAACAAAATAGATATCGGTTCTAAAATCCAATTACACATGACGCGTTGTATCCTTTGTTACCGTTGTGTTAAAGTGGCTGATCAAATTACTGATAAACGCATACATGGCGTTTTAAATAGGGGAGAAGCAAGTGAGATTTCTACCTATATTGAAAATGTAGTTGAAAACGATTTTAGCGGAAACGTAATTGATGTTTGTCCTGTAGGTGCTTTAACCGATAAGACTTTCAGATTTAAAAGCCGCGTATGGTTTACAAAACCTATGCAAGCGCATAGAGATTGTGATAAATGCACTGGTAAAGTAAATTTATGGTTTAAAGGCGAAGAAGTATTAAGGGTTACAGGTCGAAAAGACCAGTGGGGCGAAGTAGAGGAATTTATTTGTAACACTTGCCGCTTTGATAAGAAAAAAACAAGTGATTGGACAGTTGAAAAACCTGCTCCAATTAATCACCATTCGGTTATTTCTGCCAATCATTACGAGGTATTTGTTAAACCAACTGAATTTAAATTAAATGTTGTTAAACCTTTATCAATTGAGGAGAAAGCAAACTAATGACACTGATAATATTTAAGACTTTGCTCATCCTTATCATATTTTTGATAAGTCTTGGTATTGCGGCTTACTCAACTTATGGTGAAAGAAAAATTGCTGCTTTCTTGCAAGATAGGATTGGTCCTGATAGAGCAGGTCCTTTCGGAATATTGCAGCCTATTGCTGACGGGGTGAAAATGTTTTTGAAAGAAGAAATTATTCCCAATGTTTCCAACAAGTGGCTGTTTATCCTAGGTCCATGTATTTTTATGGTAACGGCCTTGATGACAAGTGCAGTTATTCCTTGGGGATTGCCTCTGGAAATTAGTGGTGTAAAATATAACCTTCAAGTAGCGGATATTAATATTGGTATTCTTTATGTTTTAGGAGTAGTAAGTTTGGGCGTTTACGGAATTATGATTGGTGGATGGGCTTCAAATAACAAATTTGCTTTGTTGGGTGCTATTCGTGCTTCAAGTCAAATGATTAGCTATGAGTTGGCCATGGGCATGAGTGTAATAGCTATTCTATTGATGAATGATGGTTCTTTAAGCCTTAATTCAATGGTTGAAAACCAAGGTACAGGCAAGCTTTATGGCTTTATAAATATTTCTGGAATGAATTGGAATGTGTTTTATCAACCAGTAGCATTCCTAATATTCTTAATTTGTGCTTTTGCTGAATGTAACCGTACACCATTTGATTTAGCTGAATCAGAAAGTGAATTGATTGGTGGTTTTCATACAGAATATTCATCCATGAAACTGGGTTTATATTTATTTGCCGAATACATCAATATGTTTATATCAGCTGCAGTCATTTCTTGTTTGTTTTTTGGTGGGTATAATTTCCCTGGTATCTCTTATCTTCAAGAAATATTGCCAGCTAACATTGTTAGTTTAATAAGTGTAGCAGTTTTGTTTGGTAAAATCATATTCTTCATTTTCTTCTTCATGTGGATTCGTTGGACCATTCCGCGTTTCCGATATGATCAATTAATGAGACTGGGATGGCAATGGTTGATGCCTTTGTCAATTATCAATATGCTTATAACAGGAGCTGTTTTAATCTGGATAAGAAATTAATGTTTAAAGTAAAGTTTGACTGTTGAATTCAATTCATAATTCAACATTTATAATTCATAATTTATAAAAATGCAATTAACAAATAGAGCACAACAAGTAGTACAAAAGGAGATGACCTTGGCTGAAAGGCTTTATCTCCCTGCCATCTTTGCGGGATTGTCTATTACTATCAAGCATTTGTTTAAGAAAAAAGCTACTTTGAAATACCCAGAAGTAAAACGTGAGTTTGCTCCTGTGTATCGTGGGCAGCATGTGTTAAAACGCGATGCTGAAGGCAGAGAGAATTGCACTGCTTGTGGACTATGTGCAGTGTCTTGCCCTGCTGAGGCCATTACCATGGATGCGGCTGAACGCAAAGCAGGCGAAGAACATTTATACAGAGAAGAAAAATATGCGGCTAAATATGAAATAAATATGTTGCGTTGTATCTATTGTGGCTTGTGTGAAGAAGCTTGTCCTAAAGATGCAATATACTTGACTGACAGAATTGTTGCATCAGAGTTTACGAGAGGTAAGTTTGTGTATGGCAAAGATGTTTTGGTAGAGAAAATGGACGACAGAATAGATGTAAGTCAGCGTAAAAAACATTATTCAATAGTTAACAATTAACCTATTATTTTATAGCTTGAAATCTTATACTTGCGACACTTTTTAAAGAGAATAAATGGGAAGCGAAATTATATTTTATCTTTTATCAGCCTTATCAATCTTCAGTGCATTGGTAGTGGTTTTTTCAAAAAATCCAATTTACAGTGTACTGTCGCTGATAGTTTGTTTTTTTAGCATTGCTGGACATTATGTAATGTTAAATGCCCAGTTTTTAGCCATTGTGCACATCATAGTATATGCAGGTGCCATCATGGTATTGTTGCTATTTACGGTGATGTTATTGAACCTTAATAAAGAAAGTGAACCCCATAAATCAAATTTGATAAAGGTGGCTGCCATTGTAACAGGTGGTTTGCTAATGCTTACTTTATTGGCATCATTGAGAACATCACAATTGCCAGTATATGTATCTCCTACTGATTTGGGCTTAGGCACTGTTCAAACAGTAGGTAAAAGCCTATTTACAGATTATTTGTTACCATTTGAAATTTCATCCATCCTTTTTATTTCGGCCATGATAGGTGCTGTGGTATTGGCTAAAAAAGAAAGATAAGATATAAAGATATGCAAGAGACAATTCAAGTAGCTCAAAATTTGCCTTCAACTCCTCAAACTTGGTATTTGATATTAAGTACCATCCTGTTTAGCATTGGGGTTATGGGTGTATTGTTTCGCAGAAATGCGATTATCATCTTGATGTGTGTTGAACTGATGTTGAATGCAGTTAACCTTTTGTTGGTTAGTTATTCATCATATTCGGGCAATTTGGAAGGACAAGTATTTGTGTTTTTTGTAATGGTGGTTGCAGCTGCTGAAGTAGCAGTTGGACTAGCTTTATTAGTAAGTATTTATCGCAATATTGCCAGCACTGATATTGATGTTTTGAGCAGAATGAAGTGGTAAATACAAAATGTGAGAATGTGAGAATGTGGGAATGTGTGGATTTGAAAATTCACTTCGCTATACTCATAAACTAAAAATGTAAAATATACTCGCTTTTATTCCCCTTCCGTTATCTAACGGAGGCTAGGGGTGGGTTAAAAATAGAAAAAGGCTAAAGCTAAGAGCCATAAGTTAATTAATATGACTGAAAATATATTAAATGAAATGAACCTAATCAAACCAGCAATGCTTATCCCGCTATTGCCACTCTTAGGTTTTTTTATTACTTCGTTGTTTGGAAAACAATTGAAACATGCCTCAGGATGGATTGCCTCATTGGCTATCCTTGTGCCATTCATTTGCTCTGCCTACATTTTTATGAATACCGATGCAGCTACTTCCTTTGAGGTACCTATTTTTGATTGGATAGCTTTCGGAAAATTCTCTATCCCTTTTGCTTTTCTTATTGACCCACTCAGCATATTGATGCTTTTGGTGGTTACGGGTATTGGATTCTTAATTCATATTTATTCCATTGGCTACATGCATCATGATGAAGGTTTTTCTAGGTTTTTCTCTTACCTGAATTTATTCGTTTTCTTTATGTTGCTTTTGGTTATGGGAAATAACTATTTAGTGATGTTTATCGGTTGGGAAGGTGTTGGATTGTGTTCTTATTTACTTATCGGTTTTTGGTTCAAAAATCAATCATACAATGATGCAGCTAAAAAAGCATTTATCATGAATCGTATTGGTGACTTAGGCTTTTTGTTAGGAATGTTTTTCTTGATGATGATGTTTGGCTCACTTGAATACAAAACCATTTTTAGCAAAGCTTCTGAAATTCCAGTGGGTGCTGGATTAATTGTAATCACCACCTTATTGCTTTTTGTGGGTGCTATGGGTAAATCAGCTCAAATTCCTTTGTACACTTGGTTACCCGATGCGATGGCAGGTCCTACTCCTGTATCAGCTTTGATACATGCTGCTACCATGGTTACAGCAGGTATTTATTTGATAACCCGTTCTCATGTATTGTTTGCTTTGGCACCATTTACTTCAGACATTATTTTAATAGTAGGTGTGGCTACAGCTTTGTTTGCCTCTATTATTGGGTTAAAACAAAATGATATCAAAAAGGTATTGGCTTATTCAACCGTTAGTCAGTTAGGATTTATGTTTGCTGCCTTAGGTGTTGGAGCATACAAAACAGCCATGTTCCATGTATTAACGCATGCTTTCTTTAAAGCCTTGTTGTTCTTAGGTTCAGGAAGTGTAATTCATGCAATGGGCGGTGAGCAAGACATTAGGAAAATGGGTGGTTTAAGAAAAGCATTACCGATAACTAACTTCACATTCTTAATTGGAACATTAGCCATTTCAGGTGTGCCATTGTTTGCAGGATTCTTTTCAAAGGATGAAATATTGGCCAATGTGTTTGTACATTCAAATTTATTCTTTGCCGTATTAGTTCTTACTTCTATCATTACTTCTATATACATGTTCCGTGTTTATTTCTTAACCTTCTCAGGAGAGTTTAGAGGAACGGATGAACAAAAACACCACTTGCATGAATCTCCTGCTACCATTACAATTCCATTAATTATTCTTGCTGTTCTTTCTACAGTGGGTGGATTTTTAGGATTGCCAAGTGTATTTCATGCTACTCATAAATTGAATGCTTATTTAGGTAATGTTGTGCCTAGTTTATCAGAGCATGAGGTTTCGCACAACTTTGAATATATTTTGATGGGGTCTTTAACAGCTATTGTGTTCATTATCATTTTTGCGGTGTTCAATTATTTCATTAGCAAGAAGAATATGCCTGAGGCAAATGAAGAAGTTATGAACCCAGTGGGCAGATTCATATACAACAAATACTATGTGGATGAATTTTACAATGCTGTTTTTGTTCGTCCTGTAATGTTATTGAGTGATATTTTTTTAGTACTAATAGATAAATTGATAATCGACCTTTTTGTAAATGCATTAGCATGGTTAGCTATTTCATTAGGGAAAGGTGCCAGGTTAATTCAAACAGGAAACACTGGTTTTTATGTGTTTGCTATGGTTATTAGTATGATTGTTTTACTGGCTTTACAATTTATAATTTAATGCTAACATTAGTTTTATTAATACTTCCGCTTATAGCATCGCTGGTATTGCTTGCCACTCGTGGTAATGCTTCACGCAGTCTTGCCTTGTTATTTTCATTGGTGCAATTAGGTATTACCCTTTATGTATGGAATGAGTTTCGAAACACCTTGGCAATAGATTTACCTGCAAAATTCGGTTTTGTAAAAGAATGGATTTCAAGACCAAACATTTCTTTTAACATAGGACTTGATGGTATCAGCATGGTGATGGTTATTTTAACCAATTTGCTTTTACCTCTTATTATTTTATCAGGATTCAACAGAACAATAGATAGACCCCATATTTTCTATAGCCTAATGATGCTGATGCAATCAGCTTTGATTGGTGTATTCGTATCATTCGATGGTTTATTGTATTACATTTTCTGGGAATTGGCGCTTATCCCCATTTATTTCATTGCCTTCAATTGGGGTGGAGTTAACAGAAAATCAGTTACCTTAAAGTTTTTTATCTACACCCTTGCAGGAAGTTTATTGATGTTGTTTGGTTTCATCTTCTTGTATTGGTCAAACCCACTTCACAATTTCAATTGGAATGACTTGGTAAATAACCATACTTGTGGTTGTAACCAAACTTGGTTGTTTTGGTTGTTTTTTGCAGCCTTTGCTATCAAAATTCCTATTGTACCTTTTCATACTTGGCAACCTGATACCTACAAAGAAGCACCTACACAAGGTACTATGTTATTAAGTGGTATTATGCTTAAAATGGGTTTGTACAGTTTAATCAGATGGTTATTGCCTATTATTCCTTCAGGAGTGATGGAATGGAATTCATTGGCTATTGCCCTTTGTGCAGCCGGTATCGTTTATGCATCTATCATTGCCATTATGCAACAAGATATGAAAAAGCTATTTGCATATTCATCTATTGCACACGTGGGTTTGATAGCCGCTGGTATCTTTGCTATTAACGTGCAAGGTCTTCAAGGTAGCATGGTACAAATGTTGGCGCATGGTATCAATGTAGTAGGTTTGTTCTTCTGTGCAGATATTATTTTTCACCGTACACAAAGCAACCATGTGGAAGGAATTGGAGGGATTAGGTTGGTAGCACCTCAATTTGCTACCTATTTTATGATTGTTGTTTTAGCATCAGTGGCATTGCCATTAACCAATGGTTTTGTGGGTGAGTTTATGTTACTATATGGTTTATATGAATACAATCATTGGTTGGCCGTAACAGGTGGATTGACCATTATTTTGGGTGCAGTATACATGCTTCGTATGTACCAAAAAGTAATTCTTGGCGAAAGTGTCATGGAAAACATGAGTTTCCCTGATTTGTTGTGGAACGAAAAAGTAGTACTAATTTCTATAGCAGTTCTTATATTCTTCTTTGGCTTGTATCCTAAAGCCATTCTTGAGTTAAGCGAACCAGCTGTTAATTTTATCATTGAAAAATCATTAATTAAGTAGCATAGTGAATACACTTATATACGTATCTTGTTTGGGCTTTTTCTGCATGATTGCCGAGATTTTAAATCAACGCAAACTCATCATACCTGTTTTGGTTTTAGCCCTAGCCGTTATCTTCGGATTAAATCTTAGCGATTGGAATCATGGCCAAACCTATTTTAACAATATGGTTCAGGTTGATAATTTCTCAGTTGCTTTCAGCGGCCTTGCCATATTCATTACCTTGCTTCTTTTTATTCTTGCCAGTGAGTTCTATGCTGCAAGCGATACACATATTAGCGATTATTCTGCCATCATCATCTTCATTCTTTGTGGTGCTTTGATGATGTTTAATTTCAATAATTTGGCTATGTTGTTTATTGGCATCGAGACCTTATCTATTTCATTATATGTGATGGCAGGTAGCCGCAGGTTTGAGGTAAAATCAAACGAAGCAGGATTCAAATACTTTTTGATGGGTTCATTTATGTCGGGCTTTTTGTTGTTTGGAATTGCCTTGATTTATGGTGCTTCTGGAACTTTTTACCTAGATAAAATCTATCAATACACACAAACGAATTCAGCTATTTTGCCTGTTACTTTTCATGTAGGAGCTGTGTTAATTGTATTTGCCATGTTGTTCAAAACCTCTTCCGCTCCTTTTCATTTTTGGGCCCCTGATGTATATGAAGGTTCACCTACTTTGATAACAGCTATGATGAGTACCTTAGTAAAGGTAGCCGCTTTTGCTGCATTCTATCGCTTAATAAGTCATACTTTCTTATATGTATTCCCATCAGTTGAAACAGTTATAGCTATCTCTGCAGTGCTAACGGTTTCAATAGGTAATTTCATTGCTTTAAATCAAACCAATTTCAAACGACTATTGGCTTATTCAGGTATTTCTCATGCAGGTTATTTGTTATTGGCCATTATCAGTTTAAGAGGCAATACCGAGTCATCTCTATTGTATTATGCAGTTGGATATTCAGTATCCACTTTAGCAGCATTTTCGGTGGCTATGTTGGTGTTTAAAGCGGCAGGTAACGAAAATATTGATGCATTAAATGGTCTGGGTAAAAAGAACCCTTTAATGGCAGCTACCTTAACCATGGCTATGTTGAGTTTGGCGGGTATTCCACCATTTGCAGGCTTCTTTGGTAAATATTACATCTTTAGCGAAGCCATGAAAAATGGATATTTCTACCTAGTATTGGTGGCTATTATCAATTCAATTATTGGTGTATTTTATTACTTCAAGCCTATCTTGGCTATGTATGGCCAACCTGCCAACGAAATAGAAGTTAAAACCAATTATGCCAATAACCTAGTACTTTGGGTTTGTTTGGCATTGAGCCTTGCTTTGGGCTTATTTCCTGATTTGATTGTAGGATTATTATAATATACTAAAGGATTACAAATCCTTATCTAATTAGTTCGGGATTGAAAATCCCTTAAGGCAGGGGAATTAATATTAGCTATCACCAAGAATATGCGATATGATTTTATGGAATTATATTTATTCGTAAATATCTTTTCTATGACCAAGTGCAATAACATCTATTACAAGTTCCTTGTCAAAAATATTGTAAATAATACGGTAGTCGCCCGATCTAATTCTTTACCCAACTCTATCTTTAAGTTTTTTATAACCTTGTGGGCGTGGGTTTTCGGTAAGATTAGCAATAGCTTGTTTTATGTTAGAATAATAAGGCTCGTTAATTTTTGCTAATTCTTTAAGAGCTTGCTTGCTAAAATTTAAAGAATAAATCATTTATTTTTTCTTTTAGCTTCAATCATTCTAAAAGCTTCTTCCATAGGAATGCGTTCACATGTATCATTTTTCATAGCTTCATCATAAAGGCGAACATCTTCAATGTCTTCTAACTCCTACATTAGAGAATCAAATTCTTTAGCTGGAAGTATAACCAAGGATTTATCTCCATTGGTATCTTTTATGTATTGTGGATGTATAGCAATCATATACTTTTTTTATTGATGTAACTTATGTTGTTATCGCTTCTTTATCTAATTTAGATTACAAGGCGAAATTAGTCAAAAAGGAAAAATAAGCAATAAAAATCAATTATCAATATCTGAAGCCATGCGAATGCGCTGCAACTGCGCTTGGCAGATGAAAGAGAGTATTTACTCGGATGAAATTTATTTTTTGTGAAATATTTTTTAATAGCTTTGTTATAACAAAACAACAAAACAAATGACACTTGTACAACTAAAAACAGATACCTATGAACAAGCAAAAATGTTAGAACATTTGTTAAATAGTATAAATTTTGTGCATGATGTTACGCGTGACAATAACGAATTAAACGAGTTTACCATATCAAAATTAGAAGAGAGTGCTGAGCTATATAAAATAAACCCTTCAAGCTTTGTAAATTGGGATAATGCCAAGTCTGAATTGTTAAATAAGTTATGATTTACAATGTTGTAATTTCTACAAAAGCGTTAGAAGAACTTTATGATTCGGCTGAATGGTATAATAGAAAAAAAATAAAATTTAGGCTTTGAATTTATTAATGAGGTTGATTCTACAATAGATATTATTAAAACAAATCCACTTCTATTTGCTAATGTTTATGGAAACTTTAGAATGGCACTCACAAATAGATTCCCTTTTGAGATTTTTTATACAATAGATAATTATACGATAGTGATTCATCATATTTTTCATGCAAGTAGAAATCCTGAAAATTGGAAGACATAATATTCAGGCTTTCCAAGTGTTAAGCATAGCGTCACTTGTAAATTGAAATAATCAAAAGTCTCTAACATCCTATTTGAATGAGATTTTGATGTTTTTCTCTTCAGCGCTATTTCTTTCTAGCCACAAACTTTTCTTTTAATGCCTTAGCTGTATAGCTTATTTTCACCTTTAGTAAGTCTTCTGGAGTCCCTTCAAATACAAGGTTTCCTCCAATATCACCTGCCTCTGGTCCTAGGTCTACAATCCAATCTGCACATTTAGCCACATCCATATTGTGTTCGATGACAATAATAGTATGACCTTGTTCAATTAAAGCATTGAAAGAGTTTAATAGTTTCTTGATATCATTAAAATGCAGTCCAGTAGTGGGCTCATCAAATATAAAAAGCACATGCTCGCTGCCAGCTCTTTTACCTAAAAAGGTGGCTAATTTCACACGTTGTGCTTCGCCACCACTCAAGGTATTACTAGATTGCCCAAGTTTAATATAACCCAAACCCACTTCTTGTAAAGGCTTTATTTTATTGATGATGCTGGCTTCTGCAGCAAAATAGTCTATGGCTTCATCTACACTTAAATTCAATACATCGCTAATGGATTTCTCATTATACTTTACCTCAAGAACTTCTTCTTTAAATCTAGCTCCTTTGCATTCTTCGCAAGGCAAATGGATATCAGCCATAAACTGCATTTCAATCGTCACTTCACCCTCGCCTTGGCAAGTTTCGCAGCGGCCTCCATCTACATTAAAGCTAAAATGTTGTGCTTTGTAACCCCTACCTTTGGATATGGGTTGACTTGCAAACAAATCTCTGATGCCATCATACGCTTTGATATAAGTAATAGGGTTACTTCTACTGCTTTTACCTATTGGGTTTTGATCCACCATTTCTATTTGGGTGATGGATTTTAAGTTACCTCCAAGGCTATCATGGGCACCTGTTTTTTCACCACTATAGTTACCCAAATGCTTTTGAATGGCAGGGTATAAGATTTTCTTTATCAAAGTGGTTTTCCCACTACCTGATACACCCGTAACCACCGTGAAAGCATGCAAAGGAAAATTGGCATTCACCCCTTTTAAATTGTGTTGTCTTGCTCCCTTCAGTTCAACAAATTCGTTGGTTTTTCTTCTTTTTGAAGGTATGTCAATACGCTCAATATTGTTGAGGTATTTACCTGTCAAACTATTAGGGTCTTGCTTCACTTCTTCTAAAGTACCTTGAGCCACTTTGTTGCCGCCCAATATCCCTGCGAATGGTCCAATGTCAATTATTTCATCTGCCATTTGCATAATCTCTTCATCATGCTCAACAACCACAACGGTGTTGCCAATATCTCTTAGTTTTTGCAATACACTAATCAGTTTCTCTGTGTCGCGAGGATGCAATCCAATGCTAGGTTCATCCAATACATACAATGAGCCAACAAGACTACTTCCGAGGGATGTAGCAAGGTTGATACGCTGGCTTTCGCCACCACTTAATGAGTTGGATAAACGATTAAGGGATAAATAACCCAAACCTACATTTTGCAAAAAGTCAATGCGGTTTTTTATTTCAACCAATATGCGCTTGGCAATTTTTTCGTGTTGCTCTGATAAAACCAAATGATTGAAATAACTGCAACACTCGTCAATGCTCATCAACATGATTTGTGATAGGGAAGCCCTGCCACCAAGCACCTGCAAGGTTTCTTTATTTATTTTTGGAGCAGCACTCGGTGTTATTAAAACATAATTGCTATTTTTACGCAAACGTGTTCCTTTGCAATCAGGGCAAGTGGTTTTACCTCTATACCTAGCAAGCATCACACGGTATTGTATTTTATACGTTTGTTTTTCTAATTCTTTAAAAAAAGCATTTACACCTTCCCAATCTTTGCCTCCTTGCCACAAGAAATCTTTTTGGTGTGTGGTGAGCTCATAATAAGGCTTATGAATAGGGAAGTCGTTCTTTCTGCTTATCTGAACAAACATCTTTTTCCATTCTTGCATCTTTTCACCTTTCCAAGTCACGATGGCATCTTCGTAAATACTTAAGCTTTTATCTGGAACTACCAGGTCTTCATCAATGCCTATCACACTTCCAAAACCTTCACAAGTTTTACAAGCACCATAAGGGTTATTAAAGCTAAAAAAGTTTACCGTTGGTTCTTCAAACTGGATGCCATCCAATTCAAAACGATTATTGAAAACCTCATTGCTAATCTTTCCCTCTTCGTTCACCATATGAAGCAAACATTCACCATGCCCTTCATAAAAAGCCGTTTGTACTGAATCTGATACCCGGGCTTGAAAATCTTCATCTATTTGTCCGATGGCAAAACGATCAATAAGCAGTGAAAGTGAGCTTTCGGACTGGATTGATACTTTGGATTGGCTATCAGTTTCTGCTCTTTTTGCGGTCTTCTTTGTGCTTTCCTTCTTTGGTTTGGCGGCCTTAGTCAACTGAGGTTCTAATGCAAGGTAATCCTCAATCTGCATCATTTCTTCACCCAACATCAACCTGTTAAAACCATTTTGCAAGTATGTCTCTAGTTGTTTTTTTAGTGTATCTTTTTCAGTTTTTATCTCAACCAACAAATAAACCTTGGTACTTTTAGCAAGGCTTACAATTTTCTTGGTTACATCTTCAACCGTATGACGTTTTACTTCATTGCCACTAGTAGGCGAGTAGGTAACCCCAATACGAGCAAACAATAGTTTTAAATAATCATAAATCTCGGTGGTAGTAGCAACTGTTGAGCGAGGGTTTCTGGTGTTTACTTTTTGTTCAATGGCTATGCTTGGTGAAATGCCATGAATATAATCCACATCAGGCTTGTTCATTTTGCCCAAAAACTGACGGGCATAAGCTGACAAACTCTCAACATACCTGCGCTGTCCTTCGGCATACAAAGTGTCAAAAACCAAACTCGATTTTCCGCTTCCTGATACACCCGTAACAACCGTTAATTTATTTCTTTTTATCGTAACATCAATGTTTTTAAGGTTGTGCACCCTTGCTCCCTTAATGTTGATGTCTTGTTTTTTGTGATTTGTCATTATGAAATTAAGCCCTGCAAAATAGGATAAACCAAACTAGATTGAAAGATTAATAAATTAAAAGATTTGAATAATCATTTATCTAATTATTTCTTTTTTTCCTTTTGAGGCATCAAATCCTGATGTCTAAAGACAAAATGCTTCTTCTGATATTATCCTTCTCCCACTTAGACCCTTCGACTCTGCTTAGGGTGACGGACAATGCACTGATAAAATTGCTTTCTTCAACGGATTTTTAGGCTGATAATTTTTGGCCATTTGCGGAGCAATTCCACTCCTTGGAGGGGTTAGGGGTGGGTTCTATTATTGAATAATGCTAATACTACCTTGCAGCCCTCAAAGGCCTCTTATCCTTACTCAATCCGACCCATTGAAGACATTTTGATTTTCTCCACAAAAAATGTGCATAGCCTTTCTGATTTGTCTGTTATTTTCGCTACTTGATTTTTAGGAGATTTGTGTTTTAAGTAATGGAAGAAAATAACAACATTGAAGAATTAGATAATGGGCATGGCCATGAGTTTCATATAACTGCCGTGAATGGCTTGTATGAAAACTGGTTTTTAGACTATGCTTCGTATGTAATTTTGGAGCGTGCAGTGCCTGCCCTTGAAGATGGTTTAAAACCTGTTCAGAGGAGGATATTGCATGCCCTAAACGAAATGGATGATGGCCGTTTTAATAAAGTGGCCAATGTTATTGGGCAAACCATGCAGTACCATCCACATGGCGATGCAGCCATCGGAGACGCCTTGGTAAACATGGGTCAGAAGGAAATCCTTTTTGATACCCAAGGAAACTGGGGCGATGTGCGAACAGGTGATTCGGCTGCTGCCCCGCGTTATATTGAGGTGCGTCTTTCAAAATTTGCCCAAGAAGTTGCTTTTAACAAACAAACTACCGAATGGCAAAGCAGCTATGATGGCCGCAAAAAAGAACCTATAACCCTTCCAATGAAATTCCCTTTGCTCCTTGCCCAAGGGGTTGAAGGTATTGCTGTGGGTTTGGCTACCAAGATATTACCTCATAATTTTTGCGAGTTAATTCAAGCCACCATAGATTATTATAAAAATAAAAAGTTTGAGATATACCCTGATTTTCAAACAGGTGGATACATAGATATTACCAATTATAACCAAGGTTTAAAAGGTGGTAAAATTAGATGCAGAGCAAGGATAGAAGAGTTTGATAAAAAAACTTTATTAATCAAAGATATTCCATTTGCAACCACTACTACTGGACTCATTGAATCTATTATCAAAGCCAATGATTCCGGAAAAATTAAGGTTAAGAAAGTAATTGACAATACTGCAGCTGATGTTGAAATAGAAATTCAATTGGCTCCAGGGGTTAGTCCAGATATTACCATTGATGCGCTATATGCTTTTACTGATTGTGAGGTATCTATTTCGCCAAATGCTTGTGTAATTCTAAATGATAAGCCTGTATTTGTAAGTGTGAATGAGTTGTTGAAGGAATCGGCTGAGCGCAGCAAAGACCTGCTTCGTCAAGAACTTGAAATTAAAAAACATGAACTTGAAGAGGATTGGCATTATTGCTCACTAGAAAAAATATTTATCGAGAAACGAATTTACCGCGATATTGAAGAAAGCGAAACTTTCGAAGATGTGATTGATACCATTTGGCGTGGTATGAACAAATACAAGAAGCTTTTCAAACGTGATTTGATTGAAGATGACATCCTTCGTTTGACTGAAATTAAAATAAAGCGTATTTCTAAATATGATAGCTATAAAGCCGATGAATTGCTTATCACACTTGAAGCTAAATTAGAAGCAGTTAAATATGATTTAGATAATTTACAAGCATTTGCCATCAAGTATTTCGAAAACTTATTGAAGAAATATGGCAAAGGCCGTGAACGCAAAACAGAGATCAAAATCTTTGATACCATTGAAGCCAAATCGGTTGCTATTGCCAACCAAAAATTATATGTAAACAGAGCAGAAGGCTTTGTGGGCATTGGTTTGAAGAAAGACGAATATGTATGCGATTGTTCGGATATGGACGATATCATCGTATTCCGTAGGGATGGCAAAATGATGGTGAGCAAGGTGCAAGACAAATCCTTTATGGGCAAAGACATCATTCATGTGGATGTGTTTAGAAAGAATGACGACCGCAGGATTTACAATTTGATTTACCTTGAAGGAAAAACAAAAGTAAGTTATGCCAAGCGTTTTGCAGTTACGGGTATTACCCGCGATAAAGAATATGACCTAACCCAAGGCACTGCGGGTTCTCGTATCTCTTACTTAACTGTTAATGCAGGTGGCGAAGCTGAAGTGGTAAATGTGGTGTTAAGTCCATTGAGCCATGCACGTAAGTTGAGCTTCGATTTTGATTTTGCCACCTTAGCCATTAAGGGAAGAGCGGTGCAAGGCAATATCGTTTCTAAATACTTGGTAAAAGGCATTAAGCTTAAATCTAAAGGGGTTTCTACCTTAGGTGGATTGGATGTTTGGTATGATGAAATATTAGGCCGATTGAACACCGATGACAGGGGCAAGCATTTAGGTAGTTTCCATCCAAATGATTTGATTTTGGTTTTATACAAGGATGGTAATTATGAGCTGACTGGCTACGAATTAACCAACCACTACGAAACCGATAAGATAATACATATTGTTAAGTTTAAGCCAAGCCGACCAATCAGTGCGGTGTATTATGATGCGGTAAACAAAACACATTACATAAAACGCTTTGTGATTGAAACGCAGACCATCAATAAGAAGTTTTGTTTTATAGCTGAAGATGGCAAAAGCCAATGCTTGGTAGCAACCGATATGAAAGTACCAGTGGTGAAAGTAGCCATTGGCAAAAACAAAAAACAAGCCAGCGAAGAAGAGATAAACCTAACTGAGTTTATTGAAGTGAAGGGTTGGAAAGCCATTGGTAATAAACTTACAGGAAACGATTTGATAAGCATAGAGTTGTTAGAACCCAACCCAGAGCTAGAAGCAGACGAGGAGGATAATAGCAATACACCAACCGAGCCCGAAACCGATGCCCAAATTCATTTGATAAACGATGATATTGAGCAAGAAGAAAAGGAAAAGATAGACAAACTATTGCAAGACGAACCTGAAGAAGAAAATAAGCCAAGGTTTAAAAAGAAGGTGATACCACCAAACGATCAGCCGAAGTTGTTCTAGGGGATAATATTCTTGCAGGCGGGGACGCCTACAAGGGCAAATGCATATTCAAACCTTCGCGTCTAATGGTTGTTCACAATGTTAGTAAAAGCAAGGTTCAAATGATTGTCGAAACTGTGTTGTTTAGCAAAGTGTTACTAATAGAATAGTAGTAAAATTGCAATTAGTTTATTCATTTGCAATTTTCTTTAATGGCTTTATATGATTGCTTATTTCCCAAATCTCCCGATTTGCTCCAAGCTATGCAAGCTTCGTTGTTTTTTGAATTGTAATAATAGCCCCACCCTAAAAGATAATAAGCAATTGATAAATCATAACTTTCAACAATTTCGCCATTTACAACACCCATCCATTTGTCGTCATATTTAATTGCTTTATTCAAAAAATAAATAGCATTTTCATAATTTCTTAAAAGCAATTCCGATCTTCCAATTTCTGTGTAAGTTTGCAAAAGACGAAGGGTGCTTGGGTCTTTTTGGCTTAAAAATTTTGATAAAGATATTTGATAGTCTTCATTCGCCCCTCTATAATCTTCTAATTTCATCTTACACTCTGCTTTTCCTGAGTATAATCTAGCCAAAAATTCTACTGATTCTGTTTTTTGCTCCTTTAAAATGCCAATAGTTTTATTATAGAATTTTAAAGCCTCCAAATAGTTTAATAAATCTAAATAACAAGCAGCAATAGCCCATGTTATTTCATAATTTTGATATTCTCCATGATTATAAATGTATAAGTAATCTGATAAAGCCCCTTTTGAATCGTTTATTAAATTATTACGTTTTGCTCTTGCTCTTTCTTCGTAATATTCATTAATATTATAAGACTTAATGAGGCTATCCCAAATAGCAATTTTAACTTTAATCCCCTTTCGATGTGAACTTTCGTTTTCTCCAAATTGGTAATAATAAGTCATACAAATATCGTCAACAATTCCAGATAATTCTGCAAAATTATCAATGTCATTATGCTTAAAAGTTTTTAGTGCTTTATAATAGTAACCTCGGGATGTTATGTAATTTCTTTTGCCATTACCCCACGCATACTGCTCACCTAAACCATTAAAAGCCTCGAAAGAATTAGGAACTATCTTCAAAGCTTTTTTATAATATTTAATTATTGTTCCAAAATTTTCCTCTTTTTTAGCTTTTGCAATATAACAATCATGGCAATTAGGATTAACCAATAAAATGCTGTCCCAATTTACATAAGGTTCTATTTCTGGCTCATAATAATTAGTTCCTTCTTTATAAGGGGGAATCTCTATTTCAATTGAATCAGTTTGAGCAAAAGAAAAAAATGGACAAAACATTATAACAAATAAATAATTCATGTAATTTTTTTTCTTTTCTATTTCATAAAGCAAATATATCGAAATAGTGTAAAATAGTAAAAATATAATATAGTGTCTAAATTTATTTGCTCTGCTTTCAAAAGCTGGCGCAAGCGTTGTGTAAAGACCTAGCGTGGCTAACTTGTGCCGAACTTTCCGAATTCTGCTGTTCGGGATTTGCAATCCCGAAACATTTGTTGCGGATTTTTAATCCGCTTAATATAATTTTCTTCATATAATAATGGATTGAAAATCCATATCTAGCTTATTCGGGATTGCAAATCAATGGTGTTCCAAACATGGTTTTTGATGTTGAACCCCTTCAGGGTTCTACTTTGTATATGTCATTTAACCGTGGGTTTCACCCACGGCTATGAATATTTTACCCCTTTGGGGTAAGCTAATTTTGAGTTTTCGAACACTTATGATTGCAAATCCCGAATGGCAGTGGGAATAATAGTCTTAGACTACAATATATGCAATCGCTTAAAATTTTTTTTTATGCACTACAAATCTTTATTCATAATACGTAAATTTGGTGCAGTAAATTTTGTAGAAATGGATTATTTATTAAAAATCAACAATATAAGTAAAGCCAAGTCATTGCTTCAGTTTCAAAAAAATATTGATTTTATTGAAATTGAAAAATATGATACAATGAAAGAGTGGAAGGATATTGTAAAAGAAGCAGAGAACTCAAAGTCGATTCCGTTAGCAAAAGCTAAAAGTATAAGAGATACATGGAAAAAGGAGTTGAAATCGAAATAAAAGAATACGCTTTACTTCAACTTAAGGAAGAATATATCTATTATTTTACTGAGTATTCTGAAACATTGCAGAAAAGTTTTATGATTCGTTCTTTCAAGCTGTAGAGAACATATTACCTCATTATTTAAGTCATCTGGAATGCAGATTTCTTACAACCAAAAACAAATCATATAGGAATGTAATTTGGGATAACTATTTGATAGTTTATAAAATTAAAAAGAATAAAATAGAAGTACTTAGTTTGTTTCATACTAAGCAAAATCCAAAGAGATTAAAGAAAGTCAAAAGGGTAAAATAAATCTTTACTAAAAGTCTTGCATGATATTTCATCACAACTATCCGTAGAGTTAGTGAAGCGCTCTACGGATGTATAATGAATAGTAGTCTTTGACTACGATATGTTTTAGAACTGCCTAGGATGGCGCAAGCGTTTTGTAAAGACCTAGCGTGGCTAACTTGTGCCGAACTTTCCGAAGTCTGTTGCCACGAAAAAGCCAAGGGACTTCGGATGTTAAATGAATCATGGTTTTAAACTTATCAGTTCAAGCCTGGGGTTACCTATCTAAAACTAAAATTTTCTTTCCATAAAAAAAGCCTTGAACATTTGTTCAAGGCTTTTAAATATTAAATTTGAATGAAACCTATTTGTAAGTAGTATTTCCGTTCACGAAGTAGTATTTTGTGCCTACTTTGCTCCATACTACAGCAGCTACATGCAAGTTTGCAGCTTTCCATGTTGCAGGGATAGTAACAGAATAACTTTTCTTATTTATTGTGGCAGCCTTTGTAGTTCCGGTAGCCCAAGATTCTCCAAAAGTGCTGTTTGCAGTTCCGCGTAACACGTGATCATGTATTTGATTATTATTAGTGGTTCCATCTGATTTCTTTTGAGGTTCTACGATTCCATCCTCAAGAATATAAGCTGCCATATAATAATCACCTGTTGCATCAGTAAAAAATTTAGAGTTTACGTCAAAGGTTAACTTTCCTTCTGCAGTTTTTAAGTTAGAAATAGTAGTTCCGATAATAACATCACCAGCAGCTGAATCAACCAAAGCACTGATAATTTTACCAGCAGTTGCGTTGGTGTCAGAATAAACACCTGCAGGAAACAATAATCCATTACCCATAGTAATACGTGGAACTGAATTAGATTTAAATGGAGCGTAAGCCATCAATTCGTTTCCTGTGGCGCATGATAAAGCATCACCAGAGTGAACACTCAGTGGTATCATATTATTATTACTAATTTTTACCGCTCTATTGAAACCAGGAATACCATAAGAACCACAAGGAGGACACCAAGTACCAGTAATATCCATTGATAGTTCTTTGTTTACCTGCACATATTCTACGGTTGTGTTTGCAGGAGGGTTTGTTGTGTTGTTTGTTTTAGAATCTTCACTTTTCGAACATGATACAAGTCCTGCTGAAAGTGAGAAGAAAACAGAAAGTGTAATGATTGTTTTTTTCATTTTTATACGAATTAGTTAAGACAAATATGGTTATATTTTTTCAATAAACAAATCAATAAGCATATTGAAGAAAAATATCTACATAATCTCTTAAAATACCTTTAGAAAATTAGCTATGTTTAATGTATTTTTTTGAACTATTATGGTTTTGAAGAAAAAACAAAAATTTTAACATTATTCTGAAAATGAAATAACTGATAATATTTTTCACATTAGCTAAAAATGTTTGTCGTTTTTCTATCTGGTTTAGGGTTATTTCACAACAACCATTTTTAATAATCTCATCAATTTCATATTTTGTTTTAAGGCAAAATGCTTCATCTGTAATTTCTAAATTGCATTCGATGCTCCCAAAATCGCTTAAATGGTTTAGGTTATAAGAGCCAATAATTGTTGTATTATTATCGATGATTGCTAGTTTAGCATGCATTACACTTTCTCTCCATTCGTATAACTTAATCCCAGATTTCAACAAGTCGTTTAGTAGGTAATCAGTAGCATTTTTTGCCAAACCTACATCTGAAATGGCACCTAAAACAATCCTAATATCTACCCCTCGATTTGCCGCTTTTTTCATGAGGAGTATCAATGAAATTGATGGTATAAAATAGCTTGTAACAAGGGTGATTTGTTCATTTGCATTCTTTATGTGAGATTTATATTGTTTGGATATACCAAGTTTAGCTTGACTCCAATTATTTTGCAAAACCCTCGCTATTATGGGTCCTTCAGTTATTGAAGGCTTTAAGGAATGTTGTTTGTTTTTTATTTTTTTACCTTGAGCCTTCCTTAAGGTTTCAATACATATTTGATTTATATCTGCCGTGAGGCTTCCTTCGATAAATATGGCATAATCTAGCCAAGGTGTTTTTTTATCTAAGAAGCTATAGTTATTTGAAATATTAATGCCACCTACAAGCGCATATTTTCTATCAATGCAAACAATTTTATGGTGCATGCGAAGACCCATTTTGAAAAGATTATTGAATCTGATAGGGGAGTAGAAATTGACAACAATATGATGGTTTGATAATTTTTTTAGCCAATCCGAATTGAAATTTTTACTTCCATATGCATCCAAAACTAAGGATATTTTTACTCCTCTGTTTGCAGCAATGATGAGCGCTTCTCTGACCGTTTCACCGGTTTCGTCAGGCTCAAAAATATACACTTGCAGGTGGATTTCATTTTGAGCATTTTCTATTAATTCAAGAAGTTTTAAGAAATATTGATCACCACTTCTAAGCAACTCGATTTTATTGCCATAACGATAGGGATGCACACCTGGTTTTGATTTAAACATGGCAAAGCATTATTAATAGACCTATACCGCTGTAAAACCTTTCCACATATAATAACATTATTAGGTACTTGAATTATCCATTTTTATCATAAGCCTTAATAATATCTTTTACTAGTTTATGCCTTACTACGTCCTCATATGTAAGGTATTGAAATACAATTCCATCAATATTCTCAAGGATATTTACCGCTTTGACCAAACCTGATTGTTGTTTTTTAGGTAAATCAATTTGGGTTAAATCTCCTGTGATGATAAACTTGGCATTGGGTCCCATACGTGTTAAAAACATTTTGAGTTGCAGGTCTGTGGCATTTTGAGCCTCATCTAAAATTACATAAGCATTGTCTAGTGTCCTTCCACGCATAAAGGCCATAGGGGCGATTTCAATAACCCTTGTTTCAATGAATTGCTTTAGTTTTTCTGGCTGTATCATGTCATCCAATGCATCATACAATGGACGTAAATAAGGGTCGATTTTTTCTTTTAAATCTCCTGGAAGAAAACCTAAACTCTCACCGGCCTCTACAGCAGGACGGGCTAAAATAATGCGTTTTATTTCTTTGTTCTTTAATGCTTTTACGGCAAGTGCTACTGCAGTATATGTTTTTCCAGTACCTGCAGGTCCAATGGCAAATAAAATGTCATTATTTGCTAGTAATTCAACCATTTTTCGTTGGTTGGGTGTTTTGGCTCTGATGATTTTACCCCCATTACCATGAAGAATGATATCACTATTTTCAGTTATCTGCAAATCTGTTTCAGTGGCTATTCCTGAGAATAAGGCCTGCATTTGAACTTCACCAATACTTCCATACCGGTTCAAATGCTTAATAAGTTTTTCAAGTTTATCCTCAAAAATACCCATTTCGGTGTCATCTCCACTTAAAAAAATAGAATGACCGCGACTTAAAATTTTAAGCTTCGGAAAGTGGGTTTGAAAGGTTTTTAGGTGTTTATTATGTGAACCCCACAATTGGGCAGGCTCAATATCTTCGATTAACAGTTCGCGTGAATTCAAATTATATATAATATGGTGTTAAAGATTATTTTTGCTCGAATTTATAAAAAATAGAATTAATAATTGTCACTAATTAGCATTACATCCGATTTTGGTTCAGACAGTCATTATGTAGCCGCATTGAAAGCTCATATTCTAGTTGTGCTGCCGGGTGCTTCTATTTTGGATATAAGCCACAATATTACTTCTCATAACATTCTTCAGGCTGCTTTTGTTGTTAGAAATTCATATAAGAATTTTCCTGTAGGATCCGTTCATTTAATAGCCGTTGATAGCAATATTCACAAATACAAAAAGTATTTAGTTTTAGAACATGCAGGTCAATATTTTATCACCTCTGATAATGGGATTGCTGATTTGCTTTTTGATATTGATCCAAGTCTAGTTTGGCAATTTGCGGATGAGTTGATTGTTAAAGATGATTTATACCCTGAAAAAAATGTGTGGGCGAAGGTAGCAGCTGCTTTAATTAATAAAAAAAATATAGAAAACCTGCTGAGGCCGTATGCAGGACATCGCAAAATGCAATCTTTAAAGGCCGTTGTAAGTGATGATAAAATAATTGCCAGTGTTATATTTATTGATAGTTACCAAAATGCCTTTTTAAATGTTAGTAAATCAGAATTTGAAAGAGAGCATAATGGAAGGAATTTTAAATTGTACTATGCCCCTCGACACCCAATTACGAAAATAAGTAAGACCTATTCTGATGTTCCTGAAGGTGAAGAGCTTGCTTTGTTTAATGAAAATGATTATTTGGAGATTGCGATTAATAAAGGCAAGGCCTCATCGTTATTAGGTCTCAAATTGGGCAATCAAGTAATTGTAGAATTTGATAAAGCAATTGCCGATTAGTGTTTTTATTTTCGAATTGGGTAAGATATTTAAGTTTAAATAAAATGATAAATAGAATTGTTAGAATGAGTTTTGAACCTCAAAAGGTGGAGGATTTTTTAGCTTTTTTTGAAACAGTAAAATCTCAGATTGCTGCATTTGAGGGTTGTGAAGGCTTGCTTTTACTTAGAGATGCACAACTTCCTAATGTATTCTGCACATATAGTTATTGGCAAAGTGAAGTCCATTTGAATAATTATAGATACTCTCCTTTGTTTAAAGATACTTGGACAAAAACCAAGTCGATGTTTAGTGACAAAGCCCAAGCTTGGAGTTTGCTTCTTGAGCAAAAAGTAAAGTAATCCCACTAAAATATACAATTAACATGCATGTGCTGTAAAACGGCCTTCAATATTTAAATAATTGGGGACATTGTCTATTATCTTCGTTACCAAATACTTTCTAGATATGAAAAAAAGAATCCACTTAATAATTAGCTTGATGTTTGTGTCATTTTGTGTACTTGCCCATCCATTAGATTCATTAAGATTAGAACAAAAAAATGGAAAGAAATACATCGTTCATAGAGTTGTAAACAAAGAGACTGTTCAAAGTTTGGCTTCAAATTACCAAGTAGAAGAATTGGCCATTATGGAGGCAAATCCACTTATAACAGAAGGGGTAAAAAAGGGAATGGTATTGCGCATTCCACTTAATAGCGAGAAGTATGGTAATGTTGAGATAAAACCGAATAGCCCAAAATTTGTAGCACCAAGTGCAATTGTAAAAACTGAAGTACCTGCTGCAATGCCTATTGAAAAAGCATCTTCAGAAACTAAAATTTCATCCCATCAACAAAATTCAAGTTCAGTAACGTCTAAAAAAGAAAGTATTAATAATGTTGCAAAACATATTCCAGAGCCTGAGGAGACTGCTTCCCAAAAGTCAGCTATAATGCCTGGTAAGGTATTGAAAGAAGTAAGCAAAGATGGGTTGAGAAAAATATTTTATAAAGTAGGAAATGGTGAGACATTGCAATCGATTGCTCAAAAATTTAACACTGTGGATACTTTGATTGCCAATTCAAACATGATTAGTTTTGGAAATGTATCAGGAGGTCAAATTATTAAGATTGAGATAGAAGAGAAAACATATGCGATTGTTGATGCCCCGAAGGCCAGCCAGCCAGTAACAGTTGCTAAACATGATGAAAAGAAGAATGTAAAAGTATCAGCCAATGAAAATTGGACTGAAGCAAAATCTGCTGTAAAGGAATTGGTTACAAAAGAGGAAAAAGCACCAACGCCAATTGTATCAACCGCAGTGAATTCAGATGTTTATAAATTAGTTGTAAAAACTATTAACAACAAAAAGTATATCATTCATACTACTACTAGTTCTTCTGAAACTATAGAAAAGCTCGCTGATAGATATTCTGTATCAGCAAAAAAGATAAAGGATGCCAATAATCTTACTAGCACAAAACTAAGAAACAAACAGTCTGTTAAAATTCCAGTAAATGAAAATCAATTATCTAGATTGATTGTCGAAAATAATAAAGAAATTTCAAATAAGGAGAAACAAGAAGCTAAATCCGCAGCCGCCTCAAGTATTGTGACCAATACTCCTAAGGTATCCAATATCAATGATTCTTCCCGCTATACGTGGGGTGATAAAATTTATTTGACAGAGGAAGATATGTCCAAGTTGAAAAAGAAAGCTGAAGCTGAAGCTAAAATTTTAGCCATAGCAGAAGTTCATGCAAACGGTGGAGGAAGCACCAGTGAAGGATATACGCACCCTGTAATGAAAGGTGAAACAATTGAGTCGATAGCTAAAAAGTACAATGTAACAACATCAGATATTGCCAATTGGAATGGTCTTTATGATTATAGGGTTAGAGAAGGTTTAGAATTAATTGTAAATGCAAAAAGAGCTCGCAAGCCCTATTTTGCTTTAAACAGCGCTAATGCAGAACAAGTTAAAACCATGAAAGCAAATGATAATTCATCCTTAGTGGAAGACGTTTATGAACAAGGCTTATGCCTTTACTCAGCAGATGCGAAAATAAAAGGTATTCTCCATAAAACAGCTCCTGTTGGTACCTTAATAATGATTGAAAATGATGATAATTTTAAGAAAAGATTTTTTACTACAACGGGTGTTTTGAGAGATTCATCTATGAATGATATTATCATTCAAATTGATGATGAAACAGCCAAACAATTGGATATTCAGAACCCTCTAACCAATGTGAAATTGCGTTTCGGATTGCTACAATAATATTGTATTGAACAAGATATACAGATATATAAAATTCGCACTTTGGTTTGTTTTTAAATCACCTCAGCGCAAGTTTGGGTACTTAAGTTTATGGCAGGATATCGTTGGAATATTATCTTATTTATGTTTTAGGTTTTTCCCGTTAATAAAAGCCAAACCTATATCGGTTTGTGTGGGTATTTATAATAGGAGTGAGTTATTCCTTACATATTTTCTCCCCAGCTTAAATTTAGTATATCAATCTGATTTGATTGAATTATCAGTATTCGATTGCCAAAGTGATGATATACAAAATTTTGAAAATGAAGTAAAAAAAATTTGGAAAGGTAATTTGGTTTTTAAAAGCGAAAATATACCATTTACTAGATCCCATACTTTTAATAAAGCAATAAGACAATCTAAAAATAAAATACTTTTCATTTGCGATGCTGATTTCTCATTGCCAACTGACTTAGTCATCAAATGCAATAAGTATACTTTAGGTAAATTGGTATGGTTTCCAATTGTTTTTTACTTGTATAAAAACAAACCCAATGTATTTGCCACGAACCATGGTGAATGGATGCAATGGGGAGGAAAAGGTATTTTATCATGTAAAAGAAAATATTTTGAGGAAATTGGTGGATTGGACGAATCATTTAAAAAATGGGGACAAGAAGACGATGACCTTTGGATGAAATTTTACAAAGCCGGAAACTATGTGATAAGAACCAGAGAAAGCGGCCTTTTGCACCATTGGCACCCAAGTTTAAATCCGAAATATCAATTACTTGCTGATAAAGCCGATAAAGGCTTGTTGTAATTAAATCTTTGAACCTATATTTGCCTAAATAGGAAAACAAAAGCACGATGCTTGTAACGATTATTACCCCGTCATTTAATCAGGCCCATTATTTAGAACAGACTATTCTTTCAGTTCTAAACCAAACCTATAAAAATATTGAATATATTATTATGGATGGTGGTAGTAATGATGGTTCACTTGAAATAATCAAGAAATATGAGGATAGATTGGTTTATTGGCAAAGCAAGCCAGATGGCGGGCAAGTTAAGGCTATAAACAAAGCATTTCAGATGGCTAAAGGCGACTTGGTTGCCTTTTTGAATTCAGATGATATTCTTCAACCAGGAGCTGTTGATGCCTTGCTAAGGGCCTACGATGTAAATCCTGACTATACTGTTTATTATGGTTTATGTAGCACCATCGATTCCGAAGGTAAAGAAATATCCAAACCAAAAGGTGGAAACTTACACTATGATGAATTGTTGAAAAAAGGGATGTTACCTGCCATATATCAACCAGCTTGCTTCTTTAATGTACGTAAAATAAACAGAACCTATGTACTTGATGAAAACTACCCGCTAGCCTTCGATTACGAATTATTATTATATCTCCTTAAACAAGGTAATTTCTTATTTTTATATAGCCATTTCGCAAGCTATCGAGTTCATAATGCTAGTAAGAGCAATGCATTGAAAAGAGAGCATTATTTAGATAAATTAAGGGTGCAAGAGCATTATTCTAAAAAGTATTGGTTGTTATGGAAATACCGCAGGCTTAAGATGGAAATTGCTATAAAGCTTGGGAAGTTTTGATTTTTTAATCCCAAGTAGACATAGCTTATTTATAGAAGCCTCATAAAGAAGCTTTTTAGGTATTTCAAAACTCGAAAATTGGAAATTACAATTGCAGGTTATAATAGATCAACTTTTTCAAGTGAAATTAACATTTCAATCTTGGTTAAATATATTATTGCATTTGAGAATATTTCTCACTAGTTACTAAACCACTAATTTATACTAGAGGGTATTTTATGAAGTAGTGTTTTTTTGTACAGATGTCAAATGCATGTTTCGACTAAAATCATTATCTCTATCATGTTTTCGGGAGTTATTTGTCATATAATGTCAAAATTTATTGGACTAACTTTGTTCAACTAAATTAAAATAAGTTATGGAAAAGCACGATTTGAGACACGAATTTCCTCAATTTGAACAAAAAATTACTGACCTTAAAATGAGTAATAAACACTTCAAAGGTTTATTTGACCAATACCATGATGTAAACAATCAAATATATCGAATTGAGACGAATGTTGAAGTACACAGTGATGAGTTCCTAAACGAGTTACGACATAAAAGAGTTCATATCAAGGACCAGATTTATGCCATACTATGTAATTAACTTCTTAAATATTGAATGGCAAGGCCAATCCTTTACTATGCAAGTTATTGACCTTGTTTTGTTTTACCTATTTTTGTCATCAAAATAAACCATAAATTGCGAATGGTATATTATAATTTCGCCCTATGCCTAAGTCAAGTTTATATTTCTTAATTGCCATACTTTTAATAGTTTCATGCAAACAAAAAGTTGAAAAAACGAAGCCTGTAGTGTCTGATATCTCAGAGTCTGTCTATGCTTCTGGTATTATTAAAAGTAAAAATCAATACCAAGCCTTTGCCACTGTTAATGGAATCATTGAAAATATTTTTGTTTCTGAAGGAGATTCGGTGAATGTGGGTACACCAATATTATCGTTATCAAATGTTGCACAAAGGCTGGGGAAAGAGAATGCTGAATTATCGGCTCGTTTCTCAGATTTTAGTGCCAACCAAGATAGATTGAACGAGGCCAAATTATTAATCGATTTGGCTTCAAGTAAATTGAAAAATGATTCTGCTCTTTATTTTCGTCAATTGGCTTTATGGCAACAGCAAGTGGGTAGCAAAGTAGATTTAGAGCAAAGAGAATTGGCTTTTCAAAACTCCAAAACGTCATACTATTCCGCTAAGGTAAGGTACCAAGATTTAAAACGTCAACTTGATTTTAGCTCGTCTCAATCAAAGAAGAATTTACTTATATCAAGTAAACTTGAAAGTGATTATACTTTGAAAAGTGAAATAGATGGTGTGGTTTATGATATATTAAAAGAAAAAGGTGAACAAGTAGGACTGCAAACCCCTTTGGCTGTATTAGGAAATAGAGAGCATTTTATATTAGAAATGCAGGTGGATGAGTATGATATTTTTAAAGTACAAAAAGGCTTGAAAGTTTTAGTGAATATGGATAGTTACAAGGGACAGGTGTTTGAAGCCATTGTATCAAAAATATATCCAATTATGAATGAGCGTAGCAAAACATTTTTAGTGGAAGCTGAATTTGTGCAAAGACCAGAAACGATTTATCCAAATGTTACCTTTGAGGCCAACATCATTTTACAAAGCAAAAAGCAAGCTATTTTAATACCGAGAAACTATTTGATAAATGATTCACTGGTAATTAAAGGCGATGGACAAAAAGTTATTGTCAAAACTGGATTGAGAGATTTTCAAAAAATTGAAATAATATCTGGTATTAGTGCTGAAGAGGAATTATTAAAACCTACAGAATGAATTTTAAATTAATAAATTCTATCTCGGTATCCTTGCTTGTGGCCAGATGGAAGCAAACCCTTGTAGCTGCCATTGGTGTAACATTTAGTATCACTATGTTTATTGCTTTGCTCAGTTTTATGTCTGGTTTAAATGATATGTTAGATGGCTTAATAGTGAACCGTACACCTCATATTCGCTTATATAACGAGATTCAAGCATCCAAGAATCAACCCATTGATTTATCAAAAGAGTATAAAGGTCATTACAATTTTATTCGATCTGTAAAGCCTAAAAATGAAAGGGCTCAAATTCATAATTGTCCTGCCATGATCAAGGCTTTAGATAATGATGACCGTGTTTTAGGTTATGCTCCCAAAATTGTAGCACAAGTTTTTTACAATGTGGGCGATATAGATTTAACAGGGGTTATTAATGGCGTTAATGTAGATGAAGAGGCACGCTTATTTAAATTCAAAGATTATGTGACTGCCGGTAATTATATAGATTTGAAAAATATACCAAATAGTATTATTTTAGGTAAAGGCGCTGCTGAGAAAATGTTGGCCAACATTGGAGATGTGGTTCAAGTAACTACTAGTAAAGGAGAGCGTATGCAACTTAAAGTGGTTGGATACTTTCAATCCGGTATTCAAGAAGTTGATAAAGTCCAAAGTTATGCCTCTATTAGCACGGCTCAGAAGTTATTAGGTGAATCAAAGAATTATATAACGGATATTCAAGTAAAGTTGAAAGACATTGCTTGGGCACCTAAAATGGCAAAAGAATACGCCAATTTATTTGACATAGAAGCTGTTGATATACAAACTGCCAATTCACAGTTTGAAACAGGCAGCTCTATTCGCACACTTATTTCATATGCAGTTGGAATTACACTGTTAATTGTAGCAGGATTTGGTATCTACAATATTCTAAACATGATGATTTATGAAAAGATGGATTCCATTGCTATTTTAAAAGCTACTGGATTCTCAGGAAATGATGTGAACCGTATCTTCATTACCATTGCGTTAAGTATAGGCTTTTTTGGTGGGGGTATGGGGCTTTTTCTTGGCTTTGGACTATCAAACATAATTGATAATGTTCCATTTAATACGGCTTCATTACCTACCATTAAAACTTTTCCAATTAATTATAATCCAAAGTTCTATTTCATAGGCGCTGTTTTTTCACTAGTCACTACTTATTTAGCAGGATATTTTCCATCTCGTAAGGCAAGTAAAATAGATCCTGTAGTAATTATTAGAGGAAAATAAGATGGAATCAATCATACTTCAGGCAAATAAAATATCAAAGTATTTTCATGACCCAAGCACCATTCAAGTGTTAAAGGAAATTACCTTTTCTCTAAATAAAGGGGAGTTTACCTCAATTATTGGTAAATCAGGTTGTGGCAAATCTACACTGCTTTATATTCTCTCAACCATGGATACTGATTATACAGGAGATTTGAGGATAGATGGAGTAGGTATGCGAGACAAAAAAGAAGGAGAGTTAGCAAGGGTTAGAAATGAAAAAATTGGTTTCGTTTTTCAGTTTCATTATCTATTAAATGAATTCAATGTATTGCGGAATGTTATGTTGCCAGGCCTGAAACTTGGCAAGTATTCTGAAAAGGAAGTGGAGGAGAGAGCTTATCAAAAATTAAAAATTCTTGGTATCGAAAAAGAGGCATTAAAAATTCCTAACCAACTTTCAGGTGGGCAAAAACAAAGGGTTGCAATTGCCCGTGCCATGGTGAACGATCCTTTAATAATTATGGGAGATGAGCCCACGGGTAATTTAGATAAAAAGAATACTGAAATTGTATTCGATATCTTTAAGGAGCTCTCGGATGTGTATAATCAAACCCTTCTTATTGTTACTCATGACAATGAATTTGCTAATCGCACCCATCGCATCATAGAGATGGAGGATGGTAGGATTATTAGAATGTAGTGCACATGATTTTGTGGTAAGCAAAAGGTTCTTCTATTATTCTACCATTTGAGATTTATTATCTTCTGCTCGTAATCGATAATAGTTAATTTGAAATTATTTTGACGTTACTAAAAACGTAAAAACGATTAAAAGTCACTCCAATAAAGGGCTTGTGGAAATTGAAATTGTTTCTATTTGGACTTTTTGCACACTAAATTTTCTTGCTTTTGCCTATTTCCAGGTATATGAAATTTGCAACTTGTTGTTTTTGTATAGTTTCTAGTTCGAAAACTACTAAATTAACATAGTATATTGATAAGAGATATTTTATTCAAAGTGAAGCTATTTTGTGTGAATTGATGTTTAATTGTATTGAGTGCAGAATTGGCTTTGCATTCGCTTTAATCGTTGTTTTAAGGGAGTATATTACTAAAATTAGTGATTTACTTTTGATCAAAATTAACAAGGAAAGATGATGAAAAAGTACTTAATGCTAATGCCACTGTTTATTTTGTTTTTAATGGCATCATGCGTGAAAAGTGAAAGTGATGTGGTTGGACCTAGTTGCAAACCAAATTTATTACCTGAACAAATTAGAAGTGTGAGTATAGTTGACCCTAAAAATACTGCAACTAATAGTCCCACAATAGCATTATTTAGGTTCTCTCAATTATTGCAATCATATCAAGGAACTCAATGTGAAAATAGGATACCAAATTGTACGGTAAATTTAATAGTTAAAAACACAACTAGTAAAAAAATTCAGTTTGATTATACGGTAAATTATGTATGCGGTATCAATACGTGGGAGTATCAAGGTTATTCTATTATTGAACCAAATGGCGTTGATAGTGTTGGCAATATTTCTCGTAATTGTGGTTGGATTACTGCTGGTACCGTAGTTATTTCCACTGGAAACATTTATTACCCATAAACATTAATAGGCAATTCCTATTTTTTTATACAAATAGGCTAAAAGCCAAGCTGGCCCTATTAATAAATACTGAATATCTTTTAGAAATGAAGGTTTCTTTCCTTCAATTTTATGTCCGTAAAATTGAATAATCCATGCCACAACAAAAATAGCTGTGGCTGATTGCCATAATGGAAATGATAGTTTACTTAGTTGCAATGAAAACCAATATAATATAAGATATAGGCAAATGATACCGAATGCCAATTTAGGTGAAAGTCTTGCATAAAAAATAGCTACAAATATCAATGCATAACTAGCTAAGTTATTATTTGCCGGAATTGGCACCAAGGATAAGAAACAGATAATACTAAAAAATATGGCAGGAACGCAAATCCAATGAATGACTTTATTTGTTTTGTTTTGGTGGCTCTCGGAATATTCATCAAGCCATTGATGAATGCTCTTTGTTTTCATGAATAATAATTGTGGTGGATTATATGGCAATTTATACCAGAATTGAATCTAATTTGATAACTTGTGCTTTGGTTGTTCCATTATATTGAATTACAATATCAAATTGTCCTTTAAAGATTTTATTTTCTGTTTCCCAAAGTTCAAAATCAAAATCAATAGGTAGGATAACAAATCGAAATTTATGGTGGTTTAATTTGAACTTATCAATCAATCTAATTTTATCAACCATTTCATATTCCTCACGGTAAAGAATTTTTGGTTTTACTTTATGTTGCAAAAAATAATCGACTGCTATGAGTTGAGGAATAATTGGGTCATTATGATATTCTGTGACTGCAAAATCAAATATAATATCATAAACATCTACCAAGGCATACTTATGAAAATGTTTTCGAGTTTTAAAGAGGTTGCCGAGTCCTAGCAAGAAATCAAATAGGCTATAATGTTTTGCGATATATTTTAATGTGTGTAGGGTCCTTTTTTTGTTCCAATATATCTCAAGGGACTCTTCAAGTATGGTAATTTGATTTAATTCTTCTTTAGATAAATAATTGCTTTCAATTATTTGATAAGGTGGTAAAGGGTCAAATACATAACCATGTTGCTTGTAGCTATCTCTAACAGGAGTACCTTTTAAGAATTTTAAAAATCCTAATTGAAGTTCAGGTGGATAAAGCTTAAAAACCTCCTCAATGCTATATTTTATATCATCCCAATAGTCAAGTGGCAGACCTACAATGAGGTCGAGATGCATTTCAATTTTGTTTTCTAAGGTTTTGATAACAGCGCTAGTCTTTTCAAAATTTTGTTTTCTGCTCACCTCTAAATTTGCTTTTTGGTTCACTGTTTGGATACCTATTTCAAATCTAAATAAGCCCTTAGGAACATGGTCTTGAATAAATTGAACAATATCTGGATGCACAATATCTGCTGTAATCTCAAACTGAAAAATATTTTCAGGACGATGATGCTCAAGAATAAACTTAAACATATCAATCGTGAAATCTTTTTTTACATTGAATGTCCTGTCGAGAAATTTAATGACCCGACCATGCTTCATTAGATATAGTAAATTTGATTTTATATCTTCAATTGGCAGATATCGTACTTTGTTATCTAAACTAGCTAAACAAAAGCCACATTTGTATGGACAACCTCTGGAAGTTTCAACATAGCAAACTTTGTTAAATAAGTCTTCGGGATTATCGTCAAAATAAGGATTAAAGTCAGTGTAATTAGTCAAATCAAACATTTGAGCCATTGGGTTTTCAATAACCACGTTATTTAACTTGTAAACCAAACTTGGCACCTTTTCAATATTTGGATAGGTATTAATAAATTCTCTAAATGGGGTTTCCCCTTCACCTAAAATTATATAATCAACCTCGTCCCTTGAAATAATATCACTATACTCATAACTAACTTCAGGGCCACCAAGTAAAATTTTAGTGTTCGGATTTATTTGTTTGATCAGTTTTGCCACTTCAAGAGTTTGGGTAATATTCCAAATATAGCAGCTAAAAGCAATTACATCAAAGTCTTTGCAGTAATCAGCAATACCTTCTTTAGGTTCTTTAATAGTAAATTCTTTCCATGCAAGTCCATCCTGATCTTTATTCAGCTGATATAACAATCGAATAGCGAGATTGATATGTATATATTTTGCATTAAGCGTTGTAAGTAAAATACGCATTTTTGTTCTTAGTTGCTAGCAATAATAGGGGAATGTATAGAAATATAACAAAAAAGGCTATCATTTCTGATAGCCTTTGTGATCCAGCTGGGACTCGAACCCAGGACCCCTACATTAAAAGTGTAATGCTCTACCAACTGAGCTACTGAATCTTGTTTAGTTTGAAACTAAACGGGCTGCAAAAATAATTTTATTTTGTAATTAGGCAAATCAATTCGCCAATATATTATTAAAAATAAGCAAATATTCTTCCAATTGTCTTTATTTGAGCAAAATAAAAAACAAGATAATTTCTTTTTTACTGGATAGAAAACTCAATAAGTATCACACATGAGTTTAGTTTGACCCACTTGCAATAAATTTAAATTGTTAAGAAAAGGTATTCTATATTTACCTTATATGATAAACGGACAAAAATGAATAACATAATGCTTTTTTAATTCAGCAAAGTTCGATTTATTTGAATTCATTATTAATCACAAAATGGAAAGCAAAAATTCTCCTTATCAAATGGCCATGAGATATGGCTTCTATTATTCATTAGCATCTATCATTGTTGATGTAACTTTTTTTCTTTTGGATTTAGGTACAAAAATGAATTGGCTAAATGGAACACTCAAGTTTGTGGTTGGGGTAGCTATCATTTATTTGGGAATGAAGGCCAGGAGAGACGAAGAGCTGGGAGGATATATGTCATATAGCAAAGCCCTTGGTTTTGGGAGTATAATGGTATTGTTTTCAGCTTCGGTACTTTCAGTATATGCCTATATCCACATGTCGTTTGTTGACCCTGAAGGAATTGATAGAGTGATGAAAGAAGTTAAGGAACAAATGATACTTAAAAATAGCAGTGAAGAAGAAATGGAAATGTCATTAAGTATGATGAGAAAAATGAAATCACCTGCCTTTACAGTTCCACTATCTTTTGTCGGTAGCTTTATTTGGGGCTTTATTTTAAGTTTAATCATTGCGATTTTTGTTCGTAAAAACGACCCTAATGAGGAATATAATTCATTAAATTCTTAATTTGCACCAAAATATTTTAATGAATCCTCAAATATCCGTAGTAATACCCTTTTTAAACGAAGAAGAATCTTTGCCTGAATTGTTGGCTTGGATCGAGCGCGTGATGAACGAAAATAAATTCAGCTATGAGGTACTGATGATTGATGATGGCAGCACAGATGGGTCTTGGAAGGTGGTTGAAGCACTTAGAATACAAAATCCTAACATCAAAGGAATTAAATTTAGAAGGAACTATGGCAAATCAGCTGCCTTAAATGTGGCTTTTCATGCTTGTATTGGTAATGTAATCATTACAATGGACGCTGATATGCAAGATAGTCCTGACGAAATACCAGCTCTTTATAAGATGATTGTTGAAGAGGATTATGACTTAGTGAGTGGATGGAAGAAAAGAAGATTTGATCCAATTACTAAAACCATTCCTACCAAATTCTTCAATGCAGCTACCAGAGCCATATCAGGTATTCAATTAAATGATTTCAATTGCGGATTAAAAGCCTATAAACAAGAAGTGGTAAAATCAATCGAGATATATAATGAAATGCATCGCTATATTCCTGTATTGGCAAAGTGGAGTGGCTTCTACAAAATTGCAGAAAAAGAAGTACAGCATCGCGCCCGTAAATATGGTACTACCAAGTTTGGAATAGAAAGATTTATTAATGGATTTCTTGATTTATTAACCATATTTTTCGTATCTAGATTTGGAAAACGTCCAATGCATTTTTTTGGTGTTTTAGGCACCCTTACTTTTATGATAGGTTTTATTATTACATCTTATATCATTGGTGCTAAGTTGTTTCATGTGGCAATGGGAGATACCCTGCCTCGCAATATTACAGATCAACCCCTATTCTATATAGCTTTGGTGCTTTCTATAATTGGTGTACAGCTTTTTTTAGCAGGTTTCATTGGTGAGATGATAAGTCGCAATGCTTCTGAAAGAAACGTTTATGGAATTACCAAACGTATAGGTATTGATGAGTAAGAAAAAAATTCTAATTGTTGGTCCTGCTTGGCCACTTAGAGGCGGCTTAGCTACTTATAATGAGCGTCTTTGCCGAGAATTTACAGCCCAAGGTCATTCTTGTCAAATTTTGAGTTTTAGTTTACAATACCCTTCCATTTTGTTTCCAGGTAAAACCCAATTTTCATCGGATCCACAACCCAATGACATTGAAATACTGCCTCATATAAATTCAATCTATCCATTGAGTTGGAGGAGTGTTGGAAATTCTATGGCTGATAAAGATTATGATGTGGTTATTTTTAGGTATTGGATGAGTTTTATGGCTCCTGCTTTTGGTACTATTGCTCGAATAATAAAAAGAAAAAGCAAAGCAAAAATATTAGCCATAACGGACAATATTATTCCTCATGAAAAGAAGTTTTTCGATTCAACATTCACCAATTATTTTCTGAATTCTTGTGATGGATTTTTGAGTATGAGTCGTTCGGTTTATGAGCAAGTAAGCGAATTACAGCCCACTAAACCTCGGTCCTATGTGCCACATCCCATGTATGATATGTTTGGTGAAAAGCTCTCAAAATCTATAGCTAAGCAGGCTTTAGGTTTAGATAGCGATACTCATTATTTGTTGTTTTTTGGATTTATTAGAAAATATAAAGGGCTGCAATTGTTACTTGAAAGTTTTGCAGATGAAAGACTAAAAGCATTCCCCTTAAAACTCATCATTGCTGGGGAATTTTATGAGGATAGAAAGCCTTATGATGAGTTGATATCTCAATTGGGTCTTGAAAGCAGATTGGTTTTAGCAACCGATTTTATTCCCAATAATGATGTGAGTAAATACTTTAGTGCTGCCGATATGGTAGTTCAAACATATTTAAATGCAACGCAAAGCGGTGTTACACAAATAGCTTACTATTATGATAAGCCAATGCTGGTGACGAATGTAGGGGGCCTGGCCGAACTTGTTCCACATAATAAAGTTGGATATATTTCAGGCATAGATAAAAAACAAATTGCAGACTACATTCTTGATTTTTTTTTAAATGGAAAAGAGAATGAATTCTCAGATAATATTAAAATAGAAAAACAAAAATTCACTTGGAATTATCTCACCCAAGCATTGTTAAATTTAGTGCCAAAAGCATAACTTACATATAAAAAAAGACTTGCGCAAGTTGGGGCAAGTCTATTACTTTTCAGTATATGTGTTCTATATTTTAATCTATTGAAATGTTATAGCATTAAGCAGGTCTATTTTTATTATTTCTAAAATTGCGATAATTTCCATTACCTCCATTACTTCCATTTCCTGTATTACCGCCACCATTATTTCTATTGTTGGGGTTATTTGAATTATTTGGATTTCGGTTCCTGTTTTCTCCTCCGCTATTATTGTTACGATTTTGGTTATTGTTTCTAAAATTGCGGTTTTGATTGTTATTTCTGTTATTAGGGTTGTGTTGTGTTTTTGCCCTTTGCTGTGATGCATTAAACTGGTGTTCGTCTACATTTTCACTCATCACAATTTTGCCAACCGAAATACCTTTTAAATGATTCCAAATTTGATCATCTGTTAGCATTTCATCATTCCATGTGCGGCAACTGCTTTTCATAAATGAGCCAATCTGATTAATGAAGAAAGTTTTCATCGGACCATCTTCTAATTCAGTGGCTTTTTTTATCATCTGTTCAATATTTTTACCATAAAATCTAAAATTGATTTTACTTTGGTTATATGGAACAACGTCAGGTTTGGCTGCACGTGTTTCTGGTGTTGGTTTAGGGTATGGAGATTCAATATCTAATTTGTAATCACTAATGATAAATAAGTGGTCATAAATTTTATGTTTATAATCTGCTATGTCTCTTAAGTGGGGATTTAGCTGACCCATAAGTGTAATTAACTCATTGGCTATGTTGTTTCTTTTATCCACTTCCTCTTGATCAGTCGCATGTTCAATCATTTTTTGGATGTTTCTTCCATATTCTGATATGACCAGTTTATTTCGTCCTGTATTGTACTCTAAATCTAACATTGGGTGCAATTTATATTTTTTATCTTTTCTATGCTAATGTAATCTTAACGAAAGCGAATTAGATTATTTTCCATCACCATCGATAATGGTTTTGATGGTATAAATCAATATACGGATGTCAACGGCAAGGCTTCTATTTTCAATGTATAAAATATCAAATTTAAGTCTTTCGACCATTTGTTCTACGTTTTCTGCATAGCCATATTTTACTTGGCCCCAGCTGGTAATGCCTGGCTTAACGCGATGCAAATGCTTGTAGTGAGGAGCTAATGTTAGTATTTGATTTATGAAAAATTCTCTTTCGGGCCTCGGACCAACCAAACTCATTTCACCTATTAATACATTGTAAAATTGAGGTAATTCATCCAAACGATACTTGCGCATCCATTTTCCTGTGGGGGTGATCCTTTTATCTTGACTAGAGGATAGGGCAGGACCATTGGCCTCCGCATCCGTAAACATTGTCCGGAATTTAACAATTTTAAAACCTTTGCCTTTATAACCTATACGTGTTTGTTTAAAAAATATGGCTCCATTTGAAGAAGTCTTAACCACTATTGACAGTATAATAAACAATGGCGATAAAAATATCAAAACGAACAATGAAACGAAAATATCCAAAAGTCTCTTTAAAACCTTTTGCCATGTGGGCATCACATCATGGTTTATTTCAATTAATACTGTTCCTATTACATTATTCATTTTCACAGAGCCACTCATCACATCGTATAAATCAGGGATTATTTTGAGATGCACCTTTTCCTCTTCTAGCAGGCTGGTAACGGTATTTATTTCTTGGTGTTTTGAACTTTCAATACCAATAATTACTTCTTCAATATCATATTTCTTAATAAGTTCGGCCAATTGGTTGTAGGTGCCTATCATCGGCAACTCAGGCTTTAAAATATGGTTTTTATCGTTTCCATTAACATAACCCATTAATAAAAACCCTTGGGCTGTTTTATCACTTTTAAGTTCTTTAACAAGATCTAAAGTACGCTGGTTATTGCCAATTACAATTGAATTAAAACCAATTTTTTTGCTTTTGATCATTCGCTTGATGTAAACGGCAAAACCAATTCTCACAATAGTTGTAAGCGTAAAATGAAGGACAAATAAAGTAAGTGTTGTTTTATAGTATGCTTCATAACTACTCACTTCATCATCAATAAGCAATAAGAAAAATAGTAGGATAACCCCAAGCAGGGTTAGGGAAAATGTATTTGAAATTTCTTTAATTCTAGACTTTCTCCACACATCATTATAATAACCTGAAAGGTAATAAAGAGCTACCCAAAAGATGGGTACATACATAAGACCTAAAAAAAAATTTTTATCTAAATTTAAAGGAATAGGATAACCAAACTTGTCGCTTTCAATTACATATTTTCGATACGAATAAAAAATAGCCCAAGCACCAGCAGCTGCTGCAGAATCCCAAAAAATGTTTATCCCAATATCTTTATTCCTTTTGTTAGTCAAAATAAATTAATTTTAAGTTGTCAATATTAAAATCAGTTGGGACTTCAGTTGATTTGGGTATTGATAGGTATATTTTAAATTTATTGTCAGCCGATAATTTAATAAATTCATTAGATAAGTCTAAATATATTTTATTCCATGTTGATTTTGCATTTACATTTAAGATAGGGTATTTACCAACTCCACCATTGCTTGTAATTATCATACCAACAAAAAAATCTACATTGCTTCTATAATCAAATTCAAAATAAACCCTTGATCCTATTGCTGGCATATCAAATCCTTTTACATCAGGTGTATTCATTCTTAGTTCCATGAATATAGTTGTTGAATCACTGAATTGAATTTTACCATAATTATTATTCTCTTTCCAAGAATCTTTATCATTTAATACAAGAATGGAATCTTGCAGTTTTTTTCCAGCTATGATTAGCTTATCTGAAACAAAGCTAAAATCTTCGATAAAAGGGAACTTTAACCCTTGCACATAATTTACATTTCCAACTAAAGTATCAACATGTTCTTCTTTTAAATCCAATGTTAAGGTATCTGTGGTGTAAAAAGGGTATATAATCCTTTGCTCGTCTTGACCAGAGTTTATTATCCCCGCCTTAAGGCTGAGTTTTACTTTACCTGTCTTTAAAATGGGGATTTGGCAAGGGAGGCCATAGCTTCCAATGGATATACCATCAACATCCACCCACACATCTACTATTTTTTCAGATCCTTCTCCCTGTGAATTGTTGGATGCCGTATTTAGATTAAATGGCTTTTTAACGTATATGTAAGCGGGTATAGGCGCCTTTTCGAATTTTTTACAACCCGAATGAATAAAGGCTAACAAAATTATAACTAAAGCAAAAGGCCTATTTCTATGCATCAATGAAAGTAATTAACGAACAAAAGGCAAATGTATTATCTTTTGTTGATTTTTAGTTTGTCAATTATTTCATGTGCTAATTCTAACAATTGGAAATTGTCATGATGGGTACGAAGATTTAGCGTATGATTAAGAATGCTTCCCGCAAAGTGCTCTAATTCACGCTTTATCATTTCTGTTGGATTTTTTCCAGAAGCTTTTAACAATTCCTCCTTGGCAACTAATTCATTCTCTTCAGCTGAATTATTGAGGAAGCTAATTTTAAAATTATTTAAATCTAAATTATACGTTTTGTTTTTTTGGAAAAACCTGATTTTATTTTTTTGATCTGATTTAAAACTACCACCCACTATATTATAAATACATCCATTGTCGAACTCAATGCGAGCATTAATAAAATCAATGGTATTGCTATGCAAGCAAGCACCTGTTGCCCTAACCCTCATAACCCTTGCTTTTACTATACTTAGCACCAAGTCTAATTCATTTAGCAATAATTCAAATACCAGGTCTTCAGGAGATAAGTTGATAATATTAGGATCAAATTTGGCGGACTCAATATAAAAAGGATTATCAGCTAGTTTCTTTAACCACTGGTAGTTAGGATGAAATTTTTCGTACCTTGATACATAAAGCTGAATATTTGCCTCTTCGGCCAAAGAATTAAGTTCTTTGGCTTCATCCAAGTTTTCGCTAAGTACTTTGTCTACAAAAACATGTCTAATTTTTCTGATGGCACTACTCACATAATTATAATGAGAGCCAACTGGTGATAATACATCAATGGCATCGGCATGTGTAAGCAAGTCGCTGTAATTTAGAAATCTATTAATTCCAAAATTATTCTCAATTATTTTCGCACTTTCTTCATCATGGTCGTAAAAACCTACCAATTGAAAATCTTTCATTTCTGAAATTTTTTCAATGTGTTTTTTACTGATTTCATTTGCGCCTACTATGCCTATTTTTATCATTGTAACTTATTAAAGTTTTCTGATTTTATTACACAACAAATTTATTTACATCATTTAATTGTGCATCGCACAGTCCGAATCATATTTGAACAGCGACATTTTTTTATCATAATTATTATACACCTTATACAAGGGATGTTTGTTTAAGTCTAGCTTTCATTGATATTCTGTATCCAATCATGTTATGGACCATAGTTTAAAAAATGAAATGCAGATGATTTTATGATGGCTTTATTAGCTTTTAATTATAATTGTAGCACATTGATAACAGATACATATAAAGACAAGGGAGCTAGAAAGCAACTTATCAGAGAGCTCAAAACTAAAGGTATTATTGATGATAAGGTTCTAAATGCGATGCTTAAGATTCCTAGGCATTTTTTTATGCATAAGGATTTTAGAAACCATGCTTATCTTGATAAAGCTTTTAGGATAGGAGAAGGGCAGACCATTTCTCAGCCATTTACTGTGGCATATCAAACTCAATTATTGTGTGTTGAGAAGGGTGAATCGGTTTTAGAAATAGGCACAGGAAGTGGATATCAATCAGCTGTGTTATTAGAACTAGGAGCAAATCTTACAAGTATTGAAAGACATGAACCCTTGCATTTAGAGGCACAAAAGGTATTGAAATTTTTGGGATACCAAGCCATTTTTATTTTTGGAGATGGTAGTTTGGGATACCCAAAAAATGCTCCATACGACAAAATTATTGTAACAGCGGGTGCTCCCGTTGTGCCAAAAGCGCTAATAGAGCAATTGAAAATTGGTGGCATACTAATAATCCCTGTTGGTGATGGTAAGACACAAAAGATGCATTCTATAATTAAGACAGGTTTGAATAGTATTGAGAACATTGAATTGAATGATTTTAAATTTGTTCCACTTATTGGTGAACAAGCTTGGTTGTAATAATTACTCACATTGAATATTTTTTATTTAATTGATTTTTAGTGTTTTAGTATGGTTAAAAATGGATATTAACCAGCAGATTTTATTACTGTCTTTTTTAGAGGTCTTGACAGATTCTGAATTGCTGCTACATTTGATATAGATTTTTTAACCAAAAAATAACAAACATGAAAAAAACAATTACTAAAATGTTTGCTGTAGCCGGGATGGTTGCCGCAACAATGTTTACATCAAATGCTCAAATTTCGGTTGGATTAACGGGAGGTTATGCTACAGGGATGGATTTGGCCAAGCCTCAAACTGGTTCAACTAACAATAAAAACCTTGTATCTGATGTTGGATATGGTGGAGGATTAAGTGGTCGTTATTTGTTGAACGATAAAATGGCAGTTGGCTTAAATATTAGTTATTTTACATTCGGTGGTAAAGATGTTCCTGCTGATGTAACTTCAAGTTATTCTATTATGCCTATATCACTGGCATTTGATTATTATTTTATGACTGAAGGGTTCAAACCTTTTGCTGGTGTTGAATTAGGTTATATTAATTGTGCTTGGTCATCCAAATATCCAGCAAATTATCAAGGAGGTGTAAGCCCCGCTTTTGATATTTCATTTAACAATAATGGCTTATATATAGCTCCAATTGTTGGTGCAGCTTACGGAGTAAACGATAATATTGATATTAATTTAAATGCTAAATATATGTTAGGTTTAAACGGAGGAAAGCAAGATTTAAAATATAGTTTAAGTGGCATTCCTACGCAGCAAATTGATGCAATTGCATCATCATTTGTAAATATTAACTTAGGTGTAAGTTACAAATTTGGAAATTAATTTTTTTATTTAAATCATACAAGCCTGAAGGTAATATATATCCTTCAGGCTTTTTTGTTTTATTGACTTTGCATCATAAAACATATTTTTGCCATTCATGCATACAGCTTACCTTGTAAATTTAATTTCTCGACTGCCTGATTCACCTGGTATCTATAAATACTATGATAAGGAAAAGAATCTTATCTATATAGGAAAGGCCAAAAGTTTAAAGAAAAGGGTTAGCAGTTACTTTAACAAGCAACAATATGAAAACCGCAAAACAGCCGTCATGGTTAGTAAAATTGCGGATATTCAATTTACCTTAGTAGAAACGGAAATTGATGCTTTATTGCTTGAAAACTCTCTTATCAAGAAGTATCAGCCCAAATTCAATATCAATCTTAAGGATGATAAAACCTATCCTTTTATTTGCATAAAGAAAGAAAAATTCCCAAGGATATTTTACACACGAAACCATATAAAAGATGGTTCAGAGTATTTTGGTCCTTATGCCAATGGCACCATGATGCATGCCATACTTGATACCATAAAAGCCTTGTATCCATTGCGAACATGCAATCTATCATTAACCGAAGCAAATATTAAAAGTAACAAATTTAAAACATGTTTGGAGTTTGATATAGGTAATTGTAAAGCCCCATGCGCGGGATTGGTTAGTGAGGATGAATATTACCAAAATATAAAGCAGATTAAGAATATCCTGCGCGGTAACTTAGCTGAAGTAAATCAACATCTAAAAAAACATATGATTGAGGCTGCTGAAAATCTAAAATTTGAACAAGCTGCTCAATACAAAAAGAAGTTAGATGTATTGGATAATTACCAAAATAAATCAACCATTGTTACAGGTATACCCAATGATGTGGATGTGTTTAGTATTGTTAGTGATGAAAAGTTCGCGTTTGTCAATTACCTTAAATTGTCAAATGGTATGATAATTCAAACCCAAACCTTTGAAATTAAGAAAAAACTTGACGAGTTAAATGATGAGTTATTGAGTTTTGCCATTGCTGAAGTGAGAGAGGCATATCATAGTACGAGTAGAGAAATAATTGTTCCTTTTGAGTTGGATTGGAAAGATGAGCATATTGAAATAACAGTTCCTAAAGCGGGTGAAAAGAAAAAATTACTTGATCTTTCAATGAAGAATGCCATGTATTACAAAAAGGAAAAGTTAAGTCAGTATGAAGCATTAAATCCTGAATTGAAGACAGAGCGTATTCTTGAAACCATGAAACAAGATTTGCGATTAAAAGAATTACCTCGACATATTGAGTGCTTTGATAACAGTAACTTACAAGGAACCAATCCTGTGAGTGCATGTGTTGTTTTTAGAGATGCAAAACCTAGTAAAAAAGATTACCGTATATTTAATGTAAAAACGGTTGAAGGGCCAAATGACTTTGCCACCATGGAAGAAGTGGTTTATCGCAGGTATAAAAGAATGCAGGATGAAGGTCAACCCTTACCAGATTTAATTGTAATAGATGGTGGAAAAGGCCAATTGAGCAGTGCTGTTGAAAGCATGAAAAAAGTTGGTATTTATGGCAAAGTTCCAGTAATGGGGATTGCCAAAAGACTTGAAGAATTGTACTACCCTGATGACGAGTTGCCATTATATATTGACAAAAAAAGTGAAACGCTAAAAGTTATTCAACAAATTCGTGATGAAGCGCATCGTTTTGGTATTACACGCCACCGCAACAGAAGAGATAAGAATACATTGCAAACAGAATTGGAACAGATTGAAGGTATTGGACCTGAAACAGCCAAAATGTTATTAGCAGAATTGAGGTCTGTGAAAAAAATTAGGGAAACGAAATTAGAAGAAATGGCTAACATTGTTGGAAATGCCAAGGCCAAATTAGTGTGGGATTATTTTAACAGCATGTAAGGATGAAAAAATTAAGCTACCTTTTATATCTCGTGTTTGCTTCGAATCTTGTATTAGCTCAAAATGTATTTGATAATGCTGCAATCAGCTTCAATATGCTAGGTGGATATAGTTTTGCGCCAAATAAAGTGGATAGAACAGGAGCAAGTTTAGATGGCTTGGTTAATGGATTTGAAATAGGTGTCACAAAGCAAGTAAATGGTACTAAGGAGTGGCATGATACCTGGGGTATGCCCAGGATAGGTTTACATCTTCAAAGCATTTTGATGAATAAGCCTGATACATTTGGGTATCATATTTCATTATTGCCAAGTGTTGAACTTCGATTTTTTAGATGGCCAAATGCAGAATTATCAGGTAAGATAGCCATAGGAGCAGTATACGCTAGCAAGGGTTTTGACAGACAAACCAATTTTGACAACAGGGCAGTAGGTTCACCTATCAACTTTGCGCTTGAAGTCGCAGGTGTTTATCACCACAAAATAACAAGTAAGGTTGATTTGAATCTAGAGCTTGGTTATTATCATTTATCAAATGGGAGTTTCAAAATGCCTAATGGTGGTTACAATATTTATTATACAAAGCTTGGAGTTAATTATTTTTTCAATCAAACACCATTTACTAAAAGAACTGAACATAATTTCACATCAGAAAACAAAAATTTATATCATACAGGCTACCTTGGCTTTGCCTATAGGGAGCAAGGCACTTTTGATTACCAAAGGCAATATCCTGTTTTTACATTACATAATGCCCTAATGAAACCATTAAATAAAGTCTATAGTTTAGGTATTGGATTAGACTTTTTTTATGATGCCACCCAAGCCTTGTTGTATAATGAAAAATTGTTATACAGCAATATTAAAGAAAGCAATAAATACCTTGCTGCACTTGGTTTTTGTAATGAATTAAGAATTGGAAAATTAGGACTTCCCTTAGAGGCTTACAGGTATTTTTACGACTTGGATATAGTGAAACAAGCAACTTACATTCGATTTGGGTTGAGTTACTATCCAGTTAAAAGATTTTATTTGGGTTGTTACTTTAAGGGAAGTTTCAACAGGAATAATACTTTAGAGTCTGATTTTATGGAGTTTGCATTTGGTTACAGTATGAGGAAATAGCCTTTGACAAAGGCCTTTTTCAATTCACATTTACTCTTATATTCGCAACCTAAATAAAAATACATGACTCTGTCCAAACGTCTTGATTTTTTTGCAGAATCAAAAACATTAAAAATGGCAAAACTTAGTCGCGAACTAAGCGCAAAGGGTGTTGATGTAATCAACTTAACTCTTGGTGAGCCAGATTTTGCAACACCAAGCCATATCATCGATGCGGCTAAAAAAGCGATGGATGATGGATTTACGAAATACCCTCCAGTGGCCGGCTATTTGGATTTGAAACAAGCTATTTGTCAAAAGTTCAAAACAGATAACAATCTAGATTATAGCCCCGATCAAATAGTAGTTTCAACGGGTGCAAAGCAAAGTATTATGAATGTAATACTAAGTGTTGTCAATCCTGGTGATGAAGTGGTTATACCTACACCTTATTGGGTTAGTTACTCTGAAATGGTAAAGTTTGCAGAAGGTATTCCTGTTTTGGTGGATGCAACAGTTGAACAAAATTATAAAGTTTCAGCTGCACAAATTGAAGCCGCCATTACACCCAAAACAAAATTGTTTATGTTCTCTTCCCCATGCAATCCTTCTGGTAGCATTTGGAGTAATCAAGAACTATCTGAATTAGCTGAAGTACTTAAAAAGTATCCTGAAATTTACATTATTTCAGATGAAATATATGAGCACATTAATTTCATAGGAAAACATGAAAGCATCGCACAGTTTGATTACTTGAAGGAAAGGGTAATCATTATTAATGGTGTTAGTAAAGGATTTGCAATGACAGGTTGGCGTTTAGGATATATTGGCGCATCTAAAGAAATTGCTCAAGCTTGTGAAAAGATTCAAGGTCAATTTACATCAGGCGCAAATAGTATTTCCCAGAGGGCAACTTTAGCGGCACTAACATCCGATTTGAAGCCTACTTACGATATGCAATTAGCGTATCATAGGAGGAGAGATCTAGTTGTGAACTTATCAAAAGAAATTAAAGGTTTTACGTGCAATGTTCCTGATGGGGCGTTTTATCTTTTCCCGGATGTTAGATCCTATTTTGGAAAAAGTGATGGCAATACTAAAATTGAAAATGCAGATGATCTTTGCATGTATTTACTAGATAATGCTCATGTTTCTTTGGTAAGTGGTGATGCATTTGGAACTGATGCGTGTATTCGTATAAGTTTTGCAACAGCAGACGAAAAATTGATAGAAGCTTTTGCTAGAATGAAAATAGCTTTAGATAAATTACAATAATAAATGGAATAAGGTGGATAGATTAACCATAGAGAAGTTTAAAAATATCAAGGTTCTTGTATTGGGAGATGTGATGATTGATGCTTATTTATTTGGCAAAGTTGAACGCATTTCTCCTGAGGCTCCTGTGCCTGTTGTTGCTGTTACGCGTAAAGAAAATAGATTAGGGGGTGCTGCCAATGTAGCTGTTAACTTGGTGGCATTAGGTGCTAAACCCATTTTGTGTTCTGTAATTGGAAATGATGGGGAAGCTAAAGATTTGATTGAACTTATTAAATCAAATGGCATAGGTGCAGAAGGAATTATTCAATCTAAAGAAAGGGTTACTACCATTAAAACCCGTGTTATTTCGCAAAGTACCCAGATGCTTCGTATTGATAATGAAATAACAGATTCATTAAATCAAGAAGATGATAGTAGGCTAATAAGTAAAGTAAAAGAATTGCTTATAGATGCAGATGCTATTATTTTTGAAGACTACGATAAAGGGGTTATTTCAGAACATTTAATTTCGCAGATAACCCAAGAGGCCAATGCACTTAATATTCCCATCGTGGTTGATCCCAAGAAGCGAAATTTTATGGGTTATCAAAAAGCCACACTTTTTAAACCAAACCTAAAGGAATTGAGAGAAGGCTTTAATCGTGATTTTGATATAGATAATAAGCAAGAGTTTGAATCTGTGTGCAAAGATTTAATGCAAACCATGGGTCTGAAAAATCTATTTGTTACAATGAGCGAGAGAGGTGTTATGATTACCAATGGCGTTGAATTTAACTATATACCTGCTCATTTGCGAAAAATCGCGGATGTAAGTGGTGCCGGAGATACTGTCATAAGTGTAGCTTCATTATGCTTAGCTATTGGTATGACATTGAAGCAAGTTGCCCAAATATCAAACTTAGCCGGTGGTTTGGTATGCGAGGAAGTTGGCGTGGTGCCAATCAATAAGGAAAAATTGATTGATGAGATTGAAAATATTGAGTGGTAAAATTCCGTTCCTCCATCATATTTTTACAAATTATTTTTATTTATAGGTTTTTCAATCCTTATATAATGCGTAGTAAAATAATTTTGTGTTAAAAAAAACATGTTTTGAAAACATTTTTCCATTTTTGACAAAATGCGCTTCCCGATTTAGATTTTTTTTGGTTCAATGTGGAACTTAATTGAAGTGTGCCAATATGTAAAACACTGATATAGAGTATTATTGCTTTTTGGTCTTTAATATGCAAATGATATGGAAAAACAAGCCTACTTACATACTTAAAGTTTATAAAGAGCTTGCCTTATTAAAGGTTTCCGAAGCAAGTGAGGCGGCTACGGAGTGACCTAAGGCATGATGAAGCAAAAGAAATCCTGCTACTTGTAGCGGGATTCTTTTTTTTATTAGGCTTCCATGCAACTTTAATCAGCATTAATTGCTCTTATTTTTATATTCGCCCTTAGAATAATGAAAAAGATATTTACCGCATTAAGTTTATTAACCATACTATTTACATTTTCAGTTTCAGCCCAAAACGGTGAAATCCGCGGCTTTGTTTACGATAAATCAACTGGAGAGCCTATCATTTTTACCAATGTCGTTGTAAGAGAATTAAATCTTGGAAAAGCTACGGATATCAATGGTTTTTACACCATTACTAAATTGAAACCAGGAAATTATACCCTTTTGTGTTGGAGTTTAGGTTTTGATACAGCAAAGGCAATTGTTGAGATTAAATCAGGAAGAATTGTAAGTCAAAACTTATATCTAGCTCAAAAGAAATACGAAATTGGTGAAGTTGAGATTAAAGGTGAGAAAGTAAAACACAAAGAGAATGTAAATATTTCAGTTAACACCATTACTCAAAAAGAATTGAAACAGCTACCAACCTTTGGTGGCGAGCCTGACTTGGTGCAATATCTGCAAGTATTACCAGGGGTAGTGTTTAGTGGCGATCAAGGTGGACAATTATATATTAGAGGGGGGTCGCCTGTAATGAACAAGGTTATGTTAGATGGAATGATAATATATAATCCATTCCATTCAATTGGTTTATTCAGTGTATTTGATGCAGATATTATTCGCAATGCAGATGTATATGCAGGTGGATTTAATTCGCAATATGGAGGTAGAATTGGGGGGATCATAGATGTCAATACCCGCGAAGGAAACAAAAAAAGATTTTCAGGTAAAATTTCTGCCAACCCAATAACAGCAAAGATTTTATTGGAAGGTCCAATTAGTAAATTCAGTGAAGGTGGTGCAAGTGCATCTTATATTCTTTCTTACAAAACCTCATACCTAAACCATACCGCCCCCAAATTGTATAATTATGGCGATGCCAAGCGAGGATTGCCATACAGTTTTGATGACGTGTATGGAAAATATAGCTACATAGGTCCTAATGGTAGTAGAATAAATTTATTTGGGTTTAATTTTATAGATAATGCAAATTTTGCTGCTACTGATTATAGATGGACATCAACAGGTGCAGGTGCAAATTTGATGTTAATCCCAGAAGGTTCTAGCACCATTATTAATGGAACTTTTGGTTATTCCAACTATGGTATTGAGCAATCAGAAGCTGATAATTTACCAAGAAAAAGTTCGATTAATGGTTTTAATGCGGGTTTGAATTTTACTTATTTTTTTGGCAAGGATGATATCAAATACGGTATTGATTTAGTTGGATTCAGTACTGAGTTTTCATATGTGAATACTTTTGGTAGAAAATTGGAACAAAAAGATAACACCACCGAAATAGGTGGCTTTGTTAAATACAAGAAAGTATTAGGTCGTTTTGTTTTGGAGCCTGGCTTGAGGGTTCAATCATATTCATCCTTGTCAGAACAAAGTTTCGAACCTCGTTTGGGCTTGAAATATAATGCATCTAGTTATTTAAGAATCAAGGCTTCAGGTGGAATGTATTCTCAAAATTTACTAGCAGCTGTGAGTGATCAAGATGTGGTGAATTTGTTTTATGGATTTGTATCAAGTCCAGACCAAGTAAATAATAGCTCATATAGAAGACAGACTGCTCAGCATGCTGCAGTGGGTTTTGAATTAGATTTAGGTAAACATTCTGAAATTAATGTGGAAGGATTTTATAAAAATTTTAATCAAATTGTTAATATCAATAGAGATAAAAAATACGAAGACAATGAAGTAAATACCGATAAGCCCGATAATTTGAAAGCTGATTATATTGTAGAAACGGGTAATTCTTTTGGTATGGATTTTAGATACAAATATGACTATAAGAGATTCTATTTTTGGGCAGTATATTCATTAACCTATGTAAACAGAAACGATGGTACACGCGATTATTTCCCCAATTTCGATAGACGACATAACATAAACCTTGTTGGAACTTATACATGGGGTAATAAGCAAAGTTGGAGTTTAAATTCGCGATGGAACTTTGGGTCAGGTTTTCCTTTTACCCAAACGCAGGGTCAATATGAATCACTTAGTTTTACCGGTGGGATTGGAACAGACATTAGAACCCAAAATGGAACGCTAGCCTCGCATTATACAGATATCAATACAGGTCGTCTGCCTTATTTCCACCGATTGGATTTATCATTATCAAAGAAATTATACTTTGGTGAACATAAAACCATGACCATTACTGCGGCCGCTACCAATGTATACGACAGAGCCAATATTTTCTATTTTGATAGAAATACACATACACGTATCAACCAATTACCTATCATCCCTACATTGGGATTTAACTATACTTTTTAGGGGCTACTGTTAAGTGATTTTATTTAGTTGCATTGATTAATAGCATTAGCTGCTTTCGAAAGCAGTTGCTCGGCTACTGCCGAGTGACTGATATGAAAATGGCATCTTGCCAAGAAAATATCTACATATTGATTTTACCAAAAGGATAAAAAGAACTCGGAATTATGAAAGACACATTCAGTTTGGTTATTTTATTTAACAAATATTGTAATTGGTTGAGCAGATGTTTTTACTCGTAAAAGTTATACAGATGAGTTAATTAAAAGTATAAAGTATTGCTAATCGCATAAAGGGTTAGAAATTTATGCTTCTGTCCCGGTTAATCTGGATGACCAATTATGTTCATTTAATTGTATCAATGCAAAACGAACAATTATTATCAGAATTAATTCGAGATTTTAAGAGTTTTACAGCAAAGTAATTTTTGAAATTGATTATGAAAAACCCACGAGAGTCAAGAAAAGAATGGCTTGAAATGATATTTAGATTTCATGGAAAGAGCTCAAAGCAAAATGAAGTTTTTGCGTTTTGGTAAAAACGAGTCGTCCAATTGCATTGTGGTTAACAGAGATAATCAATCAAAAAGAAAAATACATACATAACATTCCTGCAAGAGCAGGTTTTGCTGTATAACCACACGAATAGATTTTAAGTAGTGAGAACCCACAAAGTCCATTTAAGTTACTAGATTTATGGTAAAAAGGCAAGATGCCTTAAGGATAATCGGTCACTAGGCAGAGCCTAGCGACTGCCCATAACTAGGCTAGATAAGTCGTTGAAACATTCTTACAACAAAATTCTATTTTTACTTGTAAACAAACAATTTATGGAGACCTTTGCCGCTTTATGAAAAAGAAAGTAGAAATTCTGTCACCTGCTAAAAATTTAATTCAAGGCATAGCTGCCATCAACGCGGGTGCAGATGCCGTTTATATTGGAGCACCACAATTTGGGGCACGTTCAAATGCTACCAATTCCATTGAAGATGTGGCTGAATTGGTGAAATATGCCCACCTTTTTAAAGCCCAAGTTTTTGTAGTGGTTAACACCATTTTATATGATAACGAATTAGAAGATTGTAAAGAATTAATTCATACTTTATATGAGATTGGAGTGGATGCTCTGATTGTGCAAGACATGGCCATCATGGAAATGGACTTGCCTCCAATTGTTATTCATGCCAGCACGCAAGCAAATAACAGAGACCCAAAACATGTCAAATTTTTGGCAGATGCAGGAATGAAGAGGGTGGTCCTAGCTCGTGAATTGAACTTAGATCAAATAAAAGATATTCATACTGCTACAGATGTTGAATTAGAGTTTTTTGTTTCAGGTGCATTATGCGTGTCTTTTAGTGGCAATTGCTATATGAGTATTGCCAATGGCGAGCGCAGTGCCAACAGAGGCTCATGCGCCCAAAACTGCCGATTGCCTTATAACCTTATAGATGGAAAGGGGGAAACATTAATATCGAATAGTCATTTATTATCCATTAAGGATTTAGATCTAAGCGAGCAATTGCCCAATTTAGTTGAAGCAGGCATTACTTCATTTAAAATAGAAGGTCGCTTGAAAGACATGGTATATGTCAAAAACAATACATCCTACTTACGTAAAAAACTTGATGCCTTTTTAGAAAACAACGAGAGCTATAAAAAAGCTTCATCAGGTAGGACATTCTATACTTTTGATGCTGAAATGGACAGAAGTTTCAATCGTGGATATACTGATTATTTTGTTAACAAGCGAAGCCAAAAAATTGGTTCTTGGGAAACCCCAAAATCACAAGGACAACTTATTGGTAGGGTTATTGAAACCAAATCAAACGGCTATTTGATTGAGAATAGCGAATTACTAAACAATGGTGATGGGCTTTATTTTATCAACGAAAATGGTGAGGCTGATGGGGCTCAAATTAATATCATTGTGAATGATATCGTAGTTCCAAATACTTTTAGACCCTTGAAACCAGGTACCATTATCTATCGAAATTCAGATGCCAATTTTAATAAATTGCTTGAAAGGGATGACAGTGCTGTTCGCAAGATTGGTGTGAAATTAGTATTCTCAGAAACCGCTAATGGGTTTCAATTATTAGCTATAGATGAAGATGGACATCAAAGTGTTTCAAATTTTGAGTCAGCTAAAGAGTTGGCAAAAAGTGAAGATTCTACCATTCCAAACATCAAGAAAAACTTATCAAAAACAGGAAATACACCATTTATTGTGGATGATATCCATGTGGATTTTTCGAGTAATTGGTTTTTACCCATTTCGAAAATTAATGATATCAGAAGATTGGTATTAGAACAACTGATAGACATTAGGGTTAATGAATACCATAGAGAGGAATACCAAATTACAAAAACGGATCATCCTTATCCTGTTAGCCAACTTGACTTTACATATAACGTGGCCAATAAACTTGCCCGTGAGTTTTATAAACGTCATGGTGTAACTGAAATAGAAAAGGCTTTTGAACTGCAATGGGACCCTGGTAAATCGAGGGTGATGACCACTAAATATTGCGTGAAATATGAGTTGGGGAAATGTTGGCGATACAACAAAGATACCATGGGTGAAAAATTGATAGAACCTTTGACATTAAAGCATGGTGAAAACGAGTATAAACTGAAGTTTAACTGCAAGCCCTGCGAAATGGAAATATGGGAAAAAGATGCCGAATTGGTTTTTGAAGAAGAGGAATAGAAAGAAATATTTTGGTTGAAACTATTTGCTGAAAATATAAAAACTACCCAATCCCATTTTTTGCAATCTATAGATAATCGATGTTCTCAAAACGCCCATTCCATAAATAGAACTGCGTTTAAAGTTTATACTTGAAGCTTCTGGAAAGTATTTTGTCGGGCAGGTTACTTCGGCTATTTCATGACCCTTCATAAATATTTGAGCACATATTTCATTATCAAAAACAAAATCATCACTACAAATATTATAGTTAACACTATTCAATACATTGGCACTAAAAGCACGGTATCCAGTGTGGTATTCTGAAAGTTTTTGCCCCATCATAATATTTTGGAACAAGGTAAGCATACGATTGAAAATGAATTTGTACAAAGGCATTCCTCCTTTTAAGGCCCCCATACCTAATATGCGAGAACCAAATACTGCTGGATACACATCAAAGGCAATGATGCTGCTCATGGCGTGTATAAGTTTAGGTGTGTATTGATAGTCAGGGTGAAGCATGATAACAATATCTGCCCCTAAACCTAGGGCAGTATTATAACACGTTTTTTGATTTCCACCATAGCCCTTGTTTTTCTCGTGTTTGATAACATGCTTAATGCCAAGTTTTCTGCCGAGTTCACTTGTATTGTCTTTACTTGCATCATCCACTAAAATCACATCATCTACAATGTCAAAAGGAATTTCGTTATATGTTTTCTCTAAAGTTAACTCTGCGTTGTAGGCAGGTAGCACTACGATTATTTTTTTTCCGTTCAGCATTGTTTATAAATGAAGATGTGTTTTAGCCTACAAACATAAGATTTTTATTTTTACTTATTTAATGGAGCATTAAATTGCCATTTATTTAAGTCTTAAGTCTTTTGTGTAAACATCTATTGTTTTACCAAGCCAATCTTTACATTTACCAAAAATATATTTATACCATGAAACAGTTTTTTAAATTCTTTTTTGCCAGCATGCTTGGTTTTATTGTCGGTTCGGTGCTGTTGTTTTTTATACTCATCGGAATAATTGCAGGTATTGCCTCAAGTTTTACTAATGAAAAGGTTGCCAGTATTTCGGAAAACAGCATTTTAGAAATAAAATTAACCAATATTATTCCTGAGCGAACATCCAAAAATCCATTGGATGGTTTCGACTTCAATTCATTTGAAAGTAACAAAGCTGTGGGTTTGAATGATATTGTTAAAAATATCAAAAAGGCTGGAACCGATGCTAATATAAAAGGAATCTATTTGCGTTTAGGCTTTTCGCCAAATAGCTATGCCACTTTGGAGGAAATCAGAAATGCGCTAATTGAGTTTAAGAAAACCAAAAAGTTCATTGTGGCTTATGGTGATTTTATTGATGAGCATTCCTATTATGTAGCCTCTGTAAGTGATAAAGTGATTTTAAATCCATCTGGAAATATTGAAATGAATGGCTTTACCCAACAAGTTGTTTATTTGAAAAACATGTTTGATAAGGTTGGTTTGAGACCAGAACTTATTAGACATGGTAAATACAAAGCTGCTGCTGAGACATTTATTACTGACCACATGAGTGATGAAAATCGCCAGCAAATCCAGTCTTTTATGGGTTCAATGTTTAATCATTTTGTTAGCAATATTTCTATTTCTCGCAAAATACCAAAAGACAAATTGATGAATGTGATTGATAATTTTTTGGTTCAAAATGCTATGGATGCAAAAACGTATGGTTTGATTGATGAGGCCTTATACCAAGATCAAGTGGATGAGCAATTAAGAAAATTAAGTGGAATTGCTGTAGACAAAGATTTGGAGTTGGTTTCTAGTTCTAAGTACAAAACTGTGAACACAGGAAATATTTCAACTAGTGATGATAAAATTGCCGTTATTTATTGTGTGGGCGAAATCGGCATGGGGCAAGGTGATGACCAAAGCATGGGTAGCGAAAGAATAGCCGAAGCCATATCTAAAGCGAGAAAGGATAAAAGCTATAAAGCCATTGTTTTACGTATAAATTCTCCAGGCGGAAGTGCCTTGGCAAGCGATATTATATGGAGAGAAGTGGTATTAGCTAAAAAAGACAAACCTGTTGTAGTAAGTATGGGCGATTTAGCTGCCAGTGGTGGTTATTATATTGCAGCTCCTGCAGATGTGATTGTGGCACAACCCAATACCATTACAGGTTCTATTGGTGTTTTTGGCTTATTGTTTAATGCACAGGAATTATTGAACAATAAAATGGGTGTAAAAATAGAAACGGTGAATTTTGGACGATTTGCAGATTTGGGTAAACCAGATAGAGCATTAAGCGATGGAGAAAAAGCCATCATACAAAAAGAAGTTGACCATATTTACAATGATTTTGTGAATAGAGTAGCTGAAGGTCGTAAACTCACATACGAACAAGTAGATAATATTGCACAGGGTAGGGTATGGGCAGCAGCAGATGCAAAGAAAATTGGCTTGGTAGATGAATTTGGTGGATTGGATAAAGCAATTAAAATTGCATCAGAGAAAGCTAAATTGAGTGATTATAGAACGGTCGATTTTCCTAATCAAAAAGATCCATTTGAAAACCTATTAAAAGAGATGGGTAATGAAACAGAAATGTATTTTACTAAAAAGCATCTGGGTGAAAATTATATGTACTTTAATCAACTTGAAAAAGCAATGAAAAATAATGGCTTTCAGGCAAGGATGTTGTATGATATTAACATTAAATAGATTTCTATAATCTTAATGAATTATAGCTAATAATTTACAATATTAAGTTTTGAATTCACATTTGCTTTGCATAACATTGAAAACCGAAAATTTAATAAAAATTTATGAAAAAAATCTTACTAACGCTTGGTTTATTGGGTTCCATTAACTTAGCTTTCTCTCAGGACTATTGGGCTATTAAGTCTTCTGGTACTGCTGCCCCCTACACCATGAATGATGCTTCTGGCACATTGATTATTGGAGGAGAAACAGGAGCTCCTGCATTTGGAACTTTGTCAGATCCAATTGAATTTCCTTTTTCAACATGGACTTTCTATGGTAATCCTGTGACACAGTTTAAAGTGAGTACTAGTGGCTATGTAACTTTTGATATATCTCAAACAACTGATATTTCAGCTAACACAACACTACCAAATGCGGCAGCGCCAAAGAATGCAATTTTTGCGTTTTGGGATAATTTGAGTTTAGAGCCAATTACTTCAGGTGCAAATACTTTTGCGTCTGATGTAAAATCATTTACATATGGTACTGCTCCTAATAGGGTATTTGTTGTTCAATGGAGATTAGCTGGAATTAAAGGTGCAACACTTGGTGATAATGTTACCTATTTCGCAATCAGATTCTACGAAGCTGGTACTTTTGATATTGTTGAAAACTATGGATTTGGTACTTTCAATGCTACCATTGGCGTTCAAGATCCTTCGCGCAGCAAAGGCTTTATGGTAGCTGGAAGCCCAAGCCTAAACTTTGGCGGTGCTGATGGTACTTATGATGCAACTAAAAGTCATGTGTATACATTCAATTATGGAATACAACCCAATGTTACTCCAAAAATTTCAAATGCTTCTGCTGCGGTAGCATCTTTGAATGTGCCAGAGTCTCAAAAAATCATGTTATCAGTTGCTAATACTGGTAAGGTAGCAATAACAACTTGTAACATTAACTATACGGTTGATGGAGGTTCAGTAATTACAGCTAGCCTTTCAAATTTAAATGTACCGGCAAATGGCGGTGGAACAGTAAAATTAACACATACCACTTCATTATCAGCTTCATCAGCTGATTTAGGAAAGTACAAAGCTATTAAGGCTTGGTTAAGCGAAATCAATACTACTGATGGAAGTTCAGATACAGCTTCTTTCCAAATCTTTGTTAACAAAGGTGTGGCTGCCACAAAAAGAATATTCTTAGAAGAAGGTTCTGGTGGTTGGTGTGGTTACTGTCCTGATGGTCACTTAAGAATGAGGGATATTTTAGAGGAAAACCTAAATGTGAATGGAACATACAATAAGGTGGTTGGTATTGTGCACCACAATGCAGACGGAATGGCCAATACCCAAAGTAACACCATAAATACTGCATATTCAACTGGATATCCTTACGGTGTAGTTGATAGAACTTTATTTGCTGATCAAGCTACCGTTGGATTGAATAGAGGTTTATGGGCAACTAAAATTACAGACAGAATGAATACTGTTTCGCCCGTAAACATTACCATTACTGATAAAACTTTTGACGCAGCAACACGTAAAATAACTTTTTCTGTAAAAGCTGATTTTGTTGATTATGCTAAACCTGGAGATATTAGAATTACGGCAATTGTAAGTGAAGATAATGTAAGAGGTCCTAAGTTAAGCGCAACAAGTACTACTTGGAACCAACACAATTATTATAGTCAAGATGATGCAGGCGCAGGAGGATCTGGACATGAATTATTCACTGAACCTGCCTATTTTTATGGTTATTTGCACCGCCATGTTGCAAAAACCATATTGCCATCTGCATGGGGAGCTGCAGGTCCAATTATAAATGGCCCAGCTGAAGGTTCTACATACACTCAAACATTTACTTATACGCTGCCACCTGTTTCAAAAGTAACAGAAAACGATTATGCTGGAAATACGGGTTTATATACTGATTTTCAAAATACCTTCCCAGGTGAGTCTAACAACAAACCAGGTGACATTAGCCTAATTGGTATTGTTTCTTATTATAGTGCTGATGCAAAAGCTCGCGAAGTAATCAACGTTAACGAAACTCCATTATTAAGAGGAACTGGTGTTAAAGAAGAAGTAAAATCTAACTATATTTCTAAAGTTTTCCCCAACCCAACTAGTGGTTTAACTCAAGTTGATTTCAAATTGTCTTCAACTGATAATGTAACTATCGAATTATACAATTTGATGGGCCAAAAAGTACAAACTATCCATAATGGTGCTTTTGCTGGTGGCGATCATACTATTTATTTCAATGCTGAAAACACCAACAATGGTGTGTATTTTATTAAAGTATCATCAACTGATTATACTTCTACCCATAAAATAATGATTCAAAAATAATAACAGCAGTATCGCTAATCCAAAATGCCCAAGCAACAGCTTGGGCATTTTTTTATGGGTAATTGTACTAAAATGTTTTAATATTTGCTGATAATGGAAACTACTTTTTTATCATTCCCTGAAATTAACTTAGATCTATTAACTAAGGATTTAAGTATAGAAGCCAAACCTTTATGGGGTAGTCTGAATGCCTGGCAAATGATTGAACACCTTTCGGATGCCATAATGGTGTCTATTGGAGAGATTGAAGCACCTGTTTTTACTGATGATGACAAGGTCGCTAAAATAAAACGGATGTTTATTGATAGTGATTCCCCATTTAGAAAGGATTTTCAATCGCCCATATTCAGAGGAGATGGAATCGTTTTTAGAAATCCTACTTTTTACGGAGCCATTAATGAGTTAAATTCATATATGGCCAAATTTGTTACTTATTATGAGCAAAATACAAGCAAAATCCATTCACATCCTGTGTTTGGACCATTAACAAAAAGTGATTGGGAAAGATTTCACAGCAAGCACTTTACCCACCATTTCAAGCAATTTGGGCAAATTGGTTAATGGTAATTAGTTTGATATATTTTCTTATTGCTATATTATCGGAAATAATTAGTGAAAGGAATACAAATAACTCCTTTCACTAACAGCAATATACTATCAACCGCCAACTGCTTATGGCAGGCTGGTTTTGAATTGAGCGTAGCGGGTATCGAATGTTAAACCTACTTTGCTGCCAAGACATTCCCAAGTCTGAGTAATATTTGTAACCCTATCACCTGGATCAGGGTGTGTGCTTAAAAAAGCAGGTGTTCCTCCTGTTTGACCAGCTGCAATTAACTTTTCAAAGAAATATTTAGCACCACGGCCATCATATTCCGTATCTTTCAAATAACGAACCGAGAATTTATCCGCTTCTGTTTCATCTGCTCTGCCATATTTTAATAACAATAGATTAGCAGCTAAAGTTGTTAATTGACTTTGACTACCACCAGAAATAATCGAAAGTAGAGCCGAAATTCCATATTGTTTAACCATTTGATTAGCACTATGTCTGCCGTCAGCATGAGCAATCTCATGACCCATAACACCAGCTAATTGGGTTTCATTATCTAGGTATTTAATTAATCCAGTATAAACGTAAATGTAGCCTCCAGGAGTGCAGAATGCATTTAAAACATCATCTCGCTTAATAATTCTAACTTTCCACACAAATTGGTCCTTATAATACACTTGTCCTGAATTTAGGATATTGTTTGTAATGCGGTATATATGGCCATAAGCCACATTATATTTAGCAGAATCTAGCAATGGATATTCTGTGCTATTGGCTTCAATTTGAGCTGCTGTTGCCTGTCCCATCACAATATCATCACCAGTTGATATTAAAAGACTTACAAGTCCTCCTCCTCCGGTTTTACCGGTACATTTATCTTCAGGAGATGATTCTTTAGAGCATGATGCAAGAGACATCAAGATTAGGGCTGAGTATAGAAGTTTTTTCATATGTTTAGGTGGATGCGAATTTGCAAATAACTAAGGATAGAAAAAAGAATTAATTGAAGACTTTTATTTTTAAATAAAAAACCACAAATTTGCAGCCCGTTTGTTTGGAGAACAAGCGGTTAATTATTAACAATTTAAACAAAATAAGTAATGTCAGTAAAAATCAGATTACAACGTCATGGACGTAAACAGGCACCTTATTACCACATTGTGGTGGCGGATTCACGTGCTCCGAGGGATGGTAAATTTATCGAAAATTTGGGTTTTTACAAACCTCAAACCGTTCCAGCAACAATTGAATTAGATGTAGAAAAAGCAGCAAAATGGTTAGACAATGGCGCACAGCCAACTGACACTTGCCGCGCAATCTTATCTTACAAAGGAGTGTTGATGAAAAAGCACCTTAATGGTGGAGTAAGAAAAGGCGTATTAACCCAGGAACAAGCAGATGCTAAATTCGAAAAATGGGTTGAAGAGAAAAATGCAAAAGTGGCTGCACATGTCGCCAAACAAGGTGCTGGAGTAGATGCAAAAGCAGCAGAGAAATTAGTTGCTGAAGCAAAAGTGAAAGAAGCTCGCGCTGCTAAATTAGCAGAGAAAAAAGCGGCTTTGATAGCTGAAGCGGAAGCTGCAAATGCACCTGTGGTGGAAGAAACCCCTGAGGTAGCAGAAGTTCCTGTTGAAGATGCAGTTATTGAAACTCCTTCAGAAGCAACTATTGATACAGCTACTGAAACAGCAGAATAATTTATTATTATGAAGTCAATAGATTTAAATGACTTCACTAAAGTGGGATATGTAATTAAATCCCACGGAAATAATGGTTTTCTGAAAATCTCTTTGGAGAAAAATATAAAATTAAAGGAATGGGTAATGTTTTTAATTAAACAAAAACCTGTTCCTTTTTTTGTGGAAGAATGGCAAAGAACCACTGATATTGAAGCTATCATTAAATGTCAGGATATCAATACCGTGGATAGTGCTGAAGATTTTGTTGCATTGGATGTTTTACTCCATAAATCAGGGGTGAAAAGAAAGAAAGGTAATTTAGATGTTTCAATTATTGGTTACCGAATTTTTGCTGATGGTTTCGGTGAAATAGGCATATTAAACGAAATTATTGAAATGCCTGGTCAAACCATGCTTCAAACCTTTTATAAAGACCAAGAAGTGCTTATTCCTGCTGTGGAGGAGTTTGTTATTGAAATTAACAATAAGCAAAAGCAAATTACCTTAAACCTTCCCGCGGGATTTTTAGATTTGAATGCAAAGTAGTTCACAATAATTCAGTGCATGGCTTCAAAACTTAATAACCAATAATTCTTAATTCATAATTACAGTGCATATAGATATTTTAACTTTATTCCCTCAAATGTTTGAAGGTCCATTTAGCGAGTCCATCCTAAAGAGGGCTCAAGCTAAACAATTGGTTGAAATCGCCTTGCATAACATTCGCGATTATAGTAACAATAAGCATAAGCAAGTGGACGATTATGCTTATGGGGGAGGAGCAGGTATGGTGATGATGGTTGAACCTATTGACAATTGTTTGCAAAAACTAAAGTCGGAACGAAACTATGATGAGGTAATTTATTTAAGTCCTGATGGAGAATTGTTCGATCAAAAATTAGCCAATCAACTTTCAGGCAAAAAGAACATAGCTTTTTTATGCGGACACTATAAAGGAGTAGATGAACGTGTTAGACAAAATTTGATTACTCGTGAGGTATCCATAGGTAACTATGTGCTAACAGGAGGAGAGCTTGCCACTGCAGTAGTTGTAGATGCCATAGTTAGACTTATTCCTGGTGTGTTAAATGATGAAACCTCTGCCTTAAGCGATTCTTTTCAGGATAATTTGATAAGTCCCCCCGTTTATAGCCAACCAGCAGATTATAAAGGCTGGAAAGTTCCTGAAATTTTATTGTCTGGCAATCATGCAAAAATTGATGCTTGGCGACATGAGCAAAGTGTGCTAAGGACCAAAGAAAGAAGACCAGGAATGTTGGACGTAGATTAAAGTAAGTTCATTAGGTTATTTGAGCCAATGGTTCGTCTCACAGTAAATCCTTCCGCATATTTTACATTGATATTTCGGCCAAATTCAATGGCTCTTGATTTAATAAAATCAAAGAAAAACTCTCCTGATATTGGGGTTTCGGGCTCTATTGAATTGGCATCATAGAACTGACTGCTAAAAGCCTTAATAGATTCAATTTTCCTATCCATGTAGGGTGTAATGTCAAATAGCAAATCTGGGGTTTGCATGCGGTCTTGAATATAGTGATAAACAGATGTTGGCCTCCAAGCTTCCTGTTGATGGCCATCTAATTGGGTTTCAATTCTCCTAAGGCCACTTAAAAAACAAGCTTCTTCAATCAAATCAGCCGCTCTACCATGGTCAACATGTCGATCAATCTCTGAATTACAAAGTACAATTGTAGGTTGGTATTGACGTATTTTGGCTATTATTTTAAGCAATGTTTCCTGGTCTTTTCTAAAGAAACCATCTGCTAAACCGATATTATCCCTACAACTTATTCCTAATATCTTGGCTGCTTTCTCTGCCTCTTGCAATCGCAGTTCTGCTGAGCCTCTGGTTCCCAATTCTCCTTGGGTTAAGTCAATTATTCCTACCTTGTAACCTAAATCAATATGTCTCATCACAGTGCCACTGCACGATAGCTCAACATCATCAGGGTGTGCACCAAAACAAAGTATATCCAATTTTACTATTGCCATTCTTCCGTTAATTATACATTAGCTTTTACCAATCTTGCCATATAAAATCCATCAAATCCTGTTTGACTTGGGTATAAACGTTTCTCTTCTTCTAAGGTAAACTCAGGGTGATTTTTTAAGAAAGCCTCCACTTGCAAAAAGTTTTCGCTAGGCAAAATACTGCATGTAGCATATACCATTTTTCCTCCTGGTTTTACAATTTTACTATAGTTTTCGAGGATTTCTTGTTGTTGTTTCTTTACTTTTTCTATAAACTCCAAACTTAGTTTCCATTTGGCATCAGGGTTACGCTTAATAACTCCTAATCCGCTGCAAGGCACATCTAGAAGAACCCTATCAGCAAAATCATGTAATTTTTTGATGGTTTTGGTACCTTCAATCAAACGCGTTTCAATATTACAAACACCTGCTCTGCGACCTCGTTTCTTCAATTCATCTAATTTCCATTGTTCGGTATCAAGACTGATAATACGTCCTTTGTTTTGCATGATAGAAGCGATGTGCATACTTTTTCCACCAGCACCAGCACAGGCATCCACCACTTTCATTCCAGGTTCCAATTGCATCATTTCAGCTACCAATTGAGAAGAAGCATCTTGCACTTCAAATAAGCCATTTTTAAACTCCTCAGTGATGAAAAGATTTTGTCTTTCCTTAAGTATCAATGCGTCTTTGCAGCCTTGAACTATTTCAGTTAAAATATCTTTGTCTTTTAATGATTTGGCTAAATCAGCTTTGTTTGTTTTTAGATTATTAACCCTTATTACCACAGGTGCTGTTAAGTTTAATGCTTCCACTTCTTGGTTCCATTGCTTACCTAATTCTTTTATAGCTAAATCATCTAACCAATCGGGTACTGAGTGAACAATCTTTCTTTGTGTTTTTAATATTTTGTAGTTATGCTCAATTTTTTTTACATCCACATTTTTAAACTCCTCCCAATTAGGAATGGGTGCACCTTTCAATATTTGCCAAGTGCCAAACAATGTATAGAGGTTTTGTTGGTTAAGATCATGTGTCTCTAACTCCGCCACAGTTCTTATCAAACGCCAATAGCGCACCATGTCATAAGTGTTTTCGGCTATAAAAGCCCTATCACGTGCTCCCCAGCGGTTATTTGATTTTAGTACCCTTTCTAGCACCTTATCAGCGTATTTATTGTCATCGAAAATGTTGCTAATGCTAAGACAAACAGCATTTAGCAGGTTTAAATGGAATTTCATATTTACTGCAATAATAGGCTTTTATTGTACTTAAATCTTCAAAAGAGATGTAAGCTTATAAAAGATAGAATAAATATGAAATTATTATTTATTAAAATATCTTTTTTCTATATCAGTTGTTAATTCAAGCATATTACCACCTTAAAATTGTTTTATATATGAACTATCATTAACAAAATCAATTTTAACTGCATTTCTAATATTTCCAACGTATCTTTTAGATATTCCTAAATCATCAACATAAATGCCTTTTGGTAAGCTATCTCTGTTCAATACTTCCATTAAATACTTTTTATTTGCTGTAATTAAAATAATAGACAGTTTATTATAGTCAATTTTATCCATATTGATTTTTAAGTATTGAAAAAAATACTCAATACAGCTCCTGCAAGCTTCATCCATGTTATAAACAATAGTACTTTTTTTGTGATTTGTAATCGTATAAACGTAGTCGTTGTATGATTTCCCCAAAAATTCTTTTTTCTTATTTTCAATTAAATTAAACACTTCGTTTTTAAATGAAATAACATTTGATTTTTTTTCTCTTAGTATTATTTTATCGAAAATTATTCTGCCTTTTTCAAGCGATTTAACTGGATTTTGGAAAAGTAAATAATTTTTAAAAGGTAAAATTGACATAAAATCATTGTTATATTCTTCAGGAACAATTCCTTCAGATATGAGCTTAAATTTATTATTGATTTTTTGGATAATGTATGTTTCTTTAATGCTTTGATATTTTTGAGGTTTTATTTCAGCATTAAAATCTTTAACATTATTACCTACTCTAATAATTCTATAATAACAATCATAATTGTAGTCGTATATAATCTTTAAAAATTCACCTCTGCTATAATCAGTGAACTCATCATAAAAAAAATTATACGGATAAATTGTATCTAAAATATATGAATCAACTTTTATTCGCTTAATATTAAGATTAGTATCTAATATAGTAAAAACATTGTTATTGCCAAAACCAAAAACAACATCATGATTTCTTGTATTATAATCACCACGTATATATTTAAAATTAATCGGATAATAAACACCAGTGTCAGTGCATGGATAAAAAATATTTTTTAATGGATTGAATGGACGCCCATCAAAATATAGTATTCCTGCACTATATCTGTAGTTAGTGTCTATATTGCGGCAATAGTTGGTATAATTTGTTAAATCCTTTATTGGAGTAATAATACCTTTAAATTTTTCATGATAAAATATTGGAAAGTCCCCAGAATTTGATACGAAGTTCGAATTTTTTTTCTTTATTAAATCTAAGTCATAATTATTATAACTCATTTTATTATTTGTTAGAACGGGAGCTGCCTCAAAATTCCCTTCTAAAATAAAGTCTTTTTGTTTATTTGTCATGAATGTTGTGGAATCGTGCAAATAATTAAAATATGATGATGTATAGGATATTATTATGGTGTCCAAGTTTTTTAATGTGAATTCATTTAAATTTTTAAACCCCTTTTTATAAGGCAATATATAATTTATTGTATCAAATAAATTGAATTCCATTCCATTCCAAGAATAAACGTAAATTAATTGTGTATTTCTATCGCTAAAAACTAAGTAAGTATTATTATTAAATGTTAATATTTTAGCACGTGAGGCCTTAGTTTTTTGTAGTCCAATTATTGGTATTTCAATTGTTCCATTTTTATCAAAGTCTATCGTGTTAATTGTTTGATTATTAGTTTGGCATGAACTTAATAATACAATTATTAAAACTGTCACAATTAAAAGATTATTCATAATTTTAGTGTATTGTAAAATTGTGCGTCAATAATTTATTGTTTTTGACGCACAATTTAATTATGTAATTTTAACCACAACAAACGATTGTAATTTTGACATCTTCCACAATAACCTTGCAATCATTTCCTGTTTCTTGACACTCTTCACCGTCAGGAGTTGATTTAGATTTTAAATGGCAATCGTTTCCTCCAGTTTCTGCTGCTTCTTGACTTCCATAATTAATTACTTCAATTATTTTACCGGAGTCGTTATAGTACAAGTGCAATTCATCAGTGCTTGCATTGTATTCTAAACCTGCAGTATAATTTGAAGGAATAGTTACTTCGGTGTAACCTTCTGCCAATAGAGAAGAATCAACTTCAGAAAATGTTCTAAATGTGGTTTCTGACTCCACAATTAAATTTTTCCCTTTCGTAGGTTGAGAGATGGAATTACTGTTTAAAACTGTCTGTTCTTTTTTACATGCTAAAATTACCAGACTAGTAAATAGCATAATTAGAGAAATTTTTTTATCATTGTTTTTGCGGTTTTAATTTAAAACCTGCTGAAAACTTTAAGGTTTAATAAATTGAAAATTTTTATCATTATTATTCTTTTACTGCAGATTAGAATTATATGATAAAACAATGATAAAAAAATAAATAGATAAAAAAAATATTTTTAAAGAAAAAAAAGTCATTTGAATAAAAAAAGTGTTTGTTAGTCATGTATAATTGTTATTTGGAAAGGTTTTTTTAATCCTTTCAAATTTGCGTTTATTTTTTTGTGTCAACAAACAAGTCTTTATTTAGGTAATTTTGTTAATTCAATCTTAAAAACGCTTTGGGCTTGCCTAATCTGTAGTATTTGTATTAATTTTACACCGAAATAAACCCATACATATGTCAAAAAGAATATTATTACTTCTTACTGCTATCATTTTTTGTAAGTTAGGTTTTTCAAAAGATGCCTACAATATCAGTATTACCATCAAAGGATTTAAAAATCGCAATTTTTATCTTGGCTATTATTATGGAGATAAGCAGTACCTGCGAGATAGTGCTAAAACTGATGCATCAGGTAAAATGGTGTTTAAAGGTATCAAACCATTAGAAGGGGGAGTTTATTTAATTGCTACAGCTGATAAAAGCTTATTATTTGATTTTATTGTAACCGAGCAGTTTTTTGAATTAGAAGCAACTGATACTACCAATATTGCTGGTTCGGTTATTGTTAAAAACTCAAAAGAGAATGAAGCATTTTTTCAATACCAAAAATTCTCTGTTAACTTGGCTAAACAAGCCAATGAGTTAGATGCCAAAACCCGACAAGCTAAGAACAATGGAGATACAGCTTCCGTTTCAAAACTGACCAAAGAAATGGATGAGCTACAAGATAAAATATTTGAATACAGAAAAGGAGTTATTGCAAAAGATCCAAGTATTTTAATCAGTAAGATATTCAAATTAATGCAAGAAATAGACGTGCCTGAGCCTCCCAAATTGGCAAATGGTTTTATTGATTCGACCTTCCAGTATTACTATTATCTAAACCACTATTTTGATAACACCGATTTGAAAGATGACAGAATAACCCGTACGCCTGTTTATTTTGCCAAATTCGAGAAATACATTACTAAAATACTTCCTCAAATACCTGATAGTATTAATAAATACTGCGATGTTTTATTGAACAAATCGACAGGAGCCAACGAAAACTATAAGTTTAATTTGTATTGGATTACCAACCACTATGAAGAGTCTAAGTTTATGGGTATGGATGCCGTTTTTGTTCACATGATTGATGAGCATTATGCCAAAGGCAGAGCTTATTGGATTGATTCAACCATGATGTTTAAAATGAAAGATAGAGCCAATAGATTGAGGTATAATTTGATTGGTAAAAAGTCTTTGAACCTTAGCATGCCTGATACCAATAATGTTTACCATTCATTATTTAATACCAATTCTAAATACACCTTGCTTGCTTTTTGGGATGCTACCTGTGGACATTGTAAAGAAGAAATGCCAAAGATTGTTAGGTCTTATGATAGCTTAAATGCCATTCACAAAAGTACCGTAAAAACTCAAAAGTTTTTAGAGGTTTATTCTGTTAGTGGCACTCCTGATCCTAAAGATTGGAAAAAGTATATAGCAGAAATGAAACACAAATGGATAAGCGTGTATGATCCGAATAACGAAACCAATTTTAGATACTATTACGATATCTATTCAACACCTGTTTTTTATTTGTTAAACGATAAAAAAGAGATTCTTGCCAAAAGGTTAACACCCGAACAAATAGTAGATATGATAGATAAAATGGAAAAAGAGAAGAAATTCTAATCTTAGAAATATAAATATAAAGCCCTTTGAATCGAATTCAAAGGGCTTTTTTGTTGGGATCAATATGATTTGAATATTTGCCTATGCTTGTTGTTTAGGGAAGCGGCACCAAACATCTATTTAGCGGTTTGTGATAAAGGCAATCACTTACAAAAGCTACACTTACCATACAAAATACTACACATGCAGTATTTTATTTTTGGATGGAAAAACAAAGATATGAATGTACCAATTTTAGTATGGTTATTTTTAACCATAAGACAAAAAAACCATAAAAATAATACTTTGATAATATGCCTTTTGCCGTGAACTTGAAAAATTAAATAGCTATTGACGAAAGTAAGAATCAGATTCGAATTTGTAATGAAATAAACCATGATGAAAACCACCCCACCCCCAAACACCACAAAAAACGAATACTAATACCAATTTTATGGCAGTATATACAAAAATATAACTTGCTTTTTTGCAGACATTTAATTAATCTTTGTTAAAACTAAAATTAAACCTTCATTATGAAAATAAAATTACTTTACATTACCATTTTAAGTATACTGCTAATCCCTGCTTGCAAGCAAGACCCGTCTTCCTATTGCCCGAGTTATAGCACTAACTACCAAACATTAAGTGCCAGTACAATTAACCAAACTCCATATTTTACTAACAAAGCTTTTGATACCATAAGTTTTGCAAGCGATAAAGGAGATACTGTAATATTTGTTAAAGCAAAAACTGATACAGCATGGTATTGTGAAAATGACAATAGCAATGCTGATTGCCCTAAAGAAAATGCCAACTGTTATCAAATTTTACATAATAATTATTCAACGGTTAGAGGTACTGGAAATTTTGATGTCAAATTGTTTAACAAAAATTCTATTATCCAATTTACATTTTTGGGAAATATTATTTCTTTATACAATGATGTTATTGGAGTTAAAACTCCAAAAGGTTACAAAGAGAATGCTTATTTTAATAATATTTCATTTAAAAAAGTAACACTTTTAGAAGGAGTTGGAAACGATAATGGTTGCAGTGTTTATATAAATAATTCTTATGGATTGTTTAGAGTTGAATTTCAGACAACTAATGTCAATTGGACATATTATGCGAAATAGAATTATTATTTTGAAGTTTTAAAGACTTGCAACCTCGATGAAGTAAAAAATAATTACCTAAAGTAAAATTAATAAGAATAATAATAAAACTGCGCATAGTGAAAACAAAACTACTTTACATTACCATTTTTTGCCTACTGATAATCCAAGCATGCAAACGAGACAATACTGATAGCGGATGCCCAAGTTATAGCACTAACTACAAAACATTGACTTTAGAAGCCATTAACCAAACCCCTTACTTTACCAATCCTGCATTTGATACCATAAGTTTTGCAAGCGATAAAGGAGATACTGTAATATTTGTTAAAGCAAAAACTGATACAGCATGGTATTGTGAAAATGACAATAGCAATGCTGATTGCCCTAAAGAAAATGCTAACTGTTATCAAGTTTTGCATAATTCTTATACAACTATAAAGGGAGTAGGCAATTTAGATATTAAGCATAGTAAGAAAACGATTGAATTTCCTGATTTAATTGAAATAACATTCAATGATTTACATTTTAAAGTAAGGGATTATCGAATAGGATTAAAAGAGAAACCGTATTTTTTGAGCATAGTTAAAGGCAATAAAACCTATTATAATGTGATAATTATTTATCCAAATTTAAATGAATCAACTATTGCGGAAGCTTTTATAAACATAGAAAATGGTTGTTTTAACTTTAGAGATAAGTCTACAAACACTGAATATAATTTAATATCCAAATGAAAACAATTTTTACAATCCTTTCTTTGATTTTATTATTTGACTTAGTAGCTCAGCCTGGCACTGGTGTCGAAGAGCTTTTTAGAAAACGCCATGTAATATCTGGAATGAATTATGGTCACCCCTATACAACATTTGATACACATAATATAAATTATGTGGATTTGCCGAATGCAATTAATAATATGAGGAAAAGAATTATTTCCGAAAATGTAAGAGATAAAGAGGGTCCTATTTTTCTCGCCTACCAAGACATCTACAAAAATGCTACTGACCCCCACTGTTCGGAGTCTTGTGTGCTGGGCAATAGCGTAGCTGACTCCGAATAAATAAATGAAAAATGAGTTTGCAACTCATCTATTCTTATAGGTTTCCAACAACCACATTTAACCCCAAGATCACAAACCGCTCCACCCCCCCAAACATCAAAAAAACGAATACTTATACCGCATATATGGCAATAAACACAAAAATGTAACTTGCTTTTATGCAGATATTTAATTAATCCCTCTTCGGAGTAAGCATAATTTAAGGTGTGAAATACATGTAAGAGACGCAACAACTGACAAATAAACAAATAAAAAAAGGGGCTGTCTCGAAAGGTGAAACAGCCTCTTTTTTATTATAGTATATTAAAATTCTAATCAATAAAAAACTTATGAAATTGGCTTTTTTCATTACTTGTAATTCTCACAAAATATATGCCTTTGCTGTATTTGTTTTTTGATAAAGGAATATGGAGTAAATAGCTGTGGGAATTTATGCAATCAACAATTTGACCTTGCGAATCCATTAGTTCTACATCAAATGTTTCCTTGTTGTTGTTAAAAATAGTAAGGTTTTCATTAGCTGGATTAGGGAATATTTTGAAATTTTGGTATGAATCAGTGCTTTCGACACTAGACATATTGGTATAATTAATATTAAAAGTGAGCGTGGCATAATCATTCATGTTTTTGGAATTGAAAACATTGTATTTAATCAATGAGTTGCCGTTGTGCTCATTGCAATCCACGTGGAAGGCCAAGAAGCAAGTTGTATCATTCAATCCAAAATCTCTTATAAACTGTCCGCTTTGTAAAAGTTCGTTTTTGCAATCGCCATTAAAACATGATGTAACAAGCCATCGGCTATCAATTGAATCCGAAATTTTTTCCCATCTATAGTCGCTTGATTTGTATATGCCAGTGTTGAAAAGAATTCTTGTTTCGAGATAGAGAACAGAATTGTTTGTATTTAGGTTTAAAGTGCTTCCATTAGGAAAATGCATTTGGGCATTACTTTCTGAAATTCCTGTAAACAAGCTAATTAATCCAATCAATAGAAATCGCATTTTTATGTTTTTACTTATTTTAATAGCCATATTTTTCTTTCCATCTTTTTCTTAAAAATTCCCTTTGTTCGTTTTCACGTGCATTGTTACCAGGCTCATAGAATTTGGTTCCCGCTATGTTTGGTGGTAGAAATTCTTGTTCAACAAAATTGTTTTCAAAAACATGTGCATATTGATAATCTGCGCCATAGTTTAAATCCTTCATTAATTTTGTTGGGGCGTTCCTCAAATGCAATGGTACTGGTAAATTTCCAGTTTTCTTTACTAAGCTCATAGCATCGTTTATGGCCACATAACTGGCGTTGCTTTTTACTGAAGTGGCTAAATAAACTGCACATTGCGAAAGTACAATTCGTGCTTCAGGCATGCCCAGCATACTGATAGCTTGAAAAGTACTCAATGCCATTAATAGGGCATTGGGGTTTGCATTGCCAATGTCTTCACTTGCCAAAATGAGCATTCTGCGCGCAATAAACTCAATGTTTTCACCTCCATCAAGCATACGTGCCAAATAATAAACAGCAGCATTGGGATCGCTGCCTCTTAAAGATTTGATAAAGGCAGAAATAATATTGTAGTGCTGTTCCCCATCTTTATCGTACGAAGCTATTTTTTGTTGCAAAATTTGACTTGTACTGGCATTATCAATAATTATTTCCGAGTTGGATTGATTGTCTTTTTGAGTCACAATTAACTCAAATAGGTTCAGCAATTTTCTTGCATCCCCATTGCTATGAAGAAACAAAGCTTCGTTTTCTTGTATTCTTATATTTTTAGATATTAACCATTCATCGTTGGCTAAAGCATGATCAATTATTGATTGAAGTTCCTCTTTGCCCATGTCCTCTAAAACATAAACCTGACAACGAGATAAGAGAGCATTATTAACCTCAAAACTGGGGTTTTCAGTAGTTGCGCCAATTAAAATGATAGTTCCATTTTCTACAGCTCCCAATAATGCATCTTGTTGACTTTTGTTAAATCGATGAATCTCATCTAAAAACAGGAGCACTTTACCCCATTTCTTGGCTTCCTCAATCACCTTTCGAACTTCCACCACACCCGCACTAATGGCACTTAATTGGTAAAATCTTAAACCTAATTCATTACAAATTATTTTTGCCAATGTAGTTTTTCCCACACCCGGAGGTCCCCAAAAAAGCATGGATGGAATATTTTTGTTTTCAATAGCTTTTCTGAGCACACTATCATGACCTACTAGGTGTTTTTGACCAATGTATTCATTTAGGTTTTTTGGTCTAACTCTTTCAGCAAGAGGTTTCTTTTGTGAGCTATCGATCATTTTAAATACGTTTGTGGATTACTTTTATCTATTAAAGCTATAAATTGCATTATCGAATTCTCAAAAGTACATATCAAACTTGGACAATACATAGTATTTTTCCTGGGCTTTTTCTTTCTGCCTCAAATTTCACAGGCACAATTGGTTCAAACGGAACCCAATTATTTGGCAGATACAGCCTCAAGAGGTCACGGCCTTTATTTTAAAAAGGGTATTGCTTCCTATTATCATCGGAAATTCGAAGGTAGAAGAACGGCAAATGGCGAGCGCTACAGACGAAAATTGCTTACGGCAGCGCATAGAGCTTTGCCTTTCAACACCAAAGTTAAGATTACCAACCCCAAAAACAAAAAATGGGTTATTGTAAGAATTAACGATCGAGGTCCATACCACCGCAAGCGATTAATTGATGTGTCTGAAAAGGCGGCAAAACATTTGGGTTTACTCAAACAACATGGACTTTGTCGTGTAATTGTTGAAGAAGTACCTGATAGTGTAAATATTTGGATGAGTCATCCACCTGATCAGAAACAGTAAAAAGCAAGGAGGATTAAGGGTTTAGGGTAAAGCGAAATTGGCTTATAATAAAGGAATATCGATTCCAAATTAAATTTGTTGACTTTTTGCCAAATAAAATTACATTTGCAGTCCGAAAATTTAGGTATTTTAGCCTAAATTATGCAATAACACTAAACAATTCTAAATGAAGTTATCACAATTTAAGTTCCAATTTACAGATAGTTTAATCGCAAAATATCCAGCTGAAAACAGAGACGAAGCCAAATTGATGATTTTGGATCGCAAAAAAGGCAAGATTGAGCACAAAGAATTCAAAGACATTTTAAAATACTTTAGCGATAAGGATGTAATGATCCTTAACAATACCAAAGTTTTCCCTGCACGCTTATATGGTAGCAAAGAAAAAACAGGTGCTAAGATTGAAGTGTTTTTGCTTCGTGAATTGAACAAAGAAATGAAACTTTGGGATGTGTTGGTTGACCCTGCTAGAAAAATTCGCGTTGGTAATAAATTATATTTTGGTAATGATGATTTAGTGGCTGAAGTAGTTGATAATACCACCTCTCGTGGTCGTACCATCCGTTTCTTGTTTGAAGGCCCAGATGAAGAATTATGGAAAACCATAGAGAAATTGGGTGAAATGCCATTGCCAAAATACATCGACAGACCTGTTGAAAAATTAGATAAAGAAAGATTCAATACCATATTTGCAAAAAATGTGGGTGCCGTTATCCCTCCAACAGCTGGTCTTCATTTTACTCGTGAGTTGATGATGAGACTTGAGATTAAAGGAGTTAAATTTGCTGATATCACTTTGCACAATGGTTTAGGTGCATTTAGAACAGTTGAAGTGGAAGATTTGACCAAGCATAAAATGGATTCAGAGTTTTTTGAAATCCTTCCTGAAGCTTGCCAAATTGTGAACCAAGCGATTGATGAAAAAAGAAAGGTAGTAGCCGTAGGTAATTCAGTTATGCGTGCTATCGAGTCTTCAGTTTCATCAAAAGACAGGTTAAATCCATTGACACTTTGGACAGATAAATTCCTTTTTCCTCCTCATGATTTTAAAATTGCCAATTGCTTAATCACCAATTTTCATCCACCTGAATCTACATTGCTTATGGCTACTGCAGGTTTTGCAGGTTATGATTTGTTGATGCAAGCCTATGATGAAGCCATTAAAAAGAAATACAAATTCTTGGCTTATGGCGATGCCATGCTAATCATCTAATTTGTTGATTTTTGAGATTTGATGATTTACAATAATCAACAAATATTAGAATGAAAAAGTATGCCTTAATTGTTGCGGGTGGCAAGGGATTGCGCATGGGAGCTGAAATCCCTAAGCAATTTCTATTACTACACGGCAAACCCGTATTAATGCATACCATCGAGGCATTCGCTACTATTACTGACATCCGTATCGTTTTGGTTCTTCCCCATTCTCAAATGAGTTATTGGCAAGAATTAATTAAAGAATATTCCTTTTCCATCCCTCATGCTTTAGTTTCTGGTGGTGACACTCGATTTCAATCTGTAAAAAATGGATTGTCTGCTGTTTCAGAAGGATTGGTTGCCATACATGATGGTGTTAGGCCTGTAATAAGTCACGAACTCTTAAATAATGCATATGATACTTGCCAACTAAAGGGCAATGCAGTGCTTGCCGTTCGGTTGAAAGATTCTATTAGAGAAGTGGATTTGCTGGGTAACAAAAATGTAAATAGGAATAATTATTACCTTATTCAAACCCCACAAGTATTTCAAAGTTCTGAAATAATAGCTGCTTATCAGCAAGCTGAACATGATAATTTTACGGACGATGCCAGTGTGTTAGAATCTGTAGGTGCAAAGATTCATTTAGTGGAAGGTTCTTATAGTAATATAAAAATAACGACTCCTGAAGACCTTGCTATGGTTGAGGTTTTGCTCAAAATGAAGTCTAACTAAGTTCTATATTTTCTCAGAATTTTTCTATGTTCTATTAAATATTATTAACCTTATTCTAGTTAGCCTTCGGCTTAAAATTAGGTTTTCTTTTAAATGGCTTTTTGCCCGAAAATTTAGGTTTATCAAATTTTTTCTCAGGCTCATACAAAGGTGCCTCGCCTAATGATTCAGGTAAGTTCAACTTTGGAATGTCTTTTCCTATCAAGTTCTCTATGTCAAAGAATTTTCTTTGATCCTTTTGATTTATAAAAGTAATGGCTGTTCCCGTGCTTTCTGCTCTGGCAGTTCTGCCTATTCTATGAATATAATCTTCAGGGTCTGGTGGTACATCAAAGTTAACTACTAAACTAATTCCATCCACATCTATACCGCGAGAAAGAATATCAGTGCCTATCAAGATTTGTACGTTTTTGTTTCTAAACTCACGCATGATGTCTTCACGTTCCATTTGTTCCAAGTCGCTGTGAAAAGCCTTAATTGATAAGCCTGAACGATATAATTCTTTATTTAGTTCTTTTACTTTTTCTTTGGTAGAAGCAAAAATGATGACGCTATTGTGTTCTTTTTCGTTCAGGATATGTTTTAACAATCCCACTTTCTGCGCGTCATAAGCCAAATAAGCTTGTTGAAGGATACCTTCAGCAGGTTTACTGATGGCAATGTTAATTTGCTCAGGGTGTTGCAAAATCTTTTGTGCCATCGTCCTAACTTTAGGAGGCATGGTCGCAGAGAATAAAATTGTTTGTCGTTGTGCAGGCAAGTAGCTTACAATGCGCATGATATCATCATAAAAGCCCATATCGAGCATGCGGTCGGCTTCATCCAATATCAAATGTTGCAATGAACTCATATTGACTGAACCAGCTGAAGTGAGCATGGCAATTAAGCGGCCCGGAGTAGCCACAATAATATCGGCACCTTCACGCATGGCTTTCTGCTGTTGGGCAAATGCAGCCCCATCACCACCACCAAAAACACAGATAGAACTTACACCTACGAAATAACCAAAACCTTCAATTTGTTGGTCGATTTGTTGCGCTAATTCACGGGTTGGTGCAATTATCAGAGTGTTTAGGTTTTGACCACCACTTTTCACGATTTTGTTAAGTATAGGCAAAACATAAGCAGCCGTTTTACCTGTGCCTGTTTGGGCACAAGCAATTAAATCTTTATTATTAAGTATAATGGGAATGGCTTGTTCTTGAATGGGTGTTGGCTTATCGAAGCCCATTGAATCCAATCCATCTAAAAGCTTTTGGTCGAAATTAAAATCAGTAAATGTCAAATTTGTTATTATATATGAAGTTGCAATATAGACAATATCAATCCTCTTATTTGAATTATTTAAACCAACTCCAAGTGTAGTTACAATTCGATGTTCACAAATTCTTGAAAACCTTTCTGTGAATGTATTCGTGAGCGTAAATAAAATAACTACTTTTGTATCCCATAAACAGATATTTAGTTTATGGTTGAAGGGTTTAAAACCTCGTTAAACCTAGGCTACGTTCCAAATCAATAAAGCATTATGACATCAAAGTACATCTTCGTTACAGGCGGAGTAGCATCATCATTGGGAAAAGGTATTATCGCAGCTTCATTGGCTAAATTGCTACAAGCCAGAGGTTACACGGTTACTATTCAAAAGTTGGATCCCTATATCAATGTTGACCCAGGCACCTTAAACCCATACGAACATGGTGAGTGTTATGTCACAGAAGATGGTGCAGAAACGGATTTGGATTTGGGACATTATGAAAGATTTTTGAATACCCCAACTTCTCAATCTAATAATGTAACTACAGGTCGTATATACCAACATGTAATAGAAAAAGAACGCAAAGGTGATTTTTTAGGTAAGACTGTTCAAGTTGTCCCTCATATTACAGATGAGATAAAACGTAGAATAAAATTATTGGGTGAAACGGGTCAGTATGAAATTATCATTACTGAAATTGGTGGAACCGTAGGTGATATTGAGTCATTGCCATATATAGAAGCAGTTCGTCAGTTGAATTGGGAAATGAAGGAGGAGGATTGTGTGTTTATTCATTTAACTTTACTTCCTTATTTAAGTTCAACCAAAGAGTTAAAAACCAAACCTACCCAACATAGTGTTAAGATGCTATTGGAGAGCGGAGTGCAGGCTGATATCTTAGTATGTCGTTCTGAACATGCCATTACAAAAGAGCAAAAGCGTAAGATTGCTTTGTTCTGTAATGTTCAACAAGATGCAGTTATTGAGGCATTAGATGTTTCAACCATCTACGATGTGCCAATGATGATGTTGAAAGAGAAGTTGGATAAAATTGTTTTAAGAAAATTAAAACTCTCAACCAAAAATGAGCCAGAATTAGAAGAATGGACAAGCTTTCTAACAAAATATAAAAACCCGAAAAATGAAGTAAGGATTGGTTTGGTTGGTAAGTATGTTGAACTGCCTGATGCCTATAAATCTATTCTTGAGGCCTTCATTCATGCTGGTGCCAAAAATGAATGTAAGGTGGATTTGAAATTGATACATTCAGAATTGATAACGGATGAAAACGTTGATCAAAAATTAAGTGAAATGGATGGAATATTGGTTGCTCCAGGTTTTGGAGATAGAGGTATTGAGGGTAAGATAACAGCCATAAAATATGCGCGCGAAAACAATGTACCGTTCTTTGGTATTTGTTTAGGGATGCAAATGGCAGTAATTGAATTTGCTCGCAATGTAATTGGTTGGAAAGATGCGCATAGCAGCGAAATGGATCCTAAATCTAAACATGCCGTAATTGATATGATGGCTGACCAAAAGGATATCACTATGAAAGGTGGAACCATGCGTTTGGGTTCTTACACTTGTGAAGTTAAAAAAGATAGCAAAGCATATAAAGCATACGAAAAAACTAAGATTAGCGAGCGTCACAGACATCGTTATGAGTTTAACAGTAAATACCAAGCCGATTTTGAGAAAAATGGTTTAGTAGTAACGGGTATTAACCCAGAAACCAAATTGGCTGAAATCATTGAAATCAAATCTCACCCATATTTTGTTGGGGTACAATTTCATCCAGAGTATAAAAGTACGGTATTGAACCCACATCCATTGTTTGTTAAGTTTATAAAAGCTACGATGGAAAAGAAGAAATAGTTGTTTGTTGACAGTTGATTGTTGAAATTAACGAACCTAGTAAAACAACTATTAAATGAGCATTATTAACTAAAAACCATTCTATCACAAATAATGGCAGTGGCTATGGCTGCATTGAGGCTCTCGGCTTCACCTATTTTTGCAATGGTGATGGCATGTGTGATGAATGGTTTTAGTTTCGGACTGATGCCTTTTCCTTCATTACCAATCAGCAAAAATGAAGGTGTTTTTAGTTTTACTTCTTTAAGGTTTTGTCCCTCCATAACAGCTCCGTAAACGGGTAGTTTGTTTTCCGCTAGAAAATCTCCTAAATCTTTATAAAATATATTTACCCTAGCTATAGATGCCATGCTTGCTTGGATGGTTTTGCTGTTATAGGCATCTGCACAAGCATTTGAACATATAATATTTTTAATACCATACCAATCAGCTATACGGATAATAGTACCCAAATTTCCTGGATCTTGCACCGTATCAATCAATAAATGCAATCCTTCTGAGAAATCAGCAGTGGTTATGTTTATAAGAGGAATTTGAGCCATCAGCAAAACATTTTGATGTGTCTTTAATGAACTGATTTGATTCAAATCTTTATTTGATACTTCATTTAATTCAATGTTTCTTGAAATTTCAGAAGCATGTTCCTCTAACCATTCTTTTGTTGCAAAAACGCCCTTTACGCTTATTTTTGAAGCATGGCACAATTCCAGTACAGATTTTGTACCTTCGGCAGTGAAGAGCATTTCTTGCTGACGCGTTTTTTTATCTTTTAGTGAACGAATAAAATTGATAGAATTTTTAGATAACATATTTAAAATGAAAAGAGTAGCTGTTCTGCTTCTTTCCTTATCTTTATTATTTTCGTGCAATTTAGCCAAACGACAGCTTCAAAACGAACATCAGCTGGTAAAAAATAATGTGAAAATTGTTGAAGGTAACCGAAGCCGCTTTGTGAAAGGTGTTTTGGAAGAAAGCATTAGGCAAAAACCTAATAAGAAATTTTTAGGCCTCGCAAGATTAAATGTTTGGTTTTATAGATTAGGAGTTCCAGGGGTGGGTTTGCCTGGCAAAAATGATAATTGGTTAAAAAGGTTTTTTCGATATGACATTGGCGTTAATCCCGTAATTCTTGACTCTGCATTGATTGAAAAGTCTATGAAAAGTATGAAAAATGCTTTATCAGCAAGAGGTTATTTCTATCCTAAAATTGAGTACAATGTGAAGCAGAATAAATTGTTTGGTTTTATAAGACAAAGGCAAAGACAAGTTGTAAATTATAATGTAGCTTTGAATCAACCTTATGTTATATATAGGATTGACCTAAATATATCAGACAAGAATATTCATAAGATTGTTAGTGTTCACATGGATGAAAGCTACTTAAGGTTGGGTAATGAATTCAATAAAGAAAACTTATTGAAAGAGCAAAGTCGTATTGTAGATTTACTAAGAAATCATGGCTATTTCCAGTTCTCGAAAGATTTTCTCGATTTTGATTTCGATTCAAGTGAAGCGAATTACAAGGTAACTTTGGGTATTAATATTCAAAATAAAACTGATTTTGAGCCTCATGATGTATATAAGATCAATGATTTAATTGTTGAGATAGAACAAAATGAAGGTCTCGATGTCTTGGACCAAAGAGATACCATCAGACTGAAGAATTTTACCTATATTCCAAGGAATAATAGAGTAAACCCAGAGGAAATTGCTCGAAACCTATTTCTTGAAAAGGACGAGGTTTTTATGCAAAAGAATTTGAGTGCAACTTATAATCGACTTACAGATTTGCAAATATTTAAGTTCATAAGTATAACCCCTATTCCAATTGATGATAGCTCACAACATAAACTTGATTTTCACATAAAACTATCACCGCTAAAGAAATATGATATGGTGATAGAGCCACAAGCCATCACTTCGGATCAGAGTAATACCCTTGGTCAATTAGCAGCATATAGAAACTTTGGTTTGGCTGCTTCAGCACAATTTAGTGATAAGAATGTATTTCATGGTGCTGAAATTTTTAGCTTAAGATTACGAACAGCTATAGAAGCACAGGGTGGAAGTTCGATAAACAACAGCCAGTTTTTTAATAGTAATGAATACAGTTTAACAGCTAGTTTATCACTACCCAGGTTGGTTTTTTTAAAGAAATTCGATAGGAAATTGTTGCAATCAAGCACTAAAACTATTATTACTAATTCCATCATTTATGAGACCAATCTGCAATATAAAAGAACTGTTTTTACTACTGGTTTGACTTATCAAATCAACAAAAAACTCTATAGCTACAACTTTTCGCCACTTGAAATTAGTTATATTAATACAAGTTTTGCAAATGCTGAGTTGGAAGCACGAAGTAAATCAGACATTTTGCTGCAAAATATTTTTGCAAATAACTTAATTACTGATTCAAGATTCGGATTAACTTATTCGGATAAACCTTTGTCGAAAGATGGGAGTTATTTCTATTGGCGTTGGGACGTCTTAGAAGTGGCAGGAACTTCTATAACCGCAATAAACGAATTATTGGGAACTCAAAAAGATGAAAAAGGTCAATACAAGTTGTTTGGTGTAAATTATTACCAGTATGCTAAAACTTATATGGATGCCAGATGGAACAAGGTTTTGGATATAAATAATTCTGTTCATTTTAGGGTGGCTGGGGGTTATGCTTTGCCTTATGGAAATTCGCCAAATTTTATTACCTATGAAAAACGTTTTTTTACAGGTGGCGCCAATAGTATCAGGGCTTTCCGACCTCGTTCGGTTGGTCCAGGTACCTTTGATACCATTAACCAAATAGATCGTTCTGGAGAAGTGAAGTTGGAGTTGAATCTTGAATATAGATTTAATATTTATAAGCGTCTTTTCGAAGGTGCTTTGTTTACAGATGCAGGCAATGTTTGGACCGCTAAAGATGATGGAAGAGATGGGGCTGCCTTCAAGTTCGACCGTTTTGTTGATCAGGTTGCCATTGGCTCAGGAGTGGGTGTAAGGTTAAATCTAAATATTTTTATATTTAGGTTAGATGCGGCTGTTCCAATAAAGGACCCGAGGCTATCGCCCTCCCAGCGCTGGGTTTTGGAGAAATATAAAGACTTGGGTGTCATGTGGGAAAATACCATACTAAATTTTGGGGTGGGATATCCATTTTAATTAATAAAATTGCAATTCGAAAATTATCAAACAATGAAAATAAATAAATTTACATTTTTGCTTGCCTTCACTGTATTGGCTGCGTTTACACTTGAAAAAACGATTCCTGCCTTAAATATCAGAGGAATGAACAAATCAGCAAATCCTGCTGATGATTTTTATGAATATGCCAATGGAACTTGGCTAAAGGATAATCCTGTGCCTGAAAGTGAAAGCCGTTGGGGAAGTTTTAATGAGATAGTGGAGCAAAATAATGTCTTGTTGATCCAAATACTAGAAGATGCTGCAAAAAATAAAACAGCTAAACCAAATTCGGCCATTGATAAAGTTGGAAAGTTCTATCGTGTTTTTATGGATACTGCAAAAAGAGAGGCTCAAGGAATTAGCCCTGCCTTACCGTACCTTAATCAGATAGATGCTATAAGCAGCAAAGAGCAACTTATTCAAACCATTGCTAAATTTCACAAGATTGGAGTAAGATGTTTGTTTGGTTCCTCTGTAGGTCAAGATATAAAAAATAGTAGCAGTTATATTGTATACATGGGCCAAGGTGGTGTTGGTTTACCTGATAGAGATTATTATCTTAAAAATGACCCTAAAACATTAAAGATTAAAAAAGCCTATTTTGACTATATTTCTAGTTCATTTAAAATTTTTGGAGTTAAAAATATGGTTGATACGAGCAATAGCCATATTGAGTCAATAATTGGACTTGAAACTGAACTGGCTTCAGCTAGCATGAGCAGGGTTGAAAGAAGAGATACCGAAAAACAATACAACAAATTCAAAAAAGAAGAAGTGTATGGCAAGTATGCAAACATGCTTATTTCAACTTACTTTGCTTCTATTCCTGAATTAAAATTCACAGATGTAATCGTATCACAACCCTTATTTTTTGACAAGGTTTGCCAACTTACAGACAAATATAATATTGAGCAATGGAAATTATATTTAAAATGGTGTTTCATTAACAGTTCAATGTCATACCTAAATAGTGAGTGTGATAAGCTACGTTTTGATTTTTATTCAACCACCTTGAGTGGTGTAAAGACTCAAAAGCCAACTTGGAAAAGGGCTATAGATGCTACAAATGCCACAGTTGGAGAATTGCTTGGACAACTGTTTGTAGAAAAAGCTTTCAGCCAAAATTCAAAACAACGTGTGAATGTGATTTTGGATAATATCTCAGAAGCCTTTAAAGGTCGTTTGCAAAAATTAGATTGGATGAGTGGTGAAACAAAAGTGAAAGCACTCGAGAAATTAGCTGGATTTACGCGCAAGTTGGGCTATCCTGATAAGTGGAAAGATTATTCTAAATTAACCATCACAGAAGGCTCATATTTCGAAAATCATATCAACGAAAACACATTCTCTTATAATGAAATGATAGAAAAAATGGGTAAAGCTGTTGATAGAACTGAGTGGGGAATGTTGCCTCAAACAGTAAATGCATATTATAATCCACAAAATAATGAGATAGTTTTTCCGGCAGCTATTATGCAACCACCTTTCTTTAACGCAAGTGCAGATGAAGCAGTAAACTATGGTTCAATTGGAGCTGTAATTGGGCATGAGTTCCTACATGGATTTGATGACCAAGGCAGCAAGTATGGTCCTGATGGAAATTTAAAAAGTTGGTGGACAGAAGAGGATCGAAAGAAGTTTGAAGTAAAGACAAAGATGTTGGTGAATCAGTTTAATTCTTATATTGTAATTGATAGTTTGCATGTAAACGGTGAATTGACATTGGGCGAAAATATTGCTGATTTAGGGGGCTTAACTATGGCCTATGAAGCATTGAAAATGTACTTGAAAAATAACCCTTCAGCTAATAAAGTTATTGATGGATATACCCCTGAGCAAAGGTTCTTCATTGGTTTTGCACAAGTTTGGAAAAACAATGCTAGGCCAGAAGCAGCAAGACAGTTGATATTGACTGATCCGCATTCTCCACCTCAGTTTAGGGTGTTTGGTACACTTTCAAACATGAGTCAATTCTATGAAATTTGGGGTGTAAAGGATGGAAATAAAATGTATCGTAAGCCAGAAGAAAGAGCTGCAATTTGGTAGTTGTTTATTGAATTTGAGATTGACCCATTTGATAACAATTTGGTTTACTTTTTGTAAAAATTAACCTTGTAATATTTCAATCAAATACGAGCATGATTAGAATTTTCTATCGCGATGGTGACAAAGTTTTAAAAGAAACGGATGTTAAACAGCTTGCTGTTTTGGAGAATATTATTTGGGTTGATTTACAATCACCCAGCTCTGATGAAGAAGAATGGGTAGAGAGCAAATGCGATATAAGCATTCAAACTCCTGCGGAAATAGCTGAGATTGAAAGTTCATCACGATACTTTGAGCGAAACAATGAGATAACTTGTAACTCAACCTACTTGCGTTTGGATGATGGTCAGTTTTCAAAACACCCTGTTTCATTTATCCTAAAGAAAAGCACCTTGTACACTTTTCGTCAAGCTGAATTGAGCACCTTTGCCGATGTAAACCGTAAGATAAAAACGAATAATGAAATATTTAATTCGGGCTATGATGTGATGATGAGCATTCAAGAAACCCGAATTGATTTGGATGCTGATATGATTGAAAAGGTATCACACGAAATATCAGGGTTTAGTAAATTGCTTACCACTGGTAGTAACAAATATTCTGAACTACTTCTTGAAATAACAGGTTTGCAAGAAAATACCATGACCTTGCGCGAGAGCATTATTGATAAACAAAGGGTATTGTCTTATCTATTAAAGAGTATCAATTTCCCAGAGGATAAAAAGGGGCGTTTGCGAATTGTACTTAAGGATATAAATTCACTAATTGAACACTCTGCCTTTAATTTTGAGCGGTTAGAATACCTTCAAGATACCATTACAGGTTTGATTAATATTGAGCAAAATCGCATCATGAAACGTTTTACGGTTTTTTCGATTGCCTTTTTGCCACCCACATTAATCTCGGGTATTTTTGGAATGAATTTCGTGGTAATGCCTATGCTTAGTTCTGAATGGGGTTTCTTTGCATCCATAGTATTGATGATGTTATCTTCTTCAATAGTGCTTCTTATTTTTAAGCGTAAAGGTTGGATTTAGAATTTATTTCAAATTAAATTCATCCGCATCTTTTTCAACTGGGAAAGATTTTCTATAATCATTTATGATGCTTTTTTCAATCACATGCGTATAAATATCTTCATCCTCTTTTTTCCTATATAGGATTTCACCTAATGGGTTTATAAATGAAGTATCTCCAGAATGATATATTCCATTACCGTCATTTCCAATTCTATTTACACCTAGAACATAGGCTTGGTTTTCAATGGCCCTTGCCAATAGCAGGGTCTTCCAATGTTCCGATCTTCTTTGGGGCCAATTGGCAACAAATAATAATAGGTCATATTCGAAATGTGGAGTTCTTCTTATCCAAGCAGGGAATCGCAAATCATAACAAACCATGGGTGCAATGTTGAAGCCTTTGTATTGAATTACTTTTTGTGATTCACCTTTTAGGTAATGTTGGTTTTCTTCTCCCATTCTGAAAAGGTGGGCTTTATCGTAATATTGGATTTCATTTTGATTAACAAAAAGAAAACGATTAACATATTGTTCTACTTCATTTTTTATGATAATGCTTCCACAAATAGCCGCATTCTTTTTAATTGAAAGTGCTTTCATCCAGGCAATGGTTTCACCATCCATGGTATCGAAATGGAGCTCAGGTTTCATAGTAAATCCAGTGCTAAACATTTCGGGCAGTACAATAATATCTGTTACATCAATATTTGAAATTTTTGCATCAAACATACCAAGATTTGCCTTGCGATTCTCCCAATGCAAGCTGGATTGTATGCTGGTTAAGCTAAGTTTCATCTTTATATTTTTAAAAGCTTTTCAGCCGCCTTTTCAAGAGTTTCGTTTCCTTTGGCAAAACAAAAACGCAACACGTTATGGTCATTTTTTTTATGGTAAAAAACAGAAACAGGTATGCTAGCCACTTTATGATCAATCGTTAACCTTTTTGCAAAATCAAGGTCTTTTTCTTGAGTTATCTTACTGTATTGTAAAAGCTGAAAATAGGAACCTTGGCAGGGCATCAATTTAAATTTAGAGCCTTTGACCAAGGACCTGAAATAATCTCGTTTCTCTTGGTAAAAGGCATTCAATTGCATGTAGGCATCTTTGTCATCCATATAATCGGCTACTGCATATTGTATGGGTGTATTGGTGCTAAAAGCAATAAACTGATGTGCTTTTCTTAACTCAACAGTAAGGTTATTAGGAGCCAAAATATATCCCATTTTCCAACCTGTGGTATGGTATGTCTTTCCAAAAGATGAAACGATAAAACTCCTTTCAGCTAATTTGGGGTATCTGGCAACACTTTGGTGTTCCACTTTATCAAAAATAATATGTTCATATACTTCATCGCTTACGATGACGATATCTGTGTTTTTAACCAATTTCTCTAGCTTTTGCATATCCTGAGCGCTCAGGATACTTCCACTTGGGTTATGTGGTGTGTTTATGATAATAAGTTTGGTATGGAAGTTAATTAGTTTTTTTACTTCATTCCAATCTACTTTATAATCGGGTTGCTTTAACTCCACATAAACCGCTCTACCACCATTTAATTCAATGGCGGGAACATAACTATCGTAGCATGGTTCCAATACAATCACCTCATCACCTTCTTTAATCATAGCTGAGATAATGGCGAAAATACCATGTGTAGCACCTGGAATAATTGTAATTTCTTTGTCAGGATCATAAACTGCGGAATATAACTCCTCTGTTTTAGCAGCAATTTTCTCCCTCAATTTCATTACCCCAGGCATAGGAGCATATTGGTTCATCCCTGCTTTCATGTAGTGATGAACCAACTCGGTAAGTTTGGGATTTACGTCAAAATCTGGGAAGCCTTGAGCTAGGTTAATGGCCTGGTGTTCGTTGGCTAAGGCAGTCATCACTGCAAAAATACTTGTACCGCTTTTTGGTAGTTTAGATTTAATTGAACCTGAAAATTCCATACCAAAGCAATTTACAAATTAGAGTTTAAATTCAATGAAATTGTTCAATTCTATTTCTATGTTATTGGTTTCATGAGATAATAATTATCGTTCAAGACAAACTCTAATATAAATAGTGTATATTAGCCTAAATTATTTTTAAGTCATTTTTTAATAATATTTTAATTTGATAAACGATGAAATTAGCAATATCCCTATATTTACAGACATTTATTTTTAAAAATTAGCATCGTTAAAAACGGTAGGAAAAAATTACTTTTGAAAATTATTTTAACCCCCTATTGTCAGAGCACTAAATGAAACATAACCATCAAATTGTTAGATTAATTGATGAGTTTTCAAAGGCATCTAATCATGTTTTAGACCACGTTGAACTTCAAAAAGCCAAAGCAAGATATCAACAAAACATGTCAAATAATTTCGATATGTTTTTGGAGCAATTAATAAATATCGGAACTTTCGCAAAATTTGCCTTTGAAGTAAGAACTGCAACTAAAGCTGAGTTTGAAGCGCTTCTAACAAAAAATACCTTTCCTGTTATTTATTTTAAAAAATCGGATAAGGTTTTAACCCCTGTTTTACTTAAGCATTTTCAAACTAAAAGCTACAAGACCCTAGCTTTTGAAGATGATAGAGAGCAAAATGCTGATTATAAAACCATTGAAGAAATAGCTAACGAAGCAAAAAACATTGACCAATTGGTTTTAGAAAATGATTACCAAAATGAAGATGGAAAAAATGATCAAATATTATTTATTACAGGATTTCATATAAACCCTCTCTTGAATTTAGATCATAAAATAGGTATCACTCCATTTAAAAGATTTTTAAGTTTACTAAAGGCCGAAAAACGAGATATTAAATACATCTATTTCTTCGCCATTTTAATTGCCATAATAAATTTAGCCTTGCCGCTTGGGGTGCAAGCCATAGTTGGATTGATTTCAGGTGGTTTGTTGCTAGAATCGGTTATTATATTAATTGCATTGGTTATTGCTGCTACAGGTCTTTCGGGTTATTTGCAAATCCAACAATTAAAAATGGTTGAAATACTACAACAGCGTGTATTTGCCAATGTGACTTTTGAGTTTGCTTGGCGCTTACCACGTATAAAAATTGAAAGTTTATTAAAGCACTACACGCCCGAGATGGTGAATCGTTTTTTTGATGTTTTAAACGTTCAAAAATCATTACCAAAAATATTAATAGATTTAACTGCAGCTTTAATTCAAATACTATTTGGTTTGTTATTACTTTCGCTTTATCACCCTGTTTTTATTGGGTTTGGTTTTTTTATATTATTTGTCATTCTAATTATATTTTATACAACAGGGAAAAAAGCACTTGAAACCAGTATTTATGAATCGAAATATAAATACAAAGTAGCCTATTGGTTGCAAGAAATTGGCAGAAGCATTACCTCATTTAAACTAGCAGGAAACTCAAATTTACCTATTCACAAAGCAGACAATTTATTAGCTAATTACCTGAAATATCGAAATAAACATTTTAATATCTTAGTAAAGCAATATGTAGCCATTGTATCATTTAAAACATTAATTACAGCTTCACTATTAATTTTAGGTAGCTTTTTGGTGGTCAATAGGCAAATAAATTTAGGTCAGTTCGTAGCTGCTGAGTTAATTATTGTATTGATTATCAATTCGGTTGAAAAGCTTATTTCTACCCTTGAAGTAGCTTACGATTTACTAACAGCTTTAGACAAAATTGGACATGTGACCGATTTAGAAATCGAAAGTAATGAAGGTCGTGAATTGCATGATTTAGAAATAGAGCATAAATTACTTTTAAAAACTAGTAATTTAAGTTTTAAATATCCTAGCAGTAAAAAAAGTACATTGACCAATGTAAACTTTGAAATAGGAAAAGGCGAACGAATTGCTATAACAGGACACAGCGACAGTGGAAAAACTACTTTTATTAAAACACTTTCGGGTTTGTACTCTAATTTTGAAGGTTCTTTCACCTTAAATGAAGTTTCATTACGCGAGCTGAATATAGATTCATACAGAGGAATTGTAGGCGATAATTTATCGCAAGATGATGTTTTTGAAGGAACTATAGAAGAGAATATTTCCATGGGTCGTGCAGGAATTGCATTTAAGGATGTAATGCATGCAGTGGAGAAATCGTGTTTAACTGAATTTTTAGCCCAATTAGAAGATGGGTTACAAAGCAATGTTAACCCAGGTGGTACTAATTTTCCCAAAAGTGTTGTTCAAAAAATATTATTAGCTCGCAGTTTTGTTCAAAAACCTAAACTATTAATAATTGACGACTTTTTTTATAATATGAACCAAAAAGAAAGTGCCACTCTGGTGAACAATATTTTTGAAAATAAAGAATGGGCCATAATTATTGTTTCATCGCAAGTGGGTATTTTACAGAAATGTGATCGCATTTATTTAATGCAAAATGGTACTTTTATCAAAAACGATACTTACCAAAGCTTGAGTCAAAACGATATGTTAAGCGCATTTATAAACTAATATTCCACTCCAATTTAAATCAACAAAATGGATCAAAATCCTTATAACAATACCCTGAACGAGTTTAAAAATAGTAACCTTTATACCGTTCAATTGATAAATACACCAAAAAAGTTTAAAACCATTAGAAATTGGCTAATTGGCATTTTTTCATTGGTATTTTTAAGTTTGTTTTTGCCTTGGCAACAAAACATAAATGGAAAAGGAAAAGTTACTCCTTTTGCCCCCGAAGATAGACCACAAAATGTTCCATCGATTATTGGTGGAAGAATTGAAAAATGGAAAGTGGTGGAAGGTCAATTTGTAAAAAAAGGAGATACTTTAGTTATAATCAGCGAGGTAAAAGAAAAGTTTTTTGACCCTGAATTATTAGCAAGAACCCAAAAACAAATTGCAAATAAAGAAGATGGTTTGGATGCAAAAAATCGTAAAATAATTGCTTTAGAAAAACAAATAGATGCACTCAAAAGCAGCGTAGCAATTAAACTTAAAATGGCCAAAAACAAGATTTTGCAAGCACAGTTTACTGTTAAAGGTGAAAAGGGAAATTTTGATGCAGCTAAAACAAATGAAGAACTTTCGCGCAATCAGTTTGAACGTTTAAACGAACTGTATAAAAAAGGATTGGCTTCTTTAACTGAAATTCAGAATAGAACCAATAAAATGCAAGAAGCCAAATCTAAAGCTATAGAGAGTGAAAACAAATACGACAAAGCAGAAAACGAATTAATAAATGCCCGTATTGATTTAAATTTTATTGAGGCTGAATATTTAGATAAAATTTCGAAAGCTGAAAGTATACTAGAAGAAACTGCTGGCGAACTTTTTGAAAGCCAAGCCGAGCTAATCAAATTAAGAATAGAATACAGCAATTTATTGTTAAGAAGTGGATTTTATGCCATTAAAGCTCCACAGGATGGTTATTTGGTACAAGTTTTAAAAGCTGGTATTGGCGAAACCATTAAGGAAAATGAAAACTTGGCTACCATTGTTCCTGCCAATACAAAAACTGCAGTGGAAATGACAGTAAGAGCTTTAGATATGCCACTTTTATTCAAAGGCTGTAAAGTTCGCGTTCAGTTTGATGGTTGGCCCGCTTTGGTTTTTAGTGGGTGGCCAAGTGGAAGCGTTGGAACTTTTGGAGGTTTAGTCCAAGCCATTGATAGAAATGCTGATGAAAAAGGTAATTTTAGAATTTTGGTAGTTCAAGACCCCAACGATGTGCCTTGGCCCGAGTTGATTCGAGCTGGTGGGGGTGTATACGGTTGGGCCATGTTAAATAGAGTTCCGGTATGGTACGAGTTATGGCGTCAGTTTAATGCTTTCCCTCCTGATTTTATGGACGAAGCAAATCAAATGAAAAAAGCTGCGGATAACAAAACCAAAAAGGATAAATAGCCATGAAACTAAAATACATTCAGTTAGGGTTTTTATTTTGCATTTGCAATGCAATATCAGCTCAAGATTCTTCTGTTTTTTCTTTTCAAGATTTTTATGCACAGGTAGTCAATTATCATCCGGTTTCAAAACAAGCTAATTTATTAACTCAAAGCGCTAAGGCTGAATTATTGGCAGCACGTGGTGCTTTTGATCCTGTTATTAGCACCAATTATGAAAACAAAACTACCGATGGAAAAAACAGCTACACTTACTTTGAGCCTCAAATTAAAATACCAACCTTAATTGGTGTAGATGTAAAAGCAGGATATGATCAAAGCGATGGAATAGCAGTAAATAATGACCGTATAAAAATTTTAGAAAACAATGGCCAATATTTTCCGCAGTATGGCGAATATGGAATGCTTTATGCGGGAGTAAATGTACCTATATTAAGAGGATTTCAAACTGATGGTCGCAGAGCATCATTGCGCCAAGCTCAATATTTACAAGGACTAAATGAAGCCGAACGTGTTAAAGTAATTAATAAGTTGCTTTTAAGTGCAGCCAAAGATTATTGGGAATGGCAATTAGCTTATGAAAAACTTAAGCTTATGCAGTTAAGTTATAGTTTGGCCGAAAACCGATTTACCTTTATTAGCAGCCGTATAAAAGGTGGCGAAGATAAACCCATTGATAGTGTAGAAGCATTAATTGAACTTAAGCGCAGAGAAACACTTTTGTTGGAAACAGAAGTTGAATTTAAAAATGCAAGTTTGAGTATCAGTAATTATTTATGGAACGATAAAAATGAAGCATTGCAATTAAAAGCATCGGTTTATCCATCAGCAATTGGTACCGAAATTAGGAAAATAAGTACCGACTCATTGCAAAGAATGGTAAATTACACCGAAGGCAATCATCCAGAATTGATAAAATTGCAGTTTAAAAACAAGCAATTACAAATTGATAGAAAGTTGGCTATTGAAAATATAAAGCCTCAACTAAATATTGAATATTATCCTTTTCAGACATACAGCAAAGGAGCACAAAACGATGTGAACAATATTTTTAACAGACAGTATAAGTTTGGTGCAAGTTTTTACAGCAGTTTGTTTTTAAGAAAAGAAAGAGGAAAACTGCAACAAGCCAATTTAAAACTTAAAAATATTGATTTTGAAGCCCAATTAACAAAGCGTGAATTGGTTAATGAAGTTTTTACAAACTATAATAATTTACTAAACCTTGAACAGCTAATAAGTATTCAGGATGTTTTAGTTAAAAATGCTACCACACTTCGCGATGCAGAACAAACCAGGTTTGAAAATGGTGAGAGCTCACTTTTTTTGGTGAATACTCGTGAGCGCAGCTTAATTGATGCCCAAATAAAACAAGCTGAAATAAATAGCAAATACGCAAAAGCCAAGGTTCAAATACAATGGTCAAGTGGAATTAAACTATTTTAAGAGGATGCTATTGCGAAATTATGCTCCTATAATTTCAGTTTAGCTTACTATTGATTTTAAAAACTTTGTAATCTAAAATGGGTATAGGCTATAAAAAAATGGTTTCAATTATCGAATGTAACATTCCTTATTTTAGCCCTTATTGTATCTTTTTTTTATGTGTGGTTGTTAAATAGTGGTTTAACAAACCATTTTTGTAAAGTCAAAATATTTTGTTCACATTTTATCTTCTTGTTGTTTCCTGATAATGAGATAAAAGTAAAGTGATATGTTTTGTGTATTATGTGTTAGTTTCTTCTTAAAGGTGCATGTTATTTTGCCTTTTTATTTGAATAGAAATACATGCTTACATCACTTACAATTATCAATTCTAAAGTTTATGGTAAGGCTGAAATTCGCTTTAATGATTGCGATAGTCTTCAGCTAGTTGGACCCAATAATATTGGCAAATCAACCTTAATATATGCACTGAATTTCCTTTTTATCATTGATGGAAGCAAGATGACTTTCAGCGGTAACAGGAGGGGTGACAAGGATACGATACATCACTATTTCCCGAATCCAAATCAAAGTTACATCGTTTTTGAAATCTTTAAAAAATCATACTACTGTATCTTGTTAAAGCGTGATGGTGAAGGTAATTTAGAGTATTACAAATACCCAAGTGATTATAAGGAAAGTCATTTCGTAGATGCTGAAAAGCGATTAATGAAATTTGACGAGGTGCAAGCCAATTTAGCCAAAGAAGGGATTGAATTGGAGGCCTTCAAAGATAAACGAGAGGTTTTTAGTTTTGTGTACCAACGTGGTAGAAGAAATAATGGAGTTGTTTGGCTTGATGATAACGTGAAGAGTGATGGATTGAGTAATAATTTCTCTAAAATTTACAGGTACCTTATCAATACAAAATTGATAACGAACAAAAACCTGAAAGAGGCTTTAATCATTGCGGATAACAGGGAAAATGAGGTTCTGAACTTTAGTCAGAAAAACAAAAAAGACATCTATGATTTACGTAAAATCAATAACGAGATTCGTAATTTAAGATCTGTTAAAAACGAGTTTGATGATTTTAGAGAAATCGTAAGTCAATATTCGGCTAAGAACAAAATCATTAGTCAGTTGTATGCTGCTTTCACACAAAACTATGAGCATACTCTGCCGAGCTTGCAAGGCCAACTGGTTGACAAAACGCAATCAAGAGCTAAAATACATACTGAGATAAATGAAGATTTAAACCCTAAAAAATCTGATTTAGATAGAAAAATAGGAGGGAAGGTTGCCGAAATACAGCATGAAGCTGAAAAGTTAAATGAAAAGGAGGCCGAGTTGTTTGCCATCACCTCATTTGAGCCAGAAAAAATACTGAATGAAAGTCTTGCCAATTTTGATAAAAAAAGGAAAGAAATAGAGAGCAGACTTACCATGATTGATATTCAAAAACTGAAATCAAACCAGATTGAATTCAGGGTAATGAGTTTGAAAAACCAGGTTCAAAATTTCGAGAATCAAATTAAGAACTACAGTGATTTGTTGATCAACAAAATCAGTGGTAACAAGGATAATAGGAAGCTGTTAAATGCCATATTAAGTGAGCAAGTGAAGGCATTGCCAGGCAAGCAGGTGAAAAAAGCCATTCACAAGATTAGTGATACCTTAAAAATATTTGATGGAGAGATTGACATCTCAAAAAATATTGTTCAAAAAGACTTTGAAAGTATTGAAGAGATAAAAGAAAAACTAGAACAAGCCAAGGCTGAATTAAAAAGTCAAGAGCAATTGCTTGATACATTAAAAGACATAGAGAAATCTCAGTCTGACTTGCAAGTAATATTGAATGAGATTGAGACTATTAAAATCAAATTACAAAAGATAAAAAGCAAGCCTTCTCTCGTTAAAAACATTGAGAAATTGAAAGGTGTAATCACTGAAATCAATACCCAAAAAGAGCAGTTTGAAAACGAGTTGAAAGCCATCAATAAAAAGATTGCGCAAAAATCAAATGAGTTAAACGAGATAAATGATGAGATAAAGAAACGTGGAGATAGGATTGCTCAGTTGCAAGACTTCAAACGAGAACTTGAATCTCTAGGTTTGGTTGCTGATGAAGAATTTGAAAGCACTGAAGATTTGGATTTGCTTTACAATAAAATCAAGTTGAATCAAAATGATAGATTTACCCTAAAAATAAATAAAGACAATTTGTTTGAAAAGTTGAGGGATAAACTACAATCGACTTTTGCAGATGAGCAAGATTTTATCAGGTATGTTGAAGAAGAGATTGCTTTGATTGATGATAAAGAACGAAGCATTCAATCACTTTTGGAGAGTATCAGCACACAGTTTGCAAACCCAGCCTACACCTTGTTGAAACGTTATGATGAGTTTAAAGAATTTATAAATAATAAGTTCAACCATAAACTATCACAAAGCCGTATTTCTGATATTGAAAGCTTAACCATTGAGTTAGTAGATAATAAAAAACTAGTTGAAGAGGTGAAGAAAATCAGCCAAATTCAGCAGGTGAAAGGCCAATTGATGTTTGAGTTTGACCATTCAGAAAACTTGAAAATTCTTGACGCTTATTTAGAAAGTGGTAAGAAAATAGATTTTGAAAACTTGTTTGATATTACCCTTCATTTGACTCGCAAGGGTTCAACCAAGCCAGTGGATTTGAATGAGCAGATAGAGAGTGATGGAACGGATAAGATGATTCTTTTGATGATTGTGATGAACATCATCAATCGATTGGCCATTGCAGATGACGAGAATAGAATTGTATTGTTTATTGATGAGGTGGCAACCATTGATAAGCAGAATCGACCTGAATTGGTGAGGTTTTGTAGAGAGCATTATTTCATACCTATTTTTGCGGCTCCAGATGCGGTGGCAGGATTTGGTAAGTATTACTTTATCTATCCAAATGCAGGCAAGATAAACGTGAATGAGAAAGTGAATGCGATGTATGGTGAAAATAATACCGTTGTATCAAGATAGAAAATGAATATTATAAATGACTTTTTTATTAATCTGAAAACTGAGAAACGAATCGCCAAAAGTTCGGTAGGTTCGGTTGTTCGTAATTCAAAGTTGTTTAAACTAATGGAACAGGCAAATGCTATCGAATTTGAGAAAATGGGCAGGGGTAGTAATTTGATAATTGTTAATCAGTATGTATTTAAGGAGATTTTTAAAAGTCAAATAAATACTGATGTTATCAATGTTAATTCAAAAATTGATGCGGCTAAAAAGTTTGGAAATAGTAAAATTATAGGAGGTCTTGAAACCAACCCTTATTATTTTTATAGAGGAAATAAGAAAGTTAAAGTGAATAATGAAACAATAGACTTAGGTTTTTACACTAACAAATTTGGTTTCTTTGGATGTAGCAATGTTTCGGTAGAAACTGATAAATTATGTTGGATTGAAAATAAAGATTGTTTTGAGGTAGCAGAAAAAACCATAGGCAAAGACTATGTATTCGTTCATAAATATGGAAGACTAGGGCAAAATGATTTTTCTAATTGGCGTGTAAAAGAAGTGCTATTCTGTCCTGATTATGACTTTACAGGATTGGAAGAGTATTTGTATTGTAAAGAAAATTTTCCCAATACCACTTTATTTATACCTTCAGATTTTCAAGAAATATTAAAGCAATCAAGAATGCCCATAAAAGGTGAAATGAAAGATAGGTTGAAAAATACCAATGATGAAGTAGTATTGAAGATTAGAGATTATATTTTGAGAAATAATAAATTCTTAGAACAACAAATTCTATTTAATTAAAAATATTGTTGAATGTTAAAAGCAGAACCAAAAACCATACTCAACTTTTTAGCTAACCATTTTGATAGCTTAAAAGATTTGTTTGATATACAATCGGATGAGGGTATTATTCGTAAGGAGCAACTTATGCAAGTGCTTTCTGAGAGAAATGACCCTATCGAGACACAGCTCATTGATTACAAAATCATTCGCAAAATTGGCGATGATTTTGAATTCAGGGATGTTTACTTTAAATTGTTTGAATTCATTTTGAATGAATTTAGACCATTGTTACCTGAAACCATTCAAAAATACGAGCAATCCATAGGTAAATTATTTAGTAAAATACGTGAAGGCATCAAAGGTGATAACCTTATTCTAAAAAACAGAATTGATGATTTAAACAATGAGATAAGGGAGTTTAGTGAGGCTGTAGAGAAAAACACCATCCGTTTATTAGCCGAAACAAGAGAGTTAAAATCTAATGTTGAGAAGCTTGACTATAAAGAGAAAGTGCGCAAGGCCAGTTTCTGGATTGATTATTATATCATTCCTTTAAACAATATCCTTGATATTAACCATGCCGAAAGTATTACCAATAAACTCTTTGATATTTCACAGTATGTAAACGTACGTAGGCTTAATTTTAATGACGAGAACATTCGCCTACAGTTTGAAAAACTCTACAATTTCTTGGTGATGACGAACGACAATTTGCTTCGTCAGTCTAAATTATTAACCAATGAATTGTTACCTTTAATTGAGCGCATCAGAACGGAATCAATTATTCTTACGGGTTGGATAGAGTTTTTGAAACAACCTTATAAATCAACTGTTCCAAAAATATTTAAGCCTGAAAGGTATTATCCATATAGCAACGACATGTATCTAAATGCCAAAGAGTATTTAGAACAATTTGTTACAGATGAGAATATATTGATGGAAGACCCAGTGGCCAGTAGCGATAAGTGGGTATTTAACAAAGAGCTTTATAAAGACAGAATGTTGCAACAATTGCCAATTGATAGTTTCTTTGATTGGTGTGGATTGACACTGAGAAGTGAATATAAAGACATAGAAACGGATAAGTTTTTTGCCCTTACAGGCTTGCTTTTTGAAGATGATATTTTCTTGGAGTTAGATGAAAAAGAGCCAGATAGAAAACTCATCAAAACCAGTCAAATGACATTACGTGTACCAAAAATTAAGATATTGAAATATGGAATTTCCTAGATACCACAAAGACATCGTAAGCGATTTAATGGGCGGTAAGTTTATACTTGCCAGCGACCCCAAGTTTGTTTCTCTGAAAGAGAGCGAAGATTTTTATGCTAAGTTTTTCAGAGAAAGCTTTGCATACGAACTTGAAGTGAAAACTGATTTTGCTTTTATCCTATCTTACGAAACAGGCGAACAATTGAGCCGAGATATTTGTCTTTTCTTTGCTGTTCTAAGTTTTGAATTAGATAAAGATGGAAAGAATTTTTTGGAAGAAATTCAATATGCTGAATTTGAAATGGATAAGATTGATGAGTATTTTTACAATTCATCTTATGCTGAATTGATATTGAATAACAACCAAATGAAAGACAGCTTTAGTAGAAAGCAGTTCTTTACTACCTTGAATCGCAGGAATATCATAGAGAAAACGGCAGAGAATAAATTCACCTTTACCCAAGCATATAAAGTTTTTGTGGACTTTGCAGCAGACTTTGCTAAAGGCAAACTGGATGCAGCAGGGGTTGATTAGATATTTTAGATTGCAAATCATCTGTCAGTTTTGTGACTTTGTGCATACTGTAATCAAATCAATGTGGTATATGAAAAAAGTCAGTTTTGGATTTTATTATTTTCGTACTTTCGCAGCATGATAAGTTGGTGGAAGATTCTCGGTATTGTTTGTGTGTTTTATGCCATTATTGGTGGCTTAACCATGCCAGTGCCTGATTTGCCTATTTTGGAGCAAAGCATAAGAAATTTGTATTACCATGTGCCTATGTGGTTTGGTATGATATTACTCTTATTGGCATCTATGATAAATGCCATACAGGTATTGAACAAAAAAGACCTTACATATGATATCAAATCTGAAGCTTATGCCACAACTGCTATGACATTTGGTGTAATTGGTTTGCTTACAGGTATGATTTGGGCTAAAAATACTTGGGGTGCTTATTGGACAAATGACCCTAAACTAAACAGTGCCGCCATTGGTATGCTGATGTATGCTGCCTATTTTGTGCTTCGCAGTTCTATTGATGATGAAGAGAAGAAAGCCCGCGTTTCCGCAGTTTACAATATTTTTAGTTTCCCTGTGTTTATTGTATTGGTGTTTGTATTGCCTCGCTTAACAGATTCATTGCATCCTGGGAATGGCGGAAACCCTGGCTTTAACAGTTATGACCTTGACAGCCGCTTGCGTATGGTATTTTATCCTGCGGTAATCGGTTGGTCACTAATAGGTTTTTGGATGTCGGATTTGAGTATCCGCACTCTATTTATCGAACATAAAAAAAATAATAATTAATCATGGCAAATATTTTAAATCTAATTCTTCTTCAAGCCATACATAGCAGCGAACTTCCTGATGCAGAAAGCTCCGGAAAAATATATGTAGTTGTTGCTGTAATGTCTATTTTGTTTTTGGGTATCACTGTTTTTTTAATTCGTCTTGACCGCAAATTGGCCAAAATTGAAAAATCATAATTAATTTAAAACATGAAAAAGACGCATATCATTGCCATTGCCTTAATTGCTATTTCTATTGCTGCCATCTTAAGTATGTACGGGGATGCAAGCACTTATGAAGATTTTACCATGGCCGCTGAGCATAATGGTAAAGAATACCATGTGGTAGGCACACTAAATCGCACCAAGGAAAAATACTACGACCCTAAGAAAGATGCTAATTTCTTTAGCTTTTACATGATGGACGAAAAAGGTAAAGAGAGCAAAGTGGTATACCACAACCCTGAGCCAACCGACTTTGAAAGAAGCGAGAAAATTGTGATTGTGGGTAGTATGGAAGGTGACCATTTTGAAGCATCTAAAATTCTTTTAAAATGTCCTTCTAAATACACCGATAATCTGGTAAAGGCGAGTTAGGCTTCAAGAAATTGTGAATAATAAATAAGTCGATTAGCTTTTTGCTATTCGACTTTTTGCTATTTGGAAATCACTCTAAATATCTCTAAAATTTGTTCTAATAATTAGTTAATGTTTGTTACAGGTGTAAGACGAAACAATTAACTTAAAAATTATGTTGCTTAAATTTAACTTATAGTTATTTTATCTATTTACAAACTTTTTTTGTGATAATTCAAGTTTTTTTATAAATATTTGTTTTATTATGTAACTAACAAACCTAAAAAAAACATTATGAAAAAGTTCCTTATTTTAATTGCCATTTTACTCTTTATTATAAAAGGTAGCATGGCACAATTTAGATACAAAGCACCTAACTTTGATACAACATACATTAAACCTGCTGACCTATTAGTTGAAGCAACTGTTACGGGGATTTCTTATTTCCAAGATACAAGCATCAAGAAAATTGATTACGATTATTATAATTATGATGAAAACGGAGTTTGGTTTGTTAAATATGAACTTACCGTACACAAAATATTTAAGGGAAATTGTGATAATAAAGTAATTTTGATCACACCTTATTATGGAGGAGGTACAGCAATAATTAATAACAAAGAGGTAGTTTTTAAAGGGAGATGGATAGGTTATCGAAGTCACGGTTTAGGTGACCCTATTAATTTTCACATAGATAATACTGGAATTTTCATATTAAATAAAAATGAATTAACATCAGGTTTTCCATACTTACCTAAAACGTATAAATTTAGGAATACACACTACAATAAATTCTTAGGAGGTTTTGAATATATAGGAGAAATGAGTTATTTTGGCATTAGGCAGGCCGATAGCCTATATAAATTTAATGAAATCGATGAACTATATAATTACTTGGAGGGGACAACAAAACAAACAAGAAAAGATATAACGCATAAGCAATTTGAAATACTAAGCACCTATGCAAAAGTACAAGCTTATAAAGAAAAACATTTTGCTGATAGCATGTATTCAAGAACTTTTAATGAAAAGCTAAGAACGGGTGAAATAAACCAACTGAATAAAGACAACTATATTTATAATAAAACCTATTTGAACAAAAGAAATAATACCAAAGTTGATAGTATAAAACAGGATAAAAGCCAATCTATAAAAAAAAGTTAAACACGCCCCGAAAAATGGGTATGCTAAATAAGACGGGTAATAATAATATTGCATACTCCTTTGCAAACATGAAATATAGTACAAGCAGTGGCGATATATATCTTGAATTTGACATAAACTTTCAGACTACCTTTCAAAATTATCTGGCAGCAGCTAATGTTATGTTGCACTACAATACCAATGTTTTTGACATAAGCAACTCTCCAACGAACTGGCTAACAAGAGGAACCTTTATTAATGATGCAACCCAATATCCTTTTGTGGGTTATGAAATATTAAATGACGAAATTTTGCTGAGTGCATCAGGTTTATATGGCGATAATACCACCTTATCAAATTTAAAGCAATTTGGCAATGGAGATTTGCATCATCTTTTTCGTATTAAACTAAAATTGTTGCCAAGTGCTCCTGGAAAAATGACTCAATTATCGTTCAGCGAAATGGAAATGAACTTAACTACACCACCCAATTTTTCATACATTAGCAGGTATGCTACACAATCTGCTATATATACCTTTACAACCACAAATACTACAAGCACCGAAAATAGCATTCCTTTTGATTTGGCAATTGCCACCGCTACCGATAATCACAGGGCTGCGCTACCGCAAATTACAGCATTAAGCCAAAATACCATTGTAGGGGGAAATGAGCAGACCGTAGATATAATTGGTAGGTTTTTTGGTACATCAGGCAAGGTAGAATTGCCATCGGCTGACGAGGGAGATAAAATAAAATTTGGCGATTATTTAACCATAGATAATTTGGATATAGTATTATGGACTGAAAAAAAAATAACCGTTAAAATACCTTCTATTGTAAAGCAACTTCATATACAATCAAACACATATGATTATAGAACAATGGGCTCAGGTGATTTACATATTTATAATGATATTGTTCCAACACAATATGGAATAGATACTAAGTCACTAGAAATAAGGTATTCGTTAAGTAGGGTTTTGCTTAATAATGGTAATTTAGCTAAAGTGCCCATAGCTACTTTGCCTGGCAGCGATGCAATTGATATAAGCATAGATGTAGATGTGTTTAACAATACTGGTGCTATGAAATGCATCGTAGCAGCTATTAAACAATGGCAATGTGTTGCAGGTATTAAATTCAATATTAAGCAGATAGGCATAAATACCAATTCAACCACTGAAAATACAATTTCATTTTATACACCAATTACTGGACCAAACTTGCCTTTAGATAATAAAATAATGTATACTGATGCTCTTCCATTGAGTTGTGGTTCTGGCTCTTTTCGTGGCTTTGATATAAAAATTAATAAAAACATGTTACCATATTTTAATTATAGTATAGGTAATGCAACCACTAATAATGTGGTGTATTTTTATGATGCCATAATGCATGAATTTGGGCATGCAATTGGATTGGCTCATAGCGTTAATTCATCTGGGACATGGGATTTAATGTTTTGGACTCAGTTAAATGATAATTTGCACACACGTATAAATACAATTTCCAATGATGACCAATATGGAGCATTGGCAATAATTAACTATGGGAAAAATATATCATTTGGTAGTTGTGCTACAAATATTTCCTCCCCAAATTATGCTGCGAAAAACTGTAACAATAATTTAAACACACCTGCGGTAAACATATATCAGATATACCTTTCTCATCAATGTGCAAATATCATTTCAAGCATCAACCCTTTGTTAAAAGCGCAAATAAGCGATGGGATAAATGATTATAACTTTTTTTGGGAAGAAATGCCAGGTAATGAGGTTGTTATTGATAACTCGAGAAGCGATGCACCAGCTATAAAATCTTTAAAAAATCAGCCCCCTGCACAAGTAAAATATAGACTAACTGTATATGATAACTCTGATGTTCCGTCAATGGCTACAAAAATATTTAGTGGTGTTTTAAAAACGGGTAATACTTTCGATTATGCTATGTGCGATTCCTATGAAGATGATTTAGTAGAGCCTAATACACATGTTCAATGGATAAATGCAACTAACAACATTTGGCACAGTCAGGATTTATGGAATAGAATTAATGAAGATGGGCGCATCGAACACCAAAATCCTAGATTTGATAATTCTAACCAAAATTGGGTTTACACTCGTATACGAAACATTGGTTGTAATGCACCAATAAGTGATAAATACTTAAGGCTTTACTGGACGGTCGCCTCAACTGGCGAAAAATGGGCTTTAGATTGGACTAAAGCAAATTTTAATGGTAATCCAAACCTACCTGCAGGCAATGAAATTACAGACCCATCATCAAAAGGTATTTTAATACCCGTTATTCCACCAGGTGTTGAAAAAATTTGTTCGATACCATGGACACCTCCAAAACCTACTAGCTATGGCGTAAATAGTTTGGAAGCATGTTTGTTAGCGAGAATAGAAGAGACGCAATCATATCCGTTTCAAATGCATACGAAAGAGTTTATAGAAAATAATTCTGCTATACCTGATGGTTGGCCGTCAACAGTGCCCTATACTAATCAAGCCCTAAAAAAAAACATAATTAACAATAATAATATTGTTACTCGAAATTTATTTGTTGACTATGTTTCAGGGGTAAAAAAAAGAAGTGAATCACATGGTGTACTTATTGGTAAAAGTCCAACACCAGGTGACAGTATAGGTGTAGTGATTGGAATTTCTCCCGAATTACCTACACCTACGCAACCTATTGATTCTACATATCCTTCAAATCCTATTAACCCAGTTCCTGAATACAGTCAAATCGGGGATGTATTAATTTATTTGCCAGAAGATCTTCTTAGTGAATGGTTGGCCAATGGTTCACAGGGGAGTGGCATTGAATATGATTATTCAGATCAAAGTATAAGGGTTCTTGATAACAAGGGAGTAATATATTTAAATGGTTTGGAAGAAAATAGGGCTATTTTATGAATGTGGTATTTGAATTACATGATAACAGTATTCTTCCAAACGCCAATTATGTTTGCAGTATCAGTCAAGCTGATGATATAGAATATTTAGGAAGTGAAACTAGTTCAGTGGGTTTTTTATTGAAGGTTTCAGATACTACTAATGCTAAATTAAATAAAACAATTAGTGGTATTAAAGAAATAGAAAAGCAAGAACTATATATTTTCCCAAATCCAGCAAATACATTTTTGAATATTAGTTTAAAAAAAGTCAGTGAAATCGAAAGTATAAAAATTTATGATGCTTTTGGAAAACAATTGAAAGAATTTGTTTCTTTAAATACAAATCAAAGATCCAACTCCAAAACTATTGAAATAGCCGATTTAAAAGCAGGTTTATACTATTTATCTGTTGATGCAACTGATGGTTTTTATTCTAAAAAATTTATAAAAGAATAATTTTATATATAAACTTTTATTTGCTTTAAAATTTATACCTCACTTGCACTATCAACGTCCTAGCAGGGTCCATTTTACCTGGTCTTGAGGCGTATTCACGATTGGTAATATTGTTAATTAGAATACCTAAACTCAGGTTTTGATTTGGGTAATAATTGAAACGGATATTATGCACATAATCTCCGGTACCTGCGCTTTCAAAGAAGCTTTTCACACCAGGTAATACAGCTACAAGGTTGTCTATCTTCTCATAAATGCTGTAATAAAACAATGAATAACCAAAGCTGTATTTACGATATTCAGCTTCAATGTCCACTTTACCAATGCTTCTGTTTCTGTAGGGTAATAATACATTGTATAAATATGAACCACTGTCAATCTTAGCGGTGCCAAAGCTTTTCACAAATTTGTCTAAATAAAAGCTTGGATCATCAAGTCTGGTATCTGAACTAATATTAACGGGTAGGGTATAGGTATATCCTGCGATGGTTCTAATCATTACATTTTTAATTTTACCTTCGCCTGTTAGTGAAAACTCAAAGCCTGCAGCCCTTGTTTTACCTACATTTTGGGCTTTAAATCCAATCACACCATCTGTAACAACTATTTGTCCGGTGTTCGGGTCAAAATAGTAACTAGGTTTTATCCATTGGTCAAATTTAAAATCTATCATGCTATCGTATTGCTGAATAAACATTGCAAAATCAGCAGAAGCAACAAAGTTGCTTATCTTAAAGCCTTGCTGTATGCCTAATTCGGCAGTCCAACCCTTTTCGGGAACAAGGCTTGGGTTGGGCAATACATTAAGGGTAGAAACCCTATCGCTCACATATTTTTCTCCAATAGTTGGCACCCTGTATCCTTCATTGTAGTTTGTTCGGATATAAGTTCTCTCAGCCAATTGGTAGTTGATGCCTATTCTTTTTAACAAACCTGTTGTATTAGGAATGGTATCGGTAACTAAGTATTCATATCGTCCACCAAGTATAAAAGTAAATCGTTTATAGTTATATTCAAGTTGGCTATACATTGCAGCGCTTCCCCCAGCAAAGCTACCTTTATAAACGTTTCCTATGCTCCACATGGTGGTGCTGTAAATACCTGAATTTAAAGATAAATGTGGGTTAATCTTTATGCGATTATTATAATCAAGTGCATATAAATTGGCAATGGCATCATCCATATCAGGAAACTTTGTTTTATCGATGATGCGTTTTATTTGGTAAAACCTGAATTTAAGGGCATGACTCATTTTACCATGCTTATAATCTAAATGTGGGTCTATGCTTATGATTTGATTTAAGTTTACAATGGGTTTAGTTCCATTATATTGCTTCAAAGAACCTGTATCTGCATTCTGCCAAAGAAAATAACTGCCTGAATAATCCAACATGATATTGGCATTTAAACCAAAACTAAGATTGGGAATAGATGAAGGCCTGTATCTTGTTTTTATATAGCTTCTAATTCTATGCTCATCATTGTATTGCAAATGACTATTGATGCTGGTGATATTGCCACTTAGCACCAAATCGAACTTACCCCATGCTTGTTTATGGCTAAAAGCTAAGCCAGTTGAGTTTGGTTTTCCGGCTATTGAATCCCACCAATTGATATAACTTCTCTCGAAATTCTGCATAACGCCCTGATAGAATTGAATTTTTGTCTGAGGTTTTTTACCCGGCCAACCCGTTCTCACATTCACAGTCCCATTCAACGCAGAAGAACCATATAAAACCGAAGCAGAACCCTTGATAACTTCAATTTGATCGGCAGCTTCAATGGGAAGGAACTTCCATCTCACATCACCTAAGTCTGCGCCTAAAAGGGGCATATCATCAAGCAAAACCGATACTTTACTTCCAGTGTTGAGGCTGAAGCCAACACCTCCGCGAATGGTAGCTTGACCATCCACCACTTGAATGCCCGGAATACGATTAATCACTTGAGATAAATCTTGGGAGGCTGTATTGTCAATTAAATATGGTTTGATGATGCTAACAGAGGTAATTTCTCTCGCAATCTTTTTTTCTTCGCGGCTACCAGATACTACAAATTGGTCTAACTGATTTTGGAAGGGTTCTAGCTCAATATTAAAGTTGCGTATTCCAAAGTCTTCTTCATTCAGGTTTCGTTCGTAAAGTCGGTATCCAATTTTTGAAACCCTCAATAAATGTTTGCCAGGTTGTGTTTTAAACCTAAAAAATCCTGCACTGTCTGTAAATTGTCTTTCCCCTTTGTCGAGGAGTATTGATGCCATTTGAAGTGGCTTATCTGTTATGATATCTGTAATTTTTCCTTGAATAATTAAATTTTGTGCTTCAGAAAAAAATGAAAAACATACACATGCAAATAGTAATAGATATATTTTGCTTCTGCCTTTAATCATTATCAAATAGTTACTCTAATTTTTAGCTAATTTATGTCAAGTTTAAGAAATATTATCATTTACTGCTAAAAATCTTAAGAAGTTTTTATGCAAGTCAGCAAACAATTATTAATTTCGGGCGGTTTTTAAGAGTAATAAATCACAAAAACATAAAATTATAAAACTGTAATGGGTAATTTAAAAGAGAAATTTGCGGAAAAAGCCATGCCGTTGGCTGTTGAGATTAGAAACTTCGTTAAAGAGAATGCCAATGTAGCATTAGGTGAGTTTACTGTGGAGGATGTATATGCTGGTCAGAAAGGCATCATTGGCTTGTTAACAGAAACGTCACTTCTTGATTCGAATGAAGGCATTCGTTTCCGTGGATACTCTATTCCTGAATTACGTCAACTATTGCCCAAAGTGCCAGGTGGTACTGAACCATTGCCGGAAGGTTTATTTTACCTAATGTTAATTGGTGAGTTACCAACTTATGATGATGTTTTAGAAATTCAAGCCAACTGGGCTGCTCGTTCAGAAGTCCCTGCGCATGTATATGCTGCATTGGATGCAATGCCTATCACTACCCATCCAATGACTCAGTTAACAATGGCTATAATGGCATTACAAACTGAATCTGTTTTTGCGAAAGCATACCGTGAAGGAATCAATAAAAAAGATTATTGGAGTTATACCTATGAAGATGTTTGTACACTATTGGCGCGTTTGCCATTAGTAGCAGCCTATATTTACAGAAGAACTTACAAAAATGGTGAGCATATTCCTGCAGATGCTAAATTGGATTGGGCAGCAAATTTTGCTCATATGTTAGGTATCGATCAAAATGAGTTTTACAAATTGATGCGATTGTATTTAACCATACATGCTGATCATGAAGGTGGAAATGTTTCTGCACATACGACTCACTTGGTGGGTTCTGCCTTATCAGACCCTTATCTTTCATTGGCTGCGGCTATGAACGGTTTAGCAGGTCCATTGCATGGTTTAGCAAATCAAGAAGTAATACGTTGGATTTTTGAGATGATTGAAGAAATAGGTCATGACCCAAGCGAAGAGGATATTGCATCTTATATCCAAAAAACATTGACTGAAGGTAAGGTAGTTCCTGGCTATGGTCACGCTGTGTTGCGTCAGACAGATCCTCGTTTTACGGCACAACAAGAGTTTGCTAAAACGTACATGCCTGATGATAAATTAGTAAATATTGTTTGGAAAATATACAAAGTGGCCCCTCAAATTTTAGAAAATACTGGTAAAATTAAAAACCCATGGCCCAATGTAGATGCACACTCAGGTGCATTGTTACTGCATTATGGTTTAGTTGAAGCAGATTTCTATACCGTTATGTTTGGTGTAAGCCGTGCATTGGGCGTATTGGCCAGTTTGATATGGGACAGAGCATTGGGATTACCAATTGAGAGACCAAAATCTGTAACTTATGATTGGATGAAAAAAGCAGTTGCAGCTAAAAAAGCGAATGCTTAATTGATAATAAGATTTGTGGAGAGGCTGTCCGAAAGGGTAGCCTCTTTTTTGTTTAAAATACATTAGTTTTGTGCTATGCAAAAATCAATTTTCGGCTTGTTTTTATTTTGTGTTTTGTTGCATTCTTCGTGCGGTGTTTATACCCATTCTGGAGCAAGTGTGCCACCCGATGCAAAAACCTTTTCAGTTGATTTTATACAAAATACTGCGAGCATTGTCGCACCTACCCTAAGTCAAACATTGACTGAAAAGTTGAAACAAAAATTTATCAATGAAACCTCATTGAAACTAACACAAGAAGATGGCGATTTTGCCTTTAGTGGAAAAATAACTGACTACAAAGTAGCACCTGCAGCTGTGCAAGGAAACCAATCCAATGCAGTTACTAGACTAACTGTTTCAATTGAGATTATCTTTGAAAGTAATAAGGACGAAACCAAAAATTTCAAAGAAGTTTTTTCACGCAATGTAGATTTTGATGCAAGCTTGAGTTTAGCCTCTGAAGAACCAAGATTGATAACTGAAGTAACGGCCATGTTGGTTCAGGATGTTTTTAACAAGGCATTTATTAATTGGTAAATTAGATTATTTCAAGCCAAAAGGGCTTGAATAATTTAGCAAATGTTTTTTTTGAAATTTTATAAAATATTTTAGCAATTGATAAATTGTTAAACAATTCAATATGCCTAAAAAAAATTAATCATAATTCTAAATCGATTAGAAAATAATAACGGCTTTGTTAAGATTTATAAAGGCAACGAAATGAGCACCTACACGCAAATATTATTTCAAATTGTATTCAGTACAAAGAACAGAGAAAGAACTTTGAAGGTTGAAAAAAGAGTGGAGCTACATAAATTTATTTGGGGAATATTGAAGAATAAAAATTGTCATTTATATCAAATAGGCGGCATTGAAGATCATATACATATTGTTACGCATATCCATCCCAGCATAGCTCTTTCAGCCATTATAAAAGATATTAAAGTTGCTAGCAGTGAATATATTAAAAAAGAAAACTTATTTACAAATTTTAATGGTTGGCAAGATGGGTATGCTGCTTTTACTTATTCTTTAAAAGAAAAAGATAGGCTTATTGAATATGTTAAAAATCAAGAAAAGCATCATGAAACCCTATCGTTTTATGAAGAATATAAACAGCTGCTAGTTGAACAACAAATTGAATTTGATGAAAAGTACTTACGATAGCTCTATTCAACCACTTCGTGGTTGTTTTCCTTTTTTCATACTAGTTACCGCATTTCATGCGGAGCTATTATTATTCAATCCCTTCAGGATTGAGAACAATTGGTCTTGTATGCAATTAAATAGCTTACCCCGAAGGGGTAAAATAATAATAGCCGTAGGTGAAACCTACGGAAAAATATCAAAAGTAACATTAAGAACCCTGAAGGGGTTCAATATCAAAAAACAAGTTTAGAATATTTTTGATTTTAAATTCATATATTTCTAAACGTATTCCATCTTATAATTTTAAAAAAAATTGCAATTTCAAATCATTTCAGATTATGTTCCAACAGGCGACCAACCAGGTGCTATCAAAGCATTGGTAAAGGGCTTGGAGCATGGTGATAAATCACAAGTGCTATTGGGGGTTACGGGCAGTGGTAAGACCTTTACTATGGCCAATGTCATACAACAGGTGCAAAGACCCACCTTGATATTAAGTCATAATAAAACCCTAGTAGCCCAATTATACAGCGAGTTTAAACAGTTTTTTCCAAACAATAAAGTTGAATACTTTGTAAGTTATTACGATTATTACCAACCAGAGGCCTTTATTCCTTCTAGTAATACTTATATCGAAAAAGACCTTGCCATCAATGAAGAGATAGAGAAAATGAGGTTGGCAACAACATCAACTCTCATGAGTGGTAGGAGGGATATTATTGTGGTAGCATCGGTAAGTTGTATTTATGGTGCAGGAAATCCTAAGGATTACGAGAAGAGTACCATTAGAATACATGTAGGTCAGAAAATTGGCCGAAATACGTTTTTGTTTTCTTTGGTTGATTCATTGTATAGCCGCACCACGGCTGAATTTAATAGGGGTAACTTTCGTGTAAAAGGAGATGTTGTAGATGTATTTCCTGCTTATGCAGATTTTGCTTTTCGTATTCAGTTTTTTGGAGATGAGGTTGAAAGTACTGATATCATTGACCCTGTGAGTGGAAAGAAACAAGAGCCGGCAAAAGACATTGCCATTTTCCCTGCTAACTTATATGTTACTCCTAAGGATCAACTAAGAGAGGCCATGATACAAATTCAAGATGATTTGGTGGCGCAGATCGAATATTTTAAAAGCGTAGGTAAGTTTTTAGAAGCAAAACGTTTAGAAGAAAGAACCAACTTCGACCTTGAAATGATGCGTGAGTTGGGCTATTGCAGTGGTATTGAAAATTACAGTCGCTATATGGATAAGAGAAATGCGGGTGATAGACCATTCTGTATTATAGATTATTTTCCGAACGACTTTTTGTTGATGGTGGATGAAAGCCACGTATCAATGCCACAAGTGCGTGCCATGTATGGTGGTGATAGAAGCAGAAAGCAAAACTTAGTTGAATATGGGTTTAGACTTCCTTCAGTAATGGATAATCGACCTCTTACCTTTTCTGAATTTGAAGGCATGATACCACAAACCATTTATGTGAGTGCTACGCCTGCAGATTATGAGATACAACAAGCGGGTGGTATTTTGGTAGAACAAATCATTCGTCCAACTGGCTTATTAGATCCTACCATCGAGGTGCGTTCTTGTTTGAATCAGGTGGATGATTTATTAGATGAAATAGATGAACGCATTAAAATGGGTGATAGGATACTTGTGACCACCTTAACCAAACGTATGGCGGAGGAGTTAAGCAAGTATATGACTCGTTTGAATATTAAATGTAGTTATATTCACAGTGAAGTGAAAACACTTGATCGTGTTGAGATTTTGAGAAACCTTCGCTTGGGGGTATTTGATGTGCTTATAGGTGTGAACTTATTAAGAGAAGGATTGGATTTACCGGAGGTAAGTTTGGTAGCTATTATGGATGCAGATAAAGAAGGCTTTTTGAGGAATGATAAATCATTGACTCAAACCATTGGTCGTGCAGCTAGAAATGACAGGGGCAAGGTAATTATGTATGCGGATGTGATGACAGATAGCATGCAGCGCACCATTAATGAAACCTATAGAAGACGCGATATTCAAATTGCATATAATACCAAGCATGGTATTACCCCAACTACCATTAGAAGAAGTAAGGATGAGATTATAAAACAAACCAGTATAGCTGATGCCAAAACATTAGGTGGAGAGCCAATAGGAAGAGCGTATGTAGAACCTGAAGAATTCAACATTGCCGCAGATCCTGTTGTAGAGTATTTGAGCAAACCTAAGCTACAAAAAATGCTTGATGAAACCCAGAAACGCATGCAGAAAGCAGCTAAAGAACTTGATTTTATGGAGGCTGCAAGATTAAGAGATGAGATGTTTGGCCTTCAAAAGAAACTAGAGGAAATGAAATAAAAAAGGCTGCCCGAATGTCGGGCAGCCTATTCATTGTCTGTCATGTCGAGCGGAGTCGAGACATAGACAGACTCTTAGATAAGTCGTTCTCGACTCCGCTCGAACTGACAAATGCATTCTCCACTCGAACTGACAAATGCTGCCCGTACTTGAACAGACAAGCGATGCAACACTTTTTATTTTGAAATGACCACTTTGTTCAAGGTCGTTTCAGCGTTTTGGTTATGGGTTTGAATGAAGTAAATACCATTGCTAAAGGCAGATAAATCTAATTCAATATGCTTTTGATGGCTATCATTTCTGTGGCTCAACACCAATTTGCCTGTTACATCATATACTTCAATATTCTCAATAGCTTGATTTGAACTGATGTTTACGATGCCCGTTGTTGGGTTAGGGTATATGGCTGTGCTTATCAATTCTGTTTCATTGATACCTGTTCCTTTGTTTACAGTTAAGGTAAATGTAGCATTTGTGCTACCTCCTGTATTACTTCCTGTAATGGTATACAAGGTTTGCGCTGATACCACACCTGGAATGCCACTGATTAAACCTGTAGAAGTATTTAAACTGATACCTGAAGGGAATGTAGGTGCTACTGAGAAACTGGTAATCGAGTCACCAGTATAACTTGGAATAGAACTAATATTGGTAAGTCCATTGGTAGCTATAACCAAACTAGGTGCGTAACTCATGGCATTTGGTGCAATTGCTTTTACGATTAATTTGATAGTAGCATTGGTAGTTCCACCTGAATTGGTTCCTGTGATGGTATAAGTTGTTAATGGAGAAAGTACAGTTGGTATGCCTGAAATTTTTCCAGTAATCGAATCTAAGTTTACACCCATTGGAAGAGATGGATTGATTTTAAACAATGTAATTGAGTCACCTACATATATCGGATTTGAATTAATGTTGCTAATGGTTCTTGTGGCAACCATATTTGAATCCGAGTATTTTAAAGTGCTTGGCGCAATGGAATTAACAGTTAAAGAGAATATCGCATTTGCACTACCTCCAGAATTTGAACCAGTAATGGTATAAAGAGTTAATGGCATCAATTGGGAAGGTGTTCCACTTATAGTACCAGTAATTGAATCCAAACTCACACCCGCAGGTAAAACAGGACTGATTTGATAGCTATCAATTGAATCACCCAAATGACTTGGTATGGCATTTATATGTGTTAATAAACGTGTTGCTACAACTGCTGAATCACTGTATTTTAAATTACTTGGTGCAATTGGATTAACGGTTAAAGTTAAGGTAGTTGTTGTGCTTCCTCCTGAGTTTGTTCCTGTAATTATGTATGTTATAAAAGGAGAAGTTTGCAATGGAATTCCACTAATGGTTCCCGTAACTGTATCCAAACTTAATCCAATTGGCAAAGCAGGACTGATACTGTATTTGGTAATTAAGTCACCAGTATTTGTTGGGATGTTATTGATATTAGATAAGGTTCTTGTAGCAATGATAATAGAGTCAGTGTAATTTAAATTGCTTGGGGCAATTGCGTTTACAGTTAATTTGAATGATGCCAGAGCAAAACCCCCAGAGTTACTACCCAAAATGTTATAGGTAGTGAATGGTGATATTACCTGTGGAGTTCCACTTATTTCACCAGTAACCGAATCAATATTTAATCCAATTGGTAAAGCAGGGTCAATAGTATACTTAGTAATCAAATCGCCTGAGTTAGTAGGATTAGCATTAATGTTTGTTAAAGTACGAGTGGCTACTACAGAAGAATCAGAGAATCTTAAATTGCTTGGAGCAATGGCATTTACCGATAATGTGAAGCTAGCTGTGGCGCTACCTCCTGTATTACTTCCAGTTATGGTATAGGTAGTCAATGGAGAAAGCACCGAAGCTATTCCACTTATTTTACCCGTAGTTGAATCTAATTTTATTCCAGTTGGTAAGTTTGGCGTAATTCTATATTTGGTAATCAAGTCACCGCTTGCGCTTGCAGTTGAGCTGATATTAGTAATTGTTCGAGTCGCGATAATTACTGAATCATTGTATTTTAAATTACTTGGTGCTACAGCAACAACTGACAAACTGAAAATAGTTGATGTATTGCCTCCATTATTTACACCTGTTATGGTATAATTGGTTTGTGCAGAAAGCACCAATGGTGTGCCACTTATCCTACCTGTAAGATTATTAAATGTTAAGCCACTGGGCAATAAAGGATTTATTTGGAAAAACGTAACTGAATCACCAGAATATGTTGGTATAATATTTATAGATGATATTGTCCTGATTGCATTTATTGAATTTGGTGAATAATTCATAGCACTAGGAGGAACAGCATTTGCTCTGTTAATATGGATGGTATATATTTTACTCATGGTAGAGTCTTGAACTTCTACTTTTATATAAATAGTATTTGAACCAATGTTCAAGGCCAAGAAATCAGAGGTATCCTTGCTTTTGATATTTACATATGCACCATTGTTTATTATAATTTTTATTCTTGATGAGGAATCTGAGACAATAGGAGATACCTTGACTTTATTTACTCCAAATAATACAGTAGATGAGTATGTTAAAGTATCAGAGTTGAAGAGCGGAGAATAAGGTGCGCCAATTAAATTAATATTAGATAAGTTGGTGTTTGAATAAGCAGATCGGTTGACAATAATTGTATAAACCTTCGTTGTTACATTATCTCTTGCAGTTACTCTGATATCAATCGCGTTGGTTCCTATGTTTAGACCTGTAATTGATGCAACTGATCCACTCAAAACATCGGAATAAGTTCCATTGTTAATTCTTATTTGGAGTGCAGCCAATGCATCATCTGCAGTAGGGGTAATATTTATACTACTAATATTATTTGCAACTAGTGAGGTATAATTCAACGTGGTTTTTACAAATGATGGTGAAAGTAATCCTGAACTTATGCTCAAATTTGCCAAATCAGTATTAAGACAATTACTAACAGGCACTGTAATAGAATCTTTGCCAATACATCCATTGGCATCTGTGCCAGTAACTATATATTTAGAAGTAGCACTTGGAATAAACGGTACACCGTTGCTTACTCCACCAGTCCATACTAAATTATTTGCACCAGTTGCTGTTAGCGTTAACAGATTGCCTGAACACACTGATTGAGAAGAGGCATTAATGGTAACAGTTGGTTTAGGATAAACATTAATCACTGGGGAACTAAAAGTGGCCGTGCAGGTTCCATCACTTACCGTTACATCATATACTGTTCCGCTTGCAGAGGTTGGATAAAAGGTTTGGGTGGCGCCATTTAAATTCCCTGTTGTCCATAAATAAGAATAACCAGGTGTGAAACGATATGCATCATTATTAGTTGAGAAGATGGCACTGTTTCGACCTGGCACAATATAACCCTTGCTTCCAGCTGAGTTTTCAATTCCTTGGGTGATGGTTTTAGTAACATTAGTTGCTGTTATAGGTGAAGTATTTGTAATGGTTGAACTATGCACCTCAATAATATTACTTGTTTCATATAAGATGGTTTGAACAATCATAGGATAAGCAGTTCCGCCATAATGAAAAGTTGAATCGTTTATAATTAATTTTCTATTGGGGGCTGTACCTGTAGTGATATACCTTATTTTACTACCATTAGTGCTAACAGGATTCAAATCACTCCAAGCTGCCGCAATAAAATTATTTGGTGTAGCTGTGTTAGGGATGGCCACACCGTATCTGGAAGTAGCGGATGTTTGATTTGCTGTAAAGGTTATAAACCCATTTGAACATTTGTAGAAAGACGTATAATTATTTCCAAAGAAATTAAATGTGAAACCAATTGGCAAAGCTGCACTCATCTGATCATCAGTAAGCGTTATTGTCGAACCTGTTCCAACACCAACCACTGGAGCATATGGAATATTGCTGACATTATAAATAGTATTATTTGTTACACTTGGTGTAGCTGTCAATTGAACTGGATCTCCGCTACAGCCTATCACAGGAGTATTGGTAATTGTTGTTGTAAAAGTAGGAGCAACAGTGATATGACTAACCTTAGCCAAAGAGTCAATGCCTAAGGTATTTGTAACCACCAATGAAACTGTATAAGTTCCAGGTGAAGTATATACTTTGGAAGGGTTTTGCGCTGTTGAAGTTGTATTGTCGCCAAAATACCATAACCAAGACTGGGCTTGTGTTGATTGATCAGTGAAACTCACGCTTCCTCCACAGGCAGGTGTAACTGTGCTTGCAGTGAAATTTGACACTGGTGCTTGGGTAACAGCCACACAAAAATTAGGAATATTGAAAGCAGCTGTTTCATCACCTGCAACATTAGCACTACCTTGTGAAGCACTCCAACCCATACCTCTTCTAGCAAATGCTTGCCAAATAAGGCATTTATGAGAATAACCATATATCAAAGAGTCTGCAGCAAGTATAGCATTTCGTGCATCTAAAAAACCAGGATTGCATGGCTGAAGTTTCATTCCTTGTAATACCAAATTAATGGCAATGTTATTACCTGCTGTTGCAATAGTTGGGTCTGAACTGTATCCAAATTGGTCCATCAATAACCAAGACATGTCCCATAATACATCGCACCAAATCTCGCCCATGTTATGCACTTGTGAACCACTAGTGGTATTTGCAATGTTCGCATAGTTTTGAGGATTGATTGTCATATCAGTACTATAAGGATATCTTCTAATACCAGTACCATTTGTGGCTTGACCTGTTGCGTATGTACCCATTCCCCTTGGGGTTGCTCCTACATCACCAGGTTTTATGGTGAGCATCAAAGCCAACCAATCACTCCAACCTTCGCCACCTTGTTCGGCATTGGATAAACAGCTAGCTTGAGAAGGTCCGCCTGTTAAGCGATTAGAAACACCATGCCCAAATTCATGGGCAACAATCCCATTATCAAAAGAACCATCTCTATTTGGCGTAGTGGAATTGAAAAGATACATCTGCATTCTTGGTTTTGAACCATCAGCAGGGGTTGAAAAGTTAGCATTATTTGTGCCACCCCCATCAAATCCTTCTGCATTTACATAATCTGAACCTAAGCCACCATTTCCATAATTGTTTTGTTGGAAATTACCAGAGACTTCATCAAAACCTAAACGGTATAAATAGTCATGAATATAATTGTTAAGATAGAACAAATTGGTTACTGAGGCATGTTGATTTAGTAGTGGAGCATTCGTGAAAGAATAAACTGAGTCGAAAACCAGGTTTGATGTGCCATCGGGCGAGTATCCGGGAAGGTTATCATTGTTTCGGTCTTCATAGGCATGCACATTGTTGCCTCTAGTAATGGTGTATTCAGCCCCCCCAACGCCATCAATATCATGCCAACCATAAGGAGACGCAATAGGATCTGATGGGTTAGATATCAAAGCTCGGCTTCCAAATGTGGGTGCTTCTATTGGGTAAGCAAATACCCTGTAATCAGGAGCAAAAGGGGCAGGTGGTGGCGGAGCCATGGCACTTGCGGGTGCTATTCCAAAATTACATGATCTCGTAAAATCATTTTTCTCGATAAACTTTCCCTTTACAGCATCAACTCTGATGTTCCACCAATGAGGTTCTTTAATTAATTCAACACTTACATTCCAAGATAATAGTACTTTATCATCTATAGCAACAAACGTCAGTTGAACTTCTATTGGGCTCACAGAAATGCTTTTATCAGTGTAGGTATATTTATGTTTTATTTCGTCTTTTTCAATAAAAGATAAATTCTTGCTTTTTTTCTTAATGCACGCCAATGCTGCATTTACACCTTCTTCAGGACTTAAAGTAGGTACATCCGTTTTTACTCTTTTGTTTAAGTAAGGAACAATACCTGGTCTGAAAACGGCCACTTTTGAATCTTTAATTGCCACAACACTAATGGCATTAAATATGGGTATGCCATGATACATTTGTTGCATGTAGGCATGGGTTATTCCTGTACCTTTGTCGGTATATTCGTCTGTCAATGCCCACTCTGAAAAATCTTTAGGATCAATAATATTTTCTTTGGCTTGCGCCTGAATATAGTTTTTAATGATTTCTTTCGATTCTTGTGCTTGTGCACTTAGGCTTGAAAATAAAATGAGCGTAATACAAATAATCCAGGTCTTTAATTCAAATTTCCAAATAAATAATTTCATTGTTTTTATATATAGTGACGGCTAATAGCTCGCTAATAAAGGCTTAAAAATTTTAGAAACAAAAGTAAGGCATTTTTTTTACAAATAATTTACCTCTAGATTCAGGGTATCTAATGATTACTAGCTTGTTTTAAATTTTACAATACTATGCATTAAATGTATGATTTATCATTAATTAATAATTTTGATTTCTTAATTTTAATTCCTAATTATTTACTCCTATATTCAATCCTAGTTTTTGCCTTTTGTCTCAGTCTGTTAATTATCAAGTTTGTAATTCCCGGAGCTATTAATTTAGGTTCGTTTTGATGAAAAAGTGCTTTGACTTTTGTTTCATTCACATCAATTTGGTAAAGAATTTGCCAAAGTTTCTCTAAATCATTTATCAAGAACCAAATAAGCTTAGATTCAATCTCTACCTTTATTTCCTCGAAATCAGCCTGCTCTGAAAGTTCAAAGCTGTTTTTTGCTAACTCAAATATTATCTGATTTTCATCATTCATCATAAATCAAACATTAATTTCTTCAAAGATGTTAATTTTATAAATTGCAGCGGTAAAATTTTGTAAAGACGTAAAAATTTACGTCTCTCAAAGTAAAGACGTAACATCTTACATCTCTAATAATACTAATAAACAATAAACAAATATATGGCTTTCGATATCGAAATGATTAAAGCTGTATACGCCAAAATGGATGAGCGTATTGCAGCAGCCCGCAAGGTGGTTAACAAACCTTTAACATTAACAGAAAAAATTTTATACAGTCACTTAACCGAAGGCAATCCTAGCAAAGCCTATGATAGAGGCAATAGTTATGTGGATTTTGGTCCAGACCGAGTGGCTATGCAAGATGCCACAGCTCAAATGGCATTGTTGCAATTTATGCAGGCAGGTCGCCCAAAAGTGGCTGTGCCTTCTACAGTTCATTGCGACCATTTGATTACAGCCAGAAAAGGTGCTGCTGAAGATTTAGATTTTGCTAATAAAGAAAGTAAAGAAGTATATGATTTCTTAGGTTCTGTATCTAATAAATATGGAATAGGATTTTGGAAACCAGGTGCAGGTATTATCCATCAAGTTGTTTTAGAAAATTATGCTTTCCCGGGTGGAATGATGATTGGTACGGATAGCCATACTGTGAATGCAGGCGGTTTGGGTATGGTAGCCATAGGAGTTGGTGGTGCAGATGCCTGTGATGTAATGGCTGGCTTACCATGGGAACTTAAATTCCCTAAATTAATTGGTGTTAAACTAACTGGTAAATTAAACGGTTGGACTGCTCCTAAAGATGTTATCTTAAAAGTAGCTGGTATTCTTACCGTAAAAGGTGGTACGGGTGCTATCGTGGAATATTTTGGAGAAGGTGCTACCAGTATGAGCTGCACAGGTAAAGGAACCATTTGTAATATGGGTGCAGAAATTGGTGCCACTACTTCTACTTTTGGATATGATGAGAGTATGGAGCGTTATTTGCGTTCTACAGGTCGCGCTGATGTAGCTGATTTGGCCAATGGAGTTAAACATCATTTAACAGCAGATGCTGAAGTGTATGCAAATCCTGAAGCTTATTTTGATCAGGTAATTACAATCGACTTAAATACTTTACAGCCACATTTGAATGGTCCTTTCACTCCAGATTTAGCTACTCCCGTTAGCGAAATGAAAGCTTTGGCCGCTAGCAATGGATGGCCATTAAAAGTAGAATGGGGTTTAATAGGTTCTTGTACAAATTCATCATACGAAGATTTAAGCAGAGCGGCTTCTATAGCTAAGCAGGCAGTTGACAAAGGTTTGGTAACCAAAGCTGAATTTGGTATCAACCCAGGCTCTGAGCAAGTAAGATATACAGCAGAGCGTGATGGTTTATTAAAAACTTTCACAGACCTAAATGCTTCAATATTTACCAATGCTTGTGGACCATGTATTGGTATGTGGGATAGAGTAGGAGCTGAAAAGGCAGAAAAGAATACCATCGTTCACTCTTTCAATAGAAATTTTGCAAAACGTGCGGATGGTAATCCTAATACCTATGCATTTGTAGCTTCACCTGAAATGGTAGCAGCTATTGCTATTGCGGGTGATTTGTCTTTCAATCCAATTACTGATACTTTAATAAACAACAAAGGTGAGGCTGTAAAATTAGATCCACCTCATGGAGGTGAATTGCCTACTAAAGGATTTGCTGTTGAAGATGCAGGTTTTGTTGCTCCAGCTACTGATGGTAGTTCAGTTCAAGTGGCAGTATCTCCCACTTCAGATCGTTTGCAATTGTTAGATCCTTTTGCAGCTTGGGAGGGCACTGACCTTAAAGGCTTGAAATTATTAATAAAAGCAAAAGGCAAATGTACAACTGACCATATTTCAATGGCTGGTCCATGGTTGAAATACCGTGGTCACTTGGATAATATTTCAAATAATATGTTGATTGGAGCTGTGAATTTCTTTAACAAAAAAACAGACAATGTGAAAAACCAATTAACAGGTGAATATGCGGCTGTGCCAAAAGTACAACGTGATTATAAAGCTAAAGGTATTGGTAGTTTGGTAGTGGGTGATGAAAACTATGGTGAGGGCAGCAGTCGCGAGCATGCAGCTATGGAACCTCGTCATCTAGGTGTACGTGCTGTATTGGTGAAATCATTCGCACGTATTCATGAAACCAATTTGAAAAAACAAGGCATGTTGGCTTTGACTTTTGCTGATAAAGCTGATTATGAAAGAATCCAAGAAGATGATCTGATTGACATCAATGGCTTGACATCATTTGCACCTAACACTGCACTGGAATTGGTATTAACCCATAAAGATGGTTCGAAAGAAACCATTATGGTCAACCATACCTATAATGAGCAACAGATAGAGTGGTTCAAAGCAGGTGGTGCTTTGAATATCATTAGAGCAAGTGTAGCTAAATAATTAGTAAGCATTAATAAAAAAAGCGATCCAAGGGTCGCTTTTTTTATGTCTCTGGATGTAGCTATCTAATTTGAATTTACTTTAAAAACTTATATGTAATCAGTTTAACCAATTGCCTATTTAAATCAAAGCACCCTTTGGTGTTACTTCTCCAGGTTTCATATCATCTAAGCGGATATCGCCAATACGAACTCTTACCAGTCGAAGGGTTGGAAAACCTACAGCAGCGGTCATTTTACGCACTTGCCTAAATTTTCCTTCTTGTAATACAATAGCCAACCATGAATAAGGACGATGCTGCCCTGCACGAGTTGGAGGGTACCTTTCTTCAAAATTGGGTTCTTCAATTTTCCAAGCTTTACATGGTTTGGTAAGGATGGCTTCTTTCTTAATAACCAAATGCAAACCTGCTTTCAATTGCGCAATGGCTTCAACTGTTATTTCACCATCCAATTGCACCCAATATTCTTTTTCTATAGAAGCACTTCTAATTTGAACGCTCAGTTTACTATCTGAGGTCATCATCAATAAGCCTTCACTGTCTTCATCCAAACGACCAACAGGGTATACTCCTTTGGGGAAATCAAACAATTCAGAAAGTCCTCTTTTCTTTTTATAACCTTCGGTGCCCAATTGGCTTAACATGCCATAAGGTTTGTATAGAATGTAGTGGTGATGTGTTGACATTATTTCTTTTTCTTCAATGGCTCTAATAGGTATTCAAGCCCATTGATTTTTATTTCATACAATGTTTCTAGTTGTTGACCTAATTTACCTTGAGGGAAGCCTTTGCTTTTATACCATTCGATATAATAGCTTGGTATATCACAAAGCAATACACCTTTGTATTTGCCATAAGGCATGCGGGTTTCAACAATACCCATTAAAATATCTTTGTTGCTATACTCCAATTAATTTACAAAAGTGTGATGCCTTCATTGCTAAGGCTAATTTTATTATCTTTATATAAATTACCAATGGTCATTTTAAATGTTTTTTTGCTCATGCCAAAAACATCGTATATAATATCAGGGTCAGACTTATCATGATATGGCAAGAACCCTTTATTGCTTTGTAAAAGGTTGAGGATTTTGGTTCCTTCATCACTCACTTTTTCATAGCCTCGTTTGCCTGGCATGATGTCAAGTTTGTTTTCTTCTTTAACCTTTTTCACATATCCTTGGATTTTATCACCAATTTTCAGAGCATTGAATACATCATTGTAGTGCATCAAGCCAATGTGAATATCATTTACTATACAAAGAAATCCAATATCTGTAGGTCGATAAACAGTAATATTGATGCTATCTTTTTCAGCAAGGGTTAAGTTTTCATTACTCAAGAATTTCTCTAGTTTTTCAGTAGCAGTGATTCGTTCACTCACTTCATCAAAATAGATTTTAACCAAATGCATTTCATCTTTATGCACTTCGTTCCATTGATTTGATTTAGGCAAAAGCAGGTCTTTAGGAAGTCCCCAATCTAGGAATGCACCAAAGTTTGAAACGTCTATGGCCTTTAGTAAAGCAATTTCTCCAACTACCGCTTTAGGGCTTAAAGTTGTGGCTATCAAACGGTCTTCAGAATCGTAGTAAAGAAATACCTTGATGGTATCTCCAATGGCTAAATCTTTTGGTGCAGAATTGTTGGGCAATAAAATTCCCGAAGCGCCATCATTCAGAAAGAAACCAAATTCTGCTTTTTGCATCACCTTCAACTCATTGTAATTTCCTATCTGTATCATACTTGCGGGATATTTGCAGCAAATATAGCATAATCAAGGGTGGTGCAAAACGAAAAGGGCTATTCAATGAGGCTGTTTATTTCAGTAAATTAATCCATGCCTGATTTTACAATTTTCGAAAATTGAATAAATTGCAACAAACTATTTAGCTTCAGGGGTATA
>CAMBSD010000006.1 GCA_945870425.1 Chitinophaga pinensis | reverse complement strand
AGTGCTTGTTTCAAAAGATGGTAAAGTACTTTATAACAAATCTTTTGGTTATCAAACATACGATTCACTGAAGCCTACAGCAAATTATCATTTGTATGATATTGCCTCCTTAACTAAAATCATGAGCACCACTTTGGCCATGATGAAATTGTATGAATCAGGTAAAATTAGCCTTGACGACAAAATTGGACTATACTTACCTTGGCTAAAAGGAAGCGATAAAGAAAAGCTAAAAATAAAAGACATCATGCTGCATCAAGCAGGCTTATTTCCATTCATTCCATTCTATAAGAAAACATTAATAGCAGGACAACTAAACCCATATATATACTCAAAAACAAAAGACAGTCTATATACCATTCAGGTGGCTGACAGCATTTATATAAACAAAGATTACGAGAAAGAGATATGGAGCAGCATAGCCAATAGTGAATTGAAAACGCAAGGCAACTATGTATACAGTGATTTGGGATTTATGATGTTAAGAAAAGTGGTTGAGGTGATAAGCAACCAAGACTTTGAAACATACCTTAGAGAAAACATTTATAACCCTTTAAAACTATCAAGCATGATCTTCAATCCTACCAAAACATTTAATAGGGCTTGGATTGTGCCAACAGAATTGGATACTGCCTTTAGGAAACAAATGCTTCAAGGCTTTGTACACGACCCTGCTGCAGCTATGCTTGGAGGAGTAAGTGGACATGCAGGTTTGTTTTCAAATGCAAATGACATTGCCATCATTATGCAAATGTTATTAAATGGAGGTTCATACGGTGGTCGTCAAATATTTAAATCATCAACTGTTGAATTATTCACTAAAAAACAAATGAAAAAGGGAAATAGACGAGGTTTAGGATTTGATAAGCCTGAAACTGAACCTGAAAAAGCAAGCCCAACATCCCATTCTTGCTCCCCTCAAACCTTCGGTCATACTGGTTTTACAGGAACTTGCACATGGGCTGACCCTAAGAATAATTTGGTATTTGTATTCCTATCAAATAGAGTAAACCCGAGTACTGAAAACAAAAAACTAACAGAGCTAAATGTGAGAACCCGCATACAAGATGCTATCTACGAAGCTATGAAAAAGAAATAAATCTTGATGCAAGAAAACCATATTGACATAAGAAAATCGGCCAGGTATTACACCCTAGGCAAACTAAATGATAATACGAAAGAAGTTTGGTTTGTAATTCATGGATATGCCCAATTAGCTAAAGATATATTACAGAAATTTAAAGGAATAGAGAATGATGATATTTTCTTCATTGCACCCGAAGGTTTAAACAAATTTTATTCACGTGGTTTTGCGGGAAATCCTGCAGCAAGTTGGATGACAAGTGAGGACAGATTGAATGAAATTAAAGACTATTGCAACTATCTTAATCAGCTTTTTCATTCATTTGAATTAGATAAAAATTCAATTGTCAAGGTAAATGTTTTAGGCTTTTCTCAGGGTGTAACAACAGCCTCAAGATGGATTGAAAGTAATGATTTTTCATTTCACCATTTTGTTTTGTATGCCGGTGAAATAGCGAAGGAGTTTCAAGATAGATTACCTACTAGATTAGCAAATATAACAAGCACCATTGTGAGAGGTAAAAATGATTCGCTAATAAAAGAAGATAGAATAAAAACTTTAATAAACCTATATCAAAACACACCTCATGAATACATAGAATTCGAGGGAGGACATGAAGTTACGACTGAAATGGTGGAATTAATCCTAAGTAGAACAAGCTATTAAGATTGTATATCTTGCCCATTCATTAATTCCTTTTCGCGAATCACCTTATCTACAATAAACAATGGCCTTTGTTGCACTTGTTTGTATATTCTTAATACATACTCACCAATTACACCAAGAGATATTAATTGAACACCTCCAAACATAACAATGGCTGCAATTAGCGCTGTGAATCCAACTGGTACCGCATCAAACCAAATTTTTTTTATAAATACACTAGCTAAATAGAACAGTGAAACAACTATGGAAATAACACCTAAACGGGTTATAAATTTAACAGGAAAGTCACTAAAGTTAAAAATACCACTATAGGCCAATTCAAATAATTTCTTCCAAGAGTATTTGCTATCCCCATCATATCTTGCTGATCTATCATATTCAATGCCCGTTTGTTTAAAACCCACCCAAGCGCGCATTCCGCGGAGGTACCTATTTTGTTCTGGCATCGAATTAAGATAATCAAGTACCTTTCTATTTATTAAAGCAAAATCACCACTATCAGCTGGTAGTTCAATATTGGCGATTTTTTTTATTAAACGATAATAAAACCAATACAATTGCCTTTTAATAAATGTTTCTTGGCGATTTTTCCTTATGCCATAAACAACATCATAGCCCTCATCTAACTTATCCAAAAAATGAGTAATCATTTCAGGTGGGTCTTGTAAATCACCATCTAAAATAAAAACTGCTTTTGAAGCCCTAACATATCTCAAACCCGCTGTCAAAGCTAGCTGGTGTCCATGATTTTTAGAAAGAAAGATTGAATTGAATCGGCTATCAGCAAATGAAATGCTGCTTATCATGTCTGAGGTACTATCTGTGCTACCATCATCAACTAAAATAATTTCAGAAGATATATCCAAGTTATCGATTATAGATAATAGGCGATTATGCAATCTGGCAATATTCCTCTCCTCATTATATAATGGAACCACAATTGATAATTCTACGTGATTAGACATGTGGCAAATTAATAAAAAACTACAAAAAAATCATGGAAATTGCAGCCCAAATTTAATTTATGTATAATTGTTTCATTAATTATCAACCCTAATAATTCTATATGTCATCAAAACTAAGTATTGTAATACCTGCCTATAATGAGGCAAAAACCATACATTTAATTTTAAAGAAAATTGAAGATGTGGTTCTTATTGGCAACTACATCAAAGAAATAATTATTATTAATGATTGCTCTAAAGATGAAACAGAATCTGTGGTGATAGATTTACAAAAAACACAATACCCATCAATAAAATATGTTGCACATACAGTAAACAAAGGGAAAGGCGCTGCATTACACACAGGGATAAAAGAAGCAACTGGTGATATTATAGTTATTCAGGATGCCGATTTAGAATATGATCCAAATGAATATAACCTCCTTCTCAAGCCCATCATAGATGGTTTCGCAGATGTTGTTTATGGCTCAAGATTTATGGGAGGTAATCCACATAGGATTTTATTTTTTTGGCACTCGATTGGAAACAAATTTCTAACAATGCTTTCAAATATGTTTACGAATCTCAACCTGACGGACATGGAAACATGCTATAAAATGTCTAAAGCAGACATTATTAAATCAATCGATTTAAAAGAAAATAGATTTGGATTTGAACCTGAGGTAACTGCCAAAATTTCGAGAATACCGGCAATTAGGATATATGAGGTTGGTATATCATACCATGGAAGGACCTATGCTGAAGGAAAAAAAATAGGAGCAAAGGATGGTTTTCGAGCCATTTACTGTATTTTAAAATATGGTTTATTTAAGGCCTAATTTTTACCTATGCTTAAACACTTCAATTTTAAAAATGCTTATCACTGGTTATATTTACTACTAATTTGTTGTATAATTTCGTTTAAATGGGCAGCACTTAGTTTGCCTTTTTTTTGGGATGAAGCTTGGGTTTATATGCCCGCCATTAGAACCATGGCCGAACAAGGTCCAAGCATTTTACCTGCAAGCATCCAACCAGATTTATATACTGGTCATCCGCTTTTATTTTACTTTTTAGCATCTAGTTGGATTAAAATATTTGGATATAGTTTGTTCAAAGCACATTTATTTCCATTTCTAATTTCTATTTCACTTTTACTAAGTATATATTTTATTGTTTTTAAATGGACGAATAGTTGGTTTTCTGCTTTTTTTTCGGTTTTATTATTAGCCATACAGCCTATATTTTTGGCACAAAGCACTTTTTTATTAATTGAAGTTTGGCTTGCATTATTATTTTTATGGTCGTTTTATTTTTACTTTAATCATAATTGGTGGGGTTTTTCAATAACAATGGTGCTTGCATTGTGGAGTAAAGAAAGTGCCTTTTGCTTGGTTCCTGCTTTTATCATAACTGCAATTATTGAACTTTTATACAAAAAAATAACTCCAAAAGTTTTTATAAAAACAGCATTAGGCGTTGTGGTATTATTTTCAATAGGTTTTAGCTTTTTTATAATTCAAAAAATCAAGCTAGGTTGGTTGTTTTTTCCACGTCACGCCAACTGGATAACTATGGACGACTTTTTCGACAAAATAGATGGTTCTATTTTGATAATTTTTGTTAAACAAGGACGAATTATTATTTATATGATTACTGCGATCCTAACAATTTTTGGATTTGTATTTTTAAAAAATAAAATCGATAAAAATCATCAAATAAAATTATTGGCATTTTTAGTCATTACAATAGGATTTATGGTATTTGCATCTATTAACTTTTTTTCTTCAAGGTATTTATTTGCGGTTTTCCCCTTGCAAATGATTGGCTGTGCTATGCTAATAGGCTCCATGCAAAAAAATGTTTTAAAGTTTGCAATGTTAACTGCATTTGGTTTTTTGGGTTTGATAAATATTAACAATAGCATAGAAAATTTAAATTTTGCAGATGTAGATTTGAATTATACACGCTTGGTAAATGTCCAAATTTCACTGTGTAACTATTTTGAAAATCTACAGCCAAACGAAAGAACTTATGCTCCATTTTTGGCATTTACAAATTTAACCAATCCTTATGCAGGTTTTGTGCAAAAAAGCATTAAAAATATAAATTCAGATATATTTGACACTACTAATGTGTATTATCTTAGAACCTCAAATGAAACATGCAAGGAGCTTGACAGTATGATAGATAATAAAAATATCCGCTTAATAAAACTATTTGAAAACCATCAAGCTAAAGTGGAAATATTTAAGAAAATACATTAATGTGAATTTTATAAAACCGAACTCTTTTTTTTATTACTCCTTAGCATTTATATCAATTGCTCTATTAGCAGTTTGTTATGCTTTCGAAGGCACTGGAGGGGGTGGAGATAGTGTTTTTCATTTTCAATATGCAAAGTTTGCAGCACAACATCCGGAAAACTTTTTTAACCACTGGGCAAAACCCTTATATACCATATTTGCATTTCCTTTTGCACAATTTAGTTTTACTGGTATTAAAGTTTTTAATGTTTTAATGAGCATAATTTTAGCATATTTTAATTATACAACATTACTTCATTAAGTTCATTAAACACAATCATTTTAATAAACTAAAATATAGAAATCCTTTAAACTAACTTACATTCTAACGAAAATTTTAAAAAAATTGAACGCCTCCTTTGATATAACATTTAAATTCATTTTCCTTACTACAGTAGTTTCATTTAAAACAACAGGAATAAGCGAAATTTGTAAATTATTTTTAGCTGCAATACAAATAAATTCTAAGTCGAACAAATAGCGATTAATTTCCGTTTTTAAAAAATATTGCTTAACCTCTTTACGCATTCCTTTTAACCCTCCTTGGGTATCATTTGTAGGTATTCTAAGTAGGTTTTTGATTAATAATTTTAAAAATTTAGAAATAAGAGCTCGGTGGTAAGGTATATTATCATAATAGCTTAAACCTCTAACCCCAATAGCTATATCACTGTTTTTAAGCTGATTAATAATTTCCAAAATACTTTCATTGGTATAAGGGAAATCAATGTCGGTATAAATAATAAAATCGCCATCTGCATTTTCAACACCTTTCCTAATTGCATAGCCTTTACCTTTATTTACACCATAAGAAATAATTTGGCAGTTAGGTAAATTATTTTTAGCTTGAGCTAGCTTAGCATCAATTTTTTCGGAGCTTCCATCGTTTACAATTATTATATCGATTGAATAATTATTCAAATGTTTAACAATTTCATTGTATCTAATTAATATATTCGCTAACCAGTTTTTATCAGGATTATAACAAGGCAAAACGATCGACAATTTTTTTATACTCATTTAAAATGAAAAAGAATTTTGAAGCAATAATAGTTTTATTTTTATCGGGAATAATATTTTTCATATTTTTTTTCGCAGTTATTCCTAATGGATTGGCCAATTTAAATAGCTATTTTATTAGCACCAATCATGATGGGATAAAAAATTATTATACTTATCTATATTATTTAAAATTTGATACTGGATTTCATTTTAGTGGAATGGCCTATCCATTTGGCGATTTAATTACATTTACCGATAATCAACCCTTACTGGTTTTAACTATAAAAAGTCTTCAATATTTAGGACTAGATTTAAGTTTATATGCAGTAGCTATATTTAATATTTTACTATTAATATCGTTTCCAATTACTGTTTTAGTGCTTTATAAAATTTTAAAAAACTACCATTTATCAAACTACTACAGCTTTTTTATTGCTGTTGCAATTACTTTTTTAAATCCTCAAATTGAGCGATTGGTTGGTCACTATGCTTTAGCTTACAGCTTTGTAATTCCACTTTTTTGGTTGTTAGATATTAAAATAAGCAGCTCAAAAAACAAATGGTATTTAGTTATACTTACCATTTTAATTATTTTAGCACTTACCTTTCTTCATGTTTATTATTTGGCATTGGCTTTAATATTTTTTATGTTTTCAGGCATTGCTAAAGTATTGTTAAGTAATTACTCAAAACCCAATTTATTGCAAATAGCTAAAACTTATATTCCATTAGCGTTTTTACCAATGATAATATTTAAAATTTTTATGGGTGTTATGGATAATGTGCCTGATAGAGTTGCATTTCCTTACGGTTTCTTATCATATAGAACATCTTATAGCAGCATATTCTTCAATCAAAGCAGCCCATTTAACGCATTTATTCCTGACTTTTTAAAGGTTGGAAGAAACGATTTTGAAGGCCATGCTTACTTAGGTTTTTATGCTTTAATTTTTACAGCTTATGTACTTTATAGTTTTTTAAAACAAACTTTTACAAGTAAAAAATGGGATTTTGATAAACTGAATTATAGTGGTCAAATTGAATTTAAACCATATATTATTTTAGCATTATTAGCATTATGTATTGGAGCAGCTTTTCCTTTATATATGCCACCTTTTGACATAATAATTGAATACATAACACCTTTGGCTCAATTTCGTTCTCCTGGTCGTTTTGCTTGGATTTTCTTTTTTATTTTTAGTGTGTTTTTCTTTTTGTATTTATATAAATTATCACTCAAAGAATACAACAATTGGAAAAAATATATTTTACCAATAATACTAGTTATTAGTTTATTTGAAGGAATAAAAATAACACATAAAACTTTATCGCATTTGAACGAAACTACACTTGCTGACAGTTTTTTCCAACAAGATTTAAGCCCAATTATATCAAAACATAATTTCAATACTTCAAGTTATCAAGCCATAGTAGCATTTCCTTTTTTTACCATTGGCAATGAAAAAGCTGGCGTTGCTGGTTCCAATCAATCAATATTTAATGCAATGAAAATTTCTTATCAAAGTGGTTTGCCATTGGTAAATTACATGATGTCGAGAACAGGAATAAATCAAGGTTTACAAATAGCGCAATTTACTTCTAATTCATTTTTACCAAAAGCTTATTTGAACTACATAGACAGTATAAAACCTTTATTATTGGTAGTTACTAACGATGAATTAAGTGAAAACGAAAAGGAAATTTTGGCAGTTGCTCAACCAATTGTTTCAATAAATAACATACATTTTTATTCACTAAATCCATCAGAAATTAAAAATATTTACCAAAATAAAGTGAATGAAGTATTGAATAAAAAATGGCACCTAATAAAAAATCAATCAAATGTATTTTGTTTAGATTCTATTACTCCATTTCTTTATTTAAAATCAAATATCAATTCAAATGAATTGTATAAAAACAATGATTTAATTTTAAATAAAGCTGGGGACCAGATAGTTTTTGAAGGTAAATTACCTATTACCGATAGTTTGACAATTACATATTGGGGAAGAGCTAAAAACAGTGTCTATGGTTTTCCAAATTTAAAATATACTGAGTATAACATCAATGGCGACCAAGTTTTTCATTATGATTCTCATCTATCAAACGATTTGGAACTATTTGAATGTACTCGCAGAGTATGTTATACTTTTAAACCTCAAAGTTCAGAAAATACTGTTAAAATACGGATTTCAGGAAAGAAATTTAATTATAGCAATGTTGTTATTCAAAAGGCCAAAAGCCAAGTAATATTTAAAGATGAATATGGTAATTGGTTTTGGAATAATTATCCTTCTCAAATTCCACTAATTAAGTAGGTTTAGAAAAAATAACTAATATCAATGTTTTATTAGATAGAACAAATAAACACTACTAGCCAAAAGAAATACAATTGTGCTCACCCATTGGTAATTTAAATGTATTAATTTACTAAGCAAAAAGGGACCCCAATGAAATGGTAAATAGCCAGGCGTAAATGTACCATAATTAAATCCAGAATAATTGCTATACACATATTCGCCATTTATAAATCTCTTCACAAAAACCTCATCTATAAATGGAATAATATCAGATTGATTGATGTTTAATGGATGTAAAGAAATTGTGTGATGGGCTAAAAGGATAGAAGCAACTATTAATATAATAAAATAAGCAAATACATTCTTCTTACTTATGCAATATTCCAAATCTATTTTCTTTGAAACATAGTTAAAAGCATTGGCTTCTTTTTTCAAAACAAAGTATGGAAATATGGCTAAAAAAAGTCCAGCACCGCTAAAAATAATGGGACTAACAATAAACTCTAATTCGTTCTTTAGAAAGAACAAAATAATTAGCTCTAACAAAAATGCTACGAATAAATAAAGTGTATTTTTTTTACTCATATCTTATTCAATTTACTCTTTCTGATGCCGTATGAGAAATAGATAACTAGACCGATACTAAGCCAAATGGCAAAAGCCAACCAATTGGTCCAACCCAATTGTGTCATAAGATAAAAATTACTAATCATGCCTAAAACTGGTATTACAGAAAAACGCTTTGTCACACTTAGCACAGCTAAAACAGTAAACAGTAGCCAAAAACTGTACTGAGGAAAATACCTTATTAAATCAGGTTGTTGAAAAATATTATTATCATCAAAAACAATGAATAAAAACAAACTAACTAAAAAAAGTAACGGAATAAATATAAACCCATTAAAATAAGGAACCTTAAATCCAACATGCTCGCTATTTCTGTGTGATTCCATTTTTATAACACCCGCATTTACCAGCACAAAAGCAAATAATGTACCTATGCTACTTAGATCAGTTACCTCTTTTAAATTCATAAAAAGTGCGGGAACAGCAACCAAAATACCAGTAATGATAATTGAAAAATGGGGAGATTTATATGTTGGATGGATTTTACTAAATGACTTTGGCAATAATCCATCACGACTCATGCTCATCCATATTCTTGGTTGTCCATTTTGAAAAACCAAAAGAACAGAAGCCATAGCAATAACAGCACTAACAGCAATTATACCACTCATCCAATTGACATGTAACTTTTCAAAAACAAAGGCCAATGGATCTCCAACACCAAGTTCTTTATAGCTAACCATTCCGGTTAATGTTAAAGAAATAAGTATGTATAAGACTGTACAAATAATGAGAGAAGCCATCATAGATTTGGGTAAATCTCTGGATGGATTTTTACATTCTTCGGCCGTTGTAGCCAATGCATCAAAACCAATATAAGCAAAGAAAACAGACGAAACACCTTGCATAACACCCGCCATTTTATTGGGCATAAATGGGCTCCAGTTTTCAGGGTTTACATAAAAAGCACCGACTACAATCACCAAAACAATTACCATCAATTTAATCGCTACAAAAATGTTACTTGCCTTCTTTGTTTCTTGAACACCTCTATAGATTAATGCTGTGATGGCTATAATTACTGCCACTGCAGGCATATCAAAAATCAATTTTAAGCCAAATAATTCTGGAGCTGTAGTCCATGCTAAATATTGTTCTTGTATGATTGCACTCATACTATTAAGTGAAGCACTATTGGCAGCCATTAATTCTGAAGCTTGCCTGAAACCTTCTTTGGCTGAGAAATAATCCATGCATAAAAATTCAGGAATATGAATATTCATGCCTGCCAACAAACCCGTAAAATAATCACTCCAACTGATGGCTACCACAATGTTTCCGATGGCATATTCAACAATCAAAGCCCAACCAATGATCCAAGCAATAAACTCGCCAAATGAGGCGTAGGCGTATGTATAGGCACTTCCAGCAACAGGAATAGAAGATGCGAATTCAGCATAACTCATAGCCGAAAAAGTGCAGGCTATAGCAGTAAAAATAAACAATAAAATAACCGCTGGACCGCCATTAAAGCTTGCATTTCCAATGGTACTAAAAATACCTGCACCAATGATGGCAGCTATGCCCATAGCTGTTAAATCGCGCAGGGTAAGTGTCTTATGTAGCAAATGTGCCCCATGCTCCTCCTTTTGCGATTCTGCAATAATGTGCTTAACAGACTTTTTCCGAAATAAATTCATTTTAACTCGCTTAGACTAAAGGCAAGTATAAGCAAATAAGTGTAATTATATTTTGGAAAATTTCAAGCTACGGAGTCAACTTAATAATCCCATTACTACTGTTAATATCTAGTATAGGATAATCATTAAAATCAACCGATGCATCCCCATTCAAATCGTAAGGCAAATACCCTAAATCACCATTCGAACTCGAAATATCCAAGTCAGGGTAATCATTAAAATCTACTGAACCATCCTGATTAATGTCGCCACTGAATATTGCAAATTTAGAATTACCTACATCGGATAGATTATTTCCAAAAGCCTGATTAATACTTGAACTAAAATTGTAACTAGTAGAAGCCAAAATAGAAATAGGCATTGCACTCCATGTTTCGATAGAATTGCGATGCTTTATAACGAGGTAATAACTATTGCCAAGGCTTCCAGCTGGAAATAAAATATTTGCTGTACCATTAGTATTTAATGTACCTATGACCGAAAATGCTAAACTATAAGGTGCGGTTGAATTGCGTAACTCAACAACAATCGTATCCGCAACGTTACTAGGGCTTATACCATTGGCCGCAAATGGTGATGAAACCATGGTATTGCTTCCTAAATATAAACCTTCTAAAAAGGCAGTAATAGTTATTTGTGCAGTGCCTACTAACCTTGTTACAATGATGGTATATGTTTGAATGGTCGTTCCATCTTGTGCTGTCACCTTCACATCAATCGTATTTGAGCCAACATTCAATGACAAAGCAGAAGATGCAGAACCACTAGTAACACTTGCATAAGTTCCCCCGTTCACCCTCACATGCATACTTGCATTGGCATCTGATTTTGTTGGCGTGACCGTAATGCTTGAAATAGAATTTGCCACACTGGTTGCGTATGAAATAGTTGATGAATTAAAGCTAGGCGATAGCATTCCATTGCTTAAACTAATTGCTGATAAATTTGCATTGTTAGAATACACCGTAAAAGATGAAGTGTTGCCAGCGCTAATATTTGATGTGCAATTAGAGGCATTTCGAATGGATGTTATTACTACATTAGTTGAGCCACTATTGGCCAAAGTAGCTGTAGAAAAGGTTCCAGAATTGGATGACATCGTAATTGAACTGGTAATTCCTGTAGCTGAATTTGCTCCTGTCAAATTATAGGTTAAGGTATAGGTTCCAGTTGGAAGGCTAGTTGAAGAAACGTTAACAGTAGAAGCATTTCCCATACCAACATTTGATGCTGCAACCGAGAAACTAGTGATATTTGGCAAGGCATTCACACTCACAGTGGGGGTATTGCTCAGTTGTTGACTGCATAAGTTCGTTGTGTTTGTTGCTAATACATTGAATGTAGTGGCACTAGAAAGATTACCTGTTGGCAAATTAAGACTTACCCCATTGCCAACAATGGCGGAACCAATATTCACATTGCCCGTATTATTTCGAAGCTGATATAGCTCAGCAGCTAATGAAGTAGCCACAACAATATTGGTTGATGTACCATTACAAACAGAGCTCACCGCAGCTGTAACTGTTTTATTTGTTGGCAAAGGATTAATAGTAATGGTAGCTGAAGAACCAGTAAAGCCAGTGGTCCTTGTACAATTGGCATCTGCTACTGAAACCAAAGTATAATTGGTAGTATTTGTAACAGATGATGTAAATACATTAAATGCAGTGCCACTTGATACATTTGAGACGGTTCTATTTGCAACACCATCATTATAAATAATTGTAAAAGGAGCTGCACCCGCAGTACTTGTAAATGTCAATTGTCCTGCACCTGTCACACAAAAGGGTCCATTTGCCGATAAGCTACCTTGTGGTGAGGCCAAATAATTCACTGTTACATCTGCAAAACTGTTGCAAGTGCCATTGGTAATGGTCCACCTGAAAACATAAGTGCCAGTCACACTTACTGTAGCAGTAGAACTTCCTGAAGAAGAAGCACTAAAACTAACAGTACCTGGACCTGATAATTTACTCCATGCACCCGTTCCATTTACGGGTGTATTTCCACCTAAAGCTGCAGAAATTAAACTACCACAAATACTCTGTTGTGAACCTACTGTAGCCACCTCAGGATTATTATCATACACAACACTTCTAATTCTAAAATCATTGTATGCCACCCAAGATGAACCATTATAATATAATGATCTTGCTGAAGAGGATAGTGATTCAAAGCCTATTCCCCAGGAATCTGAGGCACCTGGGACAAGCACCACAAAATAATCATTGCCACTTGTAACCGAGATGCCAAGAGAACTAACATCATAGTAATTCCATGAAGATCTTGAAATACTTGACGGTGTTATACTCATACTACCCAACAATGAGTCTGGATTGCCTGCATTATTGGTCCTAATTTCGATAGTAAAACTAGTTGCAGGAATAGCTGTACTAGTTTTGAAATACACGCCTCCTAATTTTCCATTAGCTGTGGGTGTAAATCTTGTGGCAGCTTTATTTGAGCCTAAATTCAAAGTGCTATTACCAGCTATGGCTGTTGATGAATCATAGCTATAAGTAATGCGACTTAATGATTGACAAAACAGCAATAAGGAAGCAGCTTTGTATACATCTATTTTGCCACTTCCCCATGTATTATTGGAACTGGCACCCGTAAAAACATCTTGTGAAGCTGTATTGGCAATTGCATTCTTTAACTCTGTATAGGTAGCATTGCTTTTTGCTTGAAGTAAAAGGGCCACACAACCAGTCACCTCGGGTGTTGCCATACTTGTGCCTTGAATGGCTTGATACAATCCACTTACCAACAAGTTCACTGATGAGGAAGCCACACTTGCATCTGAAGACAAACAAGATCCAACTCTTTCACCATTAGCGGTGATATCTGGCTTTTGCATATTATCTCTTCTTGGGCCTCTTGAACTAAAGGTAGAGATATTATCTTGAGTGGCGCTGCTGTTAGCATATCCTCCAGGTGCAGTGGATGAAACAGAATACCATTCTAACTTACCCGTATAAGATCCGACAGTGATGGCATTGGTAGCAGAACCAGGAGAACCTACCAAATAATTATTATCACCTGAAGTTACAGTAGTAGCAGAAAAATCGGAACCTTTATAATTTAACCAACTATCAATAATAAGCGCTGATGCAGTGGTATTATTTAATGTGATGGACCATGTGCCAGATGGGTTTGCTGTGGCACTTGAACGGACTACATAGACGTTAATATACCTATCTCCACTTAATGCATCTACTACATTATCAGAATACACTGTTGCAGTATTACTCAACACATTAGCAGTGTTACTTGTTCCAGCATTAGCCACAACCGTACCACCTCCAGGAACAGTGATGATTGCGTTTACATTATTGGTGTCATTAACATACATGGTAAATTGAAAAACACCTAGAGATCTTCTTGTGGATGTTGCAGGCACATTTAATGTTATGGTTCCAGATCCATTAGCAGCTAAGGCTAATTGATGATGTATTAGTGATCCATTGCTATTTCCTGCAGCAATTACAACTGCTCTGCCTGCTGCTGAAGTACAAAAATTATCAACTGCTACTTCATCTTCATTAGTTCCATCATGGGCACCAAACTGCCCGCCAATACTCATGTTCACCACAATTGGTTTACCTAATGCTGTAGCCACATTTTTAAAATAGGTAAGTCCATTAATTTCATCGGTGCTTGAAAAACTACCATTGCCCCCTTTTACAATAACAATATCCGCATTGGGTGCTACACCTTTATACTTCCCTGAAGCCAATGCTGCGCCATTACCGGCTGCCGTGCCCGCCACGTGTGTGCCATGTCCATTGATATCATTCTCTCTCACATGGCCCGCAGGTGTGCCATCTAATTCATTGTTAATTTGTGTTTGTGTATACTCAACACCATAGTTAAATCCAGAAGGGGAGGTTTCACCAAAAATAGGTGTAATAGTTTGGTCCCAAATACTTATTATACGACTTATGGCTTGATTGCTTGGATTTCTGAAATCAGGATGATCCCAATCAATACCGGTATCAAAAACACCCACAAGCACATTGTCACCTTTGTAGGCGGTATTATTCAAATTGCCTGAATGCAAAAGCGCTGCTCCACTGGTGGCCACGCTTATATCATTATTAGGCATTACAATCTTAGGAGCATCTATATACTGAATCTCTTTATTTTTAGATAGCTCTTGCGCTAAAGCCAATGAAGGAAACCAAGCTGTAACAAATTTGGGCAATACACTTTGTACAACAATACCATTTGTATTTACTATTTCTGGCTTATTAGTATAAACCACCAAAACATAACCTTTCTGGTAATTACCTGTTTTTTCATAGTATCCATTCACTTCTTGTATTTTAAACAAAGTTGGATAGGTTGCTTCAGTCTCAGCATTGAGCGGATGCGTCAGCATATATCTGATGGCAGGTGCCAATTTATTTTGAGCTTGTAAATAGCCTATAGATAAAAGAAGAATAAATATTCCCGCAATAAATTTACGCCTAAAATAAATCCTTAACAAAGTGTATTTGTTTCCCATTTGATAGCAATTAATTAAAGGCAAATTACTACAAAAAAGGATGTTAAGCAAAGGGAATTAAGAAAGTTTACAAAGAAGGCCTGTTAATATGCCTACTATATTTGAAAGAAAGGATTGGGCTTTTACCATTGTAGAAATTGCATATTAGGAAAAAGTCAGTGGTATTAGATTATTCTGTTTGTTGGTGAAGAAGACCAACAAAGGCGGAAAAAAAATCTTTTCATATTGTTTCGACCATAATTTAACAAATGCATTATGATGGGTAAAGAGCTCCAGCAAATTCAAAAAAAGAAGTAGTTTTACACGTTTCTCTCAATATAATCAATCAAAGAATGAATAACTTTGATATGAATTTCTTGGGCTCTATCAGCATAAGGGGCATGAGGGGCGCGTATCTCCACATCGCATAAACCATTCATCTTGCCACCGTCTTTACCTGTTAAACCCACTATTTTAATGCCTTTACGTTTGGCAACTTCCATGGCATTTAAAACATTTTTACTATTGCCACTGGTCGAAATACCTAGCAATACATCCCCTTCTCTGCCCACTGCTTCAAGGTATCTGCTAAATACATAATCATAGCCGTAGTCATTTCCTACGCAAGCCATGTGGCTCACATCACTCATGCTAATGGCTGCAATAGCTGGTCTGTCATTTCTGTATTTTCCTGTTAATTCTTCTGCAAAATGCATGGCATCACACATGCTACCACCATTGCCACAACTCAATATCTTGCCACCGTTTTTAATGGATTCAACCATCAATTTTCCGGCAGCTTCAATGTTTTTAAAATTATTATCGTCAGATAAAAACTGACTTAAAACGCTATGTGCTTCTTCAAAATGTTGTTTGATGTTATTCATGCTGGATTATATTCTGACTTCTATTAAACTTAATTTATTTATTTCAAACTATCTGACTTCTTGTTGATATTCCAAACCATTAAAACCTCGCTTTAAACCTCCAAAATGCTTAAGCATTTTATTTGACTCAGTTTTCTTCTTTACAAGCAAACTAATTGCAGCTTTTACTTCCTTGGAGCCAAAAGGTTTTTTTTAAAATGATTTTCATATTCAAAAATCTAATTTATTTTTTGTTTGTAAAAGCTTTTTTACCAGCTTCTAAAAACTCAATAAAATGAGGTACTTCCAAATCATACGCTTTTGGCTGAACCAATAAATTTCCATCTCCATCCACTAAGCAATAATAAGGCTGGGCATTGGCATTAAACTTACTTATTTGCAAATCGGCATTTTGTTTTCCAATGGTTTTCTTTTCACGATTATCGTAGGTGCTGGTGTACCATTCGTTTTGCGGCAATTCTGTTTTGTCGTCCACATAAAGGGCAACCACCACATAGTCATTATTCATGCGTTTCAACACCCCTGGATCGCTCCATACATTGGCTTCCATTTCGCGGCAATTCACACAACCATGTCCCGTAAAATCAATAAAAACAGGCTTGTTTACTTTCTTAGCATAAGCCAAGGCTTGCTTGTAATCATAAAAACCATTGATATCATGAGGTAATTTAAACAGTTCTTTAAATCTTACTTCTCCCAAATCGTTTTTAGGTTCAGCACTTGCATGACCACTCGCCTTTTTACTTAAATCAAAATCCAAGGTTTCTTTTGGTGGCAAATACCCAGAAAGTGCTTTTAAAGGTGCACCAAAAAGTCCTGGAATCAAATATAGAACAAAGGCAAAGGTTGCAATGGATAAGCCCAAACGAGGAACACTCAAATAAGGTATATCACTATCATGACTGAACTTTAATTTACCTAATAAATACATACCCATTAAACTGAATATAACAATCCAAATGGCGATATACACCTCCCTGTCTAGAAAGCCCCAATGGTAGGTTTGATCTGGTATTGACAAGAATTTGAAAGCAAATGCCAATTCTAAAAATCCAAGAACAACCTTTACTGAATTTAACCAACCACCACTCTTTGGCAAATTTTGCATGGCTGAAGGAAACATTGAAAATAAGGTAAAAGGCAATGCCAATCCAAAACCAAAAGAAGCCATGCCTAATAAGGGTTTCATAAATTTACCGCCAACTGCTTCAATCAATAAACTACCAACGATTGGACCCGTGCAACTGAAAGAAACCAATGCCAAAGTAAATGCCATGAAAAATATACCTACAAAAGAACCCATGCTTGATTGTGAGTCTACTTTGTTTACAAATTGATGAGGTAAGGTGATTTCAAACATCCCCAAAAAGGATGCAGCAAAAACGATAAAGATAACGAAAAACAAAATATTCGGAACCCAATGTGTGCTAAGCCAATTTCCAAAATCAGGACCAAGACCAAACAAGGCAAATACTAAGCCTAGTGAGGCATAAATGCCAACAATAGACAATCCAAAGGTCATGGCACGAGTGATGGCTTGACCTTTATTAGCGCTCTTTTTGGTGAAGAAGGTCACTGTCATAGGAAGCATAGGAAAAACACAAGGTGTAACAACGGCTACTAAACCTCCTAAGAAGGCAAAGAATAAAAAGGCTAGTAAAGATTTTTGGTTACCACCAGCCACATCTGATGTGCCTATCACATTATTGTTTGACGGCTGATTAGTAGATGTGCTGATAGCTTTTGAAGTATCAGGCGTTTGTTCATATACCTTAGATGTATCAACAGTTTCAGGCATAGCTTCAATAGGTTTAGCAACAGAAGCAGCGGCCTCAGTAACTTTCAGTTTAAACTCTAAATCATCTTCAAAATTAACACACATGCCACTCACCTCAGAGCATTCTTGAAACTCAAGAGCTATTTTGATAACAGGATTTGCTTGTAGTATTTTTACTTTTTGACGAAACTCTGCCTTATGAAAGAACTTAGACACAGTGCCATTCCAAATATCATCAAATATTTTCTTGGTGCCAATAGGCTTTAACTTGCCAATTAACTTATAAGATGGATGTTTTTTAAAATCAAAAAATGCCACAATAGGTCCAAGGCTTGGATCAAAGTCGTTGGCATACATGTACCAATCTTTTTCGATAGGGCTTTCAAAAACCAATTCTATTTCGTCCCCTACTTTTATTTCTTTTTTGTCTGTAGATAAATTCCACTTGGGCTTTTGCCTAACCTGTGAAAACCCATTGAAACTGAGTCCAACAAATAAAATGGCAACTATTATTTTTCTTAGAAACATAATTCTCGTAATTGAATTGAATTGAAATACGTTAGGAAACAAAAATAAGATTTCTTGACAAACTGCATCATAAAATAGTATTAAACTGAGATATGTTCTTTTAATATCTGACAATTTTTTTGTACAAATAGCTCATTTGTTGGTAATATGCTGTAAAAGCTAAATGGAATAGCTACACAATTTTAATGGATAGTTTTACTTTTGTTTGTTAAGAATTGCAAATGATGAAGAAGGTTTTAAGTCTACTATTTTGTTTGATACATATTGGGATGTTTGCACAAAACGAACCCTTGGTAACACCTATGAAAATGACTGTTCAGCAGTATATTGAGAAATATTCGGCAACAGCGGTAGAGGAGATGTTTCGTAGCCATATCCCTGCTAGTATTACCCTTGCTCAAGGAATATTAGAGAGCGGAAATGGGAATAGCCGATTGGCTGTTGAAGGAAATAACCATTTTGGTATCAAGTGCAAATCTTGGACAGGAAAAACAATTTATGAAGATGATGATGCACTGCAAGAATGTTTTAGAAAATATGATGCGGCCATTGATAGTTACCGCGATCACTCAGACTTTTTAATGAGTGGGACTCGCTATGCTTTCTTATTTGACTTAGACCAAAAAGATTATAAATCATGGGCATATGGACTTAAAAAAGCAGGTTATGCTACCAATCCGCAATATCCTGAGCTGTTGATTGCCTTTATCGAAAAACACCAATTACATAAATATGATGAAATAAAACTGAGCGATGAAGAAGATAAGGAAATGAAGGAAGACAAGGCTCAAATCGTAAAAAGTTATGGGTTAGAAATCATTATAAACGAAGTACCTGCTATTACTGTAAAAGCGAATGAAAGCATCGCTCAAATTGCTTTAAATTATGATATCAAAGTTTGGCAATTGTATAAATTTAATGATTTAGACAAAAACGCCTCATGCCAAGTAGGAGATACCCTTTTCATTAAATCGAAAAAAAATAAAACCTTTAAAGAAGAATTTACGATTCAAAATGGTGAAACCTTACACCAATTATCACAACGATTTGGGATTAAATTAGAAAAAATACTTGATAGAAACGAGATATCGCTTGGCCAAGAACCTGCCAATGGAGAGGTTATTTATTTCAACAAAAAAAGAAGTAACCCTTTAAAAATGAGAGATACAAGTAAAGTAAAAGAGGAAATTATCATAGCACCAAACGACAGTAATCCTAAAAAAGTAGATACGACCGTTTACAACCAAACTGTATATGAAGACCCTATCAAAAACATTGAAACAACTGAACCTTCAACTGAAAACACTTTGAATTATTTTGACACTTTGGAATCGATGAAAAAAGATTTATCGTTTTTCCATACTGTTCAAAAAGGCGAAACCCTTTTCAGTTTGAGTAAAAAATACAATATCAGAGTGGATGCCTTGCAATTCTTAAATAACCTAAATGGTACTGGATTGGAAGTGGGCCAAAAGCTCATCATCAATCCGAATTTACCATCAGCTGATACCAAGGAACCACAAATAACGCCTGGTTATCACATTGTAAGACAAGGGGAAACACTTTTCTCAATCTCAAAAATGTATAATATCAGCAAAGCTGAATTAAAAGCTACCAATAACCTATCTAGCGATACCATAAAAATTGGTCAGCAACTGGTAGTTGTAAGCGATAAAAAATTAGAGGATAAGCTTAAGAAAATAGAACCTGAGCCAAAACCAATTGAAGTAAAGCCTGAACCAAAGCCAATTGAAATAAAACCTGAAGTAGTTGAAAGGACAGTAAAATCAAGCAATGTAGCTAAGGAACACATCTATTACACCTTGAAAAATAGCGAAAATATTGATTCGGTTTGCAAAAAATTCAGTCTATCCATTTCTCAATTGAAAGCATTGAATAAGAACTTTGATATCATACATGCCAAAAGCGGAGATGAGATAAGGGTAAAATAAAAAATTGAGCCATGCAACCTTTTGTCGATTTTTAAAATCATAAAAATGATTATAATTGTACAATATTTAAGAACCACATCTATGTTCAAAAACATACACAAAATAATATGTATAGCCTTTTTATCTGTATTATGCCTACAAGCCAATGCACAGATCAAGTTTGGATTTATTTTACCCAAGGGCTACGACAATTTCAATAATAGTGATACTTCAGCCTATATTGAATTGGCTGTATTTAATGATAATCAAGACACATTAAAATATGTTACTGGTGCAGATGTATATCCTATAAACGGAACTGCTATCAATGGCGTGCATTATGATATGAAATCACAAACTGTTAATTTTAAACCAGGAACTCCAGGTTATGCAAATTATAAAAAAGTAAAACTAAACCTAATTCCAGATAGCTTTTTTTATGGTACTAGATTTTTTACCTTGGGATTAAGAAACATTACCGGTGTATTAAAATCTCAATTGAACTTTGGATTAGATACACTTAAAATTATCATAGATTATGATGGACTTAAAATTGGTTATCCAACCCTTTCTATTGCTGATTATAAATTATATCCAAACCCAACTAGAGATGCACTATACATTGAAGGTGTTGAAAGCAAAAACTATGTAATTTTTAATGGCATGGGTCAAGAAGTATTTTCAGGTGAAACAGCCAATAACAAAATTGATGTTTCTTCTTTAAAAGAAGGATTATACATTTTAAAATCTGTTACAGATAAAGGAATGTTGATTCAGAAGTTCTTCAAACAATAAATCACACAAATTCATTTAATAAACGAAGGTACTGTAATATATTGCAGTACCTTTTTTATTATACCTCAGCATGCAGAAACAGAACACCTGGTTCATTATAGATTTTGATAGCACTTTTACGCAAGTAGAAGCCATGGAAGAATTAGCAGCCATCAGCTTAAAAAACGATCCTGATAAAGAAGATATCATTGAAAAAATAAAACAGCTAACCGACATGGCTATGGATGGGAAAATGCCATTCAACAAGTCTTTGAAAGCTAGGATTGCTCTATTATCTGCAAAGAAGTACTATCTAGAAAGTTTTTAATCCAATTGAAAATCAGCATTTATCGCACCAATAGTATGTAAATATTTTATACAATATTCACCTCAGGGTTGATGTGAATACCGAATTTCAAGTAAACCGATTCTTTAATGGCCATGGCCAAATCCCATATTTCTTGTCCACTGGCATTGCCATAATTCACCAAAACCAAGGCTTGGTTTTTATGGGAGCCAGTATTGCCGACTACTTTGCCTTTCCAGCCACATTGCTCGATTAACCATCCCGCAGCCACTTTGGTCATGTTGGTGCTAGTTGGGTATCCCACAACTTCAGGGTATTTTAGTTTTAAATCATCAAACACCTCATTGGATATTTCGGGATTCTTGAAAAAACTACCTGCATTACCTAACACTTTTGGATTAGGCAATTTGGATTGACGAATTTCAATTACTGCATTACTTATATCTTTTATACTTGGTGCTGTGATGCCTTTTGCATCAAGGGTTTGCTTGATGGCACCATAGCTTGTGTTTAGTTTAGGGTTTTTATTCAATTTAAAAACCACACTGTAGATGATGTACTTATTCTTTGCTTCGTTTTTGAAAATGCTTTCACGATAGCCAAACTTGCACTCAGCATTGGTGAATTTTACCAAGTTTCCTGTTACAATTTCGATGGCAAATAGATGATCGCAGGTATCTTTAATTTCAGCACCATAAGCGCCAATATTTTGCATGGGGGCGGCACCCACACAACCAGGAATAAGTGAAAGATTTTCAACCCCAGCATAATTATGGTCAACGGCAAACATTACAAAGTCGTGCCAAGCCTCTCCTGCCATAGCTTTCACCCAAATATGGTTTTCGTCTTCTTTGGTAATATCCAATCCCTTCAATTCAATTTTGATGACCATACCATCAAAATCGGATTTCAATAATAAATTACTTCCACCACCAACTACCAAAAATTTGCGTTCAGACAGGTTAAAACTTCTACAGAGAACCTGAATTTCTTCGGCTGTTTTCACTTCAACATATTGCGCAGCATTCACATCTATACCAAAGGTATTGTATGGCTTGAGCGATTTGTTTTGGTAAATTATCATCTTTCTTAGTTGGACAAATAAACAAAAGGTTTTTATAAATGTTAATTTTTTTTCAAGTATTATTAAAAAATAAGATGGCCTAGAAAATGAAGCAAAAGCAAAGCTTTGGCATTAAAGCAAAAACAGATATTTTTACAGCATGAAGAAACTCGTTTATTTATTGCTTTTTGCCTTAATAACAAACCTTTCAAGTAATGCCCAAGCTCCTAAAAGCTATACCTCTTCTGAAATTTTATTACAGATAAAAAAACTGAATACCGTTGGCTCGGTCTTATACATAGCCGCTCATCCTGATGACGAAAACACTCGATTGATAGCCTACTTGGTAAATGAAAAATGCTTGAGAACAGGCTATTTGAGCCTTACGCGTGGAGATGGCGGACAAAACCTAATTGGCCCAGAGCAAGGTGTGGAATTAGGAATAATTCGTACACAAGAACTATTAGCGGCCCGCAGAATTGATGGTGGCGAGCAGTTTTTTACACGTGCTTATGATTTTGGGTATAGCAAATCGCCCAAAGAAACTTTTAGCAAATGGAACAAAGATTCTTTGCTTTCTGATATGGTGTGGGTGATTCGAAATTTCAGACCCGATATCATCATTACACGTTTTGCAACTGATGGAAGCGGAGGGCATGGGCATCACACGGCATCAGCAGTTCTGGCTGAGGAAGCCTTTGATGCAGCTGCCGACCCTACTCGTTTTCCTGAGCAATTAAAAAATGTGAATGTATGGCAAACACGTAGGATGTATTATAACAGTGGTGCACGTTTTTGGAACCCTAATGCCGACTTAAGTAATTTGACAAAATTAGATGTAGGTGGATACAATCCGCTATTAGGTAAAAGCTATGGCGAGATTGCTGCCGAAAGCCGCAGCATGCACAAAAGCCAAGGCTTCGGCAGTGCCAAACAAAGAGGCGAATACTTTGAATACTTTAAACCTTTGAAAGGCGATACAACTGGCTTAAAAGATATTTTTGAGGGAATGGATTTTAGTTGGAAACGCGTGAAAGGTGGCGAGAAGATTGGAAAAATGATTGATAAGATTATCAAAGATTATAAGGTTGAAAGTCCCAATAAATCAATAGAAAGTTTATTAGACTTAAACAAAAAAATGCTTGAAAACTCAATATTAACACATCAAAAAATATTGAAAAATATTGTATTGAATTGTGCTGGAATTTATAGAGATGTGCTAACTGAAAAACCAAAATTTTGTATAAACGAAGAAATAAAATTTGTCTATCAAACCCTGAATCGCAATGGTTTGGATATTTCAAATCAGTTGAAAATTAATAAATTTAAAAATGATACAATTAGCTATTACCACAATTCTATTTCACAACCCTATTGGTTAGTTAGACCTATAGTGAATAATATGCTTTATACTAATAAAGAAAGTATGCTAACTAATGATCTGACAGCGCCCTTGTCATTATCGGAAATTACTTTCACACATCAACAAAGTGTGTTTGGCTTTCTTAGCCCTATTCAATACAAATGGGTTGACCCAGAAAAGGGTGAGCTATACAGACCCTTGGTTATTACTCCACCTATAATGCTAAACCTAGAGCAAAAAAGTATTGTGTTTGCTGATAACAAATCTAAAGAAATAAAAGTAATCGTTAAAGCCGGTAGAGATAGTATTCAAACCAAAGTAAAAGCTAATTTACCTTTGGGTTGGTCGATGCAGCCTACATTTGCAAATATTAGTTTAGCTAAAAAAGGCGAGGAACAAATAGTAACTTTTAATATCAATCCAAGCACTGTCACTTCGAGCGGAGTCGAGAAGTCTATCATAAAATTCATTGCAGAAATAGATGGCGTTGAATACAGCCAAGGCATCAAAGAAATCAAATACGACCATATTCCTATTCAAACATTGTTTCCTGAAGCGGAAGCAAAACTTGTTAGATTGGATATAAACAAAAAGCTAAAACGCATAGGTTATATTCCTGGTGCTGGTGATGAAGTACAAAGCTGTTTAAATCAATTGGGTTATGAAGTAATTACCATTACGGATGATATGCTAACAAAAGAAAATTTATCTCAATTTGAGGCTATCATAACAGGCGTGCGTGCTTATAATACCAATGAAAAACTAAGTACCTACAAACAAAAACTAATGGACTATGTAAGCATTGGAGGCAACCTGATTGTTCAATACAATACCAATAGTTTTGTAGGTCCGTTTAAAGGCGATATTGGTCCATACACATTCAAAATTACCCGTGACAGGGTTACAGATGAAAATGCTATTGTAAATTTTGAATTGCCTAACCATCCTGTTCTCAATACACCAAATAAAATCACCTCTGCGGATTTTGAAGGTTGGATTCAAGAGCGTTGTATTTATACCTCAGGAGATGTGGATGCAAAGTACGAAATGCCGCTTAGCATGGCCGACCCTGATGAGAAAGCTAATAAAGGAAGTTTGATAATTGCCAAACATGGCAAAGGAAATTTCATTTATTCAGGTTTGGTTTTCTTCCGGGAGTTGCCAGCAGGTGTGCCAGGTGCCTATCGTTTATTGGTTAATATGATTGAATTAGGAAAATAGACTTTTATAATCAAGTATCTGAATGGAACTATTTTCACACGAATATTTTATGAACATGGCTTTAAAAGAAGCCGAAAAAGCCTGCGAAGAAAATGAAGTACCTGTAGGTTGCATCATTGTTTCAGATAACAAAATAATTGGAAAAGGATACAACCTTACTGAAAGATTAAATGATGTAACTGCTCATGCTGAGATGCAAGCCATTACAGCAGCAGCCAATTACCTTGGTGCAAAGTACTTGAACGAATGCACTATGTATGTTACATTGGAACCATGCATAATGTGTGCAGGTGCTATATTTTGGTCACAATTAGGCACATTGGTTTATGGTGCATCAGATGAAAAAAGAGGTTTTAGCAAATCAGGAAATTTGCTTCATCCAAAAACAGAAATAGTGAATGGCATCATGGCTATCGAGGCTACAATGTTGATGAAAAACTTTTTCAAAAAATTGAGATAATATAGATGCTAAGGAGTCATTTCAATAATACCTAAACTGCTGTTATAGTCGATTAAAGGATAATCATTAAAATCTACCGATGAATCTCCATTCAAATCGGTAGCTAAATAACCTAAATCGCCATTCGAGCTTCCAATATCTATGTCTGGGTAGTCGTTAAAATCAACTGAGCCATCTTGATTTATATCTCCTGAATAAAAGAGAAGAACCCCAGTGCCATCATCTTTCATATTATCTCCCGCAGCTTGGGTTGGTGAAGAACTAAAGTCGTAAGAAACACCTGCATTACTCATTGAAACTGGCATTGCACTCCACGTAACAATAGAATTTCTGTGCTTCACCACTATATAATAATTATTTCCATTCGCGCCTGTTCCAGTGAACAAAACATCAGAAAAACCATTAGTTTCCAATAGGGCTTGTGTTGAGTAGGCCATGGAAAATGGAGGAAAATCTTCATGCAATTCAACCGTAATAGTATCAGCAATATTGGTTGGTGAAACCCCATCAGCACTGAACGGAGATGCAACCATGGTATTTGCACCTAGATACAATCCTTCCAAATAGGCAGTTAGATATAAATGAACATCCAAGGACAATGTATTAAGTGAATCAACAAGGGAATAGCTTGAAATGCCAGAAAGATTAACAGCTTTGACCCTATAATAGTATTTTGTGAACATAGCTAAACCATTTACAAATTTACTCGTTCCAGTTACTAGAAGTGAGTTATAGCCCGCCACAAGTGATGTAAAATTTCTGTTTAAGGAAACATCTAAGAAATAGGAAGAGGCTCCATTCGAAGTTGACCAATTAGCAGTGAAATCATTCAAGTTTACGGAAGTATGATTTAAAGACAAAGGTGGATTTGGTTTTAGAAGAATCGTGTCAACCACATAGAGAGAATTAAAGCACGAGTTAACCGACTTAATACGTGCATAATACGTTGTACCTGCCGTCAAACCTGAAATTGAGGTATGGGTTGATGTTAAACTATATCCATTGTACGAAGTTAAAATATTATTGAAATTGGGATCTGTTGAAACATCAATACTATAATTCACTGTGTTTGCCGTTGGGGTCCAATCTAAGTCAAATGATTCATTCGAAATATTTGATGATAAAAAACTAGATGGATTTCCAGGAGCAGAATTAAATACAAAAATGGAAATTGAATCAGTGGTGACACAACCGCTTGTATCCGTCCCGGTTAATATATAAGTAGTTGTGTTTTGTGGGGTAGCAGTTACACTTGAACCTACCGAAGCACTTAATGAAAACGAAGGACTCCACAAATAACTCACGCCACCCGAAGCAGATAGTACAACACTATCTCCTGCACACATAGCGAAATTTGATGCACCTACTTTAATGGGTGAATTAATATATATCGTAACACTATCAACATTCTGGCAGCCAGTTATAGAATCAAGTCCAATAACAAAATAATTTGACGGAGATTTTGAAGGTATAAATGATGTTGCATTAGTAATTCCTCCACCCCATTGATAAGAGCTGGCTCCTGTGCCTGACAAAGTAACATTGGAACCAAGGCAAACATGAATTGAAGGATTGACTAAGATTCCCACATTAGGCAAACTATTGACAACAATCGTAATGATTGTATCATAGTCGCAGCCATAATCATCAGTGCCAATAACTTTATAAGATGTTGTTGAAGTTGGAACAAATGCTTCTGCATCCACAATGCCATTGTCCCAGCTATAGCTTGATGCACCTATGCCAATCAATGTAACGGCATCACCCATGCAAATACTGGTTGATGGAGTTGCTATTGCACCAATATCAGAAGATACAATATTGATACTACTTGAGGTGAAACCAGTTCCAGAAACACTACCCCAAACAAATTTTATATCACTTGTCGAAATCGCATTAATCGCTATGGAGTTAGCTGAAGAAGCACATGGAATATCGCTTGTTATAAAAATATAACTAGAACCTAAATTAAGAATTTTGTTAAGGCCAGTAATATTATGAAAACCTCCACCTAAATTATTTGTAAGGGTTGATAAAAGTTGAGGAGTACCTGAATTAAAATTAGAATCATTGTGATACCAAATTTTAAAATTACTAATATCACTTGCTGTATAAGAACCTGAGCTCGTAAAATGCAATTCATTAAGAGCAGTAGCTGAAGTAAGCACAGAAACATCTATTTTATATAAAACAGCATTGTTAGTTCCTTTATAAATATTATTATTTGATGTAGGAGAATTACTAACAGTAATAATACTAGAAGTTGTTGCAAAATTTGAACTAAGTAAGGAGAATTCTTGAGCTTGGTTATTTTGCAAATTTCGCTTGTGGGTAACTCTTAAATTATAAAATCCTTGAGGCAATCCCATACCATAAATTTGTTCAACATTATCTCTATAGTTATCTCCATTAGTGGCGGCTGCACTTGGATTATATGGATTCAAAATATAAGGTTTATACTCATGTCCGTTTGACAATGAAAGTAATCTTAAGTCTAAATCATTTATCAATTTGGGAGTCGTATCATTATAAGCAGGCGCTGTAACCACTGAAGGGGGGTCGGTCCAACAGATGGTTGCTTTAGCCGTATCAACCCCATTAACATATACCATCATATTAAATGTATCATTGTTATTCAATGAATACTCGTTGACTATATTGTTGTTAGAATCACTTATAACTTGAACAGACTTACTGATATTTAGTAACCCCCAACCACTCTCATAGTTAGGTCCAAAATTAGTTTTACATCTATTTGCGGTGTGAATAGCCAAACCTTTCAAAGTAGATGATCTCATATATCTATTTTTTAGGTTAAAATAATGTTCTTGAAGCAATAACAATGAACCAGAGGATGCACCAGATGCGATGGAAGTACCCCCCAAAAATTGGTATGCCGAATCATGGGTACTACTTGGAGTAACTGAAGTAGGCGTTCCAGCAACCAGATCTGGCTTAATTCTACCATCATCTGTTGGGCCCCAACTGCTTCCTGAGTGCATTATTAAGGGTGGAGCAACATATCCATTTGGCAAAACATCAACTGCTCCAACTGAAAGAATATTTTTTGAAGTACCATATGTAACAATACAATCATATGGACCAACATTGTTTCTGATACGACTACTATAAATCCAATTAAAGCCATCCCAAAAATAATGAGGTGTACCTTGCGGAACACTAATACCCCTATCGTTGCCAATTGCCTTCACAATTAAGTAATAAGGAAAACGATATGATATACTATCCCAAGTAGCTGTTCTGCTATCATAAAATCCATACTTCCAATCATTATCTTGGTTAAGTGTTGTATCACCAAGCCAATATTGGATACCACCTGTATTATACCAACCAGCTAAATTTGCATAAGAATGGTTTGAAATCAACAATCCACTCGCAGCTGCTAACATCTCTGCTCTATCATTATTAAAATCCCAAGCTTTTAAATTTGCTTGATTAGACATCCCTTTTGCATTAGGTAGTACTCCAGAAGCCATCATTATTCCTGCAACGCCATTAGAGTGTGAACTTAGTGTTGAAGATCCATCCATTTGAGTCACTCTATTTTTAAATTCTTTATGAGTACCTCTTATGGCTCCAGAGTCCCAAATACCTAATTTATTGATACCACTACCTGATAGATTAAGACCAAGAGTTCCTCCAAACCAAACAGCATTTGCACCAATGGTTATAGCACCATTTAAGTTTGAACAATCCCTTTTAAATTCTGGAAAATGATTATCTCCTAATCCATCAAAAGATGAAATAAAAAATTTATTGTCGTTCAAAAAAGGTTTATAATATCTAGCATATAAGATACTATCCGACACGGACAAAACCTGAGCAGATAGATAACAAACACTAAAAAATTTAATCGCTAAAAGAAGTGTTCTTTTCATTTTGAACAATTTAAGGAGTAAGTGCGATAATTCCGTTACTACTATTCAAATCAATCAAAGGATAATCGTTAAAATCTATAGAGGCATCACCATTTAAATCACACGGTAAATAACCTAAATCTCCATTTGAACTACCGATATCCAAATCAGGATAATCATTAAAATCAACTGAACCATCTTGGTTAATATCACCTGCATAAATCAAATATACGCCATTACCATCATCTGTGAGATTATTTCCATAAGCTTGGGCATCCGAAGTACTAAAATCAAATGAGGTTCCAGTGGCCGAAAACAAAACCGGAACCGAACTCCATGTAGCCACAGAATTACGATGTTTCAAAACAACATAATACGAGTTTCCAATTACTATATTAGGGAAATTCACATTTGCTAAACCCGAAGTATTAATGGTGTCAATTGTCGAATTTACTAATGAATAAGGCGCGTTTGCTTCATGCAGCTCAATTTGAATGGTGTCTGAAATAGAATTTGGAGTTACCCCATCAGCATTAAATGGAGCTGAATTCATGGTACTTGTTCCGATATAAAGCCCTTGCAAATATGCCTTTATTGAAATACTTGTCAGTGATGAACTCGAGGTACTATCTTCTCCAATTTGCAAATTACCAAATGAACTAATTCCACTGAAACTACTCGTGGTACTGTTTGGGCTAAATGTGGGATTCAGTTTTGATGACCATGCAGAGCCACTATAAATTGAAGCCTTATAAAAATTAAATGAAACACCATTGTCGTTATCTGTACTTAAATAATTTGCAAGGACATTATAATTTATAGGTGAAACATCTTTACTTGCAATCAGCCAATTTCGATTCACACTTTTGGTTGGTTTCAAACCCGAACTAGCAATAAAAGCGTAATCGCTATCATTTGACCTACAAGTTACAAAACCAGGAGTATTAATGCTTGGGAAGCTAATGGTAATGGGCGTGTACCCTAATGAAGTTCCAATTTCAAATGTATTAGTATTGATAGATGATACATCAAAATATTTTGCCAAATTACCTATTATATAGCCACCAATTCTATTCAATGTGGATCCAGCACTCATAAACAATGTATCATTATTTGTAAGAACATTTCCACTATTTATGTTTAGAATACCCGATATTATTTTATTTCCTGAAAGACTTAATGCATTTGAAGAATTGGTTAAATTCAGGTAAATAATATGTGGTACACTCGTCAAGGTCCATTCATTACTTGTTGAATAATTTCCAGTGTTGTAAATCAAATTAGCATTAGCACCATATAGTGGTGAATTGGTGCTGCAAAACGAACCAGGATATATACTTAAGGTGCCCTTAATGGTAGTCTTATTTAAACCAAAATTCACGCCTTTGTATATCGACACAATGATATTTGAATCTAGTGTTAATGTGCCAGCACCTTCTATTAATGCTACGCCTGTTCCTGAAGGAAAATTCAATTGACTGCCGCTTGAACCAGTAATTAACCTTGAAGCATTGCAAAGAATTGACCTTACTTGATTACCCGCAATGGTTAGGACATTACCATTTAAGTCCAAAGATCCTACATTATTTAATTGTAACACTTGCGCTGTAGCTCCAGAAGTACCGTTTAATGTTAAACTATCATTCAAAATGGCCGTTCCACTAGGTTTATCTAATAACAAATAACCAATTGTAATCACATCTGATTCGTTGGTCATGCTTTGGTTGGCAACGCCATTTAAAATGATTGCACGATTGTTATGTATCAATCCTTGTCCAACAGTAATATTGTCGTTTTTCCAATTTCCTTTTATTCTTAAATCACCCCCTGCCAAGTTTGAAAGTATTAAGGTAGCACCATTAGCAATTGTGATATCATTACTAAGCTGTCTATATTGATTGGTGCTACCAAAACTAAGATTTGTATTATAACTCACTGTGACATTATATGGAACACCCGTTCCACTTGAAAGGTTAGAAACCCATTCTGTTCCTGCTGTATATGTTCCTGTTGTATTATAAACCAATGTTGAACCATTGCCATAAATACATGAATTATTTAACACATACCCACCTGAATTAATTAGCAAAGATCCATTGACAATAGTTAAATCCACGCCAAAGTTTATCCCTCCATTACTGGCAATCAATTTTACATTGCTGCCAAATGTCAGCCTACCTGTATTACTTGAAGTAATTGTTTTAACGCCATTTGTAAAGTTTATCAATGAACCAACAATTCCAGTAAATGATGCATTACCTCCATCAACCAAAATATTTGATGAAGTAGAATTGGTCAGATTCAAACTAAACCCGTTCAAATCAACTTCTGTTCCTGATGATAAACTAATAGCATTGCCAGAAGCACTTGCCAAAACAGTAACATTCGACATCAACCTAATGGAAGCTGAAGAAGTTTTTTGACTAATGAAATAATCAAATATGGCTCCACCACTCCCATTTATTTCAGATAAACCTGAACCAATAAAGAAAACAGCTCGGGTATTATTCACAAATTTTCCATTTGCACTTCTTATCCAATTACCAGCTACTTTTATATCACCACCGATGCTGTTCGACAGCGTTAAAGTGCTTGTATCTCTATTAGAGCCAATATTTAAATTACCATTAATCTGAATATGTTGATTGGCGGATTGCATATTCAAATTACCAGCACCATTACCGTCTCCTAAATTTAAGTTTCCTGCCAATGCAATCGCAGAACTAAGTGTTCCAATATTTAGTGTCGAACCATTGTTTATGGTAATATGATTTGGATAACCGTTGCCAGATATGGCACTCCACTCTTTACCTCTAATATAACTTGAACCTGTTGAATAAAATAAATTGGACGTATTAGCATAGATTGGACCATTATTTAAAATCCTTCCTGATGAAAGAATCTTAAGCAAACCCTGCATGTCTATAGTTCCAAGATTTGATAAAGTATCATATTGATTAATAGCACCATCATTTGAACAAGTAATTATTCCATTCAATGAATTAGTTGAATAGTCATTGATTGAAAGCACCCCATTAACATATACCATACCTGCATTTGACAAATTATTTATGTTTAAGGTATCTCCATTATTTATATTAAGCTTACCCAAAGACAGTATGTTTAAATTACTTTGCACCAAAGTATTTGATAAATCAACGGAGTCCTTAACATAAACTGATGAAGTGAGTGGAGGAATGGTATTACCCAACCAGGTACTTGATGTATTCCAATCACCATTAGAATTTGAAATATAACCAAGGTGCAAATAAGTTTCATTGCTTGTTACACTGCTTATGCCATTAGATACATAAATCGCTCCGCTTGTATCCTGTGCAAAAATAGTGATGCTTGTATCTGTTTGACTCACAATAGGGATAATCCTTCCATTTGCTCCACCGATTCTTAACTCTGTGATGCCTGCCAATTGGGTTCCTGAGATGGTAATGGTACTACCAAAATATCCCGAACTACCAGCACCTGGATTAGCAACAACACCTCCATCTGCATTAATAGTAGTTACAGATAAACTACCTAAAACAAAATATAGATCATTGCCGCTTGTGGTATCTGAATTCAAGATTGAGTTTGATGAAACTGTTCCTCCTATTGAATTGTATATACCATTCAAGCTGTTACTTTTGGCAATAGCATTGTATATTCCATTGCTAGCACTCCTGGTTAATGAAATAGAGCTATTAATAAAATTACCACTTGCTGTTAGGCGCCAATATTCAGTATTGCTAATGGCAGATAACATTGAACCTACAGAACCATTACTGTTTGTATTTTCAACGCTTGCTGTTAAAATAATTGAGCCAGTTCCTGTTTTAGGATTTACCAAAGTTAAAGGCATATAATTTGAACCCTTTCCAATTGGAAATAAAAATGAGCTCGAAGTAGTATAATTTGAAGGCAAGGCTCTTGAAATTGGGCCATTAATATAAGCTATACTGCTTGCGCCACTTATAGATGATATAGAAGTATTGTTAATGATTATTATGTTTGTAATGTCTGTAGTAAGGATGCCATTTGTCAGAGTTAACATACCACTGCTACCTATACTAATAGCCTTGTTTAACACCAATCCATTTGCATTGTTTAATGTAATTGAATTGAAGCTAAACGCTAACGAATTAGAATTACTACCACCAATATTTTGAGTAGAAACACCATTAAAATTTATTCTTCCTGCACCAGGATTTAGATTGGCCGCATTGTTTCCATTATTGATAAAATCACCAGATATGTTTAATACAGATGAGGTGTTACCCATAAATAATCCTGCACCAGCACTTGTATCAATAGTCAAATTACCTCTTAATGTGTATGCTGCATTGCCTAAGGACAAAGCTGAATTGGCATTTCCATTTCCTACTTGAACATGAAAGGGAACTCCTGCTCCAGTTGTAATCCCTGACAACCATTCTGATCCTGCCACATAGGTTGAACCATTGTTATAAACCAAGGTTGAACCAGCTGCGTATGAGCAAGGGTTTGTATTCACATAACCATTAGGCAAAATAGTTAATCTATTATTTACCGTAGAGCTAGCACCAAAATTCACACCCCCAGCGATGCTTACATCATTAAATGAAATGGTTCCTGTCACATTGGCTGCACCTGCAAAGACAACTAATCCTGATTGAGCATTAAAAGTACCACTATTTACGATAGAACCATTATTACCTATGGAAAGAGTATAATGTGAGCTACTCACATCAAGTGTGCTTGCACTGCCTATATTCAAGCTTCCATTGATGGTTCTGCTGCCATTCAAGGTAAGTGACCCTGCATTACTATTAAGGGTTATATTAAATGGCCCCGCATTAGTTGGCCATTCCGAGCCAGTCAAAGAAGGGCATAGATTGTATTTCAGGGTAGAGGATGACCCATAGTTAAGTGTACCTGAAACAATGGAAGCACCTGTATTAAAATTTAAAATTCCATTAACTGTGACATTATTTAAAGTTGTATTACCATTTAGACTAATGTTATTAAACACTGACGCATTACCACTGATAGCACAATTGCTAGGGAATACTACTGTTCCATTACTAGCAGTAAAAGTTCCATTATTTATTAAATCAGCTCCTATAGTCAGGGTCATATTAGCTGAACTAATATTAAATGTAGCGCCCAGATTAATAGTTAAACTTCCGTTTAGCGCCCTAGCAAGCGTGCTCGAATTTGCAATCTCAAAGGTACCACTTCTTATCTCAACATTATTTGGATAACCAGCAGTGATTCCAATACTTTCGATGCCATTGGCATTCCACTCGTTGAATCGATTATATGTAATATTGTATGCCAATGTAGATGCGCTACCATATATTGGAGCAGCACTCACATTACCCCCATTAATAAGCAATGTTCCATTAATTGTAGGCACCTGACTTAAGGTTACGGTACCCGAATTTATGGTTAAGTCATTCAAGGTGCATGCTTGCGAACCACCAAGGGATCCGGCACCTGCAAAATTTAATCTACCCGAAGTAACGGTATAGGCTCCATTGTTATTAAGGCTTCCATTAGCCATAACGTTTAAAGTAAAACTACTATTACTGAAAGTCCCACCTGAATTAATTGTTAGGTTAGAAACAGTCATATCTTGATTCAAAGCAACTACATGTGAATTAGATATCGTATAAGATGCACCAGAAAATAATTGACTTGCTCCCCATGTGGCAGTGTCACTAAAATTTCCACTAGCCACTGAAACAAATGCATTTGTTAATGTGTAGCTGTAATTTGAACCTGAATTATCATCATACTTTAAAGTTGAAAGTGATTTATCAAGTTCTGACATTGAATTCAAAGTGTTTAATGAAACTGTTGAGCTAAACACCAAATATTTTACAGTACTGCCTGCTGCTTGGGCAGGAATACTTGCACTCCATGAACTCCCACTAGCTGTAGCTTGAACAACATTGCTACTATTTGCACTTGAAAAATCTGCCGAGGTAGTGTATCTTACATAGATATTTTCATTTAAAGATGGACTAGCACTTGTGTTGATATCAATTTGAGCGCTTCTGTCAAAATTTAACCTTTGGGCTGTACGTGCAACATTTATGGGTGCAGAGTTGGTGTATGCTACATAATATTTTGCATTACTAACAGTATATCCAACATCATTAAAAACAAAACTATAATACCCTGCAGCATTCATATTCAAACCCATGTCATTACCACTGTTATAGGCGTTACATGTATTTACAACATTCACGGCACCTTGACCAACACCAGAAAAAACCCACTTATTGGCAAATCGATTACTACTCGGGCCGGAAATAAATAAAAATCCTGAACCTCCTCCACCTGTCATATTTCTTGGTGTAAAATCTCCACCTGATGATTCCACATTATAGGTTTTAAACCATTGTCCTCTTCCATCTGTAGGATTTCCCGATGTCACTGAAACCTTTCTGTAGCTAGAATTTGAGCCAGCCGCTGTTGAATAACCATTCATTTGGCCTACCACTTGAATGGGCTCTAATCCATATATATTTTGCGCATTGGATGAGTTCAAACCAATTTTAGCAAGAATCAACAAACTAAAAAAAACTTTTAAAATTGAATTAGTACAGATTCTGTAATTTTCTCTTTCCATATTCTATATCATTTTTAATTATTTAATAATCAAGTGTCCGAATATAAAAAATACTTTTCAATACCGCACCCCAATAAATTAAATTTACAAATATTCATGTCTTAGCGCTTTTCCAATAACATTAGCCTAAGCACTAATCTAATTTTTTTTATATTGCCAGCATGTCTGAAAAAAAACTCTTTCTCCTAGATGGTATGGCTTTAGTCTATCGAGCTTATTTTGCATTTAGCAATAATCCTCGTATTACCAGTTATGGATTTAACTCTTCTGCCATTTTCGGGTATGCCAACACAGTTTTAGACATTTTAAAAAAAGAAAAGCCTACTCACATAGGCGTAAGTTTTGACACTGCTGAGCCAACAGCTAGACACATTGAATTTGAGGCCTACAAAGCACATAGAGAAGAAATGCCAGAGGGCATATCATCAGCATTGCCTTATATCATGCAGCTTACCGAAGCTTTTAATATTCCAACTTTAATAAAACCAGGATATGAAGCGGATGATATCATTGGAACACTTGCTAAAAAAGCTGAAATGGAAGGATTTAAGGTGTATATGATGACCCCAGATAAAGATTTCGGGCAATTGGTGAGTGATAATATTTTTATATACAAACCTGCTCGTCTTGGCAATGATTTCGAAATTATGGGTGTGCCTGAAGTATTGAAAAAATGGGAGATAGAAAGGGTTGACCAGGTTATTGACATATTAGGTATGTGGGGTGATGCGGTGGATAATATACCGGGTATACCAGGCATTGGCGAGAAAACTGCAAAACTTTTAGTTCAAAAATACGGTAGCATGGAAGGTTTGTATGAACATACCCATGAACTAAAAGGCAAGCAAAAAGAAAATGTAGAAAACAACAAAGAAAAGGCATTCCTATCCAAGCGATTGGCTACTATTGACATCAATGTGCCTATTGAATTTGACGAGAAATCACTTGTATTAGACCCTCCAAACAAAGAGGCTTGCGAAGAATTGTTTGCCAAGTTAGAATTTAAAACTATGGCAACGCGATTGTTTGGCAATCAAAACAATCAGAATGCTGGAGGAACAGCCAAAGCGCTTTCAAACACACAACAACCAGCACCCGCCTTTGATTTGTTTAACCCTGCACCCATTGCAGAAAAAACAAATTCAAGCAACACTGAAAGAACTGAAAATTTAGAAGCAAGCATAAAAAACAATATCGAAAACATTGCTCATACCTATCATTTGATAGATTCAGATGAAAAATACAAGGAATTATTAACACAATTGCTTGCTCAAAAAGAAATCTGCTTTGATACCGAAACAACCGATTTAGAAACCTTAAATGCCGAAATTGTTGGCTTATCATTTTCGATTAAAAACCATGAAGCCTATTATATTCCTTTTCCTTCTGAGCAAAATGAAGCTAAGAGAATTTTAGATTTTTTTAAACCCATATTCGAAAGTACAAGCATATGCAAAATCGGGCAAAATATTAAGTACGATATAGGCATTTTAAAACAATATGATATCAAACTCAAAGGTCCTTTGTTTGATACCATGCTAGCTCATTATTTAATCGAACCAGACATGCGTCATGGCATGGATTACTTAAGTGAAATCTATTTGAATTATGAGCCTGTTTCCATCAGCACTTTGATAGGTAAAAAAGGAAAAAACCAATTAAACATGCGTGATGTTGAAATCGAAAAAATAAAGGAATATGCAGCCGAAGATGCTGATATTACCTATCAACTCGCTCAAAAATTAAAACCACAACTTATCGAACGCAATGCATCAAAACTACTTGATGACATTGAACTTCCACTGATAGATGTGCTTTCAGATATGGAGCGCGAAGGTGTTCACATCAATAAAGCCTTTTTAGATGAATATAGCAAGTCATTAGAAACAGATTTGCAGGCCTTAGAAAAACGTATCATTGAATTGGCAGGAGTACCTTTTAACATAGCCAGTCCAAAACAATTGGGTGAAGTTTTGTTTGACCATTTAAAACTTGACCCCAAAGCAAAAAAAACCAAAACAGGTCAGTACCAAACAGGCGAAGATGTTTTGCAAAAATTAAGTGAACATGAAATCATACAGCTGATTTTGGATGTGCGTCAGTTTAGCAAGCTAAAATCAACCTATGTAGATTCATTGCCATTGCTTATCAATCCTAAAACAGGACGGGTTCATACTTCTTTTAACCAAGCTGTAGCTGCCACAGGACGCTTGTCTTCAACCAATCCAAACTTACAAAACATTCCTATTCGCACTGATAAAGGCAAAGAAATTCGTAAAGCCTTTATTCCCCGCAATGATGATTATGTATTGATGAGTGCGGATTATTCGCAGATTGAATTGCGCATTGTCGCTTCGATAGCCAAAGAAGAAGCCATGATAGAAGCCTTCAAAAATGATTTGGATATTCATGCTGCCACAGCTGCTAAAGTATATGGGGTGTCTTTAGAGGAAGTTACATCAACGCAAAGACGAAATGCAAAAGCCGTTAACTTTGGAATTATATATGGTCAATCTGCATTTGGATTGGCCGAAAACCTTGGCATACCGAGAAAAGAGGCTGCTCATATAATTGACGAATACTTCAAACAGTATCCTCGTATAAAAAATTATATGAGCGATAGCATCAACTTTGCTAAAGAGTTTGGTTTTGTTCAAACTTTGCAAGGAAGAAGAAGGTATTTGCGTGATATCAATTCTGCAAACTTCACAGTAAGAGGTTTTGCTGAGCGAAATGCCATCAATGCACCTATACAAGGTAGTGCTGCTGATATGATTAAAATGGCGATGATAAAAATCCATAAAAGAATGCAAAATTCTTCCTCAGAAATACGACATTCGAAAATGATTTTGCAGGTGCACGATGAACTATTGTTCGATACTCACAAAAGTGAGGTAGATCTTTTGAAAAAACTAATTATTGAAGAAATGGAAAGTGCCATGCACCTTGATGTTCCCGTTAGAGCAGAAGTGGGTGTAGGTGCAAATTGGCTCGAAGCACATTAAGTATAATTCATTTTAATAAGAACTTTGATAGAAACTATTTCAAAAGGAGTATTTACAGGAACCATACTCACCATGTCTTTTGGTGCAGGTTTTTTTGCGCTGATTCAAACCAGTATAAACAGAGGAGTAAAGCAGGGTTTACTAGTAGCATTAGGCACTTTACTTAGCGATATTTTCTATATTTTCATTTGCCTTTTTGCCACCAGTTTTGTGTCACATGAATTGCAAAAACTTGAAAATGAAATTCGCATAGTTGGCAGTATTGCCTTAGTGATTATGGGTGTAACCACTTACTTAAAACATCAAAAAGCAGAGAGTAACATCGATACCAACCAAACCAAACCTATTTTTTATGTGCTCAAAGGATTTATGCTGAACAAGGTAAATCCATTAATTATTGTTACCTGGCTGGGCATTGTAGCGTATGTTGAGTCTTCACTAAAATTTAGCAACAACGATGTTGCACTATACTTTTTGAGTGTAATTGCAGCCATCATGCTAAACCAATTTATAATTTGTTATTCAGCCAATAAATTAAAAAGAATTCTTTCAGATAGTTTGATTACCAAATTGAATCATTTGGTAGGTATTATATTCATCATTGTGGCAGTTATTCTAATTCTGCCAATCTTTCAATAGTTCTTAAACATCTTATTTATCAAGGTGTTTCAGTATATACTTCCCTACAATATCAAATTCTATATTGACCTTGGTTGCCACTTTGAATGTATTAAAATTTGTATGCTCAAAGGTATAAGGAATAATAGCCACACTAAACCAATCCTCTTTGCAATCAACAACAGTGAGACTAACCCCATTGATACAAACAGAACCTTTTTGCACTAATAATTTTTGCTGTTTTGAATCATTCAACTTAAACCTAAATCGCCAACTACCATTGGCATCCTCCACCAAATTACAAATTGCTGTATCATCCACATGACCTTGCACAATATGCCCATCAAATCTGCCATGTGAAGGCATGCAACGCTCTAGGTTTACCTTATCGCCAAGTTCTAATTCAACTAAGTTTGTTCGACCTAAAGTTTCTTCAATGGCAGTTACTCTATACTTATCTGCATTCAGTTCTACTACAGTTAAACATACCCCATTATGAGCCACGCTTTGGTCAACCTTTAGTTCATGGGTAATACTTGATGAAAACCAAAAATGGGTATTAGTTCCTTCGTTTTCTTTGGCAACAAGTCTTGCCTGCGTTTCTATAATTCCTGTAAACAATGTATTTATCTTAAAATTGTTATTGAACCGTGAATACTGCGTTTTCTTGTACCATCTAAGTACCTTTCAAACACATCACAAATATAAAAATAAACCCCACCACTCACATCTTTTCCTGAATTTTGGTCTTTGCCGTTCCAATTTACATCAGGGTTTGTTGTGATGAAAACCTCTTGCCCCCATCTGTTATAAATAACCATATCAACCTTATCAACAAAGCGATAAGGGAAAGGCCTAAACAAATCATTAACATTGTCTGAACCAGGGCTAAAAACATTAGGAAGGGTGTAAGATGGACAATTGTCTATACAAAGTTTGTTCAATTTTGTGCTCTCGTTCCCATTGGTGTCAAGTGCTGTTAACACATAGCAACCAGCAATTGATAACCTCACACGTTCACTTGTATCTGTATAGGTTCTAACATTTTTATCAATATTATCTGCAATTAAAACCAAAGTAGATTTGTTTGTTTCGGCATAGTATAATTTGAAGTTCTTAATATCGCTTCCGCAATCAATTGGAAATTGCCAATTAATAACAACGGATGAAATACTTGGATTATCACATGGTGAAACCAAAGCTATGGGTGGCGGACATGGAGGAACTGTATCTATAGGAACACCGCAAATAATTTGAGAATTGTTAATCAGTATTTGAGGAAGATAAATTTGGTTATAACTACCCGTGCTCTTCACATAATAACAATACTCTTGACCATTTATCAAATTCAAATCAGTATAACTTAATTTTTCTGTAGTAATTAATGAATCAAAAGTAGATGATAGAGGAAGCTTTCTATAAAGGGTGTATTGTTGATTTACCCATGGCACATCCACTGTCCAGCTTATCTTTATACGTCTGTCAGTATTGTAAACAATTGCTTTAATTGATGCTGCATAAATACTCTCCTCCACAAATTTAAAGCCTCCATTTTTTGAATAGTATATCTCCACCTTATAATAGAACTGGTCTGCGATTGTATTGATATTGCTGTCAATAATACTTGTATCAGACAAATCTTTAAAAGAGTTATAAGTAAAAACTTGGCTCAAATTATTAAATGAATCGATTCCGTTTACACTACGTTTAATTCTATATTGATAAGGCGGTGGATATAAGATACTATCCATTGATATGGGCTTTAACCAACGCAAATAAATACTTCCGTTTGTAGTCTGTGTATTCAGCACACTCACATTGGTGATTATAGGCTTGGTTCTTTCTATCATATTGCAAACTTCAATGCTTGCATAACTTTCAGCCACTTCATTAAAAACAAAACCACCTTGATCGTTGGCAGGATTATAGGTTGCTGTAATCCTATAACAATATCTAATAAGTGGTGATAATCCCTTTCCTTTTTGGTTATCAAAATATTGAATCGAATTAAGCCCTGGCAATGAATCAATCAATACAAAACCCGCTGAAGCTGAAACTCCTGTTTCACATTTATTAGGGTTCCAATATGAAGAATCCACCCTTCTAAAAATCTTATAAGCAGAAGCCCTCACACAAGTGTCACGATTCCAGGTAAGAAGTATTCCATTGCTATCCAGCTTGGTTTTTACATTCGTAGGTGCTGGACCAATCACCTTGATACTCCAATTTTTCATATCCACCAATGGGGTTGGTGAGCCATTATCTGCAGCCTTAAAAATGGCATCAAATGGGCGATAGCGAATAGAAGAACAAGCGGGTCTCCACTGGAACTGAAACGTGAGAGGGGAACTACCACTTGGTATATTTGGCAATACACTTGCAGGACTATTGGGTTGCAAAAAGGGACCTCCAAAATAGGATACAGTGAGCTTTTGAGTAGCATCAATATCCGTTACCGTGATGTTTTGTTGAAGCAACTCTTTGGCATCAATACAAGTGGCCGCCAATTGCGGAACTTTAGGAGGATTGTTATTGCAATTTGTAATATAAATTTGCATGTCTCTATCCACATATCCAAACAAAACCCTTCTCCTATATTCATAAATACGAATTACAATATTGTAAATGCCCGTTATGGTGGGTGCATCCCAAGTCAACTGTCCTGTAGCTTCATCAATACTAAAAAAATTAGATGAAAAAGGTGTAACATATTTGGGCATGGGGAAATTACGCTGAACTTGTGCAGCTCGAATTTCATACCTCAAACTATCTCCATCTGGGTCATATGCACCTGGGTTATGCGTAAATATTCGACCTACACAACCTTGGTCTATGGGTGGAACAGACAATATGGGTGACTGATTAAAACCTAAACCACTATTTAAGGTTAAAACCGTTTCAACATAAAATGGGAACCTATCTGTTTCTATTCCGGGGTGATTGGCAATGCCTCCTACCCTGTTTTGATCAATGATGCTTATCGTAAAAGTAGTGTTGCCTTTGTAAGTATGATCTACTATATAGGTATTTCTTTGTACGGGAAATCCCGGATAGCCTGGGTCATTTGGCAACAAAGCATTATTCATAATTTCTACCTTCGACCTTTGCACCACTGCCGCTTGGTTGTCACCAAAATCCACTTTAATACTTTCCGTAAATTGATTCGCAGCTTGGGTTTGATCTGTGTATGTAAATATAGATATCCTATAGGTATTTTGACCAATCTGCTTGTAGGTAATTTCTCCCGCCCTATAGTGGGTTGCAAAAGCTAGGTTTGAAAGACACAACGCTACCAAAACAAATAACAATCTGCTTGCACTGTTTACATTATATTTTGCATTAAAATATGTGATAGCCCTTGGTATTTTCGAATGGCAAAATACAACAATAGGGAGGAAAAATTTGCAAGCTAAAAAAAGAAATTGGGTTTGAGGAAAATTTTTACGGAATTAAGATATAAAACACGAATTAATACAGTTTCATAAAAATTCTAACAAAAAAGCCCTAAGAAATGACTCTTAAGGCTTTTTAAAATTAATTAGATGTCAATTATACACCTGTATCGTGCATAGCACTTTCGTATATATATGGGTGACGAGTAGGATACAAATTAGCAGCTGCCAATGCTTTGAAAACTACAAATAAGAATCCACCTGCAAACAAGGCAAGGAAACCAATTTCCATTAAGCCTACACCTTGGCTAGGAATCTCCATAATACCTAATGGGTATTCAGCATTAGGCTTAACAGCTAAATTCATCACGCCTGGCATAACCATTAAATACACATCATTCCAGTGACCTAACAAAATCAAAGAAGCAACTATAACACCTGATATTGGATTACGTTTTGCACCTCTGCGCATGAACACGAAGAAAGGCACAATAAAGTTTAAGAAGATGTTTACATAGAAGTTACCTACATAAGTTCCGAACATACGGTTTTTGTAGTATTCAACCTCTTCAGGAATGTTGGCATACCAAATCAGTAAGAACTGAGCTACCCACATGTATGTCCAGAACACTGAGAAGGCAAACATGAACTTACCTAAATCATGGTTGTGGTCGTCATTGGCTACGTTTAAATAACCTTTGCCACGCAAGTACCAAGTAAATAAATAAATAATACTGATTGCACTTACCCATCCTGTAGCAAAGTTGTAAATCCAGAAAATGGTAGAATACCAATGTGGATCAATACTCATCATCATGTCCCAAGTGAACATAGCGAATGAGAATCCAAATATTACTAAGTAAGCAGCAGATGTTTTAACATTTTTATTGAAGTTTAATAGACCGCCCACAGAATCTTCGTTAATAGAATTTTTACGAATTGTTCTTGCGAATAGAATCCAAATAGTAGTAAAACCAATGAGTCTAACAAAGAAAAATGGTTTATTTAGGTACCAACTTTTTCCAGCTAAAACTTTATCAAAATTAGGAGCATTAGGATCCATAATGCCTTCATGCGCCCAATGGTAAAGGTAACCAATACCAAAAACCGATACCAAAATAATAACCAATGCGCCAAAAGGCATAAAACGGCTCATGGCTTCAGGAATTCTTCTGATGGCCACATACCAACCTGCATTTGCTAATTGGGATATAGTAACAAAAATGATAGCACACGTAGCAATTAAGAAAAAGAAATAACCATCGATTAAAATGTTACCCAACAATCTTTTGGTAACCAAATGATGTAAATCGTGTTCTCCTAATCCCTCAACATGAGGATGATAAGTTAAAAATCCAATCAAGGCAAGCAATGCACCTACTATCATCAATCCAAATGCCCATTTTTTATTGGCACTTGTAATGACATATTTTTCTTCTCTTATTGTAATTTCTGAGTGTTCCATTGTGAATAATTTGCTGTACTTAAACTATATTATTTTGCTGTTGAATCTGCAGAAGCTACTACTGGCACTGCTGAACCTTTTAATGTATTTACATAATGTATTACCTGCCAGATTTGATTAGGTGTTAAAACGGTACCATATCCACCCATTAAATTTTTACCATATCTAATTGAGTAAAACATTTTACCTTCAGGTGTAGTGCGGATACGATCGCTATCATAGCTTGGTGGTGGTGGGTATTTTCCATCAACCACTATGGTTCCATCAGCTTTTCCTTCAGTTCCATGACAAGGCGTACAATTGATATTATACAATCTTTTTCCTTCAGCTAGATTGTATGCAGTAGCAGCCATTGGGTTTTTCCAAGCAGTAGATGCTTCGTAACCTTCAGCTGTTTTAGGCAATTCGTATTTTGCGTAATCTAATTGTCCACGAGCAATTGTTCCTTTAACGGGCTCGCGCATGTTCAAACCATTTGCATTTATCGTATTTGGTTTATCTGCTTCCTGAGACAATGGCTCATAAGCAAATGAGTGATACATATTTGGTGCATACTCAGAGCCAGGATTATCGCCACCTGCTGAACAAGAAGCCAAGACAGCCATGCCTGATAAAACCAATAAGCTATATATAAATTTCATTTTCATATTATCTTTCAAATTAATTTGTGTGGCTTAACAAGCAACACATTTATATCAATCTTACTCTTCTTTCATCCTTTCACGAACTTCAATTGCACCATTGGCAATTAATATCTTGTTCAACTCGTCCATATTTGTTTTGCCTTCGATTACTTCTACAGCGACAACGAATCTGTCGTCAGTAACACGTATATCCATGATATCAGCATTCTTGCCCCAAAACATTCTGTTTACAACAAAAAAACAACTCACCATTCCAAATGCTGTAAATAAAATACCTAACTCAAAAGTGATAGGGATATAAGTTGGTATATGTAAAAATGGCTTACCACCAATGTTAATTTGCCAATCGAAATAACCAGCATAAATCATTAAGGTTAAAGCACAACAGATACCAGTCATAGCAAACATAAATGCAGCTAAAGATAATTTACTTCTCTTCACACCCATTACTCTATCCAAACCGTGTATGGCAAATGGAGAGTAAACATCAAATACTTTAAATCCGGTATGCATCAATTTGCTTGTGGCTTCTAAAGTATGGTCAGGATCATCATAAATCCCTAAAATCAATTTTTTACTATTAGTGTCCATGTGTCAATTCTCCTTTCTCTACTTTTTCACCTTGTTTAACAGGGCCTTTTTCTAACATATCCGTATATTTCTTTTGAAGTTCTAAAGCATGTGGAGTTAATACAATACTCTTCAATTCAGCCATATTAATAGTTGGTAAAAAACGGCAGAATAAGAAGTAAAAGAAGAAAAATAATCCAAATGAACCGATTAAGATACTTACCTCAACAATGGTTGGTGTATACATAGACCAAGATGAAGGTAAGAAATCACGGTGCAAAGATGTAACGATAATTACAAAACGCTCGAACCACATACCAATATTTACAATGATTGATAAGATAAAGATAAACCAAGGGGTAGTACGTGCCCATCTGAACCAAAATACTTGAGGTGCAATTAAGTTACAACTCATCATGGTCCAATATGCCCACCAGTATGGTCCAGTTGCTCTATTAATAAAAGCATATTGCTCATATTCAACTCCAGAGTAAGCAGCTACGAAGAACTCAGTAATGTATGCAATACCAACCATAGTACCCGTTACCATTACTACACGGCACATCGCATCTAAATGTTCAATTGTGATATAATCTTTTTGATTTAAAACCTCACGACCAATAACCAAAAGGGTTAACACCATACCAAATCCAGAGAAGATAGCACCCGCAACGAAATATGGAGGGAAGATAGTTGTATGCCAACCTGGTACCAATGAGGTAGCAAAGTCCATAGATACAATTGAGTGCACCGATAGAACGAGTGGGGTAGAAATACCAGCTAAAATTAAACTGATCATTTCATATCTATGCCATGTACGAGTTGAACCTGTCCAACCCATGGCAAAAAATCCATACCAAAACTTACGCCCTTTAGTAATAGCTCTATCTCTTACAGTAGCAATATCAGGAATCAAACCTACATACCAGAATACCAATGAAACTGAGAAATATGTTGAAATCGCGAATACGTCCCAAACCAATGGTGAGTTAAAATTAACCCATAAAGAACCAAAAGCATTTGGCAGTGGAATCGGCCAATAAGCAACCCATGGTCGACCCATATGTGATACGATGAATGATGCCGCACAAATTACAGCAAAAATGGTCATCGCCTCTGCAGATCGATTAATACTCATACGCCATTTTTGACGGAATAATAAAAGTACTGCTGAAATCAAAGTACCAGCGTGACCAATACCTACCCAAAATACGAAGTTGGTAATATCAAATGCCCAACCTACTGTCTTGTTTAATCCCCAAGCTCCCAAACCAACTAACATGGTATAGGTAGTGGCGAATATCCATACAGCTAATACAAGTGAGGAAATTCCAAAGCCTATCCACCAAGCTTTAGAAGGCTTATTTTCTAAAGGTCTGGTGATATCAGTAGTGATATCTTTGTAGGATTTGCCACCGGTAACTAATAAATCCCTAATGGGTGATTCGTATGACATAATTATTCTCTATTATTTCTTCTTACTATTTAAAATTATTACTTATTGCCTTTTATACTATTCTCTATGAATGGTGTTCAACTGCAGTTTCTTCTTTTTTCTCTTCGTGTTTTTCTTCTTTACTATGAGCAGCAGCATGATTGCCTGCAATAGCATCATCCACATTACGAACTTTCGTTAAGTATGCTACAGAAGGTTGCACGTTGTACTCTTCCAATAACACATAACTTCTTTCGTTTTTAAATAATTTAGAAATTTCACTGTTCTTATCATTCATATCGCCAAATACCAGAGCATCAGCAGGACATGATTGTTGACAAGCTGTTTTGATATCACCATCTTTAATGATGCGATTTTCAATCTTAGCTTTCAATTTACCAGCTTGAATACGCTGAACACAGAATGAACATTTTTCCATAACCCCACGTGAACGAACAGTCACATCTGGATTGATTACCATACGACCTAAATCATTGTTCATGTTGAAATCAAAATCGTCATTCGCACGGTATTTAAACCAGTTGAATCTACGGACTTTGTATGGACAGTTGTTTGCACAATAGCGAGTTCCAACGCAACGGTTATAAGCCATTTGGTTCAATCCTTCAGAGCTATGAACGGTTGCCAATACTGGACAAACTGTTTCGCATGGCGCATGACCGCAATGCTGACACATCATTGGTTGGTATGTTACACGAACATTTTCGTAGTTAACATCATCACCTTTTTTTGCTAATTCTTTTTCTTTGGTAGTAACTTCACCTTTGCTGTCTTTAAAGCTATAGTATCTATCGATACGAATCCAATGCATCTCACGACCACGGATAATCTCTTTGCGACCCACTACAGGTACATTGTTTTCTGCATTACAGCTAACCACACAAGCACCACAACCAGTACAAGCATTCATATCGATTGCCATACCCCATTTGTGACCTTTGTAATCATGCTCTTCCCACAAACTTACTATGTGAGTATGGAAGTGATTACCAGCTTTAGGATCTTTGATGTATTCAGCCAAATTAGCTTCGCGAATCAAGTTACGACCTTCAATAGTATGATGCGTTTGAGTTTGAGCTAATTCATAATCTCCGCTTGCTTTTTCAATAGTTACATCTGCACTCATATAGCCGAATGAACCATTGCTGTAATTAGCAAATGAATATACATTTTTACCAGAAGCAGCTACTTTACCTTTGCTATGACCATAACCTACAGCCAAAGAAACAGTATCATTCGCTTGTCCAGGTTGAACCAATACAGGCAATTTCTCAATAGTTACATTACCAACTTTTACATTGGCCACATCTCCATCTTTTAATTTATATTTATCAGCAGTTACTTTGCCAATGGCCAAGTAATTGTCCCAACAAACTTTTGAAATTGGATCAGGCATTTCTTGCAACCAAGGATTGTTTGCATGTGTTCCATCTCCAATAGCTACTTTTTGATATAATTTTAATTCCGTTTTACCTTTAGCGCTGTTATAGCTCGTGTAAGCAGGATTAACCACTCCAGCTAATGAGGCTGCATTACTATATGATTTTGCTTCAGCAGTTGCTTTTCTCACAAAACCATCATGCAAAACTTGGTTAAATTCAGACTCTGAGGCAACTACCGAACCAACCCAATTTTGTTTCAAATACGTATAGTAATCAGTTGTGTTTCCAGTCCAAGTCAATAAACTTGTTTGTGCTTGACGGGTTGTAAACACATTGCTAATTGTTGGCTGAGTTAATGCGAAGTAGCCTGCTTTAGGCTCTGCATCACCCCATGATTCCAAATAATGGTTATCTGGAGTTTGGTATTTACATAATTCACCTGTTTCGTCAGTAGAAGCATTGGTAGAAATACTCAATGCTACTTTTTTCAGTCCAGTTTTGAATTTTTCAGCATTGTAGTAGCTGTATGCAGGGTTTGAATTATAAAAAATAACTGCATCAACTTTACCACTGTTCATATCACTAACAAATGCTTCGAATGCAGCATCGTCACCACCAACTTGATTTGATGGGTTGTCGATATCAATGGTTGAACCGATATTACCTAACATGCTATTGATAGCAGCTACCAATAATTGATTGTCGATATTATTTGAGCCAGAAACTACAATTGAGTTTCCTTTTGCATTGTATAATTCTTTAGCTGTTAGCTCGATAGCATTCAAAGCCAATTCGATATTACCAGCAGTTGCTAAGGTTGGCGCACCAGCCAAAGCAGCAATTTTGTTATATAAGCTAATCAAAACAACACCTTCAGCAGAAGGGCGGATTGGGAAACGCATATCAGCATTTGAACCCGTCAATGAAAGGTTTGACTCAAACTGAATATGACGGCTCATGGTTTTATTTTCAGCCTTGCGATTAGCCACCCATTGTTTTGTAAATTCAACAGGAGAAATCCAAGTACCTAAGAAATCAGCGCCAAAACTTACAATAACTTTAGCTTTGTCAAATTTGTATGAAGGCACAACTGCTTTGCCAAAAGCTTGTTTGTTGGCTTCAATCAATCCATTGTATGAAACTGCTTCATACGTAATGGTTTTAGTTGACGGATATTTTGCAGTAAATTCAGCAATAGCTTTTTTAGTAGTTGGGCTATTGATTGTTGATGTAATTAAACGGATATTTTTTGCAGAAGCTAGAGCGCCTTTGATATCTTTATCTACTGCATCCCATGTAGCATCAGCGTTACCTGATTTAGGCATACGAAGTCTTTCGTTATCATACAATCCTAATAAACTAGCATGGCCAGTAGCACAAACACCACCTTTGTTAAATGCATTTGCATTATCACTTCCTTCAATCTTTACAGGACGACCTTCGCGGGTTTTAACCAAGATGCTACATCCACTGGCACAAGCACCACAAGTTGTAGCATACCAATTAGGAATACCCGGAGTAATATTTTCAGGTTTAACAATATAAGGTATAGCATTTTTAACAGGAGTTGTATTACAAGCAGCCAAGGCAACTGCTGAAATACTAAATCCAAAATACTTTAAAAAATCACGTCTAGTTGAAGATAAATCTCCATCACTTTCGCTTAATACTTCTTCTAATGGAATACCTTCGGCAAATTCGTTTTTTTTACGAGCAGCAAATGCGGCATCATTATTTAGCTCTTCAAGGCCTTTCCAGTATTTATTATTGTTTTCCATTTATAATCTTTTCGTAATTAGATTCTAGATTTATTTTTCTGAAATTAAATTAGTAGTGGCATTTAGCACATTCTAAACCACCATTTTGAGCAACTGTAATGCTTTTGCCTTCAGCTTTCAAATTTTTGTGCAATTCTTCGTAGTACTTGTTATTAGCAACATCCACTTTTGCTTCACGGTGGCAATTGATACACCATCCCATTTGCAAACTACGTTGTTGGCTAACCACTTTCATTGTTTCAATAGGACCATGACAAGCTTGACACTCCACTTTACCAATCTTAACATGTTGTGCATGATTGAAATATGCATGGTCAGGTAGGTTGTGTATACGAATCCATTTGATAGGCTGTTTTTTATAATCAGGTATATAAGCACGCTTTTCGGGATCCCAACCTACAGCTGTGTATATTTTTTGGATCTCAGGAGACACTGAGCCATTGTATTTTTCTTTGGCTTGAACATGCGCGTGACAGTTCATACATGTGCTTGCCGAAGGAATAGATGCTTGCTTGCCCTTATCTGCACCAGAGTGGCAATATTGGCAGTTGATTTTATATTTACCTGCATGCAATTCATGGGAGTAAGCAATAGGTTGAGTTGGAGCATATCCTTTTTGAACACCTACTTTTTTGTTGCCATAATCAAATCCGATTAGACCAAAAACAATGGTAAACATACCCATTACAAACAAAGTACCAACAACGGGATGCTTTTTAAATAATTTATAACGGAAAGATTTGCGATTGTCTTTCCAACTAACATGCTGAATTATGTCAGCAGCTGCATCAGGAAGTTTTTGTATAAATAGTTGGTCAACTACTTTTCTGATGCTTACCAATACCCAAACAATTACCAATAAGATAACTGAGATGATTAACAAACCATAGAAGGTAGTATCATTATAGAAACTATCACCTGCAGGTTGAGCAGAAACATTTGCCGTTGCAGTTTCTACTGGCTTAGCAGGACCACCTGTTTTTACATACGCTAGTATTGATTTTACTTGTGCATCACTAAATTGAGGAAAAGCAGTCATTACTGATTGATTATACTCATTGTAAATCTTTAATGCCTCAGCATCACCAGATTTAACCATAGCTTGCGAATTTTTAATCCACTTAATAAGCCAAGCTTCTGTATGTCGCTTGTCTACATCTTTTAAAGCAGGACCAACCACTTTGTCATTAATAGCGTGACAAGCAGTACAATTAGCATTAAATAATTTTTCTCCTTCCGCTGCATCGGCAAATAAAAGATTTGTCGATAATAGGAGTGCAGTTAAAAACGATAGTAATTTATGGAACTTCATTTACAAAAATATTTTTTTACGAAACGCTTACAAAGCTATAACAGCATTGCCATTTTAAAACCTGACTTTAGTCAAATCTAGCCTAATAAAGGCTCGCGAATATAAAAACAAAAAGCAAAAGGGAATATCAATTCTGAAATAAATTTTATTTAGAATCTATCTAAATAAAACAATTTGATACTCTTAAATAAAATACGAAATTAGTTAGGAAAGGAACTTGATAATTATCTAATATCGCTTTAAAATGATTGGTGAATTAAAGTGCTAATCAAAATTCAGAAACATTAACAAACTTAAATTATTTTGTTTTCGTATTCTCTTTTGGTTTAGATCCACCTCCAAAAACAGAAAAATGCACATAACGGGATGGATTCTTATGAAGATCGGCCAAAAGTAATTGCAATTCAGCAGTTGATTTATTTAGGTTATCATACAATTCTTTATCATTGGCTAATTTGCCCATGGTTCCTTCACCTTTATTAATCTTTTGTAGCAGCAAAGCCATTTCAGCACTTACCTTTTCTAAGTTATTAATAGTACTCTTCATATTTGATTTAGAAAGTGAATCTGATATTATGCTCAAATTCTTAATCATTTTATTAAGGTTATCGCTGTTTTTAGCAATGCTAGAAGTTATGGTTTCTACATTTCTACTTGCTTTTTGCAAATGAATACTCTCAGTTGACGCAAATGTATTGATGGTTTCAGTAGTATTTCTTAGGTTATGAAGTGTAGCACTTAAATCAATAAGTGTGTTAGATAAATTCTGTGTTCCTTTATTATCAAAAACTTGTCTTAAAGACCCTAAAACTTTGTCGAGGGTCATCAGCACCTGCTCGCTCTTATCTTTTATGGGTGCCACCATATTACTAATAGAGGTGGTTAAATCCATTTCTTTGTCACCAATTAGAGTATCTTCGTCAGATAGGTAGGCATTGGTATCATTCAAAAGTATCTTTATGGCCTTTCCGCCTAATAAATCTTGGCTACTAATCAGTGAGGTGCTTCCTTTACCTATCTTTATTTTTTCATTAACAAACAATGTAACCAAAATTTTGTCTGTATTAGCCTCATCGGCTAAACCAATTTTCTCAACCTGACCTACTTTAAAACCATTGATATAAACAGGTGTGGAGTTTACTACACCATCAACGCTATTATAAACAACATAGTACCTATTGTACGAGGAAAAAAATTTTTTTCCTTTTAAGAAATTGTACCCAAAATATAAAACAGTGATGGCAGCGGCTACAAATAAGCCAACTTTGAATTCTTTAGTTTTCAAGACAAAAATAATTTAGGCAAAAATATAAAATTTAGCCAAAGCAAAGAGAAAGAAATATATAGGATTTAATTTTTGACCAACGAACTTTCACCCAACTGCTTGTATTCAACTACCGAACGGGCTATGCCTGTAGAAATTTTATCCACACCATTTTCACTAATAAGCATTTCTCTGTCAGACTTATTACTTAAAAATCCAGTTTCAATTAGAATACTTGGCATTTTGGTTTGCCATAGCACCAGAAAGCCTGCTTGTTTTACCCCTCTACTAAATCTTTCAATCTGTTTGCCAAGATTTTGCTCAATTTTAGAAGCTAATTTTAAACTCTTTTCCAAATAGGCGTTTTGATAAAGAGATAATATGATATGCGTTTCAGGTGAATTAGGATCAAAACCTTCGTAATTTTCTTGGTAATTGCTTTCTAATAAGATTGCTCCATTCTCACGCATGGATACATCAAGGTTATCATTGGCTTTGTGCAATCCCATAGCAAAAGTTTCTGTACCAGACACATTCACATTTTTATTGGCATTGCAATGTATAGATATAAATAAATCTGCTTCTGCCTTATTAGCTATTTCAGCCCTTTGATGAAGTTCGATAAATTTATCCGAGTTGCGTGTGTATATGATTTTCACATCAGGCAGAAGCTCTTGAATTTTTTTTCCTGTTGCCAATGCTATTTGCAGGGTAACATTTTTTTCTTTTACTCCATTATAATTGCAGCCAGGGTCTTTACCACCATGTCCAGCATCTATTACGATGACTCTCACTTGTTTGTTGTGTAAAGCAGGTTTGGCTGCACATAAAATTACCAACACAATAATAAACGGCACGAAATTTTCAAGTTTCGTGAAGTTTAATACTTTAGTTAGTTTTGTGCCCATTGGTAACATTTATTTCAAAATATTCAAATCGTCAAAAAGAATTTGCAAGGTCCTTGCCAAATAAATTCATATACGGTTTTTTACTGATTTTAGCAATGCCATATATGTCTATTTCGCAGCAAGTTAATGGAACTAAAGCTAAAACAGCAATAACTAATACTAGTTATGATTCAACAAAAAACGTAAATAATAGATTATCAGATAGTTTAATTTCAACTAAAAGCAATTTAAACGGAATTAACCGCAGTTTAAATAATCAAGATTCCATTTATGATAATCAAAAAGATAGCAATTATTTACCTCGAACTAAATCAGCTATCAAAACCAAAGTGAAATATTCTGCTGACGACTCAATTGTATATACTGAAACAAACAAAACCGTGTACCTTTTTGGGAATGCACAAGTCAATTATGGAGATTTAATCAACAAATCTGAGATTTTAGAAATAAATTTAAATAAGAATACCTTTAAAAGTTATGGTAAAGAAGATTCAACAGGTGAATTGGTAGGAACACCCCAATTTAAGCAAGGAGGAACTGAATACAATGCCCAAGAAATTACTTTTAACTACAGCACAAATAAAGGCTATTTAAAAGAATTTAAAACCAAAGAAGGCGAGGGGTATATAAGGGGTCAAAAAGTGAAACGTGACCAAGAAAATAATTTTTACATACGAGATGCATATTACACCACTTGCTACCAAATCGATGATCCTCACTTTTATATAGAAGCTTCAAAATTAAAAGTAGTCCCAGGTAAAAAAGTTATTACGGGCCCTGCAAGATTAGTCTTTGAAGGAATTAGAACACCTCCTATCCTTCCATTCGGCATATTTCCTTTAAAAAGAGGACAGCAGTCTGGTGTGATAATTCCTGCCTATGGTTTTTCTCCTGGTAGGGGATATTTTTTGAATAGGGGTGGCTATTACTTTGGTCTTTCTGACAAATTCGATTTAAGCGTAACAGGCGATTTATGGACCAACCTTAGTTTTGCTGGCAGACTAAGCACAAGATACGCGAATAGATACAGATATAGCGGCAATTTGAGTTTCGAATATTTCAAAAACAAAAATGGAAATGTGGAAGACCCCACATACAATGAAAACACTCAATTCAACTTTGTGTGGAGCCATAGAATGGATCCCAAGTCAAGACCCAATGTTAACTTTTCAGCCAATGTAAATTTGGTTAGTGCAAATTATTACGCACAAAATAGTTTTAACAGGAACAACCTAGGTTTTGCCAATACCATCACTTCTAGCATTTCTTATAACAAATCATTTGCAAAAGGAAAATACAACCTTTCTACGAATACGCGTATTTCACAAAATACCCAGACTAGAGATTTGTCTATCACTTTACCGGATGTTAATTTTACGGTAAGTAGTTTTCAACCATTTAAACCAAAATGGAAACCCACTGCTGATAAGTGGTATGAGAATATTAGTACCAATTATACGGGAAGTATCAGCGGTACAATAAATACCAAAGATTCTTTATTACTTAGGAATAGAACAGAAAGTCAATGGATAAATTATTTAGATACCACATATAGATATAGTATCAATCATGCCATTCCTTTGCAAACCTCATTTAAATTATTCAAATATTACACACTTTCAACGTCTGTAAACTATAGAGAAAGTTGGACCTTTCAAACCATCAGAAAAGACATAGAAGATACAGGCGAACTTAAAAACCAAATAGTAACAAGAAAGGTAAAAGAATTTGGAAGGGCATATAGTTTTGGAACCAGCGCTAGTTTGGCTACGAGATGGTATGGACAATTGAATTTCAGTAAAGGTAAAATTGCTGCAATTAGGCATGTTATCAATCCTAATTTCGGGTTCAGTTTCACTCCTGACTTTAGTGATGCCATGTGGGAAATGTACAAAACATACAAAGACTCAACGGGCAAAGAGTATAAATATTCAATCTTTGAAGGAACAGGAGCCAATGCACCAAGCATAGGTAAACAAGGCAATATAACTTTTGGCTTTGATAACAATATAGAAATGAAAGTACGCACAGGCAAAGACACTGCGATGAAAGAAGAAAAAATAAAACTATTCGAGTCAATTAGCATCAATGGATCTTACAATATTTTTGCAGACTCAATGCGTTTTAGCACTTTAAACTTTAACGCGTTTACAACCATATTCAAAAATGTACAACTGCGCTTCAACTCAACCATTGACCCATATGTAAATGTGGTGGTAAACAAGGTTGTTAATAACACCATCAATGTAGTAAGAGTAAATAGACTTTATATAAATGAGTTTGGTATTTTAGGTAGAATAACCAATGCCAACATGGGAGCTAGCTTTTCATTGAGTCCTGAAACTTTTAAGAAGCTCGAAAAACATAAAACCGAAAGAAATAAAGAAATGGAAAAAATGGGATATAGTGTTTTTAATATCCCATGGAACATGTCCTTCAGCTACACTTTGAATTATGATGCAAATGCACCCTATTCATACTACCCTAGAAATGCTTATGTACAAACATTAGGTATAAGCGGTTCGGTAACACCTACCAAAAATTGGAATTTTGGATATTCAAGCGGATACGATTTTGTTAATAATAAAATATCCTCACTTTCAATTGACTTAAAGCGTGATTTGCATTGTTGGATGTTTACATTTAATTGGATGCCAATTGCTCCTGGTGGTTTTCAATATTTCATCTTCGAAATTAGAGCCAAAGCTAGCATGCTGCAGGACCTTAAATTACCTCCGCGCAGAAGAGAGTGGTTTGATAGGAAGATATAGTTGATTGTAGATATTGACTTACCATTTTCAAATTTGGTAAAGGATTCTTCGTTCCTCAGAATTACACTGCATCACTATTAAATACTTATCTTGCATAGCAATCATTTCGACTTACTATTTTAACAAACATTTTTAAGCCTATTTTACATTATCCAATTTACTGATTTCTGTAAATAATATGGTACTCTCTCAATTTATTGTTTTATTTGTTTCAAATAAACACTTACAATAGAGATGAAATACGTAGCACTTAACGACTTACACGTTTCGCTTGGCGCGAAAATGATTGAATTTGCAGGGTACAATATGCCCGTGCTTTACAATAATTTAATTCAAGAACACAATGCGGTGCGCAACAGTGTAGGTGTTTTTGATGTAAGCCACATGGGTGAGTTCATGCTAAAAGGTGAAAAGGCATTAGAGTTAATTCAATTAGTAACATCTAATGATGCTAGTAAACTTACAGATGGAAAAGTGCAATACAGTTGCCTACCAAACAACGAAGGTGGAATCGTAGATGATTTGTTGGTGTATCGTTGGAACGAAAACGAATACTATTTGGTAGTAAATGCTTCAAACATTGATAAAGATTGGAATTGGATTAGCCAACACAACACCTTTGGTGTGGAGATGAAAAACATGAGTGATGACATGAGTTTATTGGCTGTTCAAGGACCAAATGCTATTAAGGTGTTACAAAAATTAACAGAAGTAAACCTGAGTGCTATGGAATACTACACCTTCTGTGGTGGTAGCATGGCAGGATGCGAAGATGTAATCATATCAAATACAGGTTATACAGGCGCAGGTGGATTTGAGATTTATGTTTGGAACAAAGATGCTCGTAAAATGTGGGATGCGATTTTTGAAGCAGGTAAAGAATTTGACATCATGCCTACTGGCCTGGGTGCCAGAGATACATTACGTTTAGAAAAAGGTTTCTGTTTATATGGAAATGATATCAACGATACCACATCTCCTATTGAAGCTGGTTTAGGATGGATTACAAAATTTACCAAGCCATTCATCAACCATGAGTATCACAAAGCCATTAAAGAGAATGGCGCTACTAAAAAATTAGTAGGCTTTGAAATGATAGATAGAGGTATCCCTCGTCAACATTATATGATAAAAGATGTTGATGGAAATACCATTGGTGAGGTAACTTCAGGAACCCAATCACCAAGCTTAAATAAGGGCATTGGTATGGGTTATGTAAGTGCAGCTTTCTCAAAAGTTGATACAGAAATCTTTATTGAAATCCGTGACAAAGCCATCAAAGCCAAAGTGGTAAAAGTTCCGTTTTTGTAGGATAAATAAATTACCTTTTATATTATTAAAAAACTTATAAAGTACTTGTTAAAATACTAAACAAAAATGAATTCAAAAAACATCAATACTAAACTATTTCTCATAGTATTTAGCATGATAACACAAGCATCATTTGCCCAAAAAATATATGTAAATTTAAATGCAGGGTATAATTTCAATTCAGCTCCATTTTCCAGCGAAAACTCAATGTCAAATGGAAGTAGTTCTACAACATACGATAGGGTAGATATATCCTTAGGAAAGGGTGCAAATTTAGATGCAGCTTGCGGATATATGTTTGATAAACATTTTGGCACAGAGCTAGGAGTTTCATATTTATTTGGTGGCACTACTACCCTTACAAATAATTCCACATCAAGTAAATCAACCACTAATTTTTCATCATCAATGTTTAGAATTATGCCATCGGTAATAATGTCTGCGGAACTTGGAAAAATTCATCCTTACGCTAAGTTAGGAGTAATTGTAGGATCTGGCTCTTTTACGCGAACAGTAGATAATAATGTCACTAGTGGTAGTACGAATTTTACTTCAACAAAATATGATGGAGGGTTTGCTTTTGGATATTTTAGTGGGTTTGGAGCAAATTATAAAATAAATGAAAAAATCTCATTATATGGTGAAATTAGTATTATTAGTATGGCATATGCTCCAAATAAAGGAGAGGTTACCGAGAGCAAAACAAATGGAGTTGACATGCTGCCAAATATGACTATTCGCGATAAGCAGACAGAATATTCAGATAATTATACATATGATAATAATTCATCATCAAACACTTCCGTTCCAAGAAAATTAACAAAAGAAAGCTTACCATTTAGTAGTATTGGGTTTAATTTAGGAATCAGATACTATTTAAAATAGGTCATTGTTGATTGAATGAAGTCCCTCCTTCTTATACTTTCATTCTTGTGGATTCATCATTTAGGATCAATCGAGAAAATACAGATTGAAACATTAGAATCAAAGAAAATTTCCATAGACCATTATTCAAATTATAAAGCTACCATCATCTATTTTTTATCACCAGAATGCCCCTTATGCCAGAGCTATTCTTTAAATATAAACCAACTTAAAAGCCAATTTGAAAGCAAAGGTTTTAGATTTTTAGGTATTGTTTCGGGAACTTATTTCAGCAAAACACAAGTCAGAAGTTTTATCAAAGAATACAAGCTAAATATCCCTATATACATGGATGCAAAAGCTGCTTTTGCCAAGCAATTAGGTGCTACCATAACTCCCGAAGTATTTGTGCTAGGTAAGTCAAAAGAGACATTATACAGCGGTAGAATTGACAATTGGGCTTATGAGTTAAGTCGCAAAAGAAAAGTTATTACTGAACATAATTTGCTGGATGCTCTAAATGCTATAAACAAAAGGCAAAAGATTAAAACTACTAAAACCAAAGCTGTAGGATGTTATATAGAGTAAAGTATTTTTATAAAGCTATAAAAAATGGCTTTACGTCATTGCGAACAGAATGTGAAGTAATCTCTCCATTAAGATTACTTCGCTGCGCTCGTAATAACGCTGACGATGTATACAAATACAATAAAAATGCTTTTCAACTAATCGGTTGTGTACTTATATTATGTCAAACATTTTACTCTTGCTCAGATAAAAAGAAGCCCATCAATTATGCAGATGATATTGCCCCAATCATTCATAAAAATTGTAGCAAATGTCATATAGATGGGGAAGCTGGACCGTTCAACTTGCTTACTTACCAGGATGTAAAAAGCAAAGCCAAACTCATTGCTTATATCACTGAAAATAGAATTATGCCACCATGGCCTGCTGATGCATCCTACACCCATTTTGCGAATGAAATGGTGTTAAGCAATGAGCAAATAGAAACCATTAAAACATGGGTGGAACAGGGCGCAATAGCAGGCGATACTTCAAAACTAGAGAGGCCAGAAATTTTAAAGAGGGAATTGCGATTGGGTAAGGCAGATATAATCATTCGCTTTCCTGAAAAGATAAAGGTGACTGGTAACAATATGGACATGTTTTTGGTATGTAAACTTCCTTACGAATTACCAAAAGATACTTTTGTTAGGGCCATTGAATATGTAGCTGGAAACAAACGATTGGTACACCATGTGAATGTGCATTTAATTCAGTTTGAAGATCGTAAAAAAAGAAATGTAATTGAAGGAAAAAATTGGGTAAACCAAGACCAAAGCAATAGCCAAACCATTCATAAAGAACTGGGTATTTTGCATGATGATGGTACTTACCCAGCTATGTCTCCAAGTGTATGTAACTATTTACCAGGCTCTCAATTTAGCTTTTATCCTAAAGAAATTGGAGGTTACAAACTGAGCAAGAAAGGCGCACTATACCTAAATGATATGCACTTTGGACCTAGTCCAAAAGATGATATTGATTCTTCTTATTTCAAGATATATTTCTCTCCTACCCCACCTAAACGACCTGTGCAAGAATTTCAAATGGGTACATTGGGTATAGCACCCGTTGAACCCAAATTGGTAGTTCAACCTGAAACAGTAAAATCTTTTCATATCAAAGCCGACATACCAGAAGACATTTCTGTGCTCACGATTGTGCCACATATGCACTTAATAGGCAAGAAATTTTGGGCTTATGCCATTAAACCTAGTGGTGATACCATCAGATTAGTAAGAATTAATAATTGGGACTTTAGATGGCAATATTTTTACCAACCTAAAACCATGTTACATATTCCTAGAGGAAGCACTATATATGTAGAAGGGTTATATGACAATACTTCCAATAACCCTAACAACCCTTTCAGTCCGCCACAAGTTATTATGGAAAGAAATGGTAGCATGAAAACTACCGATGAAATGTTTCAACTCATCATGACCTACGTACCTTACCAAAAAGGAGATGAAGAAATAAGCATAGAGAATATTGAGCCTTAAGTTTATTCGATTATCACTTTCTTTACAAAAACAGTATTATCAGAAGTGATTTTGAAAAGATAAATTCCTTTATTCAATCCATTTGGCAAAATAAATTCATGTGATTGAAATCCCTTTGATAACAAGTATTCAGCATCGCAAACCATCAACCCTTTCATGTTAAACAATTCCATCTTATAATTTGCATTTTCAATTATTTGCAAATCAATATTCAATTTTTCTTTGGCTGGATTTGGATACACTTTTTCAATAGCAAAATCAGGAACTTTATTCAAGTTACTGGTGCTTGAAGTTGAATCATCATTAATAGAAATAGTAAGTGCTATTTTAGGATACCAATTAAAATGCAATAGTAAGTTGGCATTGCCATCATAATAAAAAGAAGAATCAGTTGAAAGATAATCATTCATGCTAAACACTCTTTTCAAATGGCATAATAGGCTTCCATTCGGTTTTATTAATACCACATTTCGGTAGTTCTTATTTACTCGTTGGACTTTAAATTCTATAAACTTAAGTGGCTTTGTAAAGTATAAATCAGCAGAGTCTGTTGTGATTTGGATATCTATTTTTTTAGCCACTGAAGCATTTCCAGCACTATACACATCAATGAGTCCCATCTGTGGCTTGGTATCATATCCATTATCCTCATATACCCTTGTTTTTCCATTGACCAAACCTTCAAACGATGACAACTTCTCAGAATAATAATATACAAAATTCAAGGTATCAGTGCTCATAAAATCAGTACTCATTCTTGGGTTTTGCATGGGAATGATAGACCCTCCTCTCATGTATAATGGAATATCATTTAAACTTACATTTCTGTTGATAGTTTGCCCTCCATCAACCCATGTTTTGTTGAAATAATCGTACCACTCACCAGCAGGCAAATATACACTCCTGCTGTTAAGACCCGACTGCAATACCGGAGCAACAAGGATATTATCACCCCAATAATATTGGTCTGAAAGGTTATAAGTTAGCGCGTTTTGAGGTTCAAAATAACTCATTGACCTTGCTAGTGGTTTACCCTCCATATTATTGCTATAAGCCAAAGAATAGTTATAAGGTAAAAGCGAATATCGAAGATTGACAAAATTTCGGATGATGGCTTGTGCATTGCTTGAATAAAAAACTGGCTCGGAAGGAACACCTTCTCCATGGGCTCGCATGATGGGAGTAAAAACAGCAAATTGTAACCAACGCACATACAATTCTTCATTCTGTCCACCTCCAGTAAAGCCTCCAGCATCGCTGTGCATATAGGCCAAACCACTCATGCTACTATTTAACATCAAAGGCACTTGTGCTTTTAAACCATCCCAACTTCTTTGTATATCGCCACTCCAAGGAATAGCACCAAACCTTTGACTACCTGCAAACCCAGAACGAATGAGGTTAAACAAACGCTTATTGGGATAAATACTATCAAATTTTCTTTTGAGTAAATCTGCCCAATAAAAACTATATAGGTTATGCACCAAACGGGCTTTTCCATTGGTATGCATCATGTCATCAGGATGTTTTTCTGGCTCACCCAAATCGCTCCACCAACCATCTACTCCTTCGTCCATACGTGACTTGTAAAATTGCCACATCCAATCTTGGGCATCGGATTTGTATATGTTGAGCAATGAGGCAGAGCCTGCCCAAAAATCATTCATCACATAAGATTGGTTGCTTTTGTTTTTGGCAAAATGATTAAGAGAATTTGCTGCAGCATAGTTTGAACTTTGTGTGGTAAAATAAGGTTCAGTAATCAAAATGGTTTTAACGCCTGATTGCCTGAAATCACTCATCATTTTAACAGGATTCGTCCACTTGCTTCTATCCCAATCTAAGTTGCCCATTTTTGAAGCAGAGCCAAACCAATACAAATCTAAAACAAGTCCGTCCAAAGGAAAATTGGCAGTCTGCAATTGAGATACAATGCTTCTAGCTTCCGTTTCATTTTGGTAACCATATTTGGATTGGATATAACCCAATGCCCAACGTGGCGGCAAAGGCTGCCTTCCGGTGAGATTGGTATATTTGTTAATGATGCTTCCCATTGAATTTCCTCCAAAGATGAAATAACTTAATGGCAAGGTATCACATGCGTATTGAAGCAATGTGCTATCTGTATTGGCTATGTTAAAATTACCTGCACTAAAATTATTAAAAAACAAGCCATACAAATTACTCGAAAGTACAAAAGGCACATTGATATTGAGTGTTTGTGTGCCAAAACTATAGCCATAATTGGCTTGGTTATATGTACTAAATGATTTGCCTCTTAGATTTAAATCAATAGCTCGAGAGCCTGTGCCATAAAAGGCTTCAGTGCCACTCACATCAAACGAAACACCCCATTTTCCATATTGGTAATAGATGCCTGTTCGTTCGGTAAATTTAGTCGTTAATCCTTTATCTAAATAACTTATGCGTAAAGGATATTTTTGTATTTTAAGGGTAGTTCCAGAAGTTGTTTTAAGAAGTAAATAGCTTAAATAGTCATCTACTGATGCAAAGGCAGATGTGCTATTATTATCTAATAAGATATTACTATCTCTAGATGCAATTCCAGTTGGAATAAAAGACACTTTAATAATATCAGAAACATATTTTTGTATTTGCAAATCACCATTACTTGCTTTTATGGATAGGCCATCAGGGCCGATGCTATGCGATACATAATTGCCTGGCGTAAGAATATTGATATCATAAAAAATATCATTGTTAGAAGAAGAGCGACCTACTTTGCTTCCATCCACATTGCGAAAGAGCATGGCAAGCCTGAGTACTTGTTGTGTAGGTAAAACATTAAAGAACTTGCGAATATTAAAACCAATCCAATACCTATTACTATCTATTCTGTTCATAAGAGCAAGGGTATCATCCTTGGCCCATTTAGTTGCTACATTTTTCCAATCGCTGCCATTGCCACTTTGAGTAGTAATCAAACCACAATGAATATACACTTGGCCATTGAAATTAATGATGCCCTTGTTACCTTCTCTTGCATCAAAGACAATGGTTACTGAATCATCCGAAGTTGGATTGGTAGGAGTTATCTTAAGAATTTGAGGTTGGGCACTATAGCCAAAAAAGAAAAACAGTATGAAAAGTATGTTATCTTTCATGCAGATAAATATATAATTATAGGTTCCTAATCCACAGCTACCACATTGCGCACTTGCGGAACAGCATTTTTGATACCATTTTCAATACCCGCTTTCAAGGTAATATGACTGATATCGCAACTGCTGCAACTGCCTTTTAAACGCAATCTTACTTCCATGTCAGCGGTTACTTCAACCAACTCCACATCTCCCCCATCTGCTTGCAGAAAGGGTCTCATGCCATTTAGTGCTATTTCGATTTTTTCGTTTAGTTCGGTATTCATTTTCACTATCAAATATATAAAAATATTTAAGCTTCGGCTACATTTTTTGCTGCATTCAGCATGGCTACTTGTCTGGCCACACTTTGCGCTAATTCAAAATATGTTTTTTGTGCCACTGAATTTTCAAGCATCACCGCTGGCACACCGCTATCTCCACCCTCACGGATAGACATATAGATTGGCACTTCACCCAAGAAAGGCACATTCAAACTTTCGGCCATGCGCTTGCCTCCGTCTCTACCAAATAGGTAATATTTATTATCTGGCAATTCTTCAGGGGTAAAATATGACATGTTTTCAACCACACCTAAGATTGGAATTTTTTGTGCACCTAAACCAAACATGGAAGCACCTTTATAGGCATCAGCCAAGGCCACTTCTTGTGGGGTAGTAACCATTACCACACCTGTGATAGGCACAATCTGAATCATGGTTAGGTGTATATCGCCTGTTCCTGGAGGAAGGTCTAAAATCAAATAATCCAATTCACCCCAATCTACATCATTAACAAACTGACGCAATGCCGATGATACCATAGGTCCACGCCATACCACGGCCTGACCAGGTTCAATTAAAAAGCCAATAGACAATAACTTAATGCCATGCTTTTCGATAGGTACCATCAATTCTTTGCCATCCACATTCCTCATCAAGGGTGTTTCATTTATCCCAAACATAGTTGGAATAGAAGGGCCATAAATATCCGCATCCAACAAACCCACTTTAGCACCTTGTAATGACAAGGCCATAGCCAAATTACTAGCCAAGGTAGATTTACCTACACCCCCTTTTCCACTGGCCACAGCTATCATGTTTTTTACACCTGGCAATATCAATTTATCTTGGCGATTGCTGTTTACATTAGCCGTCATCTCCACTGTAACGATGGCATCAGCCGATACCAAGGTATGAATAGCCTCAATACAATCTTTTTCTATTTTCTCTTTAAGTGGGCAAGCTGGGGTGGTTAATACCACCTGAAACTTCACATGATTGCCTTCTATCTCAATATCTTTAATCATATTGAGAGTTACTAAGTCTTTGTGCAAATCGGGTTCTTGAACCGTAGATAAAGCCTTCAATATCAATTCGGATGTCATCGTCATAATTTATGAAACAAATCTAAGGCTGAAATTGATTTTATGAAAACTATATTATTTCAAGTTTGGGGATGATGCTGTTCATAAGAATTTATGTCCGTGGTTGGTGTCCTCACCAATCCACTTTCTTGTTTCAAATAAAATCATTAAAGTGAACAATAAAGTCAAACTCAGCTATTCGACATGTTAGCGCAGCGCATGTCGAATTTCAGATAGCATGGATTTAAATCCGCCATTATTTCAATATTCAAGCAATTTGCTCATTCTATCAAACAACTAAAAACACACCATTTTATTATAGAAATATGATTATCTTTTTGGATAAATATCCATACAAAGTTGCAGGAACTTCATATCCAAAAAATAAAGTACTGAATTTTTAACTAAACATTATATTTATGTCCTTGGTTGGTGTCCACACTAATCCACTTTCTTATTTCAAATAAAATCATTAAAGTGAACAACAAAGTCAAACTCTGAATCTAAACAAACATAATATTTAGCCGATGAAAATTGATATTCTTCTGGCAAAGATACTAGCTTCCATTTTTCTTGAATAGGGTTGTTATGAATATAATTCAGTTTTTGAATGGCAATTTCTTTACTTTTAATTTCAATTGTTCTTGCTCTTCTTTCCAAAAAATGATAAGCCCTGTCGTTTTGGGTTGAAATGTAGTTTTCCAACAATTCACTGTTTTTTGATACGAGGTGTTTTTTGAATTCATGTCCGGTATACTTGAGCAAAGTATTTTCTATTTCATTTACTTGATTCTGATTATTAATAGTCCACAACAAATGAATATGATTTAGCATGATTACAAAACCATGTATATAAGCTTTGTTTTCTTTAGAAAGCCAAGATAGAGAATCAGTAATGATTTTTTTTACATCGTTATTGCTTAACAAGTTTTGCCAATTATTTATGGTTGCAGTAAAAAAGTACATTAGTCAAATGTAGGAAGGATTGGTGAGGACACCAACCTTGGACAAATTTATGAAAATAGGTCAAAATTCGGTTGGTAAGGATACCAACCGAGGACAGAATTAAGCAAAGTAAAAACACAATTATATTTCAAAACTAAGATTATAAAATTGGATAAATATCCATTTTTATCTTTGGTTCGGGATGCGCTGCGCTAACATAAAAATTGCGCTATAACAAACCCAAAAGAACGGGGATAGCTAAAACTTATCACAAATATAATTTAGAAAAAATAACACTTTCATGACCAAATCTCCTACCGCATCATTATTAAACCTAAAATTTTCGTATATTTTTGTCCCGCATTATGCAAGCCATTAGAAACCATATAATTTCCCGCCTACTTTGGTTTGTATTAGCCTTGCACATCTTTAATTGTAGTTTATACACACCTGATAATCAATCCGATAATATTCAAGAAGATCTGAGCTATAATAACATGGCAGATATTGCAAAGATGGTGATTGAAAAGATTCTTGACTTACATGGCCCAATTGCAGAAAATGAAGAAAATGGTGCGGAGGAAGGCAATGGTTGCGACCTTGAAGAAGAAATTGTTTTTTTCCATCAAAAAAAAGTTGAACACGATATTTTTTATGGCAATGGGCTATACATAGTTGCCTCAACCGAATATGATGATAAATATCGTTCGCAATTTCACCCCAATATTGTGCCCCCACCACCCAAGTCATAATTCCACCAATTTCGTATTTCTAATTTAATCCATTCAAGAAATTGAATTGGATTTGCTTTGTTTTCAACGACAAGCCTATTTTCATTTTTTCAATTTCAATAAACCTATGAACAGAATAGTATTACTATTAATCTTAGCAATAGCCTTTGAGGCTTGCACATCAAATAAAAAAAATCAAACCGAAGTAGAAAAATTACCTATCACTAGTCCAGTTATGATTGATACCAATTATACAAGTGAATATGTTGCTGAAATTCAATCCTTGCAAAATGTCGAGATACGAGCAAAAGTAAAGGGCCATCTTGAAAATATTTATGTGGATGAAGGCACATCTGTAAAGGCTGGTCAACTTTTGTTTAGCATCAACAAAGAGGCTTTTCAACTAGAATTACTCAGAGCCCAATCTAAAATAAAATCAGGTATTGCTGAACTAAAAGTTGACGAATTAGAAGTGCAAAATGTTCAGATACTTTTCGCTAAAAATATTGTTTCTAAAACTGAATTAGATAAAGCCAAGGCCCTGTTAGATGTTGCGAAAGCAAAAATTGAAGAAGCAAAAGCTGAAGAACAAGTTGCCAAACTTCATCTATCCTATGCAGAAATCAAAGCCCCTTTTGATGGCATTATTGATCGAATCCCTTTCAAAAAAGGCAGTATGATTGATGAAGGGTCACTGCTAACTACTTTATCGAATAATAAGGAGGTATTTGCCTATTTTAATGTTTCAGAGAAAGAATATTTGAATATCAGATCGCAAAAAGCTTCTATCGAAAAAAATAAAATCAACTTATTGTTGGCCAACAATCAACCTCACCAATACAAAGGTACGATTGAAACCATCGATGGAGAGTTTGATAAAAATACCGGTAATATAGCCTTTAGAGCCAAGTTTGCAAACCCAAATCTCCTTCTCAGACACGGATCAAGCGGCATAGTACAACTGACTAATGAACTTAATAAAGCTATGATTATTCCTCAAAAGTCAACCTTTGAAATACAGGATAAATATTATGTGTATGTAGTAGATGAAAACAATAAGGTAAAAGCTAAAAATATTTTAATAAAGCAACGTTTACCACATTTTTATGTGATAGAAAATAGTCTTACCACCAAAGACAAATTTGTATTTGAGGGCATTCAGAAGGTGAAGGATGGGGATCAAATAATAGGCGAGTTTATATCGATGGAACAAATTTTCTCAAAATTTAATTTGCAATAGCCATGTATAATCAATTCATTCAAAGACCTGTATTATCCATTGTTATTTCCTTATTAATTACAATATTAGGAGGATTGGCTATTACGCAATTGCCAATGACACAATTCCCCGACATTGCACCACCTGAGGTGACTGTTACAACAAAATATACTGGAGCAAATGCTGAATCATGTATTAAGGCGGTAGTTACTCCATTAGAAAGAGCCATCAATGGTGTTCCTGGAATGGCATACATGTCATCCGTATCTGGAAATGACGGAACAAGTGTAATCAATATTGTTTTTAAGGCAGGAACGGATCCTGAAATTGCTGCCGTAAATGTGCAAAATAGAGCTGCCTCAGTGCTTGATGAGTTGCCAGAAGAGGTTATCAAATCTGGTGTCATAGTAGAGAAAGTTCAAAACAGCATGCTTCTGTATTTAAACCTTCTTAGTACAGATGAAAACCTAGATGAAAAGTTTTTATATAATTATACTGATATCAATATATTACCTGAACTAAAACGCATTGAGGGTGTAGGCTTTGCTGATATAATGGGACAACGAGAATATGCCATGCGGATTTGGTTGAACCCAATAAAAATGAACAACTATGAAATATCTTCAGAAGATGTAGTGCAAAGTTTAAAAGAGCAAAATGTAGAAGCTGCTCCTGGTAAGGTGGGTGAAAGTTCTGGCAAAAAAGAACAATCGTTACAATATGTTATCAAATATTCGGGTAAGTACAATACAAAAGAGCAATATGAAAATGTTGTGATAAAGAGAAATACCGAAGGGCAAATATTACACTTAAAGGAAATTGCTGAAATTGAGTTTGGCTCTTTGGATTATGATGTGCTTTCAAAAGAAAACGGCAATCCATCAGCAGCAATTGTATTAAAGCAAAGGCCAGGAAGCAATGCAAGCGATGTCATTAAAAACATCAAAACAAAGATGGAAGAATTGCAAAAAAGTTTTCCTGCTGGTGTAACTTATACAACAAGTTACGATGTATCAAGCTTTTTAGATGCCTCTATTCATGAGGTATTAAAAACATTATTTGAAGCCTTCTTATTAGTAGCTTTAATTGTATTTATTTTTCTTGGGGATTTTCGTTCAACCTTAATTCCCGCTATTGCAGTACCGGTATCTTTGATTGGCACCTTCTTTTTTATGCAGCTATTCGGTTTTTCCATCAATCTCATTACACTTTTTGCATTGGTACTTGCAATAGGTATTGTGGTAGATAATGCCATTGTAGTTGTAGAGGCTGTGCATGCTAAAATGGAAGAGCATCATTTGGATGCAAAAGAGGCAACTGAATTAGCAATGAAAGAAATTGGTGGCGCGATTATAGCCATTACCTTAGTAATGTCGGCAGTATTTATACCTGTAGCGTTTATGAGCGGACCGGTAGGAATTTTTTATCGGCAGTTCTCGGTAACATTGGCTATATCTATTGTATTATCAGGGATTAGTGCATTAACTTTAACTCCAGCATTGTGTGCGATGATGCTTAAAAATACACATGGTAAAACTAAGAAAAAAAATGTCTTAAATTCTTTTATCAATGCCTTCAATAATAATTATAAAAAGTTGGCCTCTAAGTATAAAAACGTTTTAAAAAACATTGTTAACAGGCGAGTGCTTACCACAGTTGCCTTAGTTGTTTTTTGTTTATTCACATATGGTATTGCTCGTTTCTTACCTTCAGGATTTATTCCTAATGAAGATCAGGGAACTATTTACGCGAGTATAACAACGCCATCAGGAGCCACTTTGGAACGTACTGAAGAAGTATTAAATGAAATTCAAACTGTTGCATCTCAAATTGAAGAAATTGCATCCGTTTCTAGTTTGGTGGGATATAATTTTGTAACTGATGGTACAGGTGCCTCTTATGGAATGAAACTAATGAGTTTAAAAAACTGGAGCGACCATAAAAAAACCGACCAGAATATCATTGCGATTTTAAAAGAGAAAACTAAACATATCAAGGATGCTAAGATTGAATTCTTTACCCCTCCACCTGTTCCAGGCTATGGCAATTCAAGCGGATTTGAATTGCGCATTTTAGATAAAACCGGAAAGGGCGATTTGAAAAGAATGGAAGAAATTGCACACAATTTTTCTGCTGAACTAAATAAACGTGCTGAAATAAAAAATACCTTTTCATCATTCGATGCTAGCTTTCCTCAATATTTAATCAATATAGACAATACAAAGGCAGCACAAAAAGGTGTAGTAATTAGAGATGTTCTAAACACCTTGCAAACATTTTTAGGTAGTGATTATGCCACTAATTTTATACAGTTTGGACAAATGTATAAAGTAATGGTACAAGCTGCACCTGAATACAGAGCCAAACCCGAAGACCTATTAAAACTGAGTGTAAAAAATCGCGATGGAAATATGGTGGCCATTTCTTCTATTCTAAGCATTCAGAAAGTTTATGGACCAGAGCAAGTTACAAGGTATAATATGTATCCATCGGCAATGGTTAATGGTGAACCTCAAACTGGTTTCAGCAGTGGTCAAGCCATTGATGCAATTAAAGAAGTGGCAAAAGAAAAGCTACCACAAGGCTATGGATTTGATTGGGCTGGATCATCAAAAGAACAAGCTAATGCCGGTAATGAAGCCATTTACATTTTCTTAATTTGCCTCCTATTTGTGTACCTTATTTTAGCAGCACAATATGAAAGTTTTATTCTACCATTACCCATTATTCTTTCTTTGCCACCTGGTATTTTTGGTGCCCTATTTCTCTTGTCCATTTTTGGATTAGAAAATAATATATATGCTCAAGTTGCCATGGTAATGCTGATTGGACTATTGGGCAAAAATGCTGTACTAATTGTAGAATTTGCAGTACAAAAAAACAGAGAAGGCCTTTCGCCTTATAAAGCAGCAATAGAAGGGGCAACACTCAGGCTAAGGCCCATATTAATGACATCTTTCGCTTTCATTGCTGGTTTACTTCCATTGCTTTTCGCAAGTGGGGCTGGAGCCATAGGCAATAAAACCATTGGGGCAGCATCGGCAGGTGGAATGCTTTTTGGTACCGTGTTTGGTGTTCTCATCATTCCAGGTTTATATTTCATATTCGAAAGCATTTCAAACAAATCTATGAAGTCCAAAGCCATTGAAAAAAATCCCTTAACTGAAGAAATAAATCAACATGACACTATTTAAGATAAACACATTTATAACTATTTTATCTGTACTAATTTTATGCTTTGGATGTAAAACTTCGCCTAATAAAATTACTATCGATCAAAAAAAAATTCCTACTTCTTATTCCCAAAAAAGTGATAGCATAAATTCAGCTGACATAAAATGGAAAGATTTTTTCTTAGATAAAAACCTAGTAGTACTTATTGATACAGCCTTGGCAAACAACTTTGATATTTTGATGACTTTACAAAAAATTGAGGTAGCTAGAAACGATTTAAGATTAAGTAAAGGAGCGTTGTTACCAACAGTGAATGCAAATTTTTCATATTTACAAAGAAAATTTGGATACTACACAATGGATGATGCAGGAAATAGGGTAACAGAAATTAGACCAGGGCAACTTATTCCTATGCATTTACCAGATTATTTGGTGGGTCTTCAAGCTAATTGGGAAATAGATATTTGGGGCAAATTAAGAAATAAAAAAAAAGCGGCCTTTACCAGATACTTGAGCAGTGTTGAAGGAGTAAATTTAGTGAAAACAAACTTTATAGCCGAAATTGCCAACACGTATTATGATCTTGTTGCATTAGATGTAGAGCTAAATATCATTGATTCTACAATAAAAATTCAAGAAAATGTTTTGGAGATTTATAAAGTTCAAAAACAAGCAGGAGTTGCAAATGAATTAGCCATTAAACAATTTGAAGCACAAGTATTAAATGCAAAAAGTTTAGCTTATGAACTACTACAAAAAATTAAAGAAAATGAAAATAAACTAAATTTTTTACTTGGTAGATTCCCACAAACAATTACTCGTGATAAGTTAAGTTTTAATACACAATTTGCCCCGATAATTAAGGCTGGTTTGCCCAGCCACTTGCTCAAAAACAGACCAGATATTAAAAAATCTGAATTTGATTTATTGGCATCAAAAATGAATGTTAAAGCAGCCAAAGCGGCTTTTTATCCATCTTTTGTTATTACTGGTAATGCTGGATTTCAATCGTTCAATACAGAATTTTTGTTCTCTACACCACAATCCATAGCCTATGGCGTTTTGGGTAATTTAACAGCTCCTCTAATAAATAGAAGTGCCATAAAAGCGCAGTTTAATAATGCTAAAGCATATCAATTAGAGGCTTTGTTTCAATATCAAAAAACAATCTTAAATGCTTACATAGAAGTTGCTAATGAATTGTCTAACATACATAACTTAGAAAATATTTATGTATTAAAATCTAAAGAAGTTGCTATGCTTGATACTTCAATTGACATCGCTTCTGATTTGTTTAAATCAGGACGCGCCAACTATTATGAAGTATTAATGACCCAAAGAACTGCACTACAATCAAAATTAGAATTGATTGCAACTAAAAAACGACAATATAATTCATCTGTAAATGTTTATAAAGCCTTGGGAGGTGGCTGGCAATAGTTTTACTCTTTATCCAAAAATGCAGTAATTTGCTCGTGCATTTCTGGAATCTTATTTTTCATTACATCCCAAACACAACAACTATCCGTAGAGTTAGCGAAGCGCTCTCCGGATAGTAAGAGGTTTTAAACACTAAAAAGATATAAAATATTGATTAACAAGTGATAGCATACAAAAGAAAAAAAGTAAATCAATTCGGTAACTTTAATCATTGTTTAGAATAATTCTAAATAATATTGTTGCAGCACTCAAATCAATATTTAAACAATGAAAGTTAAGTTCATTTTAATTGCCACGATTCTATTTGCAATTAATACAAAAGGACAGTCTCAAAATGGCGATACTACTAAAACTACTCTCCTAAATGAATTAATAATTCATGAGCAAAAAAATATTGGAGGTATAGAAAGAATGCCTGAAATTAAAGACAATGTTATTTATGCAGGAAAGAAATCGGAAGTAATTATATTAGATAAAATAAATGCAGATTTAAGTATAAACAATACACGACAAATTTTCAGTAAAGTTCCTGGGTTGAACATTTGGGAAAACGATGGGTCAGGAATTCAAACAAATATTTCAACAAGGGGTTTAAGTGCAAACAGGTCTTGGGAATTTAATGTTAGGCAAAATGGATATGATATTAGCTCAGAAGCATTTGGATACCCTGAATCTTATTATACTCCACCTACAGAATCTTTATCAAAAATAGAAATTGTGAGAGGAGCTTCTTCGCTGCAGTATGGAACTCAGTTTGGTGGTTTGTTAAACTACGAAATAAAACAAGGTCATGCTACTAAAAAATTAAGTGTAGAAGAACAAGTGACATTTGGAAGTTATGGTTTGGCCAATTTCTATTCGGCAATAGGTGGCACTATAAAAAAACTAAATTATTATGTGTTTTTACACGATAGACAAGCTGATGGTTGGAGGCAAAATAGCAGATATAATACTAGGACTTTTTTTGTTTCGGCCAACTATCAATTTACCAAAAAATTAAATATAGCACTTGAATATACCAATATGGAAAATTCGAGTCAACAACCTGGTGGATTAACCGATATTCAGTTAAAAACCAATTCACCATTATCGAACAGAGCAAGAAACTGGATTGGAACACCATGGAATGTAGCAGCTTTAACTATTAAATATGATATATCACCTAAGGTTAGTTTGATTATAAAAACTTTTACAAGTATGAGCGAAAGAAACAGCGTTGGAAATTTGAGTGCTATAAATATTATAGACATTATCAATCCACTAACATTGGCTTATAATTTACGAAGGGTAGATAGAGATTTTTATCAAAACATTGGCACTGAAGCTAGGTTATCGTATAAGTATAAATTATTTAAACAAAGTCATACATTAGCAAGCGGAGTTAGGGCATATGCAGGTAACACCCAAAGAAAACAAAAAGGCACAGGTAATTCGGGTTCCGATTTTGATATTACATTGACCAATAACCAATATGTAACAGATTTAAAATTTAACACTAATAATTATGCATTTTTTGCTGAAAATATTTTTCAAATTACCAATAAATTTAAAGTGATACCGGGCGTTCGTTTTGAGAATATTTACAATAAAATAGAAGGAACAATTAACAGTAATACTAGTTCTATAGTACCACAAACTAGTTATAGAAATATTTTGTTAGCAGGAATTGGCTCTGAATATTTAATAAGTACTAAGACTAATATTTATGCTAATATTTCACAAGCTTATCGTCCAGTTACTTTTTCAGAATTTACACCTTCAAATGCAGATGAAATTATAGATCCAAATCTGAAAGATGCAAAAGGTTTAAATGCCGATTTTGGATACAGAGGAATGGTTAAAAACTTTTTAAATTTTGATGTTGGCATGTTTTATTTAAACTACGACAATAGAGTTGGAACAATCTTACAAAATGGAGCAAATTTTAAAACCAATATAGGCCAGTCGGTAAGCCAAGGAATTGAATCATTTATTGAAATAAATCCATTTAAAATATGGAACGAAAATCCAAAATGGGGAAGCATCAGTTTGTTTACTTCAAACTCATTTATTGATGCTAAATATGTAAACTCTAAAGAAACAGATCCAACAAAAAGTTATAATGGAAAACAGGTTGAAAATGCACCAAGAAATATAAATAGAATGGGTTTAACATATACTTACAAAACATTTACTTCTACTTTTCTTTACAGTAGCTCAAGTGAGATATATACAGATGCATTAAACACCGAGCTACCAAACACCACTTATCAAATAGGAAAAATAGAAGGCTATAAAGTAATGGACTTATCTTGTGCTTACGTATTTTTAAAAAATTGTAATATTAAATCTGGAGTAAATAATTTAGCTGACGAAGCCTATGCTACTCGCAGATCGAACGGTTACCCTGGACCGGGTTTATTACCCGGAAATGGAAGGACTTTTTATTTAAGTTTTGGAGTAAAATTTTAATTTATTGGCTTGCCAATATAAAAGACTAACACTTTTTTTCTAAGCGCTAACTCATAAACTGCATCGTGAAACAAATCAACTCTTAAATATCCACAACTATCCGTAGAGTTAGCGAAGCGCTCTACGGATATATTATGAATAGTAGTGTCTCCGTCACGGGTTAGTAAATAAAATCAATTTCAATTAATCCTTTTTCATTTGTGTAATAATCAATCCCACTTGAATACACATAATCACTTTCATTTCTTACTAACCCAGCTCTCACAGGATTTTCATGCAAGTATTTTATTTTTGATTGCAATATTTCATTAGTTGAACATTCTATTGGATGATTTTCTTGTTGCCAAAATTGATAATCTTTATTTCTTTCATTTTTCTCTCCAGCTTTTTTAAATATCCAAAGCATCCAATTTTTTCTGCTTTCTTTTGTATTTGTTTCAATAGCTTTAATAATACTAGATGAGGTAAACTTTTTAAAATCCCTCAATACTTCTGAAAGCGTTATTGGTTCATTAGTTGAAACGATTAAATGAATATGATTACTCATTAAACACCAAGCATGCACGTTTAAAGCCTTATTTAACTGGCAATTTCTCAAACTGTCAACTACAATATCAGCATACTGCGCTCTTGTAAAAACGTCTATCCATTCAACCACAGAAAAAGTAATAAAATGGACTGCAAATTGGTCTCTTACTTGGTATCCAGCATCTGACATTACTCAAAAATAAATATTTAACGCGAGTTACAAACTCTTCTTTCATTTTAAATCCGTAGTCAGCCCCGCTAGTATCTGGCTCGCAAGACGAATAGTAAGTAAAAAACAGCCAGAGGCTTATCAATAGGCTCACTAGCGGGACGCTAGCGAGTGCTGAAATAAACTTTTAACAAATCAATTTAACAAAGCACCCCAAATAATACGATAAACAACAAATTTTTGATTTTGTATTTTAAAAACCACAACCCATTTACTTATTGTTATGCATGAATATCCAAGGGTGGAAAGTGTAATATTATTACACAACGAGTATTGAACATTTTCTTTAGCGTATATTTTTATTTTAGAAGCAAATTTTTCAATATAACGCAAACCACTCTGAGGTGTATTTCTCTCCTCTACAAACGTGGCAATCAAACTTAATGCTTTTTGGGCTTTCGGTTTAATTATTACTTCCATCAGTGGTTAAAATTTGATTTTATCCTTTCAATTGCTTGGTCTAAAAACAAATCTTCTCCTATATCTTCTTCATCAAAAAAATCAATCAACTCCTTATTGGTAGCCGTCCTACCAATACCAAACGTTGCATCTTCTACAGTTAACTTATGTTGCTTCATTTTTATATACAATTGGTCAAACTGCTTAGCTTGCTTTTCGTTTTCAAAGTTATATGTACGCTGTATCATACTACAAATATAAATTATTGTTTTGCAAAAACATTTGAACTCTTTATAAAAACAGCCTTAGGCCTACCAATAGGCTCACTAGCGTGACGCTAGCGAGTGCGGAGCATACTATGCTCTTGTAAAATCGTCTATCCATTCAACCACAGAAAAAGTAATAAAATGGACTGCAAATTGGTCTCTTATTTGGTATCCAGCATCTGACATTACTCAAAAATAAATATTTAACGCGAGTTACAAACTCTTTTTTCATATTAAATCCGTAGTCCGCCCCGCAAATATCTAGCTCGCAAGACTACGGATAGTAAGATTTTGTTGGTGTTGTATAGTATTAAATATAAGGATTCATCTTATTATAAATGTTGGCATTACCTAAAAACATCTATCTAATGCATATTAGCTTGGCATCAGAAAATGCCAACTGAAAAATCAACTATTTTTTTTGCAATTATCCTTGAAATATTTCGTCTATCGCTAATAGTTCCGAAGCTTTTCCTATTTGACCAATTACTATAGCATTTTGTTCAAATGGAATTCCAAAAATATCAATTGCTTCCATCTTTGAAGTTTTTAAAACCAAAAAAGATTTTTCAGGTTTCCAATCACCTTTTCCCTTACCATAACCAATAAAATATGGTCTGTCTAATTGCATTATCGCATTTTCCAACATAACTGATCTTTGACTATTCTCTTCGTCAGAAAGTAAACTAGACCTTGGGTTTTCAGCTGAAACAAATGCCCAATTATTAGAGAAATATTTATGTTGAATGATATCTAAAAGCTTATTTTTTTCTCCTATCCTTATTGTTATGTCTAACTCAGGAATTATATACTCCGTTTCTGAATATGCTTTTAATAATTTAACTTTATCCATTTATAAGTTTTAACAGTTAATATTTATTGAATTAAAAAATACAATAATCATAATGAAACATTAGAAATATTTCATAGTAAAATAGTAAAATAATCAAACTTATTAGAAAGTCTAACTTCTACTAAGGTTGAAAAAAATTAATACTTTATATGGGTAATTGAATGAGCAGTCAAATTCAATTTCAATGGGGCAATTAGAATCAATCGTCCTAGGTTTAGGAATTGAACTGATGATGCTCCATTTTTTCCTAATAAACTAGCACCAATAAATTTTCCATCTGATTCAAAACTAAAAATAGCTTGATTTGATACACCTGTCAAATCCAATTGAGTTTGCAGGTATGAGTGATTAACAGCAATCAGAATTGGGGATTTGTGCTCTTGAAGTAAAGGTTCAATTTCAATAGATTGCGAGTTACAAAAAACTTTGATTGCATCTAATGGTATTAAATTTGTTTTCGACTTAGTATCCTTAATAGATAGCTTAATAGAAGTTTTGTCCATGACAATTTTCTCGTTCTTGTGAATTGGCATTTTGCTGGTTTTCTTAATCATGATTACAAATATTTTATAAAATTTTTTTTGCAATAAGAAAAGCAATTAAAAACTGAGTGTATTATTTTTCACCAGATTTTTTGACTTAGAAAGTCCGCATTGCTTTGCCACCGTGGATCTTAACTCGGTTGGCAACTTAAATAAGTTTCTTAATGCGGTACAAAGAAATGAAATTAAAATGAAAAACAAAAGATCTATTTTTCTATTTATAGTTATTTAGTCTTACACAAGGGTAATCAATTTATGCGCTAATTAGGTAAATTTAATATACTCAAATCTTTTTATTTTGCCTGCGGTTGGTGTTGTCACCACCCGCTCAATATATGGTCGGTGTCGATGTGCTAAAAACAAACCATAGGCAAACTTAACTTCTAACAATTTATTCTATCCTTCAAATTGTTTCAAATCTTCTTTCAATTTTTTATCGAGCCAAAAAGTTCCAAATGGAATAAAAGATACTAAAAAAGCAAGCACTGTTTTAGCAAAGCTCCATTTTACAACTATAAAAACTTGTAATAGCAAAACTCCATAAAGCACAAATAATACACCATGTAACCAACCCATGTATTTAACTAATTCGGGTATGTTTAAAAAATACTTAAATGGCATAGCTATAAATAGCAGTATTATAAATGATATTCCTTCTAAAATAGCTATTATTCTAAAGTTTTTTAACGCTTTTAATTTATTTTTCATTCCGTTTCTTTAATCTTTTTCTGAGTTAATTTAAGGTACAAACATATAGTTTATGACTATTTGCCTGCGGTTGGTGTTATCACCACCTGCTCATTATATGGTCGGTGTCGCTTTGCTAAACACCAACCATAGGCAACAACTACTCTATGCTAAAAAGCTCACTATTCCCTTTTCCCTTGTGCCTATACACTCCTTACAAAGACCCCCTCTTCTTCAACCACACAAAGGCAAACACAATGGCTAGGATGAAAAACAAATAGGCTTTGCCTTCTACAAAATTCTCGAAAACTGAGATATAAAAAGCCACCAAAAGACATGCTATTGCCAAGATAAGCCAATTACGTAAAATCCACTTTTCCATTATTGTTTCAGACTTAAAACCCCTTTGATGTTAAAAAATTTATAGTTAGAAAAATCGGTATTGGTTTCCAAACCATCGCTGTAAATAATACGGTCGGTTTGTTTCACACTCACAAATTTTTGGGTAGATATTTTGTTGGTGGCTTCATCCCAAATAAGTTCTTCGGTTTTCAAGGTATCGCCATTCACATTCACTACAATCACATCGTTTCTAACAGTCATCACCCTTAAGCGGCTGTCGCGTATGGCATACTTGGCTTTTAGGTAACTGTTTATTTTTTTGCCTTTGCCATAAAAGTAAACGGTAATGCCTTTGGGCATTTTGGTTTGTGATTTTATTTCGTTTTCGTAGCGCTGCAATACAGGCGCAAACACACGCGCCTTCACATAGCCAGAGTCGGTATAGTTTATCTCCACATTGCTTCCATCCTCTACAGGCAAGTCGTTTTCTTTTACAAAAACTTTAATCTTTTCCATGTTCTCTTCTTTGCACGAAGCAAACAAAAGCAAAACAAAGGATATGAGGATGAAATGTTTCATGCTTGAATTAGTTAAATGCCATATCAATAAGCGCCAATTGTTCTTTAGCATGCACCTTGCTAAAGCCTGTAGCAGGCGATGCGCTGCTTTCGCGGCTTATGCGTTTCAAATGCATATTGTTATCCCAACGAAGCAAATACAACCAAGCACCCATGTTTTTAGGCTCTTCTTGTACCCAACAGAACTCAGCACCTTTGTATTTATCATAAATAGCAGCCAAATGTTTTTCAGGCATTGGATACAATTGCTCCACACGCACAATAGCCACATCTTTTCTAGCGGTTGATTGTTGGCGCTCTAATAGTTCATAATAGATTTTACCTGTACATAACAATACGCGTTTTACTTTTTTGGTATCCACAAAAGTATCATCAATCACTTCTTTAAATCCACCTGTAGTAAAGTCTTCAAGCTTGCTTACACACATTGGGTGGCGCAATAAACTCTTAGGTGTCATAAGTACCAATGGCAAACGGTAATCGTTTTTCAATTGTCTGCGCAATACATGGAAATAGTTAGCAGGTGAGGTAACATTACACACTTGCATATTCCAATTGGCACATAATTGTAAGTATCTTTCAAGTCGGGCAGAGCTGTGCTCGGGTCCTTGTCCTTCATAGCCATGCGGCAACATCAATGTTAGGCCGCTATAAGTTTTCCATTTGGTTGCAGCACTTGCCAAATATTGATCGATGATGATTTGTGCACCATTTCCAAAGTCACCAAATTGGGCTTCCCAAATGGTTAAATCATTTGGACATAACATGCTATAACCATACTCAAAACCAAGCACAGCATATTCACTCAGCAATGAATTATAAAACTCCACTTTGGCTTTTTTATCTTCTCTAAGGCTTTCAAAAATATTGTAAGCCTCTTCGCTATCCTCAGGACGAATAATGGCATGACGATGAGAGAAAGTACCACGCTCACAATCTTGACCTGTCATGCGTATATTGTGACCTTCATTAGCTAAGGTGGCATAAGCCATCAACTCTCCCATAGCCCAATCAAAGCTATCGGTTTTAATCATGTTTTTCCTGTCGCCAAATAATTTGCTAATCTTACTAAACGCATGGAAGCCTTCAGGAATACTACTGAGTTTATCAGCTAATTTTATAAATAAATCTTTAGCCACAGATGTATCAGGAGATTTATCAAAATCTTCTCTACGAGCTGAACGGAAACCTTCCCAATGGCTTTTTAGAAAGTTAACTGCTTTTGAAACTTCAGCTGCTTTGGCTTCTTCTAATTTTTCTTGCAACACACTGCGAAACTCTTTGTCCATTTCCTTGGCCAAATCAGCTTCAACGCTTCCTGCGCTTAACAATTTTTGGTTGTATATTTCTCTAGGGTTTAGATGCGATGCAATGGCTTTGTATAGCAATGGTTGCGTAAAGCGAGGCTCGTCACCTTCGTTGTGTCCATACTTCCTATATCCTAATAAATCAATAAACACATCGCTATTGAACTCTTGACGATATTCCATTGCTAATTTCACTGTATAAACTACCGCCTCTACATCATCAGCGTTCACATGGAAAACGGGACATAATGTGGTTTTAGCGACATCCGTGCAATAAGTGGAAGTACGAGCATCCGTATAATTGGTAGTAAATCCAATTTGGTTATTGGTAACAATATGAATGCAACCACCAACAGAATAGGCCTTCAAACCCGCCATTTGCAATACTTCATATACAACACCTTGGCCTGCCACTGAAGCATCTCCATGAATGAGTATAGGCGCTACTTTATCAATGTCACTGTTGTATTTCTTGTCTAATTTGGCACGTGTTAAACCCTTCACCACAGGATTTACTGTTTCTAAGTGAGAAGGATTTGGAACCAAATTCAATTTGATTTTCTTTCCATTTCGGGTTTCTAGCTCGCTGCTAAAACCTAAATGGTATTTTACATCCCCTTCAAAAATACCTTCTTCTTCAGCACCTTTACCTTCAAACTCTTTAAAAATTGCCTCATATGATTTGCCCATGATATTGGCAAGCACATTCAACCTTCCACGGTGAGCCATACCCAAAACAAATTCCTCAACTCCTAACTCGGCACCAAACTGAATAACAGAATCTAAAGCAGGAATAAGGGTTTCAAGCCCTTCTAAAGAAAATCTTTTTTGCCCTACAAATTTGGTATGGATAAAATTTTCGAAAACAGTGGCTTGGTTCAGTTTTGAAAGAATATGTCGTTTATCGTCTATATCGCGATTTGGTATGTTTTTGCCACCCTCCATTTTCTTTTGTAACCATTCTAACTTGTTGGGCTGACGGATGTATGCGTATTCGGCACCAATACTTTCGCAATAGGTTTTTTCTAAATGGTCAATAATATCATTCAATTTGGCTACTCCCAAGCCTATTTCAACACCCGCATTAAAAGTTTTATCCAAATCGCTTTTGGTCAAACCAAAGTTTTCAATATCCAGACTTGGGGCATATTTTCTTCGCTCACGCACAGGATTGGTTCTTGTAAACAAATGCCCACGAGTACGATAGCCTTTTATTAAATTCAACACATTTATCTCTTTCAGTATATCTTCTGAAAGCACAGCAGATTTGGAAGAACTATTGAATTTTTGTTCACCCATTTCGAAACCTTCAAAAAACTTCTTCCAACCAAATTCAACAGATTCTGCATCCGCTTTATATTGTTGATATAGATTATCGATTGCCGCCACATCGGCATTGGAAATGTACGAGAATTTATCCATAATTTTTTTAATAGAGCTGCGAATATAGCAGTTTTTTGCAGCATGAAATAATGAAAATGGAGGGTGTGAATTGCTAAAATAATTTAGATAGTTTATTCGTGCAAATTAAACTGAGATTATTTATAAATATCTTTTCGATGGTCAACATCAACTACATATACAAATAACTCTTTATCAATAATTTCATACACAATTCGGTAAACACATTTGCTTCCTACTTATTTCTTGCTGTTTATAGGTCGTGGATTGTGTTGAAGGTCTAAAATGGCTGTTTTTATTTTCGATAAATAAACAGTAGACACTTTCTTAATCTGTTTTTGAGCAGACTCTTTAATAATAACCTAATAAAGCTTCATAGCTCTATTTTTTCTTCTTGGTTTTTAGATTTGCAAAAAAACATTAGCCTCTACTCCATTTTCCGATCTTCTTTCAAAGACTTTTTTCAAATCGGCAATATCTTCTTTCAAACCGAGGTATTCGCTTTCCTCGATTAAAAAATATTTCTTTTTATCCAATACTATAGATTGAGCTTTCATAAGTTCTTTTTTCAAAAATAGTGGTTTTTATAATTTAAACCATACAATAATTCAGTTACAAAATTTATATTTCCATTAAACCGTCAACAAGCTACAGCCTCTTAAATCACTGTAGTCTAAACGGCCCAAGATTTCAAAACCACCATCCTCGGAAAGCCTTCCCAAATCAGAGGTTTGGATAAAAGAACATGAATAGATATTTGCCAAATCAATCACATTTATGACCCCTGTTTTGCCTACAGAAATTTTTTCAAAAGGGTCGTTCATATCCGTAATACATACCTTCATCCAAGCCGGACAATAAAATATCCCATCGCTTGGGGCATAAGCCTGACTTAACAATTCTGTCATACCATATTCTGAATGAATTTGATGAACGCCCAATCTTGCTTTTAGGTAAGTATGAATTTCATATCTAGTTAACTCTTCTCTCCTACCCTTCATTCCACCTGTTTCTATGATGATGGCATCTTCAAGGTTTAGTTCGTATTGATCAGCAAAATCAAGCAAGCCAAAAGTGGCACCAAATAAAATAATTTTCTTATTGGCCTGCTTAGCACTGATTAATTTTTTGTATAATTCCTGATGGTTATGAAGGTAAAATCCGCTTTCATTATCATTACTTAAGCCTATCAAATATTCAAGCATATAGACAAGCGAAGAGCCCTGTCTTTCAAGGTATGAAGGCAATAAAGCAAAGATGCTATAATCAGAAATATTGCCATAAAAATGTTCAAAGGCTTGTATAAAACTCTGTCTATAAACCTCTACCTCTTTTACATGATGAAAGCTTTGACCTCTGCCCGTTGTGCTACTGCTACTAAAAACTATATCTGCATCAAATGCAGCGCTTTTAATTTCATGGTTTTTAAAAAAAGCTATGGGCAAAAAGGGAATTTTATCTATGCTATCTACCCTATTCATGTCATGAACATGTAAGAGTTTGCAATATTTTTGATAAGTGGGGTTAAATTGGTATTGAAATTGAAAAACACGTAAAGCTAATTCATCAAAATTGTTTAGTTTTGACTTTAATATAGATGATATGAATTCGGCTGTATCTAACATGAAAACAATGCAAAAAAATCTTTTTATTTTAAGCCTAGCTTTTGTCTTTTGTCTTTCTTCATGCAAAGAAAGTGAAATATATCCATCTACACCTTCTATTGATTATAAATCTTTGACTTTTTATAGCGACACCTCAGGAAGCATATCAACGGTTAAGCTTAGCTTTACTTTTAAAGATGGTGATGGCGATTTAGGTTTGGAGGACAAAGATACTTTAGCACCTTACAACAACTTTACAGATGCTAACCGAACCATCTTAAACAAATACTATTACAATTGCTATGTATACCCATTAAAGAGCATCAATGGAGTGTTTACCAATATCAATAAAGCATTTTCTAGTGATACACTGTTTGATGCCTTCAGGGTTCAGAATTTAACACCAGATGGAAAGCATAAAGCAATCAGGGGAGATATTGAAGTGGAAGTTGATCCAAATTTGCTTTCGTCAGGTTATATAACAAATAACGATACCCTGAAGTATCGTATCTTTATTTATGACAGGGCTTTGCACCAAAGTAATGTGGTTGAAAGCCCTGCCTTTATATGGCCTAATTAATTAACTAAAAATCGTCATCATCATCGTCATCATCAAAATCTTTGAATGATTTATCATAAGGGATTTTATCATCATCCATGTCATCAATATCTAATGAATCATCGTCATCTTCATCTTCAAAATCATCAATAGGTTCTTCATCGTCATCATCATCTAAATCATCCTCAGATTTCTTCTTAGATGTATTTTTTACAACCGAAGGCTTGCCTGCTTTAGGGGTAGAAATTTTAGAAGTATTTTTTCGTATTGTCATTGTAATGAATATTTTTCGCTGTTACAAAATTAAAGATTTCTGTTTCAACAATAGCAAATGTTTAGCTTGTTTTTTATACTTAAATATTTTTTTTTTCTTGATGAAAGAATCTTAGCAATTTACATTTAAATAAAATCTCATTTTCTATGCCATTTCCTTCACAATATCTACAAAAGATCGGCTTTGCAAAGCAGCACCGCCCACCAACGCACCATCAATATCTGGAGCAGAGAAAAGTTCTTTTGCATTATCTGCTTTCACACTTCCACCATATTGTATGGTAATATTGTCTGAAACTTCAGCACCAAACTTATCTTTCAATAAAGTTCTAATAAAAGCATGCACTTCTTGAGCTTGAGCTGTTGAAGCTGTTTTACCAGTGCCAATAGCCCAAACAGGCTCATAAGCCACAACCACTTTGCTCATTTGCTCAGATGTTAAATGAAATAAGGCTTCACTTATTTGTGACTTTAACACATCAAAATGCTTATTCGACTCACGCTCTTCAAGGGTTTCACCACAGCAATAGATTGGAATTAAGCCTTCAGCTAAAACAGCATCTACTTTTTTTGCCAACCAATCATTGAGTTCGCCAAAATATTGTCTGCGCTCACTATGACCAATGATTACATAAGTAGCACCGCAACTTTTAAGCATAGCAGCACTCACTTCACCTGTAAATGCGCCACTTACATGGTTGCTACAGTTTTGTGCGCCAACACTTAGGTTTCTATCGCTTACAACCATGCGGCTAATCGCATTGATGTGAACGAAAGGGGGAATAATAATTACCTCTGCATTTCCATGGTATTCATCTTTAAGCATATTGCTTATTTCTGAAACCAAGCCCATACCTTCATCAAAGGTTTTGTTCATTTTCCAGTTTCCTGCAATGATTTTCTTTCTCATAGTATATGTTGTTTTATAGTGTCTTTATTTTAGGCATTGGCAGGCTTTTCCCAAAACCTAAACTTTTTGGTTTGTTCAAACACGTGCAATATAATTTCTTTATCTGTTTCTGTAAATTCTACATTTCGTCTTTTACACATGGCATCAGCTACTTGAAACATCTTCTTTAACTGAAAGGTCTCAAAACCACTTGCCCCACCCCAACTGAAATCAGGTACAAAATTGCGTGGAAATCCTGAACCAAAAATATTTGAACCCACACCTACTACCGTTCCTGTATTAAACATGGTGTTGATTCCACTCTTTGCATGATCTGCCATCATCAATCCGCAAAAAGTTAAACCTGTTTTATCAAATCTTTCAGATGTATAGTTCCAAAGTTTTACTTCCTCATAAGTGTTTTTAAGGTTGCTATTATTGGTATCTGCACCCAAATTACACCATTCGCCTATCACGGCATTACCCACAAAACCATCGTGACCTTTGTTGCTAAATGCAAAAAATACTGAGTTGTTTACCTCACCCCCCACTTTGCAATAAGGACCAACAGTAGTAGCACCATATATTTTAGCATCCATTTTCAAACCCGCGTGTTCGCACAAGGCAAAAGGACCTCTAATCTTTGAGCCTTCCATCACTTCAGCATCTTTGCCAATGTAAATACTACCTGTTGATGCATTCAAAATTGAAAACAATACATTAGCACCTTCCTCAATAAAAATTCTTTCAGGGTTTAATACTTGGTTGCCAGCAGGAATAGGAGCAGATTTTCTTCCTTTGGTTAATAATTCAAAATCATCTTCTATGGCTTGTGCGTTGCTACTAAAAATATCATAGCTATGTTTGATATGAATGTGTTTATCGGATGCAGACTCCTTGGCTTGAAATGAGGCACTTTGAAAATTACTTAATTCAGTGTCTTTAACCTGTGCTGCCAACAATTCGCCATTTCTATATAATGCCTCTCCTACTTTCAGATTTTTAATTTCTTCAGCCAAAATAACATTTGGGCAAATACATCCATTGATGAATAAATTAATTTCAGATGTAATCAGTGGGTATTTTTTTTGCAGGTAATCTTCAGTTTTGAAGCTAGGCTTTGCACCTAAATATTTCTCCCACTTTTCAGTTATGGTCAAAATTCCTATTCGAATTTCAGACACAGGACGGGTAAAAGTAAAGGGTAATAAATTTTTTCTTTCCTTCTCGGGGTCGAACAAAATATAATTCATACGTATGGGTTGATGCCAAATATTAATCTTAGCTCAGCCTCAAAAATAAAAAAGCCCCCCAATGTTGGGAGGCTTTTTTTCAATTTCTGCGAAAAATTATTTTTTTCCGTAACGTTTTTGGAATTTATCAATACGTCCTGCTGTGTCAATTAACATGTTTTGACCAGTAAAGAATGGATGTGATTTGTGTGAAATCTCCAACTTAAACACTGGATATTCATTACCATCTTCCCATTGTACTGTTTCTTTAGTCTCTACTGCTGAGCGAGTTAAAAACGCGTAGTTGTTAGACATATCCTTGAATACTACCATTCTATAATTTTCCGGGTGAATACCTGCTTTCATATCTTTACTAAAATTTTGGGATGCGAAAATATTGCTTTTTATCCCAAATCCAAACCCTTTTCAAAAAAAATCTTATTTTTTGGTAAAAATAATTTCTGTTTAAGTATCACAGATAAAAGAGTTTAAATTTCTGAAAAGCAAAAAATAAATATAATTTGCCCTCGCTAATTAAGGAATACAAATGAAAACCCAGGTTTTAGACAGCAAGCAAATAAGCAAAATGATTAAGCGTATGGCTTACCAAATCTACGAAAGCAATTTTAGCGAAAAAGAATTGATTTTAATAGGCATTGCAGGTCAGGGTTACGAATTGGCCAAACTTATTCAATCCGAATTGGAAGAGATTTGTAATATAAAGCTTCATTTAACCCAGCTTGAATTGAATAAGACGAAACCTGAAGAGAGCCAAATCACCCTTAAACCCGACAATATTAAGTTTGCCAATAAAAGCATCATAGTGGTAGATGATGTATTAAATACAGGAAAGACCCTTATTTATTCATGTTTGCCATTCTTAAAATGGCAGGTAAAAAAATTACAAGTGGCCGTTTTGGTAGATAGAAACCATAAAAACTTTCCTATTTCTGCCGATTTCATAGGCATTTCGCTAAGTACTACTTTGCAAGAACATATACATGTGGTAATGGAAAAGAAAAAAATAAACGTGTATTTGGAGTAGTTTTTTATTGATATGTTCAATGGTTATTGATACGTTAATTCCCTATTTTGTAAATTGAATACTCCTCAGTACCCCAAACCAATGAAGATTTTCTGGTCTCAACATAATCTTTGATGGCATTATCAGACAACCATTTATTGACCAAAATATAATTCAAATGATACTTTGAAATATTTGATTCTATATCATTTGCATTAGCCGTTTTCTTGTTAGCAAAACCATTTCTGTCTGTATACAAGGCAAGTGCTCTAGGCTTTGCAAAAAGGATATTACAATTAGGTTCCGTGTTTAGTTTTATATAGTTAAAAGCATCAACAGTCGCTTTGTTTTGAGGACCGAAAATTTCAACATTTATATTTTTGTAAATGTCATTCCATTGTTCGAAATTCATATAGCAATAAAACACAAACGTTGGAATCACCATTACATATGGGTTCCATTTACAAATCGCCATCATCCACTTTAAACTTAGTAACTGAAAATATAAAACAAGGCCCATAATGGGTATCAAAAATCTAGTTCCCCCTCCTTGATAAGGATACACCAATAATACCCCTAGGTAAAATACAAAGACAAGTGGCAAAAAATATTGGCGATTTCTTATCTCAATTCCAATACCCATAAAGCAACACAGTATTGCGAAGGAAATACCCACCTTAATAATCCAAATATTTGAATTGCTAAAAAAATCAAAGAAAGATTGGTAGTAATAAGGTATGTTTTTCAGAGCCGTTTCAAGGCTTTGAGCCAAAAAAAACTGACCTGTACTACTATTCAAAAAATCTTTAGGCATTTCAAATATCCAAAAATGAACAATAAAGTAAATGATGAAAGATATGCCAATTGCTAAAGCACTTTTGAATAAAGATCGTTTTTCAAAATTGCCTTCTAACATCAAAGCAATGATCACGGCTATAGGGAATAAGATACCAATGCTTCTAAATAAAAGAAGTGATGCACTTACTAGTGAAAGGAATAAATAGAAATATTTTGATTTGGCATTCCCTTTTATGTATATCAATACACCCAAGTTTAGCATAACCGCAAAAGGCAAATCACTCAATATCTCCATCTTAAAATTTAAAAGATAAGGCAGATAAACTAGTATGAAAGCTGCTAATGCTGCAAACAGTTTTCTGGTTTGTGTTTGCAGTACGGCAAATAATACTAGACCATATAAGAGCAAAAAGAAACTCATTAAATAGTTATATGCTACTATATTACCATCAAAAAACGGATATACTACTGATAACAGCAATGGAAAACCCATGGTATAAGCAGGCGGGCCTAATAATGAATAATCTGGATTGATGATATAACCTGTTTGGCTCTGAGGAATACCTTGTACAATATTCTTAGCTTGATGAAGGTATTGGGCAAAATCATCGCCCCAATCATGAGTTGATTTGATATTAATAAAAAAAACACCTGCTAAAAATAGCAGGTATAAAGGAGTGAATGGTTTTTGGAAAAATGCCTTCAATGGTTTGCCTCTCAAAAATAAGAAAATACAAAACTACTCCAAAACATTAAGGCCTATTCAAAAAAGAGGCATTGGGTAATAAAATAACGACACCACATGTATCAAGACTAAATTCTGTTTTATTACTACATACAATTTTAAGCTTTAATATTCTATTTGGATTACGTGTAGCTGCTGTAGAAAATTTCGCAATACTGTAAGCTGTTCTACCTTTTACAAAACCATTTTCTTCCATTACATAAACAGAATCTTTAAAAGCCATATGCCCTACTTTACCAAAAAACCGAAACATATATCTACATTCAGGCTGGCAATGAAGCCGTGTCATAGAGTAGATTATTTTATCTTTTAGAATCTCTTTTTTAAAATTTGTTAGGCTAATCGGCACTTTATAAACTGGCCCAAAACCCATATCCTTGCCTTGAATCTGTTCAAAATTAATCCGAGGAACTTTTATGGAATATTTCTTAACATGACAATCAGCCAATGAAACCAATACTATCAAACAAAAAATAAATGAATTGGGGCTATGTTTTCGCTTGCTTAGCATAAAGCAATTTAAGGGAAATTATTTATTTGATGGAAGATTATACTGTAAGGCCAACTGCAAAGCATTGTAAGTGGTATTACTTTGGTATTTTGTTGACACATTAACTATGCCTAGGCCATAATTCCAAGCTAGGTTTATCCTTGCTTTATTATTTATGGGAATACCTATACCCACATAAGTTAAAATACCCTTATCCCAGAAGTTAAAATCCTCACTTACATTATGATTAACACTTAATACTTGTGGATTTGTCCATCCATCGGCTAGCAAAGAAACATAGCCGCCAAAACCGAGCATACCAATTAACTTGGATGGTTTGTCTTGCTCTTTACTTTTTAACAAAGTTATTTCAAAGCGAAGCAATATTGGAATTTGAAAATAATTTAAATACAAGTTTTGCTGATACCCTCCCACTTTATCTCCAACACTGTTATAATACACCACATCCCCTGTACCACCTTTTTGCAAATAATCCATACCCGTAATTAAACTTACTTCCTTACGGTATTGGTAAATATAATTAATAGATACACCCCCAGTAAACAAGCTTGAATGATAAATGGTATTATCATTCATAGCAGTACCATTGCACAGCAGACCCGCACTCAGGTTATGCTTGCTATTGGTTTGGGCATGGCAATAGGATATAATTAAAATAAATATGGTTAATGCTGTTTTCAATTTAATTAGTTTTCACTTAAAAATTTAATGTGAGATTTCACAAACCTAACATTTGATATGTTACAAAAAATTCAAATCATTTTTTATTTGGCAATTAGCAATTTTCTAGTCTCGCCATATCCTTCTGCTGTAATTAATCTGATAAAATAAATACCTGCTGATAAACTTTGAGTATTAATATATTCAATGTGTTCTCCTACCTCTTGGGCTTTATTGTCAATTACATTTATTATTTGATTACCCGATAAGTCAAATACACTTATTGTTACAGTTGAGTTTTTTTCTAAACTATAATACAACTGGGTAAAATCAGTACTTGGGTTGGGGTAAAGATTTATATTAAATGTAGGTTCTTTTGTAGTTAGTAATTCTTGTTCTGGATTACTTGAGCTAGTTTTAGAAAATGAGAAATTAGCTTTGTATCCGTTTGTTTGATCATTACAAAAAGCAGCAACTTGTTCACTTGTTAATTCTAAAGATTGACTTTGACCATAAATATCATTATGACCTATTTCAATCAACTCTTGAGTTACATTTTTAAAAATATTACTAGAATTTTCATTAGAAATATCTCCAAAAGCTTGAAGATATAAACTATACCCATTTTGCACACTAATGTCCCCTTTTATGACAATTTTATCGGCCACTACATAAATATTGTTACCAACAACTTTGGTAATATTATTTGAATTAGGCCCAAAAACAGTTGTACCAAGTAACAAAGTACCTGAATTGTGTTTTAATAGGCTATTTACGTTATAATTTATTAAAATTAAATTAATTGACTTATCAACATCGAAAAGATTGTATGTAAAAGCTTGTGTTGTATTAATTTGCTTACCATCAACACCTATTCGATTAAAGTAAACATCTGAGAGTATTTTCATTCTGACTTTCTTAAGCGTATAGTTTAAGTTAGGTGTAAGAGTAAAAAGATTTTGAACCATGCTAATAAGTATGTTAGGTTCCGGTGCACCTATAGTTGCATCAAAAACACCATTATATGGCTTTGTAGCTGCATATCTAAATAGATTAGTTGATTTATAGCCAAATAGTATATTTGATTCATCTTTAATATCATACCATTCGGATAATATAGAAACTCTTTCTCCTATGCTATTAGAATTTGGTGAAATATTGTTTATATGAAAATTACCCTCAAGATTAAATGAAGTTTCATACTTAGTAACAAAATTTGCTGGATTTTGGTTCATATTTGTTTCGTACTCTAATTCAAAACTAACTCTAATTCTAGTTTTAGAATCGTCAATATCTAGAGCTCTATTCAGCTTGAATTGTAATGGATTTTTGATTTTAAGAAAAGCACTTGTTTGTTGAGTTTCTTCCCAATAAGCTGAGTTTAATCCTCCATAACTATCTGTATAAGTGTTTCTGTTACTTCTTGTAGGGTTTTGGTTAAAATACATTTCAACCGTAGGAGTTCTTAATAGAGCAAAAATACCCGGTGTTTCATTATATGCAGGGTAATTATGAGCTGTTAAATCACCTATACTAGGTGGTTGAACACCTTGAGATGAAAACTTGGTTACATAAAAATCGCTTTTTTTTGTCAATGTGCCAGCTATTCTCATTTCTTCAAAGGTAGCGGTTGGCATATTTGGTCTAACTGGAGGTGTTAGAGAACCTAGAAATTGAGCGCTTAATAAATCAAACCCACTACCTAAAACGCCCTTCGCTGCATTATTTATTGCTTTAGCCCAATCTTCTGCTTCGCTTGCGTCTTTTGGTAATTTAGTATTCGGGTTTAATTGTATTGCATTTTTAAATATAAAGTCTTTTAACGCTCCTGTTGGGGCTATGAAATTAGCCATCCCATCTATACCTATGGTTTTGACAATACCTAATAATTCTCTTTTTAAAGTGTTATCCAATGTATTTAAATCTTTTGTTCTTGTATTATAATAATCTAATTGTACTCGATAATTTTCAATCATGCTGTTCAAATTTTTATAAATTAAACTTCCACTCGGAGCATTTGATGATAAAGCGTTTTCGTTCACTGCGCTTTGACTCAAAAAGTCTCCATATATAGGGTTGCCATTCGCATCTTGTAATGGAAGCACTGTGCCAATACTATGTCCATATAAGTTAACATCCCATGTATCAAATGTGACAAATCGCATTTCTAATTCAGATTTATGATTGCATATACAAGGGTCGTAACCTAATTGAACATCACTGCTTGTCCATATAGTAGAGTTATTATCATTTTTGTTTGCTGCACTGTAGTTTGTTATTTCAGTGGGTTTATCAAGAGGCAAATCGAAACCATTTAGATGCCTGAATATACCAGTTGCTTGCGTTTGTGTTACACCTGGAGGAGGACTAGGGAATTTCAAAACAAGTTGAACATTTTGAAAACTACCTTGGTCTTCTAATACTTTGCCAAACATTCGCATCGTGCCTCTATATTTGTTATAAAGAATAATATAAGGATACCTAGAGTGGGCTGGATTAGAAACATAAGGATATATCCTGTTGACATCATAAATATTAATATTTCCATTATGATTTGTGGTTGATTGATTAGGGTAATATCCTGTGTTCATCCATAATAATTCCCAGCCATCTTGCCAATTAAAATCCCTCATACCAATTGGGTTTGTTGGTTGTTGTAAATAGCTGTACTCTCCTGGCATGTTAAAGCTAAATGGATTTACCATTTGGTAATCTTGAGTTTGTGTTGGACTCCAACCTGGTATATTCCAAACGGCATTTTTGTTTAATGGTATTGGGCTAAAAGACGCACCATTATTCAACCCAATATTAAAAGAATTGAGCCATGGATTTATTTTATTTGAAAAAAGTAAATCCATTTCCGGATTTATTGGATTAGCAGGATTTGTAGAAATACCCTTACCCGTATAGCAATTATTAGTTTGAGCATTAGTATTATGACAGATACCAATAATCAGCAATAGAATTATTTGTTTTTTCATAATTTATTTTATTAATCTTCCTTTAAAATGATGTGTCTTATTCTGTAAAGAATATGTACCTTCAATGCTTGTATCAACTGGATTTACTTTTAAAAAGCCATGAGGAACCTGCCAATCAACTCCTTCTCCTCTCATATAAACAAATGTATTTGTGTTTAACGAACTACTATATGGACCCCAAATGGTATCATGTTTTACATCGGGTCTAAACGCAACACCCTTATTGAGATTGACGAAATTTACATTTCCTCTGCAACTGTCTCTAACTGTCCAATTGCCATCTAAAACATTCCAATTGGCAATGGTTATTTCAAATGAATCAGCCGATTCATTTACCCAAACACCTTTAAAACTATTATTAGTTAAAAAGCTACAGGCTTCATCTGTTGTGCTAAATACTCGTGTAAATGTATCCATTCCATTATCTCTTGGAAAACAAGTTTTATTTGGAGTTTTCTGCACTATCAAGGTTACCTGATATTGCCCTGGAGGTACTGTTGACATATTCCTTATAAAACTTTTGGTATAAAGTGTTTCTGCTCCTAAAATCCAAGTGTATTTCGCATTTTCAATTAAAGCATCAAATCTAATAGAGCCATTCGAAAAGATATCAGTTGGCTCCACAATAAATGTATCTTTATTATCAAAGTTTCTACCCATATATTGAGCCATTTCAATTATTGCTTTTACCTCTTCTTGATTCGCACAAGGGTTCTCCGGTACTATATCCTCATAGCTGCAAGTGCTGCATAGCAGGGTACAAAATATGCTTAATATGTATAAATATTTTTTCATGATTAATGGTTTCATTAGCACAAATATGAAACCTATTTATTTATTTTTTTGCATCGCTTCTTTTAAAGCTTCAATTTCTTTTTGCTGTTGTATAATGTATAAAGTTAATTCTTCAACTTTTTCTAATAAAGTCATTTGAAAACTAGCCACATCAATTTGGTTTTCGTTATTTTTAATGTCACCTGCACTAGGTACATTAGGCAGGTGGTGGTTTGCTCTTACATATTTATCCAAATCAGGTACACTCAGCAAATGATAGTTTTTTTCAAATACATAATCTGCAACTATATTTGACACAACCATTATTTTTTTTGCATAGGTATTTCCTCCATTGTCTACTTTAAATATGTTCACCCCATTGGGGTCTTTAATTAATAAAGCATTGTTTACCCCGAAATATCCAGACTGTATGTGAAAAACAGCCTCTGGGGTTGTAGAGTTTAACAATACACATCCATTGGCTTGCACTTTGAATTTAATATTTCCCTCAAGTGTATTATCGCCACTTGTATTATTTGCTTCAATTTGTAATAAAGATTGGGTGCCACCACCAAAACCACCCTTTAATCTTAATAATCGAGCTGTGCCCGTAGGATTATAAATAAATTGAGTAAGGGCATTTGTGTTATTAGAAACTTCAAATTTGGCTCCTACTAAACTGCTTGCACTGCCTATATATGCATTATTAAGAACTGTAATTTTATTATTAAAAATACCTATTGGCCCAGAAATGGTATTGCCTGCCGTTACATTGTTGCTTGCCGTAATGTTGGGTGCTACCAATGCATTACTTATATTCAAATTGTTGTTAACCGTTAAGTCGTGTCCAACAACTAAATCATTATCAAATATACTTGCCATAGTAGCGTGAAAAGTACCATGAACATCCAATTTATAAGATGGCTGGTTAGTTCCGTTAGCTCCAAACCCATCGCCTATACCCACATTACCCGTGGTTTTGCGGCCAGCAGAGGCACCCACAAACAAAGTGGGAATATCACTATTAAATCCAATGCTTAAACTATTAGGTTCATCACATGCTTGCAATTGAGTTGTAGCGTCAACACCTGTTCCAATTACAAATCCACCAGCGTTTCTACCATTATCAAAATAGATATTTCGCCCTAATGCAAAGAATAAGGCATGATTAGAGGGCGCATCAATATTAGTTCCAATGGCATATGAATTATCCATATCAATGGCTCCAATTGTATTATCTAATCCAATAGAAAAACAATTAGTACTATTCATAGTGGTTCTGTAGCCTATAGCAAAGTTATTAAATTGTTGAAAGGTGTTAGTGTTTCCTATACTTAAATTATATCCAATACTTGGATTTCCTTGTGATATTGCCATTGCCTCTTGGCCATTGTATAGCATCATTAAATTATTAATATTACTATTCGCATCCGTTCCAATAATGCCTGTTTTAGGTGTATTAATTATAGTATTACCATTAATATTCCAAGTTTGCGCTTTTAACTGGTTACAAATAATTATGGATAAAAGAATCGAAAGAGATAGTCTTAATTTTTTCATATTGATAAGTTTTAGACAATAATAAAAGCCAGTATCACTACCTAAAATATAATTTCCTATATTTATATGCCGTTTTCGTTAATTAATATAAGAACCTATATTGTAATTTTAATTTGTTGATGTATACTTGTAATACCTCATTTGATTGAATATGAAAGTTACAATATCTCGCTGCAATAACAACCTAGAGCAACTATTGCATTTAAAATCCCATCTTGAAAACTCTCCAAAATACAATGTAAAATACTCTTTATGTTGTGGAATTGAGTTATTAAAAACCCTTTCAGATACCCATCCTGATGTAGTAATTTTAAATTATCAATTGCCAATACTTAAAGGTATTGAAATATTTCATTTATTGAAAACAAATAACTATGTGGGTAAGGTAATTTTAGTATCTAATCATTACTTGGAACACTTGCCAGCAAAATGCAAATCATTTGGGATTAACGCATATTGCAATAATGATTTATTTGAAATAAAAAACACCCTTGATATGATTACAAAAGGCTATGATTTTTTTGATGAAGAGTATTATATCAACTGGCAAAAAAAGCAAACTGTGGCAATTAAAACCCAAATATCATTTGAACTAAACAACAAAGAAATTAGGGTAGTTAAATTGGTTTCATGTGGTTTAACATCCTCTGAAATAGCCCCGCTGTTGGGTAATTCAATAGCAACTATAGACATCATGAAATCTAAAATACTGCAAAAAATAGGCTTGAAAAATTCCGCACAATTATCATCTTGGGCAGCTTTGCATGGATTGGTTACAAATACAGAATTGGAATATTCTATAAGTAAGAAAACAAACTATTTATTTTAACAACAATACCACCGCATAGGCTACAATGCCTTCTTCGCGGCCTATAAAACCCATTTTTTCGTTGGTGGTGGCTTTAATTGAAACATCATCCATGCTTATGTGGCATAGCTCTGCAATGCATTTACGCATATCATCCGCATAAGGCATTATCTTTGGTTGTTGGAGCACAACAGAAGAATCAATATTACCTATTCTGTAACCTTTTTGAGAAATAAGTTCAATGGTTTTACTTAGTAAGATTTTGCTATCAATACCTTTAAAACTTTGGTCTGTATCAGGAAAATGTTTTCCTATATCACCCAAAGCCAAGGCACCCAAAATGGCATCGCAAATAGCATGCAGCAAAACATCGGCATCACTATGACCCAATATACCTTTGGCAGCAGGTATTTTTATACCCCCTAACCAAAACTCTCTGTCTTCTGAAAGTTGGTGAACATCAAAACCAAATCCTATGCGCATCTTCTATTCTTTAGGTGCATCATCTTCGTTGTTACCATTGCTTCTTTTACTCTTTTTGTCTTCATCCTTTTGGCTCACAAAAGCATCAAAGTCGAACAACAAGGTAAAGCGTAATGTATTTTCCAATGGATGTCTTTGTTGGAAAGGCCATAAGTAAGCCACATCTAAGCCAAACACATTGTATCTTAAACCAATACCAACAGTTGCATATTGGCGGTTACCTTTAGATTGTGGCTCATGAAAATAGCCACCACGAAGTGCAAATTGTTTCTCGTACCAATATTCTAAACCTGCTGAAATATTGATTTCATCTAGCTCCTCGCTAAATCCTCTTGGTGCATCATAGAAAGACTGAAACATACCTTGCACAACAGGCACATTAGGGTCTTGACCACTTTGAATCACTGGCTTTTTGTTAATATCCAAAGAGTCATACCCTTTTGCCGTTTTATAAAAAATAGGAGGAGTTGGAACTAATAATTTATTAAAATCTAACAAGAAAGCAACTGTGTTATACTTATCAATTTCTACATTGGTATAAGTTGAAAGTCTTAAATTGATAGGTATATAATTTTCATATTGGGCGCTTGTGTAGGTTAACTTAGAACCAATATTACTTACACTTAAACCAATACCATAATCAAATTTTTTACCTTCGTATTTAAATTTGTTTTTATAATAAGCTCCAATATCTCCCGAGAAGGAAGTACCTGCATTGATAGCATTTTGAGATTGATTGAAGGCAGCCGCTAAATTTGAATAAATATATCTGAACGCGATACCTACCGAAAAGTTTTCTGATAACTTAGTTGCATATCCCAAATCAACAGCCAATTCATTAGGGGTATAATTTCCAAGTGGATTTCCAAAATTATCTGTGAAATTAATTTGACCTAGAGAGAAATAACGAAGTGAGCCGGCAAAAGCACCTCTGTCTCCATACTTACTATAAAATGAGAGGTAAGATAAGGAAATATCAGGAACTAGATTTCTCAACCATGGTGTGTAAGATAGACCAACTGCTCCTTTTTTTTCATTGAATGGAAGCTTGGCAATATTCCAATGCATGGCATTCACATCATTGGGCATAGCGCCACCAGCATCTCCTAAACCAGCACCCCTTGCATCAGGAGATATTAATAAAAAGGGGACCGCTGTGGTAATGGTGTTTTGGCCACCATTTAAATTAGAAGCAGATATTTGAGCATTTGACTTTGAAATGGATATAACACACAAAACAATGGCCAATGCAATTTTTTCTATATTTTGTTTTTTCATGAATGGATGCAAAAATATTTTCTTTTTTATCTTAAACAATTAATTTAAAATGACCAATTTCTCAAATTTCTCTTCTACTTTACTGCTTGGGGTTTTCACCTTCACTTTGTAAATATACACTCCCTTACCAATTACATCACCATACTCATCTCTGCCATCCCAACTAATATCCTCAAAATGAGACTTAGCCGATAGCAAATCAGTACTAAGGGTTTTTATTAATTTACCAGAAATGGTAAAAATTTGAATTTGCACCGTTAATGGCTGATTGGCCATATTGTGATCAAAGTGGAAAGTGGTATGGTTCACAAATGGGTTGGGGTAATTTAATACATGTTGCAAAGCCAATCCCGCGTTAGACTCCACTACAAAATCTAAGGCCGACTCACTTGAATTATTAAACACATCAAATGCCCTTAATTTCATGGTATATTTATTTCCACTGCTCAACGCCTTGATATTATATTTGATCTCACCACTTTGGTAGGAGTTGGTAGATGCTTGGTAATAATCATTTAAAATAACAGCGCTTGTAGCATTATCAGCTGATTTTTCTTCAACCCTAATAAGCGTGCCAGCCAAATCCCTTCCTACGCCTCGTCCAACCGTGTTTATGCCATTCTCATCAAATAAGGTGGCAATAAATAATGGGTTTTCGTCAGTAGTACCACCATTTACAAACTTCTTATCATTCATAAACAATTTGATATCTGGTCCTTTTGTATCTTTATCAACTACATCTGCTGTTCCACCTACAATAAACTGCTCATAATAGCCATTGGCATCCAAACTATCGTTGTTGCTATAATAACTAATTTTACCATAGCCATATTGGTAGGATATATCTTTTGGAACAATGAAGGTAAAACTAAAAAAACCATTATTGACAGTTGCCTTGCCTTTATAAATAATATTGTTTTGCATTACAAAATCAACTTTTGGACTAGTCGCATTGTTTTGTAGGGTTTGATAAGTTGTTTTTTTATCAAAAACAGTTGGATACACAAAACCATTAAAATCATTCATCACATTTCCGCTTTCATTGGTTACACGTCCAGATATAGTTACTTTAGACAAAGCTTTAACTGTATCGGCAAAAACGGTAATAGATTTTCCGTTCATTGAATCTGTTTTTACAAAATAACGCGGAAAAGCAAGTGGCAATGCAGGGTCACCTAGTAAGGTGAAATTTCTTGTGTTTTTTGATTGATAACCGTTTTTAGTTCTTCGCATGATGTCGCCAAAATACTGAGGGGATAACTGAGATATAGAATCTATACCCAGGTTATTGTAAAATGAATTACTGAGGGCATTGTTTTCACTAATATAAACCAATCTAACTGTAGTAAATAAGGCTATACCACCTCCATTTGGATTTAGTAAAGTCATTTCACCTGCTGCATTTCTCGATGGGTCATCAAATCGACTGAACTCACATGTAGCAGTCATAAATAATGGCAAGGCATCATAATTGGACCATGAGTTAATATCATCCGTATTTAAAATACGTTTTTTACTTAATCCCACTTCACCACCATGTCCTGTGTAATTAAAAACCAAGCAGCCTTTTTGAACCGATCTAACTAGGGCTGATTGTGCTTCAATATTTCTTTTACCTCCAGCACCGGTCACTTCTGGATAAGCGTCTACAAATATTTTTTGTACATTGTATTCATGGTACTTATTAATGATATTATTTGCCATCAAATTTGCTTGATTGATGTGTAAATTATCATCCTCGTCATCTCCAACAAATACCAATTTATTTTGCCAATCGCCTTTACTTTCTGTAGCCTCATAGTGTATAATTTTATCAACTAAGGTTTTGGCTTCATCTATATTTTTTACTGGTAACCTACCAACACCCATATCTAACAATTCATCAGCATCATTTTGGCTATCCCAAGTTCCCTCGTTATCATCTAGTAAAGCAATATAGTCATCACTGTTATAACTATTGGTAAAATCATATGAATAATCACTCTCGTATGTAGGGACAAAATTGGTGTTTTCTGCAATTCGATATTTGAAATCATATGAGGCTCGTCCAAATAAAGTTACAAATCTAGGCCTTTCACTTACAGAGAACTTATTATACATCATTCTCAAATAATCTCTAATGGCTGATAGATCTTGAGCTCCAGAGCCAAATTCGTTGTAAATATCTTGAATATTAACTACCGCTGCTTTTAAACCCTGCTTTTGCTTATGAAATTCAGCCAATCTATTGGCCTCATTAATAAAAGATGGATGCGTAATGATTATGTTATCCGCAGCAGCCATACCATGCAAGTTTTGATTATTGATTTTTCCAACCGCAACTGGCACATTAAAGTTATTTCCATCAAATGCCACAAAGGTTATTAATGAATCTGATTTTGTAGTAAAATTATATACACCATTATCCGAATCTAAACTACCTACAATCTCACTAGGCCTGATTTGATTACTCACATCCCATAATCTTAGTCGTTGTCCAGTAGTGATGCTGTATCTTACAAATCGAGAAGTTTTAATTGACTTACTGTTACTAAAAATCAAACTTCCGCCAGAATACACCAAATTATTCAAAGCACACAATTCAATAAAATTAATCCACCCAATTGAACTAGGGTCAGGTTTATTGTAATCATAAATCAATGAAATATTTGTATTACTTGTTTTAAAGGTAGCCGTTTGCGTATTGGGGCTATTGGCATAATATTCATAACTTGAAGGAACAGAACCATCAATATGGGTTAAAACAGTATTTCCGTCCACACTTACATTGAACTGACTTGGAACAAAAGAACGTGTAACTACAGATGACCTTATTTTAACCTCTGAATTGGGAACAATAAAAGGTACATTCACGCTCATGCCTTGTTGGGTGGTTTCTCTATCAAATTCCTTTCCCACCCAATTTCTTCCTGACTTTACCAAATTCTTACTTTCATCACTTACAAATGCTAGGAAATCATAATTGGTAATGGTGGTATCATAGTTAATAGACGATGGATTGGTACTTATTCTTGCACCATTCAAACTCGAAACTGTTATAAAATAATAAGTGGTGTCGCTGTAAATATTCTTTTTTCTTAAGTATTGATTAGCGCTTGCATCATAAATCCAATTATCTTTTTGAGATTTGCCGTAAAACAAAATATAATCACCTGCATTGAACTTACCATCCGACTCACCATTAATCCAAATATTATTCTCTTCTAAATCATCAAATCTAAAAGCACTATTGGGCTGTGCCAGCATGCCTGCCCCATTTCCATACAATCTTATTTTTTTAGGGTTCAATCCTTCCAAGTTCATTCCCAATTGTTTCAAAAAATTATAATCTATCTTTTGTACACCTGAATTAACCACCCCAATTTTAAACCAATCTCCGGTGGACAAAACAGAATTTGCAGCATAGCTTGCTTTCTTTTTTAATAGCAAATTAGAATTTTGCCTAGTTCTTATAACAATATTGGCCGATTGTAATAATTCTAGTTTACTACCTGAAAGTCGGATAGGTAGAATACTAACTACCGTTTTAGGAATCCCTTTTTCATATGCCATTTGTGATTTAACAATTGCATTATTCTTAAGAATTTTAGCCCACTTACTTTCGATCAAATCTATTTGGTTGTATACCTCATCCTCCAAACTTACCGAAACAATTTCATTTCCTTTGGTGTTAAAAACCTCTTTAAAAAGAGGTAAGTTCTCAAATTGTTGAGAGTTATCGAAGTCTTTCAATTTTAGTAATTGCCTAAAAAAAATCTCGCCAACCTGGTAGTTTTTATACTCATTCCAAACAAAATTTCGTTTAAACTCAAATTTTTGTTCATTTTGCGCTTGTAAATTGCAAATACAAACTGCCATGAAAATCAGCACTTGAGTGATTTTTTTTGCTTCTTTCAAGGTATTTTCTATTAAAAATTGCATATAAAATATGTTTTTATTTATAATTGAAACTTCATTAGGTTTGCAAATAACGATAAGTAATGGAAAAAAATTGCTGTGTTTATAAATAAACCTTTTGAATAATTTTTTTGATTAACGAAGTAAAAAATAAAGCATCGCACAAGAAAAAAATGAAGTTACATAGTGCATTTAAACAGTTTTTAGGCAAAGAAATGTTGCCTTTTGCGCTATGTCTTTTTGCTTGTACAAATGTTTTTGCACAAGATCCACAATTCTCTCAGTTTTACGCCAATCCAATTTACACTAACCCTGCCTTTGCTGGCAGCTCAACTGTTGGTCGTATTGTGGCCAATGCTCGTAACCAATGGCCTAGTATTGCTGGTACATTCAGAACGGGTTCTGTATCATTTGACGAACATTATGATGCAATTAATGGCGGATTTGGCGCCATGGCAAGTTACGATGAGCAGGGTGTAGGAAAACTCAGAACCGTAACAGCTAACGCTATCTATGCCTATCAAATTCCAATAACTAAATATATAACTATACAAGCAGCTATACAAGCCGGATTTGTTCAAAAATCTATTGATATGAGTGCTTTGAACTGGTTTGACCAATTTGAACAGCAAAATGGTATTGTTCGCGATTCAAAAGAGCCTTTAGCCAATTCAAACCCTACGGTTTCTTACCCAAATTTTTCAGCAGGTATGATTGTTTACTCAAAATATTTTTACGCAGGTCTGGCCGCTCACAATCTTACTGAACCTTCACAGTCACTCATGGGTGTGAAGAATGGATATATCAAACAAGAACGCAGGTATACTGGTCACGCTGGTATGGTAGTTCCCATTATTGAAAGTAGAAATCAAAGCAGGGTATCTAACTTGTATCCCAACATTGTATACATGCAGCAAGGATTTGCATCACAAGTAAATTTAGGTTGTTACCTAAGTAGAGGTCAATTAGTAGGCGGTTTCTATTATCGTCAAATTACCGCAGGAGCAAGAAACCCAGATGCTTTTATCGTTGTTTTAGGCTTAAGAACGCAAAAAGTGAAAATTGGATATAGCTATGATGCTACTATGTCTCAGGCTAACCCAGGCGCTCCAAGTTCCCATGAAATTTCACTTGCTTTTGAATTGAAAAAACGTAAATACAAAAAAGTAGTTCGACCTGTTAGATGTCCTGATTTTTAAATTTCTACTTATGCTTTCACGCATAAATAAAATATTTATATTAGCTGTTGTTGCCATAGCAAATTGCTTAACTGCAAGTGCACAAGACCCTCAATTATCACAATTTTACGCTGCACCCATATATACTAATCCGGCTTTTGTTGGGTCAACTAAAAAAATTCGTTTCACTGCTAGTGGTCGAAATCAGTATTCATCATTAAATAATAATTTTCTAACATCTGTTGCAGCTATTGATGCATATATTAGACCTCTTCATGGAGGCATAGGAGTGATGGCCTTAGCAGATAGAGCTGGTGATGGGCAGTTGACAAGTATTTCATTTAATGGTGTCTACAGTTATAATTTAAACATTAACAGAGAATGGGCGGTAAATACTGCCATTCAAGGTTCATATATTCAGAGAGGATATGATTTTAATCGTCTTATTTTCCCTGATATGATTGACGATATTAGGGGTGCAGTATTGTCAACTAATGAACCAAATAGAAATGAAACCAAAAGTTTCATGAACTTTGGCACCGGCATCATGGCCTACAATGCCAATTTTTACGGAGGAGTCGCGGTTCATAACCTGTTGGAGCCCAACCAATCTTTCTTTAATCCAAATGGGGATGCTGCAGAACTAAGACTACCCAGAAGATATACCGTTCATGCAGGAATAAGTATCGATTTAGTAAAATCAAGAAACGAAGCAAACAGAGTTTTCCTTTCACCGAATGTTCTTTTTATGCAGCAACGAAATTTTTATCAGATGAACTTAGGCTTTTACCTAAAACGTCAAAACATAACAGTTGGTGGTTGGTTTAGGCAAACCTCAAGAAATACAGATGCCCTTATTTTTCTTCTCGGACTCCGTCTACCCTCATTCCGACTGGGATATTCATATGATTTTACGGTATCAGATGCGCGCACAGCTACTGGAGGTTCGCATGAGTTATCCATTGGTTTTGAAATAAAAACAAAGGTGAGAAATAACATGAATCGATTTGGAAAACCAATAAAATGTCCAGAATTTTAAGTTCAGTTGAAATATTGTGAAAAGAATTTCGTTTATTTGAAAATTGTAAAAAACTAATTTTTTAACGATGAGAGTTTTATCGAAACTATTTATGTATGGATTTGCCGTTTCTGCTATGATGTATTCAACATCTTGTAGTAACAACAAATCAAAGACTTCGGGTTGGAAATACAACGACCCAAAATGGGGTGGCTTTGAAAAGCATAAATTCAAAGAACAAGAAACAGGTCCGGGTTTAGTGTACGTGCAAGGCGGTACCTTTGTTATGGGTGCAACTGAGCAAGACCTTACCTTCGACCGAAATAATATGAAAAGACGCGTGTCTGTTAGTAGTTTCTATATGGACGAAACTGAGGTTACTAACCTTGACTACCTTGAATATTTGCATTGGTTGAACCGAGTGTATGGTGGCGATAATCCTGTTGTCTATTACAAAGCTTTGCCTGATACGCTGGTATGGAGAAACAAACTTTCTTACAACGAACCTTACGTTTTGTATTACTTACGTCACCCAGCCTATCGTGAATACCCAGTTGTGGGCGTTAATTGGTTGCAAGCTGCTGAGTATTGCAAATGGAGAACGGATCGTGTTAACGAGATGATTCTTGTTCGTGAAGGCATTATGAAATTAGATATTCAAGGTGCTGTGGCTGATAACAACTTTAATACTGAAGCATATTTATTGGGTTTATACAAACCAATTGACAAAAAATTATTAAAAGATTACTCGCCAACAGGCAACAAAAAACGTGGTGTGCGCATGGAAGATGGTATACTATTACCTAACTACCGCCTGCCGACTGAAGCTGAATGGGAATATGCATCTAGCGGATTTAAAACGGCTTCATACAATGAAAACGTTGATAACCGTAGAATTTATCCTTGGAGTGGTTTAACACTTAGAAGAAGTGATACAGAAAAATCTAGAGGTCGCATGCATGCTAACTATACACGTGGACGTGGTGACCAAGCCGGTATTGCAGGTAATTTAAATGATGCCTCTATATATACATGTATTGTAAAAAGTAAAGGATACCTACCAAACGATTTTGGTTTATACCACATGGCAGGTAATGTAAGCGAATGGGTTAGCGATATTTATCGTCCATTGTCGCTTGAAGACATGAATGATGCAAATCCATTCCGAGGCAATGATTACAAAACTCAGGTTAAAGATGCTGATGGATATATTACTGAAAAAGATAGCTTAGGTCGAGTTATATATAAGGATGTAACTGAAGAAGAAAACGCCAAAAGACGTAACTATAAAAAAGCAAATAACATTGGCTATAAAGACGAATTGGAATACCCAGATTTAGAGCAAAAGTATGAATATAGCGTAACCTCTTTGATTGATAACGCAGCGCGTGTATACAAAGGTGGATCATGGCACGATAGAGCATATTGGTTATCACCAGGAACTCGCAGATATTTAGACCAAGAGCAAGCAACTGCAACTATTGGTTTCCGCTGTGTGATGGACAGAGTAGGTGACCAAGTTAAAAAAGGAAGAAAATAATCAAATTCAACATATTTGAAAGGCTATCTGTAAAGATAGCCTTTCTTTTTTTGATCAATTTAAAATGGACAGGGTATCATTTATAAAATGTTGAGTTAAAATATTTATTGGGGATTTCAACTATTCTAATAACTGTGCTAATTTAATGATAGCGCTACTCACAGTATTTTTTAATATAGTTGTAAGCTTCGCCATAGCCCAATCTTGCGGCCTTTCTTAAATCGGCACAAGCAGCATCTCTTAATAGGCTATTCAATTCTAGTTTGGCAATTCCTCTCGTGAAATAAGCAATTTCAAAATCAGGCTTAATGGAGACTGCAGTGTCAAAATCTAAGATAGCCGTTTTGAATTCTTTCATTTCAAGTCTTGCTCTACCTCGGCTGTAGTAGGCATGATAATATCCTGGCTTGAATTTAATGGCCCTGTTAAACATGGAAATTGCATCCTTGTATTTCTTAAGAGATATCAAAGCCATTCCCCTTTGTAAGTATAAATCAGCTGAACGAGGTTGCAGTTTCAAAGCAGAGTCATAATCTTGAATGGCCAATTTAAAATGCTGCTGCACACAATGGACATAGGCTCTATTTACTAGAGCATCATAATTAGATGGACCAATTTCTAACGATTTGTTATAATAAAAAATAGCATTATCCATTTTTATCATTTTGGTGCATACATATGCAAGGTTAAAATAGAACTCTGCATTCTTTTCATCCAAATTTACAGCCTTTTCGAAGTCTTTCTTGGCTAATTTATAATCTAACAAGAGCAAATAAACCAATCCCCTATCATTGTAAACGCCTGCCAAAGTATCATTCAACAGAATTGCTTGGCCGAAATCTTTAAGACACTGATTATGTTGATCTATTTTAAAATAGGCTCTGCCACGAAGGTGATAATAATATAAGTTGTTAGCATTTTGTGCTTGAAAACCTTGATTACAAAGACTAACACATTCTGTAAAGTTTCCATTTTCATAAGCCAATCTGGCTTTTAGGTATAAACTATCCTCCGTTTGTGCTTGTATCTGAATGCCCAAAAAAACTCCAAATATCAGTGTCAAAAATTGTCTCATTGACGCAAATTAAGGAGAAAAATAAATTTACACGCAGTCAAAAAATCTAATTTGTAATATTATTATGTCAAGTCATATTAAATATTTGCTTTTGAATGCTATTTAACGACATTTGCGGCCGATAAAATTTCTATTCTGAACAATATAATCGACATAAAACCAATACTTGAGGCTGAAAATAGGCCTAGTGTTGTCATTACCACCCACCATAAACCAGATGCAGATGCGCTTGGCTCCTCTTTAGGTTTATGTTTAATATTAAAACAGATTGGTGTTAATGTAACTGTGATTACCCCAACCGACTATGGTGACTTTCTAAAATGGATGCCTGGTGAAAATGAAGTTATTAATTTTGAATACAACCAAAAAAAATCTCTAGATATAGTGAACCAAGCAGATTTGGTGTTTTGCTTAGATTTTAATGCTTTAAAAAGAATAAACGAATTTGGAGAAATAGTTAGGTTGTCGAGTGCAAAAAAGGTAATGATAGACCACCATTTGCAGCCAGAGGGTTTTGAAGACTATAGATTATGGAGTAATTTAGCAAGTAGTACATGTGAATTAATATATTGGTTTGCAGAGGAATTGTCTTTTACGCATCTTGTAAATAAAGATGTAGCCTCTTGCCTATACGCAGGTATTATGACTGATACAGCGGGTTTTAAACATCGCTCAACCACTGCAACCACTCATAGAATTACAGCACATTTATTAGAAAAAGGGGCTGAAAGCAATACCATCTTTGAAGCCATATACGACCATTATTCAGAAAACAGAACTCGATTTATTGGCTTCTGCTTAAATGAAAAGTTACAACTCATTAAAGAATATAATACCGCCTTAATTTGCGTAACAGCTGATGAACTAAAACGCTACCAAATTATGGTTGGCGACAGCGAAGGTCTGGTAAACTATGGTTTATCTATTGAAGGAGTTAGACTATCTGTATTAATTGTAGATAGAACGGTGGCCCGTAAAATGAGTTTCAGAGCAAAAGGAGATTTCCCTGCAAATGAATTTGCCCGAAGATTCTTTAATGGTGGTGGACATTTTAGTGCAGCTGGAGGAGAAAGCAAAGACCCAATAGAATTGGTCGAGGCAAAATTTAAAGATGCCATTACCGAATATTCAAACTTATTATCCCAATAAAGAAAAATAAAATCATGAAAAAAATCCTTTCAATTACCATTCTTGCGGCCATTGTATTTTCTGCATGTACCAAGAAATTTGAAAAAACAGAATCAGGTATTGAATACCGCATTATTAATACAAATGACGATGCACGCGCTGTGACTAAAGGCGACCAAGTGATGCTTCACATGGTAGGTAAATTAGATTACAACGATTCGTTAATTTTCGATTCATACAAAAACAGCAAACCTTATTACATACCAAGTGATGAGCCTACATTGGGTGCCGTGCTTCAAGTACTGCACAAAGGCGATAGCGCTGAGTTTTCAATTAGCGCTGATTCCCTTTTCTTGAAAAGTTTTGGACAACCTCGTCCTGCAGCTATCAAAGAAGGTTCTATGATTAAATTCGTAGTTAAAGTTGAAGATGTATACAATCAAGAAGAAATGCGTAAAAAAATAAGTGAGCAAAATGGCGAATTGAGAACAAAAGATTCTATTGCTTGTGAAACCTATTTAAAATCACTAACTGGCGTTATGAAAACTGCAAGTGGACTGAATTATTTGGTTGTTAAATCTTCAACCGGTAAGCAAGTAGTTAAAAACAGTAAAGTAACTGTAAAATACAAAGGTATGCTTCTTGATGGCACTGTGTTTGATGAAAGTAAGCCGGAAAATCCGTCATTAAGTTTCGTGGTAGGCATGGGTCAAGTAATTCCAGGATGGGATGAAGGATTGGCATTGATGAAAGAAGGCGAATCATACAAGTTTATTATCCCTTCTAATTTGGCTTATGGACCTCAAGGTGCAGGACCAATTCCACCTTTTTCTTCACTTATATTTGATGTAGAATTATTAAAAGTTGAGTAATATGAAAAAAATATTTTTAGCAGTGGTAATTTGTGCTTTAGCGCTAAGCACATTTGCACAAACCAAAACTGAAGCGAGTAGTAAACCTAAAAAAGTTAAAATAAAATTGAATACTGAATACACAACCGAGAGTGGTTTAAGATATAAAATAACCGAAAAAGGCAAAGGGGCCCAAGTGTTAAAAGGTGATAAAGTAACTGTTCATTATACAGGTACATTAACCAATGGAACTAAGTTTGACAGTTCGAAAGATCGTAATCAACCTTTCTCATTCAAGGTGGGAGCTGGCCAGGTAATTAAAGGTTGGGATGAAGGTTTGGCATTGTTAAATGTAGGCGATAAGGCCACACTAATTATCCCTCCTGCTATAGGTTATGGTGAAAGATCCGTAGGAAGCATTCCTGCAAATTCTACCTTAAATTTCGACATTGAAGTGATTGATACCAAAACACCTCCATCTGCTAAACCTTATGAGGTGGCAGGTAAAGACACCGTGAAGATGCAAAGTGGCTTGAAATTTATTAAAGTAGCTAGCGGAACAGGCGTAAAACCAGCCCTAGGAAACACCGTTTCGGTTCATTACACTGGTTATTTAATGGATGGAAAAGTATTTGATTCATCTATCGAAAGAGATGAGCCAATTGAATTCCAAATTGGAAGAGGAATGGTTATTAAAGGTTGGGAAGAAGGAATAGCTCTGATGCAAGTTGGAGATAAAATGAGATTAATAATTCCTAGTGAATTAGCATATGGACCTAATGGTGCCGGTGGCGTTATACCACCAAATGCCACACTCATTTTTGATGTAGAATTAGTAAATGTAAAGTAATGCATATCCCTTAAATATTGAAACCTGAGCCATAATATGTCTCAGGTTTTTTTATTTATACCTTTATCCAAAAATAAAAACACAACATTATTATTTGAAAAACTATATGTTTGTTTATGAGAATGATTGAAATGTTAATATTAAACAAAATATAATATATTTAATATGCAATACATGGCAGATATTACTAGCATAGGCAAAATTTTTAAATCATATCCTATTGATAGTATCCTAATACTGCCTAATTCACCTCATTTCACTGTCGCTGATGTCAATAATATTTGTTTAAAAAACACAAATTCAAAGGAAGAGGATTGGATTGGAAAAAACATATTGGAGGCTATCAATATAAATCCTACACAACCTTATATAGAAGATAAATCCGCTTTGAAGATTTCGCTTGAAACTGTTTTGAAAACAAAACAAGCTCATAAAATAAACACCCATCGATACTTAATACCAAATATTGAAATTGGTTTATCAGACGAGAGATTTGTAGAAATTGAAAACATCCCCATACTAAATGACAAAAACGAAGTTGAGTATATACTTCAAACTATTGTAGATTTTACTGAAAATAAATATTTAAGCGAACTTGAAAAACTTGAACGTGAAATATTAGAATTGAACGCTACCGGAAAAAGTAATATTATAGAAGTTTTCAAGTTGTATTTATCTGGAATAGAACAATTGCACACAGGTATGATATGTTCAATTCTTCAAGTAACAGATAACAGAATATATAACCTTGCTGCACCGAGCCTTCCAGATGAATATCTGAATATAATTTCAGGTATGGAAATTGGAGAAAATGAGGGCTCATGTGGCACTGCAGCCTACACAAAAAAAGCAGTAATTGTTAGTGATATTGATACGGATTTAAGATGGCTAAAGTATCGAGATATTGCGGAACAATTTAAATTAAAAGCATGCTGGTCAACACCGATTATTGATTCCCATGGAGATGTAATTGCCACTTTTGCCAATTATTACAGAGAGCATAAATCGCCTAATTCACGTGAAGAAAATACTATAAAAAGAGCTGGCCATCTCATTCAAATTATTTTTGAAGCTTCCCTTAAAAATAAACAATTAAAGGGAAGCGAAAAAAAATTCAGGTCTTTAGTACATAAAATGGATGTAGGTGTTTTACTTCAAGGTGCAAATGCCGAAATCATATTAAGCAATCCAAAGGCACTAGAATTACTGGGAATAACTGAAGACCAGCTTTTAGGTAAAACATCTTTTGATAGCGATTGGAATGTAATACATGAGGATGGTAGCAATTTTCCTGGAAATACTCATCCTGTGCCCCAAGCCATTGCCTCCAAACAATCGGTAAACAAGGTAGTGATGGGTGTATACAGACCACAAACAAAAGATAGGGTTTGGCTATTGGTGGATGCCGAACCAGAGTTGAATAAAGAAGGAAATGTAGTAAACGTGGTTTGCACATTTATAAATATAACTGATAGAAAAATAGCTGAAAAGGAACTCGAAGAAAATAATATAAGATTATCAGGCATAATTAGCGGAACTCGAAGCGGGACATGGGAATGGAATATACAAACAAGTGAAGTAATCTTTAATGAACGATGGGCTGAAATAATTGGTTATACCCTAAAAGAGTTAGAACCTATAACCGTTCATACATGGATAGAACGTATTCACAAGGAAGACTTTAAAAAAAGTGATCAAATACTTCAAAGATATTTCAAAGGAGAAATAGATTACTATGAATTTGAAATGCGCATGCTTCACAAAAATGGTTCATGGGTGTGGATTTTGGATAGAGGAAAAGTAATATCATGGACAAGTGATGGTAAGCCTTTAATGATGCTGGGAACGCATCAAGATATTACCAAAAGAAAGCAAATTGAAGAAGATTTAATTCTCTCAAAATTGCAGTATGATAAGCTGGTTTCCAGAATTCCTATTGGAATTTTTATTATTAGGAGTAAACCAAATGGTAATTTCAAATTTGATTTCATAAGTCCCCCGGTTGTAAATATGCTTAACATGGATCTATCAACAGCCTATGAAGATCCCATGAGTGCATTTTCTATGGTGCATCAAGATGAATTTGAAGATTTTATAAAACTTAATCACAACTCATTAATCCATATTAGTCCTTTTGATTGGACCGGAAGAATGAAGCTTGAAAATGAAATAAAATGGATAAATATTTCATCTATTCCTGAAATACAAGAAAATGGAGATGTACTTTGGCATGGAATTATGTTGGATATAACAGAAAACAAAAATGCCATTGATGAATTAAACAAAAGTGAAAAAAAATATAGACAACTTATTGAATCTACAAACGAAGGTATTGTGGTTGCTCAAGGAAGTCATCTGAAATTCGTAAATTCAGTTGTTATAAAATTAATGGGTAAGACTGAAGATGAACTTACGAAGGTTCCATTTTTAGAATATGTGCATAAAGACGATAGGATGCTTGTGAGAAGAAACTATCTTAAACGTATTGCAGAAGATAATACTATTTCAAAATTTCAATTTAGGATTATTGCCAAAAACTCAAGCATTAGATGGATTGAAATGAGTGGCATTGTCATTAATTGGAATGACCAAGCAGCCGCATTGAATTTTCTGACAGACATAACCGAAAATTTCGAGTATCTGAAAGCCATTGAAGAACAAAAACAAAAACTTAGGGATATTGCTTGGACACAATCGCATATGGTAAGGGCACCATTAGCGCGTATGATGGGGCTTATTAATTTATTAAATTATGAGAACAACTTAGACGAAAATACCCGCCAATTGCTAAATTATATTTTAGATTCTGCACATGAGTTTGATAAAATCATTAAATCAATTGTGCAAAACACCCAGCAAAAAAGTCATTAAAAAAGTCCAATTGCTTTCGCAAATCGGACTTTCTTATTATGACTAAACAAAATTACTTCGTTTCTTTTTGCTCTGTTTCTTCAACTTTCATTTTGTCGCCACACTCTTTTTTAGATTTGGTTGAGCAACAAGATTTTTTCGATTTACCACCTTTTTTATCATGGCATACTTTTTTGTTTTTATCGCTACATTCTTTCTTAGCTTCCATTTTTACTGGCTTCTCATTCTCACTTGCTTCTTCAGAAACCGCTTCAACTTTTTGACTAGCGTTAGATAAACTAACAGGCTTGTTTTGCGCCTGAGCACCAACATAGGCGAACATTAAAAATGCTGATAATACTACTAATTTTTTCATGTTTTGATTAATTTAATTGTTTAACAAATGTATCATTAAATTCTAAAAATAAAAGGGATGTGTGTAATCAAAGTGTTAAATTTCAGCCAATATGGTTTTTCCACCTTTTACCTTTTGGTTTAATTGTACTTTTACTTTTGCATCAAGTGGCAAAAAAATATCTACCCTTGAACCGAATTTAATAAAGCCCATTTCATCACCTTGTTCTGCAGATTGCCCTTCTTTCACATACCAAACAATGCGTTTAGCCAAGGCACCGGCAATTTGACGGAAAAGAATCGTAGCTTTTTTACCTTCAATTACAGTAGTGGTTCTTTCGTTTTCGGTGGATGATTTTGGATGCCAAGCTACAAGGTAAAGTCCAGGATGGTATTTGAAATATTTTACAATTCCACCGATAGGATTCCGATTTACATGCACATTAAAAGGGCTCATAAATACAGAAACTTGAAGTCTTTTTTGATTGAAGAATTCCGGTTCATCTACTTCTTCAATAACCACCACTTTTCCATCAGCAGGTGAAATAACATGGTTTTCATTTTTGTCGATACTGACAGATGGGTTTCTAAAAAATTGAAGAATAATTAGTAGGAATATCACGGATAGGAAAATAATTACATTCTGTAACCATTCAACACCTGTGAAACTTACCCCAAAATTCAAAATAAATAAGCCTATCAATGTAATTAGTATTGTGGCTTTTCCTTCTTTATGTAGCATATTTATATGTATTAATTATATTATAAATGAAACGCGGAGTATCCAAATTTTAGTTTGAATCTCCGCGTCACGAGATTATGGTATTTTACTATAAACCGAATTTACCTCTTAATTTTTCTACTTCAGCTACTTTTTTAATAGCCACACAATATGCTCCAATGCGCATGCTGCAATTATGCTCGATTGAAGCTGAGTATACACCTTCGAAAGCCTGCTTCATAACACGATCAGCTCTGCGATATACTCTCTCTTCTGTCCAGAAATAACCCAAACGATTTTGTACCCATTCGAAGTAACTTACTGTAACACCACCTGCATTAGCCAAAATATCCGGAACCACTAAAATACCTTTTTTATGTAAGATATCATCAGCACTACTAGAAGTTGGACCATTAGCACCTTCTACAATTAATTTAGCTTTTATCTTATCCGCATTTTCAGCCGTAATTTGATCTTCCATTGCAGCAGGAACAAGCACTTGAACATCTAATTCAAGCAAATCTTCATTGGTAATTCTACTTCCCCCTTTGTATCCTTCTAGAGTTCCTTTATTGTTATCTCGGTAGGCAATGGCCTCATCGATATTTAAACCTTCTGGATTATAATAACCTCCTGTAACGTCAGAGATAGCTAATACTTTCATGCCTTGTTGAGCCAAAAGTTTAGCTGAAATGGAACCTACATTACCAAAACCTTGAACAGCGCAAGTAGCGCCTACTGGGCTGATACCCAATTTACTCAATGCTGAACGGGTAGAAACCATTACACCTCGACCAGTTGCTTCAACTCGGCCTAGTGAACCACCTAGTACCAGTGGTTTACCAGTAACTACAGCTGGAGAAGATTTTCCAACTAATTTGCTATATTCATCCATGATCCAAGCCATTTCTTGTTGGCCTGTTCCCATATCTGGTGCAGGAATATCTTTATCAGGACCGAAAACATCCACCATTAAATCGGTGTAGGCTCTGGTCATTCTTTCTAATTCACCTTTGCTCATGCTGCGTGGATCACATTTGATACCACCTTTACCACCACCGTATGGAATACCAACAACAGCACACTTCCATGTCATCCATGCTGCTAATGCTTTCACCTCATCCAAATGCACATCCATACTATAACGAATACCACCTTTTGAAGGACCTAAATTTGCATTGTGAACAACTCGGAAACCTTCAAAAACTTTAACCTTGCCATCATCCATAGTAACTGGTATATTTACTATCACGGCTTTTTGTGGAGCAATTAATACATTGTAATCGCTTTCGTCTAAGCCAATGATTTTTGCTGCAACATCAAATCTTTTTTTCATCGACTCGAAAGGGTTTTCTGAGCCATGTTTAATTACATTATCTTTTTGGGACATAGTGTGTGTATGATTTTTTTGTATAGTGAGGCAAACCTAAACAAATTTTATAAAAATGCACATGTGTAAACTAGTTTTTTCACACAGGCCTATATTGATAAGCCGATAGGCCAATATTGATTGTTATCAATGCAAACAACAGACCTTGGTAATCAAGGCTAGCCAGCCCATGTTTCTCTATCCAAACTGCGGTATTGAATGGCCTCTGCTAAATGCTCCACTTTAATTTCTTCAGTTTCGGCTAAATCAGCAATGGTACGTGCCACTTTTAATATTCTATCATAAGCTCTAGCCGACAACTGAAGCTTGTTCATAGCCGTTTTTAAAAGGTTTTGTGAAACTGCATTTATTTGACACATTTCCCTCACTTGAGTGCTGCTCATTTGGGCATTGCAATATATCTCAGGATTGTTTTCAAACCTTTTGCTTTGAATTTCTCTTGCTTTCATCACCCTATCACGAATGAGGCTGCTAGGTTCGGCCTTACGGGTATCTGATAATTGGTCGAAGTTTACGGGTGTAACTTCCACATGTATGTCAATCCTATCTAGCAAAGGACCTGAAACCTTGTTTAAATACTTTTGAACTGTTCCAGGTGCACAAACACACTCTTTTTCAGGGTGATTATAATAACCACAAGGGCAAGGGTTCATAGCAGCAATTAACATGAAACTCGTTGGGTACTCAATCGAAAACTTAGCTCTAGAGATAGTTACTCTTCTCTCCTCAAGTGGCTGACGCATTACTTCGAGTACTGTCCTTTTGAACTCAGGTAATTCATCCAAAAACAAAACCCCATTATGCGCTAATGATATTTCTCCAGGCTGTGGATTGTTACCCCCTCCTACCAAAGCAATATCAGAAATGGTGTGATGTGGCGCGCGAAAAGGTCGGTTATAAACCAATGACGAGTTTTTCGTTAACCTACCAGCAACTGAATGAATCTTAGTAGTTTCTAGAGCTTCATGCAGTGTTAATGGAGGTAAAATACTTGGGATTCTCTTGGCCAACATGGTTTTTCCTGAACCTGGAGGGCCAATCAGTATGGCATTATGCCCACCTGCAGCAGCTATCTCAAGAGAGCGTTTAATATTTTCTTGACCTTTAACATCAGCAAAATCATTATCTAAATTTTGAATGTTGTTATTGAACTCAGCTCGGGTATCTATTTCAAATCTTTCAAGGTGACTTTCATCTCCATTGAAAAACTCAATTACCTCTCTAATATGAGTTGCTCCGTATACATTTAGGTTGTTAACAATTGCCGCTTCTCGCGCATTTTCTTTTGGTAAAATAAAACCTTTAAATCCTTCCTTTCGGGCTTGAACAGCTATAGGTAAAGCGCCTTTTATGGGTTTTAGATAGCCATCCAAACTCAACTCACCCATTATTATATATTTGTCAATATCATCTCCATTCAACTGCCCGCTCGCTGCTAAATAGCCAATAGCAATAGGCAAATCATAAGCCGATCCTTCCTTGCGAATATCGGCAGGAGCCATATTAACTACTATCTTTTGTCGAGGTATACGGTAGTGATTGTTCTTTAAAGCCGTCTCAATTCGGTGCTGACTTTCTTTCACTGCATTATCGGGCAAGCCAACTAGAAAATAGCCCACACCATTTCCTTCCGCTACATTTACTTCAATGGTTACATTAATAGCATTTACCCCATACACCGCACTTCCAAAAGTTCTTACAAGCATATATTTTCCTTTTAGGCAAATGAAATTAAATACTTTTTAATATTGAAAAGGTTTTGCATTTTTTTTTAAAAGCATGGGAAAACATCATCATAAAAAAATGAAAATATAATTTACATTTGCCTCTTAAACTTAAAAAATTATGTTTGGATTAGGCGGAAGCGAATTAATTGTAATTCTATTGGTTATTCTTCTATTATTTGGAGGTAAAAAAATTCCTGAATTACTTCGTGGTATTGGCCAAGGAGTGCGTGAGTTTAACGATGCAAAAAGCAATGTTAAACAACAAATAGAAGATGGCATGAAAGACAAAGAAAAAGAGAAAAAAGCAGAATAGCTTTAAACACTGTATTAAATAAATGTCATGCCGTTGGCGTTAAAACTTTGTTGCCCTGCTGCTAGTTTTGCTCTTGCGGAATGACATTTTTTATTTAACCAAGCAAAAACATTCATTCAATTGGAAAGATACACCCACTTACAAAGTATACAATCGGATATAAAATCTGATAAAATAAGCTTACCTCAATTAGTTGAATATTACCTGAAAAACATTGAAGATAAAAAGCATCTTAATGCCTTTTTGGAAGTGTTTACCGAGGATGCAAAAAGCGCTGCCGTCAACATTCAACAAAAGATAAAACAGGGAAAAGCTGGAAAATTAGCCGGAATGGTCATTGGACTTAAAGACAATCTTTGCTACAAAGGCCATAAAGTTTCTGCCTCTTCCAAAATACTTGAAAGCTTTACATCTATCTATTCTGCCACAGCCGTTGAAAGACTCTTGGCAGAGGATGCCATAATCATTGGTCGTCTAAACTGTGATGAATTTGCTATGGGTGCTTCCAACGAAAATTCGGCATTTGGAACTGTTTTAAACGATGCAGATAATACCAAGGTTTCAGGAGGAAGTTCTGGAGGCTGCGCTGTAGCGGTGCAGGCTGATTTATGCCTGGCTGCCCTTGGAAGCGATACAGGCGGGAGCGTAAGACAACCTGCAGGATTCTGCGGGGTTTATGGACTAAAACCAACTTATGGCCGTATTTCTAGATGGGGTTTAATAGCCTATGCTTCATCATTTGATATCATTGGACCACTTACCAAAAGTGTGGATGATGCCCAAATATTGCTTGAAGTGATTTCGGGGGCTGACGAATATGATGCTACCTCTTCAGAAAAGCCTGTTGATGTATACAGCCAAGCTAGTGTTAGCGGTCAAAAACTAAAAATTGCTTATATTAAAGAAACCATCGAAATGGATGGACTTCAACCTGAAGTAAAAGTCAACATTGAAAAGTCTATCGAACGATTGCGTGCACAAGGTCATACCGTTGAGCCAGTTAGTTTCGATATGCTCGACAAATTGATTCCCATCTACTATACCCTTACCACTGCCGAAGCCTCATCCAATTTGGCTCGCTTTGCAGGTATGCATTATGGATTTAGAAGCAGCAATGCCCACGATTTTGAGAGCACCATCCGCAAATCACGATCAGAGGGATTTGGCGCAGAAGTGAAACGTAGAATCATGTTAGGTACTTTTGTGCTAAGTGAAGGATACTATGATGCATACTACACCAAAGCACAAAAAGTAAGAAACCTAGTGAAGCAAAAAACAGATGAAATTTTTTCACAATATGATTTCATCATGTCACCAACCTCACCAACAAGTGCTTTTAAAATTGGTGAAAAATCAGATGATCCTTTGGCTATGTACTTAGCGGATATATTCACCGTACATGCCAATATTGCTGGCTGCGCGGCTATTTCTATTCCTAATGGCGTTGATAATAACAATATGCCAATTGGTTTGCAGTTTATGGCCAAATCTTTTGACGAAGCCAGGCTATTGGCATTTGTAAAAAATTTCAGAAGCGAATAGCTTTTAGTGTGTATTTCTTAATTACTTTTTCTTTTCCGCAGCTTTTTTAGGCTTAGCATTGCTATATGAGATTTTTGAGAGGATTTTTGGTTGTTTTATTCATCTGTTTTTCATCATCATGGTCGGTTTTTGCACAAAAACTGAGTGATGAACTTATACAAACTAGGTTGGCTGCTCTGAAGCCTCAACTTGAGTTGGTATATCACCCAGAGGTGAAAAAATTTATTGAAGAATACCTCGCTAATCCTGATAAAACCCGCGAAATTTTAGGCGCTAGTAAGTATTACTTCCCCATGATTGAGCGCACTTTCAAAATAAAATCTGTTCCCGCAGATTTAAAATACTTAGCCGTTGTAGCTTCTGACTTACAACCTCAAGCCAATAATGCCAGTGGAAATAGTGGCATTTGGATGATGGCTTACAATGTGTCGAAGATGTATAAATTGAAAGTGACAACATACATTGACGAGCGCAGAGACCCTATTAAATCCACACAAATATCAGCATCTCATTTTCGTGATTTATTTAGCATATACAAAAGTTGGCCTTTGGCCATTGCAGCTTATGGTTGCTCGCCTGTTACATTAAACAAGTGTATCAGAATGGCGGGCAATAGCCTTTATTTCTGGGATGTTTACAATTACCTACCTACCACTTGCCGCGACTTGTATCCACGCTATGTAGCAGCAGTGTATGTAATGAATTATTACAAGGAACATGGCATCAAAAGTGTTTTGCCTGATATTTATGAAGATATAGATACAGTGGTGGTGAACAAATGGCTATCCTTTCAACAAATCAGTTCTACCTTGGGCGTATCTATTGAAGATTTAAGAAAACTGAATCCAGAGTTTAAGAAAGATGTCATTCCATTCAATTTGGATGGCTATGTTATCAAATTGCCAAAAAGCAAAGGCAAAATGTTTTACTTGCTTAACGACACTGTTTATCGCAATATCAACCCTACTGAATTCACACCTGTTGAAATACGCAAAGTGCCCGAAAACGAAGCTGACTCTGCCTTGATAGAAGAGGAAAAAGCAAGCAGGAAAATCAAACAAAGACAAGCTGAAAAAGAAAATAGCTTTGATAAAAAACGTGTTTTTTATACTGTTAAAAAAGGGGATAACCTTGCCGACATTGCCGATTGGTTTGATGTTTCGGCTGCTGACATAAAGAGTTGGAACAAGCTACGAAAGCAGCAAGTAAACAAAGGTAAAAAGCTTACGATATGGATTAAAGCTAGCAAAACTGGCTACTACAAGCGCATCAACTCGATGAGCTTAAAACAAAAAAAGAAACTGAAGCGTAAAGATTAATACCATCCGCTCTATGCAAAACGAAGAATCAAACCCTTGGCAAACCTTAAACACCACAATAGGCTATGAAAATCCTTGGATTAAGGTGCAACACAATGAGGTACTAAACCCTAGCGGAAAGCCTGGCATATATGGTGTAGTGCATTTTAAAAACCTAGCCATTGGTGTAATTCCTTTGGATAGCGATAACAATACTTGGATTGTAGGGCAATACCGCTATGCCTTAAATCAATACAGTTGGGAAATACCCGAAGGTGGCGGAAAAATTGGTGTTGACCCGCTTGAATCTGCCAAAAGAGAATTGTTAGAAGAGTGCGGCCTGATAGCACATAAATGGGAGAAGATTATGGAAATGCACCTAAGCAATTCCACCACGGATGAACACTCTTTGGTATATGTGGCAAGGGACTTAGAATATACCGAATCTGAACCCGAAGAAACCGAGCAATTAATCATAAAGAAAATTCCTTTTGAAGAGCTATACCAAATGGTAAAAAGAGGCGAGGTGACAGATGGCATTTCAGTAGCTGCTGTTCTAAAAGTAAAATTGATGATGGCGGGATTGTAAACAGGGCTAGTGCGGTTTTGCAAACACGGTTGTACGAAACAATACAATTTAACAACATTGTTGTTTATAACGAAAGATTTAGAATCTAAAATTAGTCTTTGAATTTTGAAACTTGCGACAACCAAAATTATATGGCGCAAAATAAAATGAAAGTGCTAGACTTATTAGCACTAATACCAGCTGAGTACTTTGATAAAATTGCAGAAGAAACAAATGTTGATTTTCAAGTAAAAAAACTGAATGGTAAGCTAATATTTAATTTACTGCTGATGGGTATTTTAGAAAGTGAAAGATTGAGTTTAAGAGTTTTAGAGGAACTGTTTAACACTCCTAAATTTAAATTACTTTCTGATATAAAAGATGACTCTAAAACACGGCACAGCTCAATAAGAGATAGAATTACAACGATTAATCAATCTTACTTCGAAGAGTTATTTTATAAAATAGCGGACTTGTTAAACCGTAAATATAAGCGTAAGGATTTTGGCAAATATTCAGTTGAAAGGTTCGATTCTACCATGGTTTCCTTAAGCTCCAAATTACTGAATTTTGGGATGCAAAATGGTTTAAAGAATAAAGAAGGTGAACATAGTATAAATCAACTAAAATTTACCATCGGTTTTAATGGTTTAATTCCACACAAAGTAAAAGTTTACACAGAGCAAAAATATTTAGCTGAAAACGATTCGTTATTTGAAACAATAATGGAAAACGAATTTGAAAAGAACAGTATTGCTGTGTTTGATAGAGGCTTGAATAGCAGAGACAAATTCAAGAAAATGAATGATGGGAATAAATTATTTGTAACAAGAATAAATCCAACTAAAAACTATAAAATAGTAAAAACAATAACGCAAGATAAACAAGAAACCGAAACACTGAAAATTGAAAAAGAACATAAAATATATCTTAAAAATGCTAAATCAGTCTTAGTGAAGAGTGAATTAAGACTTATAATAGCTGTCAGCAAAGACACTAAAGAAATGATGTATTTTATAACAAATATTGATGATTTAAAGGCCAGCGAAATTACAGAAATTTATAAAATGCGTTGGGATATCGAAGTTTTTTTTAGATTTTTAAAACAAGAATTGAACTTTAAACACTTGGTATCAAGAAGGCAAAATGGAATATTAGTAATGATTTATATGACGCTAGTAACTGCAATGTTATTAATGGTATATAAACAAGTAAATGAAATATCTGGATATAAAATTGCGAAATTAAATTTATCAATGAACTAGATAATGAACTATTAAAACAAATAATTATTGAATGTAATGGAGACCCTAATTTATTTATCCAAAAATATCAAATCTAATGTTTCGTACAACCGTGATTGCAAATCCGAACCAGCGGGGAGCCATAGAATAGAACGAGCGGACGCTCGCACCAGCATGTGTTTCAATTTATTGATGTCCAAATAATATTATTTGTATTATCTTCTATGTAGTATATACCAAAAGATTGGTTCAAGTAGCATCTAACTTTACCACTGTTATCATTTGAATACATCGACTTTTTATATGAAATTTGATTTTTAATTATATCTCCTAAGTATTGAGGATGTTTAGTGTCATTTATTTCATAATCACCTATAAAAAATATTGTATTATTAAAATCAAACTCAATAATATCTAAATATTTACTGTCTTTTTTACTATGCCTCACATCAAAAGTTCCACTACCTTTAATAGTGGCATAGGTGTTATGTAGTACTTGGTAGTAGTTTTTATCCCAATCGCAGGCAGGGTTTCCGTTTATTTCTTCCTTATACCAGGTGCTGTCGGTTTTTGTTTTCACAAATATTACCGTATCGCCTTTATTGCTGGCAAAACTAATGGTATCAAAAGATGGGTTTGTAAAATAAGGCGTTTGGTTTCGCGCTGCATCTGTTAAATATTTGTAAAAGATAATTGCATTGTGGCAGCCATTTGGGTCTGGTTTTTCGCAACTGAATAATAATAACACGAATAGGCCAATCAAGATGGAATATTTTATCTTCATAATAAATTACTAAGTCTAAACATATATCAAATAATTCGTCTTCCTTATCATTCTACTTTCTTTCAGCTTGAACTCTCACCCAATTCACAATATCATTTATCACCTCTTCAGACATATTGCCTGCTTGGGTGTATTCCTTAGGTGTTGAAGGGCCCTTGCCTTCTATAAACAAATGGTTTAAGGTAGGGTAAGATTTGAAGGATACGTGCTTTTTGTTTTGCATGGTCTTTTTCCAAATGTCAAAATCAAGCATTTTTACTTGGTAATCTCTTTCACCTTGCAGAACATACAATGGTTTATTGATTTTTAAAGCCAATTCTTCTGGATTGTATGAAGCTAAATATTTCCAATAATCAAGCGTATAAGGCCCCATCACTTGGGAATTTGATGTCATAGAATGAATACGAGTACGGGTTGAGTTTTGCATTTTCTCTTTTAAATCAGCCATAGCTATTGAGTCTTTAGCAACCAACTTTTGAGACCCATTGATATACTCAATTTGTTCAATGGCAAGGCTTGGGATTTCTCTAAGTGTACCAGCCATAGAGATAAAACCCGCAATGCTTTTAAATTTTTTATTGAACATCGGAATCAAATAGCCACCTTGGCTGTGCCCTATGATATAGATTTGATTTGGATTGATTTCTTTACGGGCAGCAATGGCCGTGATGATTTCTTCAAGGTCTTGCAAGTATTCGTTTTCAACCGTAAAGGGTACTTTACCTAAAGAATCATCCTCGAGTAATTTGTTCAAATACTGATGTGTTTTTTTATCGTATCTAAAAGCCGCAATGCCTTTGGATGCAAGGCCCCAAGCCAGGTCTTTGTATATCTTGTTTGGACCAATAGAACAGTCTTTGTCAATACCACCTGAACCCGGAACGATAATAACAACGGGCATTGGTGTCTTTGATTTAGGTATGCTTAATCGCCCTGAATTTCTAACTAAGATGCCACCATATTCAATGCGCAGTTCGGTAAACAATTCAGCATTAACATATTCAGCAGGGGTATATGGAATCTCTCCTGGACTAATGAAAAGCCCCGCAATTTGAGCCAAGGAGTCAAAATTAACTGATAAGGTTATCTTGCCTTTCTCAAGCTTGACAGAACGTTTTGTAACAAAATGAGATTTTACTTCTTCAACCCTCAACTCATCAGAACTGTTGACATTGCCATACATCATCACAAATTGTTGCCATGCTCCTTCAATTTTTGAAACATCTAATTTCCGTTTCATCTCAGCATCAAAAAGAGAGTAAACCGAATCGAATTTTTCTTGCTGAAACCATTCAAAAGCCTTGTTAGACCTTGCTATTACCAAGTCGCGCTGAGCGTATGATTGGCTACAAAAAAAGGTGAAACATAAAAGAAGTAGTATCAGGATTTTGTTGGGTTTCATAAATGTTGTGTGTTTTACTAATCCACTTTCAAGCCTAATTTTTTCAAATATTTATCGGCAAGCGCTTTTTGTTGACTGCTCAAATCCAAATCTTCACCCATGATAAAAGCTTGCTCGATGGTATTGGTTCTCATGTCTAATACATCCCCACTGCAAATCATAATGCTTGCATCTTTTCCTTTTTCAATACTACCCATTTGGGCATCTACGCCAATTATTTTAGCAGCGTTTAAAGTGATGGTAGCAAGGGCTTCTTCTTTGTTTAAACCATAGCTAGCAGTAGTACCTGCATTAAATGCCAAATTACGGGCTTCCCAACTTCCACTTCTGCTAATGGCTACTAGTATACCTGCTTTCATTAATTGTGCAGCAGTTTTATAAGGTTGGTCAACATCTTCAGCACTGCGCTGAGGCAAACGATGGATATTGGTTAACACAACAGAAATATTATTTTCTTTGATGATGTCTGTTACCAAATAGGCATCTGCTGCATCCACTAGAACCACTTTAATTGTAGGGTATTTCTTTATAAAATTAATAGCAGTGATAATTCCTTTGGCCGAATTCACATGTACGTATAATTTGGCTTGAGAACTGAATAGCAGTTTCATTGCATTCAAACGTGCATTGAAGGTTTCAGGCTTTTGTAATTTGCTGTATTGCTCTGCTTGTTCAAAAATATCTGAGAGCTGTTGCATCTCCTTTTCAATATGTGCTTTTTGTTCTTCGGCATTCCCGTAAGGATTGAACTCAGGCCAATTGATATGCACACCATCATCTTTCTTATATGCGGCATCTTCCCAATTCCAACCTTGTGTTTTCATTAGGCTAGATGTACCACTAATAAGTCCACCTTGTGGAACTACTTGAGTAAAAAGAATACCATTAAAAACTAAGGTAGGTATGATTTTAGAATCTGTGTTATAAGCAATGAGTGCACGCACATTGGGGTTGATAGACCCTTGCTCGTTAAAATCTCTTGTGGCACGAGCCGCATCAATTTCATTCAAACCTACAATGGTATTCATGCCTATCAAACCTGGATATACATGTTTTCCTCTGGCATCAATGGTTTTGGCATTTTTATATAAGGTATTTAAGGTTTTACCTACCATCTCAATTTTTCCATTGCTAAGCACCACTACGCCATTTTCATAAATTTCTCCATTACCCACATGTATGGTAGCACCTGTAATGATGGTGGTTGTTTTCTGGGCTGAAAGGCCAAAGCCTGTTAAGCATAATGATAATAGAAATATAGATTTTTTGAATGTAGTTAGCGACATGGTTTAAATTTTTACAAAGCAAGAATAAGATAATTTTGAAAGAAAGTCTAATTGCAATTTGAGTTAACTTTCAATATAATAACTAATTTGAAAACATCCAATTAACATTATTAAATGTTTGGTATGCCAACAATCCATTCTTTTTTGATAACACGAATTTTCTTATTTCCAAAGGATTTGCATTACTAGTAAGAGCCAAATCCATTCTATAAATATCATGATACATTTTATTATTTAATATTGAATCGCCTACATAAATTAGTCCTTCTCTTTGATCAATTTTATTCGGATAATAATATAGTTTCTTAACTAATTTTAAACTATCAAGGCTTAAAGTAAAGTAACAAGAAGAATAATTCCCACTATTCAAAACAAACGACCCACTGAACTCATTTGAACCAGATTGAGTACTTAATTGAAAACGCCAACTTGAACCAGATAATAAAGAATGATAATTTACTGCATAACTTTCATATCCTTGATATGTTGGGCATTTTCCTTCTTTTGAACTTAATTGATTGTTTCCATTTATAAAGTTGTCAAGAGAATAATGAATTACGTCTGTGAGTCCATTGTCAGAAAGCATATACAATGCAGTATCCTGACGCGGACCTTGCGAAAACCATTCTTTTTGGCTCGCACTTATGCCCTGATAGGAATCAACTTTTTTAGGACATTCACATGTTACAAAAAGTAGTACAAATAACATTAGAATTAATATGCTTTTCTTGCCCATATTTCATTGTTTGAAAACTTAAAACCAATTAAACCTTTTCCTGATTGAAAATAGTATGCTTTAACAACCTGTTCATATCCCTGTCGCAAACTTGGAACTTCATATACCTGATGATATAAAGAATCTAAAATAATGATATCATTCTTTTTATATGTTGAACTGTCTTTTAAAACAAATTCACAATAATTTGAACCAATCCTAATATTAATTTTATCAGAAAGGTTTATAATATCCTTTAGTGTAATTGTATCGCTGCAAGCTCGCTCAATAAGATTCAACATTCTATCCATATTAATATAAAAAGGAACTTGGCTATTGATAAGTCTGTAATTATGAATACTACCTAAAACGTAGTTGTAATCTCTTGTAACACATGATCCACCGCTCAAATCTTGATTTAAATATAATTCGTATTCATTATTATTATCCTTATAACGATTAATTGTAAAAAAGAATTTTGCTCCATTGCTATTAGCAAATAATATGGAATCCAAACCCATTTCAGGCAACCACTTTTCGCTTTCTTTTGTGAAGCTAATATTGCCCAAACTTTTAGCATTTGAATAATTCATTTCACAACCTCCGCTAGTATGACAAGATTGTAATGCACAGAGTACTACAGAAACCACAAAAGCTGATAAATAATTATATATTCCAGTTAGCATTAAAAATAATTGTTTAGTTAAAATTATTCCATTGACCTTTTTGTCCATTTTGAACACAAAAAATATGAAATATTATAAATGATAAATCAAGCAAATAGATGTTTGATCTGGGCTCAACAATCAATTAACTCTCTTTATATAAAATCAAAAAATCCATAATCTTATTTTACATCAGCACCTAAGTTCCATAAGGCAAAGCTCCACACATCAGCGGCTTCTTCAATTTGTTTAGCAGTAGGCTTTCCGGCTCCGTGTCCAGCCTTACTATCTATGCGACCAAGAACAGGATTTGAGCCTTTATGCTTGGCTTGCAAAGTGGCCAAAAACTTAAACGAGTGTGCTGGCACAACCCTATCGTCATGGTCGGCAGTGCATACCAAAGTAGCAGGATAAGAAACGCTGTCTTTTACATTATGTAATGGTGAATACTTTATCAAATAATCAAATTGTTTGGCATCATCACTACTTCCGTATTCAACAGCCCAACCCCAACCAACAGTAAATTTATGGTAACGCAACATATCTAAAACACCTACTTGAGGTATGGCGACTTTATACAAATCTGGTCGTTGTGTCATACATGCACCAATCAATAAACCACCATTAGAACCACCCATAATTCCTAGCTTTTGGCTAGAGGTATATTTTTCGCTTATCAAGTATTCGGCAGCAGCAATAAAATCATCAAACACATTTTGTTTTTTATCCAACATACCTGCCTTGTGCCACTCTTCTCCATACTCTCCACCTCCACGCAAATTAGCCAATGCATACACACCACCTTGCTCTAAAAACATGATGCGACTAATACTAAATGAGGGTGTTAAACTAATATTGAATCCTCCATAAGCATAGAGCATGGTAGGGTTGTTACCATCCAATTTAATACCTTTCTTATGTATAATAAACATAGGTACTTTGGTTCCATCTTTGCTTGGATAAAATACTTGTTTGGTTTCAAATTCATCAGGATTAAACTTCACTTCGCTTTGACGGAAAAGCTTGCTTTCACCACTTCCAATATCATATTTATAAATAGCTCCTGGGGTGGTAAACGAGGTAAATGAGTAATAAAATTCTTTATCTAATTTTTTGCCACCAAAACCACTTGCTGTACCTATAGATGGCAAAGTAATTTCATGTTCCATTTTACCATCATAGCTGTATTGAAACACTTTTGAAGAAGCATCTTTTAGGTAAGTGGCATATAATTTTCCGCCACCTTTTCCTACGTTTTCAAGCAAATCTTTTTGCTCTGCAATCACATCTTTCCAATTGCTTTGATTTGGGTTTTTACTATCCACTTCTACCAATCTGTATTTGGGTGCATTCAAATCTGTAACCATTAAAATTTTATCACCTATATTATCTATCACACTGTAATTATTGGCAAATCCGGGTGCTAACAATTTAAAGTCTTTATCGTTTGCAAATAAATCCTTAAACCAAATTTCGCTACCACTTGTTCCTTCGCTCACACTAATAAATAAGTACTTTTCATCTTCTGACACTTGTGGTCCAAAATAACGCAATGGGTGTTTTTTATCTTCATACACCAACTTATCATCCTTTTGTTCTTTGCCCAATTCGTGGTAGAAAATTTTCTGGTATTCATTTTGGTTGCTAAACTCTTTTCCTTTGCTAGGCTCATCGTATCGGCAATAGTAAAATCCATTTTTGTACCAAGTAGCACCTCCAAATTTCACCCACTTAATATTGTCTAACATTTTTTGTTTACTAGCCACGTCCATTAAAAATATTTCGTTCCAATCACTTCCACTTTGGGCAATGCCTATGGCTGCATATTTATGGTCTTTACTGATTGTGAAACTTGCTAGAGAAGCAGTGCCATCTTCACTCAATTTATTTGGATCCAAGAAAACTTCAGGTGTACCTTTTTCTCCTTTTTGGTAATACAAAATACTTTGGTTTTGAAGTCCATCATTTTTGAAAAAGAAGATGTATTCGCCTTCGCTAAAAGGAGCAGAGTATTTTGGATAATTCCAAATCTCCGTTAAGCGATTTTTAATTTTTTCTCTGAAAGGAATTTGTTTCAAATAATTCTGGGTCACATTGTTTTCTTCTTCCACCCAAGATTTTACCTCGGCCGCTGTATCATTTTCGAGCCATCGATAAGGATCTGACACTTTGTGACCATGGTAATCATCTGCTTGATCTACTGTTTTTGTTTTTGGATAAGGAAGCATGGTAAGTTCTTTTCTTTCTGTTTTTTTCTCGCCACAAGCAAACATGCTAGCTACAAGAATGGGGATTATTAGTTTTTTCATGGTAAATTAATTTTAGTGCAAATGTTCAATATCATTTCTCTTAATCAGCTCAAATTTCTCTCCATCATGGGCAAATAGATATAAACCTAAATTGGTATGTTGGTATTCATCCATCATACTCAATGGCTGATTTAATAGTAAGCATACCATGCTTTTTAAAGCACGACCATGCATACAAACTAAAACGGTTTTTTCCTCACTTGCTGCCAATATTTTTTGAACGGCAATCCTTTGGCGGGCCTGGAGTTGGTTGGGGGTTTCGCCTTGAGCCACGGATACATCATAATTTCCGTTATTCCAAGCGCTTACTGCTTTTTGATAAAACTCACGTTCTTTAAAATCTTGCACTTTACCTTCAAACTCGCCCCAACTAATTTCATTTAATTCAGGCAAGATTTTATAATGAATTCCCTTATCAATAAAAGATTGAATGCTTTGCTTGGTTCGTTTAAGGGCTGAGATATAAATTTTATCAAAATCTATATTTTGGTAATTATCAAAGAATTGCTTCGCCTGAAAGAGTCCAGTTTCATTTAAATCCGTATCGACACCACTCCCCTGAACTATCCCTAATTTGTTAAATTCTGTCTCGCCATGTCTAACTATATAGATTAATTTATATTTTTTCATTTTTTTCTTACGAGCAAGATATTATTTTGCATACATAAATACTACTCATTTGAAAATTTCTCAATTAAAATTCACCGCGAAAAATGGTTGGGTTGAAATCTCAAGCAAGGCAAATTCAGACACTACGCAATTGGTCCTCATTTTTGGAGCAACAAAGCTGATTAAAGATGAAAGTAATTTTGCTTTTATTAAAATCAAGTACCCAAAAGCTATTCTTATTGGATGTTCTACATCGGGTGAAATAACTGGAACTACTGTTAATGATGATAGCATGGTTGCAACTGCTGTTGAGTTTGAGAGTAGCCAATTGATTTCAAAATATGTCTCAATAAATTCGTCAGAAGAGAGTTATTTAAAAGCGAAAGAACTGGCAGATATCCTGCCAAAAGATGGGCTCAAACATGTTTTTGTTTTATCAGATGGCCTTGGTGTAAATGGGTCTGAACTGGTAAAAGGTTTTAGAGAAAATCTTCCAGACAACATTAAAGTTACTGGTGGCTTAGCCGGAGATGGTGCCGATTTCAAAGAAACATATGTAATTGGTAGTGGTAACAAATCAAGTGAAAATATTATTAATGCCATTGGCTTTTATGGTGAAAAACTTGAAATATCCTATGGTTCACTTGGTGGTTGGGATAGTTTTGGTATTGAAAGACTGGTAACCAAATCAAAGAATAATGTGTTATTTGAATTAGATAGACAGCCGGCCCTTCAACTATATAAATCATTTCTTGGCGAGCATGCAACAGATCTTCCAGCATCGGGTTTATTATTTCCGCTAAATCTTAGAACTGAGTCAGATGATATACCTGTTGTTAGAACCATTTTGGCTGTAGATGAAGAAGCACAGTCATTAACCTTTGCAGGAGATATTCCAGAAGGAAGTTATGTTAGACTCATGAAAGCAAATTTTGATCGACTAATCAAAGGTGCAGAAGGAGCCGCATTAAAAACAATTGAAAAAAATAGTGGGTCACCTGACTTGGCCATTTTGATTAGTTGCGTGGGTAGAAAACTTGTTTTAAAGCAAATGGTTGAAGAAGAGGTTGAATCTGTAAAAGAGGTATTAGGTGAAAGCGCTGTTCTATGTGGGTTTTATTCATACGGAGAAATTTCTCCATTCAATAAAAATGCTAAATGCGAATTACATAACCAAACCATGACCATCACCACATTTAAAGAAAATTAATGCAATTAAGGTATATATATTTATTCTTTATTTTATTTGCAAGCTTAGCTCCTAGGCATGCAAGTGCCATACAATATAATGAACCTTGGAGAATAGTGTCATTTGGACAAAATGAAGGTTTGCCTGAAGGGAAAACCTATGGAATATATGTTCAAAAGAATGGTACCACGTGGCTGGGCACAAAGAGCGGCATTGCGAAGTTTGATGGCTACAAATGGAATAACATTAAATTCATTCATTCAAACAGAATAGGTAATCAAAACCTAACCATTCGAGAGAAAGATGAAAACACCTTAATTTGCTTATACCTTGATACACTTTACGAAATTAAAAACAATAAATATAGAAAGTTATTATATACAATTGACAATAAAGTTCAGCGCATAATAGATTATGCATTATTACCAGATGGAAGCGAATATTTCATTTGCCATGTTGGAAATAATTATGCGGAAATAAAATTAATTCAAAAAAAAGGAAAAAAATACAGTGTCTTAAAAAAGCTCAACAATGTTCAAAATGCAGGCTCTGTTCGATTACTTCAAAATAGAGATAATAGTATGCTTTTTAATGATGAACGTCAAATATTCTCATTGTCTCAAAAAGGAATTTTAAAACCTATCACAGAAAGACTAAATTGGTCGGCACAATTAATAAATAGCCAAGTAGATAACAAGGGTAATTTGTATTTCTGTTTAAATAGCAACTATACCTTAAATGGCATTTATACTTACACAAAAGACGGAAAACTATCAAGAGAAAACCCTTTTTCAAGTAATTTATGCAAGAGTTTTGATGTTGACAAAGATGGAAGTATCATGGCACTTTCTGATATTGGAAAAATTCTTATCAAACAAAATAATGAATGGAATGAATCGGGTATTTTTGAAAATTATTATAACAAGTGTTTTATTCAGTTTTCTCCTGATGGAAATATTTGGATTGGATGCATCAACAAATTACTCTGTTATAATACCAACGAAACAAAATGCAAAAAAATTGATGTAGGAAATACATACGAAACAAATGCTATTTATGATATTTTTATTGATAGTTATAAAAATACATGGTTGGCAAAATACAGAGGTCTTACCAAAATTGATAATAAAAATAGGCACACAGACATAAATGATATTCTTGGAATTACTATTCAAGACATCACAACTATTAACCAGGATAAGAAAGGGAATATTTGGATTGGGAGCGGAGTTCAAGAAAATAGCACCTATAAGTTTGATGGTTCAAGATTCTCTCGAATAGGCCTAGCAAACGGTTTTACAGATAAATGTGTTCATAAAATATGGAAGGATACGAATGGAGACTTATGGTTTTCAGTTTTCGATAACCGCGACCCTAATAAAAATAGAACTGTCGGGGTATACAAGCTTGCAAATGGTAAATTTGAACAAATCACACCCATTAATAAAATACTAACAAATGGCACAAGACTCTATTCGATGCTATTTGAAAAGAATGGTACGGTTTGGTTAGGAACAAATTCAGATTTAATTAAAGTAGATAATAATTATAACATAAGAAAGTGGTCAAAGATTGGAGAAAATATTATTGGTAAGGTAAGTGATATTGCCAGTGATAAATATGGAAACATTTGGTTTGCTTCTGCAGGTGCTGGCATTTCGATGCTAAAGAATCATGACAGCTTAATATCTGTAAGTATTGAAAATAACATAGATTTTCCTCTCGATTATTGTGATATTGAATTTGACAGCAATAATACACTATGGTATGGTGGTAAAGAATTCTTAACAGCATATCAAAATGGCTTGTTTTATAAAATCGGCTCTGCCGAAGGGCTTTCAGGTCAGGCGTCTTGGCCTATAAAATATAAAAATAACAAAATTCTAATAGGAACATATGGAGGTGGCCTAAATGTTTTCAATCTTAAACGAATAAATGAATCTCATCCGATTATTGAAATTACAGGAAAAATATCGGTAGGCAGAAGTTTATTTATTCATTGGAAAGCCCTGTCGAAAAACATGATATTGAATAACAGTAAAATTAGTGCTATGTGGAGAATTGATGGGGGGAAATGGCAAGCAAATACAATTGGAGATATTAGTATTCAAGAATTGAACTATGGAAAGCATCGTTTTGAGATTCGTTCACATAGCGAATTGCCTAATCAATACGATAACAATATTACAGAACTAGAAATTCTTATTCCTTACCCATTTTATCTCTCTAAATTATATGTAATACCTATATCTATTTTAGTTATTCTTCTTCTAATTGGGGCCTACATTTTTATAGTTACTCAATCAAAGTCATCAAAGCTGATTCATCAGAAACAAGAGCAATTAAAAAACTTAGGAGGTTCGTTACCCATTATTCCATTTATTATTGACGATAAAGGATTTGTAGTTGAATCTTTTGTGAATGAAAAAAACAATCACCTTGATATAAACCTAACTAACAATGAAAGACTGGTTGATCAGCTTCCAGAGCAATACAAACAAAAAATTAACCAGGCCATCCATAATTGCTTTGCTCATCAATCACAAGAGTCTGTTGAATTATCATTTACAAAATTTGGTAAAGAGATTACATATGAAATAAGATTTTCACCCTACTCAGAAAATTTCAAACAAGATAAAAAAACAGCTACTTGTGTGGCAATAAATATTTCTCAAAACAAAAAAAATGAGCAAGAACTAATTCACGCAAAGCTGGTGGCCGAATCATCTGAAAAAGCAAAAATGCTCTTTTTAACCAATATGAGTCATGAAATAAGAACCCCTATGAATGCCATTGTGGGTATAACTGATATTTTACTTGGCGATAATATTGACATAAAATTCAAAGATAACTTAAACATTATTAAACACTCTGCTGATAATCTATTGGTGATAATTAATGATATTTTAGACTTTAGTAAAATCGAAGCTGGCAAGGTTGAACTTGAGCATATAGAGTTTGATGTAACAGAATTACTTGACAATTTAGTAAAAACTTTTTTGCTTAAGACTTCACAGAAGGGTATTTACTTTGAAATTAATATTGATGAAAATCTTCCTCAACAGCTGATAGGGGATCCTTATAGATTAAATCAAATTTTAGTAAATTTAATAAACAATGCCATTAAGTTTACAGAAAAAGGGGGTATCACTTTCGGTGTTGACATCTTAAACATTGAAGATAACTCTATACAATTAGCTTTCAAAATAGCAGATACAGGAATTGGCATAGCACCCTCTAAAATTGAAACCATATTTGAAAGCTTCACCCAAGAAAGTAATGTAATTACCCGCAAATATGGTGGTACTGGGCTTGGATTAACAATCTCCAAGAGACTAGTCGGATTGCAGCATGGGAAAATAAAGGTTGAAAGTGAATTAGGAGTTGGATCTAAATTTATTTTAGATTTACCATTTGGTATTAGCAGAAAACTTCATAAATTTAAAAAAGTAGTTTCTAATTTGAAAGATTTAACTGATCTGAAAATATTGGTAGTTGAAGACAATAACATGAATCAAATTGTAGCCAAACAAATCTTACATAAATGGAATGCCTATGTTGACACAGTTAACAATGGAGTAGAAGCAATTGAAATCTTGAGCCAGAAAAGCTATGATGTAATTTTGATGGACTTACAGATGCCATTAATGGATGGATATGAAGCTACCAAGATAATAAGAGATAAGAACTCAAAAGTACTCAATCATCATGTACCTATCATTGCCTTGACTGCCGATGCTTTTCCGGAAATAAAAAGAAAGGCATTGGAATGTGGAATGAATGATTTCATATCTAAACCATTCAAACAAGATGATTTATTTGTGAAACTAACAAAACATGGTTATCAATTAGACTAAGAGAGAAAAAAGATGCATCGCTTACTAAAACGACAACTGATAAGACTTTTTGGAGAGGATTCTAAATATACTGAAGATATAGATAGTTTAATTCAAATTATTAATCAGACTTATCATCAATTTCAGAACGATTACGATCAACTAGAAAGAACACTTGAATTAAGCTCCAAAGAATCTTTTAAAGAATTAAATGATCTAAAATGGGCTGTAAATACTGCAGTAATTGTTGCCACTACCGATATAAAAGGAAAAATAACTTATGTAAATCAAAATTTTTGCGACATATCAGGTTATAATGATGCCGAACTTATAGGCTCATCTCACAAAAAAATTAACTCAAATTACCACAGTAAAGATTTTTTTTCAGAAATGTGGGATACCATACTAGCTGGTGAGGTATGGAAAGGCGAAATTAAAGATAAAAATAAAGATGGGCAATATTTCTGGTTAGATACTGTAATCATTCCTTTTAATAATAACCTTGGTCTTCCCATTCAATTTATGTCGATATCATATGATATCACAAAAAGAAAATCATTTGAAGAGGAAATTACTAAACTAGCCTTAATAGCAGAGAATACGCATAGTGCAGTAAGTGTTTCAGACCAAGATGGAACTATCATTTGGATTAACAAAGGATTTTCTCGCTTAACAGAATATAGTACGGAAGAAATAATAGGAAAAAAGCCCGGTACATTATTGCATGGGGAAAAGACTGACCCGAATACAAAAAAGCTAATTAGCGATGCCATAACTTCATTATCAGAATGTAATTGCGAAATTTATAATTATTCAAAATCTGGCAAAGGATATTGGCTGTCAACAGCAATTACACCCATGTACGATGGCAATAAAAACCATATAGGTTTCATAGCTATAGAGACTGATATCACAGAAAGAAAGGAAGTAGAACATCGACTGCAAGAAAATGAAAAGTTATTACAAGCCATCAATTTTGCATCGTCTGAATTACTAACTAACAATGATTTTAATAATGCCATTGAGAAAATATTAAAAAATCTAATTGAAAATATTTCCATTGATAAAATAACTATTTTTCAAAATGAGTATTTACGGAATGAAAGTCCAGTATTCAGCCACAGGTATACCTTTGACAATTTAAAGAAAAGCTATTTTACTTATGCTTCAAAACATCAAAAGTTATCCTACCAAGAACTAGGCTATGAGAGATGGTATACTAATTTTGTTAAAGGAAATTATATTGGGGGTTTAACAAGCAGTTTTCCTGAAACTGAGCAAGCACAGCTATTACCACAAAATATTGTCTCGGTATTATTAGTTCCTATCATGGTTAGCGGTAATTATTGGGGCTTTATTGGGTTTGATGTAGTAAGTTATGAAAAATCATGGAGTAATACTGAAATTGGTTTACTTCAAAATTTTGCTAACAGTTTGGGAGGCGCATTTGAGCGATACGAAGCTGAATCAAAATTAAAAGAAAGCGAAGGAAAATTTAGATTATTAATTGAATCAGCTTCTGACATTTTTTATAATTCTGACACACAAGGAAAATTCACTTACGTAAATGAAGTTTCATCCAGCATTACAGGATTTTCCAATCAAGAACTACTTAACATGAGGTATCTTGATTTGGTAAGAGACGATTTCAAAAAAGTGGTAACCGAAGTTTATCTTAGAAAAAAGGAACATGAAAATGACGTACTTTACCACGAGTTTCCTATTGTAACCAAAGACCATAAAGTAAAATGGATTGGACAAAATGTTCAATCCATTTATAAGAATGGAAGACTTGTTGGATACCAAGCCATAGCAAGGGAAATAACAGCACTTAAAATGGCGCAAGATGAAATTATTTCAAACAATAATTTCCTAGATTCAATCCTTAATTCTATTCCTAATCCCGTATTTGCAAAAGATAGAAATCATAGATGGGTAATTGCAAATGAAGCCTATTGCAAATTAATCAACAAAAAGAAAGAGGATATTATTGGCAAAACAGAGGTTGAGTTTCTTGGGGAGGAATTAGGCAACCAATATATTAGTGAAGACGAAAAACAATTTGCAACCAAAATTGACTTTTTAAATGAAGGTATTTTTGTAGATGAAAAAAACGAAACTAAAATTCTTTTAGTTAAGAAAAGTTGTCTCAAAAATGCAGGTGGTAAATATATTATTGGCGTTTTAACTGATATTACAAATATCAAAGAACGTGAAAAACAAATATTACTCTACAACCAAATTACAGAGCGAATTAGTGATGCCATATCTGTAGCTGATTGGGACGGAAAACTAGTTTATGTGAATCAAACACATGCAAAAAATTTAGGCAAAAAAAAGGAAGAAATTATAGGCTCCACTATGATGGAGATAGAGAAGATATTTCAAACTAAAAAGGATTGGCAAAAACATTTTGCAGAGGTAAAAGAAAAATCCGAACTGCTATTAGAAGGTGAAAATATTAGATCTGATGGCAGCACTTTCCCGGTAGAAGCAAGCATAAAATATGCAAAAATCGAAGGTCAAGAGCTCATCATAGCTACCATACGAGATATCACTGAGCGCAAAATGGTTCAACAAAAACTTGAGCAAAGCGAAAACCGCTTTAGGTCTCTTGTACAAAATGCCACAGATATTACCACCGTATTATCAAAAGAAGGGAAAATAATATATGAAAGTCCTTCTTTTTATAGGGTTTTTGGTTACACGGTAGATGAAACTTTAAATCAAGATATACTCCATTTTGTGCATCCTGAAGATATGCAAAGGGTTATTGCCGAATTTAATCGAGGTATTGATAAAGGAGGTGTTTCTGATTTATTTGAATTTAGATTTAGACATAAAGATGGGCATTATTTAAATATTGAATCAATTGGAAATAATCTTATCTCTAATGATGAAATTGGCGGATTAGTTGTTAACTCAAGGGATATTACTGAACGAAAAAAAGCCGAACAAGAAATTAAACATCTCAAAGATTTCTATGAAAGAATTTTGAATAAAATTCCAAGTGATATAGTTGTGTTTGACAGCAATCATAAATATTTATTTATAAATGAAGTAGCCATTCAGGATGCTGAAAAACGAACATGGGCTATAGGTCATAATGATTACGAATACTGCGATCATTATGGAAGAGATACGAAAATAGCTGATGCCAGAAGAGAGGTGTTTAATAGAGCTTATAATTCAAAACAAATATATGAATACGAGGAGAGTATCCTAAAACCGGATGGATCCAATAAATGGATGTTACGTAGAATGTATCCGATTGTTGATAATAATGAAGCGGTAACAAACGTTATTGGTTTTGGTATTGATATTACTGAGCGTAAATTAGCTGAAGAAAAACTTAGAGAAAGTGAAGAACGTCTATTACTTGCTACCAATGCAGCGAATCTTGGTATTTGGGATTGGAATATCACAAATAATACACTTATTTGGGGTAAATCCATGTATGAAATCTTTGACTTAGAACCCAATAAATTTTCGGGTGATTACGATGCTTTTGAAAAAACATTGCACCCTGATGATAAAATTAAGGTAAACAAAGAAGTTCAATATTCTATTCAAAATTTGGATGGCTATAAAGGTGAGTTTAGAATAATCAATTCTGTAAATGAGGTAAGGCATGTGGCTGCCTTTTCAAAATTATTTAAAGACCATCAAAATCAACCATCACGATTAATTGGAGTTAACTTTGATATTACTGAAAGAAAACTTGCTGAAGAACAAATTTTAAAATACCAACAAGACTTAGAAGAGGCGCAACGTATTGCGAAAGTAGGTGGTTGGGAGATTGACGTAAGTAAGCACACTGTGAAATGGGCCAAGGAAATGTATAATATATACGAAATTGATGAGCCGATTTCATTAAGCATTAACGAGGCGTTTAAATTTTATACTGAAGAATCGAGAACCCGTTTCTTAGAAAAATTTAAGAATGTTATTGACAAGGAAGAAGCATTTGAAATAGAAGGTCAAATCATCACTAAAAAAGGAAATTATGTTGATGTGCGAACTAAAGGTATTCCTGAGAAAAGAAACGGCAAACTTATTGTTAGCGGTATCCTTCAGGATATTACTAGTCAGAAGGAAATTGAGCGCAAATTGTTAGAGTATACAAATGAACTTGAACGTAAGAACAAAGAGCTAGACCAATTTGCATATATTGTATCTCATGATTTAAAAGCACCATTGCGAGGCATCAACAACCTATCTATGTGGATTGAAGAAGATTTAGAAGGTCAAATGAAAGGTGATGTGAAAACCAATTTTGATTTGCTTAGGACCCGCGTAAATAGAATGGAGTCATTAATCAATGGTATTTTAGAATATTCAAGAGCAGGTAGGATGAAACCAAACCCAGTTGATATTGACTTGAATTTTATGGTGAAAGAGATTGTGGACTCTATAGCTGTTCCAGAAAAATTCAAAATACATGTTCAGGATAACTTGCCTAAAATACACAACGAGCCCATCGCTGTTGAGCAAGTGTTGACCAATTATATAAGCAATGCCATTAAATACAATTCAAACGAAAATCCTGAAGTTTTTGTGAGGTATCAATTTAAAGGGCAAATGCACGAATTTTGCGTGGAAGACAATGGACCTGGTATATCACCTGAATTTCACGAAAAAGTTTTTCAAATATTTCAAACCCTGCAATCACGCGACTCTTTTGAGAGCACTGGTGTAGGATTGGCCATTGTTAAAAAAATAGTGGAAGACAAAGGAGGCCATGTATGGTTAGATTCCGATTTAGGCAAGGGCACCCGATTTTACTTCTCATTGCCTGATCATTAATTGTCATGATTTCGTCATTAAGAAAATTAATAATACTATTCATAGCATGATTAAAGTTTATCAGGTATAATCAATTATGCTATGAATATTTTCAATCCTTCAAAAAACAATCTGGACGAGATTGTATTTGAAAACCGCAACAAAATGTATGGTGCCTATGCATTGAGAAAAGATGCAGCCAAATACACCAATTTGGGTATGACCTATGCTCTAAGTCCCTTTATTTTATTGTCTTTATTTGCCCTTGTCTATGGTAAAACACATTCAAGCAATACAACACCTACTTTAACAGCTTTGAAAAGTGATACGAAAAAAATAATAGAAACTGCGGTGATCAAAATAGAGAACCTTCAAATTGTGCCCGATATATCATTTGAGAAGATAAGTGATGTGATAGATTATAATAATATCGTTAAGGATAAAGACATCAAAAAGGCTATCAAAAAAAATAATAGCATCACAACCATAAGTACACAAATTATACAAAACAGCTCAGGTATCATGAGCGCTGGCCTTGGCAGTTTGCCAACCATTGGACAAGGAGGAAATGGCATAGGCAAAGCAGGAAATTTCCCAACCCTTAAAGCTCCTGAAAAACCATTTGACATAGTAGAAACCATGCCTGAATTCCCAGGTGGTATGCAGGCCATGTATAACTATATAACTAACAATTTGCAATATCCTAAATTAGCCAAAGAAAGCAACCGAACAGGTAGAGTCATGTTATCGTTTGTGGTGAATGCAGATGGTAGCATAAGTGATATCAATATCATGCAAGGCATAGGATTTGGCTGCGATGATGAAGCCATGAGGGTGATAAGCGAAATGCCCACTTGGAGACCTGGTATACAAAATGGAACGCAAGTACCTGTAAGATTAATTTTACCCATTAATTTCACACAAGAATAAACAGAAAGAGAAAAAGAAAACATCCAATCAATTAAACCCAAAGCCCTTTTGCTATGTAGAAGGGCTTTTCTATTTTCTTAGTTTCAAGGTGAAATTTTAAATGTCATTTGGCAAAAACCGACCTCACTTGAAAGTAGATTTTATTTGAAAATTAATTCAAGAACAAATCTTAACCTATGCAAAAAAAGATTTCCCTTTCAATGCTTGAATAAGCGTATGCAACGCTAGAAATGCATATAGTGCAGCTATGAAAATGGTGAACTTGGTATTTTTAAGAAAGTAATATGAAATCAAGGGTAATACTTGCAGGGCATGCATTCCTATAAAATGGGCGATACGCAAATCGCCAAACTTTTTACTCCAATTAAAAATAGGAATACCTAAAGAATCATCTGAACCACCTACCGAATGTGACATCCTAGCTCCCATAGCAAATCCTTCAAAAGCAAAAACTACAAATAAAATCAAACCCAGTCTTATAGCCCAAATATAATAAGAAGGTAAGCTTGGAAACGTATTGACACTAAATAGAAAAGCCACATAAGCTGTGTAAAGGGTGGCAATGGTGGCAGCAATGGCCATTAATGAAAACAAAAAGCTTGCGATGGGTGTAGCAATATTGAAATGAGATAATTCGTTTCTCCCTGCTCTAAAAGCAATATAGGCCACTTCAAAACCAAGGGTTATTATGATAGTCCAATTGAATAATTTGGTATCAAAATTTGGCAAATAATAGCAATACCAGAGCATAGACCAACAATACAAGGTTGTTGATATGGCAAATTTAAAGGGCTTGAACCAAGCATTGACCCCACTTATCATATTGGATGTGGTGTAAGCCAACACAAGAAATACAATGGCTGCTATCAAGTTAGCCAAACCAAAATAGAAAAGCACTTCGTTTCTATATTTTAACTCTGTTATAAAATCCATGAGATACAAATCTATTTAAATATTGGAAATGCGAAAATGTTGTTAGTTTCTTGTTGGGGAGCTATTCGAGAGTCGGGTGGTAACACCCGACCACACTTCAAAAATTGAATAATGACGAAGCATCGTTTGGGTGTTGTCGGGAATTACTTCCCGACATAATTCAAGTGGAAGTTGGCAACACCCTACCTCACAAAAAGATTTAGAATTTAATTTACTCAGCCAATTGCTGCATTTTGTTAAGCTCTTTGTACATACCTTCTTGGTTGATTAATTCATTGTGGGTGCCTTGTTGCACAATTCTTCCTTTGTCTAACACCACAATCAAATCTGCATTTTGTATGGTGCTTAAACGATGTGCAATCACAATGGTGGTGCGGTTTTTCATTACATTGGCCAAAGCCTCTTGCACCACACGTTCACTACCTGTATCAAGGGCTGAAGTAGCTTCATCTAAAATCAAAATATCAGGGTTGGTATTTACTGCACGTGCAATGCTTATCCTTTGTCTTTGTCCACCGCTGAGTTTATTACCACTGTCGCCAATATTGGTTTGGTAGCCATTGTCGGTATCCATAATAAATTGATGTGCATTGGCTGTTTTAGCTGCCAATTCTATTTGTTCTTGACCCACATTCAATTTACCAAAGGCAATGTTGTTATAAATGGTATCGTTAAACAAAATAGATTCTTGTGTTACAATTCCCATTAAGCCACGCAATTCAAGGATTTTATACTCTTTTATGTTTATACCATCAATCATTACCTCCCCTTCAATAGGGTCATAGAAACGAGGCACCAAATCACTCAAGGTAGATTTACCACTTCCTGAAGGACCAACCAAAGCAATGGTTTTGCCTTTTTCAATGGTTAAGTTTATATTCTTTAAAACATACTCATCGGCATATTTAAAACTTACGTTTTTAAACTCAATGTTCTTGTTAAAATGTTGGATAGAAATAGGATTATCAACATGGGTAATCACCTCTTCACTTTGAAGTACTTCTTCAATTCTATTTAGCGAAGCCCTACCTTTTTGCATAGAACTGTAAGCCGTTGAAAAAGCTTTTGAAGGCGATAACAATTGAGAGAAAATACCAATATATCCAATAAATATTTCAGCATCAATATTCGAATCACCATTGATAACCATTTTGCCACCAATCCATAAAATAAGGGCAAGCATGCCCACACTGATGGTTTCGCTGATAGGCGATGCACCATCACCTGTGCGGTTTGAAGCAATGTTGATGCGTGTATATTGCTCATTATACTTTTTGAAACGAGCCATAAAAAACTCTTGAGAGTTGAATGCTTTAATAACTCGCACTCCCATCAAAGTCTCTTCAAAAAGGGATACCAACTCACCAAATTTGCTTTGACCACGTTGAGATAGTTTTTTTAATATTCTACCAACTCTACCTAAAAACAGAGCAGAAACAGGAAGTGATAAAAATACTATTAATGTCAGCATAGGGCTCATCCAAATGAGCATGCTTAGGTAAAACACAATGGTTAAAGGTTCTTTAAACAATGCTTCTAATGAACTCATGATAGCCACTTCTACTTGCATGATATCACTTGTCATGCGGCTTATCAAATCGCCTTTTTTCTCTTCACTGAAATAAGACAAAGGCAAAATGATAATGTGCTGATAAAGTTTTTCTCTTAAATCACTCACCACATAGTTGCGCAATGGAACCATGAAATAGAGGGCTAAATAGCGAAATAAATTCTTCAACAAAATCATGAATACCACCATGCCACAAATGTATAAGAGAGCAGTTTCAGCGCCCTCTGTTTGTATCACTCCTGAGATGTAATATGAGAAATAATTCTTAACTGAATCGAAGCTAAGCGTCAATTCTGGCTTTACATATACCAGTTTAGTTTTATCAAAAAGCAATCCCAAGAAAGGAATAATCAAAGTGATAGAAAACAAACCAAATATGATAGAGAGAATATTACATAAAATATTTAAAGCTGCAAGAGCTTTGTAGGGCTTTGCATATTTTAAAAATTGAAGGTATCCTTTCATTATTGCGCTAAATAAGCTACGAATATAAAAATTATGATTGTATGATTAGAAATTAAGCAGCTATGTGATTAGCTAAGTTTCAACTTACGTTTTAACCCTTTAAGTTCTTTATCATTTAGATGTCTCCAATGACCTCTATCCAGCCCACTGCGGGTAATATCAGCATAAGAAATTCTATCTAGCTTATCTACCACATAACCCATCGCTTCAAACATTCTATGGATAATACGATTTCTACCGCTGTGTATTTCAATACCTACAACCGTCTTATCGTTAGGATTCGGAATAGCTACACCATCTGGTTGGATATGTCCATCTTCTAAATCAACGCCATTGTTAACTAGGTTAAACAAATCGGTTTTTTTGAAGGCTTTATTCAAAGTGGCTTTGTAAACTTTTTTCACCTCATATTTAGGGTGCATCAACCTTTGGGCAAGCTCACCATCATTGGTCAAAAGCAAAACACCAGTCGTGTTTCTATCCAATCTACCAACAGGGTATATACGCTCTTTCATTTGACCTTCAAAAATGTCCATTACGGTATTTCTACCTTCAGGATCATCATTTGTAGTAATAGCGTCTTTTGGTTTATTTAATAGAATATATACTTTTTGTTCAATGGAAAGTCTTTGTCCATTGTATCTTACATCATCATTAGGCTCCACTTTGTAACCCATTTCAGTTACCACTTTTCCATTTACCGAAACTAAGCCTGCACCAATCAAATCATCCGCTTCGCGCCTTGAAGCCACACCCGCATTGCTTAAATAACGGTTCAACCTCAATTCTCCACCCAAGCTCAAATCTTCTTTTTCAGTTCTTTTGCTCTTGTCGTTTTTTACTTCTCTGTCTTTTCCCTTCGACTCACGTTTGTCGTCAAACTTACTTGTGCGTGGTTTTGAATCTTTAGAATCAAATTTTGATGTTCTGGTAGCTTTGGTAAAAGGTCTATCTGAATTCGATTTTTTGTCATCATCGGCAGCTCTGCTGAATTTACTTCTTGAAGCAGGCTTTTCATCACGTTTGCTAAATTTGCCTGTGGTTGATTTTCTGTATTTGTTCTCGCTTGCTGAGTCACTGTCATCAAATCTCGAAGGCTTGTCATCGCGCTTAGCAAATCTCAGTTTACCTTCGCTTAACGATTTGCCATACTTCCTACTTCCTCCTTTGTCTTTATCATCAAACTTACGGAAGCTTGTTCCAGTATTTTCAGATTTAGCGCCACGGCTATAAGTCGATTTTTTTTCTCTATCTGCTCCAAACCTTGGTTTGTCATCGCTTTTAGCAAATCTGCCTCTTTCGGTTGCAGGCTTTTTGTATCTATTTTCGCTTGATGAAGATTTATCATCAAATTTAGACGCTCTGGTCTTTGGTCTATCGCTATCAAATGACTTTGTGCGACTTACTGGCTTTTTAAATTCTCTTTCTACACCAAAATCTCCACTATCAGACTTGTTAAATCGGCTGTTGCCGCTTGTTTTTTTTGCAGGTGTTCTTTTGCCAAAACGGCTTGAAGGTGCTGAAGATTTGCTGCTGTTTGCACGTGTTTGCTTAGGTGCATCTGAGCCAAATTTTCCCTTGTTGTTATTTTTTCGTTGCATAATACTTGCAACAAAGGTACTTTGCATTTTTGTAAATCAATAATATAAGTTTAAGATGTCGCATCTTCCCCTACATATTCGCATCATTCAAATTGTGGTGAAAAGCGTTATAGGCCTTATTTCTCTTGGACTTTTTTACTTTTTGCTGTGTTTGATTTTGCCTTTAATGACCATAAACAACGACAGACTCATTAGAACTACGGGTATTTTGATGTATGTGGGGGGTGATGGCATGCACACAGATATCATTCTGCCTACAAAAAATGAAATCTGCAATTGGACCGATTATATCAATAATGATGATTTTGGAGGCGAAATAGAAAAAGCCCCATTTATTAGCTTTGGCTTTGCCGAAAAGGATTTTTACCTGCAAAACCACAGTTGGCAGGTGATGAACTATGGCACCACCATCAAATCTGGATTAGGCTTAGGTTCGGGCATTATGCATGTGGGCGTGGAAGGTGAATACCCTTTTAAAAGAAGGTTTTGTCGAAAAATATATTTGAGCAAGGAACAATATTCCAAATTGGTATCCTTCATTAAATCTAGCTTCAAACAAAATGACGGCAGTAAATTGATCCCGCTTGCTTTGGGCTCCTATAGAGGTGCTGAAAGAATTTATGATTCGTCAAAATCGTTTAACCTCCTTCACACTTGCAATACCTGGACCAATGATTGCTTAAAAACCATTAGCTTCAAAACAGGCAAATGGACAGCCTTGGAACAAGGCATTCGAGATCAGTTTGTTTATTAAAACATGATCATAATTATTGCGTTTCTATTGCGTCATGACGAGGCACGAAGCCATCTGATTTTTTGAGAGATTGATTCATCCCGATGCATCATGATTCGCAAAGACAATCAATTTTGAAAGAAATCTACTGATTTTTGCATAAAAAAAGGCTGCCCTTACGAGACAGCCTTTAGATCATTTCAAAAAATATCTTACAACCTGGTTATGCTGTAGGTTCTTCCTCCAATACTAACAGTAACCGTTCCATCGCATTCTCCACTCCCATAATCAATGGTTCTTGTCAATTTACCTTCTGGTTTCATTTCTATCACACCTGCTGTAATTCTGCGTTTATCGCAGCTTAAGTCAACAGTTAATGGAGTAGTTATGGTACAAGTATAGTTAAGACCTTTTTTGTTAATACCTGTAGTTGTTCCAGTAATTTGGTATTTGTCGTCATTCCAAACAGTTGGGGTGCTTTCACCCGCTATCCATGTTCTGGTGCGAGTTGATTGCCACTCGATGGTTGAACCATTTGCCAATGCCACTGTTGCATTTACACTGATATTCCAATACATGCGGTTATTCGCATCACGGCCCATGTTTTGAATAGTCTTGGTACTACTATTGTCTACCGCATTTCCATTTTGTACAAAGTTCTCGAAAGCTATGCTTTTGGTTGTTCCTTGGTCGCGGAATTTACCAGTCCAAGTAACCAATATTTTACCGCTCCTCATTTTGCCATCATCACATAAAGTACCAGTTCCATAGTCAACAGTCATTTTGCGGGTTGAATTTACAGTATCTATTGTAATTACTGGTCCCGCTTTTTTCAAACCATTGCTATTGGCAGCATTGTCAACTTGTGAAGAGACTTGGTCAAAATCATTTTCCAATGCATTTTGATTTTGGCTAGTTTGCGTATCTGTGTCTGTTTCTTCAGATGATTTCTTTTTACATCCTGTAACGCTAAGCGATAGGGCCAATGCCGCTATTAAACTTAATTGAAGTAACTTTTTCATATTTTTATTGGTTTAGTAATGTTATGATGTAACATGAATACAAAGGTTTAATACATAGAAACAAATATATAAAATTATCTGATTATCAATTGCCTAAACTTCTTAAAGATTTCAATAATATGATAAAATCCTTTTCAATGGAGTAATCCTTGGCATATAAAAAGTTTAATTTTTGTATGCTGATTTCATTTAAAATCCTGCTGTTTTTATCCAAAGGACTCAATACACCCTCCTTTATACGAGGTAATAATTTCACATTTTCGCTTTTGGCATAACCCACCCAAGTTTTGCGACCCAATAGTACCTGAAACCAATTGCTAAAGAAATGAAAAGGCTTCTTTTGAAACAATACCAAAATAGGTGAAAGCCCTAAAGCCAAGATGCTAAAGGCAATATCAAATACGCGTTTTTTCTGTTGTTCAAAAGGTTTGTTTAACAATAGATTTATTTCGATGGTATAAAAATCACCAGGAGCATTTTTGCTATTACTACCTATGATAAACAAACTTTCTTCAGGCACAATTTTAAACATAATATCAGGTCTACCAATCTTTCCCATCCATTCGATAATGTGAGAGATTGATAAATCCTTACTACAAAAAATGATTTCCTCTATTCGATAGATTTCGACCAAATCAGCCAATTGCTGAATATTTCCTAAGAAATGATGATCATCCACTGAGCTATCGTCAATGCCAACAAAACCAATGTATTCGCTTTGGCTCTTGCTTTTAACCAATAAATCTTGCACACGACTTACTTCATTAATATTTCCCACGATAATGGTTTTCAATTCGCCTCCAAGGCCCAAACTCAGTTTCTTGTAGCTTAAGAAATAAATGAGCAATCTATCTAAATAACTAACCAATACAGCCACAGAAGCCCCAAGCACTATCAAGGCCCTTGAAAAACGATAGGCATCATCCACAAAAGCATAAAAGACTGCAATGGCAACGGTGCCTGCTGTTACGCCCTTTAACACACTCAAAAAAGTTTTTCGTTTATGATAAGCACCTGCCACAAAAAGACCAAACATCCAAAGTAAGGTATACACGATTCCATTCAACCATACGGCCTCTTTTGGATAAGCCGTTTGACTTTCAAAACGGTACTCACTCCAATAATTTTTGATGAGTAAAAACGCAGAAAGAATAAACACAAAATCAAGCGTTGGTAATAAAGTTTTACGCACAAAACCCAATACTACTGCTGCCAAAGCCCTCACATAAATGGCAAAATTGATAAGAAAACTGAATGTTCTGGCATGCTTTTGACTATAATGCTTCTTAGCAAAAATAATCATGGCATGATAGAAGGTGAATACATAGTTAACACTTGTTCTTTTAGTGCTTTCTCCCTTATAATGTATGATGGTGGTATGAGGGAAGTAATAATTTTTAAAACCTGATGTGGTTATGCGATAACTCAAATCAATATCCTCACCATACATAAAATAGTCTTCATCTAAAAGACCAATCTTATCAAGCAAACTTTTGCGAAGTAACATAAATGCTCCAGCCAATACTTCTACTGAATGTACTTCATTGCGGTCAAGGAAACCCAAATGGTATTTACCAAATTTTCTTGATTTAGGAAAAAGTGAGGCCAATCCAAAAATTTTATAAAATGCCACATCTGGAGTAGGTAATCCCCTTTTGGATTCAGGCAAAAACTTACCTGCTCCATCTATCATTTTCACGCCCAACCCACCTGCATCAGGAGTGCTATCCATAAAATCACAAACCTTTTTAAAGCAATCTTCCTCCGCCACCGTATCCGGGTTTAAGAGCAAAACATAATCTCCTTTGGCTTGACGAATGGCTTGGTTATTGGCTTTGCTAAAACCTGTATTCTCTTTGTTATCAATAAGGATTACCTCTGGAAACTTAAGACGAACCATATCACAACTACCATCTACAGAATTATTATCCACCACAAAAACCTCGGCATCCAAACCTTGGCAGGCCTTGCGAACACTATGAAGCGCTTGCTCCAGAAAGTATTTTACATTGTAGTTTACTATAACAACCGAAAGTTTCATCCTTGAAGCGCGAATATATAAATTTAGGCTGTTATTGCATGATGGCTTAGGCTAAACAGATGTAATTGCCATTCTAAAACAAAAATGGTGTCACTAAAACCTAATACTGGACTTAAAATATGCATCCAAATGCATGCATTTTCAAGTAAACAAATTATTATATCCATAGTGCTAATAGATTTTAAAACGAAAGCATTGTATAATTGCAGCAAATGAGAAGAATCGTTTTGCTGTTAATCTTCATAGTAGTTTTTTGTTGCATAGGCATTGCACAGAAAGACAGCAATTATATTGTTCAGTTTGAAAGACCTTATAATGTGCAGTTTAACACGTGGGTAAATAATTTCGACTTTTTCATTAACCCTCCAAGATTTACAAATTCGCAACAATTGCTGCAACTATCACCCAACTCAAGTTGGCAGACAGGTTTGTCTTTAGGATTAAAATATGTGACAGTAGCTTTCGGTGTGCAGGTACCCTATACCAATCGTGATGAAAAGACTTTTGGCCGAACACGCTTTTATGATTTCTCATTCAGCTATTATCAATCTCGCTCAGGTGGTGAGGTCTATTCACGCTCTTTTAGCGGCATTTATAGAAGCACAGGTATGATTGATACTAGTAGTATTTCAAAACTCCCGGATGCTAATATTCAAATGCATGGTTTAACTCTATACTACAATTTTAATCATCGTAAATTTTCTTACCGCAGTGCTTTGAGCATGGCTGAGTTTCAAAAGAAATCATCTGGGGCATTTTTGTTGATGATGAATTTGGGTTACAGAAAAATTGATTCTCCTCAACCCCTGATTCCGCCCGATATTGATGTAATAAAAAATTATGGTGAGCTTACGGGTATGAGAAGTTTAAGTATGACTCATTTGAATGTAAGGCCAGGATATGCTTACAATTTCTGCATGAAGGGTGGTACTTGGTTTATTTCTCCATCTGCATTTGCTGGACTTGGTTTGGCGTCTTATCAGATAAAAAGTATTACAGATAACAGCCGTGGAATAAGTCCTGAATTTGATGCACATGCTAAACTATCCATTGGTAGAAATGGAAAGAAATATTTCTTTAATGTATTTGCCACTTATGATGCTAATTTGAACATGTTTGGTTATCCTAACTTTGTTGCTTTTCAATCTACTAGCATTGGTTTTAATGCAGGTTTTCGTTTTCATACATTAATTCCTGCAATCAAATGGTTATAACCAAAAGAATTATCATCCTGTTAGTCTTTGGTATTGTATCGATAAGCCAAGTTCATGCACAAAAGAAAGGTAAACTTGAAAAATTTATAGACAAGATATATGATAAAGTAGAAGGTGACACAAGCAAACCCAACAAAAAATACTTTATGGCATTACCCATATGGGGCCTTTATCCTGAAACAGGTTGGAGATTGGGATTGAGTTTAGTGTATTTATTTCATACCAAAAAGGATGTTGTAACTCGACCTTCATTGGTAAGGTTGAACGGACAATATACACAAAACAAACAAAGCAGTATCAAACCTTATTTTGATATTTTTACCAATCGAAATAATTTCAATTTCAAGGGTTCTTTTACCTATACCAAATTTATCGAAAACTATTGGGGCATCGGCAATACACAAACAGATGCTAGCAAGGAGCTTTACGATTTTACTTTAAATAGATTACAGCTTCGAGGGACTTATCAAATATATAAAAATGTATATGCCGGTATCAACCTTGAAACAGACAAGATGAGTGATTTGGGTTTTGTGGATGGCAGTGCCTTAAAAGCCTCAAACATCATTGGTGTGAATAATAGCTATACAGCCGGTGCAGGTTTGGTCCTTAGTTTTGATAACCGTGACCATATCTATTATCCTCTTCATGGTCATTTAATTGACATCAGCACTTTGTTTAATAGCAAAGCTATCGGCAGTAATTATGAATTCAATAACTTGACAGTAGATGCCCGAACCTATATCAAATTATGGAACCATAATGTTTTGGCACTGCAGGCATTTGGTAATTTTAACGAGGGAAATATTCCATTTAGGCAAATGGGAACAATTGGCAGTGATATGTACATGCGCGGTTATTACAATGGTCGATTTAGAGATAAGCATGCCGCTGCCGTTCAAGCAGAGCTGCGTAAACAAGTATGGGGGCCCATTTCTATGGTGGTTTTTGCTGGGGCTGGTAATGTTGGCAATACTTTGAGTAATTTGTTTGAAAATATAAAACCCAACTATGGCATAGGTATTAGAGGCATTGCTATGCGCAAAGAACGTATCAATCTACGTATCGATTATGGGCGAGGTGAAAATGGTATACAAGGTATGTATTTTACTTTAGGTGAAGCATTTTAGTAATTAATAAGCGCAACCATTTCACTCAAAATTTATTATTTATTATACCATTTCTTTAACCTTTAAAATGTATTGTTGATATACCATACTTGTATGCTTTTTGAAATTGCCTCAAACCATTATTTGACATGGGTGAGACATGCGTCAGAGGGCTGAGTTTAATAAAAATTAAGGATGATTCACCCTAAATCCTTCTTCAAAGGTATTACCCCTAAGTTGACAATTTTTGAGCATATAATACGAACATGGAAAGCATGTCCAACAAGTACTGTTTTGTTTGGTAATGTATAATGTATTTCCATTTGATATCATGCTATCTAAATTGTAAATAGGATAGGCTTTTGGATACACTATTGAGCTAGATAAAATACCTTCATTTTTCATAGAAACTATCTTGGGAGCAACTCCAACAATCGATATAACAAGCGTTGTTATCATCATCCATTTGTTTATTAAATTGATTTTTTTACTCAGGAGATAAGCCAAACCCAAGGCGAGCAGAACAACTATATATCCATAGGCATATCGAACATGTGGGCCATTTGAAAAACAAAAAGTAATACCTATCAAACTTATTATGGCTAGACTTAGAATAGTCTTTTGTTTTTCTTTTTCGAAAGCATATTTGATGATAAATAGCAGTGTAGTTAATACACTTAAACCAAGCAGTCCTTTATTGAAAAAATCAAGCTTTTCTAACCAGAGTGGGAGCCATTCAGCTAGGCTCATTTGTGCAGTTATTTGAATATCTTGAAAAGGAACTTTTCCCCATTGTTTGATGCTAAAACGCTCCATATCTAGCACCTCTTTTGGCATTTTCCAGTCGAACTGAAATAAATCCAAACCACTTGCAGGATAGCAAAGCCAGCCTGATACCATGACATTACCCAATACCCAAATGCCTAGTGTGAATGATGCAATTACTGAATATCCAATCCAATATTTTTTTGAGTGATTATCTTTTATTAGCTCAATAAATGACAATAAAGCCAAGCCAAGCAAAAGAACTGAATTAAGTTTGATGGTTACAGCAAAAAGAGCAAATAAAATGATGAGATGTAAGTATGTTTTTTCTTTACTAAAATGATAACTAAGGAATAAATAACTGCAAATAAAAATCAAATTGGTAATGGCATAATCAGGCGTAACACTGCCCACAAAGGCTGTTTTGGTAGAGACAGCCACAAAACCAGCTAATACAAAACCAAATATTTTCAGCATGTTGTTTTTGCTTTCATTATTCACAAGAAAGGTAAAAACCAATATGAACATAAGTGCATTCAGAACATAAATAGAATGAGATGCATTTCCAAAAAGAGCTTGAATATTAAACCACCAATTGTTGTTTGCCAATGGACGGTTGAAATTACCTAAACCTATAATATTTTTATATTGTTCAGCCCACTTGAGTGCTTGTAAATGATAGTCTGCAATGTCGCCTATGCCAGGTCTGGAGCAAATACTTAACACAGCAATGATAAGGCTTATTAGATATGGGAATTTATTGGCCTTAATACCCTCCATTAAATGCCTCGTAGCTTCTTTAAATATCCTTGGCTGCATCATAAAACCACTTGCTAATGCACTAAAACTTATAAGGTAAAATGAGGACGCATTGATGGGATAACACAAATGCAGTACAGAGCAAATAAAAGCCAATAAAGCCAAACCCATCAATTGATAAAGGCTTACATGAACTTTAAAGGATTCAGTTTTGCTTACCAATACATACTGAAACCGAGTAAAACCTAGATAACCGAAATAATAACTTACGAAAAAAGCTTGTAGTAGAATTAGGGCTGTAATTAGCATACTTTTGTTTTATATGAATTCGTAACCAATATCTCTTCTATAATACTTCCCTTCGTAGTCTATTTTTTCGGCAGCTTTCATAGATAAAGCAACAGCTTCTTGAATAGTATCGGCTAGGCTAGTAATGGCCAATACCCTGCCTCCATTGGTTTCAACCTCATTGTTCACATTGAGTTTGGTACCCGCATGAAAGAGTATAGAATCATTTATATCCTCAAAACCCGTCATCACTTTGCCTTTGGCATAATCACCAGGGTATCCTTCAGAAACCAACATCACTGTGGCAGCCGTTTGATTGCTTATTTCCAATTGCATTTCATGTAATCTTCCTTCAGCACTTGCCAACATCAACTCGGCAAAATCGGTTTTTATTCTTGGTAGCACAGCCTCAGTTTCAGGGTCACCCATGCGGCTGTTGTATTCTATTACCCATGGTTCATCGCCTACCTTCATTAATCCTATAAATATGAAACCTACATATTTTATGCCTTCTTGTTTTAATCCTTCAATCGTTGGTTTGATAATGCGGCTTTCCACTTTTCCCATGAATTGTTCATCTGCAAACGGAACAGGGGATATGGCTCCCATACCACCTGTATTCAAGCCTTTATCACCCTCGCCAATTCTTTTATAATCTTTGGCTGATGGTAAAATTTTATAAGAATTTCCGTCACATAGCAAAAAAACAGATAGCTCAATACCATCTAAAAATGCTTCAACCACCACTTTTTTGCTGGCATCACCAAACTTGCTTTGGCTAATCATTTGCTCCAATTCTGATTCTGCTTCAGCATGTGTTTGGCAGATAAGAACACCTTTGCCTGCAGCCAATCCATCTGCTTTTAATACTATGGGTAGACTATGTTGCTTCACATATGCCAAGCCTTCTTGCAAATTGTCGGCAGTAAAAGTTTTATAGGCCGCAGTAGGTACATTGTATTTTGCCATAAAGGCTTTGCTCCAATCCTTACTGCCTTCCATAGCAGCTCCTGCTTGGTCTGGACCAACAAATTTGATATGTTTTATTTTTTCGTTTGTTTCAAAATAATTGCGCATTCCCTTCACCAATGGTTCTTCAGGACCTACTATCAATAATTCAATATTTTTTTCAATACAGAATTCGGCTACTTTATCAAATTGCAAAGGGTTGATGGAAACATTTGTTCCGCATGCAGCGGTACCCGCATTACCAGGCATTATGTATAAATCGCTGCATAACTTACTTTTACTTAGATAATATGAAAATGCATGTTCGCGCCCACCCGAACCTATTAAGAGAATATTCATGTGGCGAATATAATACCAATATCAGAATGTTTTAGGGACTTTGTCTTGACTAAATTTGAATCATATTTAGTCCGTGGTTTGTGTGACAAAAAACCAAATCTATTTCGATATAAAGAAGGATGGGTGCAGATACCAAGCTTGGACTAATTTGCATTAGTTATTTTTATTAATTTGCTAACTCTGAAAACGAAAAAAATATTGACAAGTGATATAATAGCAATCACATAACCTACGGTATCGTAATGTTCAATAGGGCTAAAATTATCTTTTTGCACTAATATTAATCCGCCTACATTGGCAGCTACACCACCAGCAATTTGTTGAAGAGATGAATTGATAGCCATGTATGCGCCACGGTCTTGTGGTTCAGGTAAGTCAGATGACAAAGCCGTTGATGGCGTCATGCGACTCATAATGCCAACCATCATCAACGCATACATAAGCATAATTATCCAAAATGAAATTGGAGGGAGATTGGTATAAACCAGCACCGTCAGTATCATCCAAATAGAAGCCAATACAAAAAGTTTAAACTTATCCATCTTATCTGACAAGTTTCCAATCAATGGCATTACAATGAGCGAACTTAAGCCGCCCACGAAAAAAAGATAAGGAAGTTGTTCAGGTTTAACACGCAAATTGTTTATTGCAAAAGCGCTTCCCCAAGGCATCATCATAAATCCACCTATGGATAGGAATAGAGTTGATAAAAATCCGATTCGATATTTTCTTTTTGATGCAGTATGCCACAAATGGGCAAAAGCATTTCGATCACTTTTTATTTTTAGGTTTTCGGTAACGTTGTGCATTTTAATAAATATGACTATCCAAACTATTCCAGCCAATGCCGCAATCATTAAAAAGGGAGATTGCCAACCCCATATATTGGCTAAGTATAAACTAATGGGAATACCCAAAACCTGACTTGCGCCAAGGCCCATCATCATAAAACCCATAACCCTGCCTCGCTTATACATGGGAAACAAATCAACTACAATAGACATTGAAATAGAGCCTATAACCCCACCAAAAAAACCTGTGATAAGTCTAGCTGCAATAAGCATTGGGTAAGATGTAGCAAGTCCGCAAGCTAAGGTGCCCAAAATAAATCCAGTATAAAAAAATAATAAAATCTTTTTGCGAACAAATCTATCTGCAAAGCCTGCTGTTAAGAGCGCAGAAGCCCCTGCGCTAAAGGCATAAATGGATACAGCAAAGCCAAATTGTTTGGTGCTAAGTGACATGGATTTCATGAGCATATCACCCAAAGGCGAAATCAACATAAAATCTAATATCACCGAAAACTGAGTGATTGCTAAAAGGGCAATAACAATTATTTGATAAGGGGAGAATTCGAATTTATCTTCTGATTTGTCTTTGCTCATTATTTCATTTTTAATCTAAAAATGAAAGATTTTTCAGCAATCAAATTGTATTCTAAATCAAAAGAAGTTTGAAACATTATGCAGGTCATTATTACTTTTTTTACTGTATATCAAGTTGTTTTTTGTCCAAGTTTTGTGTGACCACAAATCAATTTAATTATGATATAAATGACTGTTAATATGTACGTTCAATAAACATTATATTTGTGCAAGAAAATAAAAATTGTTATAAATAGTTACCACTAAACAATGGTATTTAATTAGTGGTAACCATTTAGTGTCTTTAAAAGTTTTTTTGAACATATGCCAACCGAAAAAAAATAGACAAAGTCTTTATTCAAAAGCTTTCAAAACGAATAAAGCAATTGAGAATAGATAAAGGCTATTCAAGTTATGAGTATTTTGCATATGACCATGGAATCTCGCGTTCACAATATGGCAGGTATGAAAAAGGAGAGGATTTAAGAGTTAGCAGCTTAAT
>CAMBSD010000005.1 GCA_945870425.1 Chitinophaga pinensis | reverse complement strand
TATCTGTAGTTCCAGGAGACACTAATCCAGTTAGCTGAATAGCAGTGGTGTTCAAATATGCGAGTGGGTTATCTTGAATATTAATTAAATAGTCTTCAGTTTCACCATAACCATAGGTGCCACAACTAGTAGATCCTCCGCCTTCGGTGTATACTACTCTCATTCTTGTTTCACCTGTGGAAGCATCACATGGAATAATAACAGAACCTCCACGAATCGCATTTGGAGTGCCAGTGAGGAATGCTGATGTATAGATATTTTCCCCCAGATCTAAGAAGTCACCGTCTTGATTATAATCGATAAATACTGCCACATCTTCACCATAAAACGAACCGAAAGCACCACAGGTATTTATAGTAACTCCTAAGTTATATGCAAGGCCTTTGGTAAAACTAACAGGTGAAAGTGTTGTATAGTTTGAATACAATAAATTAACCGAACCATTTCCAGGTGCTGTAGTTGAACAATCTGATGTATTATTCAAAGCTCCAAATTGAACACCAAAAATTTCTTCATCACCTATGTTTATAGCGCTTGAAGCACAATAGGGTGCTCTGATTTGACGAGAGCCAGAAGGAGCAGAAAGAGCAGGATTTTGAGGTGTTCCCGCCACAGTAGCCGAAATAAATTCAGCATCAAGTAAATTACCAACTGATGCAGAAGAAGTAACATCATAAGTTAACCAAAAGTAATTGGTTCCATTGCTTAAACCTTGAGTGCCAAAAAAGCTGAAAGTAGCAGAAGCAGGAAGAGAAGTTAGGGTAGAACCAAATTGTGTGGTGGTGTCAAAAGTGTTAGTATTTCCCGTGTACCAAACTTTAATATTTTTGATATTGGAAGTATCCGTAGTGCCATTTGCACTTAAAGCAAATTGGGTTAAATTGATAGAAGCTCCAACTGCAGAAGTAACTACTTCCATGCCTAAAATTCTATTATTAACTGAACCCGATTCTACTTTATTTAATAAGGATTGCGTAGCATTTGCACTCACAAAAGTCATAGGTGAGTTAATAACAATATTACCTGCAGGATTTGAAATAGCGGGTATTCTGTATGCACCAAAAATTTCAATACTATCAAGTCGAGCATCCACAATATTGGCAAGTATAGCACCGGCATTGATATCATAAGTCAGCCAATAATTGGTGGTGTCATTATTCAATAAAGTGTCATTCAACGAAAAAACAAAATTACCAGAAGGATTAGCAATGTTGGCAAGTAGTTTAGTTGTAGAGAATGTTTTGCTATTATCCGTTCTGTATAATTTGGCATTAACAATATCACCCACATTTGAAGAACCTGCCGTATTGAATGCAAAGTTATTGGCTGTAGCCACACCGCAACCAGCCATAGCCACAGGAACTCTCAAAATAGGTCTATCTGTAGTTCCAGGAGACACTAATCCAGTTAGCTGAATAGCAGTGGTGTTCAAATATGCGAGTGGGTTATCTTGAATATTAATTAAATAGTCTTCAGTTTCACCATAGCCATAAGTGCCACAACTAGCTGCTCCAACATTTTCAGCATAAACTACCCTCATTCTTGTTTCACCTAATGAGGCATTACATGGGATGGTTATATTTCCTCCCAACACCAAATTAGCCGAACCTGTAGCAAATGGTGAAGTGTAAATATTTTCACCTGCGTCTAAAAAGTCTCCGTCTTGGTTATAGTCAATAAACACAGCAACATTTTCACCGAAAAACCCTCCACAGGTATTTATAGTAACTCCTAAGTTATATGCAAGGCCTTTGGTAAAACTAACAAGTGAAAGTGTTGTATAGTTTGAATACAATAAATTAACCGAACCATTTCCAGGTGCTGTAGTTGAACAATCTGATGTATTATTCAAAGCTCCAAACTGAACACCAAAAATTTCTTCGTCACCGGTATTTGTAGCACTTGATACACAATAGGGTGCTCTAATTTGACGAGCACCAACAGGAGCAGAAAGAGCAGGATTTTGAGGTGTTCCCGCCACAGTAGCCGAAATAAATTCAGCATCAAGTAAATTACCTACTGATGCAGATGAAGTAACATCATAAGTTAACCAAAAGTAATTGGTTCCATTGCATAAACCTTGAGTACCAAAAAAGCTGAAAGTAGCAGAAGCAGGGAGAGAAGTTAGGGTAGAACCAAATTGTGTGGTGGTGTCAAAAGTGTTACTATTTCCCGTGTACCAAACTTTAATATTTTTGATATTGGAAGTATCCGTAGTGCCATTTGCACTTAAAACAAATTGGGTTAAATTAATGGAAGCGCCAACTGCAGAAGTAACTACTTCCATACCTAAAATTCTATTATTAACTGAACCCGATTCTACTCTATTTAATAATGATTGCGTAGCATTTGCACTCACAAAAGTCATAGGTGAGTTAATAACAATATTACCTGCAGGATTTGAAATAGCAGGGATTTTGTAGGTGCCTAAAATTTCAATACTATCAAGTCGAGCATCCACAATATTGGCAAGTATAGCACCGGCATTGATATCATAAGCCAGCCAATAATTGGTGGTGTCATTGTTTAGTAAAGTATCATTTACAGAAAATGTAAAACTACCATTTGGATTAGCAATGTTGGCAAGTAGTTTAGTTGTAGAGAATGTTTTGCTATTATCCGTTCTATATAATTTGGCATTAACAATATCACCCACATTTGAAGAACCTGCCGTATTGAATACAAAGTTATTGGCTGTAGCCACACCACAACCAGCCATAGCTACAGGAACTCTCAAAATAGGTTTATCCAAAGCACCTGGAGCAACTACCCCTATTTGCTGAACAGCAGCGCTAGAAACATAGGCCAGTGGATTACCTATAATATTGATTAAATAATCTTCTGTTTCGCCAGCTCCATATGAACCACAACTAGTGGAGCCACCTCCTTCAGTATATACCACCCTCATACCAGTATTTCCTGATAGGGCATCACAAGGTATTATGATTGAACTGCTTCGTACCGCACCTGCTGTACCAACGGCATAGGGAGATGTATAAACATTTTCTCCGATATCTAAATAATCCCCATCTTGATTGTAATCTATAAATACTGCAATATCTTCTCCATAGAAAGAACCGAAAGGACCGCAAGTATTGATGGTAACATCTAAATTATAAGTAAATCCTTTTGTGAAGTTTACAGGAGTAAGTGTAGTATAGTTTGAATACAATTGGTTTGTTGAACCCGCTCCAGGGGCTGTTGAAGAGCAATTAGAAATATTATTCAAAGCGCCAAACTGAACACCTACAATTTCTTCATCGCCCGTGAAAGTGGCAGTAGATGCACAATAACAACTAGTTGGACCATTTAAACTGACTTGAATCGCATTAGAAGTGGCAGAATTAGAAGTAAAACCACATCCAACAATACATTGATAATAGGTTGTACTATTCTGTGTTATTGATAAGGTAGGCAATGTATCATTCAATGAATTCGTGTAGGTGGTTCCATTGGATGAAGTTTGCCATTGGTATGTAATGCCATATTGACCTACAAAACTATTTTGTAAAGATAAATCAATGGTCGAACCAGGGCATACACTTGCAACTGAAGATAAAGTTGTTCCTGGATTGGGTGTACCAATACAATTGCTCTGAAGCACATAAGTAATTGATAATTGTGGTTGTTGTGAGGGGCTAGCACCATACCCGTATATATGATACATATTTGTACTACCTCTTACAAAACCTAAGTTAACTTCGGTTTGACCAATATTTGCTTGTAAAAATGATAGACCAGTTGTTCCAAAAGTTTTCGTATTGAGTGCGCCAGCGTTCCATGTACTCGCGTCTAAAGCAATTCCGTTTCCGCAGGCAGCATATAGCGCAGTTCCTAGCATGGTGGATGGGTCTCCATTAAATCCATACACGAAGTTAGTTGCTAATGAATTTAAAGATGCTATTGTGGTAGTGAAGTTAAGAGTTACCCCAGTAATTAATGCATTGGATGGAATTGCTGACAAGTCAAAGGTAGCCCAACCTCTATTTGTGGTGCTGCTAATATTCACCATATCTCCATCATTCTTAGTACCGCCAGTATTAACAGATCCTGTGATATAAGATCCAGCTGTTCCATTGGTGTTGATATTGATGGTTGTTTGTGCCTCTATTTTCATGGAGTTCCCAACAAATAGGAGTGTTGTCATCATTCCTAAAAATAAAAGTTTGGGATAACTGAAATTGGTAAGTGTGATTTTCATAAGGTTTATATAATTTTTTCAGATAAAATGTTGAATTACACGTTAGTATTGATTTGCTAATTTACAGAGAATTAAACGGATTGGTGAATTTGAAAAAATGAAATTGGTTATATAAACCATTGAATTAAATCTAAAGCGCTATAAATCTGATAATTTACATGTATTTTTTTTACAAAATTATTTTGTATTTACATCCATTAAATTTCAAGACAAAGCATTGATTTGGGTGGTATTTAATTGGGGATTTTAATTATTCCGGTATTAAAGAATATTTATAAATTATGTAGATTACATTTGAGATAATTTCAATGTGAAACACGAAAAGTATGGGTGAAGGAAATTATTTTACCATCACATCTTTTATCAATTCAAATCCTGCTTCTGTATTAACAATTGAAATGATTTTTGCTTTAGAGTAATGCAATTCTTGTCTCAAGGCTGCCGAGTCTATGTATAGAAATAAATTGTTGTTATGGATATAAATTTTACTGGTATTTTTCGCAATCATTTCACCTACTAGCTCATTCCATTTAGCTATAATATTGGCTTCCGCCAACTTTCCTTTGATGTGCTTTGCATCTAAAAAGTCACCTATAACATCCTTTAACGAATTTCCCTCTGTGTAACGCATAATATGGTTACAATAGTAATATTAAACCCAAAATAAATTAATAAATATTCTTCTCAATATTGAAATAAGCTACATCGACTTGATTCATATTGTCAAAAACATTTTTCAACCTGCTTTCGTGGGTATCTGTAATGAAAATTTGTCCAAAGTTTTTCTCAGATATCATGGTCATAAGCGTGTTCAATCTTTGTTCATCTAGCTTCTCAAAAATATCATCCAAAAGTAACAAAGGTGTTTTTGAACTTAATTGTTTTAAATAATCATATTGGGCGAGCTTTAAGGCAATTATAAAGGATTTTTGTTGTCCTTGTGAACCAAATTTTTTAATAGGATAATTATCAATCTGAAACACCAAATCATCTTTGTGAATACCAATATTGGTGCGTAATGAGCGTATATCATCTTGTTCATTTATTTTTAGATTTTCAAGATAGCTTACATCTACATTTAAATTAGTTTCATAAATAATTTCTACTTCCTCATTTAAGTTTGAAATGGCTTTATAATGTTTTTTAAAAATAGGGATAAATGATTTTAAAAATTTCGCTCTTTTCTCTAAAATATAGGTCCCACTGCTGCTCAACATTTGGGTATAGGTATCAAGTAAATTTTCATCAAAATATCTGAATTCGAAAAAGTTCTTTAATAGCTTATTCCTTTGGTCTAATGTTCGGTTATATACCAATAAATGATTAAGATAATTTTTATCCAATTGCGAAATAAAACCATCTATAAATTTCCTTCGTTCTTCGCTGCCTTCATTAATCAAATAAATATCGTTTGGTGTAATAATCGTTAATGGAATATGCCCAATATGCTCACTTAATTTTGAATACTCGTTATTGTTTATTTGTATAGATTTTTTCTTGCCATTCTGCATATTTATTCTGACTGTTTCATCAATTTTATCTTGCATAAAAGTTCCTTCAATTACAAAAAATGACTCAGCGTGTTTTATGTTTTGTTGGTCTTGCAGATTAAAATAACTTTTTGTTAAGGCAAGGTAGTAAATGGCATCTAAAATATTTGTTTTGCCAACTCCATTTGGTCCATAAATACAATTTAGCTGTTGGCTAAAATCAAAATTAGCTTGGGTGTAATTCTTAAATTGTAGGAGTTTGAGTTTGGCCAAATACATGCCTGCAAATTAAAAAATACAAAAGGACTAATCTTATAATTTATTTTCTCTATTGATTTTCAGTAGTTTCATTATTTTGTTTTGACTTTGACAAGCAAATAATTTTCTTATTTTTGCGCTTCTTAAAAAGATGGCGACATTCACAAAAGAACAATACATAACTTGGTTTGAGCAAATGATGCTCATGCGCAGATTTGAAGAAAAATCAGCACAATTGTACGGCCAACAAAAAATCAAAGGTTTCTGTCACCTATATATAGGGCAAGAAGCTGTGGTTGCTGGTACGATGAGTGTAATTAATAAAGAAGATAAACTGATTACGGCTTATCGCGATCATGCCCATGCACTTGCCTGTGGCATTCCCGCTCGTGAGGTCATGGCTGAATTATATGGTAAAGCTACAGGGTGCTCAAAAGGTAAAGGGGGAAGTATGCACATGTTTAGCAAAGAACATAATTTCTTTGGCGGACATGGTATTGTAGGAGGACAAATTCCATTAGGCGCAGGTATTGCTTTTGCCGATATGTACCGTGGTGGCAAGCAAGTTACTGTATGTTATATGGGAGATGGTGCAGTGCGTCAAGGTGCGCTTCATGAAGCTTTTAATATGGCAATGATTTGGAAACTGCCAGTGATTTTCATTTGTGAGAACAATGGCTATGCCATGGGAACTTCTGTGAAAAGAACCACCAATGTAATGGATATTTGGAAATTAGGTTTGGCATATGATATGCCTTCAAAAGAAGTAGACGGTATGAACTGTGAATCTGTTCATGAGGCTATTGCTGAGGCGGTAGATAGAGGTAGGAAAGGTGATGGCCCAACATTCTTGGAAATTAGAACATACAGATACAGAGGTCATAGTATGAGTGACCCTGCGAAATATCGAACTAAGGAAGAAGTAGAGGAGTACAAGCAACAAGACCCAATTGAGCAAGTAAGAAAGGTGATTTTGGACAATAACTATGCAACACAAGCTGATTTAGATGCCATTGAAGAGAAAATTGGAGCAGTTATTCAAGATTCAGTTGAGTTTAGTGAAAACTCCCCTTGGCCAGATGCCTCAGAACTATACACTGATGTATACATGGAACCCAATTACCCTTTTATAAATGAATAATACTATAACAACTTAATACAAAATGGAGCATAAAGAAACAGAAAATTCGGGTTTAGAGATAGACAAAACCATAATTGAAACTACAGGAAAAGTTGAGGCTTTTTACGAACAGAATAAGAAAAATATTAATATAGCTTTGCTTGCTGTAGCTGCTTTAGTAGGTGGTTACTTCGCATTTCAAGTTTGGTATTTAGAACCGAAAGAGAAAGAAGCTCAAGCTGCCGTTTTCAATGCGCAAATTTGGTTTGAAAAGGATTCTTTTGATTTGGCTTTAAATGGCCAAGGAGAAAAACCAGGTTTCTTATCCATTATAGATGAATATGGTATGACAAAAACAGCTAATCTTGCACATTATTATGCTGGAGTTTCGTATCTAAGGAAAGGTGATTTTGCAAATGCAATTGCTCAATTAGAAGATTTTAGTACTTCAAACGTACTAGTAGGTCCCTTAGCTGAAGGTGCCTTAGGTGACGCCTATGTTGAAAGCGGTGATTTAGATAAAGGTGTTAAACATTATACGAAAGCAGCTAACATGACCAAAAGTAAATTAACAGCACCTTTGTTTTTGAAAAAAGCAGGATTGGTATACGAAGAGCAAAAAGAATACGGTAATGCTTTAGATGTTTATGAAAAAATTAAAGCGGATTATTCAGATGCTACCGAAGCTCAAGACATAGATAAATACATATCAAGAGCAAAAGCTGCTAAAGAAAACGGATAATATTCTAACAACGATATTGAAAACCGAGATGTAGTCATCTCGGTTTTTTTTGTAATAATTTTTCTACGAATACAATAAAATCAACTAACTACAATGGCAACCCAATTAAAAAATTTATCAGAAACGAATATTAAAAACAATAACCTTTTTAAGAAATCAAAAATAGGTATGGTGGTTTCTGAATGGAATACAGAAATAACTAATTCTCTCATGCAAGGAGCTTATACTTTTTTGATAGAAAAAGGTGTGAAAGAAAAAAATATACATATTAGGTATGTGCCAGGTTCATTTGAACTTCCCTTGGGTGCGAAATGGATGGCACAACAAAATTTTGATGCTGTTATTACGCTTGGTTGCGTTATTCAAGGCGAGACTAGGCATTTTGATTTTATTTGTCAAGCCTGCGCTGATGGTATTATGCAAGTTGGGTTGCAATACAATAAACCCATTGTTTTTGGTGTATTAACCACACAAAATCAGCAACAGGCAATCGATAGAGCAGGAGGAAAACATGGAAATAAAGGCATTGAAGCCGCTGAAACTGCCTTGAAAATGATAGAACTACAGTCTATTTTATAGTACGATTGAATATATTTATGATTGAATTTTTAGGTGATTCCAAACAAGTCTGAACGGATCGAAATAATTGCTCAATTATACAATTTGTTGTTTTCTGTGTGCAAAAGACTTCATTAATTGTGTGTCTTTGCGAATCCCGATGCATCTGGATAATGCAATCTCTTTATAAATAAGATGGCTTGTTACCAAGCCATGACGATAAAACTATTTATACTGAATGATGAAAGACGTCTAATGAGCACATTTTTATAATCAAAAATAGTAATAAAAAAATCCCGTTTGAAATATTTCAAACGGGATTTTTTATAAATCTAATGTGATAGATTGATTATGGGGTAACCGAAATTATACCTAAACTACTATTCACATCTAAAAGCGGATAATCATTAAAGTCAACTGATGCATCACCATTTAAATCGGTAGCATCATAGCCAATAATTCCAGCTGAACTTCCGATATCCAAACCTGGATAATCATTAAAGTCTACAGATCCATCTTGGTTGATGTCTCCAGCGTATATAGCATATACACCGGTGCCTACATTTACTAAATTGTCACCATACGCTTGTGTTGCGCCTGTACTGAAATTATAACTATTGCTTGAATTGTTAAAAGTTACAGGGTTAGCACTCCAAGTAGCAATAGAGTTACGGTGTTTTAAAACGATATAGTATGTTCCACCACTTGCTGTTGGAGGTAATGAGATATTACCAATACCATTAGTACCTATAGTACCAACTGTAGTAGAAAAAACAGTTGAAGGAGTAGTTGCATCACGTAATTCAATTGTTATAGAATCTGCAACATTGGTTGGTGAAACACCATCCGCAGCAAATGGAGAAGCAATCATTGTGCTACTGCCTTGGTACAAACCTTCCAGAAAAGCTGTTAAAGTTAACGGTGTGCTCAAAGTTAATGTAGTAGCATTATTTGTTCCAGAATTGCTTGATGTTCCACAAGCATTTGTGGTTCTAACTCTGTAGTAATAAATAACACCAGAACTTAATCCGGTAACACTTTGCGAATTACCTGATACCGATAAATTATTATAGCCAGTTAAAATATTACTAAACGTAGAATCTGTTGCAACATCCAAATTGTAGCTAGTTGCCGCAGTATTTGCTTGCCAATTAATAGTAAATGAACTGGTCGTTAAGTTAGTGATGTTAAATGAATCAACACCTGCAAATACACTGAATGATGTGTAAACAGTATCATTGTAATTGTCATTATCGCCAGAATAGTTATTGTATATTTTAACGGTGTATGTACCTATTGATGTTGGAGTGAAAGCTGAAAAAGCAACAGGATTAGGTGTTCCGCCAACTATAGAAGTTATTGTTCCAGAATTGTTAAATGTTCTTGGACCTGCAATTGAAACACCGTACCCAACTGTATTGGCAGTTGAAGTTCCTAAATTAGAGATATCAGAACCGATATTTAATGTAGCACCTAATGGAAGGTTAGCACAAATACCTGTAATATTGGTAGGAGCCACATCATTAGTTGTATCAATAAAGCGAATATCATCAAAATCTACATATGAGTTATTAGAGGTTCCAAACCAATCTAGTTGTAATTTTACCATTAAATCATTTCCACCACCTACATAGCTAGCTAGGTTTATTTTTACATCAGTAAAATCTGAACTAGTAGTGTGATTGGTACCTGTAATTACATACGCATAATCATAACTTGTACCACAATTTGATGATATCAAAACTTTAATACTATCAACTAATTGCATAGCTGTAGGAGAACCATCTGCAAAATTGGTAACTTTAAATTTAAATCTTAATTGAGAGGCTGCAGTAGCTCCAGTAATTCTAGGTGAATTTAATACTGCATTTGAATTGAAAGTAGAAGTACTTAAAATCAAAGCTCTCATTGAATTACTTCCAGATACACCATTACCAGTACTTCCATTAAATCTGAAATTAGCAGTTGACCAACCTGCAGGAATAGCTGTGCTAGCATTGAAATCTTGAATATGTGGTGCACTTGTTGGAACAACAACAGTTCTAGATACATCAAACAAAGTATCGTTAATTGAATTGTTATCAGCTCCACTTACAGTCCATGCTTTGAAAGTATAAGTACCAGCAGCACTCATGTTGTATGAGTTTGTTAGTGCAACCAAAAAATTACCATCAGTAGTTAAGGTGTCAGAATTGATTGTAATTGGACCAAATGAAGTGGTGGTGCCATTTGGATCTGTTGCAGTTCCATATATCGAAAGTGGGTTTACCGCAAAATCTTGAGTTAATAAACCTAAATTTTGAACATTCACACCAAAAGTTGTTGCACTTGAACCAGCACATAAACCTGGACTTACTAGATCTGTTACACCCAAATCGTTGTTTATTTTCAAACGAGGCTCAATCATAAATCTAAATTGATTGTTAGCATTTACAGCAAAATCATTCCAAGGCAATGTGTTATATGTAGCTCCTTGTCTGAAGTAGAAAGTTCCTGTTCTGATAGGATTTTCGTTTTGATAAGCAAATCCAATATTGTTAGATGTTAATTGTCTAACACCTACATAGAAAGAGCCTGAACGAATAGCAACTGAAGGTACTGATAAATTATAAATACCATTCACGGTGGTTTGTGGAGATGATACCCACAATGCGTTCATTTTTGGACCAAATGTGCTTCCTGAATCTTCGTAAATTACAACAGAAAAAGATTGTGCTGAAAATCCGAAACTGGTAAAATCAACATTTACTTGGTTAACAAAATTATCTACCGGGGTACTGAATTTTGCCATCAATTCTCCTTGTGGGTTGGTACCTAAATTACCTGTTCTTCCTACAAATGGACGTGTATAGCTAAGAGCATTTAAGGTATTTTCTCTTATCCAAGTAATGGTATCGTTTGTGGTGTTTTGGTCTCCAGTAGGAACAGCCGCAGTGATGGTATCATAACCTAGATTCAATGGAGTATATCCGGGGAAAGTATAGGTTATATCTGCTAAAGCTCCAATTGAAGGAATATTGTATGTTAGGGTAGCTGTATTTGCACCTTTGATAGTAACTGTTATAAGCGAGTTGCTTAAAGTTGAAATACCATTGCTTTTTACCCTAACTCTTATGCTATCCAAGGTACCAACAGGTATTTTACCATAAGTATAAATAATTCTTGCTTGCAAGTCGTTGGTAATAAATGGTGAGGCGGTAGCTTCGTAAGCACCTTTGTAACAAGTAGCCGAACGAGTATTGTTATCAATATCAGCAGGAACAGCAGTAATTATTGGAGCAGATAAATCTGCATCTGCTAATGAAGCACCTGATAAATAAGGTTGTTGTGTGTTTGAAAATGTTGGTAATTTCGTTAATGAATTTGCATCATTTGTTGACCAAGCAATTGCAGTTGTAATAGTAATACCCGCAGGGGTAGGTGTTCCTAAAATATATGGTGCGCCATAATATACATTATTGTCTACATTGTAGGCAGTTGCGGGATAATAATAAATAGCTGCCAAGTAGTAATTTGCAGCACCCAAAGTGGTATTACCAGTCCTTGTATTGATGAACAAATTATTTTTAACATTAGCTGTTACGTTAGCTGAGTTGTTGAACACCATTAAGCAGTAAGCTCTAACGCCTGCAGCTGTTGAACCTGAACTTGTGCCACCTATTCTAATGGTATTGTTGTATATATTGTATGTTCCAGCATTAGCGCCTTGGGTAAGAATTCCATTGCAACCACCAGTAAATTGTGCATTCACAACGGCATTTGTTTGTAGTAATGAAATACTATTATTGTATACATTTATTACATTACCTTGTGTATTGTTGGTCATATTTAGAATCATACCAAAAATACTTGAATTATTTACTGTTGTGGTAGCCTTTAAATCATAAATTCTATTTTTGGTCACATTCACAGTTAATCGGGTGGTAGCAGAAGTGTTACCTATTGAAATAGCTCTAACAGATTGCAATGTTGCAGCTCCTGCCGTTGTGGTGTAGTTAGAAGCATAACCTGATGAATGATAAAATGTATTTGAATCAAGGGTTACCGAACCAATATTTACACCCAAATTAACACCCGCAAAAGCAAAATTATAAATCACGTTATTTTTTATAATTAAGTTGTCGGTAGTTGCATTACTTAAATTATTGGTTCCATCTTGAATGATTGAGTTTCTCGCGCCATATAAAATACAATTTTGAATTGTATTATTTGAGTTTGGACCAAAACCCGCAGTAGCGTTTGTGATGTTGATATTAGCAGCACCTGCAGCCGATTGTATTGAATTGTTTGAGAACATTACATAACTGAACACGTTGTTAGTAGCACCGTTGTTTAAACGCATTGTGGTATTTGTGCTGATCAAAGTGGTATTTACGTTATATAAAAACTCTAGATTCGTAACAGTTCCTGTACCTCCAGCTCTACCATCAATAGTAACATTGTCAGCACCATTTAGGTCGATTAAAATAATATTTGCTGTTGTTGTTGAAACTTGTTTTACAACTGTTGACGTATCAGCAGGTCTAATCAAGATGGATGCATAAGATGCCGAGCCAGTTCCACTTGCTTCTAAAACCGCGCTGGCAGTCATAGAGAAATTGTCATTGATTCGAATGTCAATGGCTCCCTGATAAACACCTGAATTGATATCAGTAAATGCGCCCGCTAATGAGGAATAACCTCCTGTGGAACCTGATCCTGAACCTGCGGTGGACGTTACCGTTACTTGTTGCGCCCTTGCTTGAATAACCGTGAAGGCTATTAAAAGCATGATGAGTTTTTGTAGTTTTTTATTCATGACTTTGTTTAGTTAATTGTTAAAACAAAATTATTTTATTAATTGATTAATGTCAAGATATTTTTTTCTATAAAATCGTAATTATATATTATTAACTTGGTTTTTCGATGTAAGTCTCTGTTTATAAGTATTATATTTTTTTTGTAAGTTTCTTGAAATTCCCATTATTATTTATTTTTCATCCATAGAAATGGCTTTATATAGCCTATTATCAAAAAGCATTGGTATTCAAAATCGTTTTTTTGTAGATAAAATCCTACAAAATTGTCGCATTGTTTTCTACTATATTATAATGTTTGTTTGATATAAAAGAATAATAACTTGCTCTTATTTGTTTAGAATAATCAAATCTAAGAATAGTGCTAACATGCCAAGCAACTCTTACACCTAATCCTTCAGCATATATGCAGTTGTTTATTGAAGTATTGTTTTGAAAATCATTAGCCACACCGCCTGCCTCCATAAAGGGCATAGCGCTATATGCCAAATGCTGTTTTAAGAAATTAGTTTTCCCAAAACTCCACCTCCATTCAAGGTTGGCAAATTTCATTAGCTCATTTAATAATCTAGATTCTTTGCAAGCTCTCATGGATTCAGCAGTTGCCAAGCCTTTTGAGGAATCTATTTGAGAGTGTTTATTTATCACTTGGAATAAGGTGTAATATGAGCCTCAATATTTGTTTCAATGAATGTTTGTATGATTGAAAATCAAACATAGTCATCTCTATTGCATTGTATCTTAATAATTGATTAAAACACAAAAGGCTGCAAATTCAATTTTGCAGCCTTTATATGCTTATATATCATCTTTATCAGGGCATGTATCTATATTATCAGCAATACCATCTTTGTCTTTACCATGAATACAACCTATCTCAACCACCAAAGCTTCTGCTGGGGTATTTGAACATTTGTTTTTTCTATCAGAAACACCATTTTAATTGGCAACTTTCATTTTGCCAAAATTATAAGTGAATCCAATAGAGTGAAACCAAGCTTGATCAAAACTGAAACTAGCATTATTGTTTGGGCCACTTTCTGAGAAATCATTTTGGGTCCACATATAGTTTGATTGAAGGTTCAACCCAATTTTTTCGGTAATCGCAACATTCAGTCCCAAACCTATTGGAACAGTAAATTCGTAGATAGCTGATTTGTCAGAACCATTTATCCCGAATTGATCGTTGCTAAATGGCATACTCACACGTCTAATGCCAACACCTGCTGTTAAGTATGGAATAAATCTGGCTTTTTCATTCGCTAAGAATTTCCACCTGGGAGTGAAGTCTAAACCAAGAGTAGTTCTGTAAAAGCTATTACTTGGTTTCATATCTTTAAAATATCCCCATTCACCTGCATAACCTCTAAGCGATAAATCAAAATCTTTGTTTACATATTTATTAACCGTTAAAAATCCTACACCAGGTGTATTTTGATTGTTTTTGCCATTGTTGGAAGAAAGTGTATGTGATGTTAAATCGAATTTAAAAAATCCATTTCCCATATCTCCGCTGTACTCAGAAATACCCAAACCAAGTCCAACTTGCCAAGGCATTTCTTTGGTTTGCGCCTCAGAAATTTGGTAACTTGACAACAAAATTGCCAATGCTGCAACTAATTTTTTCATATCTAGTTTTTTATGGAACGAAAATAAAATAAATTTTAATATATTATACTTTGGGTATTAGAATTCATATGATATTTTTTTTGGGGAGTGATGAATAATAATTACATTAGGGCCATAATTGACGAAGCATAGGTGATTAGAATAAACATCATAGGTTCAGGTAATATGGCTTGGTTTTTAGCAGATTCGTTTGCCAAAACCGATGTCTCTATCAGTGGCATTTGTAGTAGAAATAAAGAACAAGGCCAATTACTAGCAGATGCATGTAATGCCAATTTTGTGAATGATGTGGCTGGTTTGGATGATAATGCAGATATTTCTTTTATAGCCTTGCGAGATGATGCCATTGCTTTAGTGGTCAACCAATTAAAAACTACTTCCATTGTAGCCCATTGCAGTGGTATGTTGTCTATGGATGCACTCTCTGCTCACAAGGATAGGGCAGTTTTTTATCCATTACAAACCATTACCAAAAACGATTTGCCCAATGCCAGTCATATACCCATTTGCTTGGAAGCCAGCAATACAGAAACACTAAGGATAGTTGAATCTTTAGCAGATAAAATAAGTCATCATGTTCATTTCATTAATTCTGAGCAAAGGCAATACTATCATTTGGCTGCAGTGATGGTAAATAATTTTACCAATCATTTATACGTTTTAGCAGATGATTTGTTGACCAAACAAAATCTTTCATTTGATTTATTGAAACCGCTGATAAGCGAAACTGCCCGAAAAGCTTGTATAAGCAAGCCGCTAAATAACCAAACAGGTCCAGCTAAAAGGGATGATAGAAACACGATTAAAAAGCATCTAAATTTGCTCAATCAAAATAAGGAATTGAAAGAATTGTATGAAAAAATTACCCAAAGTATTTTTAAACTACATCAGCAAGATGAAATATAAGGTAGCGATAATTTTTAGTATACTTAGCCTTCATAGTTTTGCCACGCGCATTTTATTGCCGATGGATGAGTCGCAGAAAAACCATCTAAAGGCTTATGGATTGGCGTATTGGGTTTTGCAAAAAGAGCAAGATGTAGATTGGTTGTTAAACTACAAAGCAGGGAGTTTTATGCTACCCTATAATGAAGCATTTGAAAGAGAATGTAAAATACGTTCGGTTACGTTTGAAGTTATAAGCGAAGGACAAGTAACAGAGATACTCACTGAAATTGCCAAGCCCGATGTGAACATGGAATTGGTAAAACTTCATAAAGCCCCAAAAATTGCGGTGTATTCGCCCAAAACCAAACAACCTTGGGATGATGCTGTAACATTGGTTTTAAGCTATGCCGAGATACCTTATGAAGTGGTATTTGACGATGAAGTATTGGATGGCAAATTACCATTATATGATTGGTTGCATTTGCACCACGAAGACTTTACAGGTCAATACGGAAAGTTCTATGGACAGTTTGCCAATGCGGCTTGGTATAAAGCGGAAGTGAGAGAGTCAGAGGCAATGGCAGCAAAACATGGTTTCAAAAAGGTGTCAGAATTGAAGTTAGCTGTGTCTAAGAAAATAAGAGATTTTGTAAGTGGCGGTGGTTTCTTGTTTGCCATGTGTAGCGCTGCTGATAGCTATGACATTGCCTTGGCAGCTGAAGGAGTGGATATTTGCGAAAGTGTTTTTGATAACGATCCTGCTGATTATAGTGCAGATTCAAAACTTGATTTTAGCAAAGGATTTGCCTTCAAAAATTATAAGTTGTATTTAGATCCTTTTGTGTATGAGTATTCATATATTGATGCCATGCAAGGCACACGCGCTGTAACCGAGGATAATGATTATTTTACCTTGTTTGATTTTAGTGCTAAGTTTGATATGGTGCCTACCATGCTTTGTCAGAATCATACCAAAACCATTAAAGGTTTTTATGGACAAACCACTGCTTATAGAAAACAGTTTATCAAAAATACTGTATTGATAATGGGCGAAAGCAAAGCCCTTGAAGAAGCTAGGTATATCACTGGAACCTATGGCAAAGGCACATGGACTTTTTATGGAGGGCACGATCCTGAGGATTACCAACACATGGTGGGTGAGCCCCCAACAGATATGAACCTACATCCCAATTCACCAGGCTATAGATTAATCTTGAACAATATTCTTTTTCCTTCGGCTAAGAAAAAGAAAATGAAAACGTAGTTTTGGATTATGTTGATTTACCTATAGTTGGTGTTTACCGCAGCGACACCGACCATATATTTTTAGTTTGGTGATAACACCAAACTCTCATTTCCTCACTTTATAAAAAGTATACGTAGGTGTATTTTCTAATATGCTAATGGCAATTGTATCTTTGGGTTCTATTAATGTTTGTCGCATGGGTTGTTTAAACCATAACAAGTATTCATCACCCTTGTCTCTTAATTTGTATTCATCCAATGGCTCACCTTTGTATTGACTAAAATGATATTCCTTCCCATTAATCAACCACATAAAATCAGGGTAATTGCTCATCACTTTTTTATCAGTGGTCTTCTCTTTTACAAAAGCACTTAATTCTTTGTTGGTCCACCAATCTGTGCCAAAGCCACCTACACACATTTCTTTGGTTCTATATATATGATGCATGATACTAAAACATTGCAAGGCGGTGATGCCAATCAAAATGTATTTTATGGCTAGTGTGCTGGTTTTATCGCTCTGGTATTTTTTATACCATTCGTCAATAAACATGGCAGCATAGCATATCATAGGAACATATAGTACCGAAAGGTATCGTGCTATTTCAAAAAGATGAAGACTCTTTTGAAGTAGCAATAAAAAAAGATAGGCCGAACAATAAAACCATAAAGCTTTGGCAGCTTTTTTGATGGCCGTATGACCTGTATTTTTTTGATGAAAATAGAGTGTTGCAGCCCAGAAAAAGATCAAGGAACTAAAAAGAAATAACAAGGCATAATGTACTTGTAGGTACACCAAAATATGGTATAGATTAAGTCCTAAATTACTTGGATTTAACTTTCCCGAAAGGGTATGTTGACCCGTCAATCCGCCTGATACCAGATAGTTTTTTATCAACCAAGGTAAAGAAGGAAGAAAAGAAATGGCTATGAAAACAAGCGTTGATTTTATTTTGTATTTGATGTTTTCATCAGTAAGCAAAATGAGGATGGCTACCAATAGCATCATGAAACCTGCATAGCGTTGCAAACACATGAGTGCCATAAATATGGCCGATATATAAAGATGTTTGTTCGATTGATAATAAAAATACCGAAGGAAATACATTAAGAAAAAAGCCTGAAAGCAGATGAAAATAGACTCGCTGTAAATGGTAATGATTAATTTATAATAGGGGAATGCCAGAATGCAAATAAGGATAAAGGGGATGGCATAGGCTTGATGAATATGCTTTTTTATAATATGATAGGTAACAAAACCCGTGATGGCAATGGCTATAAAATTTAAACCCAAAGCAAACCAAAGAATGTTGATAGGCAACAAGTATCCAAATGCCATAATGCATGGGTAGAGTGGAGCCCAATTACTCAGTGCTTCACCATCAAATCGGGTAAATGAAAATTTCTCAACTAGGTTTTTGCCAGTCGAAAGGTATATGATAGAATCAGCCGTAAGTCCTGGCCCGAATGATTTAATGGTCAAAATCATCATGCAAAACAGAAAAACGATGCCTAAGCCAATTATGTAGTAGGTTTTGATTTTTTGATTATACATTCGTACAAGTTTATTATTAAAAAATCAATGCAACAATTAAAGATAATAACAGACCAAATGGAAAGGCAAATTGAAGTTCCTTTTCCACCCAAACGAATCATTTCGTTGGTTCCTTCTCAAACCGAATTGTTATATGATTTAGGCTTACGCGATGAGGTAATAGGGCAGACCTTATTTTGTATTCATCCCAAAGAAATGCATGATGCAAAACCAAGAATAGGAGGGACGAAGAAATTGCAAATGGATAAAATTGCAGCCTTGAAACCCGATTTGATTATTGGTAACAAAGAAGAAAATGAACAATCGCAAATTGAAGAATTGATGGGGCACTATCCTGTTTGGATGAGTGATATTAAAAGTCTCGATGATGCACTTGATATGATTGAAAGGATAGGTGATTTGGTAGGAAGAAATAGTGAGGCAATGGACATTAGCCAAAAGATTCGAAATGGATTTAGTGAACTTGAAACCATCAACCATCAACCAACAACCAACAACTCCACCCTTTACGTGATTTGGCGAAAGCCATGGATGGCAGGAGGCAGAGATACTTTTATCAATGATATGCTGCAAAGATGTGGCTTTGCAAATGCCATCTCATCACCCATTTCTCGATATCCAGAGATTTGTGATGATGAAATCAGAAACATGAAGCCCAATTATATTTTTCTATCCTCTGAACCTTATCCATTCAAGGATGAACATTTGACCGAATTACAAGCTATCAGCCCTTCTTCAAAGATAGTGTTGGTGGATGGAGAGATGTATAGTTGGTATGGAAGCCGGCTTTTGAAATCGGCAAGCTATTTTGAAGAACTATTTAATTCGCTTTAAAGTTCCTTTTTCTATTTCTTTGTCCACGATTGATGTTCAAAAACGAAAAAACACTTGCTTGGTTGGCATTTGCCGCGGTATCCATATTCTGGGGGACTACTTATTTTGCCATCAGAGTGGGGGTTACGAGCTTTCCTCCTTTCATTATGGCTTCTTGTCGTCATTTAATTGGAGGTATACTAATTTGTGCCTATTTCGTTTTACGAGGCTACAAAATCCCAAGTCTTAAAGAATTAGGAACCTTTTCGGTTAACGGAATTTTGATGTTGGTAGGAGGAAACGGCATTATCAGTTGGGGCATGCAATACGTGGATAGTGGCGTTACAGCTATCATCTGTGCTCTTACTCCCATTTGGATTGTAATTGTAAACAAGATATTGGGCAGCAAAGAGAAAATTGGTATTTGGGCCATATTAGGATTTGTGGTTTGTTTGCTTGGTCAACTCTTAATATTTAAAAACAAGATTAATCTGCTTTCAAACAACAATTATGCTTGGGGGATTGCAGCCGTTGTTTTTGCGAATATTTCATGGGCATTGGGAACCATTTATTCTAAAAATAATAAATCAGAAATACATTCCCTTTTTGCAGCAGGTTTGCAGATGATTCCGGGCGGTTTGATCTTGTTTATCATAGCGGCATTTAGAGGTGAATTGTATAATCTTCATCCCAATACAGATGCTTTGCTTTCTGTTGTATACCTAATCATTGTAGGTAGTATTTTGGCGTATGGTTCCTTTATGTATGTATTGAAACGATTGCCTGCAGCCGTAGTTTCTACCTATGCTTATATCAATACAGTAGTGGCCATTCTCATTGGTTGGTTGTGGCTTCATGAAGAATTGGATGCCAATATTGCATTGGCTGCAGGCCTTACCATTATTGGGGTTTGGATGGTGACCAAAACAACTAAACAATCTTAAATGTGAATCAATCTTATAACATACTGCTAGGAAAAACAGGTGAAGAATTGGCTATTTCTTTTTTGAAAGAAAAGGGTTATGAGATACTATTTACCAACCTTCGCTTTGAAAAAGTTGAGGTAGATATTATAGCCAAAGATAAAAATCAAATAGTGTTTGTGGAGGTGAAAACCCGAAGCTCCGCAATGGTTGAGCCCGAAAAGGCAGTAAATAAAAGCAAGCAAAAAAACTTACAACGGGCAGCCGAAATATTTTTGGAAGAGAGGCAACTAAAAAATGAGTTGCGTTTTGATATTATTGCTATCGTTAAACAAAAAAATAATATGGACATCGAGCATTTTGAAGATGCTTTCTATCCGTATTATAATTTCTAACTCTATTTATTTTATAAATTTCCTCTATTGGCTTGTTCGCGCTCTATGGCTTCGAATAAGGCTTTAAAGTTTCCTTTTCCAAAACTCTTTGCACCTTTACGTTGGATAATTTCGAAAAACATGGTTGGTCTGTCTTCTACTGGTTTGGTAAACAATTGCAACAAGTAACCTTCATTATCTCTATCAACCAAAATGCCTAATTCTTTTAGTGGTTCTATATCCTCTTCAATAGGTCCCACACGGTCTAATAAGTCATCGTAGTAACTATTTGGCACTTTTAAAAATTCCACACCACGCGCCATTAATTGTTTTACAGTTGATACAATATCATGCGTAGCAATGGCAATATGCTGAACACCTTCGCCTTCGTAAAACTCTAAATATTCTTCTACTTGGCTTTTCTTTTTGCCCTCTGCAGGTTCGTTTATTGGGAATTTAACATAACCATTTCCGTTGCTCATTACCTTGCTCATCAAAGCTGAGTATTCAGTACTGATATCATTGTCATCAAAAGAAAGGATGTTTTTAAAGCCCATTACATTTTCGTAAAATGCCACCCAAGGATTCATTTGGTTCCAATCAACATTACCCACGCAATGATCCACATACAATAAGCCAGTTGGCTCTGGGTTATAAGCGCTTTCCCAACTAACAAAACCTGGCATGAACACACCTTTGTAGTTTTTGCGTTCAATAAACCAATGCTCCACTTCGCCATAGGTTTTGATACCACTCATGCGCACTTCGCCATTGGCATCGCTTAAAGTTTTAGGCTCTAAACTAGATACACCACCACGTTTGGTTGTTTGTTCATATGCATCATATGCATCCTCCACCATCAGGGCTAATACTTTTACACCATCACCATGTTTCTTGTGATGCTCTGCAATAGCAGAATTTGAATGCAAAGGAGTAGTAAGCATTAAGCGCATTTTGTTTTGTATCAATACATAACTTACTCGATCTTTTATGCCTGTCTCAGGTCCAGCATAAGCAAGACTTTGAAAGCCAAAAGCGGTTTTATAAAAGTGAGCGGCCTGCTTGGCATTCCCTACATAAATCTCAATAAAATCAGTTCCGTGTAAGGGCAGGAAATCTGAAGATTGCATTGTATCTTTTTCTGTTAACATATATTTTTTTGATTTTACAGTAAATCTATTATCTCTTGTTTATTAATATTTACATTAGTTGAGATTTCATTTAAAATAGCGTTAAGTGTTCCTATTTTTATTGGACTATGATTAGGTATGGTTATGTGAAAATCTATATTATTTGTTTTTACACTCATTTTGATCTGACTTCCAGTTTGTCTAGAAACGGTAAATCCTAATCTTTTCAAAGCTTTAACTAATTCATCACCTTTTACATCTCTTGGTATTTTCATAGAGCAAAAACCTCGTCTTTGGTGTAATGCAAGTGAATTATTTTTGGAAGTTTATCCTCTTCAAAATGACAATTTACAGCATCTTTTATTTTTTTTTTCAAATCAGATATATCATCACCTTGGGTAAAAATAGATGATCCAACAGATCTAGCTTCATAGCCACCATCTAATGATTCTTCAACAATAAAAATTAGTTCGTTCATGTTATTATTTTTTTAATTATTGGTACTATTAATTGCTTATGCCATTATCATTATTTAACACAATTGCTCTTGGCAACATCAGCAAAAATGGCAATGCTTTTTCATATTCCAAGCGCTCATAATAAATTCCTACTTTTTCTAGGTTGCTATAGTATTCTTTCAGGTTATTGTAATAATAAAACTCGCTGCCAATATACCAAGCTTTTTCACCTAATTTTTCCGCCATAAACCATTTTTCGAGCAATCGAGCTGTTCTTCCATTGCCATCATTAAATGGATGAATTTTTACAAATACTAAGTGAATGAGCGAAGCAAAATAAAATACTTCATTCAGGCTTAGCTTTTCTTTAAGAACTTCATCAAGCTCTGTCCAAAAACCTTCAAACTCCTTTTTAACATTAGATGCTGGTGCTGCTTCGTATTGAATTCGCTGGGTTTGTTGATCCATAATCAGCATATTATTACTTCTGACCACTCCTCTTTGGTTGGCAGGAAGTAAATGCTTTGTTGACATACTATGTGCTTCTAAAAAAGACCCCAAACTTAATCTGTTATCTCTTGCAAATTCGTATGCTTCAAATAAATCATTTGGCTTCTCAGTCAAATTAGGAAGGTATTCTATATCTTGAATCTTATGTTTTAAATAACTATCAATTTCGAGTGTTTCACCTTCAATTTTAGATGATGACATTACCGATACAGCCGTAAAAAAACGGAATTGCTCTATATCCCATTCCCTTTCTTTTGTATGCGCAAAAGCATTTTCAATATTGGTTTCAAGCAAGGCCAACCAAGTATCGTAATGCTTTTTTGTGAGTAATTTATTCATTTATAACTGATGAGTTGATGGCTATATGGACTTATTAAAATAGTTCAAGCTCCCCTTACTCCACCCAAGTTTTATAATAACCCGGATCTTCCATTTGCATAGCCGCTTCCGTTATTTTTAAAGGATAAAATGGATCAATCATCACAGCCAATTCTTTGGTTTCTAATTTGCCAATTGATTTTTCTACTGTTCCCGGATGCGGACCATGGGGAATGCCTTTCGGATGCAGGCTTATCATTCCTCGCTCAACATGTTTACGACTCATAAAGTCACCATCTACATAATACAATACCTCATCGCTATCTACATTGCTGTGGTTGTATGGAGCAGGAATAGATAGTGGATGGTAATCATACAAACGAGGTACAAATGAACAAATCACAAAATTATGTCCTTCAAAAGTTTGATGTATCGGTGGTGGCATGTGCACACGACCCGTTATTGGCTCATAGTTGTGTATGCTAAAACCAAATGGATATTGAAACCCATCCCAACCAATGGCATCAAATGGATGTGTGGCATAGGTGTAAGGGAAAATCATATCTTCCTTTTTTATCATCACTTTAAAATCACCTTTTTGGTCAAAGGTATCTTTCAACTCAGGTAATTTTATGTCACGCTCACAATAAGGCGAATGCTCAAGTAATTGTCCGTATTGGTTTAAATAGCGCTTTGGTGGACGGATAGGAGAAAATGATTCAGTTATAAAAATTCTATTTTGCTCTGTTTCAAAATGCAATTGGTAAATGGTACCACGAGGAATGACTAGGTAATCGCCATATTCAAATGGAATTTGACCATATACCGTTTTTAAAACACCCGTTCCTTCATGAATAAACAATACCTCATCCGCATCGGCATTTTTGAAAAAATAGTCCGTCATGCTTTTGCTTGGGGCAGCAGTAGCTAAATACACATCTTTGTTGAACAAAACGTACACTCTACTTTTTAAGTAATCGTCAGTAGGACTTGCCTTGAATGTTAAAAAACTTCGGTTTTGTAGGTTCTTCTCGATGGCTGCTTTAGGTCCAATATCATATGCCTCTCCAATTTCTTTAACCAATGTAGGCGGATGGCAATGGTAAACCAATGAGTATAAGCTGCTAAAACCCTCAGTGGAAACTAATTCTTCTGAATAAAGAGTTCCATCAGGTTTTCTGAATTGGGTATGTCGTTTAGCCGGTATTTGTCCTTGTTTGTGGTAGAATGCCATATAATTATTTGATATTTCTTTTTTGATAATTCTTATTTTCAAAACGGATAAAAATTTACCTGTTAGAAAATTAATTACTATTGAGACGACAAAAATATGTTTTTTTGTGACTTGTATTTATATACACCCTAATATGTACTGTAAAAACCTAGTATTAAAATTTATTAATTTCTTGATAGCAGTTGTTTTGCTTGTTTCTTGTGGTGGAAATTCCAATACCCAATTGACCGAAAACCCTAAGGATTCATCTGATGCCAGCGCTGAAATCATTGCCATTAGCAAACAAATTGAAGATAATCCAGATAATGCGGAGTTGCTATATAAGCGCTCCATAGCCTATCAATACTTGGCGTATTTGAATAAAGCGGAAGCCGATATCAACCAAGCCATCCTATTAGATTCTATTAACCCTTTGTATCACTTTTATCAAGGTAAGTTGCTCTATGCCATGAACCAAACTATTAAGGCATCTCAAGCATACCAAAAAGCCATCGACCTAAAGCCAGATTTTACAGATGCGAAAATGAAATTAGCCGAGTTATACTTTTTAGTGAAGAAACATAAAGAGTCAATCAACTTAGTGAATTCGGTAATTGCATCGGATAATTCAAATGCGGCTGCTTTTCAGTTGAAGGCTTTAAATTATAAAGACATGGCTGATACAGCTGCTGCCGTAAGGTATTTTCAAGCAGCTATTGAGCGAGACCCTAATGACTATGATTCGCATTTGTTTATTGCCCGCCTATTTGAGGCCATGCACAATAAGTTAGCCATTGAATATTTCAATGCGGCCTTGCGTATCAAACCAAATGGACTAGATGCCTTATTTGGTCGTGCTGTGCTTTATCAGCGAAATAAGCTTTATAAAGCTGCCCTTAAAGACTATAGGAAAATAATAGCTGCAGATCCTAGTAATTATTTGAGTTATTATAATGTAGGATATATCAATTTTGAAACAGCCAAATTTGAAGAGGCTTTGAGGCATTTTAAAATTTGCGTGCAAATGAAAAACGACTTTATTGACGCCTACTACATGAGGGGTTTATGTTATGAAGCGCTTGGCAATAAAAATGATGCGCTGTTAAACTACCAATTCATAGTTGAAAATGTGCCTGAACATGCTCTTGCCAAAGAAGGTTTACAGAGGTTATCAAAGAAGTAATTTACCACTGACTGAAGTTTATCAAATTGCCACTTCTATCTGAATAGCCATTAAATTCCAGAGTGTTCAATGAATGATAAAGCACATTTCCTTTTTTGATATTGAAACAAAAAGGGATTTTGTTTTCAAGTCCTTTATATGTTTTTAAAGATAAATCTAATTTATTCTCTCCTTCCGGTAATTCAATGCGGGTATAATTGATAGTGTTCGGTAGGAGCTGCCAATTTCTAGTATCTGCTTGTTCAGTAAGGGCATTAACAATCCCCAAAATCATTCCGGCACCTTGATTTTCTTTTCTTGCCAATTGCTCAGCCGCTTGTTTTATAGCAACCCTTAGTATGGCTTCACCAATTTCTTTAGCCATTCTATCATCCAAGCTTTTATAGGCAATGGCATTGATATCTTCGGCTTTTTCAAATTGCCCAATAATACCAGTAGTATCTAAAATACTAGCATTGGCGTAGTAAGGAACCCTTGATACATACTTAGGAAAAGCAATCCTTACAAAGCGTAGAGAAGTAAGACTTTTTTTATCATCATCTCCTACAAAAAACTGAAATTGCATACCTAGTTCAGGGTTTACAAAATTGACCATGCCACCCCCCATAGGCATTATAGTAAAGGTAATGCTGTTTTGGTCTTTTACTGGTCCAAGCCCATTGTTCCAAAAGAATACCAATGAACCTCTGTCTTTATTTGGTATTTCAAGCTTCATTTCAAATTCTTTTTGGTAGTATTCCACTTGGTCGTTAAAACCAGTTAGGTAGGCTGTTCTTAATAGGTCTTTTTTTAGTTGAATAGGTATTTTAGTATCAAGTCCTACATAATCTGCTTTATAAGTTTCATAGGCGTTTTTGAATGATATAAAAGCATTGTTATAATCTTTCAATCCTTCATAAACCATACCCATCAGGTTTAAGCAAAAGGCATCTTTACTGTATTTGTTTTTGCCTCCGTATAGGTCAGTTATTTTTTGCATTTTCAACTGCATGCGTTTACACTCCACCAAAGCGCTTTCATAATTACCCATTTGCAAGTAATTGATAGTAGTGTAATAATGAAGCAAAATTTGTTCAAAGCTTTCGCCCGCATAGGTGGTATAGCCTGGATTGGTTAGTAAGCCTACAAAGCTGCGGGCATAGTTTTTATGAAAATCTTCAATGTAATAATCGGCTTGTTGGAAATACTGGTTGCTCTCGCTGAATTTTCCATTCAACGAAAGCACAGTACCTTTATTGAAATAATAGAGTAAAATATTTCTATTTGGTTTTTGCCATTTTTTATCTGTAAGAAGTTGCTCCGCATTGTCCAAGTTACCGTTGTATATGGCCTGCATCAGGTCGTAGTTCTTTTGGTAATAGGTAGCACATGAGCTAACCATTAGCAATAAAGATCCTAGCCATATTTTTTGTAATAGCTTCAATCGGTTAACTTTATTTGGTGAAACAAGTTTAGTTTTTGATGTATTTTTTGATTTGTTTTTCGCCTATCCACACTTTTTCATTGGTTTCAAGGTCGGTAAGCTCAAGGTTCACCTGATATTGTACAGTGCGTTGGTTTTTATATTGGTCAACCACAGAAGTCATGACACCATTGATCATAAAATCAGCACCTTTTTCTTTACCCCATTTCTTTTTGGTTTCTTCGCTTGAGAATTGTTGTTGGTCGTTACGCTCATCACGCACTTGGCTGCGCTCATCTCCGCTTTGTACTACTTTTACAGCACTTGAATTAATAAATGCTGCTTCTAAATTTTTTATAAAAGCGGTTGGGTCAATTTGCTCACTGGTTCTGTTTTTGATAACGCCCACAATCACAGTAGGTTTCTTTTTAAATGTAGTTTCGAACTCACCTCGCCATCCACCTTTCAATGAACTTTCTATCATTTCATTGGCTACCAAACGTGAGTCGGTATCGTTCCATCTTCCACTAATATCGGTTTGTTCTTTAGGGTCGATGCGTTGAACTTTTCTGTTCTGACAAGCCATTCCGCCTAATAATACACTTACTACACAGGCGGCAAAAATTATCTTTTTCATATGATTGCTGTTTTTTATTATAGAATGGTTTACAAATAGCGTTCCAAAAAATATCGTGCAATTTCCTTATAAAATATGCCAATTTCAAGTTATTTCTTATGTTTGAGGTATGAATAAGTTTTTTGTCTTTATATCCTTGCTATTGCTAGGTCTCTTCTATCAATGTAAAACCGCTTCCACCTTCCATAGCTATATTGTGAATGGTGAGTATATTATGGACGGCCGGGCCAAGCAAAAGGACTTTGTGGGCAATCCCAAATGCAAGTGGTTTGATTCGAGCTATGCTGCTTACAAAACCAATCAATCCTTTGTCAATAGCCTTAAACCCATGTCTACTGAAATAAAAGTGGTCGTGGTGGCAGGCTCATGGTGCGAGGACACGCAAAGGGAATTACCCCATTTTTATAAAGTGATGAATGAAGTAGGTGTGAGTGAAAACCAAATCGAACTTATTATGGTGGATAGAAAAAAACAATCATCAGCCTTCAATGCATCAGCTTTGGATGTAAAGAATATCCCTGCCATCATTTTCTATAAAGATGGCAAAGAACAAGGCCGCATAGTAGAAGCAGCTATTGGTGGCACCGAAGAAGCCATGATGAATATTTTTAAAATGATGTAACGAAGGAGGAAGGATAAAGGCAGGAGGATTAAGCTCATGCCTTTTTTAATGACTTATTGATTGCTGGGGTTTGATTTATCCTATATTGTTCGGGTCAAATTCAATGATCCATTCAATGCCATATCTGTCCCTGAAACAACCAAAATAGGAACCCCAAGGACTGTCTCTAATAGGTGCTTCCATTTCACCGACTAATGTAAATGCAATTAATGATGACATTTACCATGTATTAAATACTTAAATTTTCAATTGTATGCTGAAATTATTATTCATCAAATTGACTTTTTATTTGTTGAAACGCTTGTGGCCAAATATGCACAAAAAAAAAGAGCCTCATGAATTTATCATAAGGCTCATTTTCATTGTTATCAAACATATGATCTATTCTTTTATTAATGTCCGGATTAGCACCATTTCATTTGCTACGATTTGTATGGTATAAACGCCATTATTTAGTGAACTAATATTGATAGAGTTTTTACCTGTATTGATCGGCAATTGCATCATCAATTGTCCTAGTAAGTTGTATATTCTCAAGCTTCCATTGCTAGTAATATCAATGGTTATATCTCCATTTGCAGGGTTGGGATATACTTTTAATGCTTGAGCTTCAATTTGATTAATTCCAGAACCACCAACACTCACTTTTAACCAAATACTATCAAATGCACATCTTCCATCACTTACCAAAAATAAGGCTGAATCTTTACCATTATAGTTGGCTTTAGGGTTAAATAACACGATACCATTTTGGTAAGTAAAGGTATTGTATGGGGTGTTCAACAAAGTAATTTTAGCATATGCAGGCACTACCAAATCAAAAGTAGTAGAATTGCCAGTAGGTACTAGTTTGCTAATTGCTTTAACAGTTAATATTTTAATAGGTCGAACGCTTACATTGATTGAATCTTTTACCGAGCAACTATTTATGTTATTGCTTACATATAGTTTTATATCTGTAAAAGGATTGATAACTTGATAACTTGGACCATTAGCCAAAACAATGTTGTTTGTATCTGTCCAAGTAATTGTACCTGGGTTGTTAATGGTAAATACAGCACTGCTATTTTTACATAGAATGGTGTCTTTGACAAAAGTTATACTTGGTTTTTGCGTATCAACAATCACGTAAATGCTATCTGTTACTAGGTCATTATTTAGGTTGGTATACTTAACCAAATACCATGAAGATTGAGTAGGAGTGTATGTTATCGAGTCTGCGCTTAGTTCATTGCTTCCATCTATCCATTTGAAATTACTACCATAGGCAGGATCCGATTTTAATGTAATTTTCTCACCAGTACAAATATTAGGATAAGTAGCCTCAAAATATACGAATCCACTGTCTTTTGTTTTGTCATTGTTATTAGCAGATAACATCAAGGAGTCAACACCAACCCAAAACAGAGAAGGTTTTCTGATACTCATGGTACCTGAAATGCTATCAACATTTACACGTATTGCATTGCCATTTTGAATTTTCACTTTAAATTCTAGAGGACTGTAGGCCGAATCAATTACAATTTGGTTTAATGCAATAGTGCCAAATGATTTATCGGTGGTAGTTGATTTTTTATAATTTGATGCGATTTTAATGTTTGATAATTTTCTGAGTTGAACTCCACTTATTTTGACTAACCCAGTATTGTTGTTTCTAAGGGCATTAATTTGGAAATTAATTCGAGTTGCTCTTGGGTCAATATATACCATGCTAGTCAGTTCTTGCCAATCTTTTGTGTTGGCGGCAAGGTTATAATACTTTGTAGAGTTTGGTAATTCAGCCATATTAATAGCCACTCTTATAGAGTCCGTTGGTAAACTGCCTTTGGTGTAAATCGAAAGTCTGTTCCAACCTTTCTCAACACCACCTAGCAAATTGATAGCATAAAGCATACCACTTGTGCTTCTCGACATAGATCTGCCTTTGCTTCTATCTACACCATCTGTACTATCAAAATTAGCAAAAGGACCGGTATACCCATCAGGAATACCATTGTAATTTAAGTCTGTATATAATTCAGGGATAATATTAACGTACGGATTAGGGGTGCTATCAAACATAATACTCGCCCATTTGTTGGTGTTTCTTACAGGAATATTGTTTGTTTGACACCATGCTAAAAGGCTGTCAGTCCTTCCTATGTAAGCATCCCAACCGCCTATCGGATTATAAAAGTGACTAAGGGTGAAACTATGTGTATGCTTGGCGGAGTTTTCTGCAACAATGTTGATTAAGGATTGGAAATAATTTGACTCATCATTTATATCTAAATTTTGTAATGCAAATCGTTTGTTTTTTAATGAATCAACTTCATTATACATTTTGAAAGATGGATTTGGGTAAGTTGCACCAGCAGTAAATCCATATTCATATCCCATCAATTCTTTTACTTCTTGTTTATTCAATTGGGCACATGGTCCTCCTGGTTGTATCCATGTTTTGGGTCTAGGTAAGCCTAGAGAGTCATATACATATTGTGTTCTTTCAACCAATAATTTCAGGGCATCTCTTGTCATTTTGATATCCGTATTTGTTAATTTATGAAAAGGAATACCTCTCATCGTATCCAGCTTTACTGTTTCTTGCCAATAGTTATTTATAAGCACAGTATCAGGATCATTTTGATTTTTATTTTGTAATGTATTCCATGTACATACTAGATTTATTGTTGGAAAATACAGGTTTGAGATACTTATTGGGCTTGAAAAATTTTTGAATTCTCCATTGCTTTGACTAATTACGGTGTTTCCATAAACATCCACAAGTCCTTCGTTAATGGTAGTTCCGGTGATTACAGAATCTATACTTAAACACACCCTATTTTGTACATTATTAATGTGATGGACCCCTTTTTTACCTGTAAAAAACAAGGTGTCACTTTTTTGATTTGAGGCAAATGCAATGTATGCTGTGGTGCCACTTGGTGTGTGATCCATAAGTTCGTGCCCATTGGCTACAATCTCTCTCAAAGCATTTACCCCAGCTGTATCTGTTAAAAACCTTTGGGCATCGATACCTAATGAAAATTTAAATCCATATTTATTAAAAACTCTGTTATAATCTCTCCATTTCACCGCACCTTGGTGATCATCTACCCGGAAGCAAATACCCCCCACTTTGTTATAAACATTTTGACTGAAAGCGCTATAAATGAGTAAAATAGATAGCACTGATAGTAGGTACTTTTTCATGCTACTAAATTAAGTAGTTGTTTGTGTTTAACACTGCCTCAATAATAGATTTATTCACATTTCAATTGAAAAGTACAAAATTGAAAGCATAAAAAAAGCCGCAAAAATTGCGGCTTTAGATTAATATAATGTAAGTATTATTCTGCTTTGGTAAATGATTTAGATATGGTTCTTCCATCATCTTTAAAACGCAAGAAATAAACACCATTTTGCAAATCGCTAATGTCTATGTTAGACTCGTTCGAACTATGAACGACAGATTTTACTCTTAATCCTAGAACGTTATAAATATCTATTTGAATAGGCTCTTTGAAACCATATTTCAAAACAATATTGTCTTTCGCAGGATTAGGGTAGAATGATAATTCTTTGCTCTTCGCAATTTCTTTGGTAGCTGTAGCCCATCCTTTAACATCCACACTTAATGTATCTTTGTTCTGATTTTTTGCACTCTTAAAAACAATTTTTGTGTTTGCATTACCTGGATTATTAGCTGTAGCATAATCTAATTTAATCACTGTGCTTCTGCCAATCCCCAAAGTAAATGTATAAACATCGTTTGTATTAATACCAGCGTAGCAATTTAGTGGGTCGCATATACTTAAATCCCAACTTGTAGGTTTGTTTAAAGAAATTGCCTGCCAACTAAAAACGGTGTCGTTAACATCTGTTGATGTATTTGTAAAGGTAGATTTTGTTTCAATGATACCACCAGTTGCAAAAGCACCCGTTTGAATAATCCTTGGCACCAGAGTAAAACTCTGTGCGTTTATCTCTCCAATTAAGATGGTAAATAAGAGAGTCAATGTAAATATTTTTTTCATATTGTGAGTATTGCAAAATTTAAACCAAATTTGCTGTGGCAATTTTTAGTCATAATTTTATTGTGCTGCAAACTTATTCATAAATAAAGAATTAATCAAAAATATTACATGAAAGTTATCATTATCAACGGGCCGAATCTGAATTTATTGGGAAAAAGAGAGACTGACATTTATGGAAAAATGGGTTTTGAGGAATTTTTGCACCAGTTGAGAAATCAATATCAGGAGCATCAAATTGCTTATTTTCAGAGTAATATAGAGGGTGAGTTGATTGATAAAATACAAGAAACAGGTTTTGAATATGACGGTATTATTATGAATGCTGCGGGATATTCTCACACTTCTGTTGCCATTGCCGATGCTATTCGAGGGATAAAAACACATGTAGTTGAAGTACATATTTCCAATGTTTTTAGTCGAGAAGATTACAGGCAAACCCTTTTGACGGCTTCAGCCTGTGTGGGCTCAATTAGTGGATTAGGACTATATGGCTACAAATTGGCACTTGATTTTCTTCTGCATCAAAAAAGTTCAGAATAGTATCTGACTTTTTTAATAAAGTGTTGATAGACGATGCTACCCTTGAAGGTTCCTTTTAAATCATAAGTTTTAATTTGTGCTTGCGCTTCTTTACGCAATCTAATCCATTGCCCAATATTAAAGAAAAAGTCGGCATGAGCCCTATGAATGGCCCAACTGTGTTTAGGCAGGGCATTCATTAAAAAGAAAATAGAACTTAATAAATCTAAACAAGACCTTACAGGAATAAGCCAAATGAGTTTGGACGTAGGCAGGTTTTTAAACAACATGCACAACGAGTTTTTAAAATTTAAATAGGTTTTTTGTGGGCTTTGTTTGCTCAGTGTGCCACCACCCACATGGTAAACCTCAGAGGCTGGAACTGCCATTATTTTGTATCCACTTTGTTGCAATCTCCAACAAATATCTACCTCTTCCATGTGTGCAAAAAAGTGCTTGTCAAAACCTCCCACTTCATGAAATGCTTCTGCTCTCATAAATAAACATGCTCCAGATGCCCAAAATATTTCAGTAGTCTCTTGGTATTGATGCTTGTCTACTTCATCCACCTCAAAGATTCGTCCTCTACAAAATACATAACCAAGGCTGTCCATCATACCGCCCGCAGCGCCTGCATATTCAAACTTGTCTTTGTGGTGATATTGCAATAATTTAGGTTGGCAAGCCGCTATATTGCTGTTTTTTTGCATCTCAGCAATTACAGGTTCCACCCATCCTGGTGTAACTTCTATATCGTTGTTAATTAATACATAATAGTCTGCCTTCACATGCTTAAGCGCTTCGTTGTAGCCACCTGCATAGCCATAATTTTTATCAAGCCTAATGATTTTAACTCTAGGGTAGTGGGCTTCAAGAAAAGGAATGGTATCGTCAGTAGAGGCATTGTCAGCCACATATACCTCCAAATTGGTGTAGGTAGATGCCATCAAAAAAGGCAAAAACTGTTCAAGCAATTTGCATCTGTTCCAATGAATGATGACTGCGGCTACTTTGGGTTGATGCATTTATTCTTCGTCTTTTCTGTTGTTGTTTTTCTTGTATGGCATGAAAATAAAATTGGCTCCATCAGGTCTCACAAAAAGGATACACATAAATTTACGTGGGTCTTTGTAAGTCTGTTTGAAATCGTTTTCTTTTTCAGCCGCAATGATTTTTTTTTCTAGCAATTTTTCAATAGTGGTGGCATTTATACTGTAATCCCTTGCATATTCTTTATGGTCTAAAACCATTTCACCCAATTTTACCTCATGCTGATGAGCTACAAAAACGGGGAATTTGCTAAACCCTTCAGCCATAATATCCACAGCTAGTTCTTTCAACAAGTCGTTGTAAAAATCTAAATCGTCTTTAAGTGTATCAAGTAGTTTTTTTAATACTTCTTCGTTCGTCATGAATTATTTTTTGATTAGGCGGCTAGCAGGCAAATATATAGTTCAAAAATGTAATATCTTTTATCTACTGCTTTGTTTGTTTAGTTTTTTAACTTCAATAGAGCAATGTTCTCCACATGATGGGTATGTGGAAACATATCTACGGGTTGTACTTTCACCACTTCATACATATCAGAAAGCATAGCAATATCTCTTGCTTGAGTGCTTGGGTTGCAACTTACATAAACAATCTTTTCAGGACGCATTTCCATTATTTTTTTCACCACATCTTCATGCATACCTGCTCGAGGTGGGTCAGTAATAATCACATCAGCCTTGCCATGCTTGGCTATTAGCTCATCATTTAACACATCTTTAATATCACCCGCATAAAAGTGGGTGTTTGTAATATTATTCAAACCCGCATTCACCTTGGCATCTTCAATGGCAGCCTCCACCGATTCAATACCAATAACCGATTTGGCATTGCGAGCCACGAAATTGGCAATACTACCAACACCCGTGTACAAATCATATAGTGTTTCTTCGCCCGTTAAACCTGCAAAGTCGCGGGTATGGCTATAAAGCGTTAGCGTTTGTTCGGTATTGGTTTGAAAAAAGGATTTAGGTTGGATATGAAAGGTTAAATCTTCTAATTTTTCGATGATGTATTCTCTGCCCGAAAACACATGCACATCCAAATCGTAAATGGTATCGTTTCGCTTGTCGTTAATGATATAAAGCAAAGATGTCAATTGAGGGAAAGATTCCTTCACATGTTGCATCATTTTTTGAATATCATCCGCATTGTTTTCTTTAAAAACAATAATCACCATCCATTCGCCAAGGCTTGTATTTCTTACAAACATAGAGCGAAGGAAACCCTCTTGCGAACGGGCGTTGAAAAAAGTAAAGCCATTGGCAACCGCAAAATCCTTCACGCAATGCCTGATTTTGTTCTGCAAATCGTCCATTAGGTAGCAGATGTCTACGTCCAATATTTTATCAAACCTACCTGGAATGTGAAATCCAACTCCTGCATGTTCGTGTGCTGCCATGGTTTCCTTATCACCCATGCTATCAAGCCATTTTCGGTCGGTAAATGAAAATTCGAGTTTGTTTCTATAATGTGTAATATTTTTAGGTCCTACAATGCTTTGCAATTCAGGAAAAGGGAACTTTCCAATGCGTTCAAAGGCATCGTGAACTTGCTCTTGTTTAAATTTTAGCTGTGCTTCGTAGCTTAGGTGTTGCCATTTGCAACCCCCACACAATCCAAAATGCGAGCAAAAAGGCTCAACCCTATCAACAGATTTTTCTTTTATTTCAATAATGGTAGCATTGCAATAGCTCTGCTTTTTTTCGTGAATTTTAATGTCAACTACATCACCAGGAGCGCCAAAATCCATAAAAATTACCTTACCTTCGTGCCTTGCCAATGCCTTTCCTTCGGCACCTGCCGCCTCAATGGTAATGTCGTTTAAAAATATTGGATTTTGTCTGTTTACTTTGCGTTTTCCCATGTCTGTTTTATAAAAGTGGACGAAGGTAAAGAAAATGCAGTCTAAGATGATATAAAAAAAAATAAGCATTGTATTTATAAATTCTTATTTTCGCAGGCTTAAATTTAAAAAAGCCTTGAGGTCGAAAGAATACATAATTGAGTTTCCAAAGCTTAGAGCGGGTGCAAACCAATTTGAGTTTAAGGTTGACGAAAAGTTTTTGTCTGATTATGAGTATTCGCCTGTAAAACAGGCAGATGTTGATATAAAACTGAACCTTTTCAAAACCGAAAACATGTTAGATCTTGACTTTATGTTGAGTGGCACAGCCAATGTGGTTTGCGATACTTGTTTAGCAGCAGTGGATATGCCCATCAGCCATGAATTTAAGCTTGTTATTAAATTTAGTGATTCGGAAAACCTTACAGATGATGAGATTATATATCTGGACCGTGGGGAACATGAATACGATTTGAAACAGTATTTGTATGAAAGCTTTGTAGTGGCCATTCCAACTAAAAAAGGTTGTGATGAAGTGCCTGACCCAAAGCCTTGTAACAAAGATGTTTTGACTAAAATAGGTTTAATAACTGATGTTGAAGAAACCGAAGAGGAGAGTGGTGAGAAGGTTACCGACCCTCGTTGGGATAAATTAAAGGATATATTTAATAATAACTAATACAATAAAAGAAGTACTATTATGCCAAATCCAAAACGAAAAATTTCGAAATCGCGCAGAGACAAAAGACGTACACACTACAAAGGTGCTGTTCCTACATTATCAGTTGATGCAAATTCTGGTGAAGTTCATTTACGTCATCGTGTTACAGCTGATGGTTTTTATCGCGGAAAACAAGTTTTCCCTGATATGAAAAAAGATATATAACACAGAACTTAACAAGTTCTTCTTTCAACTACATATAGTATGAGAATAGGTTTTGATATTATGGGTGGCGATTTTGCTCCCAAAGAAGCCATCGCTGGCGCTATTTTGGCTTTGCAAGAAATTGGGCCAGATGACAAAATCGTTTTGATTGGTGATAGTGAGCAAGCTACTAATATGCTCAAATCTAATGGGATAAGTGATGATCGATTTGAAATCGTTCATACCACTGAGGTAATTGGTATGGGCGAACATCCAACCAAAGCCATTTCTCAAAAGAAAAATTCAAGCATTGCAGTGGGATTTGGCATGTTATCTAAAAAACAAATTGATGGCTTTGTGAGTGCCGGAAATACAGGCGCTATGCTAGTAGGTTCTATGTTCTCAATCAAACCTATTGAAGGGGTTATTAGACCTACCATCACTGCTATGGTTCCTAAACTAAATGGAAAATTTGCACTTGTTTTAGATGTAGGCGCTAATGCCGATTGTAAGCCTGATGTTTTGTATCAATTTGCTGTATTAGGTAGTTTGATGATGAAACATGTTTATGGTTACAGCGACCCAAAAGTTGGACTATTGAGTATAGGTAAAGAGAAAGAGAAAGGTAATTTGGTTACTGTTTCTGCTCATCAGTTGATGGAAGAATCTGAAGATTTCCATTTCATCGGAAATGTGGAAGGTAGAGACTTTATGAGTGATAAGTGTGATGTGATTGTTTGCGAAGGGTTTACAGGTAATATTGTTCTTAAAACTTTTGAGTCATTCTACTACATCATGAAAAAACGCGGTATCCAAGATGAGTTTATGGAACGATTCAATTACGAAAATTTTGGTGGTACCCCTATTTTGGGTGTAAATGCCCCCGTTATTATCGGACATGGAATTTCCAATGCTAAAGCATTCAAAAACATGATACTTTCTGCCAGAGATGTGATTAATTCTGATTTAATTTCAGTTGTTAGAGATTCATTCAGTAAATTAGTGCCTGTGCAATAATTTCAAAAAATATTAATATTACCGAACGCCCCTCTATGGGGTGTTTTATTTTATACATCATTAAACAATGGCTTGGGTAGTCATTTTACTCAAGCATAATATTATTTAAAATGACTAAAATATCAGCAGCCATTACAGCAGTTGGTGGATATGTTCCGCCCGATGTGCTAACTAATTTGGATCTTGAAAAAATGGTGGATACCAATGACGAGTGGATTCTCTCTCGAACGGGTATTAAAGAACGCAGAATTTTGAAAGGTGAAGGACTGGCAACCTCTGATATGGCTGTTGAAGCTGTTAATGAACTATTAAGAAAAAGAGGAATTACTGCCAATGATCTTGATTTAATCATCTTTTGTACTGTTACAGGGGACAAAATTTTTCCTTCGTCAGCTTGTATTTTAGCTGACAAAATTGGTGCTAAAAATGCATTTGGTTATGATTTATCCGCAGCTTGCTCTGGGTTTTTATTTGGCTTAGAGACAGCTACACGCTTTATTGAATGTGGCAGGTACAAAAATGTATTAGTTGTAGGTGGCGATAAAATGTCGTCAATTATAGATTATACTGATAGAAACACTTGTATTATTTTTGGGGATGGCTTGGGTTGTGTGTTGCTAGAACCTACTGAAGAAGAAAACATTGGAGTGATTGATTCGGTATTGAAGATAGATGGAAGTGGCCGTAATTTCTTGTACCAAAAAGCAGGAGGATCCCAGTATCCGCCTACTCACGAAACCATAGATGCACGTGAACATTTTGTGTACCAAGATGGCAAAACTGTTTTTAAATTTGCTGTAACAGGCATGGCTGATGTATCAGCACAGATTATGGAGCGTAACAATTTAACCGCTGATGATATTGCATGGTTGGTTCCTCATCAAGCCAATCTTAGAATAATTGATGCCACAGCAGAAAGAATGGGTTTGGGAAAAGATAAAGTGATGATAAATATTGATCATTTTGGCAATACGACCAATGGTACCTTGCCTCTTCTTTTATGGGAATGGGAAAAGAAACTTAAAAAAGGCGACAACCTAGTATTGGCAGCCTTTGGAGGTGGTTTTACTTGGGGTGCTATTTATATTAAATGGGCATATAATTCATAAGCATTTATTGCTACTGATTTACAAATGAATAAGCCAAAAAATATAAATTATCTTGAAATTTAACATTAATAAAATACATTTACAATTCGTTTAAAACCGAAAGAAAACATGGAATTAAAAGAAATAAAAGAGCTAATTAAATTAGTATCTGAATCTGATGTGTCAGAAGTGGAAGTAGAGCGCGGTGATTTTAAAGTTTCTATCAAAAAGGTAGAGGAAAAAACCACCATTATTCAACAAGCATCGGCTCCAATGGTTCAAGCATATGCACCCGCAGCTCCAGTTGCTTCGGCACCTGCTGCACCAGCTGCTCCTGTTCATACCCCAGCTGCTAGTAATTTAATTACAATTAAATCGCCTATGATTGGTACTTATTACAAAACGCCTTCTCCTGATAAACCAGCCTTTGTAAACGTTGGTGACGAAATAAAAGTAGGACAAGTTTTATGTATCGTTGAGGCCATGAAATTGTTCAACGAAATTGAATCTGAAGTATCTGGACGTGTAGTTAAAATATTGGTTGAAAATTCTTCTCCCGTTGAGTACGATCAGCCTTTATTCTTGGTTGAGCCTATTTAATTAGTAAATTGAAAATTAGTTAATTTTCCAATTTTTTATTTTCAAAATCATAAAACATGTTTAAAAAAATACTAATTGCTAATAGGGGCGAGATTGCTTTACGTATTATTCGTACGGCTCGCGAAATGGGTATCAAAACCGTTGCGGTTTACTCTACTGCCGACAAAGATAGTTTGCATGTGAGATTTGCCGATGAAGCGGTTTGTATTGGTCCTCCTCCTTCAGCTCAATCTTATTTAAATATTCCAAGCATTATAGCTGCAGCCGAAATAACCAATGCGGATGCTATCCATCCGGGTTATGGTTTCCTTTCTGAAAATGCTAAATTTTCACAAGTTTGCCGCGATCATGGTATCAAGTTTATAGGCGCTAGCCCTGAAATGATTAATTCAATGGGAGATAAGGCTAATGCGAAAGATACCATGAAAAAAGCAGGGGTTCCTGTTATTCCTGGTTCTGATGGATTGCTTGATAGCTTTCAAGATGGAATTAAACTAGCTGAAGAAATTGGCTATCCTGTTATCATTAAAGCTACTGCCGGTGGTGGTGGACGTGGTATGCGTATCATTTGGAACTCTGAGGAGTTTGAAAAACAATGGGACAGTGCCAAGCAAGAATCAAAAGCTGCCTTTGGCAACGATGGTATCTATATGGAAAAGTATGTACAAGAGCCCCGTCACATCGAAATACAGTTGGCAGGTGATCAATACGGAAAAGTTTGTCACTTAAGCGAAAGAGATTGCTCTATACAACGTAGACACCAAAAATTAGTTGAAGAAGCCCCATCTCCTTTTGTAACACCTGAGTTGCGCGAGAAAATGGGTGAGGCAGCTAAGAAAGGTGCTATGGCCATTGGATACGAAGGTTTGGGTACCATTGAATTTTTGGTGGACAAAGACCGTAACTTCTATTTTATGGAAATGAATACCCGTATTCAGGTAGAGCATCCTGTGACAGAAGAAGTAATAAATTATGATCTTGTTAAAGAACAAATCCTAATTGCATCAGGCGTGCCAATTAGTGGCAAGGATTATTATCCAACCAAACACTCTATTGAAGTGCGTATAAATGCGGAAGACCCTTACAACAACTTTAGGCCAACACCAGGTAGAATTGATTACCTTCATAAGCCAGGTGGACCAGGTGTGCGCGTAGATACACATATTTATGCGGGCTATACCATTCCATCAAACTATGATAGTATGATTGCTAAAATGATTGTGAGTGCGCAAACACGCGAAGAAGCCATTATTAAAATGGAAAGAGCCTTGGGTGAGTTTATCATTGAAGGACCAGGTTTAAAAACAACCATTCCATTGCAAATGCAATTAATGCAAAACGAAGACTTCAAAAAAGGAAACTTCACTACTGCCTTTATGAATACCTTCGAGATTAAATAATTTATAAAGAAACAATAAACGAAAGCTGCCTCCTAAGGGCAGCTTTTTTTGTTTGTATTAGCGCTAAAAGTATAGTCTTGTTAAATATGTTTTCACATAGTAGCTGCGTGATTAATCGAGCATCTATTATGTGTCAGGTCAGCTGAGTCGACATTTGTTAGTTCGAGCTGAGTCGGTATTTGTCAGTTCGAGCGGAGTCGAGAACTGGTTTAGGGAAGAGCCTGTCTATGTCTCGACTCCGCTCGACATGACAGACTCCGCTCGTCATGACAGATTCCATTCGACCTCTTTGTTTTGTGAGTTCGAGCTTATTCGAGAACAATTAAACGAAATCATTATTTTCGTTTTAAATTAATAATTATGCATAAACATTTATATGTATATATGCTTAAATGCAGTGACGATTCATATTATGTTGGTGTAACAAATGATGTTAATCGCAGATTAGAGGAACATAACATAGGAGGAAATACTACTGCATATACCTTTAGTAGACGCCTAGTTGAACTTGTATATTTTCAATTATTTTCAGATTATAATCAAGCTATTAATTGGGAAACTCAGTTGAAAAAGTGGAGTAGAAAAAAGAAGGAAGCTTTAATAATAGAAAATTGGGAGTCAATAAAAATGCTCTCTGAATGTAAAAATGAAACCTCTCATAAGAATTATGAAGAGGAATAGGTTTTTGCGCATTATTATTCTTATGTCAGTTCGAGCTGAGTTGGTATTTGTCAGTTCGAGCGGAGTCGAGAACTGGTTTAGGGAAGAGCCTGTCTATGTCTCGACTCCGCTCGACATGACAGACTCCGCTCAAAATGACAGACTCCGCTCGTCATGACTGACTCCACTCGATATGACTAACTCCGCTCAACATAACAGACTCTGATTAGCGTGATTAATCGCGTCTCTAATAGGTTATTTTGATTCATCATATTTTGATATATCTAAGTAGAATAGCAAATAAAAAAATCCCGATTCAGCTATGAATCGGGATTTTTAAATAAGGATAATTATCTAAATTATAGAACTTCGGTTACATCATTGTATGGTAAGCCAAAAGCATCAGAAACACCTTTGTAAACCACTTTACCTTCAACCACATTTAATCCTAAGCGTAATTCTTCATTATCTTTACAAGCTTGTTTCCAACCTTTGTTAGCCAATTGCAAAGCATAAGGAAGCGTTGCATTGGTTAAAGCTAAAGTACTTGTATATGGCACTGCACCTGGCATATTCGCCACACAATAGTGAATAATACCATCTATTACATAAGTAGGATTTTCGTGAGTTGTTGGTTTACAAGTCTCGATACATCCACCTTGGTCAACAGCCACGTCAACCAAAACAGTACCAGGCTTCATTAATTTCAACATATCACGTGTAATCAAATGAGGCGCTTTAGCACCTGGGATTAACACAGCACCTACTATTAAATCAGCATGTTTAACAGCTTCACGTACATTGTATTCGTTTGAGAAAACTGTTTTTACATTGGCAGGAAGGATATCATCTAATTCACGTAAACGAGGAATTGAAATATCCATGATGGTTACATCAGCAGCCATACCCGCAGCCATTTTAGCAGCTTGTGTACCTACAATACCACCACCTAAAATCAATACATTAGCAGGACGAACACCTGGAACACCTCCTAATAAAATACCACGTCCACCCATTGGTTTTTCAAGGTATTTAGCACCTTCTTGTATACTCATTCTACCGGCTACTTCACTCATAGGAACTAGCAATGGAAGAGAACGGTCTTTTTTCTCAACTGTTTCGTATGCCAAACAAACAGCTTTGCTTTTTAGCATAGCGTGTGTTAGTGGTTCGTAACTAGCAAAGTGGAAATATGTAAACAACAGTTGATTTTCTTTAATTAAACCATACTCAAGTTCAATTGGTTCTTTTACTTTTATAATCATGTCAGCTTTGCCATATACTTCTTCAATGGTTTGAAGCATAGTAGCACCTGCTTGAGTATATTCTTCGTCACTAAATCCGCTACCGATACCAGCAGTTGATTGAACGAATAATTGATGACCAGCTTTGCTTAAAGCTGAAACTCCTGCTGGGGTTAAACCTACGCGGTTTTCGTTGTTTTTAATTTCCTTAGGAACGCCTATTATCATATGAATAAAATTTGTGCTGCAAATTAATTTTAAATCAAAGACTAAAAAATTATTTATTTTATGACTTTGATTTTCGATTTGGGTTTAGAAACCACCTCCATTACCCTCAGGTTGGAGTTTCACAGGTGAACTTGGTTCCTTTGGTTTGTCTAGTACCTCACCCTTGATGATGAGGGTAGTAGCAGTGCCAACATTTGAATTAACGGCAATGCTTTTGGCAAAAGGACCTTGGTACACACCTGAATTGTACATGGCTTTGATTTTAGATTTTTGACTAGGCATAATGGGTTCTTTGGGCCATTCAGGAGTAGTGCAACCGCAGCTTGGTTGAACACTTGAAAGAATCAATGGCACTTTTCCTTTGTTGATGAAAATAAACTCATAGGCAACTTGGCTTCCGCTCCAAACCTTACCAAAATCGTGTGTGGTTTTTTCAAACTCAATCACTGGTTTTTCTTTGGGTTCGATTTGGGCAGTTAACTGGGTAAATGACCAAAAGGTTAAGATGAATACGATTATTTTTTTCATGTTATAGTGTATGTTGATTTTACAAAAATAAAAAACCTGCACAAATATAATCATTCGTGCAGGTTCTGTATTTTTAAAAATATGTATTAATGACTCGCTGGCGCAGCAGCTGGTGCGTCATTAGGTTTAACAGTTCCTTTTAAATAAAGAATCACTGTAGATTTTTTAGCGTTACTCATAACAGTAACACTTTTAGTGAAATCTCCAGGGCTAGCAGCATTATATGTTGCTTTTACGTATCCTTCTTTACCTGGTTTGATTGGCTCTCTGGTCCAGTCTGGAATAGTACATCCGCAGCTAGCAGACGCACTGGTAATGATTAAAGGCTCTTTACCTGTGTTTTTTACCGAAAATTGGTAAGTAACTGGTGTTCCTTGGGGAATAGTTCCAAAATCATGCGTTTCTTTTTCAAATTTAATGTCTGCTTGATTAGGATTTTCAGGAGCAGCTGGTTGTGTGGTTGTTTGAGCATTAGCAATAAAGCCAACGCAAGCAATAAAGGCTGTTAAGATTAACTTTTTCATTTTGTATGTGTTTATTGTTTAATTGTTATAATTCTCCAGACAAAGGTTGTACCAAAATTTTTATTAAGCAAAAATTTCTTTTCAAACATAATGGATAATCAGTTAAATTTTTCTTAAAAGTATATTTATTTCAGTCTTTCTGGGGCTTTGATACAATGCTAATGGATGGTTTAAATAAACAATATTCTGTAAATCAGCATTTGTGAGAAATTTCAAGTTAGGAGTGTAACTTAAGTTTCTTTACTTCGTAATAGCTATCAGTTAACCAGTAATGACAATTAAAGAATACAATACTTGCGTGGATTTGCATTCAGATGGTGTTTATCGGTTTATCCTGAAAAACATTAGGGACGATGATCGTGCCAAAGATATTGTACAAGATACTTTCGAAAAACTGTGGTTAAAAGTAAGCTCGATTGACTATACTACAGCTAAATCTTATTTGTATACAGCGGCATACCATACCATGATTGATGCCATTCGGAAGGAAAAGGTAAGCAGTGATATTGAAGCGGTAGAAATCTTTAGCCATACTCCTTCCAAACCATTTCATGATATCAAGAAAGTAATTGATAAAGCCTTATCTAGGTTAAATCACATTCAACGCTCTGTGATTATGCTGCGAGATTATGAAGGTTATAGCTATGATGAAATAGGGGATATTACAGGTCTGAACGAGTCGCAAGTGAAGGTTTATATATACCGTGCACGTATTGCCATGAGAGAGTATATTGTTAGTATTGATAATGTGGTTTAAAGATGCAGATTAATAGAAACAACTACGAGTTATACATGATAGATTATTTAGATGCAAAACCTAATGTTGAGCTTCAAGCGGAGTTAATGTTATTTTTAGCTAAAAATCCTGATTTGCAAGCTGAGTTTGATTTGCTTCAAAATTCAATTATTGCAGATCATGTACACTCTATTCCTTTTGAGTTTAAGCAAGAATTGAAGAAGCAAGAATTTATTCAAGTTTCACAGTATAATGAAATGTTGGTGGCTAAATTGGAAGGAGATTTGTCGAGGGATAAATTAATCAAACTTGATGCTGAAATACATAATTACCCTGAACTAAAACAAAGCTTCGAGCAGTTTCAAAAAACCAAGTTGATAGCGGAAGAAACCATCGTTTTTATTCATAAATCTTCATTAAGGAAACGCGAACAAATTTTTGATTTGTCCACAAAAGTTCGAATGGTATCTTCCATAGCTGCAGCTTTTTTGGTTATTTTGGCTTTGTGGTTTTTTCAAAATAATAGAAATGAAAGCACAGCTTCATTTAGCAATACTATCAGGATAAATAACAAATTAAAGAAGCCATCAACCCCTGCAGGTAATTCAAACAATCAGGTTCAAACCATCACGCCTATTAAAACGGATAGAATCCAAAAGCATAATGTGATTATAACTAATCCAAAAGTTCCTTCATTAAAAACCCTTGATTTAGCAGTCACCATCATTGACAAGAAAGAAATGAATGCATTGGCTGTTAAGTTAGCTCCATCAAACGATAAAGAATTTAAAATCATTCAATTCGCAGTCAATCTTAAATCGAATAAGAATAATATGATAGCCAAAAACAACTATTTAAGTCCACAACAATATTTGCAAAAAATGATCGATGCCAATGCGCATAATGCGGTTGTAGATCAAAACAAACCTGCTTCGGCTAATGATGATAATAAAAGCAATATTGGCCTCGCCTTAGTAGGTTTATTTAACAAAGTCACAGGATCAGATGTGAAATTGGTCAGAAGATACGGTAATGATGGTAAGGTTACAGGATACTCTGTTGCCGCTAACACACTTTTTGCAAATAGTAGATAGTTTTTTGTAACAATGGAAAAGCAATTGCGTATAACAGATTTAATAATCAAACAAAAATGAAAATAAATAAATTAAAAAATAAATTAATGCTATTGGCGTTGGTTTTAGTAGTATTAAATGTAAACGCCCAAACACAAATTAACCTTGATACTTTTAGTAAATTAGAAGTAAATGGAAATATGGATTTACTAATTGTTCAATCAGAATCTAACAAGATTGAATCGAAGCATGACGGTAAACCACTAGATTATAAAGTGGAAGGAAATAAGCTATTTATTAGAGGGACTTACGCTGATGAAAGCATCATTTTATATTTTAAAAATCTTCAAGCAATAGAAACCTCTGGATTGTCTAATGTTGCTTCTAAAAATGAAATAAAAGCAAGTGAAAGATTTAGCATTGTAACAAGTGGTAGCTCTGAAGTAGAAATTACTTTGAATACACCTCTATTAAAGTGCGAAGCTACTGGATTATCCAAGCAAACAATAAAAGGTAGGGGTGATAAATTAGTAGTAGATATATCGGGTAATGCAGATTTGAATGCCTTTGAATTTATATGTAATGAAGCCATAGTGGATGCAAGTGGTTTGTCTGATTTTAATATTACCGCCAATAAGAAATTGGTTTTAGATGCAAGTGGTAGTTCAGATGGTAAGTATAAAGGTACCCCTGCTTCAAAAGTTATTTCTGTTACAGGTATGGCATCAATTAAAGCGATGGACGAAAACGAAACCTATAATGATGAAAGAACTGAAATGAAAGTAGGAGTGGAGGGAGATACTGTTGCCTTTGATATGGGGAATAAAAAAATAATTATTACTGAAAAGGGTAAAAGCAATAAAGATGAGAAGGATGGAAAAACTTCAAATAATAGTAAAAAGTACAAAGAAATGAAGGATGTTTGGAGTGGTTTAGAAATGGGTTTTGATAACTTAATTACACCCTCTGGTAAGTATTCATTCGAATACCCAAATGAGTATTTGAATACACGCTTTGGAAGTTCTTATCATATAGGCTTGAATCTGTTTGAACCTGATTGGAAAATCATTGAAGGCCATTTGTCAATAGCAAGCGGATTGGGAATAGAATGGCAATCACTTAAATTTGAAGGCAACAGGGTATTAGCTCCTAAAATTCTTAACGGTGTGGCTTACGATACAAATACTTATATGCTAACATACAATAGATTGAATCTTACAAGTTTTACATTGCCTATTTTGGTTAAACTAATTTCTAATCCTAGTAAATCCGGAAAAAGATTTCATATTGCTGCAGGTGTTATTCTTAACTATACCCCGTGGGCAACTGTCAAAATGGAAACAACTGCCAATGGATATAGCGATAAACGTGAGTTTGATTATGATAATAATATAAACCCATTAAGGGTTTCGGCCACTGTTAGAATAGGTTATGGTTGGTTGAGGTTATTTGCCAATTATGGATTAGCCCCTGTGTTTAATAGCGCTGCAATGCCAGATACAAGAACCGCTAGTGTTGGTATTACTGTTATACCTTTCTAAGATTTGCGAAGGTGTTTACAAAATACCTATCTTGCGAACAAATGAAAAGTACACGATTTTTAATAATATTTATCTTATTTATTAATATGCAATTATCAGCTCAGGTTTTTACCCGAGCTGATTTTGCTTATGCCAATCAATGGTATACTTATCAAACGGATACAACTCCTTCTTCGAAAATTAAATTTAGATTCACAGGGCCTAGCAATACATGGAATTTTACAACAGGACTAAAAAATCAGCGAATAGATTCTATTTTATTTGAAGATACAATTAATTATTCCAACAAACCTTTAGGCTGCAATCTTGTGCAAGTTTCTAATGAAGCCATCAATTATATAAAAGTAGATGCAAGTGGGGTGCAGGCTTTCTTAGATTTGGGAGATTTTACTGATACCATTTCGACTATAAAAAATCTTATCAAACAATACCCATTTCCATTGAGCTACTTATCTGAATTAAAAGATTCTTTGAGTGCATCAACCATTCAAAGTGTTTCTGAATTAGGCCTTGACAATCCATTATATGATAGTTTGAAAACGGATATAAAAGTCTTCTTTCATACCCTTGTTGATGCGAGTGGTCAGCTATTAACACCAAAAGGGACATACGAGCAAACCCTCAGGGTGAGAAACACTCAGCAACCCGTTTATTTGTTTTTTGGTAGGAATAAAACAAGCGGAATTTATGAACCTTTAAATATTCCAATTCCAGGTGGAAATAACCTAGTAAATACCGATACCACCTATACTTGGTGGGTTTTTAAAAAGGGTTACTATGTGGCACAAGCCATAGTTAACAGAGAGCTCTTAAGCTTATCATATCTTGTAAATTCATCGCAAGGTGCTGCTTCAATTCCAAATATTCAGAGCAGCCATATAAATGTGTTTCCCAATCCAAGCAGTGGACTCTTAGTTATTGATCAAGGAAACTATTTATTTGAGAAATATTCTATAATAAATTCATTAGGTCAAAAAGTCCAAGAAGCTAGTTTTAGTTCAATAGTGGATGTTAGCAATTTGCCAGATGGACTATACTTTTTAAGTTTAAATACCCATAATGAGGGGTCCTTTACCAAAGCCTTTGTTCGGAGTCACTAAATTGCTTTCTTTGCCAAAATGCCCTTTTCGAAAATAAATATTAGTTTTTATCCACTTTCTGAGCAAAATAGCAAAGCCGTTTTTTCTGTTATTATTCCTAGCTGGAATAATTTAGAAATGCTGAAATGCTGTATTCAATCGGTAAGGGAAAACTCATATTTTCCTCATCAAATCATAGTGCATGTAAACGAAGGCGTAGATGGAACCATTGATTGGATAAAAGGACAGAAATTAGATTATACCTATTCAATAAATAATGCCGGTGTTTGCTACTCGGTTAATGCTATGGCAGCATTGGCTAAAACTAATTATATTGTTTTTTTAAATGACGATATGTATGTGTGTAAGCATTGGGATAAGCCACTCTATGATTGTATCAAATCTTTACCGGATAATAATTTTTACTTATCTGGAACTATGATAGAGCCTGTAGCATCCTCTAATAGATGCGCCATAGCTCCGCATGATTTTGGCCGCACTCCTGCTGAGTTTGATAAAATAGGTTTGGATGCCTTTGCCGCTTCAACCAACAAGAAAGATTGGTTTGGTGCTTCTTGGCCACCTTCAGTGGTGCACAAAGGCATGTGGCAAAAAGTAGGAGGGTATAGTGTGGAATTTAGCCCGGGTATGTATTCTGATCCAGATTTTGCCATGAAATTGTGGCAAGCTGGCGTTAGACATTATCAAGGGATTGGCAGTAGTTTGGTGTATCATTTTCAATCACGTTCAACAGGTAGGGTTACTAAAAATGATGGAAGGAAACAATTTGCAAAAAAATGGGGTATTCCCTCTTCCTATTTTTATAAAAGTGTGCTTCGATTAGGTGCTGCGTTTAATCCTACGGCCCCTTTGTTGTTTAAGAAAAATTTAGCCTACCTATTTGCTAAATTTAGGGCTTTTTATATTTCAATTTCCTGATGGAGAAGTTAAGTGTTGTTGTCATTACTTTTAACGAAGAATCAAATATCGAAAGGTGTTTGAATTCAGTAAAGAATATTGCTGATGATATTGTTATAATAGATTCGTATTCAAATGACAGAACCAAAGAGCTATCCGAAAAATTGGGGGCTAGGGTTATTCTTCAAAAATTTTTAGGACATATAGAGCAAAAGAATTTTGCCATTACTCAAGCAAAATACCCTTTTATATTATCACTTGATGCTGATGAAGCCATAGATGAAAAACTAGAAAAGGAAATAATTAAGATTAAACAAAATCGTTTCTCTGATGGGTATACCATCAACAGATATAATAACTATATTGGTAAATGGATTGACCATGGAGCATGGAAAAGCGATGTGAAATTGCGTTTGTGGGATTCAAGAAATGGCAAATGGGGAGGATTAAACCCTCATGATGTTTTTGAAATGAAGGATGGTGTCAGCATAACTAAGATTAAAGGCAATATTTTACATTGGTCCTATAAATCGGTGCAAGAGCATCAAAGTAAAATTGAATACTTTTCAGATATTGCTGCTAAGGCTTATAAAAAGAAAGGAAAAAAGTCTTCTTGGTTTACAATTTTATTCAGCCCCTGCTATCGATTTGTTAGGGATTATTTATTTAAACTTGGATTTTTAGATGGTAAATACGGCTTTATCATAGCCAAACTTACAGCCTATGAAGTTTATCTGAAATACAAGAAGTTGAAAGAAATGAAATAATCCACCTATATACAATCACTGCTATTAAGGTGGACTAAATAGTTACTATGCTGTCGGGAATTACTTCCCGACATTTTTATTTCTGTGTTGTCAGGAATTGCTTCCTGACATTTTTAGTTCATTACTATGATCGGGCGGAAACACCCGACATCACGAAAAGATAACTTAAAGTTTAACCCCCATTTCATCAATCAGATAATCAGCTTTTGCTACCTTCTGAATCACCCATAAAACATAACGGATATCACAACCTACAGAACGGCTATAACTCTCATTCCATGCGTAATCGTTAATAGTAGCAGTATAAGCTCTATCAAAGTTTACTCCAATTAATTCACCATAAGCATTCATAACTGGACTTCCGCTATTACCTCCCGTTGTGTCAAGGTTGTACAAAAAGTTGATTGGCAAATCTCCTAAATTAGGGTGCATCAAACTACCGTAATCTCTGCTCGCATATAAATCTTTTACAATTTGAAGCAATTCGTAATCAATGCCATCTTCTTTTTCAATTACACCTTTTAAGGTAGTGAAAGGTTGGTTGTAATCAGCATCGTTAGGATAATAACCTTTTACAGTACCGTATGTGAAACGCAAGGTAGCATTGGCATCAGGGATAAATTGTTTTTGTTTGTATAAAGATTTTGCATCTACATATTTGGCCATTAATTGGTTTAACTCACCTTCACGTTTGCGGTCTTCTTCGTCATGTAAATTTAGCTCAATGTTCAGTTCTGATGCGAACTTAATTAGGTCGTCATTTACTTTAAATAATTTATCTAAATCGGTATTTACCAAGTTGGTTATGTAAGAAGCATCTTTCAATTTCGACTTAGCATACATCTTTGCAATTTTAGCTTTCAGAGCTTTTTCATCCTTGCATTTTACTTTATAATTACTTACGGCCTTTATTTCATTATTTGCATTGAAATTTGATGCATCTATCATCATTTTTTCAAGTGCTGCAGTTTCAAAAGTTTCATCAAATTTTGCAGTTTGTGCATACACTGCATTTTTAATTCTCTGCCATTGCTTGTCTTTAAAATTAGCCCTTTCGGCATCTGTATTGAGTTTGTTGTAAATATTTCTGTAGTTATCAATCGTTGCTGCAATATTTAAAACGGGAGCAACCGAATAGATTTGATCATACCATAAATTTCGTGGAGCATAATTAATAATATCGTCATACACTACATTGATCCTATGCACTACACCACCATATTGTGCTTTTAGTTTTTCATCCTTTTCAATAAAAGCATCTAAAGATTTTTCGTCTTCGAATTTTTGTGCTGTCAACTTACTTCTTCTAAATCCTTGCAATTTGCCCTTGTAGTTTTTGGTTACATTGGCCAATGATTTTATTTTAGATGAGTATTTTATTTCCATGCTGCGATTGCCTTTGCTCAGTTCTTCCATTTTTTCAATTTGCCAATCATACAAATCGCTAATGTATTTCAACATATATTGCTCATGGTATTTATAGAAGGAAGCAGGTTGATGTCTAAAGGTTCTTCCTGGGTAACCCAAGATAAATACAAAGTCATTTTCTTTAACTCCTTTTGGATTAACTTTCAAATGTTTGATAGGCTTGTAGGCAACATTGTTCACTGCATAATCTGAGGCATTCCCATCAGGTGCTACATAGGCCCTAAGTATAGCAAAATCGCCTGAATGACGAGGCCATACCCAATTGTCTTTTTCGCCACCATATTCTCCAATGCTTCTTGCTGGAACATATACCAGACGAACGTCTTTAAGCAATTTATATCTAAACAAAACATAGGTTCTGCCTGTAAACATTTCAGATATTTCGCATTGCAGGTCTTTATTGGCTTTGTTTTCACTATCAGTTATTGCTCTGATATTTCGTGATATAATGCCTAGTCTACCCAATGGGTCGCTTGTGGCTTGTGTTCCTTGAAGCACTTTGCCCGAAACATCTTCGTAGCTAGCAGTAATTTTGCAAACTAGTCCTTTGGCCGATGCTTCTTCACTTCTGTTTTTTGCTAAAAATCCATTATTTATATAGTCATGGGCAGTATCGCTAATAGCAGCCACATAACTAAAAGCGCAGTGGTGATTGGTAATTATCAATCCATCTTCTGAAATAAATGAACCCGTGCATCCTCCCACTCTTACAATCGCATCAATCAAACTAATGCCATTGGGGTTGTATAAATCAACGGGCTGTATTTTAAGACCCACTTTTTGTAGGTCTACATTTTTTAATTCAGATAAAGGAAACATCCCCTCGTCAGTTTTATTGTTTAAGAATAATAAGCTGATAAACAGGGCAACAAGAGTACTTATTGATTTTTTCATATTGGGCGAATATATGTTAGGGGGCTTATAAGTACAAATACTGATAATTTGATTCATACATTTGTATGTAAAAAATGCAATGCTTTTTTGTCCATATAAACATAATCTGATTTTATGAGGTTATTATTACAGCAAAATCTTATTGATAATTATGAAAAGAATATTATTAGCATTAGCTCTAATAGGCAATATAGCATGGGCTCAAACAAAATCATGCTGTCAAATGACAGTGACAGACCTAAACACCACTTTAGCCATGAATGATAATTTTGCCCAAACCCACCTAGTACCTGCGCCTTATGAAAATCCAAAGCACATGGGTCAAATGATTTCTTTTATAGCAGATGATGGCGAGGCTAATGCCTATATCGTAAAATCGAGTGGTTATTCAAATAATGTACTTATTATTTTTCATGAATGGTGGGGTTTAAATGATTATATAAAACAAGAAGCTGATGAGTTTGCTAAAAATTTAGAAAATACTGATGTTTATGCAATCGACTTATATGATGGAAAAGTGGCTACTGATGTTCCAACTGCTCAAAAATTTATGAGTGGATTAAAGCAAGAAAGAGCCTCTGCAATAATTAAAGGACTTATTGCAAAAATAGGACCTGAAAAAAGTATAGCTACATTGGGTTGGTGTTTAGGGGGTGCGTGGAGTTTACAAGCGGCTTTATTGGCAGAAAAACAGAGTGTAGCTTGTGTTATGTATTATGGCATGCCTGAAGCTGATCTCGATCGATTGAAAAAAATAAATTGCGAGGTATTAGGGATTTTTGCATTAGAAGATAAGTTTATCAACCCGGAAACAGTTATGGCTTTTCAGGCAAACATGGTAAAAGTAGGGAAAAAATTAACAGTTTATAACTATAAAGCAGATCATGCTTTTGCTAATCCAAGTAACCCTAAGTATAATAAAGATTTCACCTTTGAGGCAAAGAAACAGTCGTTGAATTTTTTAAAATTAAGGTTGAAATAATGAATTGGATTAATATTACGGATCTCTCAGATCTAGATAGGATAAAAAATGAATCGTTTGAGCATAATGTTCTCCTATTTAAACATAGCACCAGCTGCAGTATTAGTTTAACAGCACTTAATAGGTTAGAAAGAAACTGGAAAGAGGAAGACTCTGAAAAGCTTAACCCATTTTATCTCGATTTGTTAAATCATCGAGATGTTTCAAATGCCATAGCTGAAATCTATGGTATTGAACACCAGTCACCGCAGGTGCTTGTGATAAAAGATGGCAAATGTATTTATACCGAAACGCATTATGGGATTTCATATGAAGACTTGATGTCATTATAGATTTTTTTCTATCATATTACTATTATATTAAAGGGATTTTAATCCCTTTTTTAGTTTAATTTAGGTAAGTGAACACATCTTTGACTACAATAAATTCAAAAACGCAAAATCATCTAATATTTCATATAATTATAAAATTGATTTAGATGGTAAATTTTTAAGTAATATCATAAAGCCTATTGGTCCTGTTTGTGGGGGTATCAATTTAGAATATTACTTCTCAAGGGTAGATAATTCTAAATTAGCAGCAGGTACCAAGCTTCCCCATAATGTTATGGGATTGATTGGTGTAGCAAATGGAATTGATGGGGATTTAAGAGCTGGTTTGCCCAACCAAATGATAGAAGTGCATGACCCGATTCGATTGATGGTGATTGTTGAGCATTTTCCTGAAATTGTTTTAAAAGCAATACAAGTTACTCCTGAAACATATGAATGGTTTGTCAATGAAATGGGTGCATCTTGTAGCAATCAATCCGGAAGATAAGAGTTTACATTATTTCAAGGATGGCGCTTTTAGCAAATATAAACCTATCATCGATAAAATTAATCATGTAGACAATTTAGAGGTGTTGATTGAATCAACGGAAGAAAATTTTCTAGTATATACCATCAACTAAAAAATAGCATGGAAAAAATTATTCAAATATTCATATTGTTGCCTTTGTTGGGTTTTCTGGTTAGTCTTATTATTCCTCGCAAACACGAGAATTTATTATCAAGAACAGCCTTTGGATTTGTTGGACTTAATTTGTTTTGCTTAACTCTTTTTGTTATTTATTGGCTTGTCAATGCTCATCCCAATTTAAACTTGAATGAGATTTTAATTTACCAAACAACAGGTTACGAATTCTTGTTAGATTTCTATTTTGATAAGATATCGGTGGTTTACCTTTTGTTGGGCTCATTTCTGACTTTTTTGGTAACTATTTATAGTCGCTATTATCTACATCGTGAACGAGGTTACAAAAGGTTTTTCAATACAGTATTGTTCTTCTATTTAGGTTACAACATAACCGTATTATCTGGTAATTTTGAAACCTTATTTTTAGGTTGGGAGATATTAGGCATATCTTCATTTCTGTTAATAAGCTTCTACCGACAGCGCTATTTGCCAGTAAAGAATGCTATCAAAGTGTTTAGTATTTATAGAATTGGTGATGTGGGTCTACTACTAGTGATGTGGCTGAGTCATCATTTGTGGCACGAGAATGTTACCTTTCTAAAATTGAATAATTACGAATTGGTTCATGAGCATTTGCAATCTCACAGTTTAATTGGTGTCTTTATTTCAACCATGATTTTGATTTCTGCAGCCGCTAAATCAGCTCAGTTTCCTTTTTCATCATGGTTGCCCCGAGCCATGGAAGGTCCAACTCCATCGAGTGCTATTTTTTATGGTTCACTTTCAGTACACATAGGAGTATTCTTACTTTTAAGAACTTTTCCTTTTTGGGATTATCAATTATCTGTTAGGGTTTTGATTGCTGCCATAGGATTCATTACTGCCTTATTGAGTGGATTAACCGCTCGTGTTCAGTCATCAATAAAGAGTCAAATTGCTTATGCATCTTCAGCACAAATTGGAATTATTTTTATTGAACTTGGAGCAGGATTTGAAAATTTGGCATTAATACATTTTGCGGGTAATGCTTTTTTACGCACTAATCAGCTATTGGTTTCACCTTCTGTAGTGAGTTATTTAATCAAAGAGCAATTTTATAATTTCACTCCTCGCAAACATTCGGCAGAAGATTCATTGCCAAATCGTTTACGATATACAATATACTTGCTCAGTCTTAAAGAATGGAACCTTGATTGGTTATTATCTGAATATGTTTGGATGCCTATTAAACGAGCTGGAAGAAAAATGAGTTTTATGAGTTTTAATGCAACCTCTATCATTTTTGCTATTTTGCTTGTGGGTGGCATCATTGCATTTCAAATGGAAAACACCATACCTGGTAATTTGCATCGTTTTATACCCGAGTTTTATGCGCTATTTGGATTGATGTTAGTTTTAAAATCATTTGCTGAAAGAGGAAATGTATGGCATGCATTTACAATTATTTTAATGAATAATTTTATGGTGGCTATGTCCATATCTTTCAACGAACATTTTGAGTTTTCACATACCGTTTTATACTTAAGCGGAATTGTAGTAGCTGGAATTATTGGGTACTTTAGTCTATATATACTCAAAAAGAAAGAAATCGAAATAGACCTAAAGCAATTTTATGGACATTCATATAAACATCCAAGATTGGCATTTTTATTTCTTTTAGTCTGTCTAGCCTTATCTGGATTTCCAATCACACCTACTTTTATTGGTGAAGATTTAATATACTCGCACATTGATGAGCATCAAGCAATATTGGCTTTAATAATCTCTATTAGTTTGATTGTGGATGGTTTATCGCTAATCAGGATATATTCAAGATTGTTCCTTGGAACTCCAATTAAGAGATTCCATGAGGTTGGTTTTAGGTATTCTTAATCTCATTATAACTTGAGATAAATTATTAATTGTTATGGTTTAAGCATGGTAAATAAAAAAAATAAAGTTGTTCCGGCAGATGGTTTAACAGGTTTAAAAGAGAATTTGCAGGCAGATTCGCTCTCCGGTTTTTTGGTTTTTTTGTTGGCTTTACCTTTAAGTTTAGGTATTGCTAAAGCCTCTGATTTTCCTCCAATTATGGGTCTAATTACAGCCATGATTGGTGGTATCGTAGTTTCCCTAATGGCTGGTTCAAGATTGAGTATTAAAGGTCCGGCTGCAGGTCTCATTGTAATTGTTGCTGGTTCTGTTGCTGAATTAGGTGGGGGTAACAATGAATTGGGTTGGCATTTAGCTTTAGGTGCTGTTGTTGTGGCTGGTTTTTTTCAGGTTTTATTTGGTGTTTTTAAGTTTGGTAAATTGGCCGACTTCTTCCCTCTTGCAGCAGTCGAAGGTATGTTGGCTGCTATTGGAATCATTATATTATCTAAACAACTTCATGTGCTTTTAGGCATTAATCCTGTTAACGAATTAACAGGTAAGCCTTTGGTTTATCCTATAGAATTAATAAAGGAAATACCCCATTCATTTATCAATTTTAATGTTAGTTCAACCATTATTGGGTTGGTAAGTTTGATAATTATACTTGGTATGCCCATGATTAAACATCCTTGGGTTAAGAAAATTCCAGCACCGTTAATTGTTTTAGTGACAACCATTCCCATGGCCATTATGATTGGATTAAAAGAATCGAATCCTACAGGCTTTGTGCATTTTGATAAGAACCTATCTGATATACTTGCCATCAATGTAAGTTTTGCAGGATTTTCTCAAACTGCAACCTTTATTAAATATGTCTTAATGTTTGCCATCGTTGGTAGTTTGGAAGCTTTGCTTACCATTAAAGCCATTGATGTTATGGACCCATTTAAACGCAAATCAGATTATAATAAGGACTTAATTGCTATTGGAGCAGGTAATATTTTTGCTGGTGTTTTAGGCGGATTACCAATGATAAGTGAGGTTGCACGTAGTTCAGCTAATGTTAATTATGGCGGGAAAACCAGATGGGCCAATTTTTTTCATGGTATTGCCATATTATTGTTTTTGGTTTTCGATACACTATTTACTGATTTAATTCCAACCTCTGCTTTGGCTGCCATGCTTATTGGAGTTGGTGTTAAGCTTGCCCACCCAAGAGTATTTAAACACATTTTTCATATTGGTGTTGACCAATTAATTATTTTTATTGTCACTATTATTGTTACCCTGTTAACTGATTTGTTGGTTGGAATTGGCATGGGTATTCTTACGAAACTAATCATCCATTTGATATATGGTTTACATCCAAAAAGTATTTTCAAAGCCAATATTAAAATTCAACAACAAGATGAAAATACCTATCTCGTTAAGATAAAGTATTCTGCTGTTTTTAGTAATTATATAGGTTTAATTGAAAAATTAAATTCAATACCTAAAGGCAAAAAAATTATTGTGGATTTTAAGCAAGCTAATTTGATAGATCATACCGTCTTTCAAGGTATTTATTTTGTTGGCGAAAATTATAAATTGGAGGGCGGAGAATTTCAAACTATTGGCTTGGAAAGATTTCACCCAATGTCACAGCATCCTATGGCTAGCAGACACAAAAAGAATTAAAGTGAATACTTAATATGCAAAAAGTCCCGAAACCTCTGGTTTCGGGACTTTTTTTACTTATTAATTTTGATATTTTTTATACATGAATTTCTTCGCCACTATTATTTATAAATCTATATTCAACCATATGCATCGATTGAACAGCTTTTATTTTAATCCATTTTTTGTATTTAAAATACCATTTAACCCTAGTTGAGTTGAAGAAACCTTGTTTCAAATAAGCTGCCATATATGGATGGATTTCTAAAGTGAAATTCGAAATATGCATGTTCTCAATTAAGTATTTGATCCGTGTTTCTATTTCATCAACCATTGAAACTGTATTTTGAATCTCCCCACTTCCTTTGCAAGTCGGGCATTTTTCGGTAGTTTGAATAGCCATTTCTGGCCTCACCCTTTGTCTAGTTATTTGCACCAAACCAAACGGACTCATAGGCAAGATTTTGTGTTTTGCCTTGTCGTTATCCATTTCTTCTTTCAGCCTTTCATATACCTGTCTTCTATTTCCAGGATTTTTAAGGTCGATAAAATCAATTACAATGATTCCGCCCATATCCCGAAGTCTCAACTGACGAGCTATTTCGGTAGCAGCTTCTAGATTTACTTTTAGTGCATTTTCCTCCTGATTAATTTCTTTACCTGCAATATTTCCACTATTTACATCAATAACATGTAAGGCTTCTGTATGCTCAATAATTAGGTAACATCCTCCATAGAAATTAATTTCTTTCCCAAAACTTGTTTTGATTTGCTTATCAATATCAAAGTTTTCGAATATGGGTTGCTTGCCAGCATATAGCTTAACTATTTTTTCAAGTTCAGGTTCTTTTGCTTTTAGATAGCCTTTAATTTCATTGAACAAAAAACTATCATTAACATGAATAGCTGAGTAATCTTCATTCACCAAATCCCTTATTAACGTAAGGGTTCTCTCACTTTCACCCAGAATTTTTTGAGGAGGTGTAGCTGTTTTAAGTTGGGTGTACAAATGTTCCCACCTGTCGATTAAATCAGCCATATCTTTTATTAAATCTTCTTCACTTGCTCCCTCTGCGTTGGTCCTAAGAATTACAGCAAAGTTTTTAGGTTTTAAAGATTGAACCAGTTTTTTTAAGCGAGTTCTTTCATCGGGTTTTGATATTTTTTTGGAAATATTTATCCCTTCATCAAATGGCATTAATACCAAAAATCGACCTGCTAAACTAATCTCAGACGTAAGACGCGGACCTTTGTTTGCAATTGGCTCTTTGGCTACCTGAACCACTACTTGTTGGAAACGATTAAGCACTTGACCTACCTTGCCTTTTTTCTCAATATCTTCATCCAAATCCTCATTTCTAATAATAGAATCGGGCTTGCCATTTCGAACAAGTTTGGTAAATTTAGATAAGGATTTTACTTGTTTGCCTAAATCGAGATAGTGCAGAAAGGCATCGCGCTCATGTCCTACATCTACAAATGCTGCATTCAAACCTGGCATAAGTTTGTTTACAGTACCAAGGTATACATCACCTACTAAAAATCCATTACTACCGGATTCTTGGTGAAGTTCTACTAGTTTTTTATCACGCAGCAATGCAATAGTTACAGCACCACCTTGTGTTGAATTGATAATAAGTTCCTGACTCACGTTTTTTAAGTTTTTTTGTTTTTGAACAATAAGTTAATACACATCAAGCGTATTAGGCCAGGTTTTTTCAGAGAGGTTAAATTAAACGAGGTATTTTTGAGGGTATTTTCAAGTAAAATAAGCCTGAGAACCTATGGTTCGCAGGCTTATTAATTTGCTGCACAGAAATAATTATTTCTTTTTATGTCTGTTTTTACGTAAACGCTTTTTGCGTTTGTGGGTAGCAATTTTGTGACGTTTTCTTTTCTTTCCGCTTGGCATAGTTATTTTTGTTTTTGTATGTTTTCTATAATTTGTTTAACTTCTTTTTTTGCTGCTTCATCTGGCAAAAGCGTAATACATGTTTCGAATGTATTTATCGCCTCTTTTTTCATTTCAAGCTTAGCATAAATTTCTCCTAAATAAAAATAATATTCAGGATTCAGCGGTTGCACTTCCACAAGTTTCTCAAATCTTGCCCTTGCTTTATCAAGCTGACCGCTTCTCTCACTAAGCATCCCTAGCGTTAAATTAGCTTCGATATTATTTGAATCGCGCTTAATAACATCTTTCGATATTTGCACTCCTCTCATTATATCAAGGTCATTTTGAACCAAACAAATGGCTAAGGCGTTTTTGGCATCTATGTTATTTTCGTTTAAAGCAACTACTTTTTCAAATGCTTTTATAGCCTCTTTTTGGGCATAAATCTGTCTGCTTGTGTCTTCACTAATTCTTGCCACATCATAAAACTTTAGGCCTGCTGTCATCCAGCTTCTTTCATCTCCTAATCTATAGGCAATTTTGCTTGAGTAATGAGCTGAAACTATTTCAAATCCTGCTGAATCCCAAAATCTAGCTATGGTGATTACAGCTTGGTAATTATTGCTGTCTTTAGCAATAATTTGCTCTAGGCTATCAATTTTGAACTTTAAAGAAACAGGAACTGAATCCTTGCAAGATTTGGCATACTCATCATAGTTAAACTCTTTCCAAATAGCGTTTTCAGCCAAAGGAGCGGTCTCTTTCATTTCTGCCTCCGGGGTACGGAAATTCAAATAGATAAGAATTCCTGCAAATGAAAGCAGGGTTACTATGATAATAATATGAAGTTTGTTTAACTGCATTTAGTTAGCCTATGCTTCAGCCTCTTTTAATGCTTGTTTAGCTTCACGCTCTCTTTTTGCAGCTGTGTTTTTAACTGCTTCGCTTTTCTTAATTTTATCGCTGAAAGTTTTTGCAGGTTTGAAAGCTGGAATGTAGTGCTCGTCAATAACCATTGCGGTATTTTTAGAAATATTACGAGCAATTTTCTTAGCACGTCTCTTAATGATGAATGAACCGAATCCTCTGAAGTAAACATTTTTTCCTTCTACCATGTTGTTGCGAACCACTTTAAAGAACGATTCTACCACTTCTTGTACCTGTAATTTGTCAACTCCTGTTTTAGTTGAAATTTCTGCAATAATCTCTGCTTTAGTCATATTATATATTTGTTTTGTTGAATGTTTTCGTGTTAATTTATTGTAAATTAGTTTACAAAGGGCTGCAAATGTACGAAATGGGAAAAAATAAAAAAGCTAAATCGTATATTTTTTTATTAATTATTCTGATAACATGAATATTATCAATTTTTCTAGTCTTTTGCGGACAGAAACTGCCATATTTACCCTAATATTAGTTTTATCATGAGGCTGGAATGCAAATTTTAGTTGTTTTCTTTTAGTTATTAAGTAAATCCTTCTTTTTGGATTTGGAGGAACATCCGAATTTTAAACCTATAGTTGACCTGAAATTTCAAATACTTAAAAAGTATGTTTGTTTAGCATCTTCTGTTTTGCCCCCTTTCCTCAACTTGCAAAGAAATATTAATTGCATAGGTTTGTAAGGCAAAATTGCATCATGAAGCATAAGTCACTCATCCTATCAATTGCTATTGTATTGCATATTATTAGTGCATGGAATAGCAGTGCTTATATTCATCCTGACGAGCATTTTCAAATTTTAGAATTTGCCAATTATAAATGCGGTCATACCTCGGTTGCTAATTTGGCATGGGAGTTTGAAGCTAAAATGAGGCCGGGCTTCCAGCCTTTTATAGCTTTCGTTATAATTAAAACCACTAGTTTTGTTGGAATTGACAACCCCAATCATGTTGCTTTTTTATTGCGGTTATTAAGTGCATGCTTGGCCTTTTTTGTTTCACTTCATCTATTTAAATCTGTAAGTTCAATAATTTTCAACCAATTTCAAAATGTAAATCTATATGTCAGCTTACTTTGCTGGTCATTAGTTTTTCTTCATGTTCGCTTTTCATCCGAAAATTGGTCTGCGATGTTCTTTAGCTTGGCTGTTTCATTTGTTATTCGTAATCATAAAAACAGGTATTTCCTGTTCGGTGTTTTTTCGGCCTTAAGCGTTATTTTTAGATTTCAGGCCATATTTTTTGTCGCAGGTGCAGGTTTATGGTTTTTGTTTATTGATAGATCTAATCTTAAATTTTTATCAAACTGTTTTTTGGGATTTGCCATGTTGTTTTTAGTTGGAGTTCTATTCGATTATTGGCTTTATGGCGAATGGGTATGCACCTTCTGGAATTACTTATATCAAAACATGTTTTTAGGAAAGGCTGCTTCTTTTGGTGTTGAGCCTTGGTATTGGTATTTCATACAACTATTTGAACAAGCCATTCCACCTTATAGTGTGTTGTTGCTGATAGGCTTTTTTGCTTTGCTATACAAACATCCTAAAAACATAATTACTTGGTCTTCTTTCATGTTTTTAATTGGACATTTATTAGTGGCTCATAAAGAACTTAGATTTCTTTTTCCTTTATCCTATTTCGTTCCCTTTATAGTCTTGACAGGAATTAGTTTTGTTAAAAGCATTTCCTCTTTAATTCCATACCAATATGTTCTTAATTTTTTCGGAAAAGCCTTTTTCGTAATTAACCCTATTTTGTTAGTATTAATCTGTATAAAGCCTGCAAATGAAATAGGTGATTTATTTAGCCATCTAAGCAATATTAAGACTGAAAAAACATTACTTTATAAAGATAATAGTCCTTACAGATTAACTCCACAAGAAGCCTCATTTTATGTGAATGATAAGTTAAATATTTTTCAAATAGATTCATTCCTAACCCAATTTAATATTAACTCTTCAGATACCGCTTTATTTTACAGTGAAGATTTGAATTTTAAGTCAATCGGAGGGCTTCAAATTGTTGGAACAGCTTGGACAAATACGCCTGATTGGCTGAGGAAACTTAACTTTAATAATTGGCTAGATAGGAGGAATAATTATACCTTATATTTGGTTACAAAAAACAAATAAAAGTAACCGACATAGTTTATAAAAATGCTTCATACCATCAAACATATCCTTTCCCAAACCGTTGCTTCGCTTCAGAAAAAAAAGAACGAAAACAAGCAATTGGCCAAGTATTATGATATGCTAAATGAAGTTGAATCAGTTGTGCAAAAACAAACAAATGAAAATACAATATTGCTTGTAAGGCTTGATGATATTGGAGATTTTTTACTATTTGCTCCTAGTCTAAAACTATTGATTGAGAATTTTAAGAATCAAAATAAAAAGTTATATTTTCTTGGCAATGCAGTCTGGAAACCCATATTTGAGAATTTATTTCCTGAATTTAATATCGAAACTATTTGGTTGAATAAAGGTGAATGGTTCTCAAATGCTGCTTACAGGAAAGTAAAATTTGAGCAAATATCTGAATTGAAACCTGAGAAGATTTTGTTTCCATCTTTTACCCGCAGTATTCTACTAGAAGGGATTTTTAAAGGTGTATTCCCAAATGCCAAAGCTGTGGCTTGGTCAACAAAGAGTGGTTTCAATAAACACATTCTTAATCATAATTATTCCCTACTATTTGATAGGCCCGAACATGGCCATGAGTTGGAAATAAATCAATCTTTTGTCGAAAAATATTTTGAATTAGACTTAGCATCAAAGAGCATTTTTTTACGGTTCAATTTACCTGAATTCGAACTGCCTGAAAACTATTTCGTGGTATGTATGGGAGGCAACCAAGCATCAAAGCGTTGGTCTGAAAAATCTTACGCGAAATTGGCTGAGCATTATTCAAGTATGCAACCTGAATATTCATGCATCCTGCTTGGAGGAGAGGGGGATGTTTCATCATCTGATAAGTTTAAAGCAACTTATACCAAAAGCAATTGTATTGATTTAACAGGCAAGACCAACTTACTTGAATTTGCTATGGTTTGTAAAGAAGCGCAATTGATTATTTGCAACGATACCTCTGCGGCACATTTTGGTGCTTTGCAAGGTACTAAGGTTTTTGTGATTGCTAACGGAAACCGATACGGTCGTTTTTTTCCATACCCAAAAGACTTTCAAAATGTAGGAGCCATTTTCCCGGGGTCCAAAAACTTTACATTAATCAAATACTACGATTGGGAGCAAAAAATGAACATTCATTTGATCCAAGTAAAAGATGTTAAAATTGCACTTAAGGACTTTCTTGGAATTTAAGTTTATTTAGATTTTCGAATGTTTTCAAAATATATGTGGCACTTCCTTATTATACATTAAGTTTGAGGGCTTTTTAACAAATGCAGGAATATTTACAAAATTGGTACATACAAAACAAAAGAGATTTGCCTTGGCGTCATACCCAAGATCCCTATATTATTTGGCTTAGCGAGGTGATTTTACAACAAACACGGGTTGCGCAAGGACTGCCATATTTTTTAAAATTTTCAACTACTTATCCAAGTATCAAAGATTTGGCTGAAGCACCTTTGGATGATGTGATGAAACTGTGGCAAGGTTTGGGTTATTATAGTCGTGCCCGTAATATGCATCATACTGCCAATCTAATTTATGAGAAATATGGGAATTCATTTCCAAAAGGTTATGAACAAATGATTGCTCTGAAAGGAATTGGACCATATACAGCTTCTGCTGTGGCTAGTTTTGCTTTTAATTTACCTTATGCCGTTCTTGATGGAAATGTGAATCGGGTGCTTTCACGATTGTTTTTAGTTGATGAGCCTATCAACTCAAGCAAAGGGAAGAAAATATTTGAAAGTCTCTCTTCAGAGTTTTTAGACACAAAACATCCTGCATTACACAACCAAGCCATAATGGAGTTAGGGGCATTGGTATGTTTACCTCAAAACCCAAAATGTGCTGAATGTCCGTTAAGTACTTTTTGCGAAGCTTTTGATAAAAACGTAGCCTCTGAATTCCCAAAGAAAATAAAGAAGCAAAAGCCCCGTGACCGCTATTTTAATTACATTTTTATTAAACAAAATAATCAAACGTATTTAAACCAAAGGTTCGCAAAAGACATTTGGCAGCATTTGTTTGAATTTCCTTTAATTGAAACTAGCAAGAAGGAAGGTTTTGAGGAAATGTTACCTCAATTGAAAACTATTTTGGATACAGATAATATAAAAAGTATTTCATGCACATTTGAAAGCAAGCATCAGCTTACTCATCAAACCATTTGGGCTGATTTTTGGGAGATAGAAACAAGTATTGTAAAACCTCAAAAAGAGTGGGTTAAAGTAGACTTACAAGAAATAAAAAACTATGCCGTTCCAAGATTACTTGAAAAATTTCTGATAAAGCATAACTTGCAATAAGTTTAAAAGTAAAAAAATATAGCTATGTCGTTAAATAAAGTAATGTTGATAGGCAATTTAGGCCAAGATCCAGAGGTAAGATATTTAGATAACCAAAAAGTGGTGGCAACCTTTACACTTGCTACTTCAGAAAGGTATACAGACCGTAATGGTGAGAAAGTTACCGAAACTGAATGGCACCGAATAGAAACATGGGATAGTTTGGCTAAAATAGTTGAGAAATATTGCAAGAAAGGCAAACAAATCTATGTGGAAGGGCGCATAAAAACAGAAACATGGAAAGATAAAGAAGGTGTTGAAAAAACAGGCAAAAAAATCAGGGCAACAAGCATTACTTTATTAGGTGAAACGCCAAAAAATGTGGATGCAGGTCATAACCAATCACCCCAAAATACAAACCCAGTAACTCAACCTATTCAAACACCTGTTCAAGAAACTGACAACCAATCAGACGATTTACCTTTTTAATGCAATACAAAATACAAAATCAAAAACCATAGATGGAACCTCCGCTTAATCCCTACTTTCAAATATTATCCATTTTTAACGAATCATTGTCTTCCGCAGACATGCCTTCAATCTTATTTTGCCTATTGAGTACTGTTTTTTTTATAGGCTGTGCAGGTTTATTTTCAGGCTCTGAAAATGCTTTGTTTTCGCTAAGTAAATTGCAAATAGAAGAACTTACAGAAACAGAAACCAAAACAGCTAAATCGCTTAAATTTTTACTAAACAACCCCAAAAGTTTATTAGCCACTATATTGGTAGCCAATACCTTTGTAACGGTTTGTACTGTAATGGTTTCTACCATTTTATTTCACACCCTTTTTGATTTTGAAGCTAACCCCATTTTTGGTTTTGTATTTGAAGTGGTGCTAGTTACTTTTCTAATTGTATTGATAGGGGAGGTAATACCTAAAATTTATTCTGTACAAAATAATATTAAGGTAGCAGGATTTGTGGCTATTCCCATGTATCGTATATACCGTTTTATGAAGCCATTGATTTATGTGTTAATACATTCTACCTCAATTATTGACAAGCGTGTCACCAAACGTGGGCATATTTTATCAATGGATGAATTGAGCCATGCCATTGATATCACCAGCGAGAAAGATGCTCCTAAACAAGAGAAAAATATTTTAAAAAGCATTGTTAATTTTGGTAATACTTCGGTTACCCAAATTATGAGGCAAAGGCCTGATATCATTGCTGTGAATGCCAATACTAGCTTTACCGATTTAATGCAAATTATCAACGAGTGGGGCTATTCAAGAATGCCCGTTTACGAAGGCTCCTTGGATAATGTAACAGGTGTGCTATCTACTAAAGACTTATTGCCTCACCTTGATAAACCAGAAGATTTTAATTGGAAGACGCTTTTGCGTAAACCTTTTTTTGTACCTGAAAGCAAAATGATTGATGATTTGCTAAAGGACTTTCAAAACAAACGTGTTCATTTGGCTTTGGTAGCAGATGAGTTTGGGGGTATCAGTGGTTTAGTAACCATGGAAGATGTGCTAGAAGAAGTGTTTGGCGAGATAAACGATGAATATGACGAGGAGGAAAACGATTACCAACGCATAGACAAAAACAACTATATGTTTGAAGCTAAAGTGAGCATTAAAGATATGTGCCGTTATATGGAGATAGAGGAAGAAGTGTTTGAAGATGTGAGGAAAGAAGCCGAAACCTTAGGTGGAATGTTACTTGAACTTAATGGAAATCTACCTTTCCGAGGACAAACCATAAAGTTTGATGCTTACAGTTTCAAAATTGAAGCAGTAGATAAACGGAAAATTAAAAGGGTAAAGGTGAGTATTGACAATGAACTTGAATCATAACATGAAAAGAATTCGGATAGAAAAAAGTAGCATCATGCCAACGGCTTTATGCCTGATTTTGTTTGCCATGCTTTGTTCATGTAGCGAGAAATCAAGCTATACCCCTAAACCACGAGGCTTTCAGCGTATGGAGTTTCCTGCTAAGGTTTATGAACGTTATTGGTTAAAAGATTGTCATTACGAGTTTGATTTGCCTGCCTATGCCAAAGTGGAGCTCGACCCAAATTTCACAACACATCAATGTTGGTATAATCTGCAGTTTCCTCAGTTTAATGCTACTCTTCATTTAAGTTACTTGCCTATCACTAACAGAGAATCTTTGTTTAAGATGATTAACGATTCGCGTGAGATGGTATTTAAGCACGTGGTAAAGGCTGATGAAATCATCGAAAACTATATTTCTACTCCCGATAAGCATGGTATTTTTTATAACTTACAAGGCAATACTGCCACCAATACCCAATTTTTTGTTACAGATAGCACCCATCATTTTTTAAGGGGTTCACTGTATTTTAATGCCCATACCAATAGCGATTCCTTAGCTCCTGCACTCAGTTTTATCGATGCTGACGTGCAGCGTTTGATAAGTGGGTTGGTATGGAAATAGGCTATTTTCATTTAGTTTATACCATTGTTTATCAGTAGTTTTGAATCCTTAATTACAGATTTTTGCAAATGCTATTAATTTGATATTTATCACTTTTAATTTTCATCACTTTTATAACTTGTAGATAAAATTAAATTTGCCTTCTCATTAAATTGTAAATAATTGATTATGATAAATAAAACTATCGTTGAAAACATTTTAAAAAGCGCTTCATCTGCTCACCAAAATCTTACACCAGCAGAATTGGTAAGCCGCGCTATTATTAATGGCGAAGGTAAGCTAACAGATACTGGAGCTTTAATGGCTGATACAGGTGAATTTACTGGTCGCTCGCCAAAAGATAAGTTTTGTGTGGTAGATAGTAAAACTGAAAATACAGTTTGGTGGGGTGATGTGAACAATCGTTTCGAGAGCGATAAATTCGAGAAATTGATGAACAAAGTAATTGCTCACTATGCAGGTAAAAAAGTATATATGCGCAATGCCTATGCATGTGCTGACCCTCGTTATAGATTAAATGTAACAGTGGTGAATGAAACGGCATACCACAATTTATTTTGCAACAACTTGTTCCTTCGTCCTGAAGCTAGCGAATTAGCTAACTTCGAAACTGAGTGGTTGATTTTAAATGCACCTAGTTTCAAAGCAATAGCTGCTGAGGATGGAACCCGTCAACACAATTTCTCTATCATTGATTTTTCAAGAAAAATCATTTTAGTAGGTGGTAGCGGTTACACAGGCGAAATGAAAAAAGGTATTTTCACTGTGTTAAACTATGTTTTACCTCAAGAGCGTAACACATTGTCTATGCACTGTTCTGCAAACATTGGTAAAAATGGCGATACTGCTGTTTTCTTTGGTTTGTCAGGAACAGGAAAAACAACTTTAAGTGCTGATCCGGATCGCAAATTAATTGGTGATGATGAGCATGGTTGGGCTGAAGATTCAGTATTCAACTTTGAAGGTGGTTGCTATGCTAAATGTGTAGATTTAACTAAAGAAAAAGAGCCTCAAATTTTTGATGCCATTCGTTTTGGTTCATTGGTTGAAAACACTCGTTTCATCCCCGGAACTTCAACAGTTGATTATGCAAACATATCTGTAACTGAAAACACACGTGCTGCTTATCCAATTGATTTGATTGATAATATCGCAGTGCCTTCGGTAGGAAAAACCCCTGAGAACATTTTCTTTTTAACAGCAGATGCTTTCGGTGTATTACCTCCGATATCTAAATTAAACGTAGGTCAAGCTATGTACAGTTTCATTAGTGGTTATACTGCTAAAGTAGCTGGAACAGAAGCAGGAGTTACTGAGCCATCGGCTACATTCTCGGCTTGTTTTGGTAAAGCCTTTTTACCATTGCACCCTGGTAAATACGCAGAATTATTAGGTAAAAAATTAAAAGAAAATCCTAATGTAAACGTATGGTTGATTAACACAGGTTGGAGCGGTGGTGCCTACGGAACGGGTTCTCGTATGAAATTATCTTTCACGCGTGCTATGATTACTGCAGCTTTAAATGGTGATTTAAACAATGTAACTTTCGAGCAACACCCTGTATTTGGTTATCAAATGCCAACTGCTTGCCCTAATGTGCCAGTAGAAATCTTAAACCCACGTAATACTTGGGCTGATAAAGATGCATATGATGCACAAGCAAATAAATTAGCAGCTATGTTTGTTAAAAACTTCGAACAATATGCTAGCGGTGTAAGCCAAGAAATTTTGGATGCAGCTCCAAAAGCATCACAACACAGCTAAGAGCAGCCATTGCAGTTGTCCTCAACTGCAATCATATGATATTGGCGAGGAGGCCAACATCGGCTATAAACTATAAATAGAAAAGCGACCTCGTAAGGGTCGCTTTTTTTGTTTCATTAAATATTTATTTTTGCTAGAAATAAATTACAAATGGTAATCACAACAACCGATATACAACTTTTTCAAATTTCCCGCTGCTCGACATGTTAGCGCAGCGCATGTCGTGTAACAGATAAAATGGATTTGAATCCATGCTCCGAAGCGCATGCTTCCAAGCCGTAGCATAGTAACTAAGTTTATAAAAATGAACAATAGTCTTTAGCCCATTTGTATATCCCTCAATCTTTTTTATTTTTGAAATAAAATAATCGTATGGCACATATCATTTATATTAGCGTAAATGATGTTGGTGTGGACGCCAACACCGGATAAAAGCAAAGCCACTAGTAAGTGTCTTTTTTTTATGTGTCTCAGATTTAAATCTGTTTTTATCTGTGCTTCGAGATGCCCTGCGGAACATCTCGAAGAGCATGATGACAATAGTCTTTAGCCCATTTGTATATCCCTCAATCTTTTCTATTTTTGAAATAAAATAATCGTATGGCACATATCATTTATATTAGCGTAAATGTTGTTGGCGTAGACGCCAACAAAGGCTAAAAGCAAAGCCACTAGTAAGTGTCTTTTTTTATGTGTCTCAGATTTAAATCTGTTTTTATCTGTGCTTCGAGATGCCCTGCGGAACATCTCGAAGAGCGAGGAATGTTTTATCGCATCCCCCTTTCTGAATCGTTTCATTTAATCACTATTTAATATAGATTATACCATCTAGTTATTTCAAATATCAATCTTTTTTCTTCTATTTGCGTTACAATTACTTATCAGATTTTAAACGATTCTGCGCTTTAATAGTCAATACAAATTATTTGAGGCGCTGAATTTCTGAAAATGAAAGGGATTGGATGTATTTTATTTATAATTTGATTGTTAGGGTGATTCCGTCAAAATATAAGCATTTAAAGATTTTAAATCACCAAACATTCATTTGATTATATGAGAGAAAAGATGATGAGCAATGAGGAGCTTTTACAAGAGCTTCAATTATATAAGAATAAATTTGAGCAGACGCATTCTGAACTATCTTCTGTTAGACAAAAGTTGATTGAATTTGAAAATAAGCACAACCAATTTTTAGAAGCAGGCAATACGATGGTTTGGATTGCAGACATAGATAAAAATGTTTGTTATTTTAATAATAATTGGCTGAAATTTACGGGTAGGACATTAGAGCAAGAGCTTGGTAATGGATGTATAGAAGGCGTTCATAAGGATGATTTTGATGCATGTTTTGATATCTATACTTCATCATTCGATAAAAGGGTGCCCTATGAAATGGAATATAGATTGCGCAATGCTAGCGATGAATACAAATGGCTACTCGATATAGGAACACCCAATTATAATAATAGTGGAGAGTTTACTGGATATATAGGTCATTGTATTGATATTTCGAAAAGAAAACAAACAGAAATAGCGCTAGCTCAGAGTGAAGAAAAATATCGCAGTATATTTGAAATTATTTCTGATGTATACTATGAAGCCCGATTAGATGGCACAATTCTCGATATCACCCCTTCTATCGAAAAATTAACTTTAGGTCAATATAAACGCGAGGAAGCAATAGGTATGAGTGTTGCTACCGTATATTCAGATCCAAAAGAAAGAGAGCATTTTTATGCTAAATTATTAGGTCAAGGTAGGGTAAATGATTATGAATTAACATTTGTTAATAAAGATGGGTCTAAGACTCCGGTTTCAGTCTCTTCTGCAATCATATTTGATGAAAAAGGTTCTCCTCAAAAATCCGTGGGTATAATGCGCGATATTACTGATAGAAAAAAAGTTGACGAGGCATTGAAAGAGACACTCGATTTGCTTAAAAATACAAATTATCATTTAGAAAAACGTGTTGAAGAAAGGACCAAAGAATTAGAAACAAGTAATAATAACTTAAAAGAGTCAATAGAGCGGTTGAATAAATTTACCGGAGGTTTACCTGGGGCTGTCTTTCAATACAGACAAACTCCTGAGGGGGTAATGACTTTTCCATATAGGAGTGCACACTTTTATAATCTAATTCAGGTAGATATGTTGGATGTTGATAACGATCCTACTATTATTTTCAAGAACGTGCACCCTGATGATTTGCAAAACCTTCTAGATTCAATTCAAATTTCAGCAAATGAATTAAGCTTTTGGAATCAGGAACTTAGAATAATTTTAAATGATGGGTCAATTAGGTGGCTATCGGGTAATGCAATGCCTTATAAAGATGGTGACGATATAATCTCTAACGGATTTTTATTCGATATTACCGAAAAGAAATTAATGAATGAAGCGTTAATTGAAAGCGAATTACGTTTTTCTCAATTCATGGATTATTTGCCGGCATTAGCCTTTTTAAAAGACGTTGACGGAAGATACATTTTTACAAATAGATATATGAACGAGGTTTTGGGGGCTAAAGATTGGCTAGGAAAAACCACCACTGAATTATACCCAAATGAATTTGGTAATAAACACACAGAAGATGATAAAAAATTAATAGAATTAGGATATCTCATAAGTGAAGGAGAAGTAGAACATATAAATGGAGAATTGCATCAATATGAAACCCAAAAATTTACAATAAATCGACTTGGAAAAGAACCTATTTTGGGAGGTATAAGTAGTGACATTACCGTCCGAAAAAATGCTGAAAAGGCTATTTTACAAGCCAAAGAAAACCTTGAAAAAGAGGTGAATCAAAGAACATCAGAACTATTAATTGCCAAAGAACTTGCGGAGAAAAATGAAGAGAAGTTTAAACTATTATTTAATTCAGGCAATGATCCAATGTTTGTTCGTCAATTAGATTCTAATAATCAATTTAGTAATTTAATTTATGTAAATGATATGGCAACTGAAAAATATGGTTATAGTAAGGATGAATTCTTTGAAATGAAACCTAATAATTTAGTAGATCCTATTACTTTTCATAGCCATGACCTACCTGGATTAATTGAGTTGATTGAAAAAAGGAAAGTGACTTTTGAATCTGTTCATTTAACTAAAAATGGAGATAAAATGAATGTTGAGTTAAGTGGCAGATTTTTTGAACTTGAAGGTGAAAATGTTGTCTTATATATTATAAGAGATATAACAGATCGTAAAAGGTCTGAAAAGTCTGCCATTGAGAGTCAAAGATTAATGGCTATTGGTGAAATGGCCTCATCCATTGCACATGATTTTAACAATTCATTACAGGCCATGCGCGGGAATATTGATGTATTAAAGGGTACAAAAACTTTTCCTGTAATTGCTAATGAGTATCTTGAAATTATTGATGGAATTATTTCAGATGTAGCAATTAGGGTGAAGTCGTTGCAGCGATTTGGAGATACAAAAAAAATTATAAATGAATACTCACCTGCTCCTCTTAATAAAATAATAAAAGATGTTATTTTACAATTAAGGCCTATGTGGAAGGATAATCTAGAGAAACATGGATTTAACATTGACATCCAAGAAGAATATGCAGAGAACCTACTTATTTTATGTAATGAAGGCGAATTGAAAACGGTTTTTTATAACATTATAAAGAATAGCATTGAATCAATGGGATTTGGTGGAACAATAAAAATTGAAACATCTAAAACTAAAAATAAGGCAATTGTTACCATTCAGGATACTGGTGATGGAATGGATGAAGAAACGAAATTGAAAATCTTTCAGCCATTCTATACTACAAAAGGGTTTGAAGCAGGACGTGGTTTAGGAATGAGTGGTGTTTTTAGCATTGTTAAAAGTCATAGCGGCAACATAGGTGTAAAACATTCAGAATTAGGAAAAGGAACAACAATTGAATTAAGTTTTCCAATTAATCACTCAAAACAAATAAAAGTTACAAAAAAAGATATTGATCTGCCTGTAAAAAATCAAGAAAAACTTACTGTTTTGGTTGTAGAAGATATAGCTTCAATAAGAGATAGTTTTGTCAAAATGATTAGCTTATTGGGTCATAATTGCGATAAAGCTGAGAGTGGAATCATTGCTTTGACATTTTTAGAAAATAAGTCTTATGATATTGTCTTTACAGATTTAGGAATGTCTGAAATGAGCGGATGGCAATTAGCTGATATAATAAAGGAAAAATTTGAAGGTCAAATAAGTGTAGTTGTAGTTAGCGGTTGGGAGGTTAGTGAAGATGAAACGCAAAAGCATGGTGTGTCATTTGCAATAAACAAGCCATTTACCTTTGCCGAAATAAAAAATGTTATTGATAAAATAGCCGCAAAAAAATTAAGCAAACTTCAATAGTATAACAAATAATAAAATAGCAATTGTTTAGTTAGATTAACCATTAATATTTGTATTCGGATAACTTATTGCTTTATCCCTTCATATTTCTTATTTTTGGCATAGAAATATGCAACTTTTCTACCACCCCTATTTATGCGAAAGCGAAATCATCCTTCCTGAAGATGAATCAAAACATTGTGTGCGCGTTCTACGCAAAAAAGTAGGAGATGAAATAATTCTTATTGACGGAAAAGGCACTGAAGCCATCACTGAAATAGTAGATGATAACCCTAAAAAATGCAAGCTATATATTAGGCACCGCAAATTGCATAATGCACAGCGCACTTTTAATTTACACCTAATAGTTGCGCCTACAAAGAATTTTGAAAGGATGGAATGGATGATAGAAAAGTGCGTTGAAATGGGTATTGACCGCGTATCTTTTATTGAAACAGGTAATTCTGAAAGGGCAAAAATTAACTTGGAGCGTTGCGAGAAAATTGCCATTTCGGCCATTAAACAAAGCAAGCAATATTGGTTACCCCAAATAAATGAAATACAAAAAATTGATACATTTCTAAAAAACCTAGCACCCAAAAGTGAGAACGAACTCAGGTGTATGGCTTGGTGCGAAACCGAATTAACAGAACACCTAAATAAGCGTATTAATAAATTAATCCATAAACATATCTCCGTACTTATTGGACCCGAAGGTGATTTTACCACTAATGAAATTCTGTTAGCTAAATCAAAAGATTTCATGCCTGTTTCTTTGGGTGAAAATATTTTAAGAACCGAAACAGCAGCAATATATGCAACGGCATTACTAAATGCCTTAACTTGAGTTGATTTGGCATTGCTTTTGTCATTAGCAATTTAGTATTAATTTGCAGCACAATCAGAAAGAAATTTCATGAAACAAATAATCAAAATACCTTTCGCGTTCCGTATTCTCATTTTGGTTATTGCCTTGCTACCTGCATGCAAGGGATTGTTATCTCAAAAAAAATCAAAACCAGTTTGGTTAGAACAAAGGCCGGTAAATAGTAAGTATTACATAGGTGTGGGATATGCTAACAAATTAAATAATCCTAACGATTACCAGCAATTGGCTAAGAAAAATGCCTTGAACGACTTGGTAGGTGAAATAAAGGTAAATGTCTCGACCCACTCTATATTATCTACTTTTGAAAACAACTCAAACATCAACCAACAATACCTTACAAGCACCAAAATAACTGCGGATGCATTGGTTGAAGATTTTCAAGTGGCCGATTCATGGGAAGATAAAAATGGTTTTTGGATTTATTACAAGCTGTCGAAAATGGATTATGAAAGTAATCGCAGGAAGAAAATTCAGAATGCAATTGATCGCTCAGTTGATTTGCTTGACAGGTCTAATCGTGTTGATTTGAAAGACAAGTATATTATGGCTATACAATTTAAGGTAAAAGCCTTGCTTGAGTTGCAGAACTATTACAATGAGGCTTTGGAAGCATTTTATAGAGGAAGACAAGTGTATTTAGTAAACGAAATTGTGAACCAATTACAAGATTTATTGAGCAAGGTCTCGGTCCGTTCAGAAATAATTCAATTGAAAGGCAAGGTAGGCAAAGCCATTCCTGAGCCATTTAATGTAATGGCTTACTTAAAAGATAGTACTTCGGTTCGTTTGGGTATTGGGGGAATGGCCATGTCGATGAATGTTGAACAAGGCAAAATGAATTTTGGCACCTCTACTGAAACCGACCAAAATGGATTTGCAAGTTTTTCGGTAGCCAGAATTTTAACTAAAGACCCTGTTCAAGTGCTACGTATATCGCTTGATGTGGCCAATGTGGTAAAAGGGGATAGCTTAAACATTGCTTCTAAAAACATTTTACATTCCCTTACTGTCCCTTCTGCAAGTATTCGAGTAATAGTGGAGCCCATCAAAGTATTTATGCAAAGCAATGAAAGTAACCTAAGCAAAGATCTTTCATACAATGTGTTGGAACCTGCTATCAAAAAAAGATTGGTGGAGGAAGGGTGTAATTTTGTTAAGAAGGAAAGCGAAGCCGATTATAAGATTATTATCAATAGCGAAACCAAAGACCTCGGTATAATGTGGGGTAAAATGCTACAATCAAGTTTTGATATGAATATATCTTTGCGAGATGTGAAAAATGATATTGAAATTTATAAGGATGCTTTACAGGCGGTTAGAGGTTATCAAGATTCGCCCGAAAAAGCGGGTTTGGATGCTTACAAAAACGGTTTAGAGCAGTTTTGGAGAAAAATATACACAAATTTGATAGATGAATTATTGGTAAAAGAACATTAGTTATCTGATTATCAGACAAATGTATTCAGCCATTTATGTCAATTCAACATTAATTCTTTCTCACCTTTTTACTTCTGGTGCTCGAAGGTTTGTTTATTGTCATGAAATCGTAAAACCTTACCCAATTTTATACTTAAAAATCATTACTTTAGTTATTGAATAAAAGATACTTTTGCATGCGCAAAGAGAGTTAAATTGTATTTTGAATATTATTTTTTTGTGAAGTGCTATAATTATTCAAACAAAAAACCTTTTTTCGCAAATTAAAATTTAATAAAAAAACATCAAAAAAATATGAGTAACTCAACAACACAAAAACAAGAAGGCAGCGCGAAAAACATGTTTGCCTCATTAGCCATTCCAATTTTGGTTGCGGTAGGTATTTGCATCTACCTTTTCATTTTAGGTAATCCAGCTAACTTTGAAGGTGGCGACAACAAGAATCACCCTATAGCTGAAGGTGTTGGTCATACATTAGGTTTAATTTACAAAGGTGGATTTATCGTACCTATTCTACTTTCTTTAGTATTGATGAGTATTACATTCTCAATTGAGCGTTTCTTAGTTATCAATAAAGCGTCTGGTAAGAGTTCTGCTGAAGCATTTGTTGCTAAGGTAAAATCATTATTGTCTTCTGGAAACATTGATTCTGCTATTGCTGAGTGTGACAAACAACGTGGTTCGGTTGCTAATGTAGTAAAAGCATCTTTGCACAAATACAAAGAAATGGCTGCTGAAACTAGCATGGACAAAGAGCAAAAAATTCTTGCTATTCAGAAAGAGCTTGAAGAGTCAGTTTCTCTAGAATTGCCAATGCTTGAAAAAAACCTTGTAATTATAGCTACAATGGCTTCAGTATCTACCTTGATCGCTCTATTAGGAACGGTATTGGGTATGATTCGTGCATTCTCGGCTTTGGGTGCTGCTGGTGCTCCTGATAGTACTGCCCTTGCAAATGGTATCTCTGAGGCGCTTATCAATACGGCTTTAGGAATTGCTAACTCTGCTGTAGCTATTATCATGTACAATGTTTTCACTACTAAAATTGATAAGATTACTTATACAATTGATGAAGCTGGATTTAGCATTGTTCAAACTTTTGCATCTCAAACAAAAAGATAATTTTTTAATTGAATCTAGCTAATTCAATAATTAGTCTTTTCAATTAATGAATCAATAAATCATAAATCAACAAATTAAATTAAATGGCAAAAGTTAAAGTTCCACGTAAAAGCACAACGGTTGATATGACTGCCATGACGGATGTAGCATTCTTATTGCTTACCTTCTTCATGTTGGCTACTCAATTCAAACCCGATGAGCCTGTGCAGGTCGTAACGCCATCATCCATTTCGCAAATTCCTTTGCCCGATGTAGATATTATGAACATAACCATTTCTGAGGATGGTAGGGTGTTTTTTGATATGGAGGGTAAACAATACAAAGAGAAGCTAATTCAAAAAATGGGGGAAAAGTACACAACTACTTTTACTCCACAGCAAATCGAAGCATTTTCAAGATTATCTAGCTTCGGTATGCCGTTTAAAGAATTACAAGGGTTTTTATCGTTGAAACCAGATGAACGTACGCAAGTTAAACAAGTAGGCATTCCATCTGACTCTTTGAACAACGAATTGGCTGATTGGGTTTGGCAAGCACGTCTTACAAACAACAATGTGCGTGTAGCCATAAAAGGTGATGGTAATTCTATGTATCCTACTGTAGCTCAAGTAATAAAAACATTGCAGGACAAAAAAGTTAACCGTTTTAACTTTATAACCAGTGCTGAATCGGCACCGCCAATGCAATAACAGATAAGTTTGCTTATCAATATCCTTCTTCAAGCTCAGGATATAAAAGATGAAGTTTGAAAGATTAAATTAATAAAATTAAAACATGGCAGAAATAGAATCGGGCGGTGGTGGCCATAAAAAAGGCGGTAAAAAAAGAGGCAAAAAAATGTCGACTCGTGTGGATTTTACTCCCATGGTTGATTTGGGCTTCTTGTTAATTACCTTTTTTATGTTGACTACCAGCATGAATAAGCCCAAAACGATGGAAATCAACATGCCGGTGAAAGAGCCTAATGAAATCGATCAAACAAAGGTAAAAGCTTCTCAAGCTGTAACCCTTTTGTTGACCGGTGACAATAAAATTGTGTACTATTTTGTAAATGCCGTTACTGGTGATCCAGAAACTCCATTAATTACAAATTATGATTACACAAATGGTGTACGCCCCATGTTATTGCAAGAAAACCGCAAACGCAATCCTGTAGGAGTTGATTCAATTCCTATTTATAAAGATATGTTCCAAAAGAACAAAATCAAGGAAGATGAAATGAAGCAGCATATTGCAGCCATTAAAGGCTTCAAAGATGGTTTGATTGTTGTAATCAAAGCAGACAAAAACGCTACTTATAAAAACTTGGTTGATATTTTGGATGAAATGCTAATTTGTAATATTGGTCGTTACGCAATTGTAGATATTACAGAAAAAGAAAATGAATTGATAACCTTGGCAAATGCCACTAAACCACCAATTAACTAAGCATGGCAGCAAAATTAAACATATTTGAAAGCAAATGGGTTAACATGGTATTTGAAGGTCGTAACCAAGAATATGGTGCATTTGTGCTTCGTAAAAAAAGCAGCGAGTACACCATTAAAGGTATCGTTTTAGCCATTGTATTTTTCACCCTTAGTATTGCAGCTCCTGTTATTATTAATATTATCAAAGCTAACTTGCCTAAAGAAAAAGTTGTAGTGGTAGATGATATTACCAAACTAGAAGAGCCACCACCCATTGACAAAAACGAGCCACCTCCGCCTCCAACGGAGCCACCTCCACCGCTAAAAAGTACGGTTAAGTTTACTCCACCAGAAATTAAGCCCGATGAAGAAGTGCCAGATGAACCACCTCCAACTCAAGAAGATTTAAAAGTGGTGGATGCGGGTACAAAAACTGAAGAAGGTGATCCAAATGGTGTAGACCCTAGTTTAAGCGAAGATGCAGGCACGGGAGAAGTTGGACCTGAAATCTTAACTTTTGCAGAGCAAATGCCCGAGTTTCCTGGAGGAGAAGAAGCGATGAGAGAGTATTTAGGTAAAAATATTAACTATCCACCTCTAGCCCGCGAAAGCGGTATTGAAGGTAAAGTAATATTAACCTTTGTAGTAGGTACAGATGGAAAGATTACCCAAATTGAACAAGTGGGCAAAAAATTGGGTTGGGGTTGTGATGAGGAAGCCACTCGAGTTGTAAAATCAATGCCGGGATGGAAGCCAGGCAAGCAAAATGGTAAAGAGGTTACAGTTAAATATACTTTGCCAATTTCATTTAGATTGAACTAATAACAATTATTAATACAAGAATAGCTGTAATCGGAGGGTTACAGCTATTTTTTTAGGTATGAACATAGACGAAATAAGAGAAAGAAGACAAAACCAGATTAATCAAACTACTAAATATTTTGGCTTGATTATGTCTGTGTTTTACATTTTAGCAGGTTTGGGTATCTATTTCTTTCAGTTTCCATTCAAGGTAAGCCCACCTTCGGACATGATTTTTTGTATATTATTTATCATCTATGGAATTTTTAGAGCCTATCGTTTGTTTGCTAAATCTTAGCTTAATTTGCAGTCCGTTATCCCAAAGCATCCTATGAGAAATTTGATTATTGCTATTGCATGTACTTTTATGGCATCGCTTTTTTCGTGTTCTCAAAATACTGGAACCAAAGCCGAGTTAGATACTACAACCAGTGGTAAAATAACCATTTCGGTGGATGAAAGTTTGAAGCCTATTGTGGAGAGTGAAGAGTTGGTATTTGAAGGGATTTATGCAAAGGCAGATATAACTTTTATATATATGGGTGAGCAAGATGCCATTAATTATATGTTGAAAGATAGCGCAAGAATGGCCATTGTTACACGCCAATTAACACCTAAAGAAGAGAGTGTACTTGAACAAGGTAAATACAAATCAAGAACCATAAAAATGGCAACGGATGCACTAGCTGTTATTGTTAACAATTCAAATACTGATACCTTATTTAACCCACAACAAATCAAAGATATCGTTTCAGGAAAAACCAAGACTTGGAAAGAATTGAATGCTAAAAATACCTTGGGTGATATGCGTGTTGTGTTTGATAATCCCTCATCAGGAGCAAGGAGGTATTTAAAAGATTCGTTGCTCAAAGGAGGTGAATTAGGTAAAAACTGTTTTGCTTTACATTCAAGTAAAGAGGTAATTGAATATGTTGAAAATAACAAAAATGCCTTGGGCATCATTGGAGTTAGCTGGATAAGTGATGCCAATAGTAGCGAAGCAAATGCCTTTTTAAAGAAAATTAAAGTTGCAGATGTGTTACCAGATTCTAAGCCTGATTATTTTGATAAGTTGGTTACATTTAAGCCTATACAAGCTAATATGGCATTGAAGATATACCCTTTTTTGCGTAACATATATATGGTAAGCAGAGAAGCCCATACAGGACTTGGCACAGGCTTTGCAAGCTTTGTAGCAGGAGACCAAGGACAAAGAATTATTCAAAAATCAGGATTGATTCCTGCTAAGTCGCCAATCAGAATTATTCAGTTGAATGATAAGGAGATTGAATAAAAATAACCCACCCCTAACCTCCGTTAGCTAACGGAAGGGGAATAACTTAAGAGTGAGTTGAATAATAAAGAATATAGTAAATACAAATTAGAACCAATAAAAATGAAAAAGTACATTTTAGCTATCATCACAATAGCCAGTTTAATGTCTGCAAAAGCCCAAACTTTGGAAGAGGCTTTGAAAGCTGAGGATTTTGACAAATACGAATCGGCAAGAAACATATTGCTTCAGTTAATAACCAAAGAGCCAAATAAAGGTGAGAATTACTATTACCTAGGACAAATTTATGGAAGTTTGTTTAAGCCAGATTCTGCTCTATGGGCGTATAATACAGGTGTGAAAAATGACCCTAATAATCCTGCTTGTTATGCAGGTTTAGGTGGATTGTTGATGGAAGAAAATAAGGTAACAGATGCCAAAGTGAAGTTTGACAAAGCACTTTCTTTTAGTAAACAACGTAATGGTACTTACAATGATGTAAAAGCCTTGGTATGGGTAGCTGAAAATATGATTGCTAGTGAAAATAAATTGGTGGCCGATGCGGAGGCCCTAATGCGAAATGCACTTGAGGTTGATAAGTCAAACTATGATGTGCTGGTAACTATGGGTGACGTTTTCCTCGAAATCAACAATGGTGGAGAGGCTGCTAACAATTACGAACGTGCTATTGATTTGCAAAAAACAAATCCTAAAGCCTATGCACGAGTGGCAAATATTTGGGTGAAAGTAAGAAATATTGAAGCCGCTCAAAAAGATTTGAATCGTGCCTTGTCGATTGATCCTAATTATGCCCCTGCCCTGAAATTGCAAGCTGAATTGTACTACCAGCAACGTAAGTTTGATAAAGCCAAAGAAACCTATAAATCTTATTTATTAAATTCTGAGGCGAGTTTTGCCAATAGATTGAGATTTGCGCAAATCTTGTTCCGTGCAAAAGAATATGATGAAGCGCTTGTTCAAATTGAGGAATTGCAAAAAACAGATAAAAGCAATTTGTTTTTATACAGAATGTTGGCCTATTCTTATTATGAAGTAGGTGGATTGAAAAATGATACCAGCAAATGCAGAACCGGCTTAACTGCCCTAGAATACTTCATGAGCAAAGTGGATGAGAAAAAAATATTAACCAGTGATTACGAGTATATGGGTAAATTACAATCTAAATTTAAAGGTTATGATTCCTTAGCCATAAACAACTTTAAATTGGTATTGTCTTTGGATTCAGATAAAGTGGAGATGTACCAAGAATTAGCTAAGGTTTATAACAAAATGAAACGTTTTGATGAAGCTGCCAATAACTTGCAAATCTTTATTGCTTCTTCAAAGAAAGTAATGGTGGCTGATTATTTCCTGTTAGCTAAAGCCTATTATTTCGGTAAGAAATTTGTTTCTGCAGATTCTGCCTTTTCAATTGTAAATACTAAATCTCCAAACTATGCGGATGCTTATTATTACAGGGGTATGAGTCAAGCCTCTATAAATACTGCTTTAAACGATACCTTAGGGAAATTTTGTTTTGAAAAATATTTAAGTTTGATAAACCTTAACGATCCTGCAGTGGCTGAAAAGCAAAAGAACAATATTGTTCAGGCTTATGATTATTTAGGTTCATATTGCTACAAAAACAGTGCAAAAGGTGAAGAAAGAAATTGTAAAACCTATTTTGAAAAAATATTGATACTTGAGCCAAGTAATAAAAAAGCTGCAGAGTTTGTAAAAACCATCAAGTAGTTATTGAGATTTAAAAAAACCAAAGAGCCGAATTCAATATGAATTCGGCTCTTTTTTTATGGATTAATTATGATTTGTTTAAGTGGAATTTAATGAGCGGGGCTTTCCAATCACGAACTCCTGTTTTAACTTGGGCTTGAAGTACATTTAAAATGGAATAAAGCCCAAAGTAAGTTCTGTTGATGTATAAGGCATGTTGGGATCCGCGTCCTTCTTTACTTTCGCGTAATTCTTTCATGTTTGTCACCTCTTCCCCTAATTGATAAATACTATCTATATAGGCATTGTCTCCAAAGTTGAATACCTCTTCCTCAAAAGGTTTTCTTAATAAGTTTGTCATTCTTAAAAAAGCATCTGTGATTTTTTCTTGGGTGGCTTTATCGTCATTATTATTTACAATTTGCTGTTGTATCATAATGCGTTTAACAATGTCAATATCGTTTACAATTTGAGGAACAAGTAAAGCAAAGTAATGGTTATAGAAATCTTCAGGAATTTCTTTTACGCATCCAAAATCAATAACACCTAATTTGCCATCTTCAAACATCAAGAAGTTTCCTGGATGAGGATCTGCATGCACGGCCCTGTGCTTATGAACTTGTAGGTCATAAAAATCCCACATAGCTTGACCAATTTTGTTCCTGGTTTCTTGGCTTGGATTTGTTTTTAAAAATTCATCCAAGTGCTTGCCTTCTAACCAATCCATCACCAAAACTTTACTTGAAGAATACTCAGGATAGTAATGACTAAAAATTATATTGGGTATATCTGAGCAAAGCTTTGAAATCTCTTCACTACGCTTCAGTTCAAGTGTGTAGTCTGTTTCTTCAATTAGTTTGTTTTCAACTTCCTTTATGTATTTTTCAAATTCCTTTTCGCTCAATCCAATCAGTCGAAATGCAATGGGTTTTACCATGGTTAAATCACTTTTAATACTTTCTGCTACACCTGGGTATTGAATTTTTACAGCCAATTTTTTTCCATTTAAAGTAGCTTCATGCACTTGTCCAATGCTGGCTGCGTTGGTAGAGTTCATTTTAAAAGTATCAAATATTTGCGGGGGTGTTTTTCCAAATTGTTTAATAAAAGTTTGGATGATAAGCGGTCCTGAAAGGGGAGGAGCACTGTATTGTGCCAAGGCAAATTTATTGACATAAGCCCTGGGCAGTACATTTTTTTCCATACTTAACATTTGGGCAACCTTAAGCGCTGAGCCTTTCAATTCACTTAAAGCATTGTACACATCTTCAGCATTGTCTTCATGAAGTTTGTCTCTTGTTTTACTAGGATCGACAAGCTTTTTGCTATAATGTTTTATGTAATTTCCGCCAATTTGAGCTCCTGTTTTTACGAGTCTCATGGCACGTTCAACTTTTGTACTTGGAATACTGGTTTGTTCCATTTTGCTTTTCAATGCATGGTTTTATACGAGTGATCGTAGCCTTGCAATTGAGATATACTATTTGTTTTGAAATAAGAATTTACCAAAGTCTAAAGCTGCATCCAAAGCGGATTTACCCATCAAATCGAAGGCTAAATTAACAGATCGCTCAATGGCTTCATCGGTTTTTTCAAATCCTTTACTGTTATCTTTTAACCAAAAATTGATTATAAAAACAAAGTTTACCCAAAGTCCGTCTGCGTATTTGTCATCTACATACTTTCTTTCGGCCAATTCTTTCCTTTCTAGGCCTTCATGAATAATGGGTTTTAGCTCAGCCACAAAGTCTTTATGTAATTGGTTGAGATAAGGAGGCCATTTAGGTAGTATTTTGCTGTCTCTATGATGCAAGAAGTTTACAAAACTACGATAGTTTTTAAGGTTTTCGATGAAAGCAAAAAATACAGCCAATGCTTTTTCTCTGCTACTATATGCTTGCCAAGGCTCACTGTTTTTCTGTGTTTCCATTGTATCTAAGAACCACTGACTGAAAATATTATTTTCAAGTGCTTCAAGGCTGGCAAAATGGTTATAGAATTCTTTTTCCTCGATGCCGGCTGATTTGGCAAACAAATAAACGCTTTCAGGGGCCTTATTTTGTTCGAGGGTTTGAGAGATGTATTTTTCGATTAGTTCTTTATTCATATTCATACTAACGTATGAATTTTTCATTTGTTTTTTCATTGATAATGATGATTGTCATAACATCATTTTTCATTTAGCGTATTAATATTAAATTCGATTTTTAATTAAGCACCCATTTTTGAAGAAATTATCTCTAACTTTTATTTATTTCATCCTTCTAAGTTTTGCTTTATACAGCCAAACCTTTAGCCTTTTGGATGGAGATACCGTGAACTTGACATTAGCAAATGGCATGAAACAAGGTTTTTGGAGATATACCTGGCCTGATGGAGATTTGAAGTATGAGGTGTATTATGAAAATGGTGAAAAAGATGGATTAGAAATTAAATACTATGATGCCCAAGATTGCTTAGAATATTCTAACACATACCGCAAAGGCGTTTTGGACGGGCCAAGCGTTTCCTTTTTTCCAAGTTGTTCAACTAGATGCGAAGAGATTTATAAAGATGGATTGAAGAGTGGCTATGAAAGATGCTATGACGAAAATAGTTATTTGCAAACAGAAGGTAGATTTGAAAAAGGTGAATTAGCAGGCTCTTATGCCCATTTTGATAAAAAGGGTTATGTAACCTACGAATCACCAACCAAGGAAACCACCTTGAAATTCGACAAATTCTTAACGGGCGAGTACAAAGTGAAAGACTCTACCATATTCAATACTTTCAAGCGCAATCCTAATTGGAAGAAAATATTGTTGGTGGTAGATATGACGGGCAGCATGTTTCCTTACATAGGGCAGTTACTCGTTTGGTACAAGCAAACCTACGAAGATGGTAGGGTTAAGTATTATGTTTTGTTTAATGATGGTGATAATGTGTTGGACTCTAAAAAGCCCATCGGCAATGCAGGTGGTGTGCATCCCTTTGATGCCAAAGATTTCAGAAAGCTAAAAAAAGATATTGAAGATGTTCGAAAACTGGGCGAAGGAGGAGATGATCCAGAAAATGATTTAGAAGCTGTTTATAAATCAATGGGTACCTTACGAGATTATGGAGATATCGTTTTACTAGCTGATGACAGCCCTGTAAGGGATATGGCTTTATTGAAAAGAATTAAGAAGCCTGTTCATGTGGTTTTGTGTGGAACAGCAAAAGGAGTTAATACCGAATATTTGAAAATTGCTTATCAAACAAAGGGAAGCATTAGCACCTGGAATGAAACCATTCAAATGAAAGGCTTTAAAGAAAACCAAACATTAACAGTGGACAACGATATCTTTAGATTGAGCTCTGGTGAGTTTATTTGGTTGGATACTAAAGGTGGGAAGTAGTTATAGGTGCAATGAATTCAGTGCTCAGTAATGCAGTGCCTTGTGTTCAGTTAATTTGAACTATGACTAAATTAGTTTTCTATAAATCTCAATTAGATTTTGTTCTTCTTTCTCCCAACAAAAATCTTCTTTAGCTTTTAGGCAATTCTCTTTTAGTGTTTTGTATAATGTTTCGTCATTCAATAATAAATTTATTGAATGGGCAATTTCGTCCACATCACAAGATGATAAGAGGGTGCAATTGTAAGCTTGGTTTATGGCTTGGTATTCGGGGAAATTAGCCGAAATGCAAGGTATGCCCTGCTGCATATAATCAAAAAATTTATTGGCCAAAGAGTAGTAGTAACTTAAACCAATGGGCTGCAATAAATTCAAGCCTATGTATGCTTCTTGGGTAATGGCTTTTAATTCAGTTGGCTTTACATAACCCAAAAATTTCACTTTATCATTGAGTTGATTTTCGCTTACCAACTTCTTCAATTCTGCCATTAAATCTCCATCTCCAGCTAACCACAATTCTGCATTCACTTGTTTCATGGCAAGTATGCTTTCTTCAATCCCTCGTCCATGGTTCATAGCACCTTGGTAGAGGATGATTTTTTGATTTGTTGATTTCTGAATTTGTTGATTTGATAATCTGATTGAAAAGGGAACATTCCGAACACATGAAAAATGAATGTCATATTTATTGCCCATTAATTCGGCTAACATCGGACCAACTGTATAGGCTGCTTTTGCTTTGGGAATGCATAATCCTGAAACCGCTTCCCAAATCCATTTAATCATAGGTCGATTAACAATCTCAGGCGATTCGGTATAGTACTCATGTGCATCAAAAACCAAGCTTTTGTTTTTAATTTTAGCTGCTAAGGTGCAAGACAATAAGGTGTCTACATCTACAGCAGATATAATATCCGCATCGTGTTTAAGCAGAAAAAGAAACAAACGAAAATTAAACTCCAAGTAAAACAGTATTCCTTTTTCAAATTTACACTCGATACGTATTTGTGTATAGCTAAGTTCATCCAGGGGAATAGAATTTTTTCTTAACCTGCCAACTAACTCCACATCAAAGCCATGTGTAGCCATCGAGGTGCAGATTCGCTGCATCCTTTGGTCATAACTCAGGTCGGTTGTTGCTGTAAAAACTATTTTCTTTTTTCTATCCACTCTAATTGCAAGTTTCGGGTATAGGCTATCTTCTGTTTATCAAGCAAAAGCCTAATTCCCATTGCCAATTTCTCGTCTTTAACATGTTTCAGCTCTTGCTGAATTTGCTGTAAAGTAAAAGGTTTTTCTTGTAAAATAGCTTGTACTTGTTTGGTGATCTTATCTAATTCTGCTTTTTGTAATTGGTGTTTTTTTCTTTCAAGGCACTCATCACAGACTCCGCACATATCAGTTCCAAACTCATTGAAATACTCAAGTAGCAAGGTGCTTCGGCATCTGTAACTCAAGTTTTTTGAGTATTGAATTACCGCATTTGTTTTTTCAATAAACAACTGTTTACGTTCGTTGTAAAATGCCCATTGCAAATTAATATCCTCCGCTTTGATGCGGGTTTTCATGAAACTAATTTGAGGTAAATCCTTTTGTTCAATGTATTCGGCAATGCCCAAATGATTTAATCTGCGTAATAAATTACGAATGACATCCGTATCTTTTTGAAGCCTTTGCCCTAGGCTAATTTCCGAAATGGCAATGTAATTGTCAAACAAACCCCCATAGCTGCGAAGCAACATTTTTATGAGTTCTTCCCATTCTTCACTCTGCGATTGAAAGGCATCTAATTCCCTTTGACTTGCTGTGAGATGCAGTTTTGAAGCTTCATAAAATGCATCAGACAAAGAAATTAAACCGCATTGCTCTAATATCTTAAGTGAAGAGTAAGTAATATGTGCCTGCAGTTTAAATCGTTTGCAAAAAGATTGGATGTCAAAATCGAAACTATCTTCAATCATAGCACCTGCGGGTATGCTCAAATAATCGCATAAAGATTGGTATACTCTTTTGATTTCTTTTTCGGGAGGAAAGTTGATGTTTATCCTGTCCAACAATTCCATTTCGTCAGACCCATTAAAAAGCAAAACACAATAAGCCTTCTTTTCATCTCGGCCTGCACGGCCTGCCTCTTGGTAATAGGCTTCAAGGGTTTCAGCGGGTTGATAATGCACCACCAATCTGCAATCGGGCTTGTCAATACCCATTCCAAAGGCATTGGTACAAACCATTACTTGTGTTTTGTTTTGCGTCCAGTCGTTTTGTTTTTTTATCCTCTGTTCATAAGGCAAACCTGCGTGGTAAAAATCGGCATTGATTTGATGGTAATGCAAAAAGCTAGCTAGCTCCTCTGTTTTCTTTCTGTTGCGGGCATATACCAAAGCAGAGCCTTTCACTCTTTGGATGATATGGATAAGTTGCTCCTCTTTGTTTTCAATGCTTTTAACTACATAACTTAGGTTGTGTCTGGCAAAGCTTTTCTGAAAAACATTTTTCTGTTTAAAACCCAATTGGCTTTGTATATCCGCTACTACCTCTTTGGTGGCAGTAGCTGTAAGGGCTATGACAGGCACTTTTAAAAAACTTCGTACTTCGGCTATTTGCCTATATTCTGGTCTGAAATCAAAACCCCATTGGCTAATGCAGTGCGCTTCGTCCACGGCCAATAGACAAATATTCATATACCTGAGGCTATCCCGCAGCGATTCTGATTTTAAACGTTCAGGTGATAGGTACAGAAATTTTACATCATCATGAATGCAATTATTCAGGGCAATGCTGATTTCGCGGTAGTTCATGCCACTATAAATGGCTTTGGCTTTAATCCCTCTGTTGTTAAGGTTTTCCACTTGGTCTTTCATCAAGGCTATAAGCGGAGAAACCACTATGCAAAGCCCATCCATAGCCATAGCCGGCACTTGAAAACAAATAGACTTGCCACCACCTGTGGGTAACAATGCCAAGCTGTCTTTGCCCGCTAATACCGATTGAATGATAACCTCTTGCAAGGGCCTAAATTGGCTATGACCCCAGTATTCTTTGAGGATTTTATGTATATCGGCAGATGTCTTCAAGGCTTTGGATTAGGAGCCAAATTTAAGAATTAATTTGGCAAGGAAGTTGGTCGTATTGATTGTAATAAATGATACAAATTTAGTGTTCGGTTAAAATATCGACAGCGATGGCATAAAAACTTTCTATTGAATTCTCCTTATTGCTCTGACTTTTGCTTTATCATTTTTGTTAATTGGATACACACTACAAACAAATAGGTCTTGTGCCCATGCACTTGATAAATCTTTTTCATTCATACACCAATAAGCATGATTTGCAGATAAATTTTTGATGTTATCTTTGTTTTTGCAAATAGTATCGAACTCGCTAAAAGTAGGTAAACGCCAACTCTCACCTAATTCACTGCATGTTTTAATAGCGGTATTCCAATCCATTGTGCCTATATCGGATTGCATTACTTCTAAATTTCCCATACGATATGTATCGTAATGTTTTTTTGAATTACAATTCGACATCAATAGCGAAATAATTAATACGTGTATGGCAAAATATTTCTTCATTTTTTCTAAAGTTAAGTATCAAATTTTTTGCCCTTGCAGGCGTTCTCGCCTGCAAGTCAAAGTTATATTATCTACCTCCCCAAATACTTCGATTCAATCACGTTTCTGTGGTGAATCTCATGGCCAAGGGTCATGTAAATAATGGCTCTTACCGAAACCTCTGCACCATTGGATTTGCCTATGTTCATCAGCATGGCTTCGTTAAAACTTCTATACAATTGGATACTGCTAGCTCTTACCACGGCATATTCTTGCATCAAATCGTTAATGTCTCTCAAATTGGCATTCGAAAGTTTTACATAATCATTTTGGTTAAAACCGGGCAGCTCTGTTCTATCAAAACGGGCAAAACGCATGGCTCGGTAATTGAAAATTCGCTCAGTGTCTATTAAATGGGCAATGATTTCTTTAATGGTCCATTTGCCTTCTTCGTAGGTTGTCATTAGCGTTTCTTCGTCCAATGAAGTTATCAGTTCGTAGGTATTTATTTGCTCCTTTAATAATTCGTCAATTACATCCTCACTTTTTACAAGTCCAATATAATGAGTGTAGTATGGCGGATGTTCTTCTGGTTTTGGTTTTGTTATCATGCTACGATATTAGGATATTTTTCAAAAAATTTTATTTACTTCACAGCTTATTATATTATTGCTCGTATGAAAAGAATTTTTACATTCATAGTCTTTTTCGTTTTTACCCAACAATTATCAGCACAAGAAAACTGGTATCGCAGTAAAGACAATGCGTATTATTGGCAAAATCGCAAGCCTTTTGAAGGCTACTGGCAACAAGATGTACATTATAAAATCAAAGCCCAAGTTTCAGATAAGGAAGACATTGTAGACGCTTCAGAGGAGTTGACCTATTATAACAACTCAAACGATACTTTGTATTTTGTGTATTTTCATTTGTACCAAAATGCTTTTGTAAAAGGCTCGTACTTGGAGCAATTGAATTTGGCCAATAATTTCAAGCAAAAGTTTGGCAAATACGAAGCCGCAGGCAAAGGTACAGAGGTGGAAAGCTTAAAGGTGAATGGCACTTCGGCCACTTTGAGTTTGGACAATACCATCATGAAAGTGATGTTGCCCGCCCCGCTGATGCCCAACTCATCTATACTTTTTGATATAAAATTTAAAACCTATTTTGATGCAGATGGCACACAACGCAGACGAATGAAAATGTTTAAAGACAATTGGGGTAATAAACAATATGATGGGGTGCATTGGTATCCTAGAATTTGTGTGTATGATAGAAAATTTGGTTGGGAAACCGACCAACATTTGGGCAAGGAGTTTTATGGCGATTTTGGTAGCTATGATGTAGAATTGAGTTTGCCTAACAATTATGTGTTGGATGCAACGGGTGAATTGCAAAATAGGGCAGAGGTATTGCCTGATGATTTGAGAGCTAAATTGGATGTAAGTAATTTTAAAGACAAAGCTTGGGACGAAAAACCTAGCACCATCATAGAAGCCAATGGCACTTTTAAAACATGGAAATTTCATGCCGATAATGTGCATGATTTTGCTTGGGTAGCCGACCCTACTTTTAGAATGGGCGAAGTGGAATTGACCTTGCCACAAGACAATAATCGTAAGATAAAATGTGTGTCTTTAGCACAAGAGCCACATGCCAGAGGTTGGCAAGATGCAGCCTCGTTTACTGCTAAAGTAATTGATGTGTACAGCAGAGATATTGGTGTATATGCTTATCCAAAAATGATTGTAGCCGATGCCCGCGATGGTATGGAATACCCAATGCTAACCTTAGATGGAGGAAGTAGTCCAGGATACTATGGATTGTTGGCCCATGAGGTGGGGCATAATTGGTTCTTTGGTATGGTGGGTAATAACGAAACTTATCGTGCTAGTTTGGACGAGGGTTTCACCCAATTCTTAACCCATTGGAGCATGAGTAGATTGACAGGTGAAGAACCTAAAGTGCGCAGCAAAAGTAAATACATTAATAAATATTCTCGTCCATTGGCAAAACGCGAACAAACCAATTATTTAGGTTATATCCGCGATGCCATTAACAATGACGACCCTCAACTAAATACCCACAGTGATGATTTTGGTGGAGCATTGGGTCATGGTGGAGGCTATGGACATGTGTATTATAAAACGGCTACCATGCTTTACAACTTACAATATGTGTTGGGTGATGAAATGTTTTTGGGCGCTATGCAGCATTATTTTAATCAATGGAAAATTGCCCATCCATATTACGAAGATTTTAGAGCAAGTATTATTCAATACAGCAAAACCGATTTGAACTGGTTTTTTGACCAATGGGTTGAAACCACCAAGACCATTGATTATAGTTTGGAATGTGTGAAAAAAGCCAAGTATGAAGCTATTTTGTTAAACCCTCCGCATGGCTCTCATCAAACCTATAACATTACTTTTAAAAGAAAAGGAGAGATGCAAATGCCTTTGGATTTTATCATTAATACCAAAGACTCTGCATTCAAATTTTTAATTCCAAATACCTATTTCGCTAAGAAATTTGATGGAACGGTTTTACCTGCATGGAAAGGTTGGAACTTGTTAAACCAAACATACACTGCTAAGGTATATTTGCCATCCAATGTAAAAATTAAAGACATAGTAATAGATCCTAGCTATCGCCTAGCGGATGTAAATTTATTAGACAATAGCCTTAAATGTCCAGTGTTGTTCACTTTTGATCATCAACTTAAAAATCCACTGGATAGAAAACATTATATCTTAAAATGGAGACCAGATGTGTGGTTTAATAACTATGATGGATTGAAGATGGGATTACATTTTGATGGCAATTACATGAACCAAAAACATGTGTTTAGATTTACGGCTTGGTATAATTCAGGTATCCTCTCAAATGCTGATTTTGATAAGTATAAAGACAAAGCCATTGATCCAGCTTCCTATGCATTTTCATACCAACATAGAATTGCAAAATTCACGGATGTGCAATTGCAATCACGCTTGCTTGATGGATTGCTATTAAACAAAATAGGCATTGAGAAAACATCATATAATAATACCTTTAGAATTTTTGCTAAAAGCATGCGCAGGTTGGCATTGTATTACTTGCCAGCCTATCAAAATATCAACCTAGAAAATACCCTTGTATTGCCTAATCTTTCTGCTTTTGATGGTTGGAATAATACCATTAATACAGAGTTTGAACATAGGTATGATGGCAAAGCAGGCAATGGTTCGGCTATGATTGGATTGCGTAGCACCGCATTGTACTCAACATTTGATTACACCAGTTTGTATGCTCAAATTTTGCATCATAAAGATTTGGGTAAACTTGAATTTAGAACAAGGTTGTTTGCACAATACATGACTGGAACGAATGCAGCACCTGAATCTCAATTGTATTTGGCAGGTGGCAATGCAGAAGAGATGGTTGAAAGTAAATTTAGCAGAGCTGCAGGTTTTATCCCTGCTGATTGGTTCAGCTTTGGCAGTAGTAGCAATCATTTTCACTCACAAGGCGGATTGAACATTAGAGGCTATGCGGGCTATCTTGTTCCTGTGGATGAAGGAACTAATCAATACTTGGCTTACAGAGGAAACTCAGGGGCAAGTGTAAACTTAGAAATGGATTTCGATCAGTTTTTCCCTATTCCAGCTAAAGGCATTTTCAGACCCTTCCACATGGATACCTATTTGTTTGCAGATGCAGGCATTTTGCAAAGCAATAGTAGTTTTATTGCTGACTTGCAAAGTACAGGCAAAGCCTTTACTACACCACTAATGGCTAGTAGCGGTTTAGGTGCAGCTTTAACTATTAAGAGATGGGGTAAGTTAGATGATATTAAACCATTAACCATTCGTTTTGATATGCCCATGTATTTAAGCAATGCCCCTTTTGTGGATGGAGATAATTTTAAATTCAGATGGATGATGGGCATTAGTAGGGCGTTTTAATGGGATTGATATGGTATGTATAACTGACAAAAACCATGTTTAATTCTCGAATTATTGCAGCAGCTCTTATGATTTTATACGATAATTGCATTTGATTTATGAGTAAAACATACGATTGCATCATTATTGGCGGTGGCATTGTGGGCTTGGCGTCTGCTTATCAATTAATAAAACAAAAACCACATTTACGCATAGCTATTGTTGAAAAGGAAGCTGAACTAGCAGCCCATCAAACAGGACATAACAGTGGTGTGATACACTCTGGCATTTATTACAAGCCAGGCAGTTTAAAGGCCCAGAATTGTATCAATGGCTACAATATGTTGATTGCATTTTGTGAAGAACATCAAATTCCTTTCGATTTGTGTGGCAAATTAATAGTGGCATTAGACGAAAAAGAATTGCCTGAACTGGATAAGTTGTATAACAGAGGACTTGAGAATGGTTTAGATAAGATAAAGATTATTGAGAAAGACGAAATCAAAAACTATGAGCCAAATGTGGCAGGAATAAAAGCCATCAGTGTGCCATATACCGGTATTATTGACTATACAAGTGTTTGCAATAAAATAGCCGAATTGTTTCAGCAGTTGGGTGGTAAGATTTTTATAAATCATAAGGTAGAAGACATAATTAATTTCTATGGATTTAGTGAAATTGTAAGTCCGCAAAAAACATTTATTACCAAGCAATACATTAATTGTGCAGGTTTATACTGTGATAAAGTGGCTGGCTTTACCCATAAAAACATCGATACGCGTATTATTCCCTTCAGAGGTGAGTATTATATGCTGAAACCTGAAAAACGCAGCCTCGTGAAAAATTTGATATACCCTGTTCCTGATCCCAATTTTCCTTTTTTGGGTGTTCACTTCACACGCATGATTGATGGGGGAGTAGAGGCAGGTCCAAATGCAGTTTTTGCTTTTAAACGTGAAGGCTACAATATGAGTGATGTGGATGTGAAAGAGATGATGGAGTCGCTTACATGGCCTGGATTCCAAAAAGTGATGATGAAGTATTGGAAAGCAGGTATGGGTGAGTTTTATCGATCATTCTCAAAAGCAGCATTCACCAAGGCTTTGCAAAGGTTACTTCCTGATGTAAGAGAAGAAGATTTACTGCCAGCAGAATCAGGAGTAAGGGCTCAAGCCTGCGACCGTTTAGGTGGATTGATTGATGATTTTAAAATTATTGAAGACGAACATGCCATTCATATTTTGAATGCGCCAAGTCCTGCTGCCACATCTAGCATGTCTATAGGGCAAACCATTGCGAATAGTATGCTAACTAGGTTTGATTAATAAAATCTGCTTTTTTTGAAAAGAATAAAAGGACATGATTTATATTTTAAAGTTTCAAATCCTGAATTCAAATTTTTCCTCTCCACTTTTTATAGGCAGAGTTGTTAACTTTTATTCCATCTATTACTTGTAAATCAGTATTTTATTTATGGTTTATTGCTTATCCACAATACTCAAAATTTGTGGGTATTTTCTTCTGAAAGCCGCTAACAATTTGTTAACTTGCGGAGCATTTTGATTTTGGCTGGTTTTGTGAGAATTTCTATAAACAGGCTATAATCAACTATCAACGAAAATTTATGGCAGAAGACAGAATAATTCAAATTAACATTGAAGATGAAATGAAAACCGCTTACATCGATTATTCGATGTCGGTTATCGTGAGCCGCGCTTTACCGGATGTGCGCGATGGATTGAAACCTGTTCACCGCAGGGTGCTTTATGGAATGACAGAATTAGGCCTTGCATCTAACCGTGCTCACAAGAAGAGTGCACGTATTGTAGGTGAGGTATTGGGTAAGTATCACCCACATGGCGATTCAAGTGTTTATGATACCATGGTGCGTATGGCACAGCATTGGAACATGCGCTATATGTTGGTAGATGGACAAGGAAACTTTGGTTCAGTGGATGGAGATCCACCAGCAGCGATGCGTTATACCGAAGCTCGTTTGCGTAAAATAGCAGAAGAAATTTTAGTTGATTTAGAAAAAAATACGGTTGATTTTAGACCGAATTTTGATGATTCCTTGCAAGAGCCAAGTGTTATGCCATCAAAGGTGCCAAATTTATTGATGAATGGTGCATCGGGCATTGCTGTAGGTATGGCCACCAATATGGCACCTCACAACCTTTCTGAGTGTGTGGATGGAATCATTGCATATATTGAAAATAGAGAAATTACGATTGCCGAATTGATGAAATTCATCAAAGCCCCAGATTTTCCAACAGGTGGAACAATCTATGGTTACGAAGGCGTGAAAGATGCCTTTGAGACGGGACGTGGTAGAATTGTGATGCGAGCCAAAACTAATTTTGAGGTTAGCAAAACAGGGAAAAACCAAATTGTAGTAAACGAAATTCCATATCAAGTAAACAAATCATCATTGATTGAGCGTACTGCCGAATTGGTGAATGAAAAAGTAATTGAAGGAATCAGTGAAGTGCGCGATGAGAGTGACAGAGATGGTATGCGTATTGTTTATGATATCAAACGTGAAGCAGTGCCAAATGTGGTGCTAAACAAGTTGTTTAAATACACCGCTCTTCAAACTTCTTTCAGCGTTAATAATGTGGCTTTGGTTAAAGGCCGCCCTGAAACCTTGAACTTAAAAGATTTAATTCGTCATTTTGTTGACCATCGTCATGAGGTTGTTATCCGCAGAACACAATATGAATTAGAAGAAGCATTAAAACGTGCCCATATTTTAGAAGGCTTACTAATAGCTTTGGATCATTTAGACCAAGTCATTGCATTAATTAGAGGTTCTAGAACCCCAGATGAAGCAAGAACAGGTTTGATGGAAAACTTTAAATTAAGCGAGATTCAAGCAAAAGCCATTTTAGATATGCGTTTGCAGCGTTTAACTGGTCTTGAGCGCGATAAGATTAAAGATGAATACACCGAATTGATGAAGTTTGTGGCTCGTTTAAGAGAGATATTGGCTGATGAAAACATTCGTATGCAAATCATTAAAGATGAGCTTATCGAAATGAAAGACAAATATGGAGATGAGCGCAGAAGTGTGATTGAAATGGTGGGTAATGAAATGAGTATGGAAGACTTGATTCCAGATGATGAGGTGGTAGTAACTATTAGTCATTTAGGATACATGAAACGTACCCAATTGAGCGAGTATCGCACCCAATCAAGAGGCGGTAGAGGAAGTAGAGGAGTTGCAAAACGTGAAGAAGATTTTGTGGAGCATATTTTTATGGCTACTAACCATAATTACTTGATGTTGTTTACTGAGCAGGGCAGGTGTTTCTGGCTTCGTGTATTTGAAATTCCTGAAGGTGAAAAAACATCAAAAGGAAGGGCAATACAGAACTTAGTAAACATGCCTGCAGATGATAAGGTGAAAGCGTTCTTGAATGTGAAAACCCTTGTTGACGAGGAATATATTAACCAAATGAATATTATTATGGTTACCCAAAAAGGTACCATTAAGAAAACCACTCTTGAGGCATATAGCCGCCCACGTGCAAATGGTATAAATGCCATAAACGTTCGAGAAGGTGATCAATTGGTTGAGGCAAGATTGACCAATGGAACCAGTGAAATAATTATTGCTAGCCGTGAAGGAAAAGCCATTCGTTTTAATGAAAGTAAGGTTCGTCCGATGGGCAGAAATGCCACAGGTGTCAGAGCCATTAGATTAGATGATGGAGATGAAGTCATTGGATTAGTGAGCATTGCTGAACCTAAATTGACTAATGTTTTGGTGGTTACAGAAAACGGTATGGGCAAGAGAAGTGAAGTGGAAGATTACCGCATTACCAATAGAGGTGGAAAAGGTGTAAGGGCCATGAACATTACTGAAAAAACTGGTAAATTGGTCGCTATTAAAGAAGTGGATGATACCAATGATGTGATGATTATTAATAAGAGTGGTATCACCATTAGATTGAGCGTGAAAGATTTAAGAGTCTTAGGTCGTGTAACGCAGGGTGTTAGATTAATTAATATTGGTGGTAAAGACGAAATAGCAAGTGTTGCCATTATAGATTACATACCAGGAGTTGAAGAAGAGGAAGAAGAAGGTTTGCAAGAAGGTGCAGAAAGTGTAATTGTAAATGAAATAATTATGGATGATTCTGAAGAAATATTAGACGATGTAATTGAAGAAGAGGAGGAGGAAATAGAGGAGGATGAAGAGTTGGATGAAGGTGATTCAGAAGATTCAGATGATAAATAGTACAAAAAAGGCCTCCACAAAATGGGGGCTTTTCTTCTCTATTCCATTTATTTTAAACAAGTTATAATGTCTACTGAATTTTAATTAGAAATTTTAGAAAAATAACTTTTGTAATTTAAAAAGATTTATATATTTGCTACATAACTGAAAAAGAAACTGAATATTATATATGAAAAAAGTAATTACTACAATCGCTTTATTAGTGTCACTGGGGGCCACATTGTATGCACAGTTGCCAACATTTGAGTGGAGATTAGAAAATGAGCAATTGACAAGTGCCACCACCTATCAATTTGATGTGAATATTTACAATACGGGCTCTACGGCCTTTGAGATAAGAGGAGGCACTATTGCTTTTATGCTAGACACTGCATGGTCTCGCAGAGGTACCTTAACCGTTACAACGCCTTCAAGCGGCTTGGTTGCAGGTCAGCAAACAAGTATTGCCAGTTTTGCTCAGCAAACAGCTACAGCTGCAGCCTATTTTAGAAAAATTATTACAACTGTTGGTGCTACTGTTGGAACCACCATTCCAGCTAATTCGGTTGTTAAATGTTTCACAATAGTTTTAACTAACACTGTAGCATATTCCACGACAGTTCCTCCAAGATTTACTTGGAAATTTACCTCCACCGCCCCAGCTGCTGGTTTTAATTATACTGATGGTTTTAACAACTCAGCGGCAGTAGTAACAAATGCTCAAGGAACAAATCCCATTACTGTAATTACCAATCAAGCATTTTGTTATACCCCAATCTATTGGAATGGAACTATTTGGCGAACTGCTAATCAAACCACAAATGCTTCTGTAACACCTACACCTTCAGCAATCCTTGACGCAGTTGTTTTTAACGGAACGGTTGCTGATGGATTAAATTGCCGTCATTATAACCTTCAATCAGGAAGGACTCATACTTTAAACTCAGGAATATTAAATATTGCTGGAAATGCTGCCATCAACGGTACATTGTCAAGTGCTTCTGGTACTATTAATTTAAACGGTTCAGCCTTTACAGCTAATCAAACGCTAAGTGGCAGTTTATCTAGTCTTTCAGTTGCTAATTTAGGTTTTGGATTAGCTTCTAATGCTGGTACAAAAACAATTAGTGTTCCTGCCATAGTTACGGGTGCAGTTACTCAATCGGGAACTGCAACTTTAGCTGCAACTGGTGGATTGACGTTAAAATCTTCTTCAACCTCAACAGCCAGGATTGCTGCTCTTTCATCAGGTTCTGCTATCACGGGTACTATTACTGCAGAAAGATTTATTCCTGTAAATACTGCACGTAGATGGAGGTTTTTAGCTTCTCCTGTGGTTGGCGGAAATACTTTACAATGGAGAGATAATGCTGGCAACACAGCTGGAAGAGGAATTCAAATTACTGGTTCAACAGGAACTGTTGATGCAAACATACCTAATCCATCAGTTCTTAAATATAACGAATCTTCTTCTGCAGGAAGCTCAAACATAAATTCGAAGTGGGAAGCATTAGATGGAAATACTCCATTGCAAAATGGGGCAGGTTATCGCGCGTTCATCAGAGGAGATAGAAGTGCAACCCCGAGTAACCAAGTTTTGAACTCAACAACCATTTGGGTTAGTGGTACTTATCCATCTACTCCAGTAAATATACCCATTACATATAATTCAAGTTTAGGAAATGGTTGGAACCTTGTAGGAAATCCATTCCCTTCACCAATTGATTGGAATGCTTCATCTGGTTGGACTAAAACTAATATTTTAGGTACAGTATGGATTTGGAATCCAATAACAAATTCCTATGGTGCTTTTGATGGTACAAATACATTAAATAGTGTTACAAGGTATATCGCTAGTGGACAAGCTTTTTTTATTCAAGCAAATGGTTCTAATCCAGCTTTGGTAATTAATGAATCAGTAAAAGTTAGTAATACACCCTCGAACATGTTTAAGACCTCTGAGAGAAATAGTTTGAGAATAAAATTGTCTGCAGGTTCGGATCAGAGTGATGAAACCATTGTACATTTTAAAGATGGTAAATCGGATGAATTTATTTCAGATGAAGATATTTTTAAACCTTTCATGAATCCGGAAGTTAACATAAGTTCGTTTTTTGGTCAAGATAAATATGCTATGGTAAATTATCTTGATATCAAAAGCATCAACGCGAAAATTGTTCCACTTTCAGCTTGGTTGCTTAATGAAGGTGTTTATACAATGTCATTTAGTCAAATTGATGGGTTCAACAGTGATGTTAACATCTATTTGAAAGATAATTATAAAAACACAATAACTGATTTACGCGTAAATGATACCTATGCATTTAATGTAGATGCCCAAAAAGAGTCAACTCAAGATGGTAGATTAGAGTTGATTTTTGTTAATAAAACAAGTTCAGTAGAGTCTGTTTTAGCAGGTAGAAAAGCTAGCTTAAATGTTTATCCAAATCCAGCTATAGATGTATTAAATATTGAAGTATTAAATGCGAATTTTAAAAATTCAGTTGTTACAATTTACAATGTATCTGGTGTTGAAGTAATGTCCGTAGATATGATTGGTAACAAAAAATCTTTGGATATTGAAAAATTAACCAGTGGAGCTTACTTGGTAAAAGTGAGTAATTCTGAAAATGGTTACACCAATACTGTTAAATTTATCAAATAACAACATAATAAAAATTCTATGAAAACAGCAAAACAATTACTAAGCGCATCAATCATGTTATTATTAGCAGTTGCTGCACAAGCACAACCAGGTGGCGGTGGAGGAGGATTTGGAGACGATCCTATTGATGTTCCAGTTGATGGTGGACTTTCAATTTTAGCGGTTGCAGGTATCGGTTATGGTATCAAAAAACTGAAAGAAAGAAACAAAAAATAATTATTTCATAATGATTCGAAACCCGTTCAACCTCAGTTGAGCGGGTTTTTTGTTTTCCAGCAACTGAGTTAAAACAAAATGGGTTTTAAAAGATTTAATACATAATGAAACAAGAAATTGCCATATTTTGGTTCCGTAGAGATTTAAGGTTAGATGATAATGCAGGCTTATTCCATGCTTTGAGAGGAGAATACCCTGTTTTGCCCTTATTTATCTTTGATAAAGAAATTTTAGACAGACTTGATGATAAAAAAGACAGGAGGGTTGAATTTATTCATCATCAATTGGGCGAATTGAAATCAAAATTAAATGGAATGCACTCTGATTTAATTATTGAGTATGGTGATGTTAAAAGTGTTTTGATAAAGTTGTTAGAATCTTATTCAATCAAGGCAGTTTATACTAATCATGATTACGAGCCCAATGCCATCAAACGTGACAAATTGGTGGATGAATTATGTGATGTAAATAAAATATCATTTCATACTTATAAAGACCAATGTATTCTCGAAAAGAATGAAGTTTTAAAAGACGATGGAAAACCTTATACTGTTTTCACGCCATATTCAAAAAAATGGCGATTAATATTGAAAGATTTTCATTTACAATCATATCCGAATGAAAATTACTTTGATAGATTTTTTAAGGTTGGAGGGGTGCAAAAATTATTGAGTTTGGAAGAAATTGGTTTTGTATCTACTGGGTACACTTTCCCCAATAAAGAAACCACGCTTGGATTGATAAAAAATTATACACAAAATAGAGATTTTCCTGCCTTAAAAGGAACCTCAATGTTAGGTGTACATTTTAGATTTGGAACTATAAGTATAAGAGAGAAAGCCAGAAAAGCTTTTCATGTTAACGACACATGGATTAATGAACTTATTTGGAGAGATTTTTATATGATGATATTATTTCATTTTCCTCATGTTGCTCAATCTTCCTTTCGTACAAATTATGATAGAATTGAATTGAGAAATGATGAAACTGATTTTAAAGCTTGGTGTGATGGTAAAACGGGTTATCCAATCGTAGATGCGGGCATGCGCGAATTGAATGAAACGGGTTTTATGCACAATAGAGTGAGAATGATAGTAGCAAGTTTTTTGACCAAGCATCTGTTAATTGATTGGAGATGGGGTGAGGCCTACTTTGCTAAAAAATTACTCGACTTTGATTTAAGTGCAAATAATGGAGGATGGCAGTGGGCAGCGGGCAGTGGAACAGATGCCGCTCCATACTTTAGGGTGTTTAATCCACAATTGCAAACCGAGAAGTTTGATAAAGAAATGAAGTATATTAAAGAATGGGTACCAGAGGTTTTTACTTCATACTATATAAAGCCAATTGTGCAACATGAATATGCTCGCAATCGTTGCTTAGAAGTTTATAAAAAAGCTTTGAAAGGTTGATTTTTTTTTCATCTGTAAAATATAGAATTCTACTAGTGAAGCTGTTTGAAATATCTCCTGAATATCTAGTAATTTTCAATTAACTTTTACGTTAATATAATTCATTTGCTAATCAAGCAATCTTTCTAATCTTTGCATTAAACTAATAAAACAAACACATGCCAAATCCAGTAATACTTTGGGCTGACGATGAAATAGAATTTTTAAAGCCACATATCATTTATTTGCGTAACAAAGGCTTTGATGTGGAATCAGTAGCTAGCGGTGTTGATGCTGTTGAGTCGGCTAAACTAAAACGTTATGATGTTATTTTTTTAGATGAAAATATGCCTGGAATAAGCGGCCTAGAAGCCTTGGCACAAATAAAAATGATTCAAGCTGAAACCCCAGTGGTAATGATTACCAAAAGTGAAGAGGAAAATTTAATGGAAGATGCCATTGGTAATCAAATTGCTGATTATTTAATAAAGCCAGTTAATTCGAGTCAGATATTACTTTCTCTTAAACGAATTTTTGATAGCAAACAATTAGTAACAGAAAAAACAGCACAAAACTACCAGCAAGATTTTAGGCAAATTGGTATGGAGTTAAATGATGTGAGCACATTTGATGAATGGTTTGCTTTATATAAAAAATTGGTTTTTTGGGAATTGGAATTAGCCAAGAGTGGAGATACTGGCATGGAAGAAATATTGGCTATGCAAAAGAAGGAAGCAACCAACGAATGGTGTAAATGGGTAGCTAAAAATTTTGTTAACTTCTTGAAGAAACCAAGTGATCAGACACCATTGATGAGTCACACTGTGCTAAATAAAAAATTAAGTACATACCTCAAAGATGATAAACCTACTTTTATTATCATGATAGATAATTTTAGGTATGATCAATGGAAAATGGTGCAGCAGCCACTTAGTGAATATTTCAATTTGGTGAGTGATGAAGCCTATATGACCATTTTACCTACTACTACGCATTATGCGCGTAATAGTTTTTTTGCAGGGATGTTGCCTAGCGAGATAGAAAAAATATATCCTAATTTATGGGTGAATGAAGAGGACGAAGAGGGTAAAAATATACATGAAGAAGATTTGTTAGGTCGCAATTTGCAGCGCCTAGGCTTCAATGGTAAGTTTTCTTATAATAAAATCACCAACCTAAATGCAGGCAAAGACTTGGTTGACAAAATTCCCAATTTGTTCAGCAATAAACTAAATGCAATAGTTTACAATTTTGTAGATATGCTTAGCCACGCAAGAACTGAAATGAATGTGATGAAAGAGTTGGCAGAAGATGAGGCAGCATATAGAAGTATAACAGCTTCTTGGTTTGATCATTCTCCTTTGTTTGATGCCATTAAGCGTATTGCCTCAAAAGATGCTCGTATCATAATTACCACCGATCATGGCTCAATTAGAGTGAAAAATGCGGTTAAAATTGTTGGTGACAGAAGCACTAGCACCAACCTAAGATATAAACAAGGACGTAACCTTAGCTATAAAGAATCAGATTTGTTTAGTATTAAAAATCCATCAGATGCTTTTCTACCAAAACAAAATGTAAGCACTAGCTATGTTTTTGCCATGGGAGATGATTTTATGGCCTACCCCAATAACTATAATTACCATGTAAATATGTACACAAATTCATTCCAACATGGTGGAATTAGTATGGAAGAGATGATTGTTCCTTTTATCGTAATGGAGACCAAATAGGTAGTCTAAATTAACTTGTGGCTCAGCACATGCTGCCTATTTCATAGGAATAGATAAAACAAGTTTTGTCAGATGTGAAATAATCTTATTTTGCGACTAACAAATTATTAATATAGTTATGAGTATTTGGCGAAAAAAACCAATTAGTGCCTTTGAGGCAGAAATGAAAAAGGGCGGTTTAAACCGTGTTTTGACTCGATGGGGATTAACTTCTTTGGGCATAGGTGCAATTATAGGTGGTGGAATTTTTACTTTAACAGGTATTGCAGCACATGATTTTGCTGGGCCAGCGTTGGCCATCTCTTTTGTTATAGCCGGTGTTGGATGTATGTTTGCCTCCTTATGCTATGCTGAGTTTGCCTCAGTGCTTCCTGTTGAAGGCAGTGCCTATAGTTATGCTTATGGTACAGTTGGAGAGTTGTTTGCCTGGTTTATAGGTTGGAATTTGATATTAGAATACATGATGGGCGCTACTACAGTGGCCGTTGCATGGAGCGGTTATTTCGAAAAATTACTACATCTTTTTAACATTCATTTTCCTATTTGGATAATGAATGATCCTATCACCGCAGCTAGCAAGGCTGCCCAGCTCGGAATAGATGCACCATCATTCTCATTTAATTTACCTGCCATTATTATCACATGGATTGTTACATCCATTTTGGTAAAAGGTATTAAAGAGGCTGCAAGTACTAATAATATCATTGTAATTATAAAGGTTGCAGTTGTATTATTTGTAATTATTGCGGGAGCCTTTTATGTTAATGTTCAAAATTGGCATCCTTTTATACCAACTGAAGTTGAAACAATAAAAGATGGAATTGTGACCAAATCTTTTGGTTGGGATGGTGTTGTTACTGCCGCTACTATTGTGTTTTTTGCCTATATAGGCTTTGATGCTGTTTCTACGCAAGCTGGTGAGGCTATTAACCCTAAAAAAGACGTTCCATTCGCTATTATTACATCATTAATTATTTGTACCATCCTTTACATCTTAGTATCATTGGTTTTAACCGGAATGGTTCCTTTTTCTCAATTAGATGTTAAAGCTCCTGTTGCATCAGCGTTTGAGGGAGTGGGTGTTACATGGGCTGTATTTTTAATTGTAATTGCTGCTACAGCCGGATTAACCTCTGTGATGTTAGTTATGATGTTAGGTCAAACCAGAATATTTTTAGGAATGGCTAAAGATGGCTTGTTACCTAAAAGTATGTTTGGCACTTTACATCCAACATTTAAAACTCCATATAAATCAACAATTTTAGTTGGTCTAATCATTTCAGTTGTAGCTGCATTTACTCCTATTAATAAAATTTCAGAAATGTGTAGCATGGGAACTTTATTAGCATTTGCAATGGTTTGTTTAGCTGTTATGATACTGCGCTACAAGGAACCTCAATTAGAAAGGCCATATAAAACACCTTTTTTACCTGTTGTTGGCGTTCTTGGAATTGGATTTAATGTTTTTTTGATGAGTAAAGTGCGTCATGAGACCTGGGTTGCTTTCCTTGTCTGGGGTTCACTGGGTATTTTAGTTTATTTTCTTTACAGCAGAAAAAATAGTAATTTACATAAATAGATTTCAATTGAGACTTACTAAAAAAGAGCTTACGAATTTTCGTCAGCTCTTTTTTAGTTTTACTGATAAATAATAGCCTTTTAAGTCCACTTAAATATTCTAAAATTCGACTTAATTTGCCATGAAAACAATAACCTTATTAATCTTACAAATATGAACGGATTTTTTAAAGTACCTTCTCCAGTTAATGAACCCATTTTAAACTATGCTCCCGTTAGCAAAGAGCGCAAAGACCTTAAAGATGCTTTGCAAGAAGCTCGTTCAATGGTTTTAGATATTCCAATGTATATTGGCTCAAATGAAGTTCGTAGTGATAAAACTGCTGAACTTCGTCCACCACACGATCACCAACATTTACTGGGTCGGTTCCATGTGAGTGATGCAAGTCATGTTAACCAAGCGATTGATGCTGCTTTAGCAGCTAAACCTAAATGGGAAGCATTAACATGGGAGCAAAGAGCTGCCATATTTTTAAGGGCAGCTGAGTTAATTGCTGGTCCTTATCGTGCTAAATTGAATGCAGCAACCATGCTAGGTCAATCAAAAAATGCTTTCCAAGCAGAGATTGATAGTGCTTGTGAGATTATAGATTTCTTGCGTTTCAACGTTCATTTTATGAGTCAGATTTATGCTGACCAACCTCAATCAGCCAGAGGTGTTTGGAATCGTTTGGAATACCGACCGCTTGAAGGATTTGTTTATGCCTTAACACCTTTCAATTTTACTGCCATTGCTGGAAATTTGCCAACGAGTGCAGCCATGATGGGAAATGTGATTGTTTGGAAACCTTCAAACACACAAGTATATAGTGCCAATGTGTTGATGGAAATTTTCAAAAAAGCGGGAGTTCCTGATGGCGTAATCAATTTGATTTATCCAAGTGGACCGGTAGCAGGTGAGGTTATTTTTAACCACCCTGATTTTGCGGGTATTCACTTCACAGGTAGCACGGGTGTTTTCCAAGACATTTGGAAAACAATTGGAAATAATATCCATAAATTTAAAACCTACCCACGTATTGTAGGAGAAACAGGTGGTAAAGACTTTATCATCATGCATAAATCGGCATTGGTAGATGAGAGTGTTACTGCTATAGTTCGTGGTGCATTTGAATACCAAGGACAAAAGTGCTCTGCTGCCAGTCGTGTGTATATTCCAAGCAATTTATGGTCTGAAGTAAAAGAAAAGATGGTGAAAACCATCAAGACTTTCAGCATGGGACCAACTGAAGATTTTAGAAATTTTATCAATGCAGTAATTGATGAGAAATCATTTGACAAATTGGCTAAATACATTGATACTGCTAAACAAGATAGTGAAGCTGAGATTATAGTAGGAGGGGGTTATGATAAATCTAAAGGTTGGTTTATTGAGCCAACAGTAATCGTTACTTCGAACCCTAAATACACCACCATGTGTGAGGAGTTATTTGGTCCAGTTTTAACTGTTTATGTATATGATGCAGATAAGTTTGAAGAGACTTTGGATATTGTAAATACAACATCTGAATATGCTTTAACAGGTGCTGTAATTTCTCAAGACAGATATGCTATTGAATTGGCAACATGGAAACTACGAAATGCCGCAGGTAATTTTTACATTAATGATAAATGCACTGGTGCTGTAGTGGGTCAACAACCATTTGGTGGTGCAAGAGGAAGTGGAACCAACGACAAAGCAGGTGCCATGCAAAATTTAATGCGTTGGGTTAGCACCAGAACCATAAAAGAAACATTCGTTCCACCTACAAGTTACGAATATGATTTTATGAAGGAAGCTTAAAATAAAATATTTAAATAATAATTAAGGGCAATCATTCATTGCCCTTAATGCATTTATAACGATTTCCGTGAAGTCGGGTGTTGCCACCCGACTAATAAATATAAAATATAGTGAAATGTCGGGATGCAATTCCCGACAACACTAAAAGAATTCAATGGATAATTATACAAAAAAACAACTCCATACTTTCACTAAAGAAGTTTTTATCAAATGTGGAATGCCTTTGGATGATGCCATTCAAGCCGCAGATGTGCTGTTAAGCGCAGATATGCGTGGCATTGATTCGCATGGTGTTGCTCGATTATCAGGGTATGTGCGCTTGCATGAAGCTGGTAGAGCCAATATGAAAGCTAATTGGAAAATCATTCATCAAACTCCCTCAACGGCAACAATAGATGCTGACCAAGGATTGGGTTTGGTGGTGGCTCCACATGCTATGGATATTGCCATTGAGAAAGCCAAGCAAGTAGGTACAGGTTGGGTAGCTATTCAAAATAGCAATCACTTTGGAATAGCGGCCTATCATGCCATGAAAGCCTTGCCACATGATATGATAGGAGTGGCCATGACCAATGCCAGTCCATTGGTTGCGCCCACTCACTCAAAGCAAAGAATGCTAGGAACCAATCCCATTTGCATGGTTTTTCCTGCGGGTAAACACCTTCCTATTGTGGCAGATATGGCCACCTCAGCAGCTGCTAATGGGAAATTGGAAATTGCCCAACGCTCCGGTAAAGAAATACCCAAAGGATGGGTACAAACCAAAGATGGTATGGAAAGTGTGGATGCCAACGAATTGAAAAAAGGAGGCTCCTTGTTACCCTTAGGAGGACATAAAGGCTATGCTTTAGCTTCTATTGTAGATATCATGACTTCCGTATTATCAGGGGCTAATTATGGACCTTGGGTGCCGCCATTTGTAGCCTTTTTAAATCCACTAGAAAACTTGCCGGGAAAGGGCATAGGACATTTTGTTGGTGCTATGCGTATTGATGCATTTAGACCTGCAGAGGATTTTAAATCGCATATTGATAATTGGATTGATGCTTTTAAAAATGCAGAACGAATTGACGAAAAGCAAAAAGTAATTATACCTGGAGAGCCCGAGTTTTGGATGCAAGCTGAAAGAGAAAAAAATGGTATTCCATTAAATGATTTGGTTGAAAAAGACTTGCTTGAACTGGGTGAAAAATTGGGAGTAAGCTTGAAATAATGCTAGTAAACCAATCGGCTAATTCTGCCTTTTCCCCCTGCTAAAAATACCGCATTGCCTTTTTTTGCTTTGCGGACTACATTGAAAGATTCGGAGGAAACTTTGTACCAATAAGGTTTTTTATAATCCAACATCTCAACTCCATCAGTACCACATGAAATTTCATTATGAATGAACTTCAAATTTTCAAAACACGATTTGTAGGATGTAATTGAATTCATTGATGTATGAGATTTATTTTTAATCACATCCCAAAAGATTACATTTTTCATTCGAATGGTATCTCTTAAATAATCACCACCAATTCCAACCATATTATTTTCTGGGCTATTGAAAATAAATGAAAACATACCTTGTGAATTTTGGCCCTGAATTATTTTTGATTTTTTATTAATCCAGTTCAAGCCATTGCTTTTCGAATAATAAAAATTGGAAGATGTTCCACCGGAAACAAACGCAACAATACTATCACTTGTACATCTCAAACTAGTTCCACTAGCAGCAAATACGGCTTCTCCTTCCATTGCTTTGGGAGTATGATTGGTATCCAATTCTTGCCAATTTTCACCTGCATCTTTGGTTTGCAATAACACAAAATGTCCATGTTTAGGGTCAGCCACCAAGATGCCTCTTGTCTCATCCCAAAAATCCATGGCATCTAAGAAATAGGCTGTATCAAGGTTTTTGTAGACTTCTTTCCAAGTTTGGCCTCCGTCTATGGTTTTTAAAATATAAGCAGGTGTACCCGATGACAACATGATAGCCCTTTTATCGTCAAAGGCTTCTATATCCCTGAAGTCAGATCTCTCATAGCCCTTTAGCTGCTTAAATTCAAAGGTCTTGCCACCATCATGGCTTTTAGCAATGGTTCCTTTGCTTCCGATCACCCAAATGGTTTGATCATCCACCACACTAAGACCGCGAAAGGAGGTTTTACTTAATATAACTCCTTCTCCCAATTTGAAATTACTGCTGTCAAGCAATTCGACTTTATATTGTGCAATAGCTGCATTGCATAAAAATAAAAGGATAATGTTTGTGATAAAGGACCTAATCATAATGGCTTTATTTAAACAAATATAAGCTAGATGAATTGATTTCAATAGTTCGTTTTGACTATTTAAATTGTTTTGATTTCTCCCATTTTCTAATCCTCGCATGTGCATTTTTATATGGGGAAGAGCTATTGAGTTGAATCATTCTACCAAGCGTATAGCCTTCGTACCATGGAATTTTATATAGCTCATGATTACTTTTATTATCAACTATTTCTAGTAAACTCTTTACTGTTGAAAGCAAATTGTTTTGCATTGAAATAAAATCCTCGTCTTTGTAGTCTTCATAAAATTTTTGAGCGAGCAGTCCTAATTGGTTCCATTTATAACCCGTTTCAGGGAAATCAACAGGTAAGTTAGCCGACCTTCTTTCATTCCATTTTATTACCAATTGTCCCCAACCAACCAAGTATGCCAAAAGATTATGAACACTCATGAATTGGTTTTTAGTATGAGCCTCAAGTTCTATTAAATGACTAAACTCTATTGGTATAGATTGGAGTTCTGCATCCAACTTTTTGTAGTCATGCTGAATAGCAAATATTAGTTCATCCTTGTTTGCAGGTATAGCCATGAAAATGTTGCTATTTCAATCGAGGTAGTAAATTCCCCCTGAGGTCAAGGTATAGGTTAATGTCTCTGAAAATTACTTCAGCAATACCATCTTCATAGTTTCCAATAAATTCAAAATCAAAAGGAGCAACAATACGTCCATCTTTGTTTATGGTACCCCATTTGCCTTTGTTTTGAACAGGGCAAACGCCATCATTATAATAGCCAACATTTTCATAAAAAGGGTTCATCATCAATTTGCCTGTTTTGTCAATAAAGCCCCACTTGCCTATTTGTTGAATGGCTGCCATTCCTTCGCCAAAAGGTTTAACGCCATCATACAAAGCAGGAATAACCACTTTTCCTGATTTGTCAATGAAACCCCATTTGTCTTTTTCAGAATAGCCGGCTAAGCCTTCGCTAAACAAGGCTGCGAACTCAAATTGTGGCTTGATGGCTTCTTCTCCTTGCTTATTGATAAATCCATATTTGCCATCTAACTCGATAGCGGCTAAATCTTCATTAAACTCAGTAATACTGCCATAAGTTGGACTTACAATTTCCTTGCATTGTGCATTTATAAAACCAAATTTTTTGCCTACTTTCACCCTAGCTGTTCCTTCATTCAAGTCTTCAGCATCATCATACTTAAACTCACATTGGTATTCGCCTTTATTATTGATATAGGCAAATTTGAAGCCCATATTGGTAATATCAACCCCGAATTTTTTCTCTACTTCATCTACCTTTTTGCTCACTTTGGCCAAGCCGCTGTTGAATGCCCCTGCATCATAAATTTCTTTGTCAAGGGTAATTACTTTTTCCGCTTTCAAGTTCACATAGTAACGTTTGAATTTATAATCCATCACTGAGCATAATCCTTCAGAGTATTTTCCAATGTATTGGTACATCCCAGTATCTATGTATCTTTTTTGATTGGCATCAATCAAGCAAGGTAAATTGCCCAATGCCACAACAGCATAACCCTCGTTAAAATCATCCGCATAGTCGTAAATTGGGTTTATCACTATGGTTCCTTCTTGGTTCATATAGCCCCATTTGTCTTTCTTTTCAAAAGGGTATAATTTCTGAGCCAAGGCGATATTGCCCACTAAAATTGCCGCCAAAAATATCAGTATTCTCATGCCGCTAAAATAGAAGTCCATTTGTTTTTTATGTATAAAATATTTCAACAAAGTGTTTTGGAATTATATTGCCATCCAAAAAATATTCGATATGCCTAAGTTTCGTTGGTATTATATCATAATTACAGCCCCCTTGTTTCTATTGTCGCTGTTGCCTATGTGGGTGCTTTTTGGTATTTCTGATTTCGTAAGATTTTTAATTTACCATGTTTTTGGTTATCGCAAAAAGGTGGTATTTGAGAACCTTCGCAATTCATTTCCAGAAAAATCAGAAGAATGGATTGAAAAAACAGCTTGGGCATTTTATCGCAACTTGTTTGATGTAACTATCGAAACCATTAAAATGGCGAGTGTTCGAAAATCCTTTTATAATAAACACTTGAAGCAAGAAGGTTTAGAAATCATTCATGCATTAAATAAAAAGAATCAACCTTTTGTATTGGTTTGCGGACATGCTGCCAATTGGGAATGGGCTGGACAGGCTTTACAGCAGAATTCTTCGCAGGTAGATGTGCTTTATCATCCGCTAAGCAGCAAGTGGTTCGATTGGTTTATGTATCATATTCGTACTCGATTTGGGGTTTACCCAATGGCTATGAATAATTCGCTACGTGAAATGATAGCTAGGAAAAATATTCCTTCAGCCATAACCTTTATTGCCGACCAAACGCCAAGTTCAACAAATTGCCATTGGATGAACTTCTTAAACCAAGATACACCTGTATTTCTAGGTGTTGAGAAACTAGCCAAACGATTTAATTATCCGATAGTGTTTGGAGAAGCCTATCGAACCAAGCGTGGTTATTATGATGTGAAATTTTGGATGATGTGCGAAGAGCCCAATAAAACAGCAGAGTTTGAAATTACCGAAATGCATACCAAAGCATTAGAGAAGCAAATTATTAAACAACCTGAGTTATGGCTCTGGAGTCACAGAAGATGGAAGCATAAGAGGACTTAATAAACTTAATTTTATTGGTTATTGATTATAGGTTTGAATATTCAAATTTGGATTTCGAATCACTAGCTTATCAACCTTTCATCAACAATCCTAAAAAAAAGCGCTATCAAATTTTAAAAATTGTTTGCCAAGTATTACATTTGCTATTCAAGTAAGGTAGTTGAAAATTCAATTATTCCTGCTCACTTGAACATGAAAATACTCATCTTAAACACAGTTGTTTGTTGCCCATCGTCAGCCTATCACGGCAAAACCTGCGATATTTTAGTAAACGACAAACTTATCGAAGACATTCAAAGCTCTTCAAAAAAAGCATTTTCAGCCAACAAAGGCATTAAAGTGTTTGATGCCAAAGGTGCATTTGTTAGCACAGGTTGGTTGGATATGCGCAGCAACTTATGCGACCCGGGCTTTGAATACAAAGAGGATTTAGAAAGTGCAGCCAAAGCAGCTGCAGCAGGAGGTTACACGGCAGTAGCAGCATTACCGTCAACCTTGCCAGTTATTCAAAGCAAATCTGAGGTTGAGTATTTGATTAATAAATCATCAAATCTGCCTGTAAGTATTATTCCTTATGGCTGTATCAGTCAAAATAGGGAAGGCAAGGAGATGGCTGAGCTATTCGATATGTTCAAGGCTGGTGCACCTGCCTTCACAGATGCCAATAAACCCATTGGGCAAGCTAGCCTTATGTTAAGGGCTTTGCAATATGCCAAAATATTTAATGGTTTAATTATTAGTCATTCTGAAGATACCAGCTTGAGCGCAGGCACATTTATGCATGAGGGTTTTACGAGTACCAATTTAGGTTTGAAAGGCAATCCCAATATGTCGGAAGAATTGATGGTGATACGTGATATTGAATTGGCTAAATATGCTGAATCGCGCATTCATTTTGCTCATATCAGCAGCAAAGGAAGCGTTGATATTATCCGCAGAGCCAAGAAACAAGGCGTTCAAGTGACCTGTGATGTATCGGTTGCAAATTTGTGTTTTACGGACGAAAACCTAAAAGACTACGATAGCAATTATAAAATTAACCCTCCATTGAGAGGTAAAGAAGATAAAAAAGCGCTTTGGGAAGGTTTGATTGATGCCACCGTAGATTGCATTGTTAGCGATCATCATCCAGAGGATAAGGAGCATAAAGTGGTTGAGTTTGAATACGCCAATAAAGGCATGATAAACTTGCAAACATGTTATTCTCTCATCAATCAATACAAGCCGAAAACCTTTAGCAACGAGCGATTACAAGAAGTGTTGAGTAGCAAGCCTCGTCAGATTTTAGGTCTTGATACCTTGAAAATCGAAAAGGGAGCTGAAGCCAACCTTAGCATTTTTAATGAGGAAATGACTTGGCTATATGATGAAAAGAGCAATTATTCTCGCTCACAAAATAGCCCTATACTTGGAACAACCTTAAAAGGAAAAACCCTTGCAACTGTTTGCAAAGGAAATATTTACATACAATAACAAAATACAACATGTTAAGCACACAAAACGAAAACACACCTGTTCAGGATTCAATGCAAGCCTTATTAGAAACTTATGCTAGACTGAAAGGTGCCAACAATATTATGCCCAAAATGCTTGAGATTTTTAACAACAAGCACATTGATTTTTTGTCGAGGGTAAAAAGATTGGATGAAATAATGGCTGAAGATCCAGCTTATGAGCCACTAAGTGAAATCATTTTTGATTTGTTGATGGTTCAGTTTTTAGCAGCAGAGCCTCATAAAGAAACCTATTTTGATAGCCCAGAATGGCAGCATATCGAAGATGAAACCATCAGTAGAGGAACAGAGTTGTTAAACTTATTGTTGTACATCAGCGATGCCAATGAAGCGGATGCTGAAATTTCATTAGATGATTTCTTGAATGAATTTTTGTTGGTTGATACCGATGAATTTCAAGATGAATATAAAATCTATGAAGAATTGATTCGTAACACCGAATTGATGGATGCTGAATTGAGTTCAGTTAAACAAATACAAGCAGCCATGAAAGAGGATGCTGAGTTGAAGGATATTTTCACACCTTTGGTATTGTTTTTCCAAAATCCATACAATGAATTGCCACCACCTGCTGAAAGCAGTTTAAGAGCCTTTGATGCATCGGTATTGAATTGCCTTTGGGGTTATAACAGAGGTTAGCATTTGATGAGTTAATTTATGTTTTGAGAAAAATTTCTTGATTTGACTTAAGGTTAATCATTGTCTTCTATAAGATATAAGCTATAAATGAAAAAAATATTCAATATTGTATTTGTTTTCACTTTTATATTTCAAGCTTGTAGAAAAGATAGTTCAAGCCAATTCCAATAATACTAACATTTGATGACTCAATAAAATTAGCAGTTAATTCAGCTTTTGATACATTAATTCTTGGTGAGGAGAAGTATAAGTTTAATGCGTATTTATGGAGAGATTTCATGCTACTAGCTCCAGATAATAGTATGCCTCTCAGGGCTATGAGCATTTTAACTAATATTAACTCCAATACCCTACCAATGCAATTAAGTTTTGTTAAGCAATATTTGTTTTTTCAGGATTCTATTTGGGTAACAAATTATGAGCTTTTTTGAAAGATATTTTAAATATCAAATGATAAGAATCTCTGGAAATGATTCCAAATGGGGCCTAATGCTTATGGAGATGTAATTTCAGAAATTCATGATTCGATTCGTGGTAAGGAATATTAGGTAAGAGAAAGGAATGTACTCATTGAAAGGACTGATTGATGTTTTTTAGATAAATTCTCCAAATATTTAGATTTCATAGATTTTTATTTTAAGATACTAAATAAATCCTCCATTAAATTTTGTTAAAGATAATTTTTTCATCCTATCAATCTACTTAATTTGCTGAACTAATTTTGCTTGTTACAAAAACATGTATGCCATTGTAGATATAGAAACCACGGGAGGATCGGCTGCTAGCAGCAAAATTATTGAAATAGCCATAGTGCTTCATAATGGAAAGGAAGTGGTGGAGCGTTACAGCACTTTGCTTAATCCGAAGTGTCGCATACCTTATTACATTACCCAAGTAACAGGCATTAATGACGAGATGGTACGAGATGCCCCTGCCTTTTATGAAGTAGCCAAATATATTATTGAGCTTACCAAAGATGCTACATTTGTGGCCCATAACTGCGCCTTTGATTATAGTTTTGTGAGGGCGGCCTATAAAGATCTGGGATATGATTATAACAGAAAAACATTGTGTACTGTAAAGTTAAGCAAAAGCACTTTTAAGGGTTTGCCTTCTTATAGTTTAGGCAATTTGTGCGAACGCTTGGACATACATATTAAAGACAGACATAGAGCCCTGGGAGATGCTGAGGCCACTGCTATTTTATTTGGTAAAATATTGACTTTGAATAGTTCAGTTTCTCATCAAAGTAGCCTATTGTTAGATACCCCCAAACGAAATATTCCACCGCTTCTTAATGAATCTGTTTTAGATAAAATACCAAGTGGTATCACAGGGGTTTATTATTTCTATAACCAAACCGGTGATGTTATTTATGTTGGTAAAAGCAATGACATCAAGAAAAGAATCATGCAGCATTTTGCTAGCAAAAGTGGTGGCAAGGCTTTAAGGATGTTGCATGAAATGGCAGATATTAGTTTTGAAAATACAGGAAGCGAACTCGTTGCTTTGCTGCTTGAATCGGATGAGATTAAAAGAATAAAGCCCTTTTATAATAGAGCACAAAAAAGAGCTACTTCCAGTTCATATTATGGCATATATGAAAGTATGGACGATAAACATTACCTACAATTAAAAATCGAAAGGTATAGAGACGATAGGGAATCATTGCTCACTTTTGATAATTTGAATATGGCCAAAGCCAGTTTGAACAAAGCGGTTGAGAATTTCCAATTGTGCTTGAGTAAATGTGATTTGCATGCCTTTTCTGGTCCTTGTTTTAATTATCAAATCAAAAAGTGCAAAGGGGCTTGTGCTGAAATAGAAGAGGCTGAAAGCTATAACAAACGCGTTACTTCGGCTATTGATAGTTTCAATTTTCAAAACAAAAGTTTTTTTCTTGTCGGTAATGGGAGGAACCAAAATGAAAAATCAATGGTGTGTATTGAAAAGGGCCAATACATTGGTTTTGGGTATTTGGATCTTAGGTATACTCAAAATAACTTAGAAGAGATGGCATCCTGCATAAAAAGGTATAAGCATAATCGTGATATTCAAAAAATATTAAGTGCCTTGATGAGTATATATGTAAAGATTGAATACCAGCCTTCTGATATTAGCAGTTTCTAAATTTATTGTTGATATTGCCACAAAGAGATTAACTAAAAATGCCTGTAATCCAATCCTCATTTTCTGGAAATCGTTTATTAAAAAATGGTCATGCTGAAACCATCATGCCTGCTTTGTTTAGGAAAGTGCAAACAGCCTATAAGCGAGAGCGTATAACTTTAGCGGATGGAGATTTTATGGATTTGGATTGGCAGAAACAAGGAGCTAAAAAAGTACTGGTTCTTTTTCATGGCTTGGAGGGTAGTTCGCAATCCCAATATATTAAAGGCTTTTCAAGGTTTTTTTATGACAAAGGTTATGATACATGTGCTGTGAATTTTCGCTCATGTAGTGGTGAAATGAACAAACTACTTTGCAGTTATAACAGTGGCGTGAGTGATGATATTGCCGAGGTTTTGAATCATATTTCAAAAAATAATTTGTATGAAGAAATGTACTTATCTGGTTTTAGTTTAGGTGGTAATGCCTTACTTAAGTATTCGGGTAAACAATCTACTGATGTTTATGGCAAAATAAAAAAAGCAGCAGCATTCTCAGTACCCATTGATTTGGCTGCTAGTTCGAAAGTGTTGGCAAACTTATCTAACAAATTATATATGCAACGTTTTTTGAATTCTTTAAATGCAAAAATGAAGCAAAAATCTCTGATGTTTCCCGGAACAATAGATGTAAAAGGAATTGAAAAAATAAAAACATTTGGAGAGTGGGATAGCAAATTTACCGCACCTATTCATGGCTACAAAGATTCTGCAGACTATTATGCCCAATGCAATGCACTTCAATTTTTGCCAAAGATAGCCGTTCCAACTATCCTAGTAAATGCCAAAAACGACCCTTTCTTGTCAGACTCTTGCTTTTCCTATAACGAAGCAAAGAATAGCCCTAACTTTTATTTTGAAGCACCTAAGTATGGTGGGCATGTGGGGTTTTCAATATCAGTGCCTAACGGCCGCTACTGGAGCGAAAAAAAGTGTCATGATTTCTTCGAAGAATTAGAAATCTGATAGAAATATTTTGCGTGCAATTTATTGTATTAAAAAGCAGAGGTGCGATTAATTGCGCCTCTATTATTTTATAATTGACTTTCAGTTTAAATTGAATAAATATTTTGTACATTACAATAAATATTTATTTTTGATAAAACTCGAATTCTAGAAAAACTAGAAAATATTAAAGTTAAAACTACCATATATCATGCAACAAAACAGCAAATCTCAGCTTTACACCCTCATTACCGTATTTTTCTTTTGGGGCTTCGTGGCCGCATCAAACGGGATTTTCATTCCTTTTTGTAAAAGTCATTTTAGTTTGAGTCAGTTTCAATCCCAGTTAATTGATTTTACTTTTTATGGAGGCTATTTTATTGGTTCAATCTTGTTGTTTGTATTGTCGCAAGTTGTTAAGGTAGATATTCTAAATAAAATTGGGTATAAGAAAGGTATTATATACGGTCTGTTAATCTCTGTGGTAGGTGCTTTAGCTATTATCCCCTCTGTAAATGTCGGTTCATTTCCTTTGATATTAGGTTCATTCTTTATAGTGGCCTTAGGTTTTAGTTTGCAGCAAACTGCTGCGCAGCCCTTTGTCGCTGCTATGGGCAGTCCTGAAACGGGTGCACATCGTTTGAACCTAGCGGGTGGTGTTAATTCATTGGGGACCACACTAGGACCGATTGTGGTGGGTGTGGTTTTGTTTGGAACAGTGGGCAGTCAAACAGATGTTTCTATTACTTCTATCAATTCATTGTATTTAATTTTAGCGGGAGTGTTTGCTGCTGTGGCCGTATTCTTCTCGATGGTTGAACTTCCAAATATAACAAGTCAAGAGGCCTTTGAACCAGGAGCTGGAGCATTTAAATATCCTCAATTGGTTTTGGGTATGATAGCCATATTTACATATGTAGGTGTTGAGGTATCTATTCAAAGTAACATGGGTGCATTGCTCAAAGATGCTGCTTTTGGGGGCTTTGATGAGAGTCATATTTCACATTTCATTTCATTGTATTGGGGTAGTTTAATGATTGGTCGTTGGACAGGTGCTATCAGTGCTTTTGATTTAGCTAAATCAACTAAAAAAATATTGGGTGTGGTTATGCCATACCTTGCTTTTGGACTTATCTTATTTGTAAATAGCATGGGTGGTAAAGATGTGAGTGATTTATACATGTATGCCATCTGTGTATTAGGATTAATCATTGCTAATTTTATAGGTCAAGAAAAACCTGCTAAAACGCTTATGTTATTTGCCATATTTGGTATAATAGCTATGGTAATCGGTTTAATGACAACTGGACAAATGGCTTTATATGCTTTCATAAGCGGAGGTTTGGCTTGCAGTATCATGTGGCCATGTATCTTCTCTCTTTCAATTGCAGGATTAGGAAAATATACCAGTCAAGGTTCTTCTTTCTTAATCATGATGATTTTAGGTGGTGCTATTATCCCACCACTACAAGGTAAATTGGCTGATAGTATAGGTATTCACATGAGCTATATTATTCCAGTATTTTGTTTTGCATACCTTGCATTTTTTGCTTTCAAAGCCAAAGCGGTTTTAAAAACACAAGGAATTGACGAAGACCAATTAGAAGCTGCAGGAGGCCATTAATCTCTATTCATTTTTTATAATTTTGTCCATGAAAATTATAGCTTTATCCTTACTTTTATTTGTCTTTTGCATACAAAGCAATGCGCAAGGTATAGATACTTTACAGGATAGGGTTAATTTAATTGAACAGTCATTATTCTATCAAACAGGTGAATTACCCCTTAAAGTAGGTGAGGCAAAATTGAAAGTACCTAATGGGTTTCGTTTTCTTGACAGAAAACAAAGTATATTTATACTAACTGAACTTTGGGGTAACCCAGCAGATAGCAGTGTTATAGGTATGCTAGTGCCGAATGGTAATGGGGTGCTCGATTTCAATTCTTGGGTATTTACGATTAGTTATGATGATATGGGTTATGTGAAGGATGATGATGCTGATGATATCAATTATGATGACCTTTTGAATGAAATGCAGCAAGAATGCACCGCTGCAAATCCTGAGCGTGAAAAGCAAGGATATCAAGCTATTGAGATTATTGGTTGGGCATCACAACCTTATTATGATAATCATAAAAAAGTACTTCATTGGGCTAAAGAAATTAAGTTCGGAAAAGACACTATAAATACCTTGAACTACAACCTTAGGGTGCTCGGTCGCAAAGGGGTTTTTATGTTAAATGCAATTGCCACAATGTATGAATTGCCTGAAGTAAGAACTAATATCGGCAAAGTGATTAACAGTATCGAATTTACAGAAGGAAATCGTTATGGCGATTTTAAAACAGATATAGATCAAGTAGCAGCATGGACCATTGGTGGTTTAGTGGCAGGTAAAATACTGGTCAAAGTAGGATTATTCGCAATGGTATTAAAATTCTGGAAATTGATTGCCATTGTATTTGTAGCTGGTGGAAGTGCTATTTGGAAGTTTTTTATTGCGCGGAAAAAGCAAGAAGAAGGTATGGACTAAAAGTACAATCTTCATTTTTTTCCGGTCATCAAACTATTATTACTTTTATCAACTATTACTTTATGCAGCATAGTATTTACTAAATTGCTGAAAAAATATTTATAAATAACATGCTGAAATCATCAAGTTTATTAAACATATTTGCTATTTTAGTTCTATTTTCTTGTCAACAAAATCAAAATAAAATGATTGAACCCGTTCGTGTTATTCCTATGAAGGATTTTTTTAGAAATCCTGATATTGCTTATTTTTCTTTATCACCCAATGGAGAAAAAATTTCATTTACGAAGCCTTACAAAAACAGAATGAATATCTTTGTTTCTGATCTTGGAAGTGATGATACAACACAAGTTACTTTTATTGAAGACAGGGATGTCGAAGCTTATTTCTGGAAAACAAATAAACGCATCATTTATGTTAGAGATAATGATGGGGATGAAAATTACCATTTGTATGCAGTAGATGATGATGGAAAGAATCAAAAGGATTTAACTCCTTATGATGAAGTAAACGTACAAGTGGTAGATGAGTTAGAGGAAAATGAAAATGAAGTGCTAATTGGCATGAATAAACGCAACCCTGAATTGTTTGATGTATATCGATTAAACATTAATACAGGTGATTTGAAAATGGAAGCTGAAAATCCGGGTGGGGTTACTAATTGGGTTACTGACCATAAAGGTAATATCAGAGTTGCTGTTCAATCAGATGGGGTTAATACCAATTTGCTGTATCGTGATGATATAAAAGAAAATTTCAAGTCGGTTTTGACTACTAGTTTCAAAGAAAGTGTAAGTCCATTGTTTTTTACTTTTGATAACAAATTTCTTTATGCTGCTTCAAATTTAGGAAGAGATAAAGCGGCTATTGTTAAGTTCGACATAGCCAATGGAAAAGAAATGGAAGTAATTTATCAAAATGATGAAGTGGATGTGGATGGCCTAGATTATTCAAAGAAACGCAAAGTTTTGACTGCTATTACATACACAACAGACAAAGAACAGGTAAAATTTTTGGATAAAGAATATGAGGTGATGTATGGAAAATTGAAAGAGTTATTGGGCGATAAATATGAAATCATCATTACCAGCCAAAATAAAAATGAAGATAAATTTTTGGTAAGAACCATAAGTGATAGATCGCTTGGTGCAAGCTATTTTTATGATGCTGCAAAAAAGGAAATTAGTAAAATAGCAGATCGAGCACCTTGGTTAGATGAGAACGAAATGTGCGAAATGAAACCTATTGTTTATAAAGCTAAAGATGGCTTAACTATTCACGGTTATTTAACACTACCTAAAGGAATTGAATCTAAAAACTTACCTGTTGTTATTAATCCTCATGGTGGCCCTTGGGCCAGAGATGAATGGGGTTGGAATGCAGAAGTGCAATTTTTAGCCAACAGAGGTTATGCGGTTTTACAAATGAATTTTAGAGGCTCAACGGGCTATGGAAGAAAGTTTTGGGAAGCAAGTTTTAAGCAATGGGGATTAAACATGCAACAAGATATTACGGATGGAGTAGAATATTTGGTTAAAGAGGGAATTGCGGACCCTAAGCGCGTGGCCATATATGGAGCAAGTTATGGTGGTTATGCAACGCTTGCAGGGATTACTTCAACACCTGAATTGTATGCTTGTGCAGTTGATTACGTGGGGGTTTCGAATCTATTTACTTTTATGCAAACCATTCCTCCCTATTGGAAACCTTTTTTAAATATGATGTACGAAATGGTTGGAGATCCCAAGAAAGACTCGACCTTGATGCATGATGCGTCTCCTGTTTATTTTGTAGATAAAATCAAATGTCCATTGTTTATAGCTCAAGGCGCAAACGACCCTCGCGTTAACAAAGCTGAAAGCGATCAAGTGGTGGAAGCACTGAAGAAACGAGGTGTTCAAGTAGAATACATGGTAAAAGATGATGAGGGACATGGATTTGGTAATGAAGAAAACCAATTCGATTTCTATGGTGCGATGGAGAAATTTTTAGCCAAGCACTTGGGTGGGAGAATAGGGGAGTAAGGATAAATTGGGCTTACAATTTTTCAGCTAAAAAATCGAAAATTTCTTTAGGTAATTTTTGATGGAAAGCTTCCCTATAAGAGCCCTCAGGGTCAGTCGAGGGAGCAAAGTTTGGATTCTTCATCGCCTCTGGAAAAGTAGTAATGAAAGAATAATGTCTTGCATTTTTAATTTACAATTCCTAATCAACTGTCACCCTGAGCTTGACGAATGGGTGAACGAATGCCATTAAATTTTCTGTTGCCTCTCTCCTTCTTTAACCACATAGGAAACAAAAAATACATCTCAAAGTATTCAAAGGATATACGTAAATCCTGATTTCATTGATGGTCAAATCAAATTTCATTAGCCCAAATCAAACATTTATAAATTAAATCTTTATTTTGCGGGTTAAATTATAGTATTCATACCCTTATATTTTATATAATATGCGTAAAACCAGTAAGTTCTGGATATTAATTTTTGCCTTTTTCTTTGTTACTTATACACATTTATCTCTGGTAAATGCGCAGGTGGCAAATGGCATCAACATGCAAAACCTTTCTACTGTAAAGGTAGATGATTTAAGCGATGACCAAATTTTTACCTTTTGGACAAGGATGAAGTCCAACGGATTAAGCATAAATCAGTTGGAAGCAGAAGCTTCAAAGCGCAAGATGTCAGTGGCTGAATTTGCTAAGCTTAAACAAAGAATAGAAAATATCAATAGCCAACAAAATACACCAGGCGCTATGGGTGCAGGTGCTAGGTCTTACATAGGAAACGCGCAAGAAGAAAAAGACAAAACAGCCGATATGGCATTTGCATCTCTTAAGCCAAAAATTTTTGGTGCAGAGCTATTCTCTAATAAAAATTTGAGCTTTGAACCGAATCTAAAGATGGCTACTCCTCTTAATTATCAATTGGGTCCAGATGATGAATTGATAATCGATATCTATGGATTTTCTGAAGAAACATACAATGTAAAAGTAAGTCCAGATGGCTTTGCAAGGCTCCCTTATGCAGGTCCTGTGCAAGTTTCAGGTCTAACTGTTGATCAAGCCAAAAGAAAAATCATTCAAAATCTTAGTAAGACCTACGATAGAATAAACACAGGTGAAACCAAGGTGAGCGTTACTCTGGGAAATATAAGAAGCATTAAGGTTATAATAGTAGGAGAGGTGAACTTGCCTGGTACATATACTTTGCCATCATTGGCAACCGTTTTCAATGCCTTATATGCTTCAGGAGGTCCGGGGAGCAATGGTTCCATGAGGAATATCAAAGTGATTAGAGATAATAGAACGATTTCAACTTTGGATGTATATGAGTTTATGTTGAATGGAGATGCCAAAGGAAATATTCGTTTACAAGACCAAGACATCATCAAAGTGGGTACTTACCAAAGTAGGGTAGAGCTAAAAGGCCAAGTGAAACGAGAAGGATTGTTTGAGATAACCAAAAACGAAAGCATCAAAAATGTATTGAACTTTGCCGGAGGTTTTACAGATAATGCTTACAGTGAAAGAATAAAAGTGATACGCAATACAAGCAAACAAAAAAGTGTAGCCGATGTGTCTTCTGATTTATTTGGCATGTTCACCCCAAAGAGCGGTGATGTTTACATTGTCGATAATATTTTAGATAGGTACGAAAATAGGGTTCAAATAAATGGTGCTGTTTTCAGACCAGGATTTTATGCATTAGAAGAAGGTTTGACCGTATCAAAATTAATTAAAAAAGCAGAAGGCTTAAGAGAGGATGCCTTTATGACAAGGGCAATCATATACCGATTAAAGGAAGATAATACTCTTGAGGTTTTGTCTTTTAATACAGCTGATATTTTGAGTGGAAAAGTAGAGGATGTTAAATTAAAACGAGAGGATGCTATTCAGATTGCGTCAGAGAAAGAATTAAAAGAAGGATATAATGTGAGTATCAGTGGTGAGGTATTACGACCTGGTAATTTTGCCTATGCCGACAATATGCGTATTGAAGATTTGATAATAGCTGCAGGTGGTTTGAAAGAATCCGCATCTATTAAAAGAATTGAAGTGGCAAGAAGGAAAAAAGATGCAGATAAACTCTCAAAAACGGGTGATATTGCCATTATCAAACAGTTTGATGTAGAGAAAGACTTAAAAGATAATGAGGCCTCTAAATTTATTTTGGAGCCATTTGATGTGGTTACTGTATTTCCTTCATCAGGATATGCTATCCAAAAAACCATTAGAATTGAAGGTGAGGTTTTATTTCCTGGGGTGTATACCATATCTAAGAATGACGAAAATATTTCTGACTTAATAAAAAGAAGTGGCGGTATAACTGCAAGTGCCTTTGCAGATGGTGCTATTTTGTTGAGACCTAAAATGCAAACCATCACCGATCAATACATTAAGGAAAATAAGTTGAAAGCCTTAAAAAAACAGAGCAAAGATTCTAATGAAGTGTTTGATCAAATAGAAGAAGAGGGTGTTAATGGCTTTGATATTGTTGGGATTGATTTGGCTCAAATACTTAAAAAGCCTAATTCGAAAACTGGTTTCCTATTACGTGAAGGGGATATCATTAAAATTCCTTTTGAAAAGCAAACAGTGATGGTATCGGGCGAGGTATTATATCCTGTTAGGGTAACTTACAAAAAGTCGATGGGATTAAGGTCATATATTTCTAAAGCGGGTGGGTTTGGAGCAAAAGCCATCAAACGCAGGACTTATGTTGTTTATGCGAATGGTACAGCTAAGGCGACAAAAAATTTCTTGGGCATTAAATTCTATCCTAAAGTAAAAGCAGGTTCAGAGATTGTAATACCTCAAAGGCCAGAAAGAAAAAGTTTCACAACATTAGAATTGACCTCATTGATTACAGCCTTGTCTACTTTAGGATTAATATCATTTACGGTACTAAAATAATTGAATTCTAAGATGAACGAATACAATGATCAAATACCAGTGAGCAAACTGAAAAGCAGCCTAAAGGCGTATTATGCCTATTTAGTTTCGAAGAAGAATGTAATTACATTTGTGTCTATTGGTTTTGCAATATTATCACTAACGTATGCTTTTATTAAAAAGCCTGTTTATATAGCTAAAACAAGTTTTATTATCAATGAATTTGATAAAGGTGTTGGTAGCTCATTGCTTTCATTAGCTGGTCAAATAGGGATTTCAACTGGTTCTGGAATAAGTTTAAATGATGATAAAATAACCTTTTTGATTGGGTCAAGAAGAGTGATGGCAGGGTCATTGCTCAAAGAACTGCAAACGGAGGATGGTAGTAAAGTTATCTTAGTAAATAGATTTATTAGCTATTACAAATTGAAAGATGCTTGGAAAAATGATACATGCATGGTAGGATTTGAAGATGTTAAAAATAAAGACTATGATAAGTTAAATTACCAAGAAAATGCAGCCATAGATAAAGTAATAAGCATCATTGAAAAGTCGAAACTGCTAAACTTTGAAGCTATCAAGAAAAAATCCCTTGTGAGTCAATCGAGTGGTATTATCACCATTCAGTTTAATTGTAAAGATGAGTTAGCTTGCAAAGCGCTGATTGAAAATTTATATAAAGAACTTACAGACTTTTATACCATCAACTCCACCAAGAGATATAAAGAAAACTACGACTTGATTAAGTACAGGGCCGATTCATTAATTGGCTTGATTCAAGAAAAAGAAAATAGTTTGGGTGCTGTAACTGACGAGAATTTTAAAATTATTAAAAGCATGGCCAAGGTCAATCAGTATAGACTACAAAAGGAAGTTGAAATGCTCTATATCATCTACGGAGAGGTTCTGAAAAATAAAGAGTTGGCGAAGTTTACCCTTGACCAACAAAAGCCAGCATTTCAGGTGGTAGATGCTCCAACTTTGCCACTTGAAAAGAAAGAGTCGTCAAAAATTTTTTATGCATTGTTCGGGTTGGTTTTAGGTGCTTTTGCGGGATTAGTATGGTTTAGCTATCGCTTCATCAGAAATGCTAATGCCCAATAAAAAGACTCTCCATTTTATCAACAGAATGATTCCATACAAAGCTTTTAGCAAGCTCTTTGCCTTTCTCTGCTAAGCTTAATCTAAGCTCATCATTTTGAATCAAACTTACTAGTTTTTTGTATATAGCATCACTGTCTTTGATTGGAACTGTATGCGCGGTTTCATTATCAAAAGCAAAATCTTTATGCCCGTCAATGTTTGTGACTACCACCGCACAACCGCATGTCATGGCTTCCAACACTGGCAGCCCAAAACCCTCTTTAATACTAGGCGAAATAAATATGGCAGATTGGTTATATACTTCCCTTAAGGGTTTGTGCAAATGATAGTATTGCATCCATTCAGGAATGTCATTACTACGAGGGAAAACAGAAAACAATCTAACTTCTAGGTCTGGGTATTTTTGTTTGAGTGTAAGCAGAGCATCTATTCCATATTTGGATCCTTTACGTTCTTCTTCTGAATAAAGCATGCAAATACTTAACTTATTTCTTGATGAGATAGGTTCCGTTAAAAAGAATTCTTTGCTCTCAATGCCATAAGGGATATAATGGCCCTTATACCCACATTTTTCAAATAAAATATCATTTAAAAAATGCGAAACTACAACCTTGGTAGCTTTTAGTTTGTATGATTGATGAAGTAAATCAATATGACCATTCCAAGTCTCATAGTCTTGAATAAAATTGATTTTTTTTCCCTTCGCGTCTGATAGTTTATCTACTTCAAAAGCGGTAGACCACCAAGTGGAGATAATAAAATCCCCATCAAAGACATTGCTATTACTCACTTCTTTGATTAATCTTGATTGGATATTCTTGTTTAAGATAAACCAATTTGGTCTATCTGCGCCAATCATTTTATAGTACAAAAACCTAAAACTGGCTGGTGTTTTATAATTTATGTAACTGGTAGTTATGGTGTGATAGATATGAATTTCATGACCCCTTTCATGCAGCCTATTTGCATATTCATACATGGCTTTAACCCCACCAATAGGAACCCTAGCAGGGAAAGGAATAATCATGTTTATTTTCATTAAAACAGCCTGATGTTTTTCTTTCGCAAGATAATATAAACCACTACTATTTCAATGATTTCGGCAATCACCCATGAGAGCGCACTTATATGACCACCAAAAACAGGTAGTAATATAATATTGAATAGCACACAGAAAATACCCAAACCAAAGCCAATGTATGGACTATATTTCTGCAAATCGAAATTGTATAATCCTTGTATGGTTAATAGGCTAGCTATAGATACAAATAAGGGTTGGAAGGAAAATATTTGAAGATAAGTTATTGAGTCTTCGAATTTTCTGCCCAGTATATAATCTACTAATAAAGGACTTGCAAAGAAAACCAAAACAGAAATACCCAAAGTGATGAAGAAAACATACTTTACTGTTCTTCTTAATATGATAATACCTTCTTCTTTGGAGTCTTTTATTTTCCTTGATAATGCAGGGTAAAGCGAGGTGTTTAGTGGCACACTTGTAAGCATCAAAATAGCCATTATGATTTTGTGAGCACCCGAATAATAGCCAATTTCAGTATTGTTTTCATACATACCCATTAAAGTAAAATTGAGAATGGTGTATGTGCTTATAGCAACCGATGAAATGAAAACAGGTAGTCCTTTAATGAAGTGATTTTTGAGCAAATCGTATTTAGGTATGAGCTGAAGCTTTATCTTTTGCCTTGATACAATATAATAGATGGCCCAAATACTAAAAAACAATTGTATTACTAGGCTTATCAGTGGAACTAACATATAATCGCCTTCATTTCGGATAAATAAAAATAATGCTAAAACACCTGAAAATTTAATCAAGAAATTTACCACAGACATAATGCGCATTTGCTCAATTCCTTGAAAATACCAATTAGGAAAGAGCAATAATCCTAGATTTAATACAAACGAGTATATATATAGCAAATAGTCGTCTTTAAGCTTTTCTGAAAACAAAAAGAGGGTTGAAAATACCACACATGAAACAATAAATAAGATGGCCTTTAATTGTAAAGTGGCATTAAAGGTATCTTGAATTTTTTTCTGATCATTTCTGTTTTCTGCTATCTCTTTGGTAGAAGTATAGTCGAAACCAAAGCTGATAAGGATGGTGAAATAAGAGGCAAATACTTGAGCATAGTTGATTTTACCATAATTTTCAGCACCTAGAATTCTAACTAAATATGGTACAACTATTATGGGAATAATGTAATTTGCAAACTGAAAAAAACTCAAGGATATGAAGTTTGAGAAGAAGTTTGTCTGAGAAACTTTGTGCAAACCGCTGAACCTTTGTTGTAATTTTTCTTTCAATGAAATATTATTTATGCATAATTAATAAATTAATCTTACTTAACTATAAAATCGGTGAATTTTAGCTTGAAAATATTTCATTTTTATTTCTATGCCTTGGTTATTTACCTGTTTTTTAATGTTTTTGTAATTGTTCAAGGCAGTTTTTTAGGGATTAATATTTTTAAGATACAAATGGTTGAAGCCTTCATTATAGGGGCTGCTGCTTTCCATGTTTTTCAATTGGCTTTAAGCAAAAATATCATACTGGTTCAGAAAAGGGTTTTCATTACACAATCGCTCTTTTTAGCTTATTCGGTGCTAAGTTCGGTCTTGCTAATTAGGTTTGACTATCAGGTAGTTTATATTGGTTATATAATTTATTATATGCTCCTTTTTTTTGCTATAAACCTTTCCTTATTTTTTGTTGATACAAGGGAATTAAAATCAACTATCGAAAGTTTATTTAAAACTTGTTATGAGGTATTTGGATGCTCTGCCATTGTGCTTTTCTTTTTAGCGTTATTGCAATTTATCTTAAAAAGTCCCTTGTTTGAGTTAAAGGGAGAAGGGGGTAAGGAACTTTTGGTAAAGGCAGAATTACTTGGCACTTTTAGACCTCCAGCTATTTTTAGGTCATCATATGAGTACGGTATTTTAGCCACCTTTGTTTTTAGTCTATCATTGTCCAAATTGTTAAGTCCGAATAAGACTATTAGAGATTACCTGTTTTTTGCATTTGCCCTTTTAGGTGTTCTTATTTGTCAAACCCGAAACATTTATTTTTATTCATTAATGAGTGCTTTCATCATTATAGTTATTCAATATTACCAAAGCATTCATAAGGCTATCATTAAATCACTGCCATTTTTATTTACCATCTTATTGCACCTATTGCTTTTCTATTTGTCGTTTGATGCCATTTATGGCGATAGTGCCTCCACAGGCTTTGCAGATAAATCTTCCACCATTGTTAGGTATACCTATTTTATTAGGCTTTTTGAGGGATATATTTCTACTTCTCATTGGTATGATTATTTTTTAGGTTGGGGTTTGATTCAGCATGCGGGTGACTCCTCTCTCATCAGTATTTTTCCTGATGTGTTTAATGATGATGATGGAACCCTAGGCTTTGATAACCTGATTTTATCTGTGTTTATGTACAGTGGTGCGGTAGGAGTTGCCTTATATCTTTTTTTGTATTATCGCATTTGGTCAGTCATTATAAATATGCTTAATAAGTCTGAATCAAGTTTTATTTTAGGCTTTGCTGGTTTCTTTGGCGCTTATTTAGCTGCTGGTGTTTTTAATTTAATTAATATCGGTCCTTGGAGTGTTTTTACCTGGTTTATGGCAAGCATGGTAATCGTATATGGCTCATTAAAAAATGAATTATAGCTTGCAACAAACCAATCAACATATATGCGAAACCATTATTGTATTGATTAACTACAATAAGTTTGAAGACACCCTACATTGTCTAAAAAGCATTTCCCGATTTAAAGAGAATAAGTATAAGATTGTTTTGGTTGACAACGCCTCACAGAATAAGTCTTGTGAAAAGATTCTTGATTATTTAAAAAAGGAAAACATTGATTTTTCAAATACAGATTATGATTATCGAGAGAAATCATACCAAGGTATTCCTTCAAAATTAAGTCAGTTAAATTTTATTAGAAGCAACCACAATGGAGGCTTTGCTTACGCCAATAATGTTGCCATCAGGTTTGTGCATGAAATCATGCAGTCTAATGGTCATGATTACTGGCTGCTTAATACGGATGTGGATTGTGATGAAAGGGCTTTAAAAGCGCTAGTAAAGGCAAGAAATTACAAAGCAAATTCATCAATTGGAATCTTTGGTAGTCTTATCTTTGATTTCGATAATCGAACACAAATACAATCCATAGGTGGCAGCATAAATAGTTTTTTTTGTACCAGTAGTAACCTAACCAATCTGTCTGATAAGCCTCGAATTGATTATATCATTGGTGCATCATTTTATATCACACGCGAATGTTTTGAGAAAACTGGCTATATGTTTGAGGATTATTTTTTGTATTTTGAAGAAACAGATTATTGTTTTAGGGCCTTTAGAAATGGTTTTGGAATGCAATTGGTAGAAGATTCCATCATCTATCATAAGCAAAGTGGCAGCAGTAATTCCAAGCGAATTGATATCATGCAATTACGCAACCGATTATTATTTGCTCAAAGGAATGGCTTTTCAAGTTTTGGGGTTCGTTTGGGTTTAATGGTATCTGTTATGAATCGATTGCTTCGTAGACAATTTGATAGGGTAATACCCATTCTAAAATTGATATTTACACAATCTATTTCCTAATATTGAAGCAATGAAAGTATTACTAGATGGGCGTTTATTATCCAATAAAATCACAGGTATTCACAGATACTCTGTTGAGCTCATCAAAAGTTATCAAACAGAGTATGGTATAGAAAATGTTCAAGTCTTAGTGATGCCTGACTTGATTGAAAAGCCCGCTAATGCTGTAGTTTGCCATTGTGTACCTTTTAATTTGTTTCACTTTTTTCGCTTTCATTCATTCTTACAAACTTTAGATTTCGATATTTACCATTCACTTTATTATTCTAATTCATACAAGAAACTAAAAAACAAAAAATACATCAGCACTGTGCATGATTTGATGTATTCGGTGGTACCTCATTTTTTTAGCTCCAATCCTATAGTTAATACCCTTGCTGTCAGGTATTATGATATCATTGTAAAACGAAGTTTAAAAAACAGCGATTATATTATTTCTGTTTCAAAAACCACCCAAGCCGATGTGAATGCAATGGGCTTTTCGTCCAAAGTGTTTTATGAAGGTGTAAACCAATTAAGTGCCAGCACAAGTTCATCACAGATCACGTTGCCCCAATCCTTCTTTTTCTATTGTGGTAATTTAAGAAATCACAAGAACATAGGGTGGATGAAAGATGTTTTCTTACAATCAAAAACCGATAAGAAATTAATTATTTGCACTAAAGATGATGTGTCTGTTTTGGGTGATATGCCTAGTGATAAAATCATTACCATGAGCTATGTGTCGGACTTGGTCTTAATGGAATTATATACCAAAGCATCGGCTTTTGTCTACCCTAGTATTTATGAAGGATTTGGCCTGCCTGTGCTTGAAGCCTTACAGAACAATTGTAAGGTTATTTGCTCTGATGGTGGTGCTTTGAAAGAATTTGACAAAGGCATAGTGCTTTCTTTTTCTTTGTATGACTCAGAGCAATTGAAGCATTATTTTGAAAATATTGATGACTATGATTTTGATAAAGCCTTGATAAATAAAATGTTAAATCTTTATAATTGGGAGTCTCAGCTATCCCTTATGCACACTGATATGCAAAAGACTTTAGGCTTAAAGAAAAACTAATTCCAATATTTATTAAATCATACCCTAAACATTCAGATTATTTCTTTAGTTTGCCATAAATTGAATTTTGGATGATTAGGTTTTGTAATTTATGTAATTTTCCGATAGTCAAAATAAACGCAAGTGTTTTTGGTTTGCGCTGCATAAAGTGTCGCTCATCGTTTATCCATCGCGCCATGGGTAAGGTTTTGGATGGTATCAAATTGGATGATAATGCTTATGTGCATGAGTTTTCTAAACATGGTGCTATTTATAATTACCTCAGAAAGAGATTCAAATGTTTAACCACTTCGGAGTATTTTGATAATGTGGCATCAGGTGAGATTGTGAATGGTGTGCAATGCCAAGATTTGCAAATGCTCAGTTTTGCTAACAATAGCTATGATTTATTCACTTCAACCGAGGTGTTTGAGCATGTGCCTGATGATGCCAAAGGTTTTTCTGAAATATACAGGTGCTTAAAACCTGGAGCATATTTTGTGTTTACGGTTCCTATCAATGAAGTTCCCGAAACCGTTGAAAGAGCCAAAATTGAAAAGGGTGAAATTGTTCACATGCTAGAGCCCGAATATCATGGTGATCACTTGCGTTCTAAAGGAATTTTGGCTTTCAGGAATTATGGTTTAGATATCAAAGTCAAACTTGAAAAATCTGGTTTTATTAATGTTCAATTGCATTTGATTGAAGACGCAAAACATGGAATAGTCCCTGCTAAAAGAGTTGTCTCTTGTCAAAAATAATATCCAATAATGTCTGTATCCTTAACTTGTTCCATCGTTATTTATAATCATCATGCCGACATGATTGATAAAGTAATAACTGAACTGAAGCATGCCGACATCGTTTCTGATATTCATATCATTGATAATTCACCTATAAGTCGCTTTGATGCGAATTATTTTAATAGTAATAAAGTTCAATATATTTTTAACAATGCCAACCTGGGATATGGCAAAGCCCATAACATCGCACTTCGCAAAGCCATTGATGATAGTACTTATCACATCATTCTGAATCCTGATATAGAGGTGACTTTGCAGGCTTTATTAACTTGTGTGGATTGTATGAACCAACAAAAGAATGTAGGTTTATTAATGCCCAAGGTCTTATACCCAAATGGCGAAAACCAATATCTGTGTAAGCAAATACCCACCCCCTTTGATTTAATCATGCGCAGGTTCATTCCTAGTTTTTTAAAACCCTTTTTTAAAACCCGTTTGGATGCCTATGAATTGAAGTTTAAAGATTTTTCGAAGAGCATGGAAATCCCCAATCTTTCAGGTTGTTTTATGTTTATACGATGCGAAGCCTTGAAAACAGTGGGTTTGTTTGACGAGAATTTCTTTATGTACCTTGAAGATACCGACCTCAGCAGAAGGATAAACAGCCAATACAAAACCATGTATTATCCCGAGGCCAGCATCATTCATCATTACGAAAAGGGTTCATACAAAAACTATAAATTGCTCAAATACCATATCCAATCGGCATTTTACTATTTTAATAAATGGGGTTGGTTGTTCGACCCAACGCGCAGTACCATTAATAACCTATTGAAATAAGACTTTGAAAGTATCTGTTATCACAGCCGTTTTGTCAAACCGCAGGTATCTCAGCGATGCCATCGAATCGGTATTGGGTCAAACACATGCGGACATTGAGTATATCATAGTGGATGGAGGCTCAACAGATGGTACCATTGAGCTTGTGCAATCTTATGGAGATAAAATTGACAAGTTCATTAGCGAAAAAGACAAAGGTGTGTATTATGCCTTAAACAAGGGTATTTCCATGGCTTCTGGAGAGGTGATTGCCCTTCTGCATTCGGATGATTTTTACGTGAATCGTTCTGTGATTTCACAAGTTGTAGAGGCTTTTGAACAACAAAATTGCGATGCCGTGTATAGCAATTTGTATTATGTCAGTAATAACAACAAAGACAAGATTATCCGAACTTGGAATGCAGGCATCTATAAGCCTGATAGCTTTTATTACGGATGGATGCCTCCGCATCCTGCCTTTTTTGCCAAACGCGAAGTTTACCAAAAATACGGGGCCTTTAATACCGAATTGAAATTTGCAGCCGACTACGAGTTGATGCTTCGTTTTATTTTAAATCACCATATTCATATTTGTTACCTACCTAAATACTTTATCAAAATGAGGGTAGGAGGTGCTAGTAACCGCAGTTTGGGCAATAGATTGAAGGCTAACATGGAAGATAGAAAAGCCTGGAAAATTAATCAGATGAAACCCCGACTTTTTACTTTGTTGCTCAAACCTTTCTCTAAAATTTTTCAGTATCGTTTTAATTAAATTAATTTGCGGTATGAAAGGAACAGGCTTAGCACTTATCACACCGTTTAAAAAAGATTATAGCATCGATTTTGATGCCTTATCAAACCTTATTGAACATACCATTGTAGGGGGCGTTGAATATCTTGTAGCCCTTGGTACTACAGGAGAAAGCGTTACCTTGAGCAAAGACGAAAAAAAACAAGTATATAGCTTTATTGCGCAACAAGCCAAAGGCAGAGTGCTATGCGTAGCGGGCATTGGTGGAAACTATACCAAAGAAATTACAGACTATATTAAAGGCTTTGATTTCAGTGGGTATGATGCCATTCTTTCGGTAAGTCCTTTTTATAACAAACCTTCACAAGAGGGCATCTACCAACATTTTATGGCCGTGGCAGAAGCTTCACCTAAACCCATAATTTTATATAATGTGCCAGGCCGCACCATGAGCAATATGAGTGCTAGCACCACTTTGCGTTTGGCCAATGCCAGCAAAAAGTTTATTGCCATTAAAGAAGCTTCGGGCAATGCCGAACAATTTATGGATTTACTGCATGACGCACCTTCACATTTTGCAATCATTAGTGGTGATGATAACCTAACAGTGCCTTTTATTGGCATGGGTATGCAAGGTGTTATTTCAGTAATTGGGCAAGCCTATCCAAAAGACTTTTCAGATATGGTGAGAGCCGCATTGGATGGTGATATGAGCACAGCACGTAGCTTGCATTTTAAACTATATAGCATCATGAAATCTATCTACCTAGATGGAAACCCAGGAGGTATAAAAGCACTTCTTCAGCAAATGGGTATATGCGAAAATGTATTACGTTTGCCATTGGTACCTGTTAACGAACAAGCCTACCAAAGCATACAAAAGCAGTATGAGGCGTTGAGGTAGTTTTAAGCCCAATCATAGCAAACTATATTGAAAATCCTGAGCCTTTGGCTTGGGATTTTTTGTTTATGGTATTCGTTTTGAAAATTGTATGTTTGGGGTAAATTTATTTGTTTTTGTCTATTAACAAATAGTCCTAATTTTGGGGAAGCTTACAATTTAGCCGAAGGCTAGAATAAATATTTACATGCGAGACGATAATGAATTCTGAGTTGCTATATAAATACTTTGATTTTTCTTTCATTTTAAACAACAGAATTCAATTGAGAATAAAAATGCCATATTTGGAGCTTATCGGAATAATTTTAGCTTTATTAGACCTTTAAAATAAACCTCTATAAAAACAATTAAGAGATTGGGTAAATAGTAATCATTGAAAATATTTTATAAAAATGGGTAAGGATAGCGCCATAAAATTATTCGAAGAAAAACAAGTAAGAACCCTTTGGGATGCGGAGCAAGAGAAATGGTATATTTCTATAGTAGATGTAATTGCCATACTTACAGAAAGTATAGACCCAAATGCCTATTGGCGAAAGCTCAAACAGCGGCTTAAAGAAGAAGGAAATGAAACCGTGAAAAATTGTCACGGTTTGAAAATGCTTGCTGCAGATGGTAAAATGCGCTTGACCGATGTAGCCGATACAGAGCAGCTTTTTCGCTTAATTCAATCCATTCCATCACCCAAAGCAGAGCCATTTAAATTATGGCTAGCAAAGGTAGCATCTGAACGATTGGATGAAATGCAAGACCCAGAATTGACTATCGACAGGGCATTAGAAAACTATCTGAACTTAGGGTATTCTGAAAACTGGATAAATCAGCGATTGAAAAGTATTGAAGTAAGGAAAGAATTAACAGACGAATGGAAGAAAAAGGGTTTAAAAGAGGGGCAACAATTTGCTACTCTTACCGATATAATCACCAAAGCTTGGGCAGGCAAAACCACCAAGGAATACAAAGTTCTCAAAGGTTTGAAAAAAGAAAACCTAAGAGATAATATGACCAACACCGAACTTATACTTAATATGTTGGCTGAGGCATCTACTAAAGATATTTCTGTTGCTGTGAACCCGAAAGATTTTGAGGCAAGTAAAAAAGTAGCTAAACAAGGTGGGAATGTAGCCAAAGTTGCGATGAAAGAATTGGAAGCTAAAACAGGGAAAAAAGTGGTTTCGGCAATCAATGCAAAATCTGTATCGAAAGAGATTAATGAAGTGAAAAAACTTCCATCTAAGAAAAAGCAAGTTGATAAAGACTAACTAATTATTGAGGTATATTCAATTAAAACTATAGCATCAAATTCGTTTAGAATGGCGTCAAAAACTATTTAGCGGTAAGGGTAAATTTTTTTATCGAAACGTTCATTTAACGGAGTCGAAATGGCGTTTCGGCTGCGCTCCAACGACCATAAGGCATCTCTGCCTAAGGTTGGTGTTATTCTAACCGTTCATTATATGTTTGGTGACGCTACGCTAAACACCAATCATTGGCAAGAAAATACCCTACAATTTTCAACCCTAAAAACAATATCCCCTTTTAATCCTTATAGTGTTATGACCCGAAACGAAACCTTGTTAGATTTACGACCTGAAATAAAATTCGATACAAGTAAAACAAGCCTTGATGCCGAGACTTTTCAAAACCATACCCTGCGCCCTATACTTAAATGGCAACACGATATTGTCATTCGTTTATTGAACAATAATCTTGCTGAGCATACAATGCCAATTGATAAAAAAGAGCAATTGGTTTTTATTACAAAATACCTAAGTAAGAACTTAGTTTTAAAACAACAATTGATTGGAATTTGTATCGGGCTTTTTACACATGATGAATTGGAATATTATTTGCAAAATCAAAAAACAATAAACTCAAGGTTGAACCAACTGGTATTGAAAAAAACTTTGGATTATTATATGCTTTAAAAAGGGCTTCATCCTAATTTAATTTTTATCCACTAAACAAAATAACTGTTTTAAGAATGAAATTTTACCATAATCAGGTAGAAAATCACATCGTATAATCTTAATGAATATAAGTAAATGGTATTTGATGAGGATTTGTTATCTATAATCCAAAACTGTAACACTTAAATCAGTGCACCGTGCACCGACAATAGAGCACCTAGTAAGTTAAGTTGAAGTCAATTTCTCGACTCCGCTCGAAATGACAATGTCTATAAACCGAGCAACTGTAAACAGTCAAATAGTAAACTTAAAAACCGTTAACTGAGCACCGGCAACCGCACACTATTACTTCCTCCTCACCCAAAAATAAACAGGAATTCCCGCCAACACAATAGCCAATCCAGGATAGGTATAATTAGGTTTGTAAATCAAAAGACTTACACATATTACACTTGCAATGATGATATACAAGGCAGGTAGATAAGGGTAGGCAAAAACTTTATAAGGACGTGGTAAATCAGCTTGCTTTTTTCTTAAAACAAATAGGGCTGCCACTGTTAGTATGTAAAATAACAATACCGCAAATACCACATAATCCAGCAAGTCGCCATAAGAACCAGAAAGGGTTAAAAGACTAGCCCAAATAGCTTGTATGATGAGTGCATATTGGGGAGATTGATTTTTATTAAGCTTTTCGGCTTGTTTGAAAAACAGTTGGTCTTTGGCCATGGCAAAATAAACTCTTGCTCCACTTAAACACAATCCATTGATGCAACCAAAAGTGGAAACCATAATTAATATAGCCATTAATACTGCGCCTATATCTCCAAAAACAGTTTGCATCAGCAAGGTTCCCACCCTGTCAGATGGGACATTTTCGATGGCCTCAAATGGCAATGCATTTACATAAACCAAATTGATTAAAATATAGATTAGCAATACACTTCCGGTACCAATCAACAAAGAACGAGGAACATTTTTCTCAGGCTTGTCAATTTCACTAGCCGTAAAAGTGATATTGTTCCATGCATCACTTGAGAAAATAGAACCCACTAATGCTGCACAAAACACACCAATGGATAACTCTGGGTTTGATGAACTCACAGTGTTACTAGAGCTCATGGCATCACCTGCATGGTTCAACACAAAATAAAGCCCTGCGATGATTACAAAAACAAGGGCAATAATTTTAGCTGAAGTGAAAATATTTTGAATAAGAGCACCCGATTTTATTTCTCTAAAATTACTTAAACTAAGAGTCCAAATAACCACAATGCCTAAAATTTGAGCTACACTGATTTTAAAATTGGCTACTTCAAACAATACATTATTTTCTGAAAATATCGGAAACAAAATGGCTGAAAATTTAGCAAAAGCTACAGCCACAGCTGAAATGGTTCCGCTTTGGATAACGGTGAATAATGTCCAACCATATAAGAAGCCAAAGAGGGGGCCATAAGCCTCTTTTAAGTATACATATTGACCACCCGCTTTGGGCATTGAAGCTGCTAATTCGCCATAACTTAATGCTGCTAAAAGTGTTAGAATAGCCGTTACAACCCATGCCAAAATAAGATACATGGGGCTGCCCAAATCTCTTGCCATGCCTGAAGAAACAATGAAGATTCCCGAACCAATCATACTGCCCATCACAATCATGCTCGAGTCGAAAAGGCTTAGTTTTTTGATGTTATTCATAGGATTTATGTGTTAAGCTTTTGAGCAAATATGTTGAGCATGGGGCAACCAATTTTCGTTAGATTCAATCAGAATTCCATTCACCCCAACTGCTTCTCCGCAATCGATGTCACGTTGTTTGTCGCCTATAAAATAACTCTGTTTTGGGTCAATCTGGTATTTTGAAACTGCTTTTTCAACCATTAAACTACCCGGTTTGCGACACAAGCAATGTGATACAATAGGGTGGTGTGGACAGTAATAAATTTCAGTAATTTCGATACCATGCTTTCGCAATTCACTCATCATAAAATCATGAATAGTAGAAAGTGTTTCATGGGTGTATTCGCCTTTAGCAATGCCTCCTTGGTTTGTAATCACTATCAATAGGTATCCATTATCAAAAAAAAGTTTAAGACCTTCATAGATATGGTCCAATAATTTAAAATCCTCAAATCGTTTGATATAGTCGCCCACTTCGTGGTTTAACACACCATCTCTATCTAAAAATATTGCTTTTTGCATGGGTTACAATTTTATATTTTTTCTCAATAATAACATCAAAATTGAATTATTGTACGTTTAGTCTTATTATTGAAAAAATTCCGTGATACCAAGAATAGTAATAATACCGACCTATAACGAGAAAGAAAACATTGAAGATATTATCCGTAAGGTGGTCTCACTTAATCCTGTTTTCAATATTCTCATCGTTGATGATAATTCACCTGACGGCACTGGAAAGATTGTGAAAGGACTTCAAACCGAATTCCCTGGGCAATTGTTTATGCTTGAGCGTAAAGAAAAGAATGGGCTTGGAACTGCATATATAGATGGTTTTAAATGGTGTATTCAAAAGGGATATGATTATATTTTTGAGATGGATGCAGACTTTAGCCATAACCCAGATGATTTGGCTCGACTTTTTAATGCCTGCGAAAAGGGTGCTGATTTAGCTGTTGGCTCTCGCTACAAAACAGGTGTGAATGTAGTTAATTGGCCCATGAGTCGTGTGATGCTATCCTATTTTGCATCAGCCTATGTGCGCATGATTACGGGCATGGACATTAGAGATACTACTGCAGGTTTTGTCTGTTACAAAAGAGCCTTGTTGGAACATATCAATTTGGAGAAAATAAAATTCAGAGGCTATGCCTTCCAAATAGAAATGAAATTTACGGCTTGGAAACATGGTTTTAAAATAGAGGAAGTGCCTATAATTTTCACAGATAGAACCAAAGGTGAATCCAAAATTTCTAGAGGCATTATCAAAGAAGCCATTTGGGGTGTTTTTAGTATGAAACTTAGAAGTTTCTTTAAAAGCTATAACCAAATTGTCTAATCCTTAACAAAATTGATATTGAGTAATCATACAAAGCGAATGAAAAACAGATTCATTTTAAAACTCATTTTGTGCTTTTTTGTAATAACTATTTTTTATGCATCTTGTAAGCAGCGTTATTGGTTTCGTGGTAAAGTAAATTCAGAAAAAGACAGCGGAACTGTTGAAAAAAGTTATCAAATTGCATGGTAAAAAAAATCATTATATACCTTCTATTTTTCATTTCATTCATATTGATATCAGTGCATTTGCATGCACAGAAAAATATTGAAATAGGCCAATTGGAAAATGGAATAATTTCAATAAAGCAAAATATGCAAGTCCCAATTGACAAAGCATTGGAGTGGACATTTAGGGATGGAACAAAGGTGCAAGAGTTGAAGATAGAGCAAATAGGAAACGGATATTTTTTATTGGCAGTTTGCAACTACATGAACTATAAGCGCAATGCAGCTATCAACCTCGATTTGCAAGGAAATTTTTTTCTGTTAAATGAAGATGCGATGCTTAAAATATGCTCAGCAGTAGCGTGTCAAACCTGTAATTTTTTTATTGAGAACAATAAGATTATTGCTTGTAAATGCGAACAAACAGGTAGTATCAGCAACCATTGCCACTACAAATCATCAATGGCAACCACCTTTATACAAAACCTAAAACGGGCCATTAAAATGCAGCAAGAAAAATAGATTTGAAAGACACTCATTGCCTAATGTTTTTTATTCAAGAATTTCAACTCAATTTTATAACCAAGTTTAGTCCTTGGTTATTCCTCTCCTTGGAGTGCTTAGGGGTGGATTTTTAATGTCTATTTATACTAAATATTCCAATCCAGATAAGACCATAACATTGTTTTAATGAAGTAGCAAGGAAACGTTCATTTAGCGGAGCCGAAACGGCTTTTCGGCTCCGCTAAACGACCATATGGCACCTTGAAAATCAAAGCATTTTTTTCCTTTTTGATGCCTCAAAATGAATAGTATTTAGATAGATGAATGCTTAGCAATGTTTAGAAAAATATTTATTTTGATATAGAATACCTCTAAATTTTAAATAACCTAAATAAAGTATGGCTGCTGTTTTACAGCAATTTTTATTACACCCCTCTACTCAATTTCCAAATCGAACCGCTATTATTCTTTTTAGATTGCAATAAACCCGAGTGCGAAAGATTTTTTAAAATGTCTTCAGCTTCTTTTGTTTCTAAATCCATAAGATAGGTAAACTCATGGGTAGTCATACTTTGGTAAATCTGAAACAACTCTAAAGGTTTTCGTATCGTAGTATCTTTTTTTGCAGCCGGATGCAAGTCTAATATAGCTTTTTCCAAGGTTTCATATTCTTGGTAGCCATTTAAAATAATGCTTTCATTTTGTTGATTAGAAAAAATAAAAGTAGGAAGTACTTTAACGTCCAATTCAATAGCATACTCCAAATCCTCTTCAAATTTTACCAACGCCATTTTGCCAATATCATCAATAAGTCTATTTCTATCTAAACCCAACTCTATGGCAGTTTCTATTAATAAATCAATATCGGTGATGTTTTTACTTTCAAAAGATAAAAGCTCTTTTATCCTCCGATGAAAATGAAAAGCTTTGATTTTATTCTGTAATTGTGCTGCTTTAATTGCAATTGAAGGGGGAAACCAAGAGGATAGAGGGGACTCCAACCATACATTAGGCGAGATAGGCATATTGTACTTCTCGGCCATTTCTTTCCAATGTTCAGCTGCATCGTTTGGGTTTTTAATTTTGCCACTGTTATACCCTTGCCAACTTGGAAGCAATCCACCCATATGGTATTTAATCTCGAAATATTTGCTATATCTTAAAGATAATTTTCGTAATTGAGGTTGAACTAGCCAACAAGTTGAACAAACGGGATCGGTAAAATACAATAATTGAATGACAGGTTTCTCTTTCTCATTCTCTGTTAATTGGGTAATTAATGGAAGTGTAACTTTTGCATCTAATGCATTTAAGAAATTATCTTTTATTTCCCTACCCAAATTAATATGCTCTTTTAATTGGGTTGCCCTAGCTTCATAAAATTGATGACAAGTATCCTCGAATGTTGATTTATTATTAATAAGTAATTCTGCCATTTTACTTGCATCAAGCAAGGCATTGGTAGTTCCTGCAGTTGTAAATGGCAAAGCCACATGCGCAGCATCTCCAATTAAGGCAACATTACTTTTATGAAAAGCGGGCAATAAATCAAAGTCGGTTGAGTGCCACACATAGTTGTTGTTAAAATTATTGTTTGATAAAATTTCAAAAACTTCTTCAGGGAAATGATTGAGCAATTCATAGCATAGTGCCTTTATGTTTTCAGGTGATTCATCTTTGTTTTTTTGCAGGTTCACATCAAATTGCATAAACCAGACCATCTCCTCATTTGAGCATGGAATTAAACCTATGGCAAGTCCATTTTTACTACAAATATATTTGGTAAACGTGCTTGGTAATCTTGCAATTAAATTAGGATTTTGCACCACTCCAACTATTTCTTTAACTTGAACTGGTGTGAAATTTATATCACCAAAAAGGGATTGTCTTACTTTGGAATTTGCACCATCACAACCAATAAATACATCTCCATATTCTACATCTCCATTGGCAAAAGCAGCAGCTATGGCTTTTTCATTTTCATAAATGAAGTGAGAGAATGTTCGGTTATAATGTATTTCACTTTCAGAGACAAAATCATTTAAAAACTTAATAATATCAATACGTTTCATGCATATCCATGATTCAAGTTCGGTGGATTGAATGATGGCATTGTCTGGTCTTTTTAATACAATTTTATCTATTACTTGACCAGGTATTTCGATGCCTGGATTGAAAGTCGAAATGTCATTTAAGATATCCATAGCATCAGGATGCATCAGGAAGGCATGGCCTTTTCGAGGCATTTCTGAGTCTCTTTCGTTTATTGCTATTTCGAAACCATTGTTTCGCAGAATTACAGCCAATGCCATTCCCGCTATTCCACTTCCTATGATTACTACTTTCATCTTTCGTTCAGTACTTTTGTAATTCGATTCAATCCTTCTTTTAATATTTCTTCTGAGGTGGCAAAGCTAAGCCTGATATGGCCTGTAGCTCTATCCCCAAACCATTTGCTAAGCCCAGGCACTACAGCTACTTTGGCTTTTTCTAGCAATAAAGTTTGAAGGGTTTCAGCATTCATTCCTGTATCTGTAATGGCAGGAAAAACCAAATAACATCCTTGGGGTGCATGACAATTAATACCCACTATTTTATTTAAGTCTTCTACACAAATATCCCTCATGTTTTTGAGATGTTTAACAAAGCCTTGCAGCCAGTCTTCGCAATCGTCAAGAGCAGATTTTACAGCCACTTGAGCCAATACATTGCAACCATGCGTGGTAGATTGATGATCAGAAGCAAGTAGCATTTGTTGGTATAGTTTTTCATTGGGAGCTATAACAGATCCAACTCTTAAGCCAGCCAAACCGTATGATTTACTATAACCAGTTACTATAACCGTTTGCTGTTTGATTGCCTCACTTACAGATGCGATACTTGTATAAACATGTGGTTCAAAAACGATATCACTCCAAATTTCATCAGATAGGATGATTAACTTGTGTTTAATGGCTAAATTGCCAATTTGCTCTAGTTCGACTTTAGTAAATACTTTTCCAGTAGGGTTTAATGGGTTGCAAAGACAAATCAGCTTTGTTTTCGCAGTGATGGCGTTTTCTAAAGCCTCTATATGAATCATTCCGTCCGGAGTAAGAGGCACTGAAATAGGGACAGAGACACCTTGGCATGATTCTACTGAATATTTAAACAAGAAATCAACTGGGTTGAAAACGATAGCCTCATCACCTTCAGAAATAAAAGCCTTGCAGGTCATCAAGATTCCATAGGCTGCGCTATCAACAGCTATCACAAAATCCGGATTGGTAACAACATGACGCTTGTTTGTATGAAATCTAGCCACAGATTCTCTGAAAAAAGAATGACCTTCGGCAGGCGCATAAGAGAAATACCTTTCTGAGGCATATTTACTAATCGCTTCTGCAATTTGTGGAGCGCAAGGAAAATCTGGGTCTGCGGCAGTTAATGGAATTACACCCTCTGGCACTGCTGCCCATCTTAGGTTAAAAGCCCTTTGCTTTAATAGGTCAAGTCTAATTTCTTGATTTGTAAACATTCGTTTGGTTTGGATATATAAATAGTATTTAATGTCAAATCACTAACACATCCCTACAAATGAAATTTATTAATTTTAAATTTCAAACAAATATTATTAGCCTATTTTTCTATTCTAGTTGTAGATTTTTTATTTTAAATAAATTAATGCCAAACCCCAAAAGGACTTTTAAGTTTTTAATAGAGGTAAAAAGGATGTAAGGAAACCTGAAATCTTTGTAAACCTGATGCTTAATTTTTTGAATATTCACCCAGAAATCTATTGGGTCTTATGCCATAAGCCTTAACTTTTCTTCTTTTGCCGAGCCATAAACTTTGAGGTAATCCGCGAATGCCCAATTTTTTGCTTAGTTCTTTGCTCCCCAAAGCAACTATATAATTGGGTTTTGACTGTGAATCAAACATTCGTAATTCATAGCTTTTATTTACATACAAGAACAAAATTACTTTCAAATGGCTCGTATCTGTTTGGGCAATCACTCTTACCAAGGCCGTATCCTTTTCAAAATTTTGTGCCGACTCGCTTGTGAAATACATAAACACATTGTATTTACGCAGGTGCTTTATTTTTTGCTTTTTGCCATCAGCCTTTGTGAAAACAAATTTCTTAATCTTTTTACCTGTCTTAATTTTCCCAAATAACAAATCGCTACTGCCTGGTTTAAATCTAATAAACTGACCTGTTGGGTTTATTTCGAGTATTTCATACACAAAGCCATTTTTCTCAAAAAACATCTGGTTTTTATCCTTTGAAATTTTGGTACTGTACAAATCACTGTTGGTGTCAAAAATCGTATCGTTGTAGTTACTAACTACAACCTTGTCTGTGTCAATATCATCGTATTTACCATTGCTATTTGCATCAAATAAGGCTATTTTAAATGAATCATTCCCAATATTGGCAATGCCATAACGGGTAACATAGCGTTGCTCTCGGTAGCAATGTTCAGTGCCAATAAACTTCCTATCTTTATAAAAAAAATCAAAATAATCATCCATTTGTTTCTTAAATTCATACTTGCCAAACAGATTATTTTTTGTTAGCAATATTTGTAAGCTTCCTTGTGGACTCAAGTCATTTTTTAGCTCCAATAATTTTCCAGGTTCATAATAATAGGGCAGGGTCAAACGTTCATCATCTGTAAAATCATAGTTGTGATTGTGATCTATAAAAATGTGAGGATGCTTGGTTTGTGGACCACCAATTAGGACTGAGGTAAATCCTGGGTTTAGATTATCTTGTTTGCCTGTAAAGAATAAAAAACCATAGGCATAATTAGAATAACCTTTAGGTTTAATTATGCGAATATCTTTAGCCTTGCGCATATTTTCAAAACTGAGGGTTTTGATAGTATCGCCTTGCAGCCAAAACAAAGGCATAGTAATTTGGTATTTTTCAAAACGTTCGTCTTTTCCAAGATTATTGGTTTCAATTTTATATTCAGTTTGAGCAATTGCTGATATGCTGACAAGGCAATACAATAGTATGAAGTTATATTTGTTCATTTGGAGGAATAACGTGGCAAAAAAATATAAATTTTCTCACTATTCATTATTTCTTATTTTTGAAACGCGATGAAAATAAAAAGTAATATCATTTTTATACTGTTGGCTATTGTGCTAGTAAGCTCAATCTCATCATGTAAAGGTCATAAAGGTATGGCTCGAAATAAAAAATGTCATTGCCCTAAAATGTAGATGAATAAACCTTTAATTAGTTTAGTTACCGTTTGCTATAATGCTGAGAAATTGTTGGCAGAAACGCTGCAATCAGCCATAAACCAGAGTTATAAAAACATTGAATTGGTGATTGTGGATGGTAATTCTAAGGATCATACCTTGGAGGTGGCAAAACGCTTCCAAAGTCATATCGGAACACTCATATCGGAACCAGATAAGGGAATATATGACGCCATGAATAAGGGAATTAAAGCGGCAAAGGGAGATTGGATTTATTTTCTAAATGCAGGTGATTCCCTTATAAACGAGCATATTCTAGATGAGGTTTTTAATTCTATAATTCCTTTTGATTGTTTGTTTATTTATGGCAAGGTGCAAACTTTAAATGAACCAACAGGTGTTAACTATATCGCAGGAGAAAAGGTTGCTTTTACTGATTTTTTTAGCAAATATCCCATTTGCCATCAAGCCACTTTTACCAATAAAAATGCGTTTTTGCAGTTTGGTTATTACGACTCAACTCTAAGGCTGGCAGCTGATACAGAATGGTTTGCTCGTATTTTTAAAAGCCATTCAAATCAGACATTTTTTTTAGATAAAACCATTGCTTACTACGATATTCAAGGTGCTACATATGTGAAACGTATGCAAGGTTACCGTGAGTATTTGAACTTTGGTTTTAAACATTTTCCAATTTTAGTTTCTGTTAAAAACGTCTTATTGTATCCTCTGCTTTGGCTCAAGGTAAAATTGATTAGGATGTTAAGTAATACAAGTATTTTCAAAAGTTATCGTAAAATGAAATTTAAAAATCAAACTGCAATTATCTAATAACTCAAATATCTAAAAATACAAACATTCAATATTCCAGCATGGCATTAATTACCCCTCATAAGTTTAGATTTTTACCCGATAGTTTCAAGACAGGTTCTTTCAATTTGCTTGATGTAGGTGCGGGCAGTCACAGTGCCACCAAAACCAAATCGGTTTATCCGAACTGCCAATATTTTGGCATTGATATCAGCAAAGATTATGAGAATGATGAATCGGACTTTAAAGCGATGTCGGGATTTTACCAAATGGATTTAACGGCTTTAAAGTTTGATGAAATCCCAAATAATTTTTTTGATGTCATCATGATGAGTCACATTATCGAGCATTTGCATAATGGCGATAAAGTAGTTTCTGGTCTTTTACCAAAATTGAAACAGGGAGGTTATATTTATATCGAGTATCCTGCCGAAAGAAGCACCCGACTTCCTAAGATGAAACGTACTTTAAATTTTTATGATGACCCAACACATGTGAGGATTTACAGTGTGCCTGAAGTAAAAGGCATATTGGAACAAAACGGGATGGAAGTGCTTCGCGGCAAAACCCGAAGATATTGGCCATATATAGCGTTATTGCCACTTACACTTGTTACTGAAACTATGAAATATGGTTTTATACCAGGTGGCGTTTTTTGGGACATCACTGGTTTTGCAGAGTATTTGTTTGCACGAAAGAAATAAGCAAAATGAAGATAAAAGAAATTACAAGTTATCTTGAAACCATTGCCCCATCAGACCTTCAAGAATCATACGACAATGCAGGACTTATTGTAGGTAATGCCGATATGGAAATATCAGGTGTTTTGATTTCACTTGATTGTATTGAGGAAGTGGTGGATGAAGCTATCGCTAACAATTGCAACCTCATTGTTGCTCATCATCCCATTGTGTTTGGAGGATTAAAAAAAATCAATGGCAAAAACTATGTTGAAAGAACCGTAATCAAAGCCATAAAAAACGATATAGCTATCTATGCCATTCATACCAATTTAGATAATGTATATGAAGGGGTAAACAAAAGAATTGCAGATAAACTAGGTCTTCTCAGAACACATATTTTGTCTCCAAAACCAAATTTGCTCAAAAAGTTGGTAACTTTTGTCCCAGTTGAATTTGCAGAAAAAGTGAAACAAGCCATTTTTGATGCAGGTGCCGGGCATATTGGAAATTATAGTGAATGTAGTTTTGCAGCAAGTGGAATTGGTTCATTCAAAGCTTCTGGTGATGCCAAACCTTTTGTTGGTGAGATTGATAAACAACAACAAGAACAGGAACTTCGTTTAGAAACCATTTTTCCTACTTTCTTACAAACGCAAATTTTAGCAGCCCTGATAAAAGTTCATCCATATGAGGAGGTGGCTTATGATATATACCCTATTGAAAATTTTTATGAAAAAACCGGTGCAGGTTTGGTAGGTGAATTAGAGACGGAAATGCGTCCTGAAGAATTCCTTAAACATTTGAAAAATAGTATGGATTTAGAAATTATTCGTTTCACTTCCTTGTCAAAAAATATTAAAAGAGTAGCTGTTTGCGGTGGTGCAGGAAGTTTTTTACTCAAAAATGCCATTTGGCAAGGTGCTGATGCTTATGTAACCGCTGATTTTAAATATCATGAATTTTTTGATGCCGAGAAAAAGCTTATGATTGCTGATATTGGGCACTATGAGAGTGAAAAATTTACCAAAGAGCTTTTAAGTGAGTTGATTCTCAAAAAATTTCATACATTTGCCGTCCTTTTATCTAAAACAAATACAAACCCTGTTAATTATTATTACTAAAATATGGCAGTAGCAAGCGAAGTAAGCATCGAACAAAAACTGAAAGCACTTTTCAAATTACAAATCATTGATACTAAAATAGATAAGCTTCACGCTTTGCGTGGCGAACTTCCGATGGAAGTATCTGATTTAGAAGATGAAATTATTGGTATGGAAACCCGCTTAAGCAATATGAGTGCGGATATCAAAAAGCTGGAAGAGAGCATAAGCAACAATAAAATCAAGATTCAAGAGGCTAAGGCTTTAGGAAAGAAATATGAGAAGCAATTGGAATCGGTTAAAAATAACCGCGAATATGAAGCTTTGAATAAAGAAATTGAAATGACTGGTCTTGAGCAACAAGCTGCCGACAAGCGCATCAAAAATGCAAATTTCGATATCGAACAAAAGAAAAAAACTGTTGAAACCCTTGCGGCAGAACTTGAGGGTCGAAAATTAGACCTAAATTCCAAAAAAGGAGAATTAGTTACCATTACAGCAGAAACTGAAAAAGAAGAGGCTTCATATATGAAACAACGCGACAAAGCTGCAGATGTAGCCGATCAGCGACTTGCCACTTCTTACGACAGAATTAGAAAAAGTGTTAAAAATGGTATTGGCGTAGCGGTTGTTGTTAGAGATAGCTGTGGCGGTTGCTTTGCAGGTATTCCTCCTCAACGTCAGGCGGATATCAAACAGCGTAAAAAAATTATAGTTTGCGAAAACTGTGGACGCGTAATCGTTGACACGGATTTAGCCAGTGAGGTTCAACAAGAAATGAACTAAGATAAAAATCTTTATAAAACAGAAAACCCCGATAAGTCGGGGTTTTCTGTTTTATAAAAAAAACTATTCACAAATCTATGGGATAACATCGCTACAACTATAATTAGTGACACACTTAATGATTTAGATTTGCTCTATTCGGAAAAACTGACACTAGATTACAGTATGATGAGTAGAATAGTAATTTGCATTTTTGCCGCTATAATTGTTTTAAGTTCTTGCATTAAGCAAGTAAAACCTGGAGAAGGGCTAAAGCCAATTGGCCTAAATCCAGACCCGAAATACATGGATGAAATGAATGTGCCTGCTGGTTTTCATTACAATACTTCAGATGGCCTTAATTTTAATATTACCCTTCTGGCTAATAATGACAACCCTTTAAGAGGTGTGCGTGTGGATGTGATGGATAATAGTCCTGAAAATGGCGGGAAGATTATTGCAACTGGAGTAACCAATTCTTCAGGGGTATTTGAGGGAAATTATTATATTCCGAGTTACTTAAATGAAGTGGTTATAAATACCGACTATATAGGGTTAGTAAACAATATTATTATTCCTGTGAGTAATGGAAAAGTCTTTGCTAATATTGGTGGTAAAAATCCAGAATTGCATCAAACGGTTATAAGTAAAAATACAGGCACACAAAGATTTTTGGGGAAATCATTCAGTCGCTTATCATATAGGCTAGGGACATTTAGCAAAGGTATGGATGGTGGCGTACCTAATTATTTCACCTTCCCTAGAGATGTGGTTTCAGGGCAGTTTTTAGCGGATGTCAATAATTCATTACCCGAAAATTTAAATGTGATGAATCATCACCCCCAATACCTTGCCCCTAATTTAGAGAAAAACCTTGTTTTGACTGAATTGTGTGATATTTGGTTGACTTTTGTGCATGAAGGCGCAGGTTATAGTAATTCATTGTTCTTTTTTAAATACCCAACCAATAGCAAGCCAACAAATGCAAGTCAGATAGATTCATTAATTGCAGTGTTCCCAAATGTATCCTATGCAGGTAGCGGTGGAGGTTTGGCTATTGGTGATAAGGTGTATATAGGTAGGGTAGGTGCTGATACTTCCATAGGATTTGCCTTGGCATCCAATGGTTGGAATTATACTGATGTGACCTCTACAAGCACATTTTATTATTCAATCAAAGAATTAAATCCAGAGGCTAACCCAAACAAAAGAGACCATGTTGCTTTTTTATTTGATAACCCAACACAAAGGTTTTTGATTGGTTTTGAAGACTTGGACCGTGAAGGTGGCACTGATGATGACTTTAATGATTGTATTGTATACGCTACTTCTATACCTTATAGGGCTATAGATACTTCAGGAATTGAAATTACTGACCCCTCTACAGGAACAGATAATGACGGTGATGGCGTATTAAATGCATTTGATGATTATCCTAACGATCCTTTAAGGGCCTACAATGTTTATTATCCAAATAGTTCAATATTTGCCAATGTAGCTTTTGAAGATTTGTGGCCGAGTAAAGGTGATCATGATTTGAATGATGTGGTGGTAGCATATCAATATTTTGCGGCTGTTAATGCAAACAACAAAGTAGTGAATATGTCCGCCCGCTACAAACTTCGTGCGGCAGGAGGAGTTTTTCATAATTCATTTGCTGTAGAATTGCCTGCCAATAGAAATATTGTTTCTGCCTTCAGTGCCAGTTCTGGTGTGGTTTTAGACCCTAATACCACAAAAATCATTGTGAAGGTTTTTGATAATACTAAGGATATTATTTCTAGTTACAATACCAAGCCGGGATTAGCAGCTGTTCAAACAGATACCGTTTCATTTTCCATATTGTTCAATAATCCACAAAGTTTAATGCTTAGTGAATTTAATCCATTTATATATGTTAATGAAGTTGGCAAAGGCAGAGGATATGAGGTTCATCTTCCTGATCATGCCCCAACAGAGTTGGCTAATATGGCTGTTTTTGGAACTTCTTCGGATGATTCCAAGCCTTTAATAGGTAGGTATTATAAAACAAGCAACAATTTGCCTTTTGCTATCAATATACCTGAAAAATTTGATTACCCTGCTGAAGGGCAAGCTATCATAAATGCATATCTGAAATTTGCGCCATGGGCTCAATCAGGAGGTTTGCAGTATACCAATTGGTACCATAATTTTTTGGGGTATAGAAATCCTGCTCATGTATTTTAGATAAAATGGCTTAAAGATATGGACATATTGTTGGTATAATAAAGGATGGCTTTGCTTGTGATTGATTAATTTATGTTCAAATTTGTATTAAATGCGTGAAGTCTTAATCTGTATATTTCTTATACTTTTCACTTTAGTTTCTAAGGCTGATTTTGTCATCAATGGCCGATTACTTGAGGCGCAGAATTATATTTCGAGGCTCCAACTGAAAAATGGCCAAGCTCTAATAGATGCTGAGAAAAAAGATAATCCTAACAATCGAGCTGCTATCTTCATAGAAAATTATATTGATATTTACAGGATAATTTCATCCCAAAATAAAGATGAATATGAAAAGCTTTTACCGAATAGAGATGTAAGGCTTACAATCCTATCAAGAAAAACAAATCCAAGTCCTTATTTTTTATATGCCCAAGCAGATGTTCATCTTCAATGGGCTTTTGTTAAAAGTCAAAATGGAGATTATTTGTCAGCTGCCATGGATTTTAGGTCGGCATTTCAACTTTTAGAAAAAAATGCAAGTTTGTATCCCAATTTTGTGCTTAACAATAAAGATATGGGAATTCTGAAAGTCATCATAGGTATCATCCCAGATGGTTATAAATGGATTGCTAGCATTGTTGGTTTAAACGGAAATTATGAAGAAGGGATGGGCTTGATAAGGAAATTCATAGCAAGCAGCGCAAATTCTCACCAATTATCAATTGAATTGCAAAGCGCAAAATTTTTGTATTGTTTACTACAAGTAAATTTCGAAAGAAATAAACTTAACAATTGGAAACTTACTGATAAATATACCTCCGATTATGAAACCAATTTAATGAGTGCTTGCATTAGGGCATTTGTAGCTCAAAAATGCGATATGACTGATGAGGGTATTAGAAACCTCCTAGTAAAACCCCATACAAAAGATTATACTAATTTTTATTTTACCGATTATCTGTTGGGTAGCATGAAATTAACCCGATTAGATGAGGATGCAACCTATTATCTTAAAAAATTCGTAAGTCTTTGTCCTAATAAAAATCTATATGAGGAGGCATATACTAAGTTAGCATGGTGTTATTTTCTTAATGGAGATACAAGCGAATATTATTTATATGCAAGTATGTCAAAAAAATATAAGGAAAGCAATAAACAATGGACAACTTTGCCATCACAAGGAGGGCTTGAAAAGCTTCCTAATTCAATTTTATTAAAAACAAGGCTATTAACAGATGGGGGATTTTATGGTTTAGCAGAGCAGGAATTGTTAAGCTTTAATAATAAAAATATCAGCGATTTAGAGCGCATTGAGTATTATTATCGATTGGCGAAAATTTGTCAAGAAACCAACAAATTCCAAAAGGCTATTGATAACTATATGTTAGTGATAAAATTAGGATCATCTCTAAATGTTTATTTTGCTCCAAATTCACATTTACAATTGGGTACAATTTACGATAAGCTAGGAAGAAAAGATTTAGCTTTAAATCATTACAATCAAGTACTTAGTTATAAAAACTACCAATACAAGTACAGTATAGAACAAAAGGCAAAAGCAGGTATAAGTTCTTTGTCTAAAATGGGAAGATAGTTTTAAATTGGGAGTATTTTCATATGCCCATTTTTCTTATTTCTCAGATAATGAGTAAATTATATTTGTGGTATGTAATCTGCAAATAGGTGATAAAAGAAAATATAACAAACTCAATATATGAAAAAAGTAGTAATTTCAATCCTCTCTTTGGCAGCTCTTTTAGGGTCTTGTAGCAAAGACATTAAATTAACTGAGCAATCGGTAGTTGTAAACCCTGATCCCAAAACCATGGAAGAAATGGTGGTTCCCAAAAGTTTTAATTACAAAACCTCAGAGGATGTAAATTTTAACATTACGCTTTTATCAAACAACGATGATGCCTTAAAGGGCGTAAGGGTTGATATCATGGGTGATAGTCCAGAGAATGGCGGCAAAATTATTGCTACGGGTGTTACCAATACTTCGGGTGTTTTAGACATTAAATATAATATACCAAATTATTTGAAAGAAGTAGTAATCAACACCGATTATATTGGAGTTGTTAATAATGTAATTGCCACAGTAAACAGTGGTAGAGTATCTGCTAAAATTGGTGGTAAAAATCCTCAACTAGTTCGCACCGTTGAACAAAAAAATCTTCCTAAATCATTCAATTTAGGTAAAGCTTCTGCTCCAATATCTTACAAATTAGGAGATTATTCAAAAGGTGCAGAGGGCGGTGTACCCGACTATTTGGATAGTAAAGATGAAGATGAAACGAATAAGTTTTTAGCTGATATCAACTCATCTTTACCCGAGAATTCACAGGTTCCCATAGATCATCCTGAATATCTGGCAGCTAGCGCAGAAAAAAACATAAAAATGAAGGAATTGTGCGACATTTGGGTAACATTTATACACGAAGGATCTGCATACAAAAATGGTTTGTTTTACTTTAAATACCCTACTGATAATCCACCCAAAAATGCTAGTGAAATTGAAGCATTAATAGCTATTTTTCCCAATGCTTCATATGATGGAAGCGGTGGAGGTTTAGAAACAGGTAACAAGGTGTATATAGGAAGTGTTGGAGCTGATACATCAATAGGTTTTGCTATAGCTCAAGATGGCTGGGATGGAAACACTGTAAAATCAACCTCGAAATTCTTCTATACTTTTAGCAAATTCAATCCTGAAATAATTTCATCAAATAAGGAACATGTAGCATTATTATATGATGACCCTACTGAGAAATTTGTGATTGGCTTTGAAGATGAAAAGAGAGAAAACAGTGGTAGCGATGATGATTTTAATGATTGTATTATTTCTGTTAGTACAGATCCAGTTGAGTCTATTGATAAAACCAATGTAGTTCCAACTAAACCTTCTTCAGGAAGCGATAATGACGGTGACGGTGTTTTAAATTTCTTTGATGAATATCCTAATGATCCAGCGAGAGCGTTTAATGTTTATTATCCCTCAGCAAAAACATATGCAAGTGTAGCTTTTGAAGACTTATGGCCTAGTAAAGGTGATTACGATTTGAATGATGTTGTAGTTGCTTATCAATACAGAGGAGTGCTTAATGCTAACAACGAAATGGTGAGTTTGGATGGTAAATATAAACTTCGTGCTGCTGGAGGAAGTTTGAAAAATGCTTTCTCTGTAGAGTTACCAATAAACAGTAGTGACATTTCAAGTATAAAAGGTGGATTGGGATTACAAGCTGATGCCACAAAAGCGATTGTTAATGTGTTTGCGAATTCAAAAGAAATAATTGATAACTATAATACAAAACCTGGAACTAGCCCACAAGTAACCGATACAATTACAATATCTATGGATTTCGAAAAGCCACAAGACTTCACGCTTAGTTCGTTTAATCCATTTATTTTTGTTGATGAGGCTGGTAAAGGACGTGGTTTTGAGATTCATCTTCCAGATATGGCACCAACCGAATTGGCTGATAAATCTGTTTTGGGAACTAATGCAGATGATTCAGATCCATCCACTGGAAGGTATTATAAAACAGCTAATAATCTGCCATTTGCCATTAATATTCCTGAAACGTTTATTTACCCGCTTGAGAGAGAAGCAATCATTAATGGACATTTAAAGTTTGCTGCATGGGCTCAATCTGGTGGAAAACAATACCAAGGTTGGTATAAAAACGAACAAGGTTACCGAAATAGTTCAAAACTTTATTAAAATAAATTAACACTTAATTAGGCCATTCCATAAAAATATGGAATGGCTTTTTTACTTTCGCAGACTTTTTAATACTGAAATGACGAATTTAAGCGAACAAGAATTAATACGAAGGGAGAAATTACACGAACTTAAAAAGTTAGGAATTAATCCATATCCAGCAGAATTGTTTGCGGTTAGCCATACATCTGTTGAGGCTCGCGAAAAATATTCTACTAACATAGATGATGAGTCTCTTAAGAATGTAAAGATTGCGGGTAGAATTATGAGCGTAAGGGATATGGGTAAGGCTTGTTTTGCAGTTATTCAAGATTCTGTAGCTCGTATACAGGTTTATGTGCGTAGGGATGATATTTGTCCAAATGACGATAAAACTATGTACGATGTGGTTTTTAAAAAACTATTGGATATTGGCGATATTGTAGGTGTTGAGGGGTATATGTTCACTACTAAAACAGGTGAAATTTCCTTACATGCCAAAAACCTTATTGTCCTATGCAAATCTCTGAAACCCCTCCCAATCGTCAAGGAAAAGGAAGGTGAAACTTTTGATGCTGTGACCGACCCTGAGTTTCGTTACCGCCAAAGATACGCAGATTTAATTATCAATCCCCAAGTTAAGGATACGTTTGTTAAACGTTCATTAATGATAAAAACCATTCGTGATTTTTTAAACAATAATGGTGCATTAGAAGTCGATACCCCTGTACTTCAAAATATTCCAGGTGGTGCTGCTGCCAAGCCATTTATAACCCATCACAATGCTTTGGATGTTCCATTTTACTTGAGAATCGCCAACGAATTGTATTTAAAAAGGTTGATTGTTGGTGGTTTTGATTTTGTATATGAATTTAGTAGAAACTTTAGAAATGAAGGAATGGATAGAACTCATAATCCTGAATTTACTATACTAGAATTTTATGTCGCTTATAAAGACTATCTTTGGATGATGAATTTTACAGAGCAGTTATTGGAGAAAACGGCAATTGCCATGCATGGAACTTCAGAATTGCCAGTAGGTGAAAATCATATAAACTTCAAGGCACCTTTCAAAAGGGTACCAATTTTTGATGCAATTAAGGAATTTACAGGATTTGATGTAAGTCAAATGAACGAAAGTGAATTGAGAGATGTTTGCCATAAATTGCATATTGAAACCAAACCAAGCATGGGTAAAGGTAAATTGATTGATGAAATTTTTGGTGCTAAGTGTGAGGAGAATTTTATTCAACCAACATTTATTACTGATTACCCTGTTGAATTATCTCCATTAACTAAAAAACATAGAAGTGAAGAAGGATTAGTAGAGAGATTTGAATTGATGGTGAATGGTAAGGAAATAGCAAATGCCTACAGCGAGTTAAATGATCCAATTGACCAAAGAGAAAGATTTGAGGAGCAAGTAAAATTGATGGAAAGGGGTGATGATGAAGCCATGTTTATTGACAACGACTTCTTACGAGCTCTAGAATATGGCATGCCCCCTACTGCTGGCATTGGGATAGGTATTGATAGGTTGTGTATGTTAATGACCAATTCTCATTCCATACAAGATGTGCTACTTTTCCCTCAGATGAGGCCCGAAGTTGTCAGTTTTAATACAATGGAAGTGCTAGAAAATCACTAACTGGTTTTTGAATACAGTGGAATATTCATATTGGAAAATATGTTTAATAAGTTAAAGTTCACACAATTTTATTAATATATAGCTTGCTAATTATTAATATTGAAAAAAAATAGAATAAAATTTACAACAATGAAAGATAAAATTAGAGCGATATTAGTTGATGATGTAGAGTTAATGCGTATAACTTTGAAAAAGGTTTTAGAGCAGTTTCCACACATCGAGTTGATTGGAGAAGCATCTGATTTTGACTCTGCCAAAGAGCTAATAAATAGTGCTAAGCCTGATTTAGTTTTTTTGGACATTGACTTAAACGGTCTTACCTCCATTGATTTATTGAGTCAAGTAAATCATGTCCCTAAAATTATTTTTATTACCTCTCATCCTGATTTTGCAATCAAAGCATTTGAACTAAATGCAATAGATTATATCTTGAAACCTATCAGTACTGAAAGGATAAAAAAAGCCATTGAAAGACTTACAAACGATGAAGTGGCGCCTAAACAAGTTGAAAATGAAGTTAACAGTCCTTTAACTGAGAATAATGAGCGTTTTGAAGCGGAACAAATCATCTTGTTGTCTTTTGATAATAAAATGAATTTTATCAAGGTTAAAGATATCAATTATATTGAAGCTTTTGGTAACTATACAAAGATTTTTTTGAGTGATGGTAAACTAAGTATTACCTATAATTCTATCAAAAACTGGGATAACAAACTACCTCATGATACTTTCATCCAAATTCACCGATCTACTATTGCCAATTTAATGAATGTTGTGAAAATTGAAAAGTGGACCAATGATACAGGAAGATTGTACTTAAAAGGTATTGATAAGCCTTTTGAAATTAGCCGAAGTTACTTTTTCCAAATCAAAAAGAAATACAAAATATAAATAGAAGGAAGTGGGTTTTAACCCACTTTTTTTATGCCTGATTACTTCAAGCCTTTGCTATATCTGGCAAGAATGCCTAAGGGTAAAGTTACTCCTGATTTGGCTTGAAGATACAATTCCCCATTTTCTAATGCTTGGCAATCCTTGAAATTTCTGTAAATTAAATTTTGAATCAATAGCGCACTTAAACCCATTGAATATACATTTAAAATAATAAAATGCTGTTTAGGATCTAAAATTTGCGCAACATCACTAAGGATTTCATTGATACATTGCTCTAGTTGCCAACGTTCGCCATTGGCTCCTATGCCATATGCAGGAGGGTCCAACACAATACCATGGTAGGTTTTACCTCTTTTTACCTCTCGCTTCACAAACTTCATAGCATCTTCTACCACCCACCTAATATTGTCTAAGCCTGAAAGTTCCATGTTTTCGCGGCTCCAATTGATAACTTGCTTAATGCTATCTACATGGGTTACATCAGCTCCGGCTGCTTTAGCGGCCAATGATGCACCACCCGTGTAAGCAAATAGATTAAGGAATCGTGGTTGCTCTCCTTTTACTTTTCTTAAGTTGTTGTATATAAAATCCCAATTGTCGGCCTGTTCTGGAAATATTCCTACATGTTTGAAAGAAGTTAGTGAAAGATTGAATTTTACATCAAAATCATTGTTTCCATATGCAATCTTCCATTTGTCGCCTTGGGTTTTTATCTTTTTCTGCCATTCACCACTATGACTGCCTTTTTGCTTAAAGGTAACATCTGCCAACTTGTTCCACTCGACATCGCTCATCACTTTGTTCCAAAGGGCTTGAGGCTCAGGTCTGCGAAGGGTTAACTTGCCAAATCTTTCTAATTTTTCAAAATCTCCGCAATCAATAAGTTCGTAGTCTTTCCAGTTTTGTGGTGTAAATGTTTGCATTCTTGCGAAAGAACAAAAAAAAGAGGGTAGTGGCAAATAAATATCAATGCGCTGTTAAACGGTTTATAATTCAAAGTGGTTCGGTTCACGGTAATTCTGTCAACTGTCAAACCGTGAACTGTAAATCTACAAACTATTCGATAACAAACACTTTTCCTTCTCTGGCTATTTCGGTGTTAGGAAATTGGGTTTTTGCTTCTTCTAATAAGGGTTGCAGATCGTCATACCTTGCACTAAAATGCCCTATAATTAGTTTTTTCACATTTGCTTTACTAGCTATAATGCCCGCTTGTTTTGCTGTGGTGTGCATAGTTTCGATGGCACGTTCAAGTTTGTCGTGCATAAAAGTAGCTTCGTGGTAAAGTATGTCTGCATCTTCAACAGCTTTTATCACACGCTCGTCATAAATGGTATCGCTGCAATACGCGTAACTCATAGGTATGCCTGGGTCAAAGGTTAGTTCATCGTTTTTTATCACAATTCTGCCATCGCTGCTTACAAAATCTTTCCCCATTTTGATATCATTGAAATGAGTAAAAGGGATTTTATTTTTTTCGCAGGCTTCTACATTTAGTTTTCTCAGCACACTACGTTCTCTAAATTTAAATCCGACACATGGTATTCGATGATAAATTGGGAATGTTGTAACTTTATAATAAATGTTTTCGAAAATCACTTCCTCTTTTTCTGTGTTTACAGTATGATAATGAAGATCGAAACTGAATTTTGTTTCACTGAATTTAAAAAACACCTCCAATATTTCGAAGAGTTCCTTTGGACCATAAATATGCATAGGCGTTTCCCTACGCATCAGGTTCATGGATAGCAATAATCCTGGAAGTCCTAATATATGGTCGCCATGTACATGACTAATAAAAATCTGACTGATGCGAGATTTTTTGATTTTATAAGCCTGCAATTGCATTTGAGTTCCCTCACCACAATCTATAAGAATATGGTGGTCCAATATCTTTAAATACTGAGCCGAAGGGTGTCTATTGGGCGCTGGTGTAGCGCTGCTATTGCCTAATATGGTTACTTCAAACGACATCTGTTTTAATGGTGTTTATGTATGTATGTTTTTAGGTATGAATAGTATTGTACTAATCCCTAAGCCTTTTTCCTTAATATCTAATTTAATATTACCTTAGCAAGGTAAATAATTTATATAAATTATGAATAAAAAAATTGCGTACATAACTGGGGCTACATCAGGAATAGGAGAGGCAACGGCTATAAAATTGGCTTCAGAGGGCTTTGATTTGATTATAACAGGTAGGAGAGAAGTGCGTTTGGAAGCCTTGAAAAATAAGCTAATCTCAAAATACAATATTGCTGTTTTAACCCAAAATTATGATGTGACCAAAAGAAAAGAAGTCGAAGCAGCTATTCATTCTTTACCCACTCAATGGAAACAAATTGATGTGTTATTAAATAATGCCGGCTTGGCAAGTGGATTAAGTGCTATTTATGAGGGAGATATTGATGATTGGGAAAAGATGATAGATACCAATATTAAAGGATTGTTATATGTAACGAGGACATGGGCTCCTATTCTTATCGAAAATAACAAAGGCCATATTATCAACATTGGTTCTATTGCGGGCAAAGAAGTTTATGCCAATGGCAATGTATACTGCAGCACCAAGTTTGCGGTGGATGCCTTAAGCAAAGCCATGCGTTTGGAATTTTCTAAATTCCCTATTAAAGTTACTTCTATCAACCCTGGTGCAGTAGAAACAGAGTTTTCAATCGTTCGTTTTCATGGCGATGAAGACCGTGCAAAAATGGTTTATGAAGGCTATGATAATTTGTTAGCTGAAGATATTGCAGACGCCATTTGGTATGTGGTTTCACGACCAGCTAGGGTTAATATTAATGAGATGATTGTGATGCCGACAGCTCAGCCTATGGCAGGTATGATAAATAGGAAGTAATACCAAAACTAACTATATGATGGTGGGTCTTGATTCGTTTCTTTACCAATCAATCTTTCTTGTTTTTGAAATATAGATAAACATATGTATGGCACATATCATTGACATTGATAAATTAAATACAGAGGAAAGGCTGAAGTTAGCAAATTATCTTTGGGATAGCATTGAAGATTCAAAAACAGAATTGGATATTTCGGATTGGCACAAAGATATTATTGACAAGAGAATTGAAAATCGCACAGAAGATACAAGTAAATTGAAAGCTTGGGACACGCTCTATTTTGATATAACTAAAAAGTATAATTTATATAGTCCTTTTTGAAAAGGATGCAGAAATAGATCCGGCTGTTTAAAGTGTTAAGCGATGTGTCACTTGGAAGTTCTAATAATAAAAGTTTACAAATTTTTTTATCACAACAAAAACAAATCACTCGCAATGCCATCACAAAAGAATTTGCCTTCTTTGCTTACAAATAATGTGTGTCCATGCTTTATCAAGTATTTTTTTAATAAGTGTGGGTAGGCTTGTTTTTCAATTTGGTCGACATATTTGTGCCCAAAATGGTTTTCAATATACTCTAAATCGCAACCCCACTTGGTTCTTAAGCTAGTCATTATATATTCATTCAGTTTATTTGCGATGCTTAGAACCTCTTTCTCCAATGGCAATTCATTTTTTTCAATGGCTCCAGCATACACTAAATTGTTAGCAATATTCCAACTTCTTTCTGTTTGATTGAAAGAATGTGCAGAAGGTCCAATGCCTAAGTAGGGTTTATTCATCCAATAATTGGTATTATGAACAGCGTATTTCCCATCTTTCGCAAAATTACTTATCTCGTATTGCTCAAAAGCATGCTTCTCTAATGTTTCAATTAAGATATCGAATTGCTGCGAGGCTTGTTCTTCGCTTAGTGGTTCGATTTTGCCTTTTTCAATAAAATTTGATAGTGCAGTTTTTGCTTCTACTGTTAAGCAATAGCTACTGATATGGTTTACCCCTAAATTAATTGCTTGAAGAATGTTTTCTTTCCAAGCTTCTTTGGTTAAATTGGGTGTACCGTAAATTAAATCAATACTCAAACTATTAAATCCAATTTCATTTGCATTTCTTATTGATTCTATTGCTTCTGTGGCTGAATGGGCTCTATTCATCCATTTCAAATCTTTATCTCTAAAACTTTGCACACCAATACTCAATCGGTTTATTGGTGATTTTTTTAGGTCTATAAGCCGAGCAGCGTTCAAGTCATCAGGATTGGCTTCTAAGGTTATTTCTGCCTCCTCTGCCACGATAAAATGCTTAAATATTTCATTGAAAATTGAATCCAGTTCAGATTGATTTAATATGCTTGGCGTACCCCCACCAAAATAGATGCTTTCAATCTTTTTAGATGGTAAATAGTTTTTTCGTAACTCAATTTCTTTAATGATGGCCCCAACCACTCTTTGCTTGTGAGAATGGGTGGTGCTAAAATGAAAATTGCAATAATGACAGGCTTTTTTGCAAAATGGTATATGAATATAAATGCCAGACAAAGTATGATATTTGCGTTTAAGTTTATTTCTTGCGAAGTAAATATATAAAGCCAACATTTATTTGATTCGAGGTATTTACATAGTAATTTTTATTGTGAATGCAATTTGTGCATCGTCACAAAATGCGATTAAGTTGCATATTGTGCTTAAAAGTGGTGATAAAAAGGCTTTTAAAAATATAGTATTTCAGCCTGTTTTATTGGATTCTTTGCAATTATCACAAGAATTGAATCATGTTCTTACTCAACTCAATAAACAATCCTATTTGGCCGCAAATGGAGATTTGTTAAAACTTCAACCAGATTCATTTTTGTACCAAATCAATACCGGTAATTCATTTAAAGCCATTTTTGTGAAAAGTGATAATACGACTGAATGGTTTGCCGATAAAGTTGGGTTTGAACAAATTAATGATAGACAGTTCAATTACAATGATTGGGTTGTAAAACAAGAACAATTACTTTCATTGCTTGATGAAAACGGGTTTCCCTTTGCGCAGATTTTTTTAGATTCCATTGAAGTGGAAGATGATTTGATTAAAGCACATATCAATATAGTTAAAAACAAAATGATTTTATTTGATAGCATCGAACTAATAGGTAAAGCAAATATTTCCAAAACTTTTTTAAAGAATTATTTGGGTATTAAACAAGGAGAATTATACAACGAAAAATTAATTAAAAATGCCAACCAAAGGTTGTATGAATTGGCTTATATAAAGGTGTTGAAAAGTCCTGCTATCTATTTTTTCGGCAATAAGGCCAGACCCTTATTTTATCTAGATAATAAGAAAGCCAGTTCTGCTGATGGTATTATTGGTATTGCGCCTACTAGTTCACAAAATAATAAGCTTGTTTTGACAGGTGATTTTAATTTAAAACTCCAAAATATTTTAGGTAGTGGTAAAAGTTTTGATTTGAGTTACAGAAGTTTTTTAGGTAACTCTCAAGATCTAAATTTAAAGTTTAATTATCCATATTTCTTAGGAACTAAATTTGGATTGGATTATGGTTTGAAAATCCTAAAATATGATACCGCATTTGTAAATGTTCAAAATGATTTTGCACTTCAATATCGATTTATTGGGAGTGATTATATAAAAGTATATTATAGTCTTCAGCAGTCAACATTGCTTTCAGTTGATACTTTGAATATTAAAAATAATAGGCAGTTACCAGGTGTTAACGATATTCGATCTGACTTTTATGGAATAGCTGTTCGGAAGTCCAAATTAGACTATTTCATCAACCCCAAAAGGGGTTTTACCTTTGATCTTGATTTTGCAGCAGGTTCAAAAAATATCATCCGAAATAATACCATAAATATCCTAAGAGTAAGCGATAATCAAGGAAATATCTATAATTTGTATGACTCTATTAAATTAAATGTTTTTCAAATTAGGTTTATTGCCAATGTCGAAAAGTACTATCATTTGTTTTCAAGCAATGTATTAAAAACATCGTTTAATGCAGGTTTTTTAAAATCTTCAAATATTTTTTTTAATGAACTTTTTCGTATAGGTGGATTAAAAACGTTAAGAGGATTTGATGAACAAAGTATTTTTGCAAGCCAATATGGAATTCTAAATATAGAATGGCGATACCTTATCCAACAGAACTCCAACTTTGTTTTGTTTTGGAATGGTGCTTGGTATAAAAATGAAGGGCGAAAGCCTAGTATTTCGGATACACCGTGGGGAGCAGGTTTGGGCTTAAATATCGAAACGGGATCAGGTATTTTCTCTTTATATTATGCAACGGGAAAACAGTTTGATAATCCATTAGAGTTTCGCAGTGCAAAGATACATTTCGGATTTATTAATTACTTTTGAAAAGTTTTTGAATCGACTATTTCACATATCAATTTTCACAGTTTGCCTTTTTTTGCAGACCATTAATGCCTTTGGACAGGATTCCTTGGGCAATGATATTCAAATTCAAGATTCTTTGGCTTCGGATAATGCTAGCTTTAGTTTGCTAGACACTTTGTTGAATCCGCAACAAGTAAGACAACTTTTTATGCCTTATGAAAGCATAGGTAATAATGGAAATGTAAATGTTGCTTTTCAACTTCAAGTTTCTAGAAATATACCTAATTTAAAGCAAATAACAAAACATCCGAGCAACGATAAATTGGCATATTTCATCTCTTTATTAGCAGTAGTTATACTTATCTCTGTCACCCGATTAACCAACCCAAAGAATTTTACTATTTTTATTCAATCTATATTTGATAGTCAGTTAAGTCAAAGGATTTGGAGTGATAGTAAAACGAACTTTTTATCTATCATCATCCAGCTATCAATTACTTTTATTCTAACTTTTTCTATCATCATTGCTTTTTACTTGCAAAGTAGAAGTGAGTTATTAGAATTTAGTTTTTATGGCATTTTGTGGCGCAGCATTCTTGTTTTGTTGGTGGTTTATTTGACAAAGTTCATAATAATATGGATGATAGGGGAGTTATTAAATTTTTCTAACCTCTCACATGGTTTGATAACAAATACGATTTCATTAAATGGTTTTTTAAGTTTGCTGATGCTTCCCTTGAGCATTGTTTATATATATAATTCAGGAACTTTTATAGGAAACGCCACCTTTTATACCTTAGTTTCTATTTTTTTTATTAGTGTAATTTTCAGAAACCTGCATATGTTTTTTATGGCAATCAGCGCATTACGCTTTCCGATAATCTATTTATTTATATATCTTTGCGCCCTAGAAATTTTGCCTTGGCTACTGTTGTTTAAAATTTTAGATAATTACTTCGTTTGAAAAATACCAAAATAAAAAGCATACTCGTTTGCCAACCAAAACCCGAAAGCGATAAGTCGCCTTACTTTGATTTAGCTAAAAAACATGGTTGTAAAATAGACTTTCGTCCATTTATCGAAGTGCAGCCTATTCCCAATAAAGAGTTTAGACAACAAAGGGTCAATATCCTTGACTATACAGCTATTATTTTAAATTCTCGAAACTCCGTTGACAATTTCTTTAGAATGTGTGCTGAATTGAAAATTGAAATGCATCCTGATGTGAAATATTTTTGCGTAAATGAAAGCATCGGCAATTATATTTCAAAATACATTCAAGTTAGGAAGCGCAAAGTTTTTGTAGGTAAAGGTACAGAGACAGAATTGTTTCCATTGTTTAAAAATCATTCCAAGGATAAATACTTATTCCCTTGCAGTGATTGGCGAAAGCAAGACATTGAAAAGTTTATGAAAAAGAGTAAAATCGTTTTCAAGGAAGCTTTCTTTTACCGCATCGGGTCTAGTAATCTCTCTGATTTGTCAAATGTTAACTACGATATAATAGCTTTTTTCAGTCCTGCTGATATACGTTCTCTCTTTGAAAACTTTCCTGATTTTCTTCAAAATAATACCAAAATAGCAGGCTTTGGAGCCACTACTTTAAAAGCAATTAAAGACGCCAAACTTACTGTAAATATTCAAGCCCCAACCCCTGAAACTCCCTCAATGGTCACGGCACTTGACAGGTTTATTGTAGAAATAAATAAGTAGTCCATACTAATTTAGTATTTGTTCCGTTTTATTGTTGGTTTCTGAATATTGCATTATTCAATTAAATGTGTATTATTGAAACCGAAAGTAATTAAACAGATAGCTAATGATTAGAAAATTTACTTATATTTTTGTGTTCATACTTGCACTCATTGTTGGCCATAAAACATTTGCCCAGCAAGATGCTCAATACAGTCAGTTTATGTTTAATAGACTTTCCTATAACCCAGCATTTGCAGGTAGTTCAGACAAAATATGTGCTACGTTGCTGGGACGTAATCAATGGAACCAATTTGGTGGTGGAAATGTTACCTCAGACTTAGGTTCAGTTGGAAGAGGAAGTTCCCCAACAACTATTTTAGGAAATATACACGCGCCTATTGGACGTTTTGGTCTAGGTGCAAATTTCAATTCTGATGAACTAGGTTTCAGTAAAATTGTTACTGCTAATGCTACCTTGGCTTACAAACAACCAATTGGAAGCAATGGTGGTGTATTAGCAGGAGGCATTGGAATAGGTTTCGTCCAAGAAGGAATTGATGGTTCGAAACTAAAAGCTATAGATCAAAACGATCCGAAAATTCCCCAAGGAAATATTACAAGTCTAGGATTAGATTTAAATTTCGGATTGTATTATACCCAACAAAACCTTTCGGTTTTCAATAATTTTTATGCAGGTATTTCCTCAACACATTTAAACACCCCTAAGTTGGAAATGAGGGATGCAACTGACAGAGGTTTTACTTCTCAATATGTTAGACATTATTATTTTATTACAGGTGCCGATTATGAATTGAATAGCGCCTTTACCTTAAATCCCAACATTATGGTTAAATCTGATTTAGTTAAAACTACTACAGATATCAATGCCACTTTGATATGGAATCAAAATATTCGCGGAGGATTAAGTTACAGAACTTTTAATGACTTGGTAGTTATGGCGGGTTATGAATTTCCATTCGGTCTAAACTTTGGTTACTCATATGATTTGACTTTAGGTAAAATATTGAATTATAGTACTGGAACCCATGAGATTATGTTGAGATATTGTTTCGGGGTTAAAATTCCAGCTAAAAGAGAAAAAGTTCCAATACCGAGATTAACACCAAGATTTTTATAAAATTTTAATAATTAACAATAAAATAATTAGAATAGCCGTTATAGTTTAAATGAAGCAAATTTGCTTTTTATAATACAATTGCTATTTTTGCTTTTTAACAAATCAATTATATAACCGTAAAATGAAGCACATCAAATGGTTTTTATTCCTCTTTATTGCAGGCGCAGTGGCAAGTTGCGGACTTAGTAGCGATAGAGGAGAATTGGTAGGGTCACTAGGGCGTAAAGCTTGGTTTCACCCGCAACCTTACGGAACAGTTTATGTTCCAACAGGCTCTTTCCATATTGGTTCTAATGAACAAGATGTACCTATGTCGATGATTGCTCCAAACAAGCAAGTTACCATAAGTGCCTTCTATATGGACGAAACTGAAATTACTAATAATGAATACCGTCAATTTGTTGATGCTGTTTATGACTCAATCGTTCGAGAAAAATTAGGAGAGAAATTCTTTCTTACTTTCGAAGAACCAATTGGCGATGCCGATCACGGATTGAACTATCGTCAAAAAATTGATCCAGAAGAAGACTTGAAAGGTAATGAAGATATCAAAGATCTTAATTATAAAGGCGATGAAATATACTATCGTACATCACAAATTGATGTGCGTAAACTTAAATATCGTTACGAATACATCGATTTGAGAGCTGCTGCTCAATACAGCAAACAAGCGGGATATAAGAGAAATCGTGGTGAGTTTAAACACAAAGAAGAAGTTGATATTTATCCGGATACTCTGGTTTTCATGCGTGATTACACCTACTCATACAATGAACCAATTGCTACAGTATATTTCTGGCATCCAAAGTATGATGATTATCCTGTAGTTGGAGTAAATTGGAAACAAGCAAATGGTTTTTCGCATTGGAGAACAATTCACTTAAATTCTTTCTATGCTGAAAACGAGGAAAATACAGTTACTGCCTTCCGTTTGCCTACAGAATATGAGTGGGAATATGCTGCTCGCGGTGGAAGAGATCAAAACTTATACCCTTGGGGTAACTACTATACACGTAATGCTAAAGGTTGTGCATTGGCTAACTTTAAGCCTAACAGAGGAGATTACGCTAATGATGGTGGGCATTATCCAATTCGCGTGGCTTCTTATTTCCCTAATGATTATGGTTTGTATGATATGAGCGGTAATGTAGCTGAATGGACTCGCTCAGCTTACGCTGAAGGTGCGAATTTGTTTTCACATGACAACAATCCTGATTTCCAATATGATGCCAAAGAGGAAGATCCAGAAACATTAAAACGTAAAACCATTCGCGGTGGCTCTTGGAAAGATATTGCACATTACATCCAGTGTGGATCTCGAACTTATGAATACCAAGATAGCGCAAATTCATATACAGGTTTCCGTTGTGTGATGAGCTATATTGGACGTTCGAACAAAGACAAAAGATAAATAATCAATCAATAATAATTTACTAACTTAAAATTTTAAAAAAAAACAGAAAAATGGGTAACAGTTTCTTAGAAAGCAAAGGTTTCAAGTCTTTCATGGCAAAGGCTTATGGTATTGGTGCAGCGGTAGTAATCGTTGGAGCTTTGTTTAAAATTCTACACTGGAAAGGTGCAGACGTGATGTTGATGGTTGGTTTATTAACTGAAGCTGCTATTTTCTTTGTGTCGGCATTTGAGCCACCTCATCAAGAGCCAGATTGGACATTGGTTTATCCTGAGTTAGCTGGATTAGAATCAAAAGATCCTAAGAAAAATAAAGAAACAGGTAGTCTATCTCAAAAATTAGATAAAATGTTGGAAGATGCTAAAGTGGGTCCAGATTTAATAAACAGCTTAGGTAATGGTATCCGTGCTCTGAATGATAATGTAGGTGGTTTGAAAGATTTATCCTCAGCTGCTGTTGCAACTGAAAGCTACACTAAAAGTGTATCTCAAGCTGCTAATTCATTAAATGGTGTAAACACTGCTTACAGCAAAGCTGCTGAAGCAATGAATGGCATTGTTTCAGCTTCCGAAGGTTCAAAAGATTATGGAATGCAAATCGAAAGAATGACTAAAAATCTTTCTTCATTAAATTCAGTTTATGAATTAGAGATTGCTGAGTCAAACAACCATTTGAAATCAATTAACGAATTTGTAGGTGGATTATCTAAAACAGTTAATACACTTAGCGAAACCAACAAAAATGCTGAAATATTCAAAGTTGAAATGGATAAGTTATCTAAAAACTTGTCATCATTAAACAATGTATACGGCAATATGTTGTCTGCTATGACTGTTCGTGGTAATAATTAATTTCAAAATTCGTTTTACAATTTAAATAAATATAGAAAGTAATGGCAGGTGGAAAAGTAACGGTAAGACAAAAGATGATTAACATGATGTATTTGGTATTAACAGCCTTGTTAGCACTGAATGTGTCAGCTGAGATTCTGAAAGCCTTCCATTTAGTGGAAGTGAGCATGGAGAAAGCGGGTTTTAACATCGATAAGAAAAACGAATCGATTTTGAAATCGATTGACAAATATGTAGATAACAACCCATCAGATGTAAAAGGTAAAGATGCTAAAGTTAAGTCTGACCAAGTCGATAAAATTGCTAAAGAGGCTTTAACATACATTAAAGCTTTAAAAGATGAGCTTATTGCAGGTGCAGGTGGACGTAAAGAGGGCGAAGATGGTAAACCAAATCCTGAAGGTGAAATTTCAGAAGCTAGTAACATAGAAAAGCATGCTAACCTTTTAATTGTGCAAGGAAAAGGTAAAGAATTGAAAGCTAAAATTAATGAGTGGAGAAACTCAATGATTAACATATTACCTGATGCTGATAGAGCAAATGTAAAAAGTGATTTGATAGCTGAAGATGATAAAAAAACAGGTGAATCATGGGAAGGTGAAATGTTCGAACATTCGCCCGTTGCTGCGGTTGTGACATTATTAACCAAAACTGAAAATGATATCAAAAACACGGAAGCCCAAGTTTTGGATGAATTGAACAAAGGTTTAACTAAAGTGAATATCGTAGTTGATCAATTTGAAGCTAAAATTATTCCTAACAATGGTACTTACATCACTGCTGGTGGTAAATATTCAGCCGATATCTTTTTAGCTGCTTCAAGTTCTCGTTCTACATTTGATTTAAATGTAGGTGGTTCTGCAGTTAAAGTTGAAAGCGGTATTGGTAAGTATGAAGTAACTGCTTCAGGTGAAGGAGAGAAGAAATATACAGCCAAAATTAGCCAAAGACAATTAGATGGTACAATGAAAACTTACGATGCAGAAGGTAGCTATTTTGTAGTAAAACCTTTGGCGGTAGTTTCAGCTACTAAAATGAATGTGGTTTACCGTGGTTTAGAAAACCCAATTTCAGTTTCTGTGCCTGGTTATTCTGCTAGCCAAACAACTGTAACAAGCAGTTTGGGATCTCTAAGACCAGCTGCACAAGCAGGTACATTTAACCTAAGTATTCCTGTTGGTGATGTAAATAAAGAATTAGTTGTTTCAGTATCAGTTAAAGCGCCAGAAGGTGTTAAAAAAATGGGAGAACAACGCTACCGTATTAAAAACATACCTAAACCTACACCTATGTTAGGTGCCATTGAGGCGAGTGGTGCTGTAACTACCTCTCAATTAAGGTCTGTAGCATTCATTTACGCGGCATTAAAAGATTTCGCTTTTGAAGGAGTTAGTTATACACCAACGAGCTATAGTATCGTATTTGCCCCTAAAAGGGGAGATGCTAGGGTATTCCAAGGTAATGGTCCTGCTGTACCTAATGATGCGAAAGCAGCATTCAATAGTGCACGTCCTGGTGACCGTGTTATTTTGACAAACATAAAAGCTCAAGGACCTGCTGGTCAAGTTATTGTTCCAACATCTTTAGCTGTAGAAGTTAAACCATAATGAAAAAGTTAATAGTATCCATTTTGTCACTTAGCCTTTTGGCAAGCTTTTCAAGTAAGGCGCAAGGGGTTTATGATGATTTTATTTACAACCGCCAGGCTGTAAAAGAACGTAGAGTTGTGCCTTGGCCATACTTGCGTGAGGCTGATGTGATGTCTTCAAGACGTATTATGCGTATTGTTGATATTAGAGAAAAGCCTAATCAACCGATGGCATGGCCTAAGAACCCTCTTAGCGTTATCATGTATAATGCGGTGCTTTCTGGTAAAATGGTACCATATATTAATGATTCACTAACATCTCAGTTTAGTTTAGAAGAATTTGCAAGAAGAGGAACCGATACTAGTTATCAAGAGACGCCTATTGATCCTAATGACCCTACAATTACTCGTATGGATACATTGGTAAATCCTTTCATTCCAGAATTGCGTATAACAAAGTACCGAATTGTTGAAGACTGGATTTTTGATAAAAAATTATCTTCATATTATGTTCGCATCATCTCTGTTGCCCCTCAATTCAAAATGAATATTGGTGGTATTGAATTACCTGAACAAGATTTATGTGTACTTAAATATCATGCCAGTGATGCAGCTCAAGATGCAGGCAGGGACTTACGTCATTTGTTTGTGAATTATGAGGTGTTTAACAGACAGAATGATGCTGCTCGTTTAACTTATGATGATTGGTTTGAGCAAAGATTATTCTCAAGTTATATTATCAAACAATCAAATGAGCACGATAATAAAATTAAAGAGTATGATGAGTTTAAAGATAACGGTGTAGCAGCATTGCTAGAAGCCGATAGAATTAAGCAAGAATTGTTCGAAAAAGAACATGATTTGTGGGAATACTAGTCCTATAACATACTTAACAAAAAAGGGAACTTAGGTTCCCTTTTTTATTAATGTTTTTTTCATTTTTTCTCGCATATCTGGTAAAGCATTTGTTTTACTTGAATTAATTTAATTACATCATTTTAATATTTAATTAACTTGGTACCGGCATTTTTGAATGCCATGTTAAAAAAATATAGTATAAATGTTAAGGATATGAATGAATTGATTAGCAAAGATGATTTTGTTAAGGCATTAAAGTTAAATAAGCTAAGACTTGATTTATTGGCACCTGCTTTAATGAAGGTTTTAAAATTAGATAAAGTGAATGAGTTGTATGATACAACATCTGATGAGCGTGGTGCTCAATTTGCTGATTATATCTTATCACTACTTGGTGTTGAATATGAAGTGAGTGAATCTGACCTTAAGCATATTCCGACAGCAGAACCATTTAT
>CAMBSD010000004.1 GCA_945870425.1 Chitinophaga pinensis | reverse complement strand
ACCCAACAGTAGATGAGGATTTGGGCAATGTTACTATTAGTTTGAATGGATCAACTATTATAAACAATACTACATCAATCAATTCACTTTCGGGAACTATTGGAACAGGCTCTGGAACAGCAGGGAGCTATTCTAACTTTACAGCATTTAGCCCATATGCCATGTATCCAGGATCTACCTATGCCTTTTCTTTGAGTTCAATTAACACTGGAAATCCATATAACAACGCCATGGCTATTTACATTGATTATAATAGAAATGGTGTATTCACAGACGTGGGTGAGCAGGTATACTCAGCATCTGCACTGACTTTAGGTGCACATACAGAAACAGGCACATTTACCATTCCCACTTCTGCGCTATCTGGTTTAACCAGAATGAGGGTAATTTGTAGTGATGGGCTTATTACAAGCCCTACGCAGACTGTTAGTTGGGGTGAATATGAGGAATACAGCATTAATATGGGTGGTATAAAAACAAATTACGGCTTGCCTGCAGGGGTAACTGCTACATGGGCATCTGATGCCATTACTATCAGTGGTTCGCCTACAGCAAGCGGAACTTTTAGCTACGCGATTCCTTTAACGGGAGGTTGTGGTAATGTAAATGCTACAGGAACGATAACTGTAAAAACAAATACAACTAGCCTAACCAATGTGAGCATTTGTCCTAGCCAATTACCTTATAACTGGAATGGCAGCAGAAGTGCAGCAGGAAATTATACATATACAACAACAAACAGCCAAGGTTGTGATAGTCTGGCAACCCTGAATTTAACGATTAAAGCACCAACAAGTTCAACAGATAGTATTACTATCAATGCTAGCCAATTACCTTATTCGTGGAATGGATTAACCTTTAATGCTGCGGGAACACAAACAGCCAATTTAACCAACGCTGCGGGTTGCGACAGTGCTGCTACCTTAACCTTAAGTGTAACGGCAAGTACGGTTGCCTTTCATTTAAAAGCCATGTTGCAAGGCCTTTATTTAGGAAACGGTACAATGATTGCGGCACCATTTAGTGCGGATGGCGTTAGTTCAATGAGCCTAGCTGATACCATAACAGTTGAACTGCGAGATACTACCCAATTCAACGTGATTCACACTATTAAGGGCCTTTTAGATATCGCAGGAAATGCCATTATTATTTTCCCTGGTTCTGTAAATGGCAACAGATATTATGTGGTAGTTGGCCACAGAAACTCAATAGCGGTTTGGTCTGCCAGTCCAGTTACAATTAGTGCAAGCACAACTTATGACTTTACAAATTCCATATCAAAAGCATACGGAGATAATTTGGCAGATGATGGAGGTGTATTCATGCTATTCAGTGGAGATATTAACCAAGATGGGTCAATAGATTTTAATGACTATCCTGATTTAGATATCAGTAGTAATAATGGAGACTTGGGTTACCTAACTTACGACTTAAACGGTGATGCCTCAGTTGATTTTAATGATTATCCTGTACTTGATATAAATAGTAATAATGGTGTGATAATGATTACCCCGTAAATTATTTAATAAAGAAACTTGGTCAAATGTCAAGTATATTGAATTGGTGTTTTGGTAAGGGGCGCGATGTATCGCGCCCCTTTTTTTGTTTTACCTAAGCTTGGTAGCTACGACAATCTTTCTTTATATTAAAATTGATATGCTCAGTTAGGATACATACCAAGGACAAAATCTATCAATTTTCACCTCTTCTTGCATTAAGCCATAATATTTTCTATTCTTGATGAAATGAAAACAAAGCATTTACTCATCACCATATTGGTATTGGTTTTTTTTGTGGCACTGATTCATCTATTGCCTGAATCAACTATAACTAGCTCGTTTTTAACCCTATCTCGTTGGATTACCTTGGTATTTGTGGCTTGGTATGCTTACAAGCGCCATAATTTGAGTGCTGCCATTTTCTTTTTCCTAATCTTAGGTGTAGAGTTGGGCAACGATGCCCGCGAAAACCAAGCTTATATTGAGCAAGGATTGGGTATTTATTTCAAATCAGTTTTGTACTCATTCAAAATTTCGAGCGATATTTTTCTACGTATGATCAAGACCATTATTGCCCCCTTGTTATTCGCTACATTGGTGTATGGTATTGCAGGTCATTCAAATTTGAAAGAAGTGGGTCGCATGGGTTTAAAATCCATTATCTATTTTGAAGTAGTAACCACCATTGCATTATTTATTGGTCTTGCTGCTATCAACTTATCTGGTGCGGGTTTTGGGGTGCAATTGCAAGCCCAAGATGCGCAAATAGAAAAGGCAAATAAGCTACTATCTCAAAAGCAAGAACACGATGTGATCCTTGATATTTTTCCTGAGAATATAGCTAAATCCATCGTTGAAAATCAGGTATTGCAAGTGGTTGTGTTTAGCATTTTGTTTGGAATAGCAGTTAGTTTGATTAAGAAAGAAGATAAGAAAAAACCCATCTTAGATTTTACTTCAAGCCTAAGCGAAGTGATGTTTAAATTCACAGATATTGTGATGTATGCTGCACCCTTGGCTGTTGGAGGTGCCATGGCCTATTCGGTGGCTAGCATGGGACTTGGGGTACTCAAGAATTTACTTTTACTAGTGCTTACATTGTATGTAGCATTAATCGTTTTTGTATTGTTTGTGATAGTTCCTATTGGCTTGATAGTTAAGATACCCTTTAAGAAATTTATGGATGCTATTACCGAACCCGTATCACTTGCCTTTGCTACGGCCAGTTCAGAAGCAGCCTTGCCCTTGGCCATGGAGAACCTTGAAAAGATGGGTATACCCAGACGTATCGTAGCTTTTGTATTGCCAACAGGTTATAGTTTTAACCTTGATGGGACGACTTTATATTTAAGCTTAGCTTCTGTTTTTGTGGCACAAGCCAGTGGCATTGATTTAACCCTTGGTCAGCAAATAGGTACTTGTTTGATTTTGATGTTGACCAGCAAAGGCGTAGCAGGAGTAAGAGGTGCCAGCTTCTTGATTTTGGTTTCAACGGTATCCTCCTTAGGATTAGATCCACAAAAAGCCTTTGCTATTCTTGCTGTAGATGCCTTGATGGATATGGCAAGAACATCTGTGAATGTAATTGGTAATTGCATGGCAACCTATGTGGTTGCTAAATGGGAAGGAGAGGTGTAAAACAATATTTGTATGTTACAAGGCATAGTAAATTTATTCTATCCTCGTTTGTGTGTTTTGTGCAATGGCAATTTGCTCATTGCCGAAGAACACATTTGCACGGCTTGCCAATTGGATTTGCCATTGACAAATTTCCACCTTGAAAAAGAAAACCCTTTAGAAAAAATTTTCTGGGGAAGAACCCAACTAAACCGAGCCTTTGCCTTTGTGTATTTTAAAAAAGGAGGTTCGGTGCAGCGTATGTTGCATCAACTTAAATACAAAGGCAATACAGAACTTGCTGAATACTTGGGCCTGCTTTATGGCAACCATTTGCAAGAAACCATCGCTAAGGAAAAGATAGAAGCTGTGATGGCCATTCCACTGCATAAAAGCAAGCTGCGAAAAAGAGGCTATAACCAAAGTGAATTATTTGCCAATGGGCTAGCAGAAGCAATGAAAATTGAAAACCTTTCAAATAGTATTATAAGAAATAAAGCCACCGAAACCCAAACCAAGAAATCCCGGTTTGATAGGTGGCAAAATGTAGAAAGCATTTTTAGTGTTACCCAACTCGAGCTGTTAAAGAACAAACATATTCTGTTGGTTGATGATGTGATAACAACAGGTTCGACCATTGAAGCCTGTGCCAACGAACTCTTGCAAATAGAAGGTTGTAAAGTAAGTGTGGCAAGTATGGCTGCAGCTATTAGTTAATTAAGAGTAATGTTATCAATTATTTTAGATCTTCCATTTCCCCATTCTCACATCCGCACATTCTCACATGTGCATATCAAATCAGCCCTATTTCTGTCAGATTTCTTTTACAAACCTATCAAACACCGACACATTTTTATCATTCACCTATTATCTCTTGCCCTTTTTCCAAATTATTTTACGTTTGTTTCGTAATCCTCTCAAAACAGAAAGGTTTACATTTATACATTACCAATATGAAAATACTAACAAACATCGCAGTAAGCGAATCGGGTTATTTGTTTAATCCTACCAATGGGGATTCTTTCTCAAGTAATTTAGTTGCTACCGACATCATCACTTTGATGAAACAAAATAAAACGAGTGACGAAATTAAGAAGGCTTTACAAGCTAAATACGATGTTGAAAAATCAACGATCGAAAGAGACTATGATGAGTTTATACAAGAGTTAGGTGATAACTATTTACTAAGCACTGATGGGAAGTAAGAAAAAAATTACTGTGGCTGTTACAGGCTTAAATGCTGTTGACAGTCCCGGGCCTGGTGTAGCGGTGGCACGTGGTGTGCGCGAGTTGGAGGGCTATGATGTGCGTATCATTGGCCTTTCGTATGAAGCCTTGGAACCAGGTATATACATGGAAGGAATAGCTGACAAAACCTATCAGATACCCTACCCATCGGCAGGTAGCGAATCTCTGATGATGCGACTTGAGTATATCAATGAGCAAGAAAAAATAGATGTGTTAATTCCAAATTTTGATGCTGAATTATATAATTTCATCAAGCTTTCGCCAAAACTGAAAGAGATGGGTATAAACACGTACATGCCCACTACAGAGCAGTTTGAAGCAAGGGATAAAGTAAATTTATATGCATTTTGCCAAAAGCATGGTTTCTATGTACCAAGGGATAAAACCATTTACAATGTATCGGAATTGCCTGCCGTAGCAGCACATTTCAACTATCCAATGGTGGTGAAAGGTAAGTACTACGAAGCAGTGGTTTGCCAAACATTAGACCAAGCTCAAAAAGCATTTCATAAGCTAGAGGCCAAATGGGGCTTGCCCATTATTGTACAAGAATACATCAGTGGCACCGAGATAAATGTGGCTGCTTTGGGCGATGGACATGGCGAAACAGTTTCGGCAGTGCCTATGCGCAAGTTATTTATTACAGACAAGGGCAAGGCTTGGGCGGGTGTGACACTTGAAGACAGCCGTTTGGTAAAATTGGCTAAAGACTTTATCAAAGCTACCAATTGGCGTGGGGGTTTTGAGTTAGAGTTGATGGTTACCACCGATGGTCGTCCTTATTTCATGGAAATCAACCCTCGCTTCCCAGCTTGGATTTATCTAACTGTTGGAGCGGGTCAAAATCAACCTGCTGCCTTGGTCAAATTAGCAATGGGCGAAAAAGTGAAACCATATGAAACATACGAAGTAGGCAAAACCTTCATTCGTTACTCATGGGATATGATTATAGACATTGAGCAGTTCCAACACTTTTCAGCCTTTGGCGAAAATTAAACCAGTATAAAAAATAGTATTCAAAAAAATTAAATCATAAAAGATATGTCAACCGAAACAAAAGAAAAATTACGCTACGAACGTCCTATGATTCGTAAGATGAATGCAGGCCTGATGAACAAATTTGGTACCCGTACCGAATACCAGCCTACATCGCATATTGACACTGTGCCAGTAAAACGCATTATTGAGCAATATGGCTCGCCTTGCTTTGTAATATCAGAGCGTACCATCCGCAAAACATACCAATCTGCCTTGCGTGCTTTCAAAACCCGTTACCCAAAGGTGCAGTTTGCTTGGAGCTACAAAACCAATTATTTAGATGCCGTATGTAAAGTGTTTCACCAAGAAGGTGCTTGGGCTGAAGTCGTAAGTGGTTTCGAGTATGAGAAAGCCATCAGAAATGGTGTGCCAGGAAACAAAATATTATTTAATGGTCCTGATAAAACCATTGCGGAATTGAAGCAAGCTATCGAAAATGAATCTACCATTCACATCGATCATTTTGATGAGTTGTATGATTTGATAGAGATTGTTGAAACATCAAAGAAAAAAGCCAAAGTAGCTATCAGGGTAAATATGGATGTGGGCGTATATCCGTTGTGGGATCGATTTGGATTTAACTACGAATCATACCAAGCTTGGAATGCCATCACCAAAATTATGAATTGTGAAAAGATGGAATTGGTAGGATTACACACCCATATTGGAACTTTTATGTTGACTGCTGGAGCATACGGAATTGCAGCTTCTAAGCTTTGTGATTTGGCTATGAACATCAAAGCTAAATGGAACAAAAGCATACAATATATTGATATGGGAGGGGGATTTGCATCAACCAATACCTTACGTGGTTCTTATTTGCCAGGTAATGATATCAGCCCAAGTTTTGATGATTATGCTGAAGTAATTACATCAACTATTTTGAACTATGGTTTCAAACAAGAAGACTTGCCTTTGTTGATGCTTGAATCAGGTAGGGCTTTGATTGATGATGCAGGATATTTAGTAGGAAGTGTATTGGCCAATAAACGCTTAGCTGACGGCAGAAGGGCTACCATTATGGATTTTGGTGTTAACATCCTTTTCACTGCGTTTTGGTACGAGCATAAAATATCTCCAGCACAAGAGTTTACACACCATTCAGAAGACATGGTGGTTTATGGGCCATTGTGTATGAATATTGACAAAGTGCGCGAAAGTGTTAATTTGCCACTCTTAAACAGAGGCGATCATGTGGTGGTGCATAAGGTGGGTGCTTATAACATGACCCAGTGGATGCAGTTTATTGCCATGAGACCTAATGTGGTTATGATTGATATGAAAGGTGAGGTTCATTTGATTCGTAAAAACGAAACCATTGAAACTTTAACTGATTTGGAGTCAATACCGGCACATTTAAATGCATTTAAATTATAATTCACTTGTATTGTGAGGTGGAAGGAAATCATAGATAGACAATGGCACGGCATACTATATAGTTATTCGCAGATATTTTTTGCACGTAGCTCTTGGTATGGTCTGCTGTTGATGCTTGCTTCCTTTGTCAATCCAGTTATTGGTATATCAGGCCTTTTGGCGGTGCTTATCACCAATATCATGGCCGATATTTTTACCTTAAATCCACATACCATTCGCGAAGGTGCTTATGGTTTTAACAGTGCTATGGTAGGAATGGGATTGGGTTCATTGTTTGAAATGAACTCGGTTTTCTTTTTGATGCTTTTCATGATGAGTGCCTTGTGTTTAATTTTATCAATAGGTTTGCATGGCTTTCTATCAAAGTATCAATTACCATATATGGGTTTGCCCTTTTTGTTTTCCATGTGGTTAATCATATTGGCTGCAAAATTTTTTACACATCTGCTTCCTTTTCACGTGGGTTCATATCCTTTTTTGTCCGATTATATTTTCAAAGTTAACCAAGTGAACCTGTTGCAGGTGCCAAAGATGGCTGTTATCTTTTGTCGTTCCTTAGGAGCTGTGTTCTTTCAAAGTAATTTCTTGGTGGGTGCAATCATAGCTGTGGGCTTGTTTTTATACTCTCGCATTTCTTTCACCTTGGCATGCTTGGGATTTTTAACTGCATTTTCTATTTATCGCCTTGTGGGTATTGATACCAATGATTTGGTAAACCTATTTGTGGGATCAAACTTTATCTTTTTTGCCATAGCCATTGGAGGGTTTTTTATTGTTCCCAATATTTGGTCTTATTTGATGGTGATAGCCATTGTGCCTTTGGTTACACTAATTCACTATGGCTCGAGTGAAATGTTAAGTGTTTTTAATTTGCCAGCATTCACTTTTTCATTTACCATCACTACTTTATTTTTCTTATATGCATTGAAATGGAGAACCAACGGTAAAAGAATACATGCAGTTGAATGGCAGCATTCATCACCAGAGAAAAATTTATATGAATTTATTTCATCCAATGACAATCGTAGATTTTACAAATACTATCCTGTTTCATTACCTTTTTGGGGTGAGTGGATGCTGAGTCAAGGACATGATGGAAAGATTACACATATAGGAGATTGGAGTAAAGCCCTTGATTTTATTATTCTCGATGATGAGATGAAATCATATACATTACCTGGTAACAAGGTAGAAGATTTTTATTGTTATAACAAACCTGTGCTTGCTTCAGGAGATGCTTATGTGGAAAACATTGTAGACAATATTGATGACAACGAAATAGCCGATGTAAACACCAAACAAAATTGGGGTAATAGCATCATCTTAAATCATGGAAATGGTTTGTATTCTCAAGTGTCACACATCAAAAAAGAGAGCTTTAAAGTAAAGGTAGGTGATTATGTGAAACGTGGCGAACCTATTGCACTGTGCGGCAGTTCGGGTCGTTCACCTGAGCCCCACATCCATTTTCAATTGCAAACAGTTCCTGTTTTGGGTGCAAAAACTTTTGATTATCCCATAGCCTCCTATATCGTTAAAGAAAACAAGAAGTTTGATTTAAAGATATTTGAAGTGCCCAAAGAAGGTCAAACCATTCTAAATCCCGAAATAAACCCATTGTTGAAAGCGGCCTTTTATTTTATTCCGGGCAAGAAATTACGTTGGAATTGGAACGGTAATATTGAGAATTGGGAGGTGTATACAGATGCCTGGAACCGTATTAACATTTGGTGCCCTGAAACCAATAGTTTAGCTAGGGTTGAGAATGATGGTGTAGTATTTAGGTTCAATCATTTTGAAGGAAATAGAAAGTCGTTTTTATATCACTTTTACCTAAGTTGTTATAAAGTATTTTTGGGATATTATTCAGAATTGAGCCTTGATGAAAAATACCCCATGCTTCATAAAACCAATTTTATTGTACAATGGTTTGAAGATCTAACGGTTCCTTTTGTTCAGATAGTTAAATCAAAATACAACATGGTGTATGCCTTTGCTGATGATATGCATTACACCTCAAAAATTGAGTTAAAGTCTTCGTCAGTGACAAGAATGGCCAATTTAATTTTACATAAAAACAATTATACAATATTACTTAATTCAAATGGTTTCTATAAAATTGAAATCCTTGAAAACAATAAAAAAACGATAGCCCTATGCGAAGCACAATAATCATTTTGATTATTATTTTTTCCACCACTTTCTATAGCCAAGCACAAACAGCAGATAGTATTGCGACCATTGATTACGAGTCGTTAACCTACGACAATTATCTGAAGGCTGATTGGGATGGATTGATAGTGAATGCGAAAGAAGCAATTAACAATGGCTTTGAAACCATTGCCATTAGAAAGCGCTTGGCTTATGCCTATTTTATGAAAGAAGATTTTCTAACATCAACTATTCAATATCAATTATTATATAACAACAATCCTATGGACGTGGATGCAAAATTGATGTTATATCATAATTATTTGAATACAGCCAACTACCAAAGGGCAAGGTATTATGCGGCTTTGTTTTCTGATGAAGAGAAGGAGTATTATTTAATTCCAAAGAATAAATTTATTAGCAGCATTGATTTAGGTGGCGGTTACCAAACAAGTGATAACTATTCGCTTAATGCCAATAACAACATTATTGACAACAAAGAATATGGACAACAAATATTGAATAGAGATTTGAGTTTTGCCCAAGTAGTAATAAGTATTCAAGCGAATCGTTTTATGCATATCATTTTGGGATGTGATGCCATTCAGACCAATAGAGAAGAAAAAATACAAGCTAAAAGCTATTCCCTATTAGATGCAAGAACAGACACCACTCATATCATTGACAATAAGATTGGTCAACAGCAATTTTATTTTCAAACTTCTTTTGTGTTACCAAGGATGTATTCATTAAAGCTTTTTGGAAATTTTATTTTTAACCAATATACCACCATTACACCAAGCTATGACACTACTATTTTTATGGTTGATACGAATGTGGCTGTTCAAACCAATTATATATTTAGTTCAGCAACTAATAGTAATGTAAACTATGTTTTAGGAGCTAGTATCGAAAAAGAGATTAGGAAGTTTAAACTGGGCCTTGGTGCCAGCTACTCCAACCTAAGCAGTAAAACACAGCTACAAGGAAATGCCAATATATACTGGTATCCAAAGGGCAATACCAATCTAGTCTTTGGCGCTCAGTTGACAGTATTGAGTCAGAGCAGTGATATGCAATACATACCAAGTATTGAATCTACCTTCAGAGCTACAAAGAAGCTATGGATTTCGGCACATGTGCTTTATGGAGACTTGACCAATACCACCGAGATGAATGGGCAATTGGTAAACAATATCACAGATAAAACCATCTGTAGAACAGGTAGCACACTTTTTTATACCATGAGCAAAAACCTTATCTTGTATCTAACTTATAGGTACTCCTTAAGGCAAAGTAATTATGTAACTTATATCGACAAAACAAACTATACAAGCAACTACAACAATTATAACAATCATTTATTAGCCATCGGAATCAAATACAATTTATGAAAACCTTAATCACCATCTTACTATCATTTAGCTTGCAAATTGCCTTTGCTCAAAATGCAGAAGCCATCAAGAATGCATTCTCTAAAAGTTACACCCTTGAAAATAGCAAGCAATACCAAAAAGCTGCTGATGAAATTACGGCCGTGTATGATTCCAAGTCTTATGAAATGAACCTGCGCTTAGGTTGGTTATTATATGAGGTTGGTAGATACAACGATGCTATTGTATATTATCAAAAAGCCACTGCCTTGCATGCTTATTCTATCGAAGCCAAATTGGGTTTGGTTTATCCTTTATCGGCTCAAAATAAATGGGATGAAGTGTTGAATCAATATAGATTGATACTTGCCATAGATGCTAAAAATACACTGGTAAATTATAGAACAGGATTGATTTATTATAACCGAAAAAACTATGCTTCAGCACAAAAACATTTTGACACTGTTCTTCAAATGTATCCTTTTGACTATGATTGTCTTTTGATGAGCGCTTGGAACAACTATTCACTTGGCGATAAAACAGAAGCAAAAAGTTTGTTTGAAAGAGCTCTGATGAATACGCCTAGCAGCAAATCTGCCCAAGAGGGACTTGCAATGTGCAATAAATAAGTTTTAATTTGTTTTATGACTGAAGAGAACAAACCTTTTGGCATAAAACAATGGGCCGAAGACGACCGACCGCGCGAGAAGCTTTTGTTAAAAGGCAGACATAGCCTGAGCGATGCCGAATTGATAGCTATTTTGATTGCTACGGGAACCAAAGAAGAATCTGCGGTTGACTTAGGCAAAAAGATATTGGCTACTGCCAATAACAGCTTAAATGACCTGGCGCAACTTAATATCAAAGACCTTAAGAAGATTAAGGGAATAGGAGAGGCCAAAGCCATTAGCATTATTGCGGCATTGGAACTAGGTCGCAGAAGAAAGAATACGGCTACTGAAGAGAAGCCCTTGCTTAATAGCAGTAAACGTATTTTCGAAACGATTTTACCTTACTTACAAGATTTACCTCATGAAGAGTTTTGGGTACTTTTGCTCAATAACCGATTGCAGCTTTTGGCTGCCAAAAGAGTAAGCGGAGGTGGAATAACCTCTACCATCGTTGATCCTAAGATAGTTTTTAAGATGGCAATAGATCATTTGTCTACCAATATTGTTTTGTGTCATAATCATCCTTCTGGAAACTTACAGCCGAGCCACGCAGATATAAGTCTCACTAAGAAAATGATTGAATCGGGTAGGATGCTTGAGATTGCTATAGTTGAGCACATCATCATAGCGGGTGATTCTTATTACAGTTTTGCCGATGACGGCAAAATACAATAGTTTAGATAAATATTTGTTATGACTTAGTTTATAGCTAAGCCCTACCATCCGTAGGAGTCTCCGCTAAGCCATTGCAGAGGGGATTGCGGATTAAAAATGAAAATAGAGTTTCCAACTCGATGAAACTATATTTATATTTAAACTGATGTTTTTAGCAAACCGTGTCGGAGACACTTCATTTCATTGTAAATCATTAGAGCGCTTCGCTAACTCTAAAGATAGTGGCTAACGATGTGGCAATAGATAAGGTTGAAACTGAAAACGAATAAATTGAATATGAATAATTTTTATGTTTCTTGTGGGCTTATAGTATTTGGCATAATACTCTTATGGTTTACTATAGCAATTCCAGCCGATGAAAATGACACCTCAGCATATAATTTTAGAGGTATAATAATGGGAATTGTTATCATAATTGGTGGTATATTTTTATTGTGTAAAAGTTGCAATTAAACTAAACATGAAACACTTTATTTTTAGTATACTTTTTATCTTTTTTCAAGCAGCAGGCTCATATGCACAGCTTTGCCAATGGTTGTTGTATAGCTTAGCGTCACCAAGTATATAAGGAGCAGTTGGTGATAACACTAATCGTAAGTATGAGAAGCCTCAACCGTAGGCAAAAAAATGAGTACCTTATTCATCCTCCGTCTTGGTCTTATTAATCTTAAGAACAGTGCCTGGAATTAGTTTTTGTTTTGCTTTTAGGTTGTTCCATGTGCAGATGTCCTCAGGTTTTAAAGCATATTTGATGGCTATGCTTTCAATATTCTCATCTTTTTCAACTTTATGTTCAATAATAGGCATCAGGTCTTCTTTTGGCATATCACCTAATGAGGTTTGGCTTAAACTAAGCGTATCATTTACTACCTTATTTGCCAATTCGCTTTGCATAATCCTGTCTTTAGGTAGGGCAATGTAGTATGTCTTACCAGGTGTGACGTTAATATAAGCTTTACGCAACCAAGGATTCAATAGTTTTAATAATTTATAATTGCAATTGTTGTGTATGGCCCATTCGCTTATTTGTGAAATACTCAAATCCACCTTTACTTTAACACTAGGTACTTCTTTATAATAGTGGTTTGCGGGGATATGGAAGCCGAATTTTGTTGGATTTTCGCAAATATCTTTAATGGCAATAATGCGAAACAAATAGCGGGCGGTTTCCACATTTAAGTACAAATCAAAATAGCTTTTCATTTGCTGGTTTTGCATTTGTCTTCTCACACCTTCAATGCCCATGTTGTAAGAGGCTGCTACCAATGCCCAATCATTAAAAATGGCATGAGCTTCTTTAAAGTATAAACAAGCAGCCTGTGTAGCTTTCTCAAGATGATAGCGTTCATCTACATCTTCGTTTACATCTAGTTTATATCTCTTTGCGGTTTTGTCCAAGAACTGCCAAAATCCTGCAGCACCTGCTGGTGAGCTTACGTTTTGCAAGCCACTTTCGGCCATAGCTAGGTATTTAAAATCAGAAGGGATGTTGTTTTCTCTTAATATTCTATCAATGGTTGGCAAAAACCTTTGGCTTCGTTTTAATAGCATTAAGGTTTGCGATTGCCAATACACATTGGTCAATATTTCGCGGTCGTAGCGTTCGGCTACATCATATTCTTTTAGCGGAATGTTTACTCCCGCAAAGCTTACCTTTTGAGGAATGGGCAAAGAATAGATGCGGTAGTTTTGTTCAAACTCTTGTTTTTGCTTATCGTCATCAGTTAAGGTGGCATACATAAACATGCCGCTGGCAAATGCCAGGGCTATAAAAATAAAGAACCTGATTTCGTGCTTAATTGCCATGAATATTGCCGATTAAAAAGGTGAACTTGTAACATGAAGGCTATTTCCTTCCTGTCTTACATAATATTGTTTCAGGGGCCTATTAGCAGGGCCTTGTTGAACAGTACCATTCAACAAATAAAAACGCGAGTCGCAGCACTTGGTGAAGCTCTTGTTGTATTGACCACATCGCATATATGTATTGTTACTATCTACGCTTACATAGCTGCATGAGCTATCAGTTTTGTAAGGACAGGTTCTATCAAAGGCCAAATATTCATCAAAATTGCGATACACGATAATACCGCGGTATCCTCCTTGTTGGTAAATCCAACCTTGAGGAAAAAGCAGTGGTGAAGCAGAGGGTAAACCTAAATTGATATAAAAATCAACGTTAAGTGCAGGGAAAAAATCAGTAGTTGGATCAATCCCATTGCTGCTTTTGCTACAACCCGAAAAAAGACAAATGCCCGCAACCAAGGCAATGAGCATTTTATTCATAGGTATAAAATCCCTTTCCAGATTTTCTGCCATGTAGACCCGCATCCACTTTTTGTTGCTGTATACGACTAGGTCTGAACTTTCCGTCTTGATGAAACAAATTGTAAATAGACGAGGTTACAGAAAAATTCGTATCCACGCCTATCAAATCCATTAACCTAAACGGACCCATTTTAAAACCAGAACTTTCGAGCAAGGCATCAATATCTTCATGACTTGCTACGTTCTCTTCAAGCACCTTTAATCCTTCTACATAATAGTGACGAGCCACACGGTTAACAATAAAGCCCGGAGCATCTTTGGCCATTACGCAAGTTTTTCCCATACCTTCTATGAGAGCTTTGCATCGTTGTGCAATCTTATCATCCGTATGAGCACCGCTAATAATCTCTACCAATTTCATGATAGGTGCGGGGTTGAAAAAATGGATGCCCAATACCCTTTCTGGATTCGGAATCTTGGCTGCTACTTGTGTAACAGGGATAGAAGATGTATTGGTTGCTAAAATGCAATCTGGTTTATTAATAGCTGCCACCTCATTAAAAAATGAATGTTTGATATCTAAACGCTCAACCACGGCCTCTATTATCAAGTCTGCTATTAATTCTTTTACATTGGCGGTGTATGAAATAAGGCTGATTACATCATCTCGTTTATCAGCCGAAATTTTGTTTTTGTCAACCAAAAAGTTCAAGCCCTTTTCGTTGGATGCCTTTGCTTTATCGAGCATAGCAGGGTTAATATCAAAAAGAATGGTTTTATATCCTGCTGTTGCACAAACCTGAGCAATACCAGAACCCATGGTTCCAGCACCTGCAATGGCTATGGTTTTAATAGAATTCATGTTTTCAAAAATATGTTATTTAGCGGAGAATTAACAAACCTATTCTTATAGCAATTGACTTGCTTTGTCATATATGAAAATGAGATAAGTTTATTTCAAAAGTAGATATTAAGATTTTATTTATACCTTCCGAAACTCCAAAAGGTATAACCAAAAGAGTTTCTTCCGATTAATCGGAGTCAAGGTGCCTAATGGTCGTTGAGCGTTGCCGAAACGACATTTCGACTCCGCTCAATGAACGTTTCAATCAAAAAGATTTCCTCTTTCCGCTGTATACTTTCTGCCACTTGAACGCTCGTTCATTGCGAATCCCGATAATCGGGATTCGCAATGACTGATTGCACGCACTGCGAAAATCGAACTTCGCATTCGGAATGTAGTTCTTCGACATTCTCAAATTTGCCAAAAAATGTCATTTGTTTTTTGTTTCGCTATATCAAAAGTGAAAATGAAATAAATTAAAACTTATTTTCTCAAAAACTATTGCTATTGCTCCTTTCTACAAACTTTAAAATAAACTCTAAAATCATTTAAAAATCAGCCAAAAATCAAAACATGACGAAAGGCATATTATTTTACTTGTTGTTTTTCAAATATTTACAAGTCATAAATATAATTAAAGACAAAAAGGTCTTTTAATATTTAATTATATTTTACTTTTGAAACGTAATAATTAATAATATGTTTTCACAAGCTTGCAAATATGCTATACGCGCTATGTTTTTATTGGCCCAACGAACCGAGGAGGTGCGTTTTGTGGGTATTAAAGAAATTGCGGAGGGTCTTGATGCCCCCCAACATTTTACAGCTAAAATACTTCAAGAGCTTTCAAAAAAGGGTTACATAGTATCAGCTAAAGGACCAAATGGAGGCTTTATGTTGTCAGAAGAGCAACGTAAAGTAACATTAATGGACATCGTAATTGCCATGGATGGTAATAAAATAATCACATCGTGCTGCTTAGGATTAAGTGATTGTTCCGAAAAAGCACCTTGCCCTGTTCATTTTGAATATAAAAGTATCAGAAAAAAAATAACAACTATGCTTTCATCCACTAAAGTGTCAGACTACAATGACGAGTTAAATGTGAGCAAACTTTTTTTAAAAAATCATAGGTAGACTTTCCTAAAAACTACTAAATAAAATTAATGACAAAAACCTCAACCATATCTCAAACAACTAGCTGCTATCACTGCGGTGATAATTGCGAAATTGTTCTGCACTTCGATAGTCAATCGTTTTGCTGCGTGGGTTGTAGGAGTGTGTATCAATTGTTGTCTCAAAACAATTTATGTAGTTATTACGATATTGAAAAAACACCAGGCGTTACACAAAGAAACCCTGTTTTATCCAATGTTTATGCTTATTTGGATGATGAAAAGGTAGCCAAGCAATTGTTAAATTATAAAGATGAAAAAATTGCTAAAGTAATTTTCTTCATCCCAACTATGCATTGCAGTTCTTGTATTTGGTTACTTGAGCATTTGTATAAACTTAACCCAAACATCAGCAATGCCAAAGTGCAGTTCATGAAAAAAGAATTGCACCTAAGCTACAATTCACAAAATACTAGTCTACGCGAAATTGTAACCTTATTAAGCAACATAGGTTACGAACCTGCTATCAACTTGAATAGCCTTGAAAAACAGGTGAAGAAAGACGATAACAAAAAGCTTAGTTACCAAATTGGTGTTGCAGGATTTTGCTTCGGAAATATCATGCTGATTAGCTTTCCTGAATATTTTGGTTTAGATAGTTTTACCCAAAGTGCCTTTTCAAAACTATTTGGATACATCAACTTAATATTATCTATACCTGTATTTTTATTTAGTGCCCAAGATTACTTTATTTCTGCTTGGCGAGGTATTAGAAGGAAATTTATCAGCATTGAAGTACCATTGGCATTGGGTATTTTCATCATGTTTGCACGAAGCTGCTATGAGGTAATTAGTGGCCATGGAATTGGTTGGTTTGATACGCATGCTGGTTTGGTGTTTTTCTTGTTGATAGGAAAATGGTTTCAACAAAAAACATTTGATACTTTATCTTTTGAACGAGACTATAAATCATATTTCCCTGTTGCGGTAGGTGTAGTTAAGGACAATAATGAAATGACAGTGCCTGTTACTTCATTGGCTATAGGTGATAGAATTATCATCAGAAATAACGAATTGATACCTGCAGATGCCATCTTATTAAAAGGTGATGCCAATGTTGATTTTAGTTTTGTAACTGGAGAATCAGAGCCAGTAGCTAAAGTATTAGGAGAAATCATCTATGCGGGTGGTAGACAAAAAGGTGCTACTATTGAATTAGAAGTTTGTAAAAAAGTATCTCAAAGTTATTTGACACAACTTTGGAACAATGATGCCTTTGCCAAAGGCAGACAAAGCCAAATTGAAAGCTTCCAACAAATGGTGAGCAGGTATTTCACCATTGCACTATTAATGATTGCCTTTGGCAGCGCAATCTATTGGTTGTTTGTAAACCCAGTATTGGCATTAAATGCATTTACAGCAGTGCTTATCATTGCTTGTCCATGTGCATTGGCACTCTCAAGTCCATTTGCCTTAGGAACAGCAATGCGCATTTTAGGTAGAAATAAATTTTATATCAAAGCCCCAAATGTAGTTGAGCAATTAGCCCATATGGATACTTTGGTATTCGATAAAACAGGTACATTAACACAAGCAACAGCTTCAAATATTTCATTTCATGGAAATGACTTGAGTTTTGAGCAAAAACAACTAGTGGCAAGTGTGGTGGCTCAATCTATTCACCCATTAAGTCAAAAAATAAAAAGCCATTTACAAATTAACCGAAGCCTACTCATTGATTCTTTTGAAGAAGTAACAGGTAAAGGTATGATGGCTGAAGTAGATGGTCATCAGGTACAAATTGGTTCTCGCCATTGGGTATTAGAAATTAAAACCAAAGAAGAAAAACTAAACCATTTAGCGACCCAAGTTTATATCAGTATAGATCATGAAGTGATTGGATACTTTGAGCTACAACAGGCATACAGAGTCGGTCTAGCCAAAGTGTTAAGCAGTTTGCGTAAAACCTATCATGAATATTTATTATCTGGAGACAATGACAAGGAGAAAAAAGAGTTGATGAAATTCTTTAGCCAAGAAAATCATTTACACTTCAACCAATCTCCTTCTAATAAGTTAGACTTTATTGTATCCTTACAAAAACATAATAGCAAAGTGATCATGTTGGGAGATGGTTTAAACGATGCAGGTGCTTTGAAAGCTGCCAATATTGGCATTTCGGTAACCGAAAATACTGCTTATTTCTCGCCTGCAAGTGATGTGATTATGGATGTAAGTATGTTCGAAAAATTGCCATCCTTCTTACAATTCTCAAAAAACACATTGAAAGTTATACATGCTAGTTTCGTAATATCTTTAATCTACAATATCATAGGATTGAGCTTGGCAGTGCAAGGAACATTGTCGCCACTTTTCGCGGCTATATTGATGCCTGTAAGTTCAATAACCGTTATTGCATTTACCACAATAACAACCACACTCTTGGCAAAAAAAAGAGGATTACAATGAGCATCATGATCATATTAATTGGCATCAGTTTATTGCTGGCAATTGGATTTTTAACTGCCTTCATTTGGTCAGTAAAATCGGGACAGTTAGACGATGACTATACCCCTTCCGTCAGAATTCTTTTTGATGATTTTGAGAAGAAGGAAGAACAGAAAATGGAAGCAATAACTTCAACAGAAATAAAATAAACACACAACTACACAAACAACAAATACCATGCAAATCGAAAAATTTAATTACGACAATAAGATTGTAAGGGACTTTGCCTTAGCCACCTTAATTTTTGGGGTGGTCGGCATGCTAGTAGGTCTCTTAGCAGCTATCCAACTTTATGAGCCTGCAGCTAATTTAGGCAATCAATATACCTCTTTTGGTCGTATTCGTCCACTTCACACCAATGCCATCATTTTTGCATTTGTTGGCAATGCCATTTTTATGGGAATCTATTACTCATTACAGCGCCTTTGTAAAGCACGTATGTTTAGTGATGTTTTAAGTCGCATCCATTTTTGGGGATGGCAGTTAATCATTGCTTTGGCTGCAGTATCATTACTTTTAGGCTATACCACAGGCAAAGAATATGCTGAATTAGAATGGCCTATCGATATTATGATTGCCTTGGTATGGGTAACATTTGGTATTAACATGATTGGAACCATTGTCAAACGCAGAGAAAAACAAATGTATGTTGCTATTTGGTTTTATATAGCCACCTTGGTAACCGTAGCTGTTCTTCACATTGTTAACTCACTTGAATTGCCCATCAGTTTAACAAAAAGTTATTCAATTTATGCAGGTGTACAAGATGCCTTGGTACAATGGTGGTATGGACATAACGCAGTTGCGTTCTTTTTAACTACACCTTTCTTAGGTATGATGTATTACTTTTTACCAAAAGCAGCAGGTCGTCCAGTTTATTCTTATAAACTATCAATCCTTCATTTCTGGTCATTGATATTTTTATATATCTGGGCGGGTCCTCACCATTTGTTATATTCTTCTTTACCAGATTGGGCGCAATCATTGGGTGTTGCTTTCTCTATTATGTTGATTGCTCCATCATGGGGAGGTATGGTAAACGGATTGTTAACGCTACGTGGCGCTTGGGACAAGGTGCGAGATGAGCCTATTTTAAAAATGTTTGCTGTTGGTATCACTGCCTATGGCATGGCTACTTTCGAAGGGCCCTTGTTATCACTGAAAAATGTAAATGCTATAGCCCACTTTATCGATTGGATTGTAGGTCATGTACATGTGGGTGCCTTGGGTTGGAATGGTTTATTAACCTTTGCCATTATTTATTGGATCATACCTCGTATTTACAATACAACCATTTACTCTAAAAAACTAATGAATGTGCATTTCTGGTTAGCTACATTGGGTATTGTGTTCTATGCTATTCCCATGTATTGGAGCGGATTTACGCAAGGCTTGATGTGGAAAGAATTTACACCAGAAGGAACCTTGCAATATCCCGAGTTCTTAAAAATTACTTTGAAGATTCTTCCATTACACATGCTTCGTTCATTCGGTGGAGCATTGTATTTAAGTGGTTTCTTGGTGTTAATTTACAATGTGGTTAAAACCATCAGGCAAGGTAAATTGGTGGCTAACGAAGCGGCAGAAGCTCCAGCAATAGAAAAATCTATGGGTCATGGTAGTGAATTTTGGCATGCCATCCTTGAAAGAAAACCAATAACTTTCACTGTTTTAGCTATATTGGTAATTGTTGTAGGTGGTGCGGTTGAGTTAATCCCAACCTTTACAATCAAATCAAACATTCCAACCATTGCATCCGTAAAACCCTATACACCACTTGAATTGCAAGGTAGAGACATTTACCAAAGAGAAGGCTGTAATACTTGTCATACACAATGGATTCGTCCATTCCGCTCCGAGACTGAAAGATACATGGGTGAATACTCTAAAGCTGGTGAGTTCGTTTATGACCATCCGTTTTTATGGGGTTCAAAACGTACAGGACCAGATTTAATGCGTATTGGCGGTAAATACCCTGATAGCTGGCATTATCACCACATGATTGACCCTCGCACCATGTCACCAGGTAGTATCATGCCACAATATTCATGGTTGGCTGAACAAGATTTAGACATTAGCACCACACCTAAGAAACTGAAAGCAATGAAAACGCTTGGTGTGCCTTATACAGAATATGAAATAGACAATGGCAATGTATCATTAAAAGTCCAAGCAGATGCGATTACAGCTAACTTGAAAAAGGAAGGTATTGTTATGGAAAGTCAGAAAGAATTGGTTGCTGTGATTGCTTATTTGCAAAGAATGGGAACTGATATTAAAAAACAAACTACAGCAAGCAATTAATTAAACATGAAACAATATTTAGCAAATGTGCAAGGTGTAGATGGTTATCTCATCTTCTCAATGATCGTTTTTATGTCTTTTTTTATTGGACTACTCTTTTGGGTGCTCAAAGCCGATAAAAAATACATAGATAAAATGAAAAATATACCACTTAACTAAAAATAATAAGTTATGAATAAAATAAAATTAACAGCGGTATTGATGTTGTTTGCATCAATAGCAATGGCGCAAACTGCCACTACCGAAAGCGCACCCACAATGGAATTTCACACCATACTGTTAGGAGTTATAGGCATTTTGATTTTTGTTCTTTTCCTATTGGTATTGACCCTAAGGAGAGTTCTATATATCCTTAAAGTTGAATCACAAGGTGGCGTTTATCCTATTGAAGTGCAACAAAATTTTTGGGAAAACATCTTGAGCTTAAAACCCCTAGCTGCTGAAAAAGAGCTAGAACTAGATCACGATTTTGATGGTATCAAAGAATTGAATAACCCTATTCCTTTTTGGTTCAATCTATTGTTTTATACAACCATTGCTGTAGCTTTTGTCTACCTCTTGGTATTCCATGTGTTTGAAGTAGGAAGTCTTCAAGGCAAAGAATATGAAACAGAAATGGCGAATGCTGAAATATCTAGACAAGAATACATTAAAAAAGCAGGTAACTTAATAGATGAAAACAGTGTGGTTTTATTAACAGATAAAAACAAGATTCATGAAGGTGCTGAAATTTTCACAAGTAAATGTGTGGTTTGTCATGGTGATAAAGGTGAAGGTAAAGTAGGACCAAACTTAACTGACGAATATTGGTTGCATGGTGGTGATGTGAAATCAATCTTCAAAACCATTAAATATGGTGTTCCATCCAAAGGTATGGTGGCTTGGCAAAATTCAATGAATGGATCTCAAATGCAGGAGTTAGCAAGTTTTATTCTAAGTCTACAAGGAACAAATCCTCCGGGTGGTAAAGATCCACAAGGAGACAAAGTTGTAAGCACATCACCTAGCACAAATGATAAAACAGCCACTACGGTTACAATCGTAAATAAATAATTGAAAGATGTCTCATCAAGCAACACCACCTCAAGGCGAAATTTATCGTGATAGTATCTCCTTAATTGATAAAGGGGGTGATCGCAATTGGGTTTATCCCAAGAAACCCAAGGGACCACTATACACGGGTCGCACATGGTTTAGCATTGCCTTGATGGTGTTGTTGTTTACTGGTCCGTTTATCAAATTAAAAGGTCATCCTTTGCTTTTGCTAAATGTGCTTGAAAGGAAGTTTATCATATTTGGCATTCCGTTTTGGCCACAAGACCTTCCTTTGTTTGCCCTCTTGATGATAACCTTTGTGGTTTTCATCATTCTCTTTACTGTTATCTTTGGTCGTGTATTCTGCGGTTGGGCTTGTCCCCAAACCATCTTTATGGAAATGTTATTTCGTAAAATTGAATACCTAATAGAAGGAGATGCTAAAGCCCAAAAGAAACTGGATGAACAAGATTGGGATACAGAAAAAATAGGCAAGAAAACCATAAAACACGTTTTATTCTTTTTATTAGCCGTAGTCATAGCCAATACCTTTTTAAGCTATTTGATTGGTGTTGATCAAGTATGGAAACTGATAGAAGAAGGGCCCATGGCACACTTGGGTAAGTTCTTTGCCCTTATCATTTTCTCTACAGTTTTTTATGCCGTTTTTGCCAAATTCAGAGAAATCATTTGTATAGTTGTTTGCCCTTACGGACGACTTCAAGGTTTGATGCTTGATAGAAATTCCATAGTAGTAGCTTACGACTATGTTCGTGGTGAACCAAGGGGATTGCATAAAAAAGGTAGAGAAGAAAAACTAGGAGATTGCGTGGATTGTAACCGTTGTGTGCATGTTTGTCCAACTGGAATTGATATTAGAAATGGTACACAATTAGAATGCATTAATTGCACCGCCTGTATTGACGAGTGTAATGATGTGATGGTAAAAATGAAACAACCAAAAGGCTTAATTCGTTTTGCCTCTTCAGCCGAAATCACTTCAGGTATTGTTAAACGTATTACATTTAGAAGTGTAGCTTATACTACGATTCTTCTCATTTTAATGAGTACCTTAACCTACCTGTTAACTACTCGCAAAGAAATTGATTCTACAATACTAAGAACACCGGGCATGTTGCACCAAGAACAAGGAAATGGGATGATTAGCAATATGTATAATTTTGAGGTGGTGAATAAAACTTTTTTTAATAAACACATTGAAATTAAAGTGACCAAACCAAGCACAGCCGTTCTTAAAATGGTAGACAGAAATAGCCCTCAGTTTGAGTTAAACGAAGATGAATTGGCCAAAGGTTCATTCTTTATCATCATTCCTCAAACCGATATTAAGGCAAACAATATTAAAACTGACATAGAAATATACAGCAACAACAAACTCATTCAAACGATTGAAACAAACTTTGTAGGGCCAGTAAAATAAATACGCTTTAGTTACTTTGAAAAAATCATGTGAGTAAATACATACTATTAAACTTTTGTTATATGAAAATCAATTGGGGTCATAAACTCGTATTCTTCACTGTTTTATTCATGTTATTCATCATATACATGGTGTATACCATTAGCAAGCAAAAAGTAGATTTGGTAGATAAGAACTATTACGAAAGAGGTATCAAATACCAAGACGAAATAAATAAATTTAATGCCAGCTCAGATGTTGAGCATCAAGTGGCCTATGATGATGCTCAAAAATCTTTATCATTCACAGCCAATCAAGCCATCACTGGTACCCTATATTTTTATAGAGCAGGTGATGAGAATTTAGATTTTAAACTCCCTTTTTCAGTGGAAGGAGAAACTCCTTTTATCTATAATACCGGTCAACTTAAAAAAGGTGTTTGGAAAGCCACATTCGAATGGAAGATAGGCGAAAAGTTAATGGCTTCAGAGAAAAACATTGAGATAAAATGATCTTCATTACCGCTTTTCTCACAGGACTATTAGGCAGTTTTCATTGTGTGGGTATGTGTGGACCTATTGCATTGGCTACGCCTAATATTGGGCAAAGCTTTTTCGAAAAATTACTTGCTAAACTTTTATACAACCTAGGTAGGGTTTTTACCTATGCCATATTGGGCCTTCTATTGGGAAGTTTTGGTATGGGTTTAAAATTGGCAGGTCTGCAACAAAGCATCAGTATTGGTGCAGGAGTTATCATCATCCTAGGTGTATTGCTTAGCTCCAAATGGCTTCATTCATTTACGGGTAATCCCTTTTCAATAATTAAAGGACAAAGCATAACAAGGCTCTTTCAAAAGAAATCATACGCAGCCTTGTTTCTTATTGGTGTTTTTAATGGGCTATTGCCATGTGGTTTTGTTTACATTGGATTGGTGGGTTCGGTGGCTACGCAAGATGCTTACCAAGGGGCTTTGTTTATGGTCTTGTTTGGCTTGGGCACCTTGCCCTTAATGCTTGGGGTTTCAATGTTGGGGCAGTTTCTATCTATAGATTTGCGCAGACGCATCAATAAACTTACGCCTGTATTTGCCATTATCATTGGTTGTGTGTTTATCTTGAGAGGTATGAATTTGGGTGTGCCTTACCTAAGCACCAAAATCCAACAAGAACAAGGAGCAGTGGAAGTTTGCCATGAGCCTGGGAAATAATCCTATAAATTAAGTCTTTTCAATGCTTTGTCCAAGGTTGGTGACAAAAAACTGCTCCTTATATGGTTGGTGACGCTTTGCTAAACACCAACCATAAGCAATACTGATATGTGCCGTAATTGTTAACATATTAGACCTATTGTATAGATTTAAAGTTGACGCACATGGTGAAGAACACAGCGGCAAAACACCTACAACGGCAAAAAAAATCCCGAAACTTTCGCTTCGGGATTTTGTATCAGTCTGGATGAAAATTATTTTATTTTAAATTCTTTTTTCACTTTATCTACCATGTCTAATTTTTCCCATGTAAATAATTCTACTTTCATGGTTTTAGATTTTCCATCAGGCGATTTGAAGGTTTTTGATACTACTTCATTTTTTCTACCCATGTGGCCATAAGCAGCAGTTTCGCTATAGATAGGGTTACGCAATTTCAAACGCGTTTCGATACCATAAGGAGTCATATCAAATAATTTTGACACTTTTTTAGCTATTTCTCCATCTGACATTTTTACTTTAGAAGTACCATAAGTATTGATGTAGATACCCATAGGATCTTTAACACCAATGGCATAACTTACTTGAACCAATACTTCAGAGCAAAGGCCAGCAGCTACCAAGTTTTTAGCAATGTGACGTGTTGCATAAGCAGCACTTCTATCCACTTTACTTGGATCTTTACCAGAGAAAGCTCCTCCACCATGTGCACCTTTTCCACCGTAAGTATCTACGATGATTTTACGACCTGTTAAGCCTGTATCGCCATGTGGTCCACCAATTACAAACTTACCAGTTGGGTTGATATGGTAATTGATTTTATCGTTGAATAAATGAGCGAATTTTTTGTATTTTTTCTTAACACGAGGAATCAAAATCTCAACAATATCTTTTTTGATTTTAGCTAACATTTTAGCTTCTGCATCAAAATCGTCATGTTGTGTAGAAACCACGATTGAATCAATGCGCACAGGCACATTGTTATCATTGTATTCTAAAGTTACTTGGCTTTTTGCATCCGGGCGAAGGTATTTGATGGCTTTGTTTTCTCTTCTCAAATCAGCTAACTCAATCAAAATCTTATGAGCTAAGTCTAAAGCCAAAGGCATATAGTCGTCAGTTTCATTGGTTGCATAACCAAACATCATACCTTGGTCACCAGCACCTTGGTCTTGTTTTTTCTTACGGTCAACACCTTGATTGATATCAGCAGATTGCTCGTGGATAGCAGAAAGCACACCGCAAGAATTTGCTTCAAACATATATTCACTTTTGGTATAACCTATTTTTTTGATTACATCACGAGCAATGGTTTGTACGTCCAAATAAGCAGAAGATTTTACTTCACCCGCAAGCACTACTTGTCCAGTAGTTACAAGGGTTTCGCAAGCTACTTTCGACTCAGGGTCAGAAGCTAGGAAATTGTCAATTAATGCATCCGAAATCTGATCGGCTACTTTGTCTGGGTGTCCTTCTGATACGGACTCTGATGTGAATAGATACGACATTTTTTATTATTTTTTTATTAAGGTTATAAATAATTGCTTGAAAGAAATGCCCAATGCTGCTTTGTGAGGTTTTTCAAATTATATATTTTGACCTTGTAAAGCCCGCATTGTATTTACCACCGTGGTTTTTTTCTCGGTTGGTATCCCTCTAGGAATTTCTTAATGCGTGGCAAAAGTATCATTATTAATTAAAAAACAAAATGACATTAGTTGAGCCATGTTAACTGTTTTGTTAATATGTCTTTCTGCCATTGCTCATAGCTTTGCATTTGGTAATAGCCTTTCATGGTATTCTTATAGCTAATTTGATTAGAGAAATGGTTGGCCAATTCAGCTGCAGGTGCCGCTAATCTGCCATTAGGACTCAATATGGCTTGGAATAAATTCTTGGCCACTTCATTGTCCAAGTGGTTCAACACCTTCAAGCTATTGAATGCTTGTATGCGGGTTCTAAACTCATATTGTGAAGAAGCAAAACTTGTAATCTTGTTCAAAGCATCCTCACGATTAAAGCTTTTATCTATCAATAATCCTGCTAGGGCGCCTATTTCATAGCGTTTTATCATGATGTTGTTATTCATGCCCCAAGTGTTTTTAGTAGCTTCCAACACATACTCCATGGTTTTTTTATCAAAGCTTTTTTGATATAGTTTTTCCATGGCTACTTTAACTACATCATAGCTACTATCACTAAGAGCCACTATGCATATTTGCTTCCAAGGGCCACTCATATCTACCAATCCTTTTAACACCGCTTCACGGGTAGATGATTTTTGTTTGATATTCATCAAGTTCATCATGGCCACTTGGCTCTTTGGGTCTTTATCACTTATCAATTGCGAAACAATCTCATTGATAATTCCATAATGTTTTTCACGGTTTAATGCTTCTATCAATACTTCTCGTTTTGTATCTAATGGTATTTCCCTTAATGCCAGGGCTGCATCATACCTATCAAGGTAGTATTTGGCTTTTTCAATTTGTTCTTCAATCTCTTCAAATGATTTCTTAAACGTTACTTGTTTGATAATATTTGAATTTGGGTCGAACAAAACAAAGGCTATTTCCTTCTTATTTGGATTAGGAATTTTGATCCTTTCATAAGCCTCTTTGTTCATTTCCTTTACACTATCAAAACTACCATCAGCATAATGCACTTCAATCACCACAGGCATTTGAAAATGACGAACTGTTTCATCGGTTTTTTGTGTTTGTTCAACAATTACTTCAGTGGCTCTTGAGCCATTTCCATAAGTAACATCTTGGTACTGCACTTTATAATGAGGTTCGCCACCACGCATAATCCACTGGTCAAAAAACCAATCTAAGTTTAAACCCAATTTATCTTTGATGGCTTGTTGCAAATCATTAGTTTCAACATTGCCATAAGCATGTTGTTTCAAGTAATGGTTCAATGCTCTTTTCCATTGTTCGTCCCCCAATACATATTCAAGCATGGATATTACAGCAGCCCCTTTTGGATATACCCTAGCCGTTCCTCCTGCTGTATGATGCACGGGATAATTGTCTTTTTTGCCTGCATCCACCGCTGAGTTTTGATGACCTCTGCGCTGCCAATCCCATTCTTCAACACCATCTAATTCTTTGCTAAACTGTTTAGGCCAATATGTTGCGTAACTTTCTTGAAGCCAAGTGTCGCGGCCATCGCGGGCTGTTATATAATCCCCAAACCATTGATGTGTCATCTCATGACAATTCACACCAATATAATTTCTATCCAAGAAGGCTCGCTCATCTACATTAAAGAAATCACCAAAAATGGTAGCAGTGGTATTTTCCATGGCTCCAAATATGAAATCTTGTACCATTACTTGGCTATAGGACTCCCAAGGATATTTGACACCTGTTTCGCGCTCAAGAAAATCAATCATCTGAGGTGTATAACGGTAGGTAGGTCCCATTCTGTCGGCAAATTCAGGGTAGTACCAATATTGCAGCGGCACACCACTTTTACTCTTAGCGGTTTGAACTGCATATTTTCCAATGGCTATCATCAACAAATAACCCGCATGTGGTTTGCTCATTTTATAATTCCATGTGATGCTGTTGCCGCTAGCGGTTTTCTTCACCAATAATCCATTCGATAATACCTGGTAATCCTTATTGAAGGTGATAGAAGTTTCGGTGATAAACTTGTCATTCATATCATCATACATCGGTATCCATTGGCGGTTGTCTATGCCTTGTCCTTGGGTCCATATTTGTTTTCTTACAGCAAAGGGATTGTTTTCTTTCGGGGCTTCTTCATTCCAACCAATAAAATATATTCCTTTGCGAGGATTGGCTTCGTATTCAAAACCAATTACCCCTGTTTCATCCCATTTCAGGCTCTTGTTGGGATACACCCATAATCCTGTAGGTACCGCTTTGAATTTTAATTCTTGTCCATTTAAAGTGGATTTTGAAATTTTAATTCCCGGTCCATCAAAGAATACAGAATCTACTTTTTGTTGAAGCACAGTAAAACTATGAGACACCTTACCTATTACTTTTCCTTCGTTTTCTTTAAACGACACATCAAGTTTCATATAGGTGATATCCAAAGAATGCTCTCGGTATGTGGTATTGTCTTTTAGGTAAGAATTGACAATGGGTTGCCCAAATGCGGCAATTGACAAGGCTGTCAGGAAAAGGGAAAATATTTTTTTCATTCAGCAAATTTGTAAACTTTTATGGCAAAACCTTAAACGCCAATAAAGTTTTATTCACATCCCTATTTTCGTTGCTCTTAAAAGCTTGAATGATAGCGAAGCAACACCAGGCATTATCATGCATTTGCCTATGCTTGGTGTTATAGCGCAGCATTACCAACCCTAAATGCTAACTCGCGCTATGCCTAGTCTTGTGCGCTTGTATATAGCAAAGGAGACTACGAATTAATAAATGAAAAAAGAGTTTGTAACTCATTCTAAATAACCCGTGTCGGAGACACTACATTTCATTTTAAATCCGAAGAGCGCTTCGCTAACTCTTCGGATAGTAAGCCAAAATGAATTGCCTTTTTATACAAATACTTTATGTTAGGTAGAGGCCGTTTAGTAAGTGATTGGGATTGCATATACAAACCAGCGTATTGAGGATGTTTACAAAAGTTTTTCTTTAAGCCGTTTGTTTTCCTCCTCAAGCATAATTATATATTTTTCTCTGTAATCATCATTATGAAAATGATTATTTTCGGCTTTTCCAACCCCTTGAACGAGCTTGTTATTGCTTACATTAAATATTTGTGAAACATCAAAATTCATTAGTTTTTCAATTTCTATATTTAGTATTTTAGAAATTTCCTCAACTCGTGAAATAGTTAAATCAACCTCACCCCTTTCAATTTTACTATAACCACTCACACTCATACCAATTTTACTTGCAACCTGTTCGCGGGTTAAATTTTTTATTTCTCTAAATTTTTTAATGTTTTTATATAGCTCTTCCATGAAACAAAAGTAATAAAAAAACCTTGAATGTTGTAAAAAAACCTTAATCAGGATATTTATTGATTTAGTTTTGTAAACGGTTAGAGATATCAAACAATGAAATTATAGTTTTAATGATTTAGGTAATTCAACATTTAATCTTAATCTAAAATGACTAAACTATACAAGCGCATAAAAACAATACAACTAAAGGTATCAATTGAATAATTAAAACTAATTGACCTAGAAAAAAATTATAACAGAAACAATTAAAATTAATATAAAACAAATGAAAACAATTACAAATATGAAAAAAACTATTACAATACTCGTAGGCTTATTTTTATTAAGTTTAACTAGCTGTATGGTTTCTAGAACAGGAAATTTTAACCCAACCACAACTTTAAATAGCGCAAACTTTAAATATGTAAGAATGGTAGAAGGTGAATCAAGTGCTTCTTCAGTAATTGGTATTGGTGATAATATAACTGATTTAATTGCACGTGCTAAATTGGATATGTATCAGAAATACCCCCTAAAGGAAAATCAAACTTACGCAAATGTTGCAGTTGACATTGCTAATGTAAAAGCATTGGTAATTTTTGAAACAGTTACAGTTAAAATAACAGCTGATATTGTTGAATTTACAAAATAATACGCCATGAAAAAAATAACTATTCTTTTTGTACTGCTACTTTTAATTAAAACAGTAAGTGCACAAAAAATTAATGATGTCGTAGTTATTAATTTGAAGTCGGGTTTTCCAATTAAGGGTACAATTACTGAGATTGAGCCAAGTAAATTCATTAAAGTTAAGTTGATGAATGACGAAGTGTTTAAAGTATTGTATTCTGAAATTCGGGATATAAAATTGGATGAAAAGGAAAATGCTAAAGTAAAAGCAAAAGCCGATCAAGAAAATCAAATGGCTGAGCAAATAAAAATAGCTGAGCAAAAGAGGCAAAACGATTCATTAACTGCTATTGAAAGAGAAAAACAGAAGTTATCTCTAAAAGAAGTAAAAAGAAAAGAAAAAGAAGACTTAATAAATCAAATGCATTTCAATAATTATTTATATGTAGGCGGGGGTATTTCGGTTTTTTCTATTAATGAAAATGGGATCGAAAATATGGTGAAAGCTGCAAATAATATTGAACTCTTTCCAATCCAAAATGCTTCTTTATTTAAAGGAATTAACTTGAATATAGAGTATTTAGTAAATTATAGTAAACGAAAAAATCTAAGCTTTATGCTTGATGTTAGCCAACTAAAAAGTTCAATTGATGCGCCATACACAAAATTTGATTTTGTAAACAATAGTGCTACCTTAAATATTGGCCATTGTTTCTATCAAAAGCTTCTAAAAGCAAGCATCGGCTCAGGTATTTCAATTACGCAAAATGATTTTATAACTTCAATTGAAGGAAGACCAGATATTCTCTGTGGTCGAATAAATTATATTACAGTCCCCCTGTATTTGCAGCTCAGGTATTCTTCAATATCCAGAATAACCTTTTCATTAAAACCAAACCTTAACTTACATTTAATTAATTCCAACTTAATACCATCATATTCTTTAAATGCTGGGCTTAGCCTTTGTATAAAAAAGAAAAACAAAAACTAATTTAATATTATGAAGCATTTCAAAGTTATATTGATTTTCGCGGCACTTTTGGTCGTATTATTTAATTCTTGTAAAAAACTAGATGATTTACCGCTTTTGGAAAAAGTATCTTTCAACCTATATACAGATTCAATCTTATGTAAGAGTAGTGTGTTTGCCTCAATTGATGACATAAAAGAAAAAGGCATTTGTTGGAGTTTGCAAGATAATCCAAGTATAAACGACAATAAAATAACCAACAATAACATAAGTAATATTGGGAATTTTGTTTGTGCAATTAAAGGAACAAAGCCAGATGTAAGATACTATGTTCGTAGTTATGCAACTAATAAAAATGGCACAAGTTATGGACCTACAAGTGAGATTGAATATGGATTAATTTTAACCAAAGATGTGAGCCAAGTAACACATAATTCTGCAAAATGTGGAGGAGTGATATCAAGTGATGGTGGTAGTGCAATTACCAAAAGAGGAGTTTGCTACAATTTAACAGGTAATCCCACAATAGAGGATAATGTAACTATATATGGATCAGGAGTAGGTGAATTCGATAGTGAAATTAATAATCTCAAGGAAAATACTCAATATTACGTTCGGTCATATGCAACCAATATGTTTGGAACTTTTTATGGAATTACAAAACAATTTAAAACCTTTGATATTAAGCCAACAATTTCCACAATTGCGGCAAGTAATGTTAATTTTAACAACTTAACTTGTGGAGGAATTATTTTATTTCCAGGGGCTAGCGCAATTACAAAAAAGGGTCTGTGTTATGGCACATCCCCAGACCCAACTATATCAGATAATATAGTTGTCAATAGTTCCAATTTATCAAATTTTACTGAAATTTTAAATAATTTAAATCCAGAAACAACTTATTATATAAGAGCTTACGCAACGAATTTTCATGGAACTGGATACGGTGAGCAGATAATTGTAAAAACTACCACAGCTATTGGTTCTTTTTATCAAGGTGGTATTATTGGATATGTATTTAAATTAGGGGATCCTGGATATGTTTCGGGAGAAATTCATGGAATTATTGTAGCACCAAAAGACCAAAATACATCCCTCGGAACACCTTGGGGATGCCTAATGTATTCGATACCTAATTTGTCAAGTAATATTGGATTTGGCAAATCCAATACTAATATTATTATAACTAATTGTCCTGAACAAGATATTGCCGCAAGATTATGTGATAATTTAAATTTAAATGGATATTCAGATTGGTTTTTACCAAGTATAAATGAATTGAATAAAATATATCTAAATAAATCTGAAATTAATAAAACTGCATTAGCAAATGGAGGTGTAATTTTTAATGAAACAACATTGAAATTATATTGGAGTTCCACTGACGATACAGCCACGAATAATGCCTATACTGTTAACTTTTTAACTGGTATTCAAGACATTACTTGGAAAATTTATAATTATGGTGTTCGAGCTGTAAGATCATTTTAAAAATTAATAAATTATGAACTTGTTAGAGCAACCATTCAAGGTTAAGGATATAGTGATAAACTCAGTTAAAGAAATTAATTATTGGATAAAACATAAGGATTCTTTAAAGCGCAGGTTGCTAGTTGAAATTCGATACAATTTGTATTTAATTGATACTACAACTTGGTCAAACATTTCTGATGAATTTTTAAATTATATAATCATACAAATGCAAACAGATGCTATGGAGTTAGCTATTCAATTTTCGTCCAAAACAATGTTTTCTCCTTTAAATAAAATGGTTAACATGCATGACAGTGATGAGTTGCCTGGACACACATATTCAATAGTATTAGCTCGTATAAAAATTTTAAAAGTGATTGCTAATATTCCTATTGAATTAGGTACAGATAATAAAGCTAAATTGGGAGTCCGTTTAAAAAACTTAAAGGATTTATTATTAAAATTACTTAACGATTTGGAGTAAGATAATAAATAGGAGTTGAGAATATGTCCATACTGTTTGTAGGACTCTTGTGCGCTTGTATATAGCAAAGGAGACCACGAATTAATAAATAAAAAAAGAGTTTGTAACGCATTCTAAATAATCCGTGTCGGAGACACTACCTTTCATTTTAAGTCCGCAGAGCGCTTCGCTTAAGCTTCGGATAGTAAAGGGATTGATACAATCCAGCGAATAAAAACTATCAACTGTCAACCAACAACTATCAACCAAAATCCTTACATTTGCTCATGAAAGGTCGGTGTAATATTTGAAAAAATTAATACTAATTTTATTACAGCTGAACCGCTTTGTCAAAACCAGGCTTTTTTACCTTCGTGGGATTTTGGGTACTTGTACTCGGGACATTAGAAGGTTGCGACTCCTGTGGAGGCTAAATCCTATTCATTTACGGATTTTTATCAAAAGCCGACCTTTCTTTTTTGAATCAATTTACCGCGTGTTTTTATCCTTAAAAATAACAGACTTATTATGCTAAACTATACTATTTGTTGAGGAAAGCTCCTTGCTCTCTCCTTGCTCTCGCAAGTGTTAAGCGAAGCGTCACTTGTGAGCCTAAATAATCAAAGTTTTTAACTTTGTAAAAAACATGACCACTTACTGTTCGCAGTCTTGCGCGCTTGGATATAGCAGAGGAGACTACCAATTAATAAATGAAAAAAGAGTTTGCAACTCATTCTAAATAAACCGTGTCCGAGACACTTCATTTTAAATACTAAGAGCGTTTCGCTAACTAAGGATAGAAGGAATTGCGTTTTGAAATGAAGATAGGCAGAAACAGCCTGAGCCTTATCAATAGAATCACTAGCGGGACGCTAGCGATTGCGAAGATTACTAATACAACAAAGAAATAAAATAATTACATATCATTGTATAAAAAACATGAGCAACTGGACCGAAGCAAACAATGCCTTGCAAAAAACCTTTACCTTTAAAAGCTTTGGCGATGCCATGGCTTGGATGATAAAGGCATCATACATCATTGAAAAAATGGACCATCACCCTGAGTGGACCAACATATACAACAAGGTGCATGTGCGCTTAACAACGCATGACGCAGGCAATACCATAAGCGATAAAGACCGCCTATTGGCAGCCGCCCTAGATGAAGTGGTATAAAACGCTCAAAAAAACAGTACTTTCGCAGCCTAAATTTTAAAATATGCTACGTTCAATGACGGGTTTTGGTATTGCAGAAACCGAAACCAATAAAATAAATATTAAGGTGGAAGTGAAGTCGCTCAATGGAAAATTTTTTGAGTTGAACCTTCGTATGCCACGTCAATGGCAGCATAAAGAATCGGAACTACGTAGAGATTTGAGCAAATGGGTGGAACGAGGTTCAGTTACGGTTAACATCAACCTAAGCTACAAACAAGCAGAAGATGTGGTATCACCCATTAATGCGGATGTGGTTACATATTATATCAATCAGCTAAAACCTATTTCAGAAAATGCAGGCATTGAATTAAGTCAGTTATTAAACAATGTGTTTGATATGCCTGGGGTGCTTACCAACAAAGACAACGAAAGCAATGATGAAGATTGGAAACTCATCCTTCAAACAGTGAAAGATGCTTTTGACAATTTTGAATCTTTTAGAAAAACGGAAGGCAATATGCTATTGGGTGAGTTAGAAAAACTATGCCATTCGATATTGGCCAAGCTCACTGAAATAGAGCCCTACGAAGAGCTGCGCATACAAAACATTAAGGAAAAAATCAACAAGGAATTATCAAACCTAAACAGTGATTTAGTAGACAAGAATCGCTTTGAGCAAGAGTTGATTTACTACATTGAAAAACTTGATATCAGCGAAGAAAAGGCGAGGTTGAAACAGCATGGTGATTATTTCTTAAAAACAGTAAAAGAACTTTCAAGCGGAAAAAAACTTTCGTTTATTGCGCAAGAAATAGGTCGCGAAATAAATACCATTGGCTCTAAAGCCAACGAGGTTAATATCCAACGTAGGGTGATTGAAATGAAAGACGACCTAGAGAAAATTAAAGAACAAATAAACAACGTGTTGTAAGGAAAAGCATGAGAAACAAAGCTGTCATATTTTGTGCCCCATCAGGCAGTGGAAAAACTACCATCGTAAAACATTTACTGTCGGTAAATGATAATTTGATGTTTTCGGTTTCGGCTTGCACACGCAAACAAAGACCCAATGAAGTGCATGGCAAAGACTACTATTTTATCAATGTTGATACCTTCAAACAAAAAATAGAAGCCCACGAATTTATCGAATATGAAGAGGTGTATGGTGGTAATTACTATGGCACCCTAAAATCAGAAATGGAAAGAATCTGGGCCTTGAACAAAACCGTTATTTTTGATGTGGATGTAGAAGGTGGATTAAACTTAAAAAACTATTTTGGTGATCAAGCATTGGCGGTATTTGTAAAACCACCCAATATAGAAGAACTAGCTCGAAGGCTGAGAGAACGCTCAACAGAGACTGAAGAGATGCTACGCATAAGGGTTGGAAAAGCTGTACTTGAATTAGATTATGAAGCCCGATTTGATGTGGTATTAGTGAACGATGTGTTGAGCAATGCACTTAATAAGGCAGAGCAATTGGTTTTTGATTTTTTACAATAATAAACTCCTCTAAAAGTATTTAAGATGCGTATCGGTTTATTTTTCGGCTCGTTTAATCCCATTCATTCTGGGCATTTGCTAATAGCCAACTACATGGTCGACTTTACCGATATGGATAAAATATGGTTTGTTATCTCTCCACAAAATCCATTTAAGGTGAATGATGATTTGCTTGATGAAAAGCAAAGACTTAATCTATTGAAACTAGCTATTGAAGATGATGAGAGGTTTGAAGCTTGCGATATTGAATTCTCGCTCGAAAGGCCTTCATACACCATTCACACATTAAATCATTTAAGCAATCTATATCCTGAACATACATTTGTACCCATTATTGGTGGTGATAATTTGCAGAGTTTTCATAAGTGGAAAGACTATGAAAAAATTCTAGACAAACATGAATTGTATGTATACCGAAGAGCTGGATTTCACGAAAACCCATTGTTAGCCAATCACCCAAAAATAAAATTATTTGATGTGCCTCTTCTCAATATTTCATCAACCTATATCCGTGAAATTTTGCAGGCAAGCAAAAGCATACACTACCTAGTACCTGAAAAAGCGCGATTGGAAATTTTGCGTTTGGGCTTGTATCAATAAAATCACATTTATACTTAAGAGCCAAAATCTGCAGCCAATAATTGTTTTTGCGCCACTAATATAATATGACAATTTAGCGATTTGTCTTTTTTTTGATACAATTAACTTCATGTTGAATAAAACATACTCCCACACATATTTAAATAGTAATTAGTTTCGTATGAATGATTCTAATCAATAAATACGAGCCGGAGATAAGTATGGATGATGCCTTTGTAAACATTGTGCATCAGTACAATGAGTTGAAAAAAATCTATGAATTTATTGATTTGCCTGAGCAATTCAGAGATTTAGAGAAGAGCAACAGTGCCATACTTCGAAATTACTATTCTAATGCAATTGACCATAATTTACTTGACATAAAAAGTGTCAAATACATTATAAATAAAAATGTAAAGCCAAATAGCCTAAACGAAAGAGCTGTTTTCCAATATTTGAAAGCTGAAGAATTCATGAATGAAGTGTCTAATGAGCCACTTTCTCTATCAATGGTTTATCATCTTCACAAAATATTAATTACCGATTTATACAACACCCATTCTGAGGTAAGTTTATTTAACAAACAAGTACCTCGTCAGGCCGAAAAACTTACTACAGAGGCGGAATTACAACTTGAATCTCTGTTTGAATTTTTAAATAATGACACTGAATTTCATCCCATTGTTCAATCTTGGATGCTTAATTTTAGAATTTTGGAAATGCAATTGTTTGCTGAAGGCAAAAGCCGCATAGCTTGTTTGTTGCAAAATTTTTGGTTGAAGAAAAATGACATGGACTTGCATGGTTTGTTAACTGTTGAGCATGAAGTTTACCTTAACAAAATCGAGTATCGTTCCTATTTTATTGAACACAGACCTTCGCCTGATGAAAAAGGAGATGGTGAAGATAAATTTGACCTGAATCACCAATTGGCATTTGGTTTAAAAATGCACAGCTCTCAACTAAATAGGATTGAGACTTTATTACAATCATACTTCCGTAAACAAGTTGACTATGAGAAATTAAATCCAAGGCAAAAAAACATAATGAACTATGTTTTCAAGCGTGGATATAAGTTGAAAGATATTGATGAAAGCATAATCAACAAGAGACAAAAGCTCATCATGTATATCATTCAGCATCGAGGCTTCATTTCTACCAAAGACCTAGTTAGCGAATTTGGATGTAACAGAAAAACCATTCAAAGAGATTTTACCTTGCTATTAGAATTGGGCTTAGTAAAAATTATTGGCGCGGGTAGTGCTTTAAGATATGCTCTAAACCTTCGCGAACATCAATCATCGGTGCTTGACCAATACAATGCTTCATTCATCAAAGATTCAGAAGAACAAATGATGAAAATGGCAATGGATTCGGAAAATGAAAGCAATTAATGTTATACAAAGCAAGTTTGGATAGCTTGGCTAAAGGTATGAGTATAGCTATACTCATATTCCTTGTCATAGGGGCTTCAATCATTTACAATTTAGATCCAACTAATCCCAACGAAATCCCTTTGTGGGCCGCCCTTTTGATTGAATCAATCTTTTTGGGAACTTTTCTATTCTGTTATTTATATGCGCCTCAAGCCTATATTGTTGAAAGTGATAAACTCTCTATCATAAGGCCCATTGGCAATATTGACTTAGCTTTAAATAATTTCTCGAGTGTAAGATTAGTTGACAAATCAGAAATACGAACTCTCGTTAGAACTTTTGGTGTAGGTGGATTATTTGGGTATTTTGGTTTTTATTATTCATCATCAATGGGCAAATTATCTTTGTATACAACCCAAAGAAAAAACCTCGTACTCATTGAACAAAAAGAGGGGCGAAAAGTCATCTTATCACCTGATGATGCAAGCTTGGTTGAAACCTTGGTTTCAAAACTCAAAAATTGATAGGCCTTATTTTTCTGTTAAATATCAGTTCGATAAATTTGCGTCAGAGGTTTGTTTTTAGCCAATAAAACATATTTTTGCAACACTTTTTAAATACCTACAAAACACATAATTATGTCAAAATCAGGAGTTATAGCTCAGGTAATTGGTCCAGTAATCGATGTTCGTTTCGCAGACAACAGCGAAAAACTGCCAAAAATTTATGATGCTTTATACATCAGCCGCGCTGATGGTTCACGAATTGTACTTGAGTGCCAACAGCATTTAGGAGAAAATATGATCCGTACCATTGCCATGGAAGGAACCGAAGGATTGGTAAGAGGTATGGAGGTTCATCCCTTGGGCACACCAATTGCTATGCCTGTGGGAGACCAAATTCGTGGAAGACTTTTTAATGTAGTGGGTGATGCCATCGATGGTATGACTGCTATGCAAAATACCGAAGGAACTCGCTCAATCCACCGTGAAGCTCCTCGTTTCGAAGATTTATCAACTACCGCAGAGCCTTTATATACTGGTATCAAGGTAATCGACTTAATTGAGCCATACTCTAAAGGTGGTAAGATTGGTTTGTTCGGTGGTGCGGGTGTAGGAAAAACAGTTTTGATTCAAGAGTTAATCAATAACATCGCAAAAGCATATGATGGTTTTTCTGTGTTTGCAGGTGTTGGTGAGCGTACGCGTGAAGGTAACGATTTGTTGCGTGAGATGATTGAGTCAGGTATTGTTAAATATGGTGACGAATTCATGCATGGCATGGAAAAAGGTGATTGGCCTTTAGATAAAGTAGATTATGAGAAGTTAAAAGAGTCAAAAGCAACCTTTGTTTTCGGACAAATGAACGAACCTCCTGGAGCTCGTGCACGCGTGGCTTTATCTGGATTAACTGTTGCTGAATATTTCCGTGATGGTGATGAAAAATCAGGTGGACGTGATATCCTTTTCTTCGTAGATAATATTTTCCGTTTTACTCAAGCAGGTTCTGAAGTATCAGCGCTTTTAGGTCGTATGCCTTCAGCGGTAGGTTACCAACCAACTTTGGCTTCTGAGATGGGTGCCATGCAAGAGCGTATCACTTCAACCAAACGTGGTTCAATCACTTCGGTTCAAGCGGTATATGTTCCTGCAGATGACTTAACGGATCCAGCTCCAGCAACAACTTTTGCCCACTTAGATGCAACAACTGTATTAAGTCGTAAAATTGCTGAATTAGGTATATATCCCGCAGTTGATCCATTGGATTCAACTTCCCGTATCTTAACGGCTGCTATCCTTGGTGATGCTCATTATAATTGTGCTCAACGTGTTAAATTAATTTTACAACGTTATAAAGAATTACAAGATATCATTGCTATTCTTGGTATGGACGAGTTAAGTGATGATGATAAATTGGTTGTAAGTCGTGCAAGACGCGTACAACGTTTCTTATCTCAACCTTTCCACGTAGCTGAGCAATTCACCGGATTAAAAGGTGAGTTAGTTAGCATCGAAGAAACCATCAAAGGTTTCAACGCTATCATGGACGGAGAATATGACCATTTACCTGAAGCTGCTTTCAACTTAGTTGGAACCATTGAACAAGCAGTTGCTAAAGGTGAAAAAATGTTAGCTGAGGCGCAATAAACCCAATTTGAAAATGTGTGAATTTGAGAATCTGCAAATGCATTTTTAATCACATTCACAAATAGTCACATTCACTCATTAAAATATGCAATTAGACATAATAACAGCAGATAAAACTTTATTTTCGGGAGAGGCAGATGCCGTAACACTTCCTGGCAGTAAAGGACAGTTTCAGGTTTTAAACAACCATGCAGCTTTGATTTCAAGTCTTGAAAAAGGTACAGTTAAAATTAAAACCAAAGAAGGAGAGAAAAAATTCGAAATCTCGGGTGGTGTGGCTGAGGTTTTAAAAAACAAGGTTGTTGTACTTGCTTAATTACTAACAAAGTATTTTGAAAGCCATTCCAAATCGGAATGGCTTTTTTATTGCCTAATTTTCCCACCTAAAAAATGAAAAGTCCTTTTGTGTAAGATTTTATAAATTAAAGTTACCACATCCTACATTTACCGACAGATGCAGAAATACAAACTATATTGGGTTTGCCAAATTGGAGGTTGGGCATTTTTTATGCTAATCGAAATGATAAGCTATGGGAATGTGTTTGGTTTTAATAAATTACTTACTTTAAATGTGGTTGTGAATTTTTTCATAGGATTGGGTTTAACGCATCTTTATCGATTATTCCTCATACATACTAACTGGCTGACATTGTCTTCTGCAAAACTTATCCCAAGGGCATCAATAAGTATTGTAACCATTAGCGTGCTGATGGCTCTGTTAAATATATTTCTAGATCGATTTACTGTTCCATTGCTAAGACAATTACCTATTGACGGTGTATTAGTATTCAACTATCTATTTAACTGGAGTAGGTACATTTTAATGTGGGCACTAATTTACCATTTGTTTCAATATTGGGAGCGCAGTTTGCAAGCAGAGAAAGACCGATTATTATTACAAGCAACCCTAAAGGAAAATCAGTACCACAACCTGAGAACCCAGTTAAATCCTCATTTTTTGTTCAATTCACTTAATAGCATCAGGACACTTATTGATTTAAATCCCGATTTGTCAAAAGAGGCCATCACACGCTTATCTGGATTATTAAGAAGTTCATTACAGATGAATAATAAGAAAACGGTACCACTTAAAAATGAAATAAGCACCCTTGAGGATTATTTAGCCATTGAAAAGATTAGGTTTGATGAAAGGCTAAATATATCATATAGTCTTGATCAATCCACTTTATCTATGGAAGTACCGCCAATGATGCTGCAAACATTGGTAGAAAACTCAGTAAAGCATGGAATTTCTAATCTTAAAAACGGTGGTTTTGTAAACATTAAAACATGCCAAAAAGAATCCAAACTTTGCATTGAAATAAGTAATTCAGGCCAATATCATCCAAAAGAGAATCACGATGGACTAGGTCTTGAAAACACCAAAGAGCGCCTGCTGCTGCTGTATGAAGGAAAAGCAACTTTTGAAATAAGTAATATGAATGAAGAAGTAGTATTAACCCAAATATGCATACCAACCCATGATTAAAACAATAATAATTGACGATGAACGTTTGGCTAGAGAAGGGCTTAAAGGCCTTCTAAAAGAATTTAGCGAAATAGAGATTATTGGAGAGGCTGCTAATGTAGATGAAGCTTTGGAGATAATTGATAAACTGAAGCCACAATTACTCTTTTTAGATATTCAAATGCCCGAAAAGACTGGCTTTGATTTGCTTGAGGAGTTAATTGAAACACCCATTGTTATTTTTACTACTGCTTATAATGAATTTGCCACAAAAGCATTTGATGTGAACGCCCTAGATTATTTAATGAAGCCTATACAGTCGCAAAGGCTGAGGGATGCTATTACTAGGGCAAAAAAACAAATTAGCGATTTAGAAGAAAACAAAGACAGAGGTAAACTGGGAGCCGAAGACCAAGTATTTATAAGGGACGGAGAGAAATGCTGGTTTGTAAAATTAAGTGATGTGAGAATGATTGAATCTGCTGGCAATTATGCAAAAGTACATTTTGAAAAGTATCAACCACTTATTCATAGAACGCTGAACGCCTTGGATGAAAGGCTTAGTCAGCACGTATTCTTTAGGGCTAACAGACAGCAAATAATCAATTTAAGCTATATTGAAAAGATTGAGCCATTTTTTAACTCCGGGTTTCTGATACACATGAAAGATGGATTGAAGGTAGAAGTAAGCAGAAGACAGGCCGTTAAATTCAAAGAAATGATGAGTTTGTAAGGGCAATTGTTTAATCATAGTTCATTTTAAAGGCTCAAAAGGGAAATCAAAAAATCGCCATTTGAATAATAAATTACCCCACTTAAATAAATATATTGCTTTTTCTTGTAGAATAAATACTACTTTTTCTTTCAATTTCATCCAATTTCGACCTCATTTTCAACAAAATTTTTCAATTTTTCAAAATTAATGTGGCTGTTATTCAGCTAAATAATCCTGCTTAAGAGATATTTTACGTCATTTCACCACTTACATAGCTTTTACCACCATTTGAATTATATATTTGTACAAGTAAATCAGTAACAATAAAATTATTCAAAAGGAGGTCAATATGGAAGCTCAAAAAAATACAATCGGTTATTACATTCAATTAAAAAAAGAAGAATCATTAAAAGGATACTTTTTTTATAAAATCATAAGAGCTAAAAATGGAATGGTGGATTTTGCTAAGTTCTTGTATTTAGTTTTAGTATTGGTGCTATTATTATCAGCATTACTTGAACTTAAAACAATCTATAATGTAGATATTTTCCCAGGTGTTGACACCCCGTTTGATAACTATCAACGAGTGGCAAGCGATGCAGTTTCAAGCAATTTATTATAAAATATCATGGCAACAGAAATTTTCATTACCATTTTTAAAACAGCATTCTGTTTTATTATGCTTTCAGCCGTTTATTTAACAATAATGGTTAAAATGAATGCCCTAAAATCGAAAGTCAAAGAAAAAATGTCAAATGATTTCTATCAATACAAATATACATTGATAGTGCATGTTACCGAAAACTTTAATTGGGACAATTTATTACGATCATTGCAAAACCAAAGCTACCAAAATTTTAAAGTTTTGTTCATAATTGCAAACGGAGTAAAAATGCCATCATCCATTAATTTGAAGAAATATAGAATCTTGGAAAGATGCTTATTAGAGAGTAAATTACAGATAATTGACTATGTTGTAAATGTAGTTAAACCGGACTCAGAAGTCGTTGCCTACATAAAAGGAAATTGCACACTTGATGCTGACTTCATTAAAAATATCAATGTTTTGTTTAACCAAGGTTATAAGGTAGCACAAGCTAACATCATAAAATCTGATGAATCAATACTAGGGTTAAACAAAAGCAATGTCCGAAATATGGTTGAAAGAAGCAATCGCATAAAGGCCGGACTTTCGAGCACCATTTGCCACCACGGATTTTTCATTAAATTACAAACACTAAAGTTGATAGACCTAAACCCAAGTAATTTTGATGATGACAAAAAACTTCAATCAAATCTGGTGCTATATAATAACCCAATTGGGTTTGCTGAAAATGCTACCCTAACAGATTATAGTAAAGAATCAAAAAGCAAGCAATTGGCTTTCCATCTAAAACAATCGTTTTTATTTGCCTACTACTACTATTTAGGTGCCAAAATATTAATAGATGGAATAAATACACAAAACTTCAATAAAATTAATTTTGGTGCCAATTATTTGAGGCCTCCAGTGATTGTAATGACCCTTTTATGTGCATTTGTTATTTACTTAACATTGGTAATTGAAAATTCATTCTCCTTCTTCACATTTACTTGTATTGTAACGATGGTAAGTATGCTAATGCTAACCTTTAGCAATAGAAACAAACAAACAGAAAGAGAATATGCTAGAATGCAGACGGTATAGAATTGATAATGTTGTTGTAAAAAGCTCTGCAATGGATATTCTCGTGCTTTTCATTAAATAACTATATCAATAGGTAATTGGCATGTATGGAATATTTCAATCAACATTTGTTTTGTGAGTGGTTTAGAATAAAAACCATGTAACAAACTATTCTCTAAAGCCCTGTTTTGGTCGCGCGGATCTAAGGACGTGGTTAGCATAACTATAGGTATTGTTTTGTTTAACGAAGCATATTTCTCAAGAAATTCCCAGCCACTATATTGTGGCATATTGATATCAAGAAGCATTAAATCATAGGAGGCCTCACTGTTGGTTAAAAAGCTAATTGCTTCAGATGGATTTAAAAAATTGGTAACCTCCAATTCAATGCCCATTTTCTTTAGTAATCGCTCATTGGCCATGTTATTGATACTATCATCATCAATTTGCAATAATTTAAGTTTCATATGTACTGTTTATTATATATTAGAGTTAAGTCTTGAATTTAAATTTCTAATAATACCATCCAACTCCTGCACCGAATCATGAATAAAATTTAATGTGCTCTGGTCTTCAACATTTATATCAGCATAATCGTGAAGCAAGCCTGTTAACGAAATCAGATTTGCAACGGGTCTGCGTATTACATGAGACAAGGTAAAACTATATTCCTCAAAGCGCTTATTTTGCTCTAGAAGAATTTGCTCGTTTCGCTTTCTAACCGAAATATCTGATGTTAGTGCGATCAAACCCTTTATGTTTCCATTCTCGCCTTTTATTGAAAACAAATTAACCTCAAATGTAGAAACTGATTTCATATTTAGAAAAGGGTTTTCAGGCAAATCAAAATCAATAACAATTTCATAATTAACAACTTCACCCGTACTGTAAGCCCTTTTGTAATATTCATACTGGCCACTTACCAAACTGAATGAGTCGGTCAATATATTATAATTATTTATGTAATTTTCAGGCTTAGAGATAGCTAAATTCTTCATTTGTTTCTCATTCATCCTTATTAAAAATCCCTCATTATTGAAGAGTTCAAAGCCGATTGGCATTTCATTTAAAACAATATCCAAAAACTTTTGACTATCAACCCTTTGCTTTTCAAAAAGTTTCTTTTGAGTAATATTTTTACTTAATAAGGTAACGCCATAAACTTTGTTGGAAACATCATATATAGGATTAACATTAATCTCAAATGTGATAAGGTCATTATTAATTTTTTTCTCCTTTTCTAAAGTGAATACCTCACCATTTAAACCCCTATCATAAATCTTTTTCCAAAACAATTTATCTTCATTATCCTCCGTAAATTCAAGTATATTTTGATTTAATATAATCGTTTTGTTATAAACTATGAATAGGTAATTCTCAAACTTAGAGTTTCCTTTAATGTATTTATAATTTTTGTCAACACTCCAAATATCAACATTCGTATTTTCTAGTAATAGCCGAAATTCTGACTTTGCCTTAACAAGTTCATGGATGTTATTTGCCAACTGAAGATGGGTTTTCTGTAAATGCAAAATAGCCGTATAAAAAAGACTTGTGAATCCAATGGATGGTATAAGAACCATCAGGGCAATTTCATAATCAGTACCTTTATAAACCTCACTAGCAAAAGCAGAGATGATAATGATGCTTACATAAAAATATTGAAGCCAATTGTGTTTAATTAAAAAAATAGAATAAAAAACCAACGAAACAGAGAAGCCAACAAACGAAATGGATAATGGACTAAAAGCATTATACAAAAGCATTAGCGCAAGCGAAATAATTATGCTATAAGGAAAAAAATTAAATGAGAAATACTTTGAAGACTGAAAGGTGGTAATATGCAGTACAACAAGTGAAAGAGCCTGCAAACAATACAAAAGTGAAAAAGAGGATTGTATGCCGATATAGAAAAATACCAATACCTCAACAAGAATCAAAGATCGTAAAACAGACACAAAAAATGCCGTATTTACAAAATCATGAATATTATGAGATTTGTCCATCAGGACAAATATATAGCAATTAAAATGTCTTTTACAACATTTCAAATAATAATTTGACTTTTTGCTTTAGTAAGAGTCTAATCTCTAGTTCATTTGACCTTCTTTCAACTTCTCTGAATTTTCAGCTATTTGAAGCTTATCAATAAATTCCTGGATATCACCTGCTATCACATCGGGTAAATTGTATTTAGTTAAACCAATACGATGATCAGTTACCCTAGCTTGTGGGTAATTGTAGGTTCTAATCTTAGCAGATCTATCACCCGTTGAAACCATGGTTTTACGCTTGTTTGCAATGCCATCATTATGCTTTTGCAATTCGATTTCATATAGCTTGGTACGCAACATTTGCATAGCACGGTTACGATTACCTAATTGATTTCTCTCTACCTGACAAACAACCACAATCCCTGTTGGTTTGTGTGTTAGCATTACCTTACTCTCCACCTTATTTACATTCTGACCACCAGCACCACCGCTTCGGGCAGTTTGCATTTCAATATCTGCAGGATTAATTTCTACATCTACCTCTTCAGCCTCTGGCAAAACCACAACTGATGCAGCAGAAGTATGAACCCTACCTTGAGCTTCGGTATCAGGAACACGTTGCACGCGATGCACACCACTTTCATATTTCAAAACCCCATAAACACCATCACCTGTAACTTCCATCACAATCTCCTTAAAACCACCAACTGTGCCTTCGGTAAAATCTATTACTTCAGTCTTCCAACCACGCTTGTCACAGTATCTTTCATACATACGGAAAAGCTCACCAGCAAACAAACTCGCCTCGTCTCCACCTGTACCACCACGTATCTCAACTACTGCATTCTTATCATCTTCTGGGTCTTTTGGAATTAACAAGATTCTTACTTCCTCTTCCATAGGTGCCACCAAAGGATCCAATTCATCTAATTCCATTTTGGCCATATCACGCAAGTCCGCATCCTTTTCGTTTTTAAGGATTTCCTTAGCGTTCTCAATATTTCCGATGAGGTTTTTGTATTCAAAATATTTGTTAACCAAGGGCTGTAAACTCTTGTATTCACGATTCATTTGGGTATAACGCTTCATATCAGCCAATATATCAGGCTGTGATAGCATATCTTCTACTTGTTTTGATCGTTGGTATATAGCCTCTAATTTATCTAACATTGCTCTGTTTTTTGAGGCGCAAAGATAGAATTTATTATGAATAAGGGGTAGGCTTGATTCTTACTTTTTTGACCAAAGTTTCAATTCATCGCAATCTTTAAATGAATCGCTAACATAAACATAAAACTTGTTGCGGTTTTTCTCCAACCATTTTTGCATGGTGTCGTTTTGTTTCTTTACCAAAGCCATTTGTTGTAGTTTTTGGTAATCGTCTCGAGGGTTGCAGCGGTGTGGTCGGGTTTCAGATTTAAGGTATAAGATACGCCATACTTTCTTTGGTTCAGGCACGCTGATGGTAATCATCTCAGGCTCGGTATATTCACTAGGTTTAAGGGTTGAAACTTTTAGGTAAATATCTTTGTCCAATTCGTCTACAGGGATTTTAGTTCCACCACCGTTGGCATCCGTAATCAAACCGCCATTGTTTTTTGTAGGTGCATCATCAGAGAATTTTTTAGCTGCGTTTTCAAAAGAAATAGAATCCAATTTGATTAAATACAAAATGCTATCTGCCTTAATTTTGGCTAACTCTACATCATTTTTATATATTTTAGGCATGATAAGAATATGTCGGGCATTCATATCATCTCCTTTGCGATTGATACCTTGGATAATGTGATAGCCATATTTGGTTTCAACTACACGCGAAATGCTATCAGGCATTAATTTAAAAGCAGCAGCCTCAAACTCAGGAACCATCATACCCCTCGAGAAATAGCCCAACTCTCCTCCTTGCTTGGCCGAAACCTTATCATCACTATAAATGAGTGCCAAGGTCTTAAAGTTTTCTCCATCAATTACACGTTGCCTAAGTTCTATAATTTTCTCTTTGGCCGCGTCCTTCGATGCTTTTGACACTTTTGGTTCTATGATAATCTGAGAAACTTCCAATTCTGCGCTGTATAAAGGCAAACTGTCCCTTGACATTTGGTTGTAGTAATTCTTAATATCTGTAGGGGTAACCTTAACGTCTTTGATGATTTTGCGTTGCATTTCACCAATCAACTGGGTATTGCGGATTTTTTCACGGTTCTGGGATTTTATTTCAGCAATGGTTTTTCCATAAAAATCTTCAAGGCCTTTTTCACCACCAAATTGTTTAGCGAAATATCGGATTCTCTCTTCCAATTCTGCATCCACACGGTCTTCATTAATTTCAACACTATCCACTTGTGCTTTCACAAGCATCAAGTTGTCGGTTAACTTTCTTGTAAGGATATCACATTTGATAGTATCGCCTACAGGACCATACTCACGCTTTAGCTGTTGGTATTCAAACTCTACTTCACTATGCAAAACAATTTTATCTGCCACCACTGCCACTATCTCGTCAATTACCTGACCTGACTTAGGCTGAGCAAAACTTTTTATACCCAAAAATATGAGCGCAAAAAACAATATGGTCTTAAAAAAATAGCTTATGCTTGGCTTGTTTATCATTTTTAAAGTGGCTGTAAATATAGGCAGCACAATGAGATTTAATAAAAAAATCCGTCAAAGCACTGAAAAGCCTAAAATGTAAGCCTAATACTATGACGGATTTTATAATTAGTTAGCGTATAAACCGCGAATGGTTTCTTCGTTTACTTGAACAGGGTATTTAGCTCTTAACTCTTTAATCCATTCTTTCTCCAAGTAGTTTTGATAGTCAGAAGTAGCAATTCCTTTAGCTTCTTTCAAGGTTTTGCTTTCAGCAGAAAGGTTTCCAATTACCCAATAGAATTTGTCGTTCTCGCCTTCTTTTGGAATATCAACCAATCCTTTTTTGTCCCATAGTTTCTCAGCGGTCGCATCTGTTTTTTCAGATTTAGTATCTCTGAAACTAACTGTACCTGCTACTTTTTTATTAAGCTTAGCTTGAATTTCATCTATCGATTTTCCTTTTTGCAACATTTTAATAGCATCTGCTTTAGCGCTAGCATTTAGACAAGTGAAAGTTTGGTAATGAACACGCTCTTTCCACATGTATTTGCCTTTGTTGCTTTCATAAAACTTCTCCAAACCGGCAGTATCAGACACCGCTTTGCTCCACACTTTTTTGTCGGTTAAATCGAATAACAAAATACCATCATGGTATTCTTTGTAAACATTGTTAAAGTCTTCGTATTTGTTTTCTAACATGTTTTCCTCATAAGCCATGCACTTATCGTCTGACCATGACTTAAACATATTTTGAACGATTACCTGCGTTGAACCTTTTTCAATTGGTGTTTGATTGGCTTTCACATAAGCAGCAAAATCTTTTTGCGTAAAGGTTTTATCACCAATGGTTAAAACAGGTTTAGTGCCCATTTTATTCTCATCATAAGTCCAATTTCCTTTGATAAATGATGAATCTAAGCCGTTGGCAAATTCTTTTACATTAACTAAAATTTCTTTGTAGTTGTTTTCTTTTTTAATCCTGTTAACTACAGCCACTTTCGAACTTTGCGAGCGACTATCTTTGGTGATTTTTGATTTAATAACATCTTGCATTTCCTTAAAATCAGCAAGAGGTCTGCGTTCAACCAATTTCACAATGTGATATCCATAGTCAGTTTTAAATGGCTTTGAGATTTCGTTTTCTTTTAAAGCAAAACTTACATCTTTAAAGTTTTCAGGGTAACCACTTAGGCTTGCCATCCAATTCATCACACCTTTGTTAGGTTTGCTGCCTTCATCTTGTGAGTGTTTTTCAACCATAGCTTCAAAGGTTTCACCTGTATTAAGTTTTTGGTGGATTGAATCCGCTTTAGATTTGGCATCGTTCCATTCAGTCTCTGATGGTTGAGGACTAACTCTTACCATGATATGAGCTACTTTGACATCTCCTCTAGCAGCACGTCTATCATTAACTCTCAAAATATGATATCCAAACTGTGTACGAAAAGGGGCTGAAACATCACCTTTTGCTGTTTTGTATGCATTGGTTTCGAATGGATACACCATATTGAAAGCGCCAAACCAACCTAGTGAACCATAGTTTTTCTTAGCTGATGGATCTTCAGAATATTTTGAAGCTAAACTATCAAAGTTCTCTCCTTTTGCGTAACGTCTTTTTAAGTCAAGTAATTTGTTGAAAGCCGCTAAAGTATCAGCTGGAGAAGCGTTCTCGTTACACATAATTAAAATGTGACTTGCATTTACCTCTTGCTTCATTCTATCATAAGCTTCGTTGATCAAGTCATCCGTAACTTTCTTGTCAGTTAAATATGGGGTTGATAATTGTTTGCGGTAACCTGCCAATTCAGATACAAATGTTGGGTTGGTGTCCAATTGAAGCGCTAAAGCTTCTTTAACCTTTAATTTAAAGTTGATGTACAAATCTAAATACTCGCGAACTTCCTTTTCTGTTGGGGTTGCTTTGTCTTTTCTGTTTTTGTTCAACAAACGCTCAAACTCATTTTTAAGTACCGATTCGTTAGCAAAACTAAACACCAAAGGATTGGGCTTTACTGTTGCAACAACGGCTGCTGGCTTAGCCTTAGCCGCGTTTGGTTTTGCTTTTTGAGCAAAAGTATTGCTCGCCATGATTACATTGAATGCTGCAATTACAAATACTATTTTTTTCATTTTGCGGATTAGTATGTTTTTTAAAGGATTGCAAAAATATGAAATTAGCAATGTGAAGCAAATTAGCCGTACTTAATTTAAATTATATTTGCAGACTTAATATTTACAATACATGCTTGAAGATAAAAACACTACCTCCATTGAATCGGTTGGCGAATTTGGTTTAATTGATCTGATTACAGCAGGTTTAACGCCCACACAAGCCTCAACCATTAAGGGAATTGGGGATGATGCGGCCGTAATAAAAACTGAAAATGGTAAATGTATGTTGGTTAGTACTGATTTACTTTTGGAAGGTGTGCACTTTGATTTGAGTTATATGCCTCTTAAACATCTGGGATTTAAAGCCATAACTGTCAATGTGAGCGATATATTTGCAATGAACGGAAAGCCCACTCATGCCACTGTTTCATTGGGAATCTCTAGCAAATTTTCGGTAGATGCCATTGAAGAAATATACCAAGGAATACAATTAGCAGCAAAACACTATGGAATAGATATTATAGGCGGAGACACTAGCACCAGCAAACAGGGCTTACTAATTTCTGTGACGGTTATGGGTGAAGCTGCGATAGATGATGTGGTTTATCGTTCCGGTGCAAAAGATAATGATTTGATATGTGTAAGTGGGGACTTAGGTGCCGCATACATGGGTTATCAGATATTAGAACGCGAAAAAAGAGTGTATTTGAGTAATCCTGAAATTCAACCGGACCTTGAAGGCCACGATTATATACTTGAAAGACAATTGAAGCCTGAAGCCAGAAAAGATTTGATTGAAACTTTGAAAGGTCTTTCAGTAAAACCCACCTCTATGATTGATATTTCAGATGGTCTGTCATCAGAATTGATGCATATTGCCAAACAATCAGATGTAGGAATTGTGATTTATGAAGAAAAAATTCCAATTGATACCACGACTTACAATATGGCTCGTGAAATGGAATTAGACCCTACCATGTGTGCATTAAATGGTGGCGAGGATTACGAATTGCTGTTTACTATTTCTCAAGCAGATTATGATAAGGTAAAAAACAATGCAGACATTAGTATTATCGGGCATTGTGCCAACAAATCAGAAGGAATAAGCCTAATCACCAAATCAAATAACAAACATGAGTTAAAAGCCCAAGGATGGAAAGCTTTTTAAGAAAAAGTAACCACCATGAAGCCAATAAACAAAGAAGCCCGCGATACATCGCGGGCTTCTTTTATTTAACAAACCTTATATTAGTTTGCTCCTTCTTCCTTAGGTGCTTCCACCTTTGGGCTCTCAGGTTTAGGTAATAACACTTTTCTAGAAAGTCTGTATTTACCTGTTTTCTTGTCTATTTCAATCAATTTTACTTTGATTTCTTCGCCTGTTTGTAAAACACCATCCATTTTCTCGATGCGTTTCCAGCTTATTTCACTAATGTGCAACAAACCTTCTTTACCAGGTAAAAATTCAACGAAAGCACCAAACTCAACTATGTTTTTTACTTTACCAACGTATTCCTCACCTACTTCAGGCATGGTTACAATACCTTTTACCATGGCTTTTGCGCGGTTCAAGCTATCTGCATTGTTTGAAGCAATCTCAACCACACCATTCTTTTCAGTTTCTGTAATTGAAATGACAGCGCCTGTTTCTTTTTGAATACCTTGAATTACTTTACCACCTGGTCCGATTACAGCACCGATGAATTCTTTATCAATCAAAATCGTTTCGATACGTGGTGCATGTGGTTTCAAGTCGCCCGCAGGAGATGAAATGGTTTTGCTCATTTCTGTTCTAATATGCTCTCTACCAGCCTTTGCTTGGTTTAAGGCTTCTTCAACCATTTCCCAACGTAAACCATTGATCTTAATATCCATTTGGCAAGCAGTGATACCTTTTGCAGTTCCTACTACTTTAAAATCCATATCACCTAAATGATCTTCATCTCCTAAGATATCAGATAAAATAGCATATTTACCAGTGGTTTCATCACTTACCAATCCCATAGCAATACCACTTACAGCACCTGTAATTTTGATACCAGCATCCATTAATGCCAATGAACCAGCACATACTGTAGCCATACTTGAAGAACCATTTGATTCTAAAATATCAGATACAATACGAATGGTATAAGGACATTCTGTTAATGGAGGCAATACACGTTTCAAACCGCGTAATGCTAAATTACCATGTCCAATTTCACGTCTTCCAGGACCACGGTTTGGTCTAACCTCACCTGTAGAAAAAGAAGGGAAATTATAGTGTAACATTAATTTTGAATAACCGGCCATCATTGGGCTATCAAGCAATTGCTCATCTAGTTTTGAGCCTAAAGTAACCGTAGTTAAAGATTGAGTTTCACCTCGAGTGAAAACAGCCGAACCGTGAGCAGCAGGAAGGTATCCAACTTCTGACCAAATAGGTCTGATTTCATCTAATTTTCTACCATCCAAACGTTGTCTGTCATTCATAATCATAGCACGAACAGCATCGTATTCAACATCATGGAAATATTTATTTGTTAAGAACTTATCTAGCTCAGTACCTTCAGGCAATGAAGCTTTATATTCTTCTCTAATGGCTTTGAAAGCTGCACTTCTTTCGTTTTTACCAGATTTAGATTTAGCAACTGCCAATACTTTATCATAAGCAAATTCACGGATTGAAGCTTCTAATTCAGGATTGCTGCGCTCGTGGTTATATTCACGAACAGGTTTTTTACCACCTAGCATTTCGCAAAGTTCCCACTGTGCTTTGATTTGTAATTTAATAGCTTCATGAGCCACTTTTAAAGCAGCAAGCATATCAGTTTCACTCACTTCTTGGCACTCACCTTCAACCATGTTGAGATCTTTTTCGGTACCTGCTACTATCAAATCCATATCCGCACGATCTAGTTCGTCTTTGTATGGATTAATGATAAACTGACCATCCACACGAGCAACACGAACTTCAGAAATAGGGCCGTTAAAAGGTACATTACTCACCAATAAGGCTGCAGATGCTGCTAAACCTACTAATGCATCAGGCATAATATTTTGGTCTGATGAAATTAAAGTCAGAGCCACTTGGGTATCAGCGTGGTAATTGCTGGGAAACAAAGGACGTAAAGCTCTATCAACGATACGGCTAATTAGCACTTCGTAGTCAGAAAGCTTTGCTTCTCTGCGATGGAAACTACCAGGTATGCGACCAACGGAAGCAAATTTTTCTTGGTAATCAACAGTTAGTGGCATAAAATCCACGTCTTCTTTGGCTTCTTTCGCTGATACTACAGTGGCCATAATCATGGTATCACCCATTTTTACTACTACTGCGCCATCTGCTTGGCGAGCCAAACGACCGGTTTCAATACTGATGGTCTTACCACCAATTTCAAATGTTTTAATTGTTGCGTTTTGCATATTATTTTTTTCAGCCCCATCTGTTAAGTTTAAATATTTCACAGTATTATGATGGGAATAAGGCTGTGTTTTGGATTTGTTTTCGACTTTTAAATCAAAAAAGCAGAACTATCAAAATTTTTGATGGCCCTGCTTTCTTTGAAATTTTAAGTTAATGAGAAGGTGAAATCGGATTTCACTATTCTTAAAAACCTATTTACGAATATCAAGTTCTTTGATGATTGCTCTGTAACGGAAAATATCTTCGCGCGTCAAGTAGTCTAGAAGCGCTCTTCTTTTTCCTACAAGTTTAACTAGGCTTAATTCAGCCGAGAAATCTTTTTTGTTTCTACGCAGATGCTCTGTGATATGGTTAATCCTCTCTGTAAATAGAGCTATCTGACTCTCAGCCGAGCCCGTGTCTGTTTTAGACTTGGCTTTACCGAACTTTTCGAAGATTGCTTGCTTCGATTCTGTGGTCAAATGCATGATTATATTTTATTAAAAAACCAGCAACATCGCTAGTTTAGTAGCCCGTAGGGGAGTCGAACCCCTCTTTAATGGATGAAAACCATTTGTCCTAACCGATAGACGAACGGGCCAAGTTTTTGGGACGGCAAAAATAGGAAGCTTTTCCAATTTGCCAAAGTTTTTTTTAACTTTTTTTGTCTTTCCTTAAATCTTACTTCAAAAGTACAATATTTGATTGATAATGAACAAAAGCCTTATAATTTTGTGCCGATTTAATTATTCACCCATTAAACAATAAACACTAAATGAAAGTAGGAATCAATGGATTTGGCCGTATTGGCCGTTTGGTTTTTAGGGCTGCCATCAATAACCCTAATGTAGAAATTGTAGGAATAAACGACTTAATAGAAGTTGATTATATGGCTTACATGTTAAAATATGATTCAACTCATGGAATTTTTAAAGGCACTATTGCCGTTGAAGGTGGTCACTTAGTAGTGAATGGAAAAAAAATTAGAGTTACTGCTGAGCGCGACCCGGCAAATCTTAAATGGGACGAAATTGGTGCAGAATATGTAGTTGAGTCTACTGGTTTGTTCTTAGAAAAAACAAACGCTTCAGCGCATATTAAAGCAGGTGCAAAGCGTGTTATCATGAGTGCTCCAGCAAAAGATGATACCCCTACTTTTGTAATGGGTGTTAATCACAAGTCATACACAGCTGATATGGATATTGTTTCAAATGCAAGTTGTACAACCAACTGTTTAGCACCAATTGCTAAAGTATTAAACGATAACTTCGGAATAGCTGAAGGTTTAATGACTACTGTTCACGCTGTTACAGCGACTCAAAAAACAGTTGATGGGCCAAGTGCTAAAGATTGGAGAGGTGGCCGTGGTGCTTACCAAAACATTATCCCTTCAAGCACAGGTGCTGCTAAGGCTGTAGGATTAGTTATCCCTGAATTAAAAGGCAAATTAACGGGTATGAGTTTCCGTGTTCCAACTCCAGATGTATCTGTAGTGGATTTAACTTGTCGTTTAACAAAAGGCGCTAGCTACGAAACCATCAAAGCTGCTATGAAAGCAGCTTCGGAAGGTGATATGGCTGGGATTCTAGGCTATACCGAAGATGAAGTAGTAAGTAACGATTTCTTAGGAGATGCTCGTACTTCTATTTTTGATGCAAAAGCCGGTATTAGCTTAAATGATAATTTTGTAAAAGTAGTTAGTTGGTATGATAACGAATGGGGTTATTCAAACAAAGTGGTAGATTTAATTTGCCACATGGATACTGTAAAATAAAAAGTACTAAATATTTAACATAAAAGAGAAATTATTTTATAAACATAGCCTTTTTATATTTCATAGAAGTTAATTAACTTTATAACGTAGCCTCAGTTATTTCAACTGGGGCTGCGCTGTTTTTATCTTTATGTAAATTGAATTGTCCATATATAAAGCCAAAAATAGCAGCCATAGTTTTCATATAGATATTCTATTAAAATTATTCTTATTCAAATTAATGATACCTGATTTTTGCTAATACTAGAATAGTTATTGGCTACCCTATTTATACTTCCAACATTAATGATCCTAGATTGAATTCTAATTTTACTAAACATAATAAGGTCTGAAATTATTGATAGTTTAAGTTTGGATGAAATTTTCCAGTTTGTTATGATTCTAATGCTGCATTGAGCAGATGGACTTAGGAAAGTTTTTTTATTTTTTGCAACTCTTCAATGTCCAATAAATCCTTGGGTCTGGCAGTGGCTTGTTTTTCTTCAATCAATTGGTTGATATGCAAAAAAGGTACAGATACCCCTTCTATATCTGCTACATAAGCTAAGTTAAGGCAATAGCTGAATTTTGATTGAGGAAAAGCTTTTAAGTAGGTTAAAATATCTAATTCAATTCCATGGGTTAAAAAGATACTTGTCCAGCCAGGCACAAACTGAATAGTTTCTAGTTCTTTAAAGTCACCAAGGTTTAGGTTGGCAATTGTTTTTCTTAAATTTATTCTGTTCTCAAGTGTGTCTTCTATCCAAATATCAACATCTTGGGTAATACGCGAACCACCATGCAGAATAGCTGCAAAACCTCCAATCATGATGTATTTTACTTTGTTATTTGCAAGTTCTCGCCAAAAAGCAATAATTTCTTCATCTAAAATATCCATCAAGACTTGGGTTTAATAATAGTAGCAGATTGAAGTTTTTGTTTGAGCCTAATCATTTGCATGGCGGCTTTAAACCTTTCGCTATAACTCATAGCCAAACGCCTTTTTATTTTATCCTCTTCGCTTACTATGATACTATGTTGATGTGACATTGTTTTATTGAGTCAAAAATAAAGTTTTATTTTTAATATACCTACCCCTACCTCCTCTATGGATGGAAATTGACAGCAATTAAGCTATTTGAATTAAACTTAAATTTTTTATATATTTTCAAAGTAATTACTTTCTTTTTTTTATTCAATATTTACCATTTGCATAAAAACATTCACCGCCTCCACCGCTTCTTTCACATCATGTACCCTAAGGATATTAGCACCTTTCATCAAGGCAATGGTATTGGCTGCAGTGGTGCCATTCAATGCACCATTGGCATCTGTTTTGGCGGCATGTTGTATCATCTTTTTACGCGACATACCCACCAATATAGGCAATTCAAATATCTTAAACCTATCGAGTCTGTTAAGTAAATTGTAATTGTGTTCCATGGTTTTACCAAAGCCAAATCCAGGGTCTAAAATAATATCAGCCACTCCATTTGCCATTAGGTATTCCACTTTAGGAATAAAATAATTTATAATATCAAGCACCACATCATTATAGCTAGGTTTATGCTGCATGGTTTTGCTATTGCCTTGCTTATGCATCATGATGTAAGGCACTTTGTGTTTTACAACGATATCAAACATGGCTTCATCATCATCTCCTGCGGATACGTCATTTATTATTACTGCACCAGCATGTATGGCTTCATCCGCTACTCTGGCCCTGAAGGTATCAATGGAAATCAACACATTTGGAAAGTGCTTTACCATTGCTTCAATGGCGGGTATTGCTGCTTTTAGTTCGGCTTCTTCACCTATCATATCAGCCCCTGGTCGGGTTGATTGTGCGCCCACATCAATAAAGCTAACGCCCTCACTTAGCATTTTCTCGGTTTGTGCCAATGCCGTGTCTATTGATAGGTGTTTGCCTCCATCAAAAAAGCTGTCTTGGGTAATATTTAGGATACCCATTACCAATGGTTTTTCAGTATTAACAAGCCTTCCACCACAATTAAGAATATTTTTAGTTCTAATTACTTGCAATTTGAATACAGGGTTTATTTTTGTGCAATAATACAGCTATTGCACGTTTGACTATATACATTCGTAACAATTGGCTTCGAACTTATGAATAAAACATCTATTGAATTTGATAATGCGATAAAAACTTGCCGAGAGGTTTTTATAAAAAAACATAAAGATTATGGCACATCATGGCGTATCATGCGTGTATCATCCATATTGGATCAAATATTTATCAAAGCAACCCGCATTCGTACCATTGAAGAAAATGGAATGATGAAAGTGAATGAAGGCATTGAACCTGAATACATGGGCATCATCAATTATTGTGTGATGGGATTGATACAAATTGAATTGAAAAACGAAACAGAGATAGAACTTAGTGGGGAAAGGGTAGCTACTTTGTATGATAAATATATAAAAGCTTGCAAAGATTTAATGATGGAAAAGAACCATGACTATGGCGAGGTTTGGCGTAATATGCAGGTGAGTACTTTTACTGATATGCTTTTGATGCGCATACACCGCATGAGACAGATACTTGAAAACGATGGAAAAACCATCATGAGTGAAGGAATAGATTCCAACCTAATGGATATGGTAAACTATTCTGTTTTTGCATTAATTAGAATGAAAGAATAACAAATATGATGAGAATAATAACACAGTTTAGCCGAATTTTTGTAGGTATTTTATTTATCATTTCGGGTCTTATCAAAGCCAATGATACAATAGGTTTCAGTTATAAGTTGGATGAATATTTTGAAGTATTTCACATGCCATTTTTTGCACCTTATGCAGTAGCATTGGCAATGTTTATTTGCATCTTCGAAATTATGTGTGGAGTAGCACTGCTATTGGGGGCATTTGCCCGATTGAATGCATGGTTATTGTTGCTTATGATCATATTCTTTACCTTGTTAACAGGCTATTCTGCCATTACAGGAAAGGTGACAGATTGTGGCTGTTTTGGAGATGCCATCAAACTAAAACCCATTGAATCGTTTTATAAAGATTTGGTTTTATTGGTACTTATAGTGTTCATATTTATTGGAGTAAAACATATCAAACCGCTGTTTAACAAAGGCATTTTGAGTATTGCTATTTACACCTCCTTTAGTGTTATAACATTTTTTACATTCTATACATATATGTTTTTGCCAATTAAAGACTTTTTACCATACAAAGTGGGCAATGACATTAGAGAAAAAATGGTTTGTCCTCCAGGGTCACCAACCGATTCTATGGTGATGGTATTTATCTATACAAAAGCAGGACAGGATTACGAGTTTGATATGAACCATATACCTGATGATACGACTTTTATTTTTAAAGATAGAAAGGACAAATTGGTTAGAGAAGGTTGTAAGCCACCCATTCATGATTTCAAATTATATGATTCAAGCGTTAATGAATATACCGATTCATTATTGAATGATGAAGGTTATAAATTGATTTTGGTTCAGAAAAAAGTTGTTGAAGGTAGAACAGGTGAAGAGGCCAAAATTGCAAAGCTTGCCAATGATTGGACAAGTAAATCAAATCTTAAGTTTTGGGCATTAACATCTAGTGGGAAAGACCAATTAGAAGCATACCGTCACGAGCACCAATTTGCTTTTCCTTATTACTCAATGGATCAAGTTCCTTTAAAATCAATTATCCGCTCAAACCCGGGGGTGATATTAATGAAGAAAAGCACCATCATTAAAAAATGGAGTGCTTATAATTTGCCAAGCTATGAAGTGGTGCTAAGGTACATGAATAAATAGCAAATACATTCATTGCAAGAAAACATTTATATACTTGGTATGCCGGGCAGTGGCAAGAGCACATGGGGTAAGCGATTAGCCAACACTCTTAAGTATAATTTTGTAGATTTAGATTTGATTATTGAAGAAAATGAAGGCACCTCAATTGGACAAATCTTTATTGAAAAAGGAGAAGATTATTTTAGAGAGTTAGAAAAAAAAATCCTTCATCAAACATCCAACTTTACTACCACAATTGTTGCTTGTGGGGGCGGTACACCCTGCTATTTTGATAATATGAATTGGATTAATTCACATGGAAAAAGCATCTACTTTAAGGCAAACGCCTCACTTCTTACAGATAGAATTGAAGGTAGTAAGAACCAAAGACCACTTTTTTTAGGGATGTCTCGAGTTCAAATGAAGGAGAGAATTGAGAAACTATTGATTATAAGGGAGCCCTTCTATTTAGCGGCTAATGTACATATTGATTTACCAATAAAGAGCTTAAAAGACATTGTAAGTCAAGTTATTATGTAGGTATTATGACCTTCATTTTACACTATGTCCCAATAAATAAGCTACTTTTGTTGATAAGCTGTGAAAATTTTTTTCATTTTTTTTTCCTTTAAGCCCCGAAAACACTTGACATTTCATATTCAATTAGTACATTCGTTTAGTATTACAAACCAAATAAACATTTTTAATTATGAACAAATCAGATTTAATTGACAACATGGCAAAAGCTGCTGGTGTAACTAAAGTACAAGCTACAGCTGCTTTAGATTCATTCATGGCTTCTACTCAAACAGCTTTGAAAAAAGGTGACAAAGTAATCCTAGTAGGATTCGGTACTTTCTCAGTAACTAAACGTGCTGCACGCAAAGGACGTAACCCTCAAACAGGTAAAGAAATTAACATCCCTGCAAAAAAGGTTGTAAAATTCAAAGCAGGTTCAGGTTTGCAAGCTAAAGTAAAATAATTTTTTCCTAGCTACTTATTCAAAAAAAGCCTCGACATTGTCGAGGCTTTTTTTATTGCATTTCTTGTCAATGTAATGCGCTCATTGCTCATAATTCAATTGATGGCAATAAAGTATTTTTGAATTAAATGGCGACATACTTAATTAATATTTTGAACTAAATTTATAATAGGGTAGCCGTTTAGGTTGCCCTTTTTGTTTTTTATCAATTATCATTATTTATTTAAACGACAAAAATTACATTTGAACTATGTATAAAAAATATCATACCCTCAACAAGGAACTGTTTATACTTAACAGAGCCAATTTTATTAAGCACTTAAAAGCTAATAGTATTGCCATATTTAATAGCAATGATGAGCATCCTATGAATGGTGATGCCCATCATAATTTCAAACAAAACTCTGACCTATTTTATTTAAGTGGTGTGGATCAAGAGGATTCTGTTTTGGTAATATACCCTGATTGTGTCCTTGAAGAGTTTCGCGAAGCTCTTTTTATCAAGAGAACCAATGATGCTATGGTAACTTGGAATGGGTATAAACTTAATATGGATCAAGCACGTGAAGTGAGTGGAATCAATAATATTTATTGGGCTGATGAATTTGAGGTGAAAATGCGCCCAATAATTAATTATGCATCTAATATTTATTTAAGTCTGAATGAAAATGATCGTTCAACCATTAGCACTCCTTATAAGGATTTACGTTTTGCGCAATTGATGAGAGATAAGTACCCTTTGCATGAGTTTGAAAGGGCAACACCGATACTACATAGATTGCGTTGTATTAAATCGAATTATGAATTAGAGTTAATGAAAATAGCCGTGAGTATTAGTGAAAAAATGTTTGCTCGTATTTTGAAGTTTGTCAAGCCTGGTGTGTGTGAATACGAAATTGAAGCAGAAGTAATTCACGAATATCTTTCTAACCGTGCAAGCGGTCATTCATTTTCGCCCATTGTAGCTAGTGGTGCCAATTCATGTATTTTACATTACGTAGATAATAATAAACAATGCAAAGATGGTGATATCCTTCTTTTGGATTCAGGAGCTGATTATGCCAATTATGCGAGTGACATGACGAGAACCATTCCAGTGAATGGTGTATATACGCCCCGTCAAAAGCAAGTTTACAATGCAGTTTTAAGAACCTTGCGAGAAGCCAAAAAACTATTAAAACCTGGCGTGTTGCTTATGGAATACCAGGCCCAAGTTGGTGAAATCACACAAAAAGAATTGGTGGATTTAGGTTTGTTAACTATGGATGATATTAAGAAACAAGATCCTAAATGGCCAGCCTATAAAAGATATTTTATGCATGGCACAAGTCATTTTTTAGGTATAGATGTGCATGATGTGGGAATGCGCTACGAGCCAATGAAACCCGGAATGACTTTTAGTTGTGAGCCTGGTATATATATAAAAGAAGAAGGTATTGGTGTAAGAATAGAAAACGAAATTTTAATTACCGAAAATGGTTGTGTTGATTTAATGGAACATATTCCAATAGAGGCTGACCATATCGAGGAATTGATGAAAAAGTAAATACAAAAAAGTGGAGTAGATGCTCCACTTTTTTATTTCATATCAACCCAAACCGGGCAGTGATCAGAGTGCATAGCTGATGGTATAATTCCTGCATCGTTCATGCGGTTTTTTATTTTGTCAGCCACCATGCAATAGTCTATTCTCCAACCCTTATTTCTTGCTCTTGCCCCAGCGCGATAGCTCCACCAACTATAGTTATGAGGGGCTTTAATATAGGCTCTATATGAATCTTCAAATCCACTTTCAATAAAACGACTCATCCATTCACGTTCTTCAGGTAAAAAACCGCTACTGTTTTTATTACTCACAGGATCGTGTATATCTATGGCTTGATGGCAAATATTATAGTCCCCACAAATTATCAAATTTGGTCTTTTTGCTTTCAAATCATCAATATATTGATGAAAAAAGTCAAGCCAAACCATTTTATAGGATTGTCTTAAATCCCCACTAGACCCTGAAGGAATGTATATACTTATGATGCTTGTATCACCATAATCCGCTCTAATAATTCTTCCTTCTTTGTCATAATCTTCGTTACCAAAACCATATTCAACATGGTCAGGTTCGTTTTTGCAAAATAGCGCAACTCCACTATATCCTTTCTTTTCGGCCGAAAACCAATAGTGGTTTTTGTATCCTGCGACTTCAAAAATATATGCATCATTTATTTGTTCCTTCATGGCTTTGGTTTCTTGAAAGCAATACACATCAGCATTTTCTTGCTGCATAAAATTTACCAGTCCTTTGCTCATAGCTGAGCGAATTCCATTTACATTGTAACTAACTATTTTCATTGACTTATGGATTGTGCTGCAAACAAAGCAATTTTGATTAAAATAATATTTTTATGTTGTGTTACAATTTAGCACATTTGCAACAAATGAAATTAAGTATCAAAAAAAGTAAAATACCGGGCGCTGGGAAAGGTCTATTTGCCGAAGAATTAATAAAACGAGGTGAGAAGGTTATTGAATATACCGGGGATGTGATTACTTGGAAAGAATGTCAGAAGCGAAATGAAGGTATGAAAGATGGATTTGGCGCCTATTATTTTTACGTTTCTGAAAAAAAGTGTATTGATGCTCAAAATCACCTTGACTCTCTAGCTAGATATGCCAATGATGCGGCAGGATTTGTAAGAATTGAGGGAATGAAAAACAATGCCCGTTACGAAATTATCAAAGGTAAACCATACATCGTTGCAAGCAGAAATCTTAATCCAAGTGATGAAATTTACGTTTCTTATGGCAAAGAATATTGGGATGCACTTAGGGAAAGTGGTTATGGTCCTAAAAATTAATCAGTTTTTCATTTGATTATCAAATTTGTGGCAAACAATTTGTTAAATTTGTTTATGCTTGCGCTCCAAAAAATATTTTAAAAAAAATATTTTGCTAATCATATATTTACAAACTCTTAACACTCGTTAAAATAAAGAAAAGAGGAAATGAAAAAATCGATATTAACTATAGTATTAAGCATGTTAGGCTTGTTCGTTTTTGCTCAGAACCAAGACCCTAACTCACCTGTTTATGACTACAATTATACTGATAGTACCCAAACAACTAGCGACTCCTCTTCAACTGAATCAGCGGCTGAGGAAACAGTTAAAGTATATCAACGAATTCTTATGCCATTTGACTCTGTTACCAATTTAATTACTTATAATGGCATAGTTGAGCAGGAAGAAAGTGGAAGTGATTCTCTTTATGCTCGCGCAAAAAGATTTTCCGAAAAAAATTTAGGTAAAGGTAAAGAGCTATATGAGTTGGATAAGCGCAACCAAAAATTAGTTGTAAATGGTTCTATTCCTGCCTTCGCATATATTAATAAGTTTAATAAAAAAACTATTGGTAAATTCCAATTTAAAATGACAATATTAGTTAAAGAAGGTAGATACAAATATACCATTACCAACTTTGTTCATGAGTCTGAAGTTTCTGCATCTGGAGGAAAACCTGTAAGAAATTATTTCGAATACTATAATAATAGCACAAGTAATATTCAAGCTTACGACAAGGTTTTGCGTTATGCTGATAAAGATATTAAGGAAACTATTCAAAAGTTTCAACTTGCTATGAGGGATCCAAAATTATTAGATGAAGATGATTGGTAGATATCATTTATTCAAATAAAAAAGGGGCTTAAGCCCCTTTTTTATTGTCCTTGAGCTAATGAGTAACCTTTTTTACCATTATAACTTCTGAGAATTTCAACCGAACAAATAAAGATGTCTTTTGATATAGCTTCCGTTAATTCAAGCATTTTACTTAGAGTGGTTTCAGAATTATTTATACACTCAAATCTCACCCTATATTGATCAACACATTCTGTAAAAACAGAACCTGTAGGCCAAACCTGAGTTCCTCGATTGGATATCATGATCATTTTGATATCATCTGTTTCTTGTTTTTTTAGCAGCGAAGCAAATGAATTAGCATTTTGGTCGCTTTCTATAAATAGGTCTACTCCAACAATTTTTTCAATCGAATTTATCCTTGGTGTTACCATCATTTTTTGATTTTCTGGTCTTTCAGGTAAATGAAATTCAGCTTTTAGTGTACTGACCCTTGCCTTACCCTCAGCAGGTTCTTTTCCTAAATTGGAAATAATAGCGTTAGCGAATTCTGTTGTACTCAACGATGGGGTCTCCTTGTTTCCAAAGTCACCTGTATGTGCTCCATTTTCAAGCGTGTATAAGAGTGAATTTTCAATTCTCGCTGCATATTCCATTAGACCCAAATGACGAAGCAACATAAAGCTACTTAATAATAGTGCAGTTGGGTTGGCAATATTTTTACCTGTTATATCTGGAGCTGTACCGTGAACTGCTTCGAAAATGGAAATGTTTTCGCCAATATTTGCAGATGGAGCAAAACCAAGTCCACCAACCAAACCCGCACATAGGTCACTCATGATATCACCTTGCAAGTTAGTTAGCACAACTACCTGAAATTGTTGAGGCTTTGCTACCAATTTCATAGCTAAGTCATCTACAATGATGTCGTTTGCTTCAATTTCGGGAAAATCTTTGGCAACTTCGTAGAAAGTTTCTAAAAACAATCCATCAGTTAATTTCATTATATTGGCTTTATGGGCGCAAGTAACTTTGGTAAAGCCTTCTTTTCTAGCCATTTCAAAGGCAAATTTGTGAACTTGAATACTTCCAGGGCGTGTAATGAATCTGCGGCAAAGAGCTACATCTTGGGTAAGCATATGCTCAATTCCACCATACGTTCCTTCAATATTTTCACGAACAATGGTTAGGTCAATGGGAATGCCAGCTTTTGAAAAAACAGTGTCAACTCCAACTAGAGAGCGAAAATGCCTTCGATTGGCAAAAGTGCTCCAAGTTTTTCGAGCAGTAACATTTATACTTTTTACACCTTTTCCTTTAGGTGTTTCCATAGGTCCTTTAAATAGAATACCATTGCTTTCAACACTTTCTTTTGCTTTTTCTGTCATTCCTGAGCTGTGTCCTTGTAAATATATTTCTTTGCCCATTTCGATAAATTCATACTCAAGAGGTACCTGAGCGGCATCAAATATTTGTAAAACAGCATCCATTATTTCAGCGCCTATACCATCACCTTTTGCAACTGATATTTTTTGTTTTTTCGTCATTATTAATATTATATTAAAATTTAAGAGGGTGCAAAAGTATTGTTTTTGTTGAGGTTGACATAATCTTGTGTATTAAATTTTCTATATTGTCAAAACAAAGCAACTTAATTTTACTTTTGAACTTGAAATGAATATTCACCCGATATTTAAATTGATAGCCGAAGGCGAAAATGATACATTGGATTTTAAAAAGACAATTTCTTCCGCTTCAAAAATTGCTAAAACAATGGCAGCCTTTGCCAATCATAAGGGTGGTCGCTTATTAGTAGGGGTTAATGATAACAAAACCATATCAGGTACACGAAGTGAAGACGATAAATATATGCTTGATTTGGCAGCCCATTTTTATTGTAAACCAGAAATAAGCATTGAATTGATTGATTGGGAGATAGGAGGCATGCCAGTTATTGAATGCATTATAGCTGAAGGAAAAGAGAAACCCTATTATGCCAAGGATGAAGATGGAAAATGGTGGGTTCATATTCGTGTAAAAGACAAAACGCTCCTAGCCAGTAAGGTGGTAGTTGATGTATTGAGGAGAAATACTAATTCTCAAGGTGCAATGATTCAATACTCAAAGCACGAGGAGGGTTTGCTGAAATATTTAGAAAAAACTGAAAAGGCCACTTTAAAAGATATTTGCAAACTACTTAATTTTTCAAGATGGAGAGCACAAAAAATGCTTGTAAACCTTGTAAGTGCTGGTATAATTAGAAATCATACCACAGAAAAAACCGAATTTTTCACATTAAGTTGATTTTAGGAAAATTTTAAGCACGGTATTTGATATTTTTACAGCATGAAAAAAGCCACAGTCCTATTTATTCTATGTTTGACATTTTTTATTCAAGCCAAAAGTCAATACTTACGTAAAGACAATATGCAGAACTTTGTTTATATCTTTGATAATGGCTTCGATAAAATTGATCTGACTCAAACTTTAGAAATTAGCCGAGCATTCTTTACTAGAGGAACACCTCACCTTTTTATGATAACAAAAAATGCTGGATACAATGAATCAAAACGAAATTTGGTGCAATCTTATACAGCTTTTGTAAGAGATGAAAATAATCAAAATTTGAAAGTTTTTACCATGAAAACCCCAGTTCTAACGAAGGAAATTCAAACATATATTTTTGGCTGTAAGCCTGGTTCTAGCATCATGTTTAGCGAGGTTAGATTAAGTGTTGTAGAACCAAATTTAAATAAAGATAAAACAAATAAACCCGCAGCTTTTTATATTTACTTGAAATAAAAATTTAAGTTTGTACCCATGAAAGTAGGTGTTTTAGTTTTTCCAGGTTCCAATTGTGATAAAGATGCAGTTTGGGCATTTCAAAATATGTTTGGCCAAGAAGTTGTTGAATTGTGGCACAAAGATACAGACTTACAAGGTGTTGATTTAGTTTTTCTACCTGGGGGATTTAGCTATGGAGACTATTTACGCAGTGGTGCCATTGCTCGCTTTTCACCCATTATGCAAAGCGTTATTGAATTTGCAAACAAAGGTGGTTTGGTTTGGGGTGTTTGTAATGGTTTTCAAATTTTATGTGAAAGCGGCTTATTGCCAGGGGCTTTGTTACATAATGATCACCAAAAATTTAATTGCAAAAACATATATTTGACATGTGAGAGTAGCAATTCTCAAATAACTAATAAAATTAAGCCACAATCGGTACTTCAAATACCTATCGCGCATGGAGAAGGCAGATTTTACTGTGATGAATTTACACTGACCACCCTCAAATCCAATGAACAAATTTTATTCAAATACTGTGATGCCGATGGGAATATTTCAAATGACGCAAACCCAAATGGATCACTTGAAAATATTGCTGGCATTTGCAATGCTGGAAGAAATGTATTTGGGATGATGCCACATCCTGAAAGGGTTGTAGATGCTGAAATATATAATACAGACGGAAGAATTTTGTTTGAAAGCTTACTACAATTGGTAGAGGCCTAATTCCTATTCTAACAAATCACCTCTTAGTAATCGATACCTTTTTCTTGCTTCAGTTAAGAAGAAACTACCAGGGTAATTCTCAATAAATTGTTCGTAGAGTTGCTTGGCTTTTTCTTTATTGTTTAGTTTCTTTTCGTAAAGTTCGGCTAGGCTGAAGAGTGAATTATCACCCAGAATATCGCTACCATGCTCGTTCACAACAATGTTATAGAATTTTTCAGCTTCAGAATAGTTTTTCTTTTTCACGAAAATTTGTGCCTTTTTGAAATAAATATCATCAGCAAGCGCATGTTTTGGAAAAAGCAAATTGATACTATCTAGTATTTGTAAGGCAACATCCGTTTTGTTTTGGTAATAGTTCAAATCAGCCCTTGAGAACATTTTTAAAGCGTCTTCCACGCTATCAACTGTATTGTCTTGAATAAGTAATGACAACTCAAGAGCATTGTTAGCAATCAGCTGTGTTGTAACTGTTTTTAAAACATCCAATTGGGCTTTGGCCCATTCAAACTCTCCTATATAATAGCTTAACTTAGCATTACGTAATTTGGCTTCCTGACCAATAGGTTCTTCCATATACTCCTTATCCACTTGTCCATAAAGGAGCATAGCATCCCACACTTCACCTTTCAAAACGTACAAATCTCCGAGCTCCAATTTACACTCTGCCTTAAACTTATTCTCACTTCTAGGTGCACTTATTAGTTCGTTGAAATTAGCCATGGCATAGGGCAAATCATTTAAATAGTAAGCTTGAAGTCTTGCTAATTCCCTTTGAGAATTTTGTGTAAATGGGTTTTTACCAAATTCGTCTAAAAAGGCTTTATAGTTTGTTTCAACTATTTTAAGGTCTGTGTCCGTGTAATTGCTATTTAATATTTTTCTTCTTTGGGCTTCAAGAATTCCCATTTTAGCCAAGGTGTAATTGTTCTTATCTTTACCCATTAGCACAACCTGATTAAAGATGTTTACAGCATCATCATAATACTCATTTGATATAGCTAAATTACCTAATTCTATTAGTCTTGCGCCTTCTTCTTTGAATTTTTTGTCTAATGATTTGGCTTGAAGTAAAGCATTATCAAAGTCTTTTTTCTGAACATACATCCAAACTAGCATTTCAAAAAAAATAGGATTTTCGGCTTGGGTTTTAGTGCGTTTTAATAACGCAGATTTAAGCAAATCGAACTCAGCAGGTTTTTGAATATAATTTTGAAAATAGCCTTGAATATCATCCAACAACTTCTCATCAATACTCATGCTGTTCAAATACTCTTCAATCATTTCCTTCACATTTCCAGTCTCACCATACAGATTTCCCAGTTCTGTTGAATAAGCCAAATTGCTTCCATGCATTTTTCTGCCTTTCAAATAGGTTTCAATGGCATATTCTTTTTCACCCCTTTTGATAAAAGCATTACCTGTTTCGTTTATCTGATCACCTTCAAGTTTTAGCTTCTTAATAATGTCGTCAAATTGTTGTTTGGCTTTGTCTGCTTTGCCAAATTTTTTCATGACATAGCCCAAATCTACGGTGTAGTATGGGTTTCTATCGTTTTTTCTAAGCTGTTTTTTTACTAATTTCTCTGCCTCTTCAGCTTTGTTAAGATTGAAATAACAAGAGAGTAAATTGTCATAAAAGTAAATGGATTGCGGGTTTTTATTCAATAGCTTTTCATACACATCAGCAGCTTTGTCAAACTCATTGTTACTAAAAAACTGCGATGCCAATTGCTCGTCTTTGGCCTGTCCGAAAGACAGAACAGAGAATATTACTAGAATAAAAAGTATAGAAAATCTTAAATAAAATTTCATCAGTTGAAAAAACGAAAGTAGGAAGCTAATTTATATAATGCTGCATTTGTTTGTAAGAAATTTATTTGGAACGATAAAGTTTAACTTTTATTGATTTGCAATTCAACTCGAGCCTTTAAAATTGGCTTCCAACAATGAGTAATATTTCTATATTTGTCAAATAAGAATTAAAAATACGATAGTTCTCAAACTTTCGTTTTCAAAAAGTTATTCGTTTGGCATCACTTAAAAAACTAGCTTCCGAAACAGCCATATATGGCATGAGCACCATAGTTGGGCGTTTGCTCAATTATTTATTGGTACCTTTGCACACCCGTATTTTCAATCCGAGTGAATATGGTGCAGTAACTGAGTTATACTCCTATGTGGCTTTTTTCACTGTGGTATTAACTTATGGGATGGAAACTGCTTTTTTTCGCTTTTGTCAGAAACAAGACCCTAACAAAGTTTTTAGCACTTCGTTCAATTCTGTTTTAATTTCTTCTGCTGTTTTCTTTGCATTAGTTGCTGGTTTTGCCTCACCCATCGCTCATTTTTTAGATTATCCCAATCACGCAGAATATATAACCTTGTTTGCAGGTATTTTAGCATTAGACGCCTTGGCTTCCATACCTTTCGCTATGCTTAGACAGCTGAAACGCCCTATTAAATTTGCTATCATCAAAAACATCAATATTGGTATAACCATTACCTTAAATCTATATTTTTTGATGCTTTGTCCCTATCTACAAATTCATTATCCTGATAATTTCTTACTTCAAACATATAACCCTACCATAGGTATTGGATATGTGTTTTACGCCAATTTAGCTGGAAGTTTAATTTGTGTTCCTTTGTTATGGAGAGAAATTTCAGGAGCTAAAAATGGCTTTGATTCAAAACTTTGGAAAGAGCTATTCTTATATGCTTTCCCAATATTAGTGGTGGGTTTAGCAGGCATGATTAATGAAACTTTCAGCCGAGTGATGTTTAAATTTTTAATGCCTAATAACGAGCATGTGATGAACGATTTGGGAATTTTTGGTGCCAACATTCGTTTTGCAGTTCTGATGAATTTGTTCATTCAGGCTTTCAGGTATGCTGCAGAACCCTTCTTTTTTAGCCAATCAAAAAATGCAGATAGAGACAAAACCTATGCCCGGGTGATGCATTATTTTAGCATTGCATGTATGCTTATTTTCTTACTGGTTACACTCTTTATTCATCAATTTAAGGGCTTTATTGGTCCTAAATTTCATGAGGGATTAGGTATTGTTCCTATCTTATTGTTAGGCAATATGTTTTTAGGTATTTATTACAATTTATCCATTTGGTACAAACTCAGCGATCAAACCAAATATGGTGCTTACATTTCCTTATTTGGTGCGGTTTTAACCATTACGCTCAATATATTTTTGATACCTTCCTTTGGTTATCACGGTGCCGCATGGGTTACCTTTATAACCTATTTTAGCATAACAGCGGTAAGTTATTGGTTTGGACAAAAAAAATATCCGATACCCTATAACCTCAAAAAGTTTGCGACATACCTTGCCTTCACATTAGGCGTTTTCTTTTTACACAAATTTTTAATTAGTATTGTTTCAAATCAATGGACCTTGGTAGGTATTCAAACTTTATTGTTTGCTTTGTTTTCCTCTGCAGTGTTTATGATTGAGAAGAAAAATAGATTCAACATTTAAGGGTAAAGACGTTTTAATAAACTTCTTATTGTTTTGCAAGCGATTAAAATGAATATAAAAATAATTAACAAAAGTGACAATGCCCTACCCGCCTATGAAACCGAACATGCGGCTGGTATGGATTTGCGTGCATTTTTATCAGAAACTATTTTGCTGCAACCCATGCAAAGGCATTTAATACCAACAGGTTTATTTATTGAGCTTCAGGTAGGTTATGAGGCGCAGATTCGTCCGCGTAGCGGATTGGCGCTTAAACACGGAATCACAGTATTAAACAGTCCAGGCACAGTGGATGCAGATTACCGAGGTGAGATAAAGGTGCTTTTGATAAACCTAGGCATGGAGGCATTTGAAATTAATAATGGAGATCGCATTGCCCAAATGGTTATTGGTCAGCATGCAACGGCAGAATTTGCCTTGGTTGAAACACTAAATGAAACCAACAGAGGGACCGGAGGATATGGCAGCACAGGAAATTAAGGCTACCATGTGAGAATGTGAATATTTGATAGAAATAAATAAATATATTTGGATTGAGAATTAAAACCTAAAAATATGAAAATAATAGTACCTATGGCGGGTATGGGTAAACGAATGAGACCTCATACCCTTACTACTCCAAAACCTTTAGTGCCAGTGGCTGGAAAGCCTATTGTTCAAAAGCTAATTGAAGACCTTGAAAAAGTTTGTGGTGCAGGTATTGAAGAAATTGCTTACATTATTGGCCCAAGTTTTGGCAAAACTGTTGAAATGCAATTGGTATCAGTGGCTGAAAAATTAGGAGCTAAAGGAACCATTTATTACCAAGAAGAAGCTTTAGGAACTGCACATGCCATAATGTGTGCGAAAGAGAGTTTGTCGGGTAATGTGTTAGTGGTTTTTGCTGATACTTTGTTCAAAGCTGATTTTGTTTTGGATAGAAGTAAAGATGGTATTATTTGGGTACAAAAAGTTGAAGACCCTAAACCTTTTGGAGTTGTAAAAGTTGATGCTAACAATGTTATCACAGATTTTATAGAAAAACCGGAAACGTTCGTTAGCGACCTTGCCATTATTGGTATTTATTACTTCAAAGATGGTGAGTATTTGCGTAGCGAATTACAGTATTTATTGGACAATGATATACGCGAAAAAGGCGAATATCAATTGACAAATGCTTTGGAAAACATGAAAGCAAAGGGTTATAAATTTGAACCAGGAAAAGTGACTGAATGGTTGGATTGCGGCAATAAAAATTCAACTGTATTTACCAATGGAAGAATATTACAGTTCATGTATGATAACAAAGAAAAATTGGTTGATGAAACAGTTAGCAACCAAGACTCAATGATCATCCAACCATCATATATAGGTAAAAATGTTAAGTTAATGCGCAGTTTGGTTGGGCCTTATGCAAGCATCGGAGATGGATGTATAGTTGAAAATTCAGTAGTTGGAAATTGCATTATTCAAACCAATACACAAATAAAGAATGCTGTAATTGACAATGCTATGATAGGTAATTATGCTGCCTATACTGGTGAGTCTAAAGATTTGAGCATTGGAGATTACACCGCTATCTTGTAATATAAAATTATTGAATGAAGGTACTAAATAGATAATTATTTAAAACCTGCCACGTTATTACTTGGCAGGTTTTTTGTTTAACGATAATTTAGTTTTATCAAAACTATAAGCTTTTAATTATGTTTGCTTTCCATGATGATATTGAATAAGATAAACAACCATTTGCGACATATATTACTAGTAGTTGCCATCTTTATTGGCAGTTTGGCTTTTGGTCAAAAAAAGCTTGGAAAAGGAGAACTTCCTGAGCATACAAGGCTAGAGTTTGAAAAGGAATTTTTCAAAGCAGCTAAAGAAAAGATGTTGGGTGATTACCCTGAAGCAATTGAAGACTTTAGAAAAGCTGCAGAAATCAATCCCTATGATGCAAATACCCAGTTTCAATTAAGTCAATTGTATTTGGCAACAAAAAAAGTAAAAGAAGCTGAAGATGCTGCTCAAAAAGCAATTGGATTAGATAGCAAAAATTTCTGGTATAAAACTCAATTAGCTGAGGTTTATAAAAATCAAAAGCGTTTTACGGAAGCAGCCAAACTGAATGTTTTGATTTATGAAACAGGTGGAAAGAACCCACAGAATTTATACGATGCTGTATTGCTTTTCACGCTGGATAAAAAATACGCTGATGCAATAAAAACACTTGACAAAATTGAGAAACAGACAGGACTTAATGAGGAAATAGTGAAGCAAAAAGAGCAGATTTATCTTTTCAGTAATAAGCTCAAGAAGGCAATAAAAGAAGTAGAACGATTGGTCAATGCCCATCCTAATGAGCTCCGTTATAAGGGGATGTTAGCAGATTTACTTATGGCTAATGGTAGGATCAAAGAAGCTCTTGATATTTATAATAAAATTTTAGAACAAGATTCCAAAAATGGCTTTGCCTTGTTTGCAATGGCTGATTATTATAATTCAAAAAGTGAATATGAGCCTTATTTCAATTACTTGAAACGTGCTATGGCTAGTAATGTTGATATTAAATCTAAGATACAAGAAATGGCTGATTTTGTTACAGATAATAAGGTTCCTGAAGGTACTAAAAAATCTTTTGAGCTAAGTGATATTTTGATTGCTTCAAATCCAAGTGAACCGATTGCTTATATGATGAAAGGTGATTTGTTTATTAAAGAAAAAAATTATGAGCAAGCTAGGTTACAATTTTTGCAAGCTACGCATGCCGACCCTAATGCTTATGCAGCGTGGGAGCAAATCATGTATTGTGATGACGAGTTGAAAAACAATCAATATATGCAAAGCGATTGTGAAAAAGCAGTAGAGATTTTTCCGACCCAGCCACGTTTTTTTGCTTATTTAGCTTTTGCAAGTTTTAGGCTAAAAGATTATGATAAAGCTATTAATGCAGCTAGGACTGGAAGTGAATATGCAGAAGATGAACCTGAATTGTTATTGCAATTATTATCCCAAATGGGGGATGCGGGTCATTATGCTAAGAATTATAAAGTTTGTGACTCAGCCTATGATGCTGCTTTGAATTTGAATAAAGACAATGCATATGCTTTAAATAACTATGCCTACTTCTTGAGTTTGAGAAAAGAGCGATTGGACAAGGCAGATAGCATGAGCTTGAGAAGCATCGAATTAGAGCCTGGAAACCCAAGTTATCAGGACACCTATGGGTGGATTTTGTACCAAAAAAAGGAATTCAAAAAAGCAAAGGAATATATTGAAAATGCCTTGCAAATGTCTCCTAATAATGCCGAGGTAATTGAACATTTAGGAGATGTAAAATTTAAACTCAACGACAAACAAGGAGCCATGGAAAGTTGGTTGAAATCAAAAGAATTAGGAGGAGAGGGAGAGTTTTTGCAAAAGAAAATAACCGAGAAGAATTTGGTTGATTAAACATTATTCACTTCAAATTGTTATCTCCTCAAAACATAATTATTGAAAGTCATAATCATCGGTTCGGGAATTGCAGGATTGGCAAGTGCTGTGAGGCTTGCATGTGCAGGTTATCAAGTAACGGTGTTTGAAGCCAACACCTATCCTGGAGGGAAGCTAAGCGAAATTTATTCAGATGGTTTTCGATTTGATGCAGGCCCTTCATTATTTACCTTACCTCAACAAGTGGATGAGCTTTTTACACTTGCTGGAAAGGTGCCCAATGAGCATTTTTCATACATACAATTAAACAATGCGTGTAATTATTTCTTTGAGGATGGTACTAGGTTTTCGGCTTATCATGAAAGGGGGAAAATGGCTGAAGAATTGAGTATTAAATTGGGAGTAAAAGATACTAAACCTTTTTTCAAGCACCTTGATAATGCCAAATTTCGCTACCAGATTACCGCACCAATATTTATTGAGAAGAGTCTTCATCGCTTAAAAAATCATTTTAGTATTGAAACCCTTACAGGTATATTGAACATGGGTAAACTGAATTTATTTGAAAGCATGAACCAAGAAAATGAAAAGATTTTTACTAACAAATATTTGCGCTTTTATTTCAATCGTTTTGCTACCTACAATGGTTCAAACCCATATCAAACTTCTGCCCTACTTAATATGATTCCTCATTTGGAACACAATATTGGTTCATACTTTCCGATAAAAGGCATGCAGAGTATTACTCAAAGTATTTTTGATTTGGCAAAGGAACTAGGTGTTGAGTTTCATTTCAATGGCAAAGTGGAAGAGATTTTGATAAAAAACAAAATAGCTTATGGTGTAAAGGTGAATGGCAACGAGTTCCTGTCAGATGTGGTTGTGAGTAATATGGATATATACCCTACCTACAAAAAATTACTACCAACTGTAAAAGCACCAAATAGAATTTTGAAGCAGGAAAAGTCCTCGTCTGCATTGATATTTTATTGGGGAATAAACAAAGTTTTTGGTGAATTGGATTTACATAATATCCTATTTACACAAAATTATAAAGAAGAGTTTGATTCCATATTTACTAAAAAAAGCATTTATCAGGATCCAACGATATACATCAATATCACTTCAAAATTGAAGCCCGATGATGCATCAAAAGATTGTGAAAATTGGTTTGTGATGATTAATGTGCCCAATAACCAAGGGCAGGATTGGGATGTCCTGATTAAGGAATCTAAAAATAATATATTAACTAAACTTCAAAGGATATTCAAAGTGGATATTAGTAAGTTGATTTTAACTGAACAAATCTTAGATCCAAGAAGTATTGAGATCAAAACATCTTCATACGCAGGTGCTTTGTATGGAAATGCCAGCAATAATAGGTATGCTGCCTTTCTGCGTCATAAAAACTTCTCCTCTACTATAGCGGGTTTGTATTTTTGTGGAGGAAGCGTTCATCCAGGAGGTGGAATTCCCCTCTGTTTAAATTCTGCTAAAATTGTTAGTCAATTGATTTCAGACGATTTTAGTTAATCCTAAATTCCTATTTTAGCATGGTAATCAGCCAATGAATCGCTACTCATTTTTCTATATTGACTAAGCAAAATCAATATCAAGGTCTTAATAAAATCTTGAATGTACTGCTGAGAATACTTGCAATTTTTATTACTTTGCGTGAAATTTTTTGACATAAATTATGAGCGACCCACGTTTAAAATCAGTATTAGATGGTTTGAAAGATGCTATGGAAAAAGCAGTTGACCATGCCCAAATGGAATTTAGTAAAATACGAGCAGGTAAGGCACATCCTAGCATGTTAGATAGCGTAAAAGTTGATTACTATGGCAATTTGGTCCCAATTAGCCAAGTAGGTAATATAAACACTCCTGATGCAAAAAGTATTGTAATTCAACCTTGGGAGAAAAACATGCTTCAAGCTATTGAAAAGGGTATTATCATATCTAATTTAGGATTCAATCCAAGTAACGATGGAACAATTATTAGAGTAGTTCTACCTCCATTAACTGAAGAGAGAAGACGCGAAATTGTTAAAAAAGTAAAGGCAGAATCAGAAACAGCTAAGGTTGCAATCAGAAACATAAGAAAAGATGTGAACGAGGCAATTAAAAAACTGCAAAAAGAAGGTTTGCCAGAGGATGAGGCCAAGACTGGTGAAACAAACGTTCAAAAAACCACAGATAGTTTTATCAAAAAAATCGAAGATTTATTAGCCATAAAAGAGGCTGAAATCATGCAAGTTTGATTTTATAACTTTAAATACCTCATTAACCCTTGCTTAACTTAAGTAAATATAAAATTAGACGCATTTTCTCTATATCTACTAAGGTATCTTTTGCCTTGGTAATTCTATCGTTTTCGCTTTATCTGATTTTTCGAAATTTGATTCTTGAGAAAGCCATTCTAAAAGTTAGCGATAAATTAAGGGATAAGTATGACGTTAACCTTCGTGTTCAAGAGCACAGATTTTCCGGTTTAAGTGGAATTCATTTAGGTAAAATCTCCTTGATACCAAGTAACAAGGACACACTCATCAAACTAGATGAATTTAATGCAAGTGTAAGGCTTTTATCATTACTTACTGGTGAAATTAGGTTAAAAGAAATTGAATTAAATGAAGGCTTTATTCAACTGGTGAAAGTTGGAGATAGTAGCAATTACAGCAACTTTTTTAGAGCAGAGGCTGATAGTGTTTCAGACAATAGAAATGTTTTAGCTGATGATAATATAAATTATTCAAAATTAGCCTATAAGTTGATTCGGAAAATTCTGAAGCAAGTCCCAAATAATGTTTCTATCTGTAATTTCAGGCTTCTTGTTGATGATGACGGAATAAAGTCGGAATTTAATATGACCAAAATGGAGCTAGATGATAATAAAATCGAATCCAGTATCCAGGTTAATACAAATGATAACAGGCAGCTTTGGAAAATTTCTGGTTATGCTGATGCTAGTAATGAGAGAGCTGATGTCACATTTTTCAGAGAGGATTCAGGCAGCGTTCATATACCAGTTATAGATGAAAAATTTAATTTAAAGGCCGGCTTTGATAGTATACGCCTGCAATTGAATGGCATTAGTTTTAAAAATGATGTCTTAAAAGTAGATGGCTTTGCTTCTATAAAAAACTTAATGCTTAACCATCCAAAAATTTCTAAGCAGGATGTAATTATCGAAGACGCAGAAGTTTATTATGACTATTTATTTGGTTCAGATTTTATTTCATTAGATAGTTCAAGTACAGTTAGATTTAACAAAATAGTGTTCCACCCTTACTTCAAACTTGAAGAATCGAAAATAAAGCCTTGGTTTGATTTGAGCAAAAATTCAGGTGCTGTTTCGAGGATATTTAATAAGTACAATATGTACTTAAACATTGCCACAGAAAAATTAAATGCCCAGGATTTCATTAACTCTCTGCCAACTGGTTTATTTGATGATGTAAAAGGCATGCAAACCGAAGGAAGTTTTACGTATCGCTTGGATTTTGCTTATTTTAATGATGATCCTAATAAACTTATATTTAACAGCACACTTGATAAAGACAACTTCAAAATATTGAAGTATGGTGAGGCTAATCTCGCAAAGCTGAACGGAAGTTTTGTATATACACCTTTTGAAAATGGTAGACCAATGCGACCTATATTGATTGGACCGGAAAACCCAAATTTTACAAACATAGATCTAATCACACCATTTTTAAAAAAATGTATTCTGACAACCGAAGACCCTTCTTTTTACTACCATAGAGGTTTTGTAACTGAAGCTTTCAGACAATCCATAGCAAAGAATATTAAAACTGGTAAGTTTAAGAGAGGCGCGAGTACCATCAGTATGCAGCTCATAAAAAATGTATTTCTAACAAGAGAGAAAACAATGGCTCGCAAACTTCAAGAGATTCTTTTGGTATATATACTAGAAAACAACTTCATAGTACCAAAGGATAGAATGTTTGAAGTATATTTAAATATAATTGAATGGGGACCAAATGTATATGGTATTGGAGAGGCTTCTCAGTTTTACTTTAAAAAGAAACCAATTGATTTAACGCTAAGTGAATGTTTGTATTTGGCATCAATTATTCCAAGACCCAAGGGCTTTATGTGGCGTTTCAATAGCGATGGCACCTCTAAACCTTGGATAGATAGGAGTTATCGTTTCCTGACCAATTTGATGATAGCAAGACAAGTTATTACGCCAGAGGACACCATTGGTCTGACGCCTCATGTTAACATAACGGGGCTTGCAAAGAAGTATATTTACAAAAACGATACGATTGTGTTGGATACCATCAAGCCAGAGGATGATTTTTTTGATATCAATGTGCCATTAACCAATTAAGTTTATACAGCTACTTTGCCTTTTATAGCTGGGTGTGGGTCATATCCCTCGAGTGTAAAGTCTTCAAAATCGAAATCAAAAATGGATTTTACGATTGGATTGATTTTCATAGTTGGATACGGTCTAGTCTCTCTTGATAACTGCAACTCTACCTGTTCGAAATGGTTACTATAAATGTGAGCATCACCGAAGGTGTGTACAAAATCTCCAGCCTCTAATCCGCAAACTTGGGCAATCATCATCGTCAATAAAGCGTAGCTTGCAATATTAAAAGGCACACCTAAAAACATATCTGCACTTCTTTGGTATAATTGACAACTTAGTTTGCCGTCAGCTACATAAAACTGAAAAAAAGCATGACAAGGCATAAGTGCCATTTTAGACAAATCTGCTACGTTCCATGCGCTCACAATCATTCTTCTGCTATCAGGATTTTTCTTAATGGTTTCGATTAATTCAGTTAATTGGTCGATGTGTTTTCCATCAGCACTAGGCCAGCTGCGCCATTGGTAGCCATAAACAGGCCCTAATTCTCCATTTTCATCAGCCCATTCATCCCAGATGCTAACACCATTATCTTTCAAATATTTTGTATTAGTTTCACCTTTGATAAACCAAAGAAGCTCATATATAATTGATTTTAAATGAACCTTTTTACTAGTAATTAATGGAAATCCATCAGAGAGATTAAAGCGCAATTGGGCTCCAAAAATGCTTTTTGTTCCAGTGCCTGTTCTGTCTGATTTAAAGGCACCATTTTTGTAAACATGTTTTAACAGTTGTTCGTATTGGTTCATTTTTTAAAAATTGCGAATACGAATTACTAAATAAAAGAAGGGATTTTATTAATTGCTTTTCAACAATAATAAAATCCCTTCAGAAATTTTTGCAACGTCCAATCTATTAAGAAGAAGCGATAGAATTTTTAAATCGTTTACGGTCGTTTTCGTTCAAATGAATTTTGCGTAAACGAAGTGATTGAGGCGTGATTTCAACGTATTCATCTCCTTGAATGTACTCCATGCACTCTTCAAGAGAGAAGTTTATTTTTGGAGCAATACGTGTTTTATCATCACTGCCCGAGGCACGCATATTGGTTAGTTTCTTTTCTTTAGTAATATTTACAACTAAATCATCTTGGCGGTTATTTTCACCTATGATTTGACCCATGTATATTTCGTCACCTGCTTCAACAAAGAAACTTCCTCTATCTTGCAATTTATCGATAGAGTATGCAATTGATGTTCCTTGTTCACCAGAAATCATAACACCAGCACCTCTATTAGGTATTGGACCTTTCCAAGGTTCGAAAGCTTTGAACCTATGTGCCATGATAGCTTCACCAGCTGTGGCTGTTAGCACATTATTACGCAATCCAATAATACCACGTGATGGAATTTCAAACTCAAGGTGAATCAAATCACCTTTTGGTTCCATCACAAGCATATCGCCTTTACGCTGACTTACAAGCTCAATCACTTTTCCAGATGATTCTAAAGGTACGTCTACGGTTAAAATTTCCATAGGCTCGCATTTTACACCATCAATTTCTTTTATAATTACTTGTGGCTGACCCACTTGTAATTCATAGCCTTCACGTCTCATGGTTTCAATTAAAACCGATAAGTGCAAAATGCCACGTCCAAAAACTAAATACGAATCAGCAGCATCAGTTTCTTCAACCCTCAACGCTAAGTTCTTTTCTAATTCTTTAAACAATCGATCTCTCAAATGGCGAGAAGTAACGAATTTTCCTTCTTTACCAAAGAATGGTGAATTGTTGATACAAAACAACATATTCATTGTTGGCTCATCAATTGCAATTGGAATCAAACCTTCAGGGTTTTCAAAATCTGCAATTGTATCACCAATTTCAAATCCATCAATTCCCATAACTGCAGCTATGTCTCCACCAAATGCCTCTTCCACCTTTCTTTTGCCTAAACCTTCGAAAGTATATAACTCTTTAACACGAGATTTTTGAATTGAGCCATCTCGTTTAACTAAACTTATTGGTTGATTTACTTTTATACTTCCACGTAAAATGCGACCAATAGCAATACGACCTGTAAATGAGGAATAATCAAGCGAGGTGATTTGCATTTGTAGGTTACCCTCTTCCACATGTGGAGCAGGTATTTCAGCTAAAATATCTTCTAATAGTTGTGTAAAGTCATTTGTAGGATTTTTCCAATCGCTTCCCATCCATCCCTGTTTTGAGCTTCCATAAATAGTATGAAAATTCAATTGCTCCTCTGTAGCATCTAAGTTAAAGAATAGGTCGAAAACTTGATCATGAATTTCATCTGGGCGACAGTTTGGCTTGTCCACTTTGTTTATAACAACAATAGGTTTTTTACCTAAAGCAAGGGCTTTTTGAAGCACAAAGCGCGTTTGTGGCATTGGTCCCTCAAAAGCATCAACTAATAAAAGTACCCCATCAGCCATATTTAACACACGTTCAACTTCTCCACCAAAATCTGCGTGACCAGGTGTATCAATAATATTTATTTTTGTATCCTTGTATTGAACTGAAATGTTCTTTGCCAAAATGGTAATACCACGCTCTCTTTCAAGGTCGTTATTATCTAAAATTAAATCTCCTGTTTGTTGATTTTCTCTAAAAAGCTGAGTTTGGTGTAAAATTTTGTCAACCAAAGTTGTTTTCCCGTGATCAACGTGAGCTATAATAGCTATATTTCTGATTTTCTGCATTATCTTATTAAAAACGGGTGCAAAAGTAGGTTAAACATTTTGTAATACCTCAATTTTATACTAATTAAAATTAAATCAAGTTTTTGGTTGAGAAGCTAATTATTTTATTTTTTTATATTCATTTAATTTAAAATTAATTTACATTTAACCTATCGCCCTTTTTTCCCTAGTATTTAGGACATCAATATTGTAAAATTTATTTGAATGGAAGAATTAGCTTGTATTACCAAACCAAAACATTTAATGTTGTCGAAATTAAAAGCTTATGAAAAGGATTATTACTATTTTTTTACTTCTTACCATTGCAACATTTGTCAAGGCCCAAGATCAATCAGCCTCGCCTATGTCCTCTTCCGCTCAAAGTGGTGTAGTTGAAAATGATGGCGTTTCCCATGCTTGGGGCGCTTCTTTAAATGTAACATCTAATGGAATTGGTGTAGAATTAGCGAGAAGTATCACTACAAATAGAAAGTTAGTTGCCAGACTTGGCGGAAATTATTTGGCTTATGATCTAAAAGATTTTCCTTACAATAACGGATCTAAATCTAAGCCTCAATATTTGTTAGCGAATGCAAATATTGTATTGGGCTCTATAGGTGCTTATATTGATTGGCATCCATTTGGAAATGCTTTCAAATTAACGGGTGGACTAGCTTATTTGATGAGTAAAGTAACAAGTACAGCTCAATTGAGAGACTCAACACCTCAAGGCGATATACAAATTTCACCTGATGAAGTTGGCCAAATAAAAGCTGAAATTAAACCTAGTAGCAACATTGCTCCATATATAGGTATAGGTTTCGGAAGAGCAATTCCAAAGAATAGAGTTGGTGTTTCATTTGAAATAGGTACTTATTATATGGGTTCACCAAATGTTGATTTTTATTGTACAAAAATGTTGGAGCCAACATCTAGTATGAAGACTGTTTTAACAGACAATTTAAGTCCAAACCAATGGCTACCAAGAATATCATTAAGCATTAACGTAAAACTAACAAAATAAATCTATGAAAATTCACAATTCAATTAAGGTAATCATGCTGCTTATAGGATTTGCTTGTATCACAAGCGTATTCTATACCTGCAAAAATCCAATTAAGGATTTTAAGATATCAATTAAAGCAGATGCTACTACTCCGCCAAGTACAATTCAAGTATATGATGTTACAACCAATACACGACTAAATGTTGACTTAGCAAAATACCCCAACGGTACCGTGCCTGTTACTATTTCTGGTAAGGATGCTTACCAAATTTATACACCAGGTGGTTTTCAAACATTTAGTGTTTCGCAAGGTCAAATTTTGATATCACTAAGAAATGGTATTAATCCGACAGTTGACAATCCAATTGAGTTCAATGTCAATATTGATCCAGATGGTTATTTACCTGTAACATATCCCGTTAAATTGACATCTGCAGAGCCAACAAGTTTTCAAATAGGTATGGTTAGTTTAACTAATTTACCGAAAGGAAGTACAGTAACCACCACTGCTCCTCCGGTTACCATTGATACAGTTACAAAAAAAACCACCACTCCAATTGTTATCAAAACGGATACAACTAACAATACTGGCGGTACACCTCCGCCAACCGCTATTGTAACTGTTCCAGCTGGTACTCAGTTGCAAGATAAAGATGGTAAACCAATTGAGTTACCGTCAGGTGATACAGCCACAACTTTAACAACAGAACTTGTGTTTTTCCTACCTACTGAACAAGCGTTAAACTCATTTCCTGGGGGATTAGAAACCTCAAATATTACAGATACGAGTGGAAACGAACAAAAGCAAGGCACATTAGCACCTGCAGGTTGGATTAACATTGATATGAAAATAGGAAATACAGAAGTGAAAAACTTTAGCACGCCTATCGTAGTAAACATTGAAGTGGATCCAAATACGATTAACCCAAACACAGATGCCCCTTATATTGAAGGAGATTCAATCAATATTTACTCAAAATCTGAAGGAGATGAAAATTGGGTATTAGAGTCTGTTGCAGGTGTAATTAAAAACCCAAGTACTGGGAAGTTAGAAATACCGATGATTATAAGCCATTTATCTGTATGGGCTGCTGCAAATTTTAGTGTTTCATGTTCTACTAGATTTACCTTAAACTTAACAAATGATGACACAGAAAATGCATCTAATTTTTTAATATGTATTTATACTCCAAGCACAAGTAATCCGCTTGCTAAAGGAAATTTGATTAGAAGTGCATTCATTACCGTTCCAGCAGGTTCAACCCTAAATACGACCACTCAATTTAATAATTGGAAGCCAACAGCTGGAAGAAAGTATTTTGTTCAGTTTTTTGAACCTGGAAATCAAACTCCTCTTCAATCTATTGGACCCACTGAATTATGTGGATCTACACCACCCTCATACACCTCTACTCCTTCTTTAACAAAAATGGTATTTAAGGTTTCAATAAGATGTTCGAATGGTAATACTGTATTGTTACCTGCTGGAACTAAAGTGTATTTCGTAGACAATACTGTATATAATAATACTATTGTCGGTCAAGGAAATGCTCAACATAAAGTTGATCCTTCAGATATTATACCAAATAATCCATGGCAAGCTGTAATTGCTGGCGTAAGAAATATTGGCGGAACAAATTTTAATATTATTACACTGCCATCAACAGCGCTTCTTGCGGGATCTAATTATCGCTTTGCTGTTTACTATGACACTGGTGTTGGTTCATCAGGCTCAAGAGAAGATAAATTATTCCCAGAAATGGTCAATCCATCTCAAAGCCAAGACCCAACGGGTTTAACGGGTCCAAAATTAACAGCTGCACAAATTGAATCATACAAAGGGGCTGTAACACTAATCCCTGTTACATTGGCAACTTGTCCTTTCTAGTTTAGAATTTAAAGTATAAAGAAGCCGCGCATTTTGCGCGGCTTTTTTTATGTACAATCTAATATTCTAAACTCATTTTCGGTTAAATAATTAAACTATTTAACTAAACTTGTAGTCAATAATGGCACCAGAAAAAGATATTTTAATTAAAGCCTACAGACTAATGTGCACAGCCAAAGCAATGGCAGAAGTGTATGATGCAAATAGAAGTGTAACTAAATACGTGCACAGCACAAGCCGAGGACATGAAGCCATCCAATTAGCTTTGGGTTTTCAGTTGAAGGCCTTTGATTATGTTTCTCCATATTATCGTGATGAAAGTTTGCTTTTAGGTATTGGCTTAAAACCTTATGAACTGATGTTACAGCTATTGGCTAAAGAAGATGATCCTTTTAGTGGTGGAAGGAGTTATTACTCACATCCTAGTTTGCGTAGAGATGGTATGCCAGTCATTCCGCACCAAAGCAGTGCAACAGGAATGCAGGCGATACCGACAACTGGCATTGCACATGGTGTCTCTTATAAAGAGAGCCAAGGCCTTAGTAATCCACTTGAAAAAGCAGTTGTTGTTTGTAGCCTGGGTGATGGTTCCGTTACCGAAGGTGAGGTTGCTGAAGCATTGCAGATGGCGGTTTTAAAGAAGCTACCTATTTTATATTTTATTCAAGATAATGATTGGGGTATTAGTGCAACTGCTGCTGAAATGCGTGCCATGAATGCCTATGAGTATGCTGCAGGCTTTAAAGGATTAGAAAGACGTAGTATTGATGGCAGCGATTTTGTTGAATCTTGGCAAGCAGTTAAAGAAGCCATTGCATATGTTAGGGTGCATCGAGCACCCATGCTTTTACACGCTAAAGTTCCTTTACTGGGACATCATACAAGCGGTGTGAGGAAAGAATGGTATCGAACAGATGAAGACTTAGTTTCACATCAAACAGATGACCCAGGACCAAAATTAAGGCTATACCTGATAAATGAAAATATTGCGAGTGATTTTGATCTAAAAGCTATTGAAGAGGAAACAGCCTTAGAAGTTGCTGAGCAATTTGAAGATGCAAAAAATGCAAATGATCCAAATGTTAATTGTGTTTTAGATCATATTTATACCCCTAGTAAAGCAACTATTGAAACAGGTATTAGATGTCCTGTGGGCAAAGAACCATCTGTTATGGTGGATGCAGCGCTGCACGCCATAGATGAAATTATGCGGACTCATCCTGAAGCCATTTTTTATGGCCAAGATGTGGGTAAAAGACTGGGTGGTGTTTTTCGTGAAGCTGCCACCCTGGCTGATAAGTATGGTGAAAATAGGGTGTTCAATACACCCATACAAGAAGCGTATATTGTAGGTTCTACAGTAGGAATGAGTGCTACGGGCGTTAAACCTATTGTTGAAATACAGTTTGGCGATTATGTGTGGACTGGGGTAAATCAATTGGTGTGTGAGATTACAAAATCGAGCTACTTGACTATGGGTAAATTTCCTGTAAGTTGTGTTTTAAGGATACCTGTTGGCGCATATGGGGGTGGCGGTCCATACCATAGTGGAAGCATTGAGTCCACATTATTAACCTTAAAGGGAATCAAAATAGCCTACCCTAGTAACGCAGCCGATATGAAAGGTTTAATGAAAGCGGCTTATTATGATGGTAATCCATGTATCATGCTTGAACACAAAGGCCTTTATTGGAGCAAGAATCCAGGAACTGAATTGGCTAGATGTATAGAACCAGATGAGAATTATATTCTACCATTTGGCAAAGCAAATATTGTTCAATTTGCCTCTGATGATGCAATTGAGAATGGTGAAAGTTGCTGTATTATTACTTGGGGTATGGGTGTTTATTGGAGCTTAGCTGCCAGTAAATCCTTCACATCCCAAATTGAAATTGTAGATTTAAGAAGCCTTCAGCCTTTGGATGAAGAAACCATTATGAACTCAGTGATGAAACATGGAAAATGTTTGATAGTTACTGAGGAGCCATTGTTAAACTCTTTTGCTGAAAGTCTTGCGGCACGTATCATGCAAGATTGTTTTACAAAGTTAGATGCTCCTGTTATGACAATTGGTGCTAAAAATGTTCCTGCCATTCCTTTAAACATGGGTTTAGAAGCAGAGATATTGCCTAATGCAGAGAAAGTGGCTGAAAAGCTCAGACAGTTATTAGCTTACTAATTCATAGTAATAATGGTTGCACAAACCACATTATTTGGGAATGAAAACATTAGTGAATACTATGGAATAGCATCGGCATCTCAATATGTTATTATTGAAAAAATGACTGCGGAGGAACTAAACAATTCGTTATTAAGTATTCAATATAGTTTTAAGGAAACACAATTTGGAGAAATATTAATTGCCTCCACAATTAAAGGAATTTGTTTTTTGTCTTTTGCTGATGATAAAACAAAAGCTATTCAAGATTTGAAAAACTATTATCCTAAAGCGATATTTGAGCAAGCCAATTCGCTTATACAAAATTTAGTTTTGCAAACTATTAATGGTAATTCAATACCCAAACCTTTAATTCTGCATTTAAAAGGAACTGAATTTCAAGTTCAGATTTGGCGTAAGTTACTAGAAATTCCCTTTGGAAAACTAATTAGCTATAGTCAATTGGCTAAGTCTATCAACAAACCAAAAGCAGCAAGAGCTGTGGGAACAGCCATTGGTAGCAATCCAATAGCATACTTAATTCCCTGTCATAGAGTAGTACAATCCAATGGAAGTTTAGGTGGTTATATGTGGGGCCTAAAGAGAAAATCAGACATCATTTCTTGGGAAGTAAAAAGAACTTAGAAAGACTAATTACTTATAACCTGATTTGTGTCTAGCTAAATATCGTAAAAACTAAAAAGCTGCTTGCGTAGGCTAAGACTGTCATATACACAAACTGAATAATTGGCCACTTATTACTATGGGTTTCTTTTTTTACTACAGCAATGGTACTCATACATTGCAAGGCAAATGCATAAAAAATCATCAATGAAAGTATAGTAGCCAGACTATAGCTTGGTTTACCTGTTTGGCTATTTATCTCTGCTTGCATTTTCGTTTTAATATTGCTAAAGGTTTCTTCACCACCATCATCATTTACGCTATAGATGGTGCTCATTGTTCCAACAAAAACTTCTCTTGCTGCAAGGGATGTTAGCAATGCAATACCAATTTTCCAATCAAACCCAAGGGGACGAATTGCAGGCTCGATCATTTTGCCAAATTCACCTGCATAACTCGCTTCAAGTTTCTGCGAATTCATTTGTAGTTTGGCTTCTTCTCGCACTGTTTCTGGTAAAGTATCGTTATTTATTGTGCTTGCAAATTTTTGTTCCACTTTGGCAATATTACCTTGAGGGCCAGTTGAGGCTAATACCCATAAAACAACCGATACTGCAACAATAATTTTTCCAGCACCCCACACAAAAGCACCGGATTTTTCGTAAAGTGTAATCATTAAATTGCTAAATACAGGCATTTTGTAACTTGGCAATTCCATTATGAAATAATTTTTCTGTTTTTGTTTGATGAAAAACTTAAAAATCCAAGCACTAAAAATGGCAGCAACAAACCCTATAAGGTACATTACCATCAAAACCAATCCATGCACATTAAATGGTCCCCATTTCGCGGTGTCAGGTATTAACATACCTATCAATAAAGTGTAAACAGGCAGCCGTGCACTGCAACTCATAAGTGGAGTAACCAATATGGTTATAAGCCTTTCCTTTTTATTCTCTATATTTCGAGAGGCCATGATACTAGGCACTGCACAAGCCATTCCACTAATAAGTGGCACTATCGATTTGCCATTCATACCAAAGGGTCTCATAATCCGGTCCATCATAAATCCTACCCGGGCCATATATCCCACATCTTCTAGAATGGCAATGAATAAGAAGAGTATAATTATTTGTGGTAGGAAAATCATCACACCACTAAGGCCCGCTAAAATTCCATGCACCATTAGGTCATTCAAAATTCCTTTTGGCATTTGGGTTTCGATGTAGTTTGATATCAATCCAAAAATGTATTCAACAAATTCCATTGGATAACTACTCCAGCTATACATGGCTTGAAAAACTAGTAATAGAAGAACTAGAAAAATTCCGATGCCCCAATAGCGATGGGTTAAAATTTCATCCACTTTATGTGTAAGTGAATTTTTTAGTTGGCTAGTGTTTTTTAATCTTGCATTGCTAACAGTAGTTTCAATTATATGATACCTTGATAAAATTTCATCCTCTTGAAATTTGCGGGTATCAAAGCTGTATTTTTCAAAAATCTTAATAATACGCTGAGCTTTTTCACTTAATAAACTTGAAGCATTAATGGCAAATTGCAAGGCTGCATACTTATTGCGTTTATCAGTGGCCTTGCATACTTCATCAAGCATCTGGGCATTCACATGATCCAAATTGTAATATTGAGCAGTGATGCGCAACTTGTCGTTGAGTAAAGCAGATTTAATATTATCTATACCTTCTTGCTTTCTTGCATTGATTGCGAAAATGGGGACACCAAGTTCTTTTTCGAGTAGTTTTAGGTCATATTGTATTCCTTTTCGTTCAGCGACATCCATCATGTTTAAACACAGGATAATCGGAACCCCTAAATCGGCAACTTGACTAAATAAAAGCAAATTCCTTTTTAGATTACTTGCATCAGCAATGAATATAACTAAGTCAGGGTAATTACTTTCGGCTTTGTTTCTTAATATTTCATAAGTAACAAGCTCGTCAGCACTTTTAGGATAAAGGCTATATGTACCAGGTAAGTCAATAATTTGTGCTTTTACACCTGCACTTAATTTGGTTTCACCAGTTTTTTTCTCAACGGTTGTGCCAGCAAAATTACTTACTTTATGATTTAGGCCTGTAAGGGCATTAAATAAACTTGTTTTACCACAATTGGGATTTCCTACTAAGGCTACTGTTATCTCTTTCTGCATTAATCAATAGGTTTAATCTGAACACTAGCCGCATCTTGTAATCGAATACAAATCTTGCTTTCACTGAGCAAAACCGCTATGGGGTCTCCAAATGGAGCTACATTTTCTAACATAATGGTTTCCCCGGGTAACAAGCCCATTTCGAACAATTTTAATGAAAGGTCATCATCGGTAACCCTTTCAATAATTGCTTTTTGTCCAAACTTCAATTCAGTTAGATTCATAAGACGCCCGCAATTTAGAATAATTATAAGGTATTTACACGAATTGATATAAATTGGGTAGTACAAGGATTAAACAAAATAATTCAAGATTTTAAATTGAGTTGAATGAATACTGGGTTTAAAATTATTCTAGTGCTAAGTACTCACTTAAAATAAAGGAAATATTTTATTCCTTAAATTGTATTTTTTTATGTGGATATAACACAAATACGAACAAATATATTCATTAGAAATTTTAAAATTCTATACATCGTCTTATCTATTACTTTTAGCTTAATACTTCATTGGCAATTTTGATTTAGTTTATTGATTCAATCACTCTTGTTTTATAGAATTCTCCTTTGGTCCTCTGAGATGTATTACCAATCCGTTTAGAAAATTTCTCAAAATTTGATCTCCACATGGTTTGTAATTAGGGTGGTCTTCTTTCCTAAAGAATGCACCTAATTCACTTTCTGTAATTTTAAAATCTACTAATTTTAATATCTCAATGATGTCTGTATTTTTCAGTTGAAGTGCTACTCTCAACTTTTTTATTATATCGTTATTGCTCATTTACTTGATTCGGTTTTCAAATAGATTATTATATGTATTTTCTGCTTTTGAATAATAATATTTTGATTCTAGTTTTTTAATCCAAATATTATTTTCTCTTGAAAAGGCAATTGTATTGATTAATTTGTTTTTAAATTTTGTCTTTTTGTCAAATCCGCAAATTTGAGAAGTTGAGATATTTGTATCAAAAAAGTGCATTTTTTTTTCAATTGCATTCCAATGGTTATCTATGAAATCAAATTTTATTTCTTCACAAGTATCGCCTTTAAAACTCAGATTAAATTGAATTTTTGAACGAGTAATCCAAATTCCTTTTTTATTGTTTTTGATTAAGCTAATTACACTTTTATTTTTTTTGTTTATTGAAATATTCATTCCAGTTAATTTCCATTCAACGTCAAACGTATTCCATTTATACTGGTTGCATATTACTTCAAGACTATTTGAATCATAAAAATAATCCTCTTTGTAAGTGTTTTCCCAATCCTCAATATTGATATTCCAGTTAGATTGTGTTTTCTTAACTAGAATATTATTTTGATTAAACTCAAAAATTTCTTTTGACGTATTAAGCCATTCCCTCTTAATTTTATTCCATACACAATGAATCAAAATATTATTATTTCCTTTTTTATCATAATTGTAATCAATCCTTTCTTCATCTTCCCATTTCTTATTCCCAGGATTATATTTTAGGTAATATGCCTTTACAATATAACCCAAAGAGTCATAAATATATTTTTGTAAATAATAGGGGTAATATACTTTTCGGGATTCTATATTAATGAAATAACAAATGCTATCGCCTCTCAATGATTTAAGCGCATATTGGTTTGCTTTTTCATGATTTTTGCATCCTATCATTGATATCATCATAAGAAATAAACAAAAGCGCATTGTTTTTATTATTTAAAAAGTGTTGTGTTTTATTTTTGTTTATTTTTATAAAGCCAATCAGCAATATCTTTACTTATGTAGTCAGGTATATTGCCCTTTTTATAATATTCATAATATTCTGAAGGGTTTTCTCCTTCCATCATAATGTGATTTAGTTTTGGATAGAATAGAAAAGAAACGTCTTTTGTTCGTTTTAATTTCTTTTGCCAAATCTCATAATTTTTTATTCCCGTTTGATAATCCCTACCAAAATTTATAATTAAAACAGGTTTGTTTAATTGTTTTGTTGTTGCAACATGATCGAAATTATTCATCCAGATCCAATATTCAGGGCTTACCATAAATGGCATTGAGTCTCTTGGAGTATTCTCATCAAACTTCCCATTCAATGCAAATTTTGCATGTCGAGTTTGATCGTTATACATAGGTGCCTTTTCTGGTGTCATAACTTTTAAATAGTTATACTGTTCAACCATATTGGCAAGGGTATTCATAGAATGCGAACCAATCATTATAACCCCTTTAATGTCATTAGAATTTTTTGCCATATATGATGCAATTAGTCCACCTTGACCATGGCCTAACAAATATATTTTACTAGTATCAATATCTGATCTTGCTTTCATTTGTGTAATTATTTTATTGATATCGAAAATATATTCTTCTTCTGGCGTGAAACGTCTTTTGAGGTTATAAAAACTCATTAGACTTAAATTATATTCTACCGATCTTTTGTCGTATCTTAAAACTGAAAATCCTTGTTGTGATAACATATATGCCAAATCTTTATAAGGTTTGTTAGGTTCATAATCAAAGTCTTTATCGGTTGGACCACTTTCGCCAATAATGATTACCAATGATGATTTTGTAGAGGTTTTTGGGATAGTTAAACATGCATTTAGGGCAAGGCTATCAAATCCTACTTTTAATTTTATTTCTTTAATTTTATTAAGATCAAAATGTAAGGGTGGTGTATATAATTTGGCGCTAGATAGAAAACCAATATTGGTAATTTTATTACGCATATCGGTATATATATTTAAAATATAAGGCAGGTATTGAAGTTTTAGCTCAATTTGATAATATTGGTAAACTCCATAATTACTCGAGTCTATTTCATATGCAATGTATCTATGTGAAACATATTGTCCATATTTACCTGTTACCTCCGTCCAAACATGAATGATAGAGGAAATATCTTTTATATATAATTTATAGTCAGGATGACATTTGTCAAATACTTTTTCAAAGCTACTGTCTTTCAAGTTTTTTATAACCCCATCAACGAAATCAAAATTTTGAGATGACAGCGATAAACTAAAAAATAGGGATATGAAAAGTAATTTAGCTTTAATAATATTCATGCAGTAAAGATAAGGTACCTGCGAAATTAAATGCTTAATAAAATCTTAAAGTGTATTGTTTAGCAAATCCAAGGAAACAGCTTTGTGGTATAGTTTGGTGTTAAACGCATCATTTTTAATAATATCTGCATGCTTTATATGATGCAAATCACTGCCTATAAAATTGATTAATTTGTTTTCAATCAGGTATTCAACAGCTTTTTCAACCTGTTTAGAATAATATCCTACCATAGATAAAATATTTGCCTGAAGCAATATGCCCCTATCTGCTATTTCTTCAAAATCCTTTTTCTTTATGCTATAGTAAAGATATCTTTCGGGGTGCGCTAGCACTGGCTTATAGCCGGCCATGAACAAATCAAATGTTACTTTTTTGAAATTTCTAGGTTCGGTTAAAAATGGCAGTTCTATAAGTATATACTTATTTGATCCTCCAAAACTCATTAACGCCTCGTTGTTTTTTATTTTGTCTTCTAAGCCTTCATCTACCATATATTCCGCAGCGGCTTCAAATTGAATTTGAATATTTCTATCTTTTAAACCTTTACGAATTTCATCTACTTTTGGTAAAACATTTTCAGGCCCATTTTTATAATAATCACTCATAACGTGAGGCGTGGTGATGACCTTTTCATAGCCCATTTCAGCGTATATTTTTAGCACATCTAAAGTATGCTCAAGACTTTGTGAGCCATCATCTACTCCATGTATAAGGTGCGAATGAAATTCAACCTTGATGGGGTTGATAAATGCGTCAGACGTTCTTACGTCTGACCCATCTTTTTTATTAAATATGTTTGAAAAAAAGCTCAATCTAAATTTGCTCCAAATAACCTTTAAGTTCCATAATATTCGGAACGTTTAATGAATCAACTTTTCGGTAATCCGCAACATAAATGCTTAACCAATCAAGACGATGAATTACCTCATAAACACTAGTTAAGTCAAATTCACTTATTGACATGTTAATTACCTTATGGTTTTCAACTTGCAACAAGTTTGATAAAAACTCAAAACGTGCACTTGTTCTTTCATTCTTTCCTGAATCAAGGCAAAAATAAATAGATGGTAGAACGCCATAATAACTTTCAATTACATTATGATTTGCTTCAGGCAACACATGTGTAAAACATTCATGCTTTGCATTTTCTTGAATTTGTTGTGCAAATCGAATTCCAACTGCTTCGAAGTAACCGTCAGTAATTACAATAAATTTATTGTTTATTTTGGACTTCACACTTTCAAACATTTTAGTAGCATCATTCTCAAATGGCGCAGTGTCGGATAGGTTTGCAATAATATCTTTAAGTTCTCCTCCAATGTCCTTTTTGATGAATTCCGCTAAAATCAAATTCATGTAGGTTAATGAAAAACCTAGTGCCATTCTGGGCTGAAATCCACCTTCTAAATGATAAGTTTTAATATTATTTTCGGCAGCTAATGAACCTAGTTTACCACCTCCTGTGAGGATAATCATATCACAACCACGTTCTTTCACATGACCAAACATGGTTAAGGTTTCTTCAGTGTTTCCGCTATATGAGCCTAAAATTACCAATGTGTTTTTATTTACATAGCCGGGTAAGGTATAATCAGCAATACACTCAATAGGCACAGGAAAAGAGTCTGTAAAAATGTTCTTTACCAATCTACCTCCAATACCACTTCCACCTAAACCACCAATCATCACGCTGGTATATTTACTAATATCCATACCATGAGCAGTATAATTTGTCAATGCATAACTGATTTGATAACTAAATTTTTTAAGTGCTTCGTGTTGTGGGTTCATCTTTAATTATTTTTTATGGTTATTTAATAATATTCATTAAGTAGTTTCCATAGCCACTTTTCATTAATTTTTGAGCCTCTCTAGTTAGTTCCACTTTTCCAATAAAGCCCATTCGGTAGGCCACTTCTTCAATGCAGCCTATTTTTAGACCTTGTCGTTCTTCAACTACCTGAACAAATTGTCCAGCTTGCATGAGTGAATTGAATGTACCAGTGTCAAGCCAAGCAGTACCTCTTTGTAAAACACCTACCTTTAGCTTTCCACGCTCCAAATATACACGATTAATATCTGTAATTTCTAATTCTCCTCTTGGAGATGGTTTTATATTCTTAGCAATTTCTACCACTTCATTGTCATAAAAATACAAACCTGGAACAGCGTAGTTCGATTTTGGTTTTTCAGGTTTTTCTTCAATACTCAAGGCTTTCATATTTTTGTCAAACTCAACAACACCATATCTTTCAGGGTCACTTACATGGTATGCAAAAACCACTCCTCCGTCTGGATTATTGTTTGATTGTAGCAACATACTTAGACCAGAACTAAAGAAGATGTTATCCCCTAATACAAGGGCAACCTTATCAGTTCCAATAAATTTTTCGCCAATAATAAAGGCTTGAGCTAATCCATCAGGACTAGGCTGTTCGGCATATTCAAATCTGCATCCAATTTGAGTACCATCTCCCAAAAGTTTTTTGAACCCGGGTAAATCATGAGGTGTAGAAATTATCAAAATTTCATTTATTCCAGCCAACATAAGAACTGACAGCGGATAATAAATCATCGGCTTGTCATAAACAGGCATTAATTGTTTGCTTACAGCTAGTGTAAGTGGGTGTAGGCGTGTGCCACTTCCTCCTGCTAATATGATTCCTTTCATTTCGTTTTATAATTAACGTTTGGCGTACAATGCATCATAGTAGTTTTGATAACTACCACTTGTAACCTCATTCATCCATGCCTCATTTGAAATATACCAATTTATGGTTTTCTCAATACCCTCTTCAAATTGAAGTGATGGTTCCCATCCCAATTCTTTCATGATTTTATGGGCATCAATTGCATACCTTAAGTCATGCCCTGCTCTATCTGTAACATAAGTAATTAGCTTTTCAGATTCACCATCAATTCTGCCAAGCTTCTTGTCCATAGCCTTACAAATTACTTTAATCAAATCAATATTGGTCCACTCGTTAAATCCACCAATATTGTATGTTTCACCAATTTTTCCTTTATGGAAAACATCATCAATGGCTCTAGCGTGATCAACAACATACAACCAATCTCTAACGTTTTCACCTTTTCCATATACTGGGAGTGGTTTATTGTTTCGTATGTTGTTTATAAAAAGAGGAACAAGCTTTTCAGGAAATTGATTTGGTCCATAATTATTTGAGCAATTAGATAAAACAACCCGTAGTTTATAAGTATTATGGTAGGCTCTCACAAAATGGTCGCTGCTGGCCTTGCTTGCACTATATGGACTTTGTGGATCGTATGCCGTGGTTTCTAAAAAAAAGCCCCCATCGTGCAAACTTCCATATACCTCGTCTGTAGAAACGTGATAAAATATATTTTCGCTCAAATTATTCTTCCATAAATTCTTAGCCGCATTTAACAAATTTACAGTTCCAACAACATTTGTCATCACAAAATCAATTGGATTTGTAATACTTCTATCGACATGACTTTCAGCTGCCAAGTGAATAACGTCAGTGAATTGGTGTTTTTCAAACAAATTATTTATTTGATTAGCATCAACAATGTCGGCTTTTAGGAATGTATAATTTGGAGCGTTTTCAATATCTGTAATATTTTTCAAATTACCCGCATAGGTAAGTTTATCGAGATTATAGATATTATAGTTTGGATATTTATTTACAAATAACCTAACAACGTGGGAACCGATAAATCCAGCACCTCCAGTTATTAGTATATTTCTCTTTTGCATGTATCTTGTTTCTTTATTTTAAACTATGAAATTAATAGAGATTCTAATTTTTTTTCCCAATCCCAAGCAGTTTTCATACAATTTTCTAGGTCTCTTTCAGTTTTCCAACCAAGCTCTTTTTCTGCTTTTTCGCAACCAGCATAAATTTGGGTAATATCTCCTCCTCTGCGCGGCCCAATTTTATAATTAAGTTTAACTTGTGTAACCTTTTCAAAAGTCTGTATTACTTCCAAAACTGAACTTCCCTTGCCCGTTCCTAAATTAAAAACACTATATGAGGATTTATATTTTTTATTACTCAGGTATTCTACTGCTTTAATGTGCGCTTTGGCTAAATCTACCACATGTATAAAATCTCTTATACACGTTCCATCAGGTGTATTATAATCATTGCCGAACACTGTTAAAATCTCCCTTTTTCCTATAGCTGTTTGAGTGATATAGGGTACTAAATTATTCGGAATACCCAAAGGCAACTCTCCAATCAAAGCAGAATCATGGGCGCCAACCGGGTTGAAATACCTTAATGAAACCGTCTTTAAATTGCTTGCATTGGTTTGATCTAATAATACCTCTTCACAAATTTGTTTTGTGTTCCCATATGGTGACTGGGCAATCATAATAGGTGCATCTTCATTAACTGGTGGTGTCGCTTCGCCATAAACAGTGCATGATGATGAAAACACAATATTTTCAATTCCATTTTCTTGCATGGCTTCCAATAGATTTAAGGTTCCGCCTACATTGTTTTCATAATATTTTATTGGCTTTTCAACACTTTCGCCTACCGCTTTACTTGCTGCGAAGTGTATGACTGCGTTAATATCCTTGTTTCTTGAAACATACTCTTTAATTGATTTTTTATCTCGAATATCTATTTTTTCAAATATCACTTTTTTGCCGGTAATCTTTTCAATGTTTTGTAAAACAGAGGGATGCGAATTGTCGAAGTTATCAATAACAACAACTTCATAACCTGCGTTTTGCAATTCAACTACTGTGTGCGAACCAATATAACCTGTTCCTCCTGTGACTAATATTTTCATAGTGGCTTTTTTGTTTAACGAATTTGGTGTGATGAACAACAAATTTTTGGCAATTTAAGTTATTGATGCTAAAAATATGCGTGAATTTTATCTTAATAATTGAACTCTCCATGATTCGTTTTAAGATGCAACTCTTTTTTATTAGACGCTTCAACTCTACCAATAATCTGTGCTTGAATACTGTATTGATTTGCTATTCTTATTAAATCTGAAGCAGTGTTTTCATCTGTATAAAATTCCAATAAATTACCCATATTGAAAACCTTATACATTTCAAGCCAACTGCTATTACTTTGGTTTTGAATCATTTCGAAAAGTGGCGGGGTGTTGAATAGCTTGTCTTTAACCACTTTTAAATTATCAATAAAATGAAGTATTTTGGTTTGTCCACCACCTGTGCAATGCACCATACCATGGATTTGATTGAAATGATTGTCAAGAATTTCATGAATAATGGGGCTAAATGTTCTTGTGGGCGATAGTATCATTTTACCAACTGATAGTTCATGCCCGTTTAGTTTTTCACTTAATTTTAAAGACCCTGTATAGACCAAATCTTGTGGAACTAGCGGATCAAAGCTTTCTGCATAATCTTTATAACTCGAAGAAAGTACATCATGTCTTGCCATTGTTAGGCCATTACTTCCCATACCTGCATTGTATTCTTTCTCGTAAGTTGCTTGGCCAAATGAAGCAAAACCTACAATTACATCACCCGCTTTAATTTTATGATTTGAAATTATCTGATTTCTCTTAGCTCTCGCTGTGACGGTGCTATCAACTATTATCGTTCTAACCAAGTCCCCTACATCAGCTGTTTCACCCCCTGTACTATGTATGTTAATGCCGTGTAGCCTAAGCATCTCCAAAAACTCTTCAGTCCCTTCTATAATAGTTGAGATTACCTCACCTGGAATCAGGTTTTTGTTTCTGCCAATGGTTGATGATAATACAATATTGTCGTAAACACCTGCACACAGCAAGTCATTTAGATTCATGACAATTGCGTCTTGAGCGATTCCCTTCCAAACACTTAGATCCCCTGTTTCTTTCCAATATAGATAGGCTAAACTTGATTTAGTTCCTGCTCCGTCAGCATGCATGATGTTGCAATATTCTTCATCATTGGTCAGATAATCAGGTACTATTTTACAAAATGCTTTAGGAAAAATTCCTTTGTCTATATTTTTAATGGCGGCATGCACGTCTTCCTTTTGCGAAGACACACCTCGTTTCATGTATTTATCGGAAATCATGTTGACAAAAATAGGTTTAATATTATTAAGTAAATAATCAAAATTTATGGAAATTATGTTGCAAAAACTTATTAAAAAGTAAAAGGTTTAAATAAATGAAACTTATATTTGTCAAATTAAAAACTAAAAATTATGTCATTCGAATTACCAAAATTACCATACGATTACAATGCCTTGGAGCCTCATATTGATGCACGTACCATGGAAATTCATCACAGCAAACACCATAATGCTTATGTTACAAATCTAAATGCTGCCATTGTTGGCACTGATGCAGAAAATCTAAGCATTGAAGAAATTTGCAAGCAAATTAGCAAATATTCTATGCCTGTAAGAAACAATGGTGGTGGTCATTACAACCACAGTTTGTTTTGGAGCATTTTGGGAATAAATAATGGCGCTAATCCAACTGGGAAATTGATGGATGCTATCAATGCAGACCTAGGTGGTATGGACAAGCTAAAAGAAGATTTTAACAAAGCTGCAACCACCCGATTTGGCTCAGGTTGGGCTTGGTTATGTGTTGAAAACGGAAAATTAAAAATTTGCTCTACACCAAACCAAGATAATCCTTTGATGGATGTGGTTAATGAGTGTAATGGAACTCCCATTTTAGCATTAGATGTTTGGGAGCATGCATATTACCTAAATTATCAAAATCGTAGACCTGATTATATTTCATCTTTTTGGAACGTAATTAATTGGGATGAAGTTAGTCGTAGGTACCAAGCAGCTATTTAATTTAAGAATCAAAAAGCGTCTGGCCAAAAGCTAGGCGCTCCTTTAATAATAAACCATGAGTCATTACGAATTAACCAATATCAAATCTATCAAGCTAACACCTGCAAATGATTTGATGAATTATACTTTTCCTGATACAGATATATTAAATCAAATTGAAGATAAAAGGGTAAGGATTACCAACCTAAGCAAAGCTTTAACTTTTGGAACAAGCAGTCAAAAAGGCAAATCCAGTTTGGTTCTTGATACTAAATAATGGCCAAGTAAGAACAGAGGCAGTGGTTATTGGCTTTGATAACGCTAGTGTTTGGTTGGAAGGTAATATTAAATTACCTATGTCTGCATTAAGAAGTGTAGATTTTATTTAAGACTACTATTCTTCCTCTTCAAATGGTTTATGAATGGTGTAGTTTTTCCATCTATCAATTACTGCTTTAAACTCAACTGGTAATTCTGTTTCAAAAAACATTTCCTTATGTGTAGTTGGGTGAATGAATCCAAGTGATTGTGCGTGCAATGCTTGTCTTGGCATAATTGCCATGGTATTCTCTACAAACTGTTTGTATTTAGCAAATTGGGTTCCTTTACGAATTCTATCACCATCATACGTACTATCAGCAAAAAGTGAGTGACCAATGCTTTTCATATGTACCCTTATTTGGTGTGTTCTACCCGTCTCTAATCTACATTCAATAAGTGTTACATAATACATTCGCTCAAGTACTTTATAGTGTGTAACACTCCATTTCCCTTTGCTCTCATCGTCTTGCATTTGAAATATTTTTCGATCTCGGGTACTTCGCCCGATATAGCCAGTAATAGTTCCTTCATCTTCTAAAATATCGCCCCAAGCCAAAGCCACATATCTTCTCTTGATGCTGTGGTCGTAAAATTGTTTGGCAAGAAAATTCATGGCGAACTCAGTTTTAGCGATCACTAAAATTCCTGATGTATTTTTGTCAATCCTATGCACCAAACCGGGCCTCACATTGCCATCTTTCGCAAATGGCAAATCTTTAAAGTGCCAAGCTAGTGCATTTACTAGTGTTCCTGATACGTTGTTATATCCGGGATGAACCACCATTCCTGCAGTTTTATTCACTATTAGAACCTCATCATCCTCAAATAAAACATTGAGCGGAATATTTTCAGCTACAATGGTATTGTCTTTTGGTGGGGTGGGTAAAACTATTGAAATAACATCGAGCGGTTTAATTTTATAGCTCGATTTGGTGGGTTTGTTATTTACGAGTATAGAACCTGATTCAGCAGCATATTGAATTTTAGTTCTGCTGGCATTTTTTATTCTGTCCATCAGATATTTATCAATACGCGTTTGGTGCTGACCTTTTTCTATTTCAAATCTATAGTGTTCGAAGAGCTCCTGCTCATCACCTTGTTCACTATCTAAATAATCATCTTCTTCTTGTAGCATTTTCTGTTTTGTGGATTTGTTACCTAATTCTGTCTGCACTTTTCACCAGTTCTTCATCGCGTTTAATTAGCATAATTGCTCTCCAGTTTAGGTAAAACATAAAAATCATCAAAGCTATGCCAAAGGTGGAGGCAAAAGAAAGCGATGACATATTAAATCCAGGTATTTTTAAAGCTGCAGTAGAAAAGGTTGCAGCCAATAATAAGAGCATGAAAACATAGTTGAATTTAGCAAATTTGATTTGTTCCATTCTGTTTTTGTATGAAAATATTACTTTAATTGTCCATACGATAACTAGCGTAATTAAAGCGATTAAAGCATATTGAATACCGCTTTTTTCAGCTACTATAGTTTGATTTTCATAAACATTAAAATAGATAATGTTTAATACATAATCAGTAGAAATACCATTGATATCTTGATGAACATTAACTATAGAACCGCCACATAATACAGCTCCAATAATTATAATAGCTAAAAAATAAACACTTTGTAACCTTTGAATCATAATTGAACTAATTGATGCGCAAGTTACAATTTTGCCTGATATAGTGAGCATCTGACTTGCAATTTGGCATGAAAAAGAAGAAATAAAGTATGAAGTTGTATTTGGGGTGTAAAAAACAGCTAAACGGCTCTCTTTTTGTATACCATTACATTGCAATGTGCATGACGTAATACCTCTTCAGCAACACTACCCATCAAAATGCGATCTAAACCTTTTCTGCCATGAGAACCTATTATTATCAGGTCAATATTTGTTTTTTTCGCAATGTTTACAATGGTGTCTGCAATTAAATAGGTATCTATCATTTCGTACGATATTTCAATTTTTGGATTTTCTGATGTAAATCTTTTGACTAATTCAATCAGTTTGTTTTTGGCTTCATTTCTTTCATTATTCAATATTTCTTCTGAAATTAATGGGTATACGCCATTCATGTTCCAGTCATAATAGTTTATCTCTGGTATTACATGAAATAAATGAATTGATGATTGGTTTTTCTCAGCAAGTAAAACCGCAAATTTTAGAGCTTCATCTGCATGTTCTGTGAAATCAATTGGGCATAAAATTTTTTTGAAAGTGTTCATGTCTTTAAGTTTTTATTTCTGATAATTTATTAAAATTAAAATTACTGCAATTGTCAAGGCAGTTTTGCATCAATACATTCCAATGTTGTTTTGATTCCACAAACTCATTTTGGAATATACTAATTAAGATCTTAATTTGCTGATTAATTTCCTCGAAATGATATTTGTTTAATTCTGAAGCCAGTTCTATTGCAAGTTGATATAGTTTTTGCTCCTTCTTTTTGGTTAAGTATAACAAGTCGGTGATATTTGGATGATAATTTTGCAATTCAATAATACAATTATCAATTATGTTAAGAATAGATGGAAATACTAATCTTGATTCATAGGTATACAATGAGCTAAATTCAGTTTGCATATCATTTAACAAACTAATGAATGTATAGTGTTCTTTATCTCTGTTTGTGATGCCCAAGACATAGCAAGAATCAATCAATTTGAATTGCTCATTTATCTTTGGATAAAGTAGCAACATCAATTGGTCAATTGATTCCTTAATTTTCAATGAATGCGAGCACATTTTAGTATAATTTATGCACACAAATTTGGCTTAAAGATCACTTCTAATATATGATAGTGTTTGTTTTAAAACATGATATTGGGCATGTTTAATCATTAAGATTTGCCGTTTTAATCAATAGTTGAAGATTTAGTATTTTTATTTTTTTGCCGATAAGTTCTATAATCTTATCCTGATTGAATTCAGACAACAATCTTATAGCACTCTCGGTAGAAGTTCCAACATAGTCTGCAATTTCTTCGCGGCTTAAAGTAACATTTAAGGTGGCACCATCTTCTAAATAACCATAGGTAGCTTTAATAAATAATAAAGCTTCAGCTAATCGTTCTCTCACATTTTTCTGTGATAAAGAAACAAGATGATTTTCTGCAAGTTTTAAGTCACCACTTACTTTTTTAACAATTTCAATTAATAGCTTATTATTTTTTAGAATAGTGCTATTAAAATAAGATTTATCAATGATACATATTGATGAATCCTCCAAGGCAACGGCAGAGCAATGATATCTTTCATCAGAAATAAGAGCCCTGTAACCAAGAATTTCACCTTCTTTGGCTAAACTTAGTATTTGCTCTTTACCATCAAATCCAGTAGTTGATAATTTTATTTTACCCGTATTGATACAAAACAAACCATTAGGCATTCCTAATTCATTAAATACATATTGCCCTTTTTTATAGCTAGAACATGTCTTGTGTTTATTAAGGTCTTCCAATTGTTCATTGTCAAGCACGTTAAAAACGGAGTGAATTCGCGCATTGCAATAAAGACACGCTGGCTTGTTTTCAAGAATCTTACCCATAATTATTTCTAATTTCCTAACTTCATTTCAAATGTAAATCTTTTGATTGCTTTTTTATCATTATTTGATTTTGTTCTAATGATTTGTTAGAAAAGGACTTCAGTTTACCATAAGGATTTATTAATTTTATGTGGTAGCGTGTATTTACAATTTTTATTATTGCAAACAGAAAAACATTTTTACTCATTACTTGATTAGTGAAATGTTTACAATAATTCACTCGCTCTCACCTTTAAAAATCAAAATTTAAAAACTGTAGAAACTTTAAAGATAAAAAAAGTTTCCAACTGTCAAAAAGTTTCTATATTTGCACCCGAAAATTGGAAGGAGGATAGAAATGGAACCAAAACAAAAAATTTTACATGAGGCAGCTTCATTGTTTATGAAGTTTGGTTTTAAAAGCATCACCATGGACGATATAGCCCGTGAATTGGGGGTGAGTAAGAAAACGCTTTATCAATACTTTACTGACAAGAACGATTTGGTTAATCAAACCATAGATGAGCATTTGCTATATATGGAGTCAAATTGTTCAAGAATAACAGACGGAAATCAAGATGCAGTAAGCACTATGATTAATATTACTGAGTTTGTAAGTGGTACAATAAAACAAGTTAATTACAAAATACTTTTTGATCTAAAGAAATATTTTAGAGAAGCATGGGACAAGATGAACAACCATAGAATTTCTTACATTTCTGAAAATGTTCTACAAAATATAAACTTAGGCATTGGCCAGGGATTGTACCGCCAAGATTTAAATGCTAAATTAATTAGTCGAATGTATGTTCATTTGGTTGACTTTTTAGTTGATCCGGAATGGTTAGAAAAAGAGGGATATGACTTGAAGCACGTGCATTTTCAGATTATCGAGTTTCATTTAAGGGCCATTTGTACAGATAAAGGCATAAAGATATTAAACCAAAAATTACAAAATTTAAAAGCATAAACCAACTATGAAATCAAGAATAAAACTATTTCTAATGCTAATTATTGCGGGCATTGGGATAATGAAAGCGCAAAACCAAGAATTGAAAAAATTCACACTGAACGAAGCAATTACCTTCGCTAAACAAAACAATTTGACTTATCAAAATGCAAAATTAGATGAATTAACTGCGCAAAAGTCAGTGAATGAGTTATTGGCAAATGGACTACCTCAGGCGAATGGAGAATTATCTTATAATAGAAATATAGATATTCCGGTTACACCATTGCCAGATTTTATAACCCCAAGTGTAATTTTCGCCAATCAAAAATATTTTGGTCTTAGTCCAACTGAAAAATATGTTCAAGGCCAGCCAGTGCCCGTTGCTTTCGGTCAAAAAAATTCGGCAACTGCCAGCTTAACAATAGGACAGCTTTTATTTGATGGTACTTTCTTTTTGGGTGTGAAGGCGGCAAAAGAGTATGTTAAGTTATCTACTTTGACCAAACGCAAAACTGAAATTGATGTTGAAGCTGATGTCACAAAATCATATTACCTTGTTTTATTAAACGAGGAGCGTTTGATACAGATTAATAAGAACCTCGTTTTAATGGAAAAAAGTTTAGCCGACTTACGTGAAATATACAAAGCTGGATTGACAGAAAAAATAGACCTTGATAGACTTGAATTGAGTTATTCAAATGCTAAAATATCACGTGATCAAATTAAAGATATGACAATCATGACTTATCAGTTATTAAAAATGAATATTGGATTGCCAATGGCTGATAGCATTCTTTTAACTGACAAATTGAATGACTTATCTGGACAGGGTTCAATAAATTTGGAGATTGCTTCAAATGATTACAGCAAAAGAATTGAATACCAAATGGCAGAACAAGGTTTGATATTAAACAAGCTTGATAGAAAGAGATATTTAACTGGTTATATGCCAACAATAACCGCATTTGCATCATTGGGTAGAAACACTTTTAGCAATGACTTTAGTGATTTAGCAAATACATGGTTTCCATCGACCATTGTGGGTGGTAAAATCAGCGTTCCAATATTTGATGGATTCAGAAAACATGCTCAAACTCAAAAGGCAAGTATTTCAATTAAAAGAACTGAGAATCTGAAAAAGAACTTGGAAAATGCAATTGATATAGAACGATTCAATGCCAAGACAAGTTATCTAAGAACAAACGAGCAAGTTCTCACCCAAAAGCAAAACATGGATTTAGCTGAACAAATATTTAAAAGAGCACAATTAAAATTAAAGGAAGGTGTTGGGTCAAGTACAGAATTATTAATGGCTGAAACTGAATTGAAAAACGCACAAACTAATTATTTGACTACATTATACGATTTAATGGTCGCACAGGTAAACGTTAAAAAATCAATTGGATACTAATTAAAATAATAAATAATGAAAACAATAAAAACAATCATTTTAAGCGTTGCTGCGCTGGGAATTATCGCATCATGCGGTGGAAGCGCAAATAGCGTTGAAGCAAAACTAGCCAAGTTAGAAAAACTCAAATCTGAACAAGCGGCTATAAATTCAGAAATCAAAACTCTAGAAGATGAAATAAAATCAAGCGGAGCCAAAATTGAAACATCTGAAAAGATGGTAAACGTAGCAGTTACAAGCATTGAAACTAGTAATTTTAAGCATTACATTGATGTGCAAGGTCGAGTGGATGGAGATGAAAATACTACCATAAGTGCAAAGGTTCCAGGATTGGTTTTGAATGTTATTGCAAAACCGGGTACATCTGTAAAGGCAGGTCAAGTTTTGGCTGAATTAGATGGCAGTGCAGTGAGAAAACAAATTCAATCAATGGAAACAAACTTAACATTGTTGACAGATTTATACAATAAGCAAAAAGCTTTATGGGACAAGCAAATTGGATCTGAAATACAATACAAGCAAGCTAAAGCCAATAAAGAATCTTTAGAGCAACAAGTTTCAGCTATGCGCGAGCAATTGGGTATGTATAAAATTACATCCCCTGTTAATGGAACCATTGATGTGGTAAACTTAAAAATTGGTCAAACTGCAGCACCTGGAATGCCTTATTTTTCAATCGTAAACTTCAATAAATTGAAAGTGAAAGCAGATGTTGCTGAAACTTATGCGAGTAAAATTAGAGAAGGAAACGAGGCCTTGATTCAATTCCCTGATATTAATAAATCTATTCAAGCAAAAGTTACTTATAGTGGTAAAGGAATTAGCACCTTAAATAGAACCTTTGGTGTTGAAATGGCTTTGCCGAGCGATAATAGCTACTTACCAAATATGATTGCAGTTGTAAAGATTGTTGATTATTCGGCAGATAATGTGATAGTGATACCAATTAACTGCATTCAGTCAAACGAAGATGGATCAAGTGTTTTTGTAGCTATGACAGAAAATGGAAAAACAATTGCAAAAAAACGATTGGTTGTAATAGGCAATACTTACAATGATAAAGCTGAGATTAATTCTGGTTTAGCAAAAGGTGATAAGTTAATTACTGAAGGCTATTCGGACTTGAATGACGGAGAGCTAATTAAATTTTAATGGCTAGTTAGTTTATCTATAAATTAAATCACTTATATAATACAGCTGAAGGCCAATAATTTTAAGCCAAAACCGAAAATATGTTAGATAAAATAAAAGAATTTAAGCCATCATCTTGGGCTATAAATAACAAAACAAGTATCTATATTATGACTATCATTATTACCCTAGCGGGGTTGGTTAGTTATAATGGGTTACCAAAGGAACAATTCCCCGAGGTAGTATTTCCACAAATTATTGTGAGTACAGTTCAGGCGGGTACTTCTCCAAAAGATATGGAGAATATTGTAACCAAGCACATTGAAAAAAGTGTTAAATCCATTTCAGGTGTAAAGAAGGTAACTAGCAATACCATACAAAATGTAAGTTTGGTAACAGTAGAATTTAACACGGATGTTGAAATTCCTGTAGCCAAACAAAGGGTAAAAGATCAAGTTGATAAAGTACGAAAAGATTTACCTCAAGTTTTAACAAGTGAACCTTCGGTTATTGAAATAGATGTATCACAAATGCCTATTATGTATGTGCATTTATCTGGTAATTATCCTTTAGATAAATTGAAAACATATGCAGAAGATTTACAAGATAAAATTGAAGGATTAAATGAAATAACAAGGGCTGATATTGTTGGTGCGCTTGACAGGGAGGTCCAAATTAATCTTGATATGTACAAGTTGCAAATTGCTGATGTGGCCATGTATGATGTAATGCAAGCTATAGGGAATGAAAATGTTACCATCAGTGGAGGATCTGTGAAAATGGATGGACTTTTGCGAGAGATTAATGTTGTTAGTCAATATGCAGATGCAAAGAAAATAGGTGATTTAGCTATTCGCTCTGCAAGTGGTGCTATAGTATGTTTAAGAGACATTGCTGAAGTAAAAGATGGCTTCAAAGAGCAAGAGAGTTTTGCTCGACTAGAACATAAGAATGTTATTACTTTGAATATTGTAAAAAAGAGCGGTCAAAATTTAATTGATGCTAGTGATAAGATTCGTAAGTTATGTGATGAAATGAAGGAAACTAGATTTCCTGATGGATTAAAAATTACTGTGACGGGCGATCAATCTGATAAAACGCGGGTAACACTCCATGATTTAATTAATACGATAGTTATCGGATTTATTTTAGTAACTTTCATATTGATGTTTTTTATGGGAGCTACCAATGCCTTATTTGTGGCTATGTCTGTACCACTATCAATGGCGGTTGCATTTTTGTTTTTACCTGCCATTGGTTTTACCTTAAACATGATTGTATTGTTTGCCTTTTTACTTGCATTGGGTATTGTTGTGGATGATGCCATTGTGGTAATCGAGAACACACATCGAATCTTTGAAAATGGTAAAGTGCCAATTAAACGAGCAGCTAAATTGGCCGCGGGCGAGGTATTTCTTCCTGTTCTTTCGGGTACATTAACAACCTTGGCACCATTTATACCTTTAGCTTTCTGGCAAGGTGTAATTGGTAAATTTATGTTCTTTTTACCAGTAACCTTAATCATTACATTGCTAGCTTCATTGGTTGTAGCCTATATTATCAATCCTGTATTTGCAGTTGGATTTATGAAAACACATGAAGAGGAAGAAGCTGAGCGCAAGAATACAAAAGGTTTTAAAATAACTTCAGTTGTATTCGCAGTGATAGCTGTTTTATCATACCTAGGTGGCGGAATAGGTATGGGAAATTTCGCAATTGTCATATATTTATTGTATTGTTTGAATAGATTTGTTTTGTATAAAGCTATCGGTAACTTCCAAAATAATCTTTGGCCATCTATACAAGACATATATAAGAAAATAATTACTTGGTGCCTAGTTGGTAAAAGACCAATATTTATTTTGTTAAGCACGATTGGTTTGCTTTTCTTCAGCTTTTTTTTAGTAATAGTTCGCTCACCGAAAATAGTTTTCTTCCCTCAGGCTTCACCAAACTTTGTTTACACCTATATTCAAATGCCGATAGGCACTGACCAAGTAAAAACTGATTCAATTACAAAATTGGTTGAGGAAAGAATATACAAAGAAATTGGAGATAGCAATAAAATAGTCGAGTCTGTAATATCAAATGTGGCAATTGGTGCCGGAGACCCAAGTCAATTCGAAGCTGGTGCGCAGTCTCACTTAGGTAAAGTTACTGTTGCCTTTGTAGAGTTTGGAAAACGACATGGAGAAGAAACTTTGTTGTATTTAGATAGAATTAGAAATGTAGTTAAAGATATTCCGGGCGCACAAATCACTGTTGAGCAGGAAAAGGGTGGACCTCCAACAGGTAAGCCAGTAAATATTGAAATTATTGGTGATGAGTTTGACGAATTGACAACTGTTTCAAAAGATTTGAAACGTTATCTTGATTCACTTCAAATACCCGGAATCGAAGAATTGAAATCTGATCTTGTAACAAATAAACCTGAGATATTAATTGAAGTAGATAGAGAAAGAGCGAATAGAGAAGGTATTACATCTTCGCAGATTGGTCAAGCTTTACGTGGTGCTATTTTTGGTATAGAAGTTTCAAAATTCAAAGATGCAAATGATGATTATCCTATTCAAGTTAGATACAATGTGAATCAACGTAACAATATTGATGCATTGATGAATTTGAAAATAACATACAGAGATATGAATATGGGCGGGCAATTACGTTCAGTTCCATTGTCATCTGTAGCTAAACTTAAGTATAGTCAAACATATGGTGGAATTAAACGTAAAAATCAAAAGCGTATGGTGACCCTAGGTTCAAACGTTTTAGTGGGATATAATGCAAATGAAGTGGTGGCTCAAGTTATAAAAGCAGTGGCTAAGTTTGACCTCCCAAAAACAGTTACGGTTGACATGACTGGAGAGCAAGAGCAGCAAGCAGAAACAGGTGCATTCTTAGGAAGAGCGATGCTAATTTCACTAGGACTTATATTTTTAATTTTAGTAACTCAGTTTAACTCGTTGTCTAAACCAGTGATTATTTTGAGTGAAATTATATTCAGTATCATTGGCGTGTTATTAGGCTTTTCAATTTTCAAAATGGATATGTCTATCTTAATGACAGGAATAGGTATTGTTGCTTTGGCAGGTATTGTAGTTAGGAACGGAATTTTATTAGTTGAGTTTACAGATATTTTAATAGATAATGGAATGGAATTGAAAGAAGCCATTATTGAAGCAGGTCGAACACGTATGACACCTGTTATATTAACTGCCTCTGCTACCATTTTAGGTTTAGTCCCTTTGGCTGTGGGCTTGAATATCGACTTTGTAACCTTGTTTACTCATGGAAATCCTCACATTTATTTTGGCGGAGATAGTGTTGCCTTTTGGGGACCATTATCATGGACTATGATTTTTGGATTATTGTTTGCCACAATTCTAACGTTGATCCTAGTTCCAGTTATGCTGTTATTAAGTGAAAGTTTAAAAACGAAAATTTTTAAAACAAAGCCACAAGGTCATAAAAAGGAAGATGATGAAACAATTTTAACAAATAACTAATTGCTCATTATTTGACATTTGTAAACGAATTGTAAAAAGTAGAATAATGACTACAAAATTGTTTGTTTTACAAAAACTAAAACGACATTTGTAACGTTTATATTATATTGCACTTAGGGGTAGATGTGCAATTTGTTTCATAGGCTAAACGGGGTTCGCGCAAGCGACCCCGTTTTTTCATTATATTTGTAGTTCAATGTATACTTGCGGTTATGTATGTCCTTCTTGCGAAGGAAAAGGATTTATGGATGATGGAAACCCATGTTATTGGTGTCAAACTCTGCCAGAGAGGAAAGATTCAACTTCTGAAATTAGCATAGATTCTGAAGAGGATAACTAAATTTCAATCCTTATTAAAAAAATACAATAATATCAAGTCTTTTCTTTTAGGATTTGCCTTTAGTTTTGTAGTTAGATGCAAGATATAGAGCCACATTATTTATGGAGAGATTTTTATAAAAGCGAGGATGATGAACGCTCGCCTTTTTATGAAAGAGAGTATAGTGAATTTGAATACACCAACAAAGTTTATAATTACTTGCTTCATCCTCAGTGGGACGAGTTTGGCTCAAGTACTTTATACCTAAAAATTCTTTATGTTGATTATAGAGAAGGCTTTGTCATCATTGAGATGATAGGGGAGTGGAATGATGCTATTAACAATGATATTATGTTTCTTAAGCGAGATGTGGTAGAAGAGTTTGAAGCAAATGGAATCAATAAGTTTATTTTAATAGGTGAAAACGTTCTAAATTTTCATGCGAGCGATGATAGCTATTACGAGGATTGGTTTCAAGATGTGGAAGATGGTTGGATTGTAGCTATCAATTTTCAGGACCATGTATTGCAAGAATTTAGACAAAACAATATCGACTATTACCTAAATTTTGGTGGCGAATTGGATAATCTAAATTGGAGGAAATTATTGCCAAATCAAGTTTACAGAAACGTTGATAATATTATTTCTAGAAGGTTATCCTAATAAAAACTTTCACCTTTCAGGTATTTGGTTTTAAGCAGAGGACAGATTTTATATCTTTCTTCTTTTGTATCCTTATACAAGGCTTCCAAGGTTTCATATACATGTTTAATGCCCACTTTATCTGACCATTCAAATGGTCCGAAAGGGTAATTGGTTCCTAGTTTCATACTAGTGTCAATGTCCTGCATGTTTGCTGTTCCTTCTTGCAATGTATAACACGCCTCATTAATGATCATGAAAATCACTCTTGGTGTAACCATACCAACACGATCTTCAACTAGGGTGTATTTCCAATTTAACTTTTCCATACATTCATTTAGAATACCTTTGTTAGTATCATTTAAAACTGATACTTCAAAAAGATTTCGATTGATAAAGCTAGGTAAGCCATTCATTCCAAATAAATAGCAGTCAATTTGTTTGCCATAGTCATTTTGGGCTTTAGATAGTTGTTGTTTTACTGCAGAAACAAAAACGGGTTTACTGTTGAGTCCCGTATAATTTTTCAATTGATGAGGAAATTCATCAAAATTAAAGTCAAAAATGATGTCAAAATCATCTACATTGGCTGATGGAAAATTATTATCATCAAACCTAACTAAAGAATAATCAATAGATGAAAGCTTTATTTCTAATTCTTCTACCTGTGATTTTGTACCTCGCGCCAAAATTTTCATATTCGCAACATATTTCACTCAAAACTAAAAACAAAATAATTATGGAAAAGAAAATTATTACTAGTGCCAATGCACCTGCCCCAATTGGTCCATATAGCCATGCAAATTTAATTGGAAACACACTTTATGTAAGTGGTCAAGTGGCAAAAGATGCCCAAACGGGTGAGATGGTTGTTGGAGATATTAAATCTGAAACCCGCAAAGTGATGCAAAATCTTGAAGCTATTTTAAAAGAAGCTGGAATGGACTTTACCAATGTTGTTAAAACCACTATTTTCTGTGTGAATTTGGGTGACTTTGCCTCAATTAATGAGGTATATGGTAGTTTTTTTACAGATAATTTTCCAGCTCGCGAAACGGTTCAAGTTTCAAAACTTCCTTTGAATGTTAATGTAGAAATAAGTGTGATTGCTGTTAAATAAGATAACATCAAATATCGCTGACATCAGAAATTGAACTTGATGAATTTTTAATAAATAGATACTATGAAAACAATTGACAATATAGATTTTGCAGGTAAACGCGCATTAGTTCGTGTTGATTTTAACGTGCCTCTTGACAAGGCTACTCTTGCTATTACAGATGATGCTCGTATTAGGGCAACAGTGCCAACCATTAAAAAGATTTTGGCTGATGGTGGTTCTTGTGTGTTGATGAGTCATTTAGGTCGCCCATTAAAAAAATTAAAAGAGGATGGAAGTGTTGACTATGAAAAACACTCATTGAAACACACCCTTCAAAAAACATCTGAATTATTGGGTGTAAGTGTAAAATTCGCCCCTGATTGTATAGGGGCCGAAGCAGCTGAAATGGCAACAAATCTAAAATCAGGTGAGGTGTTGTTGCTTGAAAATCTTCGTTTTTATAAAGAAGAAGAAAAGGGCGATGAGGCTTTTGCTGAAAAATTATCCAAATATGGAGATGTATATGCGAATGATGCTTTTGGTACTTGTCATCGTGCGCATGCGAGTACAGCGGTAATAGCTAAGTTTTTTCCAAACGCTAAATGTTTTGGTTATGTGATGGCGAATGAAATTGCGAATGCTGAGAAGGTGATGAAGAGAGCTGAACAACCTTTCACTGCTATTGTGGGTGGGGCAAAAGTTTCAGATAAATTATTGATTTTAGAAAATTTGTTGAACAGCGTAAACAATCTACTTATTGGTGGTGGTATGGCTTATACGTTTCTTAAAGCCATGGGATACGAAATTGGATCATCACTTTGCGAAGATGATAGATTAGACCTTTGCAAGCATTTGATGGAAAAAGCTGATTCAAAAGGTGTGAATTTAATACTACCTATCGACTCAGTGGTGGCTGATAAATTTGATAATGCAGCCAATACCAAAGTATGTGATAACAAGCAAATAGAAACAGGTTGGATGGGTTTAGATATAGGACCTTTGGCAAGTGATGAATATTGCAAAGTAATTCGTACTTCAAAAACCATTTTGTGGAATGGACCGATGGGCGTTTTTGAAATGACTAGTTTTGAAATTGGTACCAAATCAGTGGCTCAAGCAGTTGCCGATGCTACTGTCAATGGTGCATTTAGCTTAATTGGTGGTGGAGATAGCGCAGCAGCTGTTGCTAAATTTGGTTTCGAAGACAAAGTAAGTTATGTGAGCACAGGTGGTGGCGCCTTGTTAGAATATTTTGAGGGTAAAACCTTGCCAGGTATTGCAGCCATAAACGATTAAGATTTTGAAAGAGACGTTATACTTAACGTCTCTTTTTTTTTGACACTTTTACTAATAAATAGTAACCAATTTATCATGAACAGATTCTTTTATGCCTATACTTACAGTTTATTATGGGCTCTTTTTATTCTTTGCGTATGCGGAATGAACGGTAGTTATATCCCACAAATTCATTTTACTGACATCATTCAACCAGATTCTTTGGCACATATTACCCTTTTTGGCCTTCAAACGTGGTTTATTGCTACTGATAGAAAACGCAAATCACCTTCAAATGGGCTATCCTTAAGACTTATTCTACCTGCCTTTGTGATAAGTGCCTTGTATGGTTTAATCATTGAAGTTTTACAAGCCACTGTATTCATCAACCGCAGTTACGATTATATGGACATGGCAGCCAATACATTAGGTTGTACTTTGGCCTCTTTTGTGCTTTTTCTTAAATTCAAGAAAACTCTTTGATTTTTGGCTATATACTCTGCTAAAAAATAAGCATATTTGCAGCTATGAGTATTCGCCAAGAAAAATTTGCAGGCATCATTCAACAATATCTCTCTGACGTGTTTTTGAAACATAAAGGAGATTTTAATAATGCATTTATAACCATTAGTAGGGTAGAGGTGTCTCCAGACTTAGGTTATGCAAAGGTGTTTTTGAGTTTCTTGGCCGAAAAAAATAAAGAGCAACTTCTAAGCTTAATTAAACTGCAATCAGCGGTTATTAGAAAGGAATTGGCTAATAAAATAAGGAATCAGGCACGCATTGTGCCCGAGCTTCAGTTTTTACTTGACGATAGTCTTGATTATGTTTTTCACATGGAAGAGGTAATGAAGCAGGTAAAAGAGCAGGACGAAAAAAAGAAAAACAATTAAGTATTATACTCAAAAAATACATTCACATCGATTAAATTATGAATTACGACCCAATAAAAAAAGACTTAGGTAATGTTTTCAATTCTTCGACAGCCATGCGCAAATTGTTTTACAAATTGCTTGACTTGCTATTGCTTCGCACATGGCATGTGCACCGCGAAATGAAAGCATGGATGAGAGAAAAACCAGCAGCCATGATATTGGATGCAGGTTCGGGTTTTGGTCAATATAGTTTTTATATGGCTAGCAAAAACAGAAACTATTCTATTGATGCCATAGATGTGAAAGACGACCAAATTGCAGATTGCAACCAATTTTTTGCTAAATGTAATTTGAGCAATGCAAAGTTTGCCGTAGGTGATTTAACACAATCGATTGCAGTAAATAAATACGATTTTGTTTTGTGTGTTGATGTAATGGAACATATTTTAGAAGATGTTCAAGTGTTTAAAAATTTTCATCAAGCTATGAAACCAGGAGCCATGCTATTAATTTCAACACCAAGCGACCAAGGTGGAAGTGATGTGCATGAAGAAACAGGTGAAAGTTTTATTGGTGAGCACGTTCGTGATGGATATCCAAAAGAGGAGATGGCTGAAAAACTTAGACAAGCTGGTTTTGACAAAATGGAAATACTTTATAGCTATGGAGCACCAGGCAAAATTGCATGGAAACTAAGCATGAAGTACCCAATGACAATGCTTAATGCAAGCAAAGCGTTTTTCATTATTCTTCCTTTTTACTATATAATTACTTACCCATTTAGCTATTTATTAAACTGGCTTGATACATACACCAAACACAGCACAGGCACAGGCTTGATTGTGAAGGCTTGGAAATAATTTGTAACTAAATTTCAATTTAATTTTATCTTTGTTTTATGAGTTTCGATAAGCACAAATTAGAATTAATAAAGACATACTTTAAGACACGGCCAGTTTTAAAGGCATATCTATTTGGTTCTTATGTAGGAGATGAAGAACACAGTCAAAGCGATAGTGATATTTTAGTTGATTTAGATTATTCTCAGAAAATAGGATTGGGCTTTGTTCAAATGCAGTTAGACCTCGAAAAACTATTGAACACCAAAGTAGATTTGGTATCTTCAAATGGCCTATCCAAATATATTAAACCCATAGTTGATCGTGAAAAACAATTGATATATGCGAGGTAAGTTAGGAGATAGTATCCGTTTACAGCATATCTCGGAAGCCATACATGAAATAGAAACCTATTTGGTATCATCAGATTTTACTGAGTTTATTAGCAACTCAATGATGAGGTTTGCTTGCATAAAACAAATGGAGATAATTGGAGAGGTAAGTAATCACATTTCAGAAGAAATTAAAAGCAAATTTACTGATATAGAATGGGCTCAGATTGTAGGAATGAGAAATGTTATTGTTCATGAATATTTTGGTGTTGACACTAATTTGGTCTGGGAAATAAATAAGAATGATATTCCTTATTTAAAAGAAAAAATTTCTGTGGTTGTTAGTTCCTTAGAATCAAAATAACTATATACAGCCTATGAACCTCCCTCTTAAAATAGCTTTTCGTTATTTTTTTTCGCGTAGGCGAGAAGGATCTTTCAATATCATTACAATTATTTCTGGAATATCCCTTTTGGGTTATGTGGTTGGTGCAGCCGCATTGATTATTGTATTGTCTGTTTTTAATGGTTTTGAAAACCTATTTTCAACCCTCTACAGTCAATTCGATGCGGATATTCAAATTACATCAACTGTAGGAAAGAGTTTTCCTACATCTCAATTAAATATTGCTCAAATAAAAAATATAGATGGTGTTCTACATGTAAATTATGTGATTGAAGAGAATGTGCTAGCAAGGTATAATGGCAAGCAAGTGCTAGCAACTGTCAAAGGTGTTGATGAGACTTACCTTAATGCGGTGCAATTGGATACCAACCTTATTTCAGGGGCATTATTATTGCAAGAAGGAGATACGAATTTTGCATTAATTGGTCAAGGTTTGGCCTACCAACTGGGCGTTCAACCCGATGATCAATTTAATTTTCTTACCATTTATGTTCCATCAAAAGGAGAAATTGATTTGCTAAATGCAGAAAATGCATTTAAAAGAAATCCCATTTTTCCAATTGGTGTTTTGGGTATCCAAGAAGAAGTAGATAATAAATACATCCTTGTTCCTCTTCGTTTTATTGAGCCACTTCTTGAAAAGAAAAATCAGGTTTCAGCTATTGAAATTAGATTGAGAAATGATGCATCTATGGATAAGATTAGGTCGCAAATTGAAGAAAATGCAGGAGATTCATTTTTGGTTAAAAATCGATTTCAACAACGAGATTCATTCTATAAGGTAATGAAGTCTGAAAAGTTCATAAGTTTTATGATTCTTCTATTTATTATGATGGTGGCAGCATTTAATACAGTTGGCTCATTATATATGTTGGTCATTGAAAAGAAAAAAGACTTGAAAATATTTGCTAGTATGGGTTTGACGGCTAATCAGGCTAGAAAAATATTTATGTTTGAAGGAATAATCCTAGCCATTTTTGGAGGCCTGGTAGGCATTATACTTGGAGGATCTATTTGTTGGCTTCAACAAGAATATAACCTTATCAATTTCTCCTCAAGCCAAGGTTTTATTATAGATTCATATCCAGTAAGAATAAATGCAACAGACTTTTTGTATGTGTTTTTAACCATTGTTGGTATTGGGTTTATCACTTCTTTATATCCGGCATACAAAGCCAAACAAATGATTCAATAAATGAGAAAAAAATTTGCCATTGCCATTCACGGAGGAGCTGGAACCATTCTTCGTAGTTTAATGACTGTCCAAAAAGAAATAGCCTATTCCCAGGGGTTATCAGATGCCATTGATGCTGGAAATTCTATTTTAAATAGTGGTGGGTCAAGTATAGATGCCGTTGAAGCTGCAGTTAAATCTATGGAAGATTTTCCATTGTTTAATGCTGGTCGTGGTGCTGTTTTTACAAACAATGGAACACACGAAATGGATGCTTCCATTATGGATGGAAATACACTTGAAGCAGGTGCTGTAAGTGGAATTAGTTTAGCAAAAAATCCTGTTAGTTTAGCTCGTGCTGTGAAGGAAAAATCAGGGCATGTGTTTTTATGTGGCAAAGAAGCTGAAGCGTTTGGTAAAACTGTAGGCATATCATTTCAAGATGAATCTTATTTTTATACAGAAGAGCGATACAAACAATGGCAAGACGTAAAAGATAGCGATACTTATCAATTAGACCACAGTGATAAAACGGAAAAAGGTGAACGAAAATTTGGAACAGTTGGTGCAGTAGCAATTGATATGTATGGAAATATTGCTGCTGCTACTTCTACAGGTGGCATGACAAACAAGAGGTTTGGACGTATTGGAGATTCTCCCATCATTGGAGCGGGGACTTATGCGAATAATAAAACCTGTGCTATAAGTTGTACGGGTCATGGTGAGTTTTTCATAAGAGCTGTAGTTGCTCATGATATTAGTTGTTTAATGGAATACAAAGGCTATTCACTTAAACAAGCATGTGATTATGTAGTAAAAGATAAGTTGGTGAAATTTGGTGGTGAAGGTGGACTTATTGCTATTGATGCAATGGGTAATATTGAACTACCATTTAACTCACAAGGTATGTATCGTGCTTGGAGTGTTGAAGGTGAAACTTCTCATGTTAAGATATATGAAGACTAATTTATTGAAAGGTCCGAAGCTATCTTCATAAAGTTTTTAATAATATCAATTCCATATTCAGTTTGACAACTTTCAGGATGAAATTGAATTCCATATATGGGTAACTCTTTATGTTGAATCCCCATTATTTCAGTGGCGCAACTACAATTTACGACAAGGCAATCTGGTATCTCTTCAGCAATCAATGAATGATAGCGAGTAGCGAAAAATTCTGTTGGTATATTTTCAAAAAGGGGTACTTGGTTGTGATGCATTTTATCAACCTTACCATGTCTAGGTAGTTTGGCTTTATTAATTTTAGCTCCAAAATATTGTGCAATTGCTTGATGTCCCAAACATACGCCAAGAATGGGCTTTGTGGTATGGTAATGATGTATTAATTCTAAGCTTATACCTGCAAAATTTGGTGATAAAGGTCCAGGAGATATAACAATGGCATCAAAATGTTTTTTAGCTAGTTCATCTATAGTTATTTCATCGTTTCTATAAACAACACAATTAACCCCACATTGCTCAATATAATCTTTGAGCATGTAAGTGAAACTATCAAAATTGTCTATAAGTAGGATGGTCATTTTAACAAAGAGATTTGTAAATCGCTAAAGTATTTTGATAATGCTTTTCCCAAGAAAACTCTTTTTCTCTTGCAATACCTTTCTCAATCATTTCGTTTTTTAGACTTGTATTCGATAATAACAAGTTCATTTTAATTGCCAAATCCTCCTTGTTATTTTTCTCAAAAACCAAGGCTGCATTTCCAGCAATTTCAGGTAAACTGCTACTATTGCTTATTATGACAGGAGTTTTACAGGCAAATGCCTCTAAAATAGGTATACCAAATCCTTCATAGTTTGAAGGAAAAACAAACATTTCTGAATTTTCATAGGCATATCGGAGTTCTGATATGCCCAATGATTTATGAATAATCACATCTTTTAAACCAAGTTTTGATATTTTTTTTTCTTCATTTGTATTAAAGGTTTCGCTTCCTGTGCATAGCAAAAATAGGTTTGTGTTTTGTTGACCTATTTGCGCAAATGCTTCGAGCATAATATCGAAACCTTTGTAAAATGAGCGAGAACCAACAAATAAAATATACTTATCGGGTAAACTGATTTTAGTAGAATTATAGTCGGTAATTGATTGAGCTAAGTAATTTACATGAATTTTTTCGTGTCGAATTGTGGGATAAATTTGGAGTATATCTTTTTTTGTATTTTCTGATATAACAATTATAGCATCAGCCTTTTCTATATTTTCTTTCTTCTTATTTGCTAAATTTTGGTAATGTTGAGTTTCTCCAAATTTTTCATGTATAAGATCATGTACAGTAAATATTAATTTGGTATTTGGACTTGCTTCCAAAGCATCGAAATAGTAATTGCTATAAAACGTTGGATGGAATATATCAGGCTTAATATTTCTTAAAACATTATTTATTCTTTTATGAGATATCAAGTGATTCACTCCTCTTATCATTTTTCCTTTTAAGGGGAAATTTTGATTCAAGAGGAAGGGTTTAATTTGTGGAGCTTGTAAACTAAGTAAAAGGTCATTCTCTGAGTACAGGTTTTGGAAATCCAATTCTATGGAAATTTCTTTTTTAAGACGTCTAATTATTTCATAAAAGACTTTGGATATACCTCCAAATCTTTGTCTATAAAAAATCTCATCGTCAATTAATACCTTCAAGTTTTTTTATTACAATTATAAATAAATAATAACAATAAAATTTAATTACAATTCAATTAAAATTAATCCCACTTTTTCTTAAAATCTCCTTGGGCGAAGAATTTTTCGATTAAACAATAGAGTAAAATAAAAAAATACCTGCTGCCCATTTCTCTAATTTTTAGTTTACTAACTCCGTGTTTTCTATTTGTCCAAGAGTTGGGTAAAACAGTATATGTGTAGCCTCTTATAATGGCTTTTAATGGTAGCTCAACAGTAAGGTTGAAGTGTGGGGATAGAAAAGGTTGAATGCCTTGTATTGTCTCTCTTTTATACATTTTAAAAGCATTCGTAACATCATTATATTTTATCCCAAATAATATTCGAACAATATTATTAAAAAATCGATTGAGATAGAGTTTGTGTGTTGGGTAATCATATACTTTACCACCCTTGCTCCAGCGTGTTCCAAAAACACAATCATATCCTTCTTGCATTTTGTTATAGAATTTAACAATGTCTTCAGGTGAGTCGCTCAAATCTGCCATAACTACTGCCACGCAATCGCCACTAAAGTTCTCTAAACCTTTACGAACGGCATAACCAAATCCATTTGGGCCGTTATTGGTAATAATATCAAGTGTAGGAATTAGCTTCTGTAAATCACTTAAAACTTCAAGTGTATTATCTTTAGAATTATCATTTACCACTAATATCTGGTGATTGATATCCGTAGTTTTAAGTTTATCATAAATGGCATGGAGGGTTTCGCCAATGGATTCGGCTTCGTTGTAGGCAGGTATGACAATGCTTAGCTTCACGTTTTGTTTTTATGATGTTTGAATTCTAACAAGCATCTTATCATGCATTTCAACCAAGGTTTGTTCAAGGTTGAATGTCCAATCCCAAGTTGGGTAATGCGATTTAAATTTATTTACATCACTCACATACCAAATATGATCACCTATGCGATTTGTTTCACTATAACTAAAACTCATTTTATTTCCAGCTATTTTCTCGCACCAATCTATGGCTTCAAGCATACTGCAATTGGCATGTCTACCACCACCTGCATTGTATACCTCTCCTTGACGAGGGTTTTGGTAATAATGCCAAAACATATTTACTAAATCATGGCTGTGAATATTGTCACGCACTTGTTTGCCTTTATATCCAAATATGGTATAATGATTTTTGGTTATGGCACATTTCATTAAATAGGCTAAAAACCCATGCAATTGAGCACCGCTGTGGTTGGGTCCCGTTAGGCAGCCACCTCTGAAAACTCCTGTTTTCATGCCAAAATATTTACCATATTCTTGAACCATAACATCAGCGGCTACTTTGCTAGCACCAAAAACCGAATGTTTGGTTTGGTCAATGCTCATCGACTCGTCAATACCATCTTTAAAATATGAGTGCGATTCATCTATCTCCCATCTTTTTTCTAATTCAACCAATGGTAAGAAATTAGGTGTATCTCCGTATACTTTATTGGTAGATGTAAAAATAAAAACGGCATCAGCACAATGTAATCGAGTTAGTTCCAACATGTTTAATGTGCCAGTTGCATTCACGCCAAAATCGGTCAAAGGTTCTTTGGCAGCCCAATCGTGACTGGGTTGTGCAGCCGCATGTACTATCAGTTTTATATCTTTTCCATATTCAGCAAAAACCTTCTCTAATGAGGCATAATCACGTATGTCAATTTCATAAGGTTTAAAATTTTGGTATTTTGAACTCAACCTGTCTTTGTTCCAAATGGTGGATCCATCTGCTCCGAAAAAATAGGAACGCAAATTGTTATCAATACCAATTACCAAATCAAATTTTTGCGAAAAAAACTCTACCGATTCTCCCCCAATCAATCCGCTGCTTCCTGTTACTAATGCTATGTTCATCTTTGTTTTTAAATATGTGGAGAAGTTTAATTAAACGTCTCTATCCTAAAATATTTTTTAAATTATGTTCGTTTTGTTTTAGCCAATCAAATGTTTCGGCTACCAATTTTTTAATATCTCTTTTGGGTTTCCATCCACATAATGCATTTAATTGTCTTGAATCACCTACATATATTCTGATATCTGCGGTTCTATTTTCTTTTACTGAATTTATTTCAATACTATTTCCAGTAACTTCTTGGCATAATACAGTTAGCTCTTGCAAGCTAAAGCTAACATCAAGTCCACCTCCCGCATTTAAGGTTTTGCCACTATATAAATCAAAATTGTGTACTTGGTGGTTAATCAAATCAAATAAATCATCAGCATGCATGATATCACGCATTTGCTTGCCTGTTCCGCCATAGCCTATATAGCTTAAATTTTGTTTAAAATAATGTCTAGCAAGCCACAGAACCAATACCCCTTGGTCTACTTTACCCATTTGCCATGGCCCACTAATTACCCCACAACGATTGATAATGGTTTGCATGCCACGCAATTCGTTGTATTCAGTAATCATTAACTCTGATGCTAGTTTGGTGGCACCATAGAAGCTGCGGCTCCCTTCTAGAGGGAAATCTTCTGTTACACCTTTCGAGCTGATACCTCTTAATAATTGTTCGTCCTTCCAAACAAATCGGGTTTCCAATTCTTCAAAGGCTGCTGATTCAAGGTTCTTGATTGGGTATATTCTACTTGTCGATAGAAAAATAAAAGCTGCTTTGTGTTTGTCAGCTAATTCCAAACAATTTACAGTTCCAAATAAATTAGCATTGATAAGCGGATAAATCGGAGAATTAATTCCAGATAATACTGAAGGATCTGCAGAAGCATCAATAATGACATCCAAATGTTCAAACTGGTTTAAATCTTCTTGGTTGCGAATATCACCATGAATAAACACCACTCCAGCCTCTTTTAATCGGGGAAGATTTAATTCAGAACCTCTGCGTCTAAGGTTGTCAAAAGCATACACGGTATAGCTTGGGTATAATTTTTTAAAATTGATACACAATGTAGAGCCAACAAAGCCCGCACCACCCGTTATTAGTATTTGTTTTGACATAGTAAAAAAAGACTGCAAGTTTAAGACTTTCAGAGGATTTTTACCATTATTTTAACTACCTGATAAACTAGTGTTTAACCCATCTTGAACTATCCACGATTTTAAATTTATTCAAACTCGGATTTATTATAGTTTGCCTATGCCATAAAAAAAACTACTTTTGCAGCGGCAAGCGGTACTAGTAGCTCCTTTTAATCCCCCAGGTCTTGATCGAAGCAAGGGCGTAAAGTTGTAGCACTGAGATACAGCTTGCCTTTTTTGTTTAATAGCTTTTTAGCCTACCATTAATTCCAATTTCATCGAAGCTTTCTCTTTTTGCCCTGCATAAACCGAAACCTACATGAAAAAAATATCACTTTTTGTTGCCTATATACTATCAGGCTTCTTATCCTTCAGTCAAATAAAAGAGTTAAAATACAATTTTAACGATGATGGAAAAAACTATCTTAAGCTTACTGCTTTAAGTCAAGTTTGGGTGAGGTATAATGAAAATAACCCTGGCAGTAAGGTTTACAACGACCCTCAATCTGAAAGTTTTGATATTGGTATTAGACGTCTGCGCTTTCAGCTATTATGGCAAGTAACGGATAGGGTTTTTGTCTATGCTCAATTCGGACAAAACAATTTAAACTATCTATCTGCGCGAAAAGTGGGTTCGTTTTTTCATGATGCCACTGTGGAATATGCTTTTGTGCCAAAGCATTTGAGCATGGGAGCGGGTCTCACAGGTTGGAGTGGCTTAGGACGTTTTGCTTCTCCATCCGTTGGAAGTATTCTGATGATGGATGCACCTTTGTTTGAGCAAGCAACCAATGATATTACCGACCAATTTTTGCGTAAACTAAGTGTATTTGCAAAAGGCAAAATTGGCAAGTTGGACTACAGAATGGCAATTTCAAATCCATTGCCCGTTCAATCTTCTTATGGTACTACTGTTGTTTCAGCTGTTGATACCACATTAAGCACTCAATATGCCACTTTTAGTACTAGTGCACCTAAGAACCAATACCAAGGGTATTTTATGTATCAATTTTTGGATGAGGAAAGCAATCTTACACCCTACACAACAGGTAGCTATTTAGGCAAGAAAAAAGTATTTAATATTGGTACTGGCTTTGTTTACCAAAGCAATGCTACTAGAAGTCTCGCGGCTGACAATAGTATAAAAAACCATGATATGGTAATGGCAGGATTGGATGTGTTTTATGATACCCCATTGGACAAAGAAAAAGGTACTGCCTTAACACTATATGGTGGTGTGTTTAATTTTAATTACGGACCCAATTATGTTCGCTATTTAGGTGTAATGAATACCGCCAATGGATTAAGCTCAACTGCTTTCCAAAAAGGTAATTTTGGTAATGCATTTCCTATAAACGGTACAGGCACAACCATCATGGCCGAAGCAGGGTATTTGATGAAGAAAGAACTACTAGGTACACAAGGCACTTTGCAACCCTATGCTGGTTTTACCTATTCAAATTTCGATAGGTTAAAAGATCCTTGCACATTGCTTGATGTGGGAGTGAATTGGTTGATTAAAGGACACAATTCAAAAATGAGTTTCCATTATCAAAACCGCCCTGTGTTTAATCCAAATAGCAATGGTGATTTGATTAGCCAAGATAGAAAAGGCATGTTTGTGATACAATACCAAATTGCAATTTTGTAATTTGTTGCTTCGAGATAAACAAAAAACGCGCAGCCAAGGACTGCCCAAGGCTTGTGCACGCCTGTGGCGTGTTCAAACAGCAGGGGGCTATAATTTTATTTCTGTTTTACAAAGATATATTTTAATAAATTTGTCTATAAAAATGATTAGAAGGCACAAGCGAACAACGCTATACCAACGCACAACGCTGGCGCCAGCATGGGAAGAGATATTATTATCCAGAATACCGTGGCAAAGAAGGAATTTTTTATGCAAGAAATGGAAATGATTATTTTGGAGTACAGGGAGCAATATATGGAAACTTTTTTCAAAACAGAGTGGCACACGATACCTTTGGCATACCACGATGGACATGGGATGGCAGGGCTAACAAAGGTGTATTTTATATGAACAAATCACCAAACGCATACACAAATTGGTAAAAAACAACATGAGAAACTTAGCACTATTTATTATTCTACTTTGTTCACAATCATGTATTGTATTTCACAATTATCATAAAATAACAACATACAACCAAGCTGTTAATGCTTCTAAAATGAAATTAGATGGCTATTTTGTTGCAAAAGTAGCAAGTCATTTTACTATCACTCGTGTAGATACATATTACCAATGTAAAACTTTTTATTATGATGGTACTCTATAATATCTTGGTGGATATCAGGACACCACTATTTCACTTGTAGAGCCTTTTACATATATTCAAAATCACCGTAACGATAGTAGTGATGAATTTAACATAGGCTATACATGGGGTCGATATTGTATCCAAAATGATACTTTGGTGGAGCAATCGTTTTACCATACGGGAGTACCATTTGTATTTATGTGGAAAGTGGAAGAAAAACGATACAAGGTTATTAACAGCAAAACCTTGCAGGGTATAGATATTTTAAAAGATGGCAAACGAACGCCATTAGATGAGAATTATCATTTTATGGAAAACACCAATTACAAGCCTTCATCATATAACTTCATTAATAAATACTTAAACAAATATGGCACTAAAAACAGGTATGCATTCTTCCCTTGGATACAGTTGTGGCCATGGTGGTAAGATTAATATTAAATAACATAAGAAACTTGGCACTATTTATTAATCTATTGTGTTTACAATATTGTATTTCACAATTACCTTTGCTCTTCGAGATGTTCCCTAGCTCCTCGACATGTTAGCACAGCGCATGTCGAGTATGAGATAAGAAGGATTTGAATCCATTTACTTGTTGTTCGGGTCGAATCAATCTGCCTCCGAACTATCCGTAGTCAGAAGTTTAGCTTTAGACGGAGGATATAAAATGGAACAAAAAACGCGCAGCCTTAGGCTGCGCGTTTTTTGTTAGAAAGAATTTGAATTAATAACTCATTTCAACAATCTTCACCACATCATCAGGGCTTATGTTTTTATGCTCACCAATTCCCGTCATTCCTCTTTCTGTAAAGGTTTTAAAGATAAATGGAGCGGCAACTTTATAGTTTTCGCTGTATTTAGATAACTTTGTTTCCATTCCTAATGATTGAAAGAAAGCCTCCATTTTGTTGATGGCAGCATGCGCTTTTTCTTCTGTTTTGCCTTCATTTATTTTCCAAACCCTTTCGGCATATTGAGCCAATTTTTCTTTTTTACTTTCGAAATTGTAACGATAATGACTTGGCGCAATGATGGCCAAAGTTCTTGCATGGTCAATGCCATATAAAACGGTTAACTCATGACCTATGGCATGAACAGTCCAATCCGTAGGTACACCCTTTTGAATAAGTCCGTTTAATGCCATGGTGCAACTCCACATAAACTCACATGCGGTATCATAATCGGCAGGATTTTTCATAATGCTTGGCGCTATTTCCATAAGCGTTTGCATGATGCTTTCTGAAATGCGGTCTTGCAACAATGCTCCAATGGGGTATGTCATGTATTGCTCCAGCACATGTGTATAGGCATCTACAATACCATTGGCGATTTGCTTTGGCGGAATAGATGCTATCACTTGTGGATCAAGAATGGAGAATTGTGGAAATAAACCCGGTCCACCCATTCCTAGTTTTTGTTTGGTTTCAGCTCTCGAAATCACTGCACCCGAATTCATTTCAGAGCCAGTTGCCGGCAATGTCAAAACCACACCAAATGGCATGCCTACTTCGGTGCGAATGCCTTTTTGTAAAATGTCCCAAGGGTTTTGACCTTGGTATAAAGCAGCTGATGATAAGAACTTGGTTCCATCAATAACCGAACCGCCACCTACTGCTAAGAGATAATTGATATTTTCGCTTTTGATAATATCCAAGGCCTTCATCAAAACATCATATTCTGGATTGGCCGGAATACCGCCAAATTCAATCACTTCAAAGTTTTTTAGAGCAGATTTCACTTGCTCATATATGCCATTGGTTTTAATGCTCCCACCTCCATATAGCATCATCACTTTTGCACCAGCAGAAATTTCATCTGCTATTTTTGCTATCAATCCTTTACCAAAATGGATTTTGGTTGGGTTTTTAAATTCAAAGTTTAACATAATTTTCTTTTTAAATAACAATGCAAAGTACTGCAAATTGTTTTTCAATATTGATTTTACTTTTTTACAAAATTCACGTATTTGAATCCAAAGAATCTATGTTTAGCCGTTTGAGATAATTAGCTTAGTTTTGAAGTCAAATTTTTACGCACCAATATTTTGAATTTCGAAGACTTAAATCTTAATAAAGCCTTACTGAACGGCCTTTCAGACTTGGAATACATTCATCCTACTCCCATTCAGGAGAAGGCTTTTCCTGTGATTATGTCGGGTTGCGATATGATAGGATTGGCACAAACGGGAACAGGAAAGACTTTTGCTTATTTGTTGCCCTTGTTACGCCAATTGAAATATTCAGAGCAAAAATACCCTCGCTTGCTCATATTGGTTCCTACTCGTGAATTGGTGATGCAGGTAGTGGGTGAAATTGAAAAACTTACAAAATACATCACAGTAAGATACACGGGTATTTATGGTGGTTCAAATACCAATACCCAAAAAGCCGAAGTATTTAAGGGTGTGGATGTGTTAGTGGCCACCCCAGGCAGGTTAATAGACTTGGCCAGCATAGGTGCTTTAAGACTTAAATCTATTCAAAGTTTGGTGATAGATGAAGTAGATGAAATGCTTGAAACAGGCTTCAGAGTCCAGCTTACCACCATATTGGATATGCTGCCTCCTAAACACCAAAACATTTTGTTTTCAGCTACATTAACCGAAGAAGTTGAAAAACTAATTTCTACTTTTTTTGTAAACCCTCAGAAAGTAGAAGTCGCGGCACACGGCACACCATTGACCCAAATAAAACAATTGGGATATACCCCACCGAATTATTTCACCAAAGTAAATCTCTTATTGCATTTGCTTGGAACAGACGAAAGCATGAATAAGGTTTTGGTGTTTGTTTCAAAAATAAAATTGGCTGATAGGTTGTTTGCGCAAATAGCATCTAAATTTCCAGAACATATTGGCTTGATACATTCTGCCAAATCGCAGAACAAACGTTTTGAAGCATTGAATTTGTTTAAAGAAGGTAAGACGCGCATTTTAATAGCTACGGATATAGCTGCACGCGGCTTGGACATTGCAGATGTAAGCCATGTCATAAACTTTGATACACCAGACATTCCTGGTGATTATATTCACCGAATAGGTCGAACGGCTAGGGCTGACAAAGATGGAACGGCTATCACTTTTATAAACGAAGTGGAAGAGGAATACATTGAAGCCATTGAGGCCATGATGAAAATGAGCATCAATATTGAAGCCTTACCAAATGAGGTGGAGATTTCATCAGTTTTTGCGGAAGAAGAATTGCCAGTGGTGAAAAGTAAAAATTACTTAAAGCTGCGCAAGCAAACTGCACCCAAAGGTTCATTTCATGAGAAAAAAGCGAAGAATAAAAAACAACAATTGGGCGGCCCTAGAAGACGTAATCCATTAAAAATAAAACCTCGTAATAGGGCTGTAGAACGCAAAAGAGCCAAGAAAAGAGGAGGGATGAGTTAAATTATCCTCCAGCCAATTCTTTAATATAAAACTGAAAAGGCAAGAAAGTTTTGGTTCCCTCAGCAACATAAATATCACCTGTTTCTCCCTGTAAGATAATGCATATGGGCGACTGAAATTTTAATTCAAACCCGCTGATGCTTTGAAGGCAAGCACCACATGGCATCACAGGTTCACTAACTTTATAGTCGATGGCTTTTGCTGTAACAGCCATCATTTTTATAGGCACATTTGGATAGGTAGCACCCGCATGGAAAATGGCCACCCTTTCGGCACACAAACCCGAAGGATAGGCAATATTTTCTTGGTTACTTCCTTTGATAACCACACCATTTTCTAATAACAGGGCACAACCCACTTTGAATTTTGAATAAGGTGCATAGGCCGTCTGCGTAGCATCATGGGCAGCTTGCAACAATTCTTTTTCCATTGCTGATAACTCGTTTTCGCTGCTATATTTTTTAACGATAGCTTCCTTTTTTATTATTTCCATCTATTCAAGTTTAGTTAAATTTTGTTGTTTTCCATACTTCATGTAGTTTCGTTCACTCAAAAATAGCAATTCATGCAACATATTTTAGTACTTGGGGCGGGGCTTTCATCATCATATTTAATAAAATATTTGTTAGCAAACGCCAAAAAAGAGAACTGGCATATTACAGTAGCCGACCAATCTTTAGCCTTAGCAGAAAGTAAAATTAAGAAACACCCTTTGGCAAAAGCCATTGCCTTGGATGTTTCAAATAAAGAAAAACGCGAAGCAGAGATTAAGAAGGCCGATATAGTGGTTTCTCTTTTACCCCCAACCCTTCATATACTTGCTGCTAAGGAGTGCATCAAATGTAAGAAACATTTGGTAACGGCTTCTTATATCAGTGATGAAATGAAATCATTGCATAATCAAGCTTTAAAGGCCGATGTTTTGTTTTTGAACGAGATAGGTTTAGATCCAGGAATCGACCACCTATCAGCCATGGAAATGATTCATGGTATTCAAACCAAAGGTGGGGAGATTGTATCCTTTAAATCGTATTGTGGTGGATTGGTTGCTCCAGAATTTGATAACAATCCTTGGAACTATAAATTTACTTGGAACCCGAGAAACGTAATATTAGCAGGACAAGCAACAGCCAAATATTTGGAAGATGCACAGGTTAAATTTATACCAGCTAACCGAATTTTTATCCAAACTGAAGATGTGAGTGTGAAAGGGTATGGCAAGTTTGAAAGCTATGCCAACCGAGATTCGTTGGGATATATTGAACCTTATGGCATAACGAGTGCAAGAACAGTTTTACGTGGTACACTCAGAAAAAAAGGGTATAGCCTTAATTGGAACAATCTAGTAAAATTAGGTTTAACCGATGATACTTTTCAGATACAACATAGCCATGAAATGAGCTATCGTAATTTATTATGTGCATTTATACCAAGTGCAAATGATGCTAATATAGAAGATAAGTTATCGGAGTTTTTAAATATTAGTAAAAGCTCTAAGGAATATAAAAGATTAACATGGTTGGGATTACTTTCCAATGATTTGATTGGTTTAAAAAATGCAAGCCCAGCTCAGATTTTGCAGAACCTGCTTCAACAAAAATGGAAGTTAGAAAAAACCGACTTAGACATGATTGTGATGAAGCATGAGATTACCTATAAACTAGGAAGTAAAATACAAAAGGCTGATAGCACTTTGGTTGTTAAAGGGGAGGATGCACTTTACACCGCAATGGCCAAAACAGTGGGTTTACCATTGGCTATTGCTACTAAACTTATTTTACAAGGTAAAATAAAAAGCAGAGGTGTGCAAATGCCTGTCCATGAGGAGTTTTATAAGCCCATATTGAAAGAATTAGAAAAATTCGGAGTAAAGTTTTTTTGATTATTTCCTTCCATTATGTATTTTGGCATAAAATTTTCTAATTGAAAATATAAGTTTTTATTTGTTAAAATTAATAACACAAACACCATGAAAAAAATAAGCATTATTATGATTGCCGTGCTGAGCATTGCAGTATCATGTAAATCGAAAAAAGGCGCTAAAACTGTAACTGATAAAGCATCTGGAATGGAAGTAATTACTTTACCTTGTGATGAATTCAGATCTTCAACTGCTACTGCTTTTAGAGCTACCCAATCTCAAAAAAGTTCTGATTTGTCTTTATCACGCGAAAAGGCTTTGGTTGTGGCTAAACAACGTTTAGCAGGTTTGGTTGAAACTAAAATCACTTCGGTAACTGACCGTTATGCAGATGAATACCAAACTGCCAATTCTTTGGAAATGAAAGGTAAATACAATAACCTAACCCGTGAGATTATCAGTCAACAATTGAATGATGTTACTATCCTTTGCGAAAAAACTGTGAAAGAAAGTGATGGAAATTTTAGCACTTATGTAGCTGTGGAGATGAATAAAGATGCTTTGAAAAAAGCATTAGAAAACAAAATAAGTTCTAGTGCTAAACTTAATATCGACTATGATAAAATGAAGTTTGAACAGATTTATAATGAAGAGATGAAAAAATTGGATGACGCTAAGAAATAATTTTTAGAAAGTTTTTTAAAAGCGGATTGGTTTATCTAATCCGCTTTTTTATTGCCCTTTTTGTAACAAATTGCTGCATATTCTACCATAAGTCTTCATTTTTCTTATTTTCGCAAATCTCAAAAAAAGGTGAATAACGAAAATAACATAGAATTAAGTGTGGTGATGCCATGCTTAAATGAAGCTGAAACCCTTGCTATTTGTATACGTAAGGCCCTTACTTGGATGAAGGATAATAATGTGGCAGGCGAAGTGGTAATTGGTGATAATGGAAGTACAGATGGTTCTCAGGAAATTGCTATTAAAGAAGGTGCTAGGGTGGTTGCTATTCCTCGCAAAGGCTATGGCAGCGCGCTGATGGGAGCTATTGAGGCTTCAAAAGGCAAATATGTGATAATGGGTGATAGTGATGACAGTTATGATTTTTCCAATTTGACTTTATATGTTGAAAAGCTGAGAGAAGGATATGACCTAGTAATGGGAAATCGTTTTAAAGGAGGTATAAAAGAAGGCGCCATGCCTTTTCTGCATAGGTATTTGGGAAACCCAGTATTGTCATTCATTGGGCAGTTGTTTTTTAAATGTCCGGTTAGTGATTTTCATTGTGGCTTGAGGGGATTCAGACAGGATATAGTAAAGGTTTTAGATTTGCAAACAACAGGAATGGAGTTTGCCAGTGAAATGGTTGTGAAAGCAACTATTTTCGATTTGAAATTAGCCGAAGTACCAACTATTTTATCTAAGGATGGACGAAGCAGACCACCTCATTTGCGGACATGGCGAGATGGATGGAGACATTTACGTTTCTTAATGATTTATAGCCCACGTTGGCTATTTTTATATCCAGGTTTGTTTTTAATGATTATTGGTCTCATTTTAGGTGGATTTATTATCCAAGGTCCAATGGATATGTTTCATCGTATTACTTTTGATACAAATACTTTACTTTACTCAGGAGCATTCATCATTACAGGCTATCAAGCTGTGTGTTTTGCAATTTTTACCAGAGTATATGCATTGCAGGTGGGTTTCCTTCCCAAGAAAGATTATATACTCAAGTGGTTTGATTATATCACCCTTGAATTAGGTTTAGTAGTTGGGATCATTATTACCCTAGCAGGATTGTTTGGAACATTTTATTCTATTAGCCTTTGGAATAAGACCAATTTCGGAAATTTAGAATATTCATTCATTTTAAGATTGGTAATTCCATCTGTAGTATCTTTAATTATTGGTATGCAAACAGTGCTTGCTAGTTTCTTTTTAAGTGTTTTGGGAGTAAATAAAAAATAATTATGTTAAAGTCTATACACCACCAGTTGGTTTTTTTAAGAAGGATAAATGTATTGTCGAATGAAATTTCATCTGTAATGGATGATTCAATAAAGAAGGTTGTTGATGTGGGTTGTGGTGATGGAACTATAAGCTCTTTAATAGCTTCTAAGAAAGAAGGTCGCGAGTTTTCAGGTATCGATATCATGGCAAGACCCACATGCGCTATACCTTTTAATGAATACGATGGGCATCAGATACCTTATGAAGACAACAGTGTAGATGCGTGCATGTTTGTTGATGTATTGCACCATTTACATCATGTGAAGGAATTATTGGCTGAAGCCAAACGTGTTTCTAACAAGTACATTATTATCAAAGATCATTTATGGAAAAATAAACTTGATTATAAAATACTAGAGTTTATGGATAATATTGGCAACAAGCCACATGGCGTTGTTTTGGAATACAATTATCTGCCTGAAAAAAAATGGAGAGAAATTTTTGATGAGTTGGGATTGGAATTAGTAAGCATGAACAAATCCATTCCACTCTATGCATTTCCATTCAGCATGGTTTTTGGTCGCGAACTTCATTTTGTAGCATTACTAAAAAAGAAATAATTTTATGCAACGCATTGAGTCAAGGTTAACTTTTGTAATCAATTACAAGGCAAATTCGGATAAAGAAACCTCACAATTTTTACAAAGTATTAATAAATCAAAAAGTGATATTGATGCTCTAATTGTATGTGATGACAATACAAAATCAGCTATCGAAAAATCGCAATCTGAATTGTTACAAAAAGCCCGTTTGTTTTTTGTAGATGACTTATCAAATCTAACAAACCTCTGCCAAGGTAGTATACTTGTTTGGGTGGATGATATCCTGAAACTGAACCTAAATGCTATTTTGGGTTGGTATAATTCAAATAAAAAAAGCATTGCGAATGATACAGTTTACATGGCCTCTAGGCTTGCTGATACTAAGGTTAAGGCACCATGGCAATTGAAAATATACAATCATTTTTATAGGTTTTTTACTCCTTCTTTAGTTAGTGATAACGAGTTTGGAATTATGCTTGTTAAAACAGACTATTTTGAGACGTTAGTTCAAAATGCTTGCCTAACTGATAACAGCTATCAGAATAATTTATTGCAATTGCAGTTATCTGAAATTAACATTCAAGAATTTGCTATTAGTGCTGCTGAAAAATCAGCAATTCCATCATTTGTAAATATCATAGCAACACCAATAAGTTGGTTTACATATATACTTAATTGGTTTATATTAAGTCCGATTAAATCCTTTAAGACGGGAATGAATTTATCAAGTAGAAATGCTGGTTTATATAGGTTGTTGTTCGCAGTTTCATGCTTGTTCATGATTTATTTTATGCCATCAAAAAGTTTTGATTATGGTATTACATGGGATTCGAAATTGCACAATGAGTATGGTTATAACATGCTTAAATATTTTGAGTCAGATGGAAAAGATACAACCTGCTTTACTTCACATCGCGATTATCCATTTTATGGAGAGCATATCAATGTAATAGCATCCTACATCAATAAAAACTATGGACCAAGTTGGGGAGAGTTTGGTACAAGGCATTTACTTAATTCTATATATGGTTTAATTGCAGTAATCTTTTGTGGTTTAATAGCATTTGAATTGGCAGGATGGAGAGCTGGATTGATGGCTCTATGGATTATCTTCTTAACGCCTTCTTTCTTTGGGCATTCTATGAACAATCCAACGGATATTCCGCTTGCCACAGGCTTCGCCATAGGAGTATATGGCATTATCAGAATCCTCAAAAACCTTCCTAAATTCAATGCCAGTGCTGTCTTTGTATTTGCTATGGGTTTGGGGGTAGCCATTGGTTCCCGTATTGTTGGGGTTTTATTGGTTGCCTATTTGGGTTTATTTATGGGCATCCTATGGTTACTATATGCTAAAAAAGAAAGCTTCGGCAAAGCTCTTAAACTCATTTGGCCTTATGCCCTTGTATTATCATGTGCCGCTGTTTTGGGTTATATGTTTGGTTTGAGTTTATGGCCTTATGGCCAATTCAGGCCGATTGAAAATCCTTTGCAAGCCTTAACAAAGTCGAGTGGTAATGCTTTCTATGCTTATAACCTTGAATTGTGGGAAGGTCAAAAAACTTACATGATTTATACGCCTTGGTATTATCTACTAAAATTCTTAGGAATTACCCTTCCTTTATTTGTTTTGACAGGCATTGCATCGGCTTTCCTTGGTGCTTATTTTGTATTCAAAAACAATAAAAATAAACTGGCCATTGCACTTGTTTTGTTTACCGTTATTTTCCCAATTGTGTATGCCGAAATGAAGAACATCACCTACTATAATGGTTGGAGACATTATTTGTTTATCTATCCATCGCTTGCAGCATTGGCAGCTTTGGGTTGGGATTCGTTGTACAAACTTGCGAAACCCAGTTGGTTGAAATATTTACTATTGGCTGTGATGTTTGGATTGGCGAGTAAGTCAACCTTATGGATGATAAAAAACCACCCGAACGAGTACGTATATTTCAATGAATTTGTAGGTGGTATAAATGGTGCTTATGGCAATTATGAAACAGATTATTATTCAAACTCTGTTAGAGCAGCAGCTGAATGGATAGCTAATAACGAACCTAAAAATAAAAAGTTAACTGTTGTAGTTAACAATGAGCCTTTAACGGCTTCTTATTTCACAAAACGATTAAGCGATAGCATCAATGTATATTGGACACGTGACTACGAGGAAGAAAAACAGTTTTGGGATTATGAAATATTAACTACAAGAACATATTCTAAAACCCAACTTCTAAATGGTGGCTTTCCTCCTAAAGGAACTGTGTTTGAAGTAAAGGCAGATGATGTGCCACTGGCAATAGTTGTCAAACGTCAAGTTTGGTGGATGCCTTTGGGTTATAGAGCTATTGACTCACAAAAAATCGATTCAGCTGTTTATTATTTCAGAGAAGCTGTAAAATGGGATGACAAGAGTGAGGAGGCGCATCGTATGTATGGCTTTGCTTTGATGGGAGCCAATAGCCTTGATTCAGCAAATATGGAGTTTGATAAATCTATTGCCTTATACCCTGAAAATTATTCAGCTTATTCAAACAAAGCCTTGTTAGCGTTTAACAAAAAGGACTTTCAAAATTGTATAAAGATTGGAGAGCAAGCCATTAAATTGAAAGAAAATTTGACAGAGGCTTATTACTATGTTGCATTAGCAAAATTGAATTTAAACGATACTTATGGGGCTATTGCTACACTTGAAAAATCAATTAAAAATGGTGGGCAGATTCCTGAAATTTATTATTATTTGGGTAAGGCATATGAAACAACCAACAATACTTCAAAGGCAGCAGAATCTTTCGAATATTGTTTAGGATTGAATCAAAACTTTGTGCAGGCTTGGGCCGATTTGGCTAATGCATATAACAAACTTGGGAGAACACAAGAAGCGCAAGGGGCTATGCAAAGGTACCAACAGTTGGGAGGGAAATAGTTTTGAGTTAAAGTATCTTTGATTTTGCAATGGTGCTTATTTATTTCGTTTTGACTTTATTCTTGAAATGATAAAATTATCTATTAAGGGTAGATTTTTAACTACAAAAAACACCTATATTTGTTTTCTTATGTTGCCTCACAATAAATTAAGAAAATTACTCATCCTGACAGCGCTATGCTTAATTGGGCTTTTCGCTGATATTAGCAAAGTAAAAGCCGAAAATGAGTTAGACAGTTTGGAAACACTGCTACCTTATGCCAATGATGTGCAAAGAGTAGATATTCTAAATGCCATCGCCCTTGTTGTAAAAAATACCAATCCCACTCAATCAATCGACTTTGCTAAGCAAGCATTTAATCTTTCTAATAAATTAAATTACGATAAAGGCAGGGCTTTAGCACACATAGTATTTGGTATACATGAGAAACGAAAAAGCGATTATGAAAAAGCACATACCGAATTTTTACTAGGATTAAGTCAAGCTTTAAAATGTAAGGATTTAGGTGCTATATCACTTGCTTATCATAGTTTAGGTAATCTGGCCAATATCAAGGGAGATTACCCTAAAGCGCTAAGATATTATTTGGGTTCACTAAAGATTTCTGAAGATTTACATGACAATAAAAGGGTATCTAAAACCTTGAATAATATTGGTGGTATATACCTTGAAATGGAAAACTATGATAAAGCTGAGCAGTTTTATTTAAGAGCTTATGAACTTGAGAAGTTAGTTGGTGATGAACTTTCATTAGCTGAATTGGCAAATAACCTTGCTAATATTTATAATCTGAGAGGAAGTGAAATTAAAGCACTTTACTATTACAACAACTGCCTTGAAGTATTTAAGAAGTTGGGTAGTATTAACGATATCAGCACGGTGTTAAATAATATTGGCAGCATTTATACAAACAAAGGTCAAGTAAAAAAAGCATTAGTGAATTTATATGAGGCATTGACATTCGATGATAGACTGAATGACAAACATGATGTGATTTCAACATATCAGAATTTGGCTGCTGCGCATGTAAAGTTGAATAACAGAGATTCTGCATTGTTCTATGCTGAAAAGGTAACTAATATGGCCAAGCAACTCAATTTCAAAAAAGATTATGCCCTTTCATTAGAATTAATGAGTAGCATGTATGAAAATTTTGGAGAAACAGTAAAGGCTTTGTATTATAAAAATGAAGCGGAAAAGGCAAAAAAAGAAGTGGTTGGCCCCCATAAAGCCAATGAAATGGCCGATCTTCAAATGGATTATGCAGGTAAACAAAAACAAAGTCAAATAAACAAATTAGCTAAGGATAACGAGACAAAAAAACTTGAACTACAAGATAAGGAATTGAGTTTGCAGCGTAAAAATGTTCTGCTACTTGGATTTGGATTAGGTATTTTCTTTTTAATATTGATTAGTTTTATGCTGTTTTACCTCATAACTTCAAATCGAAAAAGGAAAGTACTAGAAATCAGCAGTGAAACCAAAAGCAATATACTTAACAAAGTAAATAGTGAATTAAGAAATCCATTGAATTCAATCATTGGTCTCTCTGGTTTGGCGGGTGAAAGTAGAAATTTGACTGAGTTAAAAGAGAATCTATCAGGTATCAAATCTTCAAGTGATGAGTTATTATTTGTTATGAACAATATCATTCATTATTTGCAGGTGGATTCAGGTAACTCAAAGCTTTTTCCTATTAAATTCAATTTGATTGACAACCTACAACCCTTGTTAAAATCATACCAACATCAGTGTCATTCAAAGGGTTTGTTATTTAGTCAGATGGTATATCCAGATGTGCCACAATATTTAATTGCAGATAAATTTAAGTTTTTAAGTATCATAGATAACTTGTTAAGCAATGCACTTAAATACTCTGAATCTGGTGTTATTAAGTTTGAAATGAAGGCTGCTCAAAGCGAATCAAAGAACGAACAAAACAAAATTACCATTCAAATAAAAGTAAGCGATGAAGGGAGTGGGATAGATAGCCATAAACTTAAAAACGTTTTCAAACCTACGGCTGATTTAGATACCTTAAATAACAAAAAATCAGGTTTTGGGGTAGGTTTATTCTTAACCCAATACTTTGCAAAAAAAATGCAGGGCAAAGTCGAAGTGCAAAGTGTTGAAGGACAAGGGACAGAATTTACTGTTTATCTTAATGTAGAAGCAGTCCCAGTAGAGTTATTAAGTGAACATCATCTAAATGATTCATTTAAAACGGGTCCTATACAAATATTAATTGCACAGAATAACCCTACTAACCAGAAGGTTTTGGTTAAAATGCTAGAGAGCAAAGGCCACATCTGCACTGTTGTTTCAAATGGCGAGGGGGCCCTTAATAAATTGACTGAGAAAAGTTTCGACATCTTGTTGATGGATATTAAGATGCCCATCATGGATGGTTTAAAGGCAGCTTATCATATCCGTAAGGATGATGAATTCGAATTAGATAGAAATATCCCAATCATAGCCATATCAGCGGATGCTGATGAAGAGGACATCCAAAAATGCTTCGAAGCAGGCATTAATGATTTTTTGGTGAAACCTATTAAGAAAGAGGTGTTGATTGCCAAAATTGAAGAATTACAAAAACAAAAAAATAATACTAAAGCGCACGTCCTTGCTTAATGGTAAAAAAAGCACATATTTGCCCCCGTTTAATAAAATATTATGTCTGTATTAGTAGATAAAAACTCAAAAGTAATAGTGCAAGGATTTACAGGTAGCGAAGGCTCTTTCCATGCACAACAAATGATAGAATACGGAACCAATGTAGTTGGTGGAGTTACGCCTGGAAAAGGTGGACAAAGCCACTTAGATCGTCCGGTATTCAACACTGTAAAAGATGCAGTTGAAAAAGCAGGTGCTAATGTCTCTATCATTTTCGTTCCACCTCCCTTTGCTGCTGATGCTATTATGGAGTCTGCCGATGCTGGTATTAAAGTAATCATCTGTATTACTGAAGGTATTCCAGTAAAGGACATGATACCTGTTAAAGAATATGTTAAATCTCGTAACTGTGTATTAATAGGTCCAAACTGTCCAGGTGTTATTACTCCCGGTCAAGCTAAAGTGGGTATTATGCCAGGTTTTGTTTTCAAGCAAGGCAGAATAGGTATTATTTCTAAATCTGGTACATTAACCTACGAAGCTGCTGATCAAATAGTGAAAGCAGGTTTAGGTGTATCTACTGCAATTGGTATTGGTGGAGACCCAATTATTGGAACGCCTACTAAAGATGCGGTAGAAATGTTGATGAACGACCCTGAAACAGACGCCATCGTTATGATTGGTGAAATTGGTGGAAGCTACGAAGCAGATGCGGCTAGATGGATTAAGGCTAATGGAAACAAAAAACCTGTAGTTGGTTTCATTGCTGGTCAAACAGCTCCAGCAGGTCGTAGAATGGGCCATGCAGGTGCTATCGTAGGTGGACATGATGACACAGCTTCAGCTAAAATGAAAATTATGGCTGAATGTGGTCTACATGTAGTTGAATCTCCTGCTGATATTGGATCTAAAATGCTTGAAGTACTTGGTTCAAAAGCCAATTAATTCTCTTATATAAAATTTTCAAGACACCTCAAAATTGTACTATTTTGGGGTGTTTTTATTATATTTCGGTCTATCGTTTCATTAATTCGATTTAGCCTTTTATCATTGCATTAAACATACACATTTGAAAAATTCGGATATAGTAATCATAGGGGCTGGCCCCGCAGGTTGTGCCACATCATTGTTTTTAGCCAAACATAAAATTGCACATACCATTATAGATAAAGCGGTTTTTCCACGCGATAAGGTTTGTGGCGATGCATTGAGTGGTAAGGTTGTGTATGTGATGAATCAGCTCGATTCCAAAATGATTTATGATTACGATGCCAATCCGAAACAATTTTTACCTAGCTGGGGTGTAAAGTTTGCCGCACCTAATGGTAAATCCATTGACATTCCATTCAAATCAGACATGAGCAAAGAAAGCCATGCGCCTGGTTTTATCAGCAAAAGAATGGATTTTGATGCTTCTATGTTTAATAGATTGGATAAGGAATATGCGCATGTTATTGATGCGGCTGAGCTGAAAGATATAGAAACAAACGGAGAACGTAAAACAATAACTTATACAAAAGATAAGCAGACACAAACAATCAGTGATATAAAGCTATTGGTGGGTGCCGAAGGCGATAGAAGCATAGTGGCTAAAAAGTTTTCAGATATAGTAAAAGACAATGACCACTATTGTGCGGGTATTCGTGCCTACTACAAAGGTGTAACAGATATGCATCCTCAAAATTTTATTGAGTTGCATTTCTTAGAAGAATTGTTGCCAGGTTATTTTTGGATATTCTCATTGCCAAATGGAATGGCCAATGTGGGAGCAGGTATGCTTAGCTCAAGTGTTAGCAAGAAAAAGGTAAATCTTAAGGAAGATATGCTGCGAGCCATTGCCAATAACCCAAACATAAAAGATCGTTTTGCGAATGCTGAATTGCAAGGCAAAATTCAAGGTTGGGGCTTGCCACTGGGAAGCAAAAAAAGAAAAATTTCAGGAGATGGTTTCTTATTGGTGGGTGATGCGGCTGCTTTGATAGACCCCTTCACAGGTGAGGGTATAGGAAATGCCATGTATAGCGGCATGTTGGCTGCAGCGCATATCAAAAACTGTGTGGAACAGAATAAATTTGATGATGCTTTTAATGCGGCATACGATAAGGCATTTTATGATAGACAATGGGATGAATTAAAGTTAAGTCATACCATGCAAAAGCTTTGTAAATACCCATGGCTATTTAATTTGGTGGTCAACAAAGCCAACAAGAATAAGGCACTGCGAGAAACCATTAGCTGCATGTTTGAAGATTTGGATTTGAGGGCCAAGCTTCGCAATCCATTGTTTTATTTTAAATTATTATTGAACGATTAAGATATTACTTCCCACAATTGTCACAACCTCCAGAGGTTTTTCCCTTAAAGCTTTTGAAAATAACTTTTCCTATATAAACCATAGAAGCGGCAACTATCAATATGACTATGATTGTTTGGTAATCCATTTTAGTTTTTTAGATAAGGGTTGTTTGTTTTTTCAGCAACAATGCTTGTGCTTGGTCCATGGCCACTGAAAACTTTGGTTGAATTCGGGAGGGTAAACAACTTGGTTCTGATGCTTTTTAAAAGGGTTTCTAAATTTCCGCCTGGCAAATCGGTGCGACCAATGCTATGCATAAACAACACATCACCTGAAATGACAAAGCCATCTTCTTTGCAATAAAAACTAATGCTGGCAATGGAGTGACCAGGGGTAAAAAGTATATCCAAAGTAGTATTCCCAAAAGGGATTTTATCTCCTTCGTTCACATACACCAAGTTTTCAGGAATAGCAATATCAGGCATGTTGAACATCACGGTCCACCTTTTGGTTTCATTGTAGGTAAACAATTCCTCTTTGTGCAGATGAATAGGCAATTGGTAGTGTGTTGAAACAAACTCATTACCCAAAATATGATCGATGTGGCAATGTGTATTGAGCAGTTTAACGGGCTTAAGCCCGTTTTGGCTAATGTATGAAATCAATACATCGCGCTCGGCTTGGCTGTGGCAGCCTGGGTCAATTATTACACACTCTTTGGTATCATCACTTAACACATAGGTGTTTTCGGCAAAATCGTTAAATTGAAATACTTCTACTTTTATCATCTAGGCTTCAAAATTAGCTAAATCATTACTTATATCTTGGATTTTTTGTAATGAATCATTACAGCTTTAAATGTTGTTAAGAAATTATTCCAAACAGCACGAAACCTATTGTAGGGGTGAATCAACATTCGCCCTTTTAATTGCCAACAAGTAAGGAAAATGTAAAAAATAGCCCATTGCTAATAACAATCAGCAGGTATTATCAGTATTTTAAAAATTTCGCTTTCCAATATCAATCCTAAAAGCAATATTTGAAGGGATTTGAGTTTTAAGCCCACAAATATCAGCAAGTATTTTTTCATTGCGTTTTTGTTGCTTCCCTTGCAGCAAGTTTTTGCACAGGGTATCAATACCACTTTTGGTCAAAACCGTGTTCAATTTGGCGAGTTTGAATGGAGCTATGTAAGAAGCGAAAACTTTGATTCATACTTTTACAAAGGGGGCAGAGAATTAGCCACATTTGCAGCCAAGTATGCAGAAGAAAAGTTGAGTGCCTTAGAAGGGATTTTAGATCATCGCCTGAGCGGACGAATTGAAATTATTTGCTACAACACCTTAGGAGATTTTAAACAAAGCAATTTTGGTCTAGAAGAGATTGCCCAAAACACAGGCGGTTTTACCCAAGTGGTAAACAACAAAGTGTATATATATTTCAATGGTGATCATGGCGATTTTGTAAGGCAATTGAAAGATGGCATGTCCCTGGTTTTGCTCAATGAGTTGCTGTATGGTGGTTCGTTTCAAGAGCGCATCCAAAGTGCTACTTTGCTCAATTTGCCACAATGGTATTTGCGTGGACTGACAAGCTATATTTCAAAACCATGGGATGCTGATATGGACAACCGTATGAAGGATGGTTTGCTTTCAAAAAAACTAATGAAGTTTAACCGACTAAATAACAAAGATGGTGTGTTTGCAGGTCATAGCATTTGGAAGTTTTTGGTTGATAAATATGGGACTGAAGTAATACCTAATATGGTTTACATCACTCGCATTACACGCAATTATGAAAATGCATTCATCTATGTAACGGGATTGAAATTTAAAGACCTTCAAAAAGAATGGCTTAATTACTATAAGACACTTTACTTAAAAGAAGAAACGGGTCGCAACTTGCCATTGGCTGAGTTGAAAATTAAACGTAAGCAAGCCCAATACATTCAACCTGAAATGAAGGTGAGCAGCAAAGGAAATTACTTAGCCTTTACCACCAATAAAAATGGCAAATACAAAGTGTGGTTGTTTGATACCAAAACAGGTAAATCAAAAAAAATATTTAAAGGTGGAATAAAATATAACCAATTAGAGGTGGATCATTCTTTTCCGCTTATTACTTGGCAACAAGGTGGTGACAAGTTGGGAATTGTTTATGAAAAAAGAGGCTATGTGTATTTGAAACTCACCGACCTTGTTACCAAAGAAAAAACAGTTATTCAGTTCCAAAAATTTGAGAAAATAACCGGCATAGATTTTAGTGACAATGGCAGAACCATTGTGCTCTCAGCCATTCGAAAAGGACAAAGCGATTTGTATACTTTTGATATTCCAAGCAGACGAGAAAGACAGCTCACTAATGATTTTTATGATGACATTAATCCGCGTTTTGTTGAGTATTCAAGCAAGGTGGTTTTTAGTTCAAATAGAAATACCGATTCTTTGGCTCAACCCGTTATTCCTAAAATATACGAGACCAATAATTTCGACATATATCAATATAATTTGGAAAGTAAAAATGGTATGCTAAAACGCATCACACGCACCCCAAATATTAACGAAACGCAGCCAATTGATTTCAATAGAAATTACATGGCATACCTATGTGATTATAATGGCATAAAAAACCGCTATGCTGCAAGGATTGAAGAGGAGTTTGATTACAATGAAATTCAAATAAAATATTTCGATTCAACTTATAAAAACACCGATACCCTATATTATTTTGAGGAGAGCATTCCGCAAAAAGGTAAAGAATTTGACTACAATGGAAAGCATATTGTTTTAGATACAACTGTGGAAAAGATTGATACCATTGTTCATACCAAAGACATTGTGTACACCTATCCACTTACAAACTTTACACGTAATATCCTTGCCCATGATGTTTCAGTACAAGCCAAAATGGTATATGATTTAATGCTTGTCAACAATAGGTACTATATCAAAATGACCCCACTAAGCAAGTCTGTTGAAGAAGATAGCAAAGCAGTAGAAACCTATCCAAACATGTTTAGATTGAAGAGCGGATATGCAACCACTCAGTTCGAATCAGGACGGAAAGAATATAGGCGATTACCAGGCTTTACACAACTTGTTCAGGAAGTAAAAGAAGAAACCGAAACCCGCATTCCACTTGATTCCACAGGATATTTTTTTGTAAGCGAGTTTACCAAACCTGATTATAAAAAGCCTGCCTATATGGTTTTGCCAAAGTTTGGTTCTTCACTTAAAAATGGGGCTAACAAAAACAATGTGAAACTAACTTCACCTCGTTTTTATGATGTTACTTTTTTCGCAGATGAATTAGTAACCCAGTTGGCTGATAATTCCATCATCAATACTTATTATCAGCCTATTTCTGCTGCAGGCGCACAATTATTTAATCCGGGATTGAATGGCTTATTCAAATTAGGCATGGTTGATTTGTTTGAAGACTATCGATTTGTGGGCGGACTTCGCATAAGCTATGATTTGAGTGGATTGGATTATTTTGTTTCGTTCGAAACTTTGAAAAAACGAATGGACCATAAATTTCAATTTTACCGCCAATCGAGGGCTGGAAATAGTCCTGAAGGATTTAGTGCAAGAAGTTTATCACATGAGTTAAGGTACATCACCAAATACCCAATTAGTCAAACAAGTAGTTTTAGATTAAACATTTTTGGTCGCCAAGACCGTGATGTTTACAGGGCCAATGGCCAAGCTTCGCTTGAAGCGCCAGATAGAATTACCAATTGGGCAGGTTTTAAATTGGAGTATGTTTTTGACAATTCAGTTCCTAAAGGGTTGAACCTTTTGAATGGCACTAAGTTTAAAGTTTTTTATGAAAAGTATATCAGTGTTGACAACAGCGATGTGCAAATGAATGTGCTAGGTTTTGATCTAAGGCACTTTGAAAAAATACATCGTCAGATTATTTGGGCAACAAGGGTGAGTGCCAATACTTCTTTTGGACCAGCCAAGGTTGTATATTACCTAGGTGGGGTAGAGAATTGGATTATTCCTCGTTTTAATAATGATATTTCAACCTCAGGAGATCAAAATTATATTTTTCAGGCATTGGCTTGTAATCTTAGGGGTTTTGATCAAAACATTCGCAATGGAAACACATTTGCCGTTATCAATACAGAGATACGTTTCCCAGTGTTTCAATATGCCTTCAACCGCCCTTTGAGAAGTGAATTTTTGCACAATTTTCAAGTGGTACCCTTCTTTGATATTGGCTCAGCTTGGGTGGGAGATAATCCATATAGCGAAGACAATACCTTCAACCAAAAAATAATAGATATCAAGCCTATTAGAGCCAAAGTGATTAATGTGCGCGACCCAATCGTTGCCGGTTTTGGCGGAGGTTTAAGAACTAAATTATTGGGTTATTTTGTGAGGTTTGATGTGGCTTGGGGCATACAAGATGCGGAGATAAACAAAAAGCCTGTTTACTATGTAAGTTTAACTCAGGATTTTTAGAGTATGGATAAGTGGATTCAATAACACTTAAATAAGATATAATAAATAAATGCATATTGCTTATAGCTTTCTTTTTTCATTATACAAAACGAACATCTAAATAGGCCAAAGTCATTTTCTTGCAGATTTTATAAGGGTCGGACGAAATAGCCTTCCGAATGCGAAGCACGATTTTCGTAGTGCGTGCAATCGTCATTTCGAATCCCGATTATCGGGATGAAGCTATCTCTTAAAACAGATTGCCACACTTCATCCCAATGCATCGGGATTTCGTTCGCAATGACCAGCGTTCAAGCGGCAAAACGTATACAGCGGCAAGGGGAAATCTTTTTGAGTTTGGGAATTGCATATGCTGGCACCTTGATTCCGATTAATCGGAAGAAGCATTTTGTCCCGACTCATCGGGATTTTGATGCTTCAAAAGGAAAATGAAAAACTTAAGATAGATGTTCGTTTGAAAAGCAAATTCGGTAGCTTTCATTTTTCTTGAAAAAACGAAACAAAAATCAACCTTTCATTCCCTCGCCAAAGCAATGTCGGCAGCGGGCTTCGTAAGTATCTTTTTCGCCAAGCATAACCAAGGCATCATTGCTGGTTTTACGAAACGAATGGGTGGCCAAATCACCACAAACCATACAAATGGCGTGCACTTTGGTAACATATTCAGCAATAGCCATCAGTTTGGGCATAGGTCCAAAAGGTTTGCCTAAATAATCCATATCTAGGCCTGCAACCACTACACGTATGCCTTGTTCAGCTAGTTTCTCGCAAACATATACCAACTCATCATCAAAAAATTGTGCTTCGTCAATACCAATCACATCTGCCTCATTGGCCATTAGAAGAATATTAAGAGATGAAGCTACAGGTGTCGAAGAAATGGAGTTCGAATTATGCGAAACTACATCGTTTTCGTCATAGCGCGTATCCACAGCAGGCTTAAAAATCTCTATATTTTGGTTGGCAATTTTTGCCCTATTTAGCCTACGAATCAACTCTTCGGTTTTACCCGAAAACATAGATCCACACACAACTTCTATCCAGCCTTTCTTGTATGAGGTATTTCTGTGCGGTTCTAAAAACATGTTTGGCAAAAATAACTTTTTGCCTCACATGTAAAAATGTTGGAAGGCATTTGTTGTATGTATTGAATGAGGGAGAGGGTTTTGGCAAAATATGCATGCGATTATTAATTCAAAAAAGCCAATATATCCCTAAGCTTAGTGTTAGTAGCATACTTAATAACACATGTTTATTTTTATTATTACCAATTACCATATAAAAAGCAATTTTTGCCCTATGAATTCATTGCAACTGATAACTAAAATTAAGAGCCGCTTAGCAGAGATGACAGAATTGAGTGATGATATATTATCTCATAACAAGAATCTGCTAGCCATTGAAAAGGAAGTATTAAAGAAAAATTGTGCAGAATTGTACGATCTACTACTAAGGCTAAAAACCAATGAAGAGCAAATAATTGAAAATGTTGCATCGAAAGGAGAGACAATAAAAGCAGAAGAGCCTATCATCATAAATATTCCTGCCCCAGAAGTGGTAAATGAAATACCTAAATTGGAAGATATTTTGATTGAAGAATTGCCCTCTTTTAACAACATGATTGAAACAGCTGGACAGGAAGTTACATTGAACAGCATTGCTGAAATTATTGTAGAAGAAGAAGAGATTGAAGAATTTGAAATCATTAAGGTAGTTGAAGAGCCTATAGCTGTCATTCAAACCCCAATAATTGAAAATAAGATTGAAACACATAAGCCTACTGATTGGAAGCCTGAACTGAAGATTGGTAGAACGGTGATGCCTGAAATACCAAAAGAAAATCCAAAACCCGAACCTGTTTTAAGTGTTGAAAAAATGGAGGATGAACTAAGCTTTAATGAGCGCATAGCCAAAAACATGGAGAGGTATAAGATTTCAGATAAACCCGTTGAACCTAAAATTGATAACCTAAAAACGGCCATATCATTGAATAAGAAAATTGCTTTTGTGAATGAGCTTTTCAAAGAAAATGTCGTGGATTATGCTAAAAACATTGATAGAATAAACAATGCATCAGACATCAATGAGGCTATGGGATATTTTGCCGAGTTAAAAACCCAGTATAATTGGCAAGCAACAAACGAGCTTGTGGTAGAGTTAGAAAAACTTATTCAACGCAGGTTTTAGTGCTTTTTTTGCTTGCAAAATCATGCTTTATTTATAAGTAATTAAAAACTTTAGACGTATTTTCGCTCCGCCTTATTTATTCAAATTATGCTTAATTATAATCGTAAAAACTATAGTGATGATACCCTTGTAGATCTTTATAAAGCCATTATTAAACCGCGCCTTATCGAAGAAAAAATGCTTATTTTACTACGTCAAGGAAAAGTGAGCAAATGGTTTAGTGGTATTGGCCAAGAAGCAATTAGCGTAGGTTGTGTGAAGGCGCTGCACGATGATGAATACGTGCTTCCATTACACCGTAATTTGGGCGTTTTTACTGGAAGAAACATTCCATTTGCCAAGCTTTTTAGCCAATGGCAAGGCAAGAAAAATGGTTTTTCAAAAGGCCGTGAGCGCTCGTTCCATTTCGGAACTAACGAGTACCACATTGTAGGAATGATATCGCATTTGGGTGCTATGTTGGGTGTGGCTGATGGCATTGCACTGGCGCATAAAATCAAAAAAGAGAAAAAAATCAGTGTGGTCTTTAGTGGTGATGGTGGTGCAAGTGAAGGTGATTTCCACGAAGCCATCAATACAGCTGCTGTATGGCAATTGCCAGTAATCTTTCTAATAGAAAATAATGGCTATGGATTATCTACACCAACCAATGAGCAGTTTCGTTTCAAAAGTTTTATAGATAAAGGAGTTGGATATGGTATAGAAGCTTATCGCATTGATGGTAATAATATTTTAGAAACCTATGATGTGATAAAAAACTTGGCAGAGTCGATGCGTAACAACCCTAGACCTGTATTATTGGAATGTATGACTTTCCGTATGCGCGGCCATGAGGAGGCATCAGGAGTTAAATATGTACCGCAAGAATTATTTGAAATTTGGGGCAAAAAAGACCCTGTTGTCAATTACGAAAAATACCTGTTAGAAAATAACATCATCACTCAGGAACAAATTACAAGCATCAAATCTGAAATTAAGGCAGAAATAGATGCTGGGGTAATTTCAGTTGAAAATGAGCCTGAAATCACACCTGTGACAGATGAAGAAATAAATGATGTTTTCAAAGTCATACCTTCAGTTCCCTCTAGTCATTTTGAAAATTTGCAACATGTTACAGTAAAACCTGAGACTACTCAAAAAACGGATAAGCGCTTAGTTGATGCCATTAGTGATGGCCTGAAATTGTCGATGCGCAAGCATGATAATTTGGTCTTGATGGGGCAAGACATTGCTGAATATGGTGGTGTGTTTAAAATAACGCAAGGTTTTGTGGAAGAGTTTGGTAAAGCAAGGGTAAGAAATACACCACTTTGTGAAAGTGCGATTCTGGGTGCCGGATACGGCTTGTCTATAAAAGGCATGAAAGCCATGGTAGAAATGCAGTTTGCAGACTTTGTGAGTGTTGGTTTTAATCAAATTGTAAATAACCTAGCGAAGAGTTACTACCGTTGGGGACAAAATGCCGATGTGGTGGTTAGAATGCCAACAGGGGCAGGCATGGGCGCAGGTCCTTTCCATTCGCAAAGCAACGAGGCTTGGTTTTTCCATGTGCCAGGTTTGAAAATAGTTTACCCTTCAACACCAGGCGATGCCAAAGGTCTATTATCTGCAAGTATTTCAGATCCTAACCCAGTTTTATTTTTTGAACATAAAAATTTATATAGAAATACAGAAATTGAAGAGGCTGTTTTTGATGATTATTATGAATTAGAAATTGGTCCTGCTCGCAAGGTGCAAGAAGGGGAGGAAATATCCATCATAACTTATGGCGCGGGAGTCCACTGGGCAAGTAAATATGCCAAAGAACAAAACATTGATGCAGATATTCTTGACTTAAGAACACTTATGCCTTGGGATAAAAATGCAGTGGAGCAAAGTGTTAAGAAAACTGGTAAAGTAATTGTGTTGCATGAAGATACCCTAACAGGTGGAATAGGTGCAGAGATTGCTGCTCACATTGCACAGCATTGCTTCAAGTTCTTAGATGCACCTGTGGTTAGAGTCGCATCGCTCGACACCCCAGTGCCTTTTAATACAGATTTGGAGCAAAATTTCTTGCCTAAAGAAAGGTTGAAAGCCGCTATTGACGAATTATTGAATTACTAGTTAATCGCTGATTCTAATATGGCTTTTACACCCAGATTGTAAAGGGTTTGGCTGATTCGCTGAATTGGAAAGGTTTCCTATGCACTGTGCGAAATCATTCTGACTGTTTGAGTTAACAAATACCACTTTGCTTTTATCACCTATAATTTCGAAGGTATTGGAAAAGTTCATGCTGTTTCGAATGCATAAAAAAAGCCGTTTCATTTGAAACGGCTTTTAAGTTATTTATCCTAAATAGGCTTTTAATATTTTGCTCTTGCTTGATTTGCGCAATCTGCGTAATGCTTTTTCTTTAATCTGACGAACACGCTCTCTGGTTAAACCAATCTTCTCGCTAATGTCCTCCAAGGTATGCGCAGGACCGCCATCAAGACCGTAGTAAAACTTCAATACGTCTTTTTCTTTTTCGCTTAAAGTTGAAATCACACGATTGATTTCTTTTTGAAGTGATTCGTTAATCAATTGAACATCTGGTCTAGGCTCATCATTACTATCCAACACACCTAAGAGGGTGTTGTCTTCACCTTCTGTTAATGGGGCGTCAATACTTAAATGTCTTCCAGTACTTCTCATAGCATTTTCAACCTCAAGTACTGGAATATCCATGGCTTCTGCTATCTCATCAACAGTTGGTTCGCGCTCAAGCTCTTGTTCAAGTTTAGCAGCAGTGTTACCAATTCTACCAATAGAGCCTACTTTGTTTAAAGGCAAACGTACAATACGACTTTGGTCAGCTAAAGCTTGCAAAATCGATTGTCTAATCCACCAAACAGCATATGAAATGAATTTAAAACCACGGGTTTCATCAAAACGTTTTGCCGCTTTAATCAAACCTAAGTTTCCTTCATTAATTAAATCACCAAGGGTTAAACCTTGATTTTGATATTGTTTTGATACAGAAACAACAAAGCGTAAGTTGGCGTTTACCAAACGCTCTAATGCTACTTGATCTCCTTCACGAATTCTACGAGCTAGTTCCACCTCTTCTTGGGCATCAATCATCGGCACTTTACTAATCTCATTCAGATACTTATCTAGCGATTTGCTTTCGCGATTAGTAAACTGTTTGCTTATTTTAAGTTGTCTCATCTATACTTCTTATTTCCTATTGTTAAGTGAATGCTTAGAACATTTGGGTTGCAAATTTCGTAAAAAGATAAGCCATTAACGAAAAAATGCAATATATTTTATATAAGAATTTCTTTTACAGAGCATTAATGTTTTTAATTTACACTTATCAGACAAAAAAATCAATCTTTGTGTATGATAATTAGGCACTTAACTAAATGCCATTAAAAGGTGAAATTTCTAGCCAAATCTGCAGGGTTCAATTTGTTTAAATTCAACAAGAAACTTGCCCTTTCAAATGGGTGATTCAAGCCTTGGTTATCCCAAACTCCTTGCACATCTGCGGATGCAAAAAGAGGTAGGTAAATCTCGAAAATTCCTTTTGCTACACTTAGGTAAATCCCTCCACTGTAATTGGCTTTTGCCTCATACTCGTTGCTTAATGTATTTGTGTTATATGAAACCATTTCTCCATAAACCATATCAGCATAAATTCCCATAGGTAATCTTATTGGAAATGGAATCGTAACATTTGCAGAGGTAAGCCAGGTTTTACTGCTTCCAATGTTTGCGAAGTTCCTAAAACCCGCATCGCGGTTGATAACCTGACGACCATAAACACTTTCTTTAGGCTTGTTATCAGCCCTGCCTATTAATGACTCATCATATAAATAATCAAATTTCCCAGTTGATCCGCCCGCTTGAAAATAGCTATTTTCAAGCTGAGCATTCATGTATTTAGAACCACTTCTAGTATTAAAGAAAGTACCTGCAAATAATCTTATTTGTGCCGTTTTCTTGCCATCTTTATATAGTAAACCTTGTGTAAATTCGGCACTCAAACGATTGTATTGGTAATCGAAAGTGCCCGATTGGAAATCTATGTTTAATGCGCTCGGATAGGTTTTTAAATCATGTTTGAATTCGTGTTTAACATCTAAAGCTGAAAATGCTTGGTTATTCCACTCGCTAAAAAAACTTGTGTTTTGTAAGTTCTCTAATATAGTCACATGACGAATGCTTAACATATTGCTAAACAAGCTTCTTTCCGTTTTTGGTTTAAAATGTATTTCAATGAATGGAGATAATTTTTCGTAACTAGTATTTGTTGTAATAATATCTGACAAATCATTTTTTATTAAACCAATAGAGGCAAACCTAGAAGAGGTAATACCAATTTTAATTTTTCTTAATAATTTGCTATCGGTTGTAAATATATTTCTCGATAGCTTCAAATAACCATTCAAATCATTGGTTGTGAAACTATACATAGGAACAAAATCAAACTCAGTTTTTTGTGCAGGAAAGATATCATTGGCTAAGTAAACACCCAACATGCTTCTGTTATACATGTTGAAACCATAAATAGGTAAAATGAAAATTTGCTTATTATTACTTTTTTCAAGTGAAGGTAAAAATCTAATATCAATGCCATTGCAAGTTTTAAATAATCCTTTTGTTCTAACAGTATTGTTTTGTCTATACAAATCTAAGCTAGTTTCATCTCCATCTATGGTCCATTTTACAGCTCCGTTCTGACTAGGTAATTCAATAGTTTGTGTTCCTTGAAAGCCTCTAATTATGCTTCGAGAAAGAACCATACCTTTTTCAGAAACAGACTGCACTTCAAACGGGGTGTTTAAACCGCCTTTGTTTTTTATTTTTAATAAACTGATTACTTTACCTTCAACCACTTTGGTTTTAATGCCACGCATTTCATAGTCCATTTTTTTGTTGTTAGCCATGATATCATCAAAAAACCATGAAAGGCTTTTACCTGTAAATCTTTCAGCATGCTTTCTGAAATCTCCAGGCAAGGGATGTTTAAATTTCCACTTATCAAAATAAGCCATCATCATGGCATCAAATTGGTCGCTACCCAAATAGAATTGCAAATACTGAATGGTTAATGGATTTTTTGCATACACAATGGTTCCATAATTATTGTCCGTGTATGCCTCTGAACGCAGGTTGCCTGCTTGGTCTGAATTTCTGCGGGCAGAGTAGGTATAAGTTAGTTTTGTCATGCCAAAACCTTTGTTGTTAAAACCAAATAAATCGTAAATTTTTTGGTTGTTTTTTACCTCATCAGTAGTCACTTTTCTTTCTTCACCACAACGGTTTTCATAATAGGTGTTTATACTCTCATCCATCCAAGGATATTCACGCTCATTACTTCCAAGTATGCCATAAAACCAGTTGTGACCTACTTCATGAATAATAGTTGTTCTATCTATGCTACCACAGTTGGTAATAGTTGGATATTCCATGCCCCCACCTGCCTCCAAAGGAGTTATTACTACCTGCACAAGGTTATAAGGATATTGGCCAACTTTTTCAGAATAAAATTTTACAGCTTCGTTGGTATATTCTATACCGCTTTTGTTGACTTTTTTTGCAAACAACCAAGTATCCACTTTTTTGGTTGGAGTTAAATTTACCACATCATGCAATACCTGAAATTCTTTGCTACAAAACCATGCAAAATCATGCACATTATTTTGAATATATCGCAAGGTTTTAGTCTCTGTTTTCGAAGGGTTTTCAGTATCTTTAGCAAGGCTGTCTTTTTTAGATTTTTCCAACAACCATAGCCATTCTTCTTTGTTTTGTAAATCACCAGTAGCTGCCAAAACGTATTCTTTTGGGAGAGTAATGCTCACATCAAAATTGCCATATTCACTATAGAATTCACCTTGGTTTAAATAGGGCATAGGGTTCCAACCATTTACATCATATACTGCAGGTTTTGGATACCATTGAGAGATACAAAACATTTGATCTTCATGACCCATGCGACTAAAAACCTTTGGTATTTTAACAAAAAAAGGTGTAGCTATTTCTACCGTTTGATTAGGCAAAATTTCTTGATTCAAAGTGATTTTGGCAACATCTATGTCTTTAGTTAATTGCCATGTACAAGCCTTGTTATCAATAGTAAAGGCCAAACTATTTATATAACCTCTGTCTTCTTTTTTAGCAAAATAAAAATCAGTATTTCCATTTTCTAAATCTTGTTTAGCATAAGCAGTTTGGTTGTTTTTATATGCATTCGGCCAAAGATGAATATATATTTCTTTTAATACATCAGGCGAGTTGTTTGTATACTGCATCTTGATGTTGCCGGAAAGACTATTGCTTTTATCATTTAAGCGCACATCAATGGTGTAATTAACTGTTTGTTGCCACTTGCTTTGTTCAAGGTTTTTTTGTTGGGCAAAAACTGCATTCAAGCAAATGTTAATGAGTAAAAATATAACTGTTTTTTTCATATTGTGAGCAATAAATAAAATTTCTTTCCAAAAACGGCATTAATTATTGGTTGGTTTGAAACTAATGAGAGCGTTTACTTTTTGTGCTTTTTCATGGGCTTCTTTTGCTGTTTCTGCCAATACTGTAATGTGCCCCATTTTGCGTTTGGGTTTACTTTCTTTTTTACCATACAGATGCACATAAACACCCTCCATAACAGATATTTCTTCCAGTCCCTCTAATTGATAGGGTCCTGAAAAATCATCAGCACCTAAAAGGTTTATCATCACAGCAGGTAAAACAGACTTAGTACTTCCCAACGGAATATTTGCAAGTATTCTTACCAATTGTTCAAACTGCGATGTATAGCAAGCCTCAATACTATGGTGTCCGCTGTTGTGCACTCTTGGGGCGATTTCGTTGACCAAAATATTGTTATCATTGGTGAGAAACATTTCAACGGCAAAAATGCCTATACCTTGTAATGCGTTTACAGCTTTAATAGCGATTTCTTCTGCCTTTGCTTCAATTGATTTGTCTATATTGGCAGGGCATAAAAGAAAAGTAACCAAATTAGCCACAGGGTCAAACTCCATTTCTACCGGAGGGTAGCAAAGGGTATTTCCATTTCTGTCTCTAGCTACAATTACGGATAATTCTTTTTGACAAGGTATAAATTCTTCAATCACACAAGCTTGTTCAAAAGGTATTGAATCTAAGTCTGTTAAAATATTAGATTTATGTAGCAGCATAACCCCTTTTCCATCATACCCGTCTTTGCGGGTTTTGGCGGCAAATTTTTCAGAATTTATTTGGCCTAATGCGCTTGCCCATTCGTTTTTGTTTTTCACCAAAACAAATGCACTTGTAGGAATATGGTGATCGAGAAAAAATTGCTTTTGTAAACCCTTGTCTTGAATGATTTGAAGCACTTTTGGTGATGGAATGATGGTTTTACCTTCTGCTTCTAGCTTTAGCAAGGCTTCCGTGTTCACATGTTCTATTTCATAACTTAGCACATCCGAAGTTTCTGCTAATTTTCTAATAGCTGCTTCATCTTGCAAACTACCTATGATTAGTTGATCACAGATGCTTGCACAAGGGCAATTCGGGTCGTTTTCGAGTATATTAAAAGTTAGATTTAGTCTCAAACTTTCCTCAATCATCATGCGTCCTAATTGACCGCCCCCTAAAATGCCTATTCGAGTATGCAATGGATTCATTTTATATCTTTTTATTTAGCCTTTGCTTGTAAAACTTGTAAATAGAAATTCTCATATTTGGGAACGATGTTATTAATATCAAATTCCTCAGCCCTTGCCAATGCGGCTTTTTTAAATTGTGCAAGTCTGTCATTATCTTCGAGTATATGTATAGACTTTTCTGCCATAGCACATACATCACCCACATTGCACAAAAATCCTGTTACCCCATCTACATTTAATTCTGGGATTCCACCTGCATTGCTTGATACAACGGGTACCTCGCAGGCCATGGCTTCCAGAGCTGCCAAACCAAAACTTTCTGTTTCACTAGGTAAAAGAAATAAGTCACAAATGGACAAAATTTCTTCTACTGGATTTTGTTTACCTAAAAAGCTTATGCTATTGCCAAGGTTTAACTCACGACAAATGATCTCAATGGTGCTGCGTTCTGGACCATCTCCCACCAAAAGTAATTTTGCGGGTATTTTTTCTTTAATTTTTGCGAAGGTTTTCACCACATCATCCACTCTTTTTACTTTTCTAAAATTGGATGTGTGAACAATTAGCATTTCGCCATTTGGTGCAATGGCTTTCTTAAAGTGTTCGCGGTCTTGTTTGCTAAAACGAGTAATATCTATAAAATTTGGTATTACTTCAATGCGTTTCTGAGTACGAAAATGGCTGTAAGTGTCTTGCTTCAAGGAATCTGAAACTGAAGTAACCGCATCAGATTGATTGATTGAGTAGGTGACAACAGGAGTAAATGAAGGGTCTTTGCCTACCAAAGTTATATCTGTACCATGCAAAGTAGTAATTACTGGTATATGAATTCCTTCGCTAGCCAATATTTGCTTTGCCATGATGGCTGCCGAAGCATGTGGAATGGCATAGTGTACATGTAACAAATCCAGTTTCTCAAATTTAACCACATCCACCAAACGACTTGTAAGCGCGGTTTCATAAGGCGGAAAGTCGAACAATGGATAACTGGAAACATATACTTCGTGATAAAAAATATTTCCCGTAAAGAAATCCAAGCGTGCAGGCTGCTTATAAGTGATAAAATGCACATCATGTCCGCGCATTGCCAAAGCCTTTCCTAACTCGGTGGCCACCACTCCGCTTCCTCCATATGTTGGATAACAAACAATTCCTATTTTCATATAAATATTAAATCAAAACAATATGAATAATGTTTTGAGGTTTGCAAACCTAAAACAATAAATATAGGCATCAAACCCTTTTGTTTAATATTTACGTTAATTAACTAAACGGCTCATTTATAGTAATGTTTTGATAAAAGACACCATTTCAAGTGCTAAACATCTGTCGAAATATTATTTTGCGCCCAAATATTCAATATGACAATATTAGACGAGATAAAATTACGCTTTCAACAAAACAATGCCATCACCCGCATTATTTTTTTGAATGTCTTTGTTTTTTTATTTTTTTCGATTTTGTCAGTATTGGGTTTTTTATTCAATCAGTCTTTCTTTTCAGGTATAATCGATTATTTTGTCCTTCCATCTAATTTATCAAAACTAATGTTTCAGCCATGGAGCATTCTTTCTTATATGTTCCTTCACGATGGTTTTATGCATATTTTGTTCAATATGCTTTGGTTATATTGGGTGGGAAGTTTGCTTCAAGAATACTTGGGCAATACGAAAACCTATGAGGCCTATTTTTTAGGGGGTATTTCAGGTGGTATACTTTATCTATTGGCCTACAACTTTTTGCCAGCTTTTGCTGCAAATGTTTCATATTCATTTGCTCTTGGAGCTTCTGCTGGAGTTCTTGCAGTAGTTTGTGCTGCAGCCACCTTGCTACCCGATTATAATTTTAAGCTGTTATTTTTTGGAAACGTAAAGCTCAAATACATTGCCTTAATTAGTGTTTTACTTGATTTGATAAGTATTCCTCAAGGAAATGCAGGTGGACATATTGCACATCTAGGTGGTGCTTTGTTTGGTTATTTGTTTATCAAATTGATTTATGCCAACAACAATTTCTCCCATAAGTTAGATGCATTTTTTGATAGTATTTTAAACTTTTTTAATTCTAAGCCAAAAATTAAAATTCAGCATAAAACCACGTTTATGAAAACTGCCATCAATGCCAGGCCAAGTCAGGTGGATGTGGATGTGATTTTGGATAAAATTTCAAAATCGGGTTACGAGAGTTTGTCACAGGCTGAAAAAGAGACTTTGTTTAAAGCAAGCAAGGACTAAAGTTATCATTATGAAGTATATTAATAAAATAGTTTTTATAATTAACATCATTGCATTAGTGGCTTTAATTGGGTCATACCTGGCCCCATATATTAGCCCTGCCGTTTGGTGGCAGGTAGCATTTTTAGGTTTGGCCTTTCCTTTTATTTTTATTGTTAATCTATGTTTTGTGGTTTATTGGCTGTTGCAATGGGACATTAGAATTTGGTATGCCATTGTAGTATTGTTGTTAGGTTCTTTTCATATCTATCATTTTATTCAATTTGGCACCCAAAAGACAGAGCAAACAAATAACAGAATAAATGTTGTTTCCTTTAATACCCATAATTTTGGTGTATTTGAGGCCGATAATATCTACGACAGCTCAGTATTTTTTAATACACTACGAGATTTAAAACCAGATATTATGTGTTTCCAAGAATTTGTTGATACACGGACAGATGTAGATACTAAAATGTATAAGCAGTTATTTAAGGAGTATAAACACTTATATAAAGTAAATGTAGATGATAACGACTCAAATCCAACAGGCTATAGTGTTTCCATTTTCACTAAGTTTAAAATTCTTGAAAGTGGCGTTGTTGAAAGGGTAAATGCTGGTGGTAATTGTAGTATTTATTGTGATTTGGTAACCGATAAAGACACCATAAGAGTAGTTAATACGCATTTGAAAAGTATTAGTTTTCAGCAAAAGGATTTTGAAACATTTACAGAGTTGAAAAATGGTGATAACCAATCTAAGGTTGATTTTAGGAGTGTAAAAGGGATATTTGCTCGACTAAAATACGCTTTTGTTGCACGCTCTAAACAAGTTGATATAATTAAGAACTTCATTGATTATTCGCCTTATAAAGTGATTATTTGTGGTGATTTTAACGACTCACCAACAAGCTATTCATACAATATGCTGCGTGGCGATAAAAAGGATGCATTTGTTGAATCTGGCTCAGGTATAAGCCCTACTTATATTGGTAAAATGCCCAATTTTAGAATTGATTATATATTGTGCGATAAGTCTTTTGAAGTTTTTAATTACAAACCACAAAAGCTCAATTTTAGCGACCATAAATTGATTTCTGCCACCTTGGTATATTAATTTGCGTGACAAATAGTCTTCAAAACATTCTCGGTATTGAGATTGCTGTTTGTAGTATAATTAAAGTAACTTTGCAAACAATTTAGATATACAAATAATGATAACAATAAGTGAAAAAGCAAGAAATCGTATAGCCGAATTAAAAAACGAGTCTCATTTTGATGAAAAATATTTTTTAAGGGTTTGGGTTGAAAGTGGTGGTTGCTCTGGATTATCCTATAAATTAGATTTTGACAACGAAGACAAGCCAGGAGATGAGGTGTTTGGTGACGTAGGTGTGAAAGTGGTCACTGATAAAAGAAGTGTTTTATACCTTTTCGGAACTGAACTCGATTTTTCTGATGGACTTAATGGAAAAGGCTTCACTTTTAATAATCCAAATGCTTCGCGCACTTGCAGTTGTGGCGAAAGTTTTTCGGTTTAATATAATATTTTAACAAATTGTTGAAAAGATTTGATTATTTCAAGTCAAGGTATATATTTGCAGCCCTATTGAAATTTTTATAGTGTAAATTATTCAGAAATGGCAAACCATAAATCATCAATTAAAAGAATTAGAAGCAACGCAGCTAAGCGTTTGCGCAATCGTTATCAAGCAAAAACAACCCGCACATTAATTAAAAGACTAAGAACTTCAACAGAAAAATCTGAAGCTGAAAAATTATATGTTGAGGTTTCTTCAATGCTAGATAAATTAGCTAAAAAGAATGTCATCCATAAAAATAAAGCTTCTAACCAAAAATCAAAATTGGCTAAAGTGGTGAAAAAAGTGGGTACTGTGCTTGCAAAAAAATCATCAAAGAAAAAGGCGTAAATATCTAATTCACAAATATTTAAAAGCTTTCTGAATTCCAGAAAGCTTTTTTTTTGCCAATTCTGAAGGCCAATTTCTATTAAAACTTTCATAAAATAGGGCATTAAGAAAAAATTTAGAAATGCTTACCTTATTTTTGAATCACAAAAATACCTGTATTATGAAAAACAAATACATTACATATATGCAAAAGCACATTTTAAAACTGCTTTTATTATTGCCATTTTTTTTGGCAATGCCTAAAGCCAACGCTTCCCATTTAACAGGTGGTGATATGAGTTACGAATGTTTAGGCGGAGGCCTTTACAAACTAACCTTTAAAGTTTATCGAGATTGTCAAGGTATTCCTATGTGCAATTGCCCTGGTATGGCGGGTTGTAGTCTAACGGGTGTTACTGTAACTGGTGTGGATCCAGGTTGTTCAAATTTACCTGCATCGGTTTCAATGACCATTGTGCCCGGTGGTGTGAGTGGTTTTGATGTAATTCAATTATGCCGTACAGATAAAACAATTTGTACCAATTGTGGCACCCGTACCCCAGGAACATTTATCCCGGGTATTGAAGTATATACTTTCACAGGTACGATCAATTTGAATGCGGTTACACCAGCTACATGTTGCAATGTGGTCGTGGGTTGGAGTGAATGCTGTCGAAACAATGCCATAACCAATCTTCAAAACCCAGGCGGTTTATCTTATTTTGTTGGTGCTACCATTAACAGATGTGCCACACCTTGCAGCGGTGCGCCTACATTTACCAATGACCCTGTTGCTTTGGTATGTGCAGGACAGGAGTTTACCTACAACTTAGGTGCTATTGACCCTGAGGGCGATTCTTTGAGTTATTCATTTGGTTCTTCTCAGGTGGGTGCCAATACTCCAGCACCATACAAGGTACCTTATAATGCCACTAATTTTCCTTTTCCTTATCTAGGCTCGCCCAACCCTAATTTACCCCCTCCTCTAGGTATAAATATTGATCCTGTTACAGGTGATGTGCGCTTTACGCCAACAGGAAATTTCGTATCAAATTTTGTAATTGAAGTAACACAATGGAGGTACTTACCCGGAGGAGCGCCCTACAAAGTAGGTATTACGCGAAGGGATATTCAGTTTTATAGCATAACCAGTTGTCCTCCAAATGAACCTCCAAAATTTATTACCTATAATGATAATGGTGAGTTGGTTAGTTCTACTGCGACCATAGTGCCTACACCCAATCCTATTCCAAGTAATTATGTTCCCAGAACAAGTTGGTCGGTGTGTGCCAAAAATCAATTATGTTTTATTATCGAGGCCAGAGATGGTGTAGCAACAACTGATACCACAGACATGACATGGAATTCCCCTCCGACCATTGTGGGTTCTCCAAATACCATTCAATGGTCTTGGAACCCCACTTATCCTCGTTTTACTTGGCCAAATTCAGGTGACCATATTGGTGTTATCAAATATGATAGATGGAGATTTTGCTGGACACCAAGCGTAACTGCATTTAATCCTAACAAAAGACCTTATTATTTTACAGTTTCTGCTAGAGATAGAATGTGTCCGGTGCCTGCTCGTTCATCTCGTTCGTTTGCTATCACTGTCAACCAAACCCCGGATGCAATCATTGCAGTTGATTCGTTTAAGTGTGGTTTTTATAGATTGAAATATACGCTTACTCCGGCAACATCTAATGTGGCTCTTAACAATTCTTATACAAGATGGTTTGTTGAAACTGTGCCTGGTTCGGGTGTATATACACAAAAAACATCTGATGCCAATAACACCGCCAGAATGAGTACTACCTTTACAAAAGGTGGAAAGTATAATGTATACCTGAGATTATCATCACAACCACCTCCCATTCCAAACGGCTGTCCTAATGATAGTATTCCATTCACTATAAATGTGCCAAATCCTGTAGCTGTTCTTCCACCTAGTACCTATAATTGTTTTGGACAACCAGTCAAGGTTTTATCCAACGGGCAATTTGGATTACCAGGTGCCAATAGGTTTGAGTATTTTCAGCTAATCGGGGCTAATTATGTATCAATCAGGCCTAAAAGTTTTGATTCTACTGCTACCCTAACACCCCCTATATCGGGCACACCTCCATTCAATACCGCCTATAGGGTTGTAATTACAGAGCCCACTCAAGGATGTACTGGAACTGCAAATTTTAATATACTTACAAGGGCCTTACCGCCCAGAAATTTACTTCCTGATATACGTATTTGTCAATCTAATGATACTACTTTTTGGGCTGATGGCGTAAACAATACTATTTCTGCTAACGTAAGTTATAAATGGTATAAGGTGATGAGTGGAGATACTGTTCCATTTGTTCCAACTAAAATGGCAAATACTTTTAATAGTATAGGTGTTGTTTCCAAGGATTCAGGAGATTTTGTGCTAATTAAAACAGATGCCTTCGGCTGTAAAATGTGGGATAGCACTAGATTAAATGTAAATAGTTTCCCAATTAAAGGAGGGTCTGGGCAGAATGCTTGTTTGAATGATCCACCACTAACCATGAGGGCTGAGGTGCCAGCAGGTGCAACTGTTTCGGGAATAAGATGGTATAATTCTATTGCCCCATTAATAACGTTATCTGATAAAGACACATTCCAAATTCCAACAAATGTCTTGGATTCTCAAAGATATGTCATTACAAGTAATACTGTTTTTGCTGGTGTTGGTTGTCCCGCTAGTGATACCATTACAGTTGTTATTAGCCCTCAACCATTGTTGAGTCCAATTACTCCATATTCAATATGTAACAATGTGTCAAGTGTTACTTTCCCACCAATTAACTCAACCAATAAAACCATTAAGAGCGTTGTTTGGAGTTACCCAGCAAGGCCACTTGCTATAAATGGTAAAATATTTTACGTGGATAGTATTATGACTCCAATTCCCGTGCCGACTGCCTCTCCATACGGAGATAAAGTTGATTTGGTTGCTTATGATCAGCATGGTTGTAAGGTGGCAAGCAATCTGGTAATTGCCATTTTCCCCGCTCCTAAGGTTACGGTTGGTCCACAAAAAATTATTTGTGATTATGACAAGCCATTTTCATTAAGACCATTATCAGCTAAATTTAATACCCAAGGAGCCTTCCCTGATAGGTGGTCTGGAAGAGGTGTTGATTCAGTAGCTAATGGATTAGTATTACCTTTAGGTATAATTAATGAGTATTTCTTTAATCCTCAAAAAGCGAATGTTCGTAAAGCCAATCCTAAGGATACCAATATTATTTCATACAATTTTACTAGGATTTATAACAATCCTTTAGGATATGCGGTTGCATTGCCTTCATCAACTGGGCCTACCATTTCAGGTCCTTCAGGAGGCTGCCCAAGTGGTGATACCATTATTTTCGAAGTAGTTAAAACTCCAAAAGTGGATGTATCTGCGGGTGCTCAAGTTTGTAAAAGCGATTTGCCTTTCGACTTAAATGTTCATTTTAGTGCTAAGACAGAGGCTTTAGACCCAGCCACTAGTAAATGGTATTTTGCGCCACCTAACAATAAGTTTAAGGCGATTGCTGTTCCTGATTCTAACATATTGGATCCTGGCCATCCTGATATTGTAGTAGCTGCTGGTGCACAAGCAACATATAAATTATACTATGTTGATAAATCTACCGGTTGTACAGCTATTGATAGTACCAACCTAATTGTTAACGGAGCCCCAATAGTAAAGTTAACTTTAAATGACCCAACAAAAGATATAGTTTGTAGCACAGTGGGAAAAGTTTTGATTGATATGCAACCTAGTATAGGAAGTTTAAGTGCGGGCGATATAGGTACATACAGTGGTTGGGATATTAATAATCCAACCCCACCTTTATTAACAGCGCTAAGCCTTGTTAATGGTCAATCGCAAATGCAATTAGATTTGAATAACTCTGAAATAAAGGATGCTACCTACAAATTTAAATATGAATACACGAATGGAATAGGTTGTAAAAATTCAGATGAAGTAACTGTGCAGGTGCAAGGTCCTCCTGTCGTTCAAATATTTGATCCTTTCTCTACATGCTCTTATGATACTGTTTTGACTATTTCTACGCAAAATAATACGCCATTTTCACCTTATACCTTAGAATGGAATACTAATGGTACTGGTGTTATTGTGGATGATAAAGCAAAATCAACCAATTACACGCTAACGCCTGATGATGTAAAAAATGGTGCAATCACATTTACTGTTAACACTAAGGCTATTGCTGGTAATGAGTGTCCTATAGCAACTGCAACATCTACAGTAACCATTAATCCTCAGCCAAAAGCAAGCTTCATTTGTGAAAGCTGTAATGGTTGTGTTAATCCTAAATACAATTTGGTACTAAGTCCTGTTTATAGAGCTGGTGACCCAGGATTAAACAATACGCAATATTTTTGGTATGTAGATGGTAATTTAGATTCTACTATGAATACCAATACTGACATATTTGTTAGCGACTCCCTGTCTCAAACCTATACAAATGCGGGTAAGCACAGTGTTTATTTAAAAGTGGTTAGTGACAAAGGTTGTGTGGCCGTTTCTTCAACTCAGAATGTAGAAGCATATCCAACTCCTGTGCCTCAATTTGATCCAATGCCAAGAGTAAGAACTATTGCCAATCCTTATTTTAATTTTAACAATAGCACTTCATTTGCAACTCCATTGACCTATAATTGGAGTTTAGGCATAGACCCTAAAACTCAAAAGCCTAGATCGTCAACTGAAATTAGCCCTCAAAGTATAAAATTTGCTGCTGAATTATCTGCTGTTCAAATAATTTTAAGGGCTATTAGCGATAAAGGTTGTATTGATTCTACAAGTGATAGTATTAGAATTAACCCTGATATCACAGTGTTTGTGCCTACTGTATTTTCTCCAAGTTCAACCTTAAATGATCCAAATTGTTCTGGAGATTGTAATAGGTCATTTAAAGTGGTAGCAGATGGTTTTGAAAGCATTGAGATATTTGTTTTCAATCGTTGGGGACAGAAGGTCTTTGAAACTAGAGATGTAAATATTGGTTGGAATGGAACTATTTCTAATAATAATACGGAACCCTGTCCGCAGGATGCATACATTTATCAAGTAAATGCAACCAGCTTTAGTGGTAAAACCTACCAATACAGCGGTTCGATTACCTTACTTAGATAGTACGAATAAAACTACATTGAGAAGCCATATCTTTATAAAGATATGGCTTCTTTTGTTTACTAATGCTTGCTTTTTAATATACTTGCACAACAAAATATACTTTTATGAAATATAAACGCGTGCTTCTTAAACTTAGTGGTGAAGCCCTTATGGGTGAAAAAAGCTATGGTATCGACCCCAAAATTCTTGAGCAATATGCAAAAGATGTGAAAAAGGTTATTGATCAAGGGGTGCAAGTGGCAGTTGTTATAGGTGGTGGAAATATTTTCAGAGGAGTTCAAGGTGTTAGTGGTGGGATTGTAGATAGAGCCCAAGGTGATTATATGGGTATGTTGGCAACTGTCATAAATGCGATGGCATTGCAAGGCGCTTTTGAAAAATATGGCATGAAAACAAGACTACTTTCAGCCATAAAAATGGAGCAAATATGTGAACCATTTATACGCAGAAGAGCTATGCGGCACTTGGAAAAAGGTCGTATTGTTATTTTTGGAGCAGGTACAGGAAATCCTTATTTTACAACAGACTCAGCAGCTTCATTACGAGCAGTAGAGATAGAAGCGGATTTAGTTTTAAAAGGTACTCGTGTAGATGGCATTTACACGGCTGATCCAGAGAAAGACCCAAATGCGAAGCGTTTTGACAAAATTAGTTTTTCTGAAGTATATGAAAGAGGTTTAAATGTGATGGATTTGACAGCCATCACACTATGCCAAGAAAACAACCTACCAATCGTAGTTTTTGATATGAACAAAGAGGGTAATTTCCTTCGCGTGTGTGAAGGTGAAGATGTTGGAACCTTGGTTTGTTAATTATTACTTTCATGTACTTTTTTTTCGTTTTGATAAATTTATTGCCCCCTATTTTGTATGGTAAAAATTTATAAATTACACCAATTTTAAATCATATTCAATGAACAATTCATTCATCAAAAAAGCCACCCCTCATTTTATAGCTATAGGCGTTATATTAATTGTAATTGCAGTTTATTTTATGCCCATGTTAGGGGGTAAGGTGCTTAAGCAATATGATGTGTTGCAGTGGAAGGCAACTTATCAAGAGATTGCTGATTTCGAACAACGCACTGGGGAAAGAACCTTTTGGACCAATAGTATTTTTGGGGGTATGCCAACCTATTTGATTGGAGCATCCTATAAAGGCAATTTTACAGCTAACATTAGCTTCTATTTGTCAAATGTGCTTAAGAACCCAGCTGACACTATCTTTTTACTTTATATCTGTTTTTATATATTGTTAATTAGCTTCGATGTTGCCCCAATGCTTGCCATTGTGGGATCATTGGCCTTCGCACTTTCTAGTTTTAATTTTATAAATTTAGATGCTGGGCATATAACCAAAGGAAATGCCATTGCGTTTATTCCATTAGTAATGGCTGGGATTAATATTTGCTTAAGAAAAAATAGATTGCTAGGTGCTGCTTTAACTGGTATTGCTGTATCCTTTGAATTGGCTGCAGGCCATGTACAGATAACTTATTATCTTATTTTTATCATTTTGGCTTGGGTGATTACTGAATTCATTATTGCAATTAAAACAGGAAAATTGCCTCAGTTATTAATCTGTGGTTTGTATTTGGCTATTTCTGCTGTCATCGGTATTGGAACAAATATTACCGGTTTACTTGCAACAGAAGAATACGGAAAATACAGTATTAGAGCTAAATCAGAATTAACTAAAACTGTTGGTGGAGAAAGCAATTCGGCTAACTCATCAGATGGATTAGATAAAGATTATGCCTTAAGTTGGAGTAATGGAATAGCTGAACCGTTTACCTTGATGATTGCTAATTTTTATGGGGGTGCTTCAAGTGGTGAATTATCAACTTCTAGTGAATCATATAAAGTACTTAAGGAAAACGGAATACCTAATCCTAAAGATGCGGTTAAACAAATGCCAGTGTATTGGGGTGATCAGCCTTTTACGGCTGGTCCAATATATTACGGTAGTATTATTGTCTTTCTATTTGTATTTGGTATGTTCTTATTAAAAGGACCAGAAAAATGGTGGATTTTTGCTGTGGCTATGGTGGCCATCTTCTTATCTATGGGTAAAAATTTCATGTCATTTACTGATTTGTTTTTCAATTATTTTCCGCTTTATAACAAATTCCGATCAGTTACCTTTATCCTTTGTATTGCGCAAGTAATGTTCCCTCTTTTGGCAATACTAGCTATAAGAGATGCTAGTAATGGAAGTAGAAAAAAGGAGGAAATTATGAAAGCATTGAAATATTCAATGTATTTGGTGGGTGGAATCTGTTTGGTTTTTGCCATCATACCAGGAATATTCTTCAACTTTTCTTCATTAAGTGATGAAAGAATAAGACAAAACTTCCCTGCTTTGGTTGATGCTCTTGTTAAAGATAGAGAGAGTATGTTGCGTATAGATGCCATGCGTTCTTTATTGTTTATAGCCGCAGCTTTTGGTTTAGTCTGGTACTCATTGAGTGGTAAGTTGAAAAAAGAGTATTTTTTAATAGCGCTTGGTCTTATCGTTACCATTGATTTGTGGCAAGTAGATAAGCGTTATTTAAATGATGGTGATTTTGAAAAGAAAAAAGCAGAAGCTGCTGTGGCTAAAACACCTTATGACGAAGTTATTTTACAAGATAAAGATCCTCATTACAGGGTATTTAATACCACAACTGATTTTGATAAAGATGCTATTACTGCTTATTATCATAAATCAATTGGAGGATATCATGGTGCCAAAATGCGCAGATACCAAGAATTGATAGAATGGCAATTGGGCAGAAACAATATGGAGTGTGTAAATATGCTTAATGTGAAGTATTTCATAGTAGCAGATAGCACCAACCAGAAGTATGTTCAACAAAATCCATTTACCAACGGTAATGCATGGTTTGTGAAGGAATATAAAATAGTAAACAATGCAGATGAAGAAATAGTGGCGTTAAATGAAGATAGAACTAACCCATCTGTAGGATTCAAATCAAAGCAAACAGCCATCATTGACAAACGATTTGAGTCTGAAGTTAAAGGTTTAACTTTACAGCCTGACACTGCGGCAAGTATTGTTCTCACAAGCTATGCACCCAATAAACTTACTTATCAAAGTAATACGAGCATTGCTCAGTTGGCAGTGTTTTCAGAAATATATTACGATAAAGGTTGGGATGCTTATATTGATGGTCAGTTGGCCCCTCATTTCCGTGCAGATTATGTATTAAGAGCAATGGCAGTGCCTGCGGGAAAACATACTATCGAATTTAAGTTTGAGCCTAAAACCATTGTTATGGGTGAAAAAATAGCCTTGGCTAGTTCCGCCATTCTGTATGGTTCTTTGATTATTATTTTAGCTTTAAGTTTCTTCAAGTCAAAAAAAGAAGAATCAGCTAATCAATAATCGGACTAAATATTTTTTTACTTCCAAATATGAGTGCCATTCTGTCAATGGCTTAATTTTTGGTAAATTCGTGTCACATGAGTACTTTACATCAAATGCCAGCACATTCACGTGTTTGGGTGTATGCTTCAAATAAACTTTTATCTTCAACTGTTTGTGATCAAATCAAATTGGAAGCTAAGCAATTTGCAACTGAATGGATTTCTCACCAAAATCCAGTTAAGGCGGAAGCAGATGTACTATATAATACTTTTATAGTTTTTATGGTAGATGAAACCATGAATGGGGTTGGTGGTTGTAGCATTGATAAATCTTTTCAATTTGTAAAACAATTGGAAAAAAAATTAGACCTCAATTTTTTTGATAGATTGAAAGTTCAATTATTATGGGAAGACGGAAGCGTGTCGTCATTTAATAAAGTTGAATTGCAAAGTCTTTATAATGAGGGTAAAATTATCGATACAACAAAATCCTTCAACAATACAATATCCAATAAACAAGAGTTTGATTCTAAATGGATCATCCCTTTAAAGGACCTTTGGATTTATAATTTACTTAAGCCTTCACAAATTAGTATTTAAGATACAGAAACAATTTGTAGATTTGAAACTTAACAACAATATAAACACTAAAAAATATAAATGGCAGATAATAATATAAACTCTAACGACTTAGTGCCTGAAGAGAAGCAGAATAAAAATCGTAAACCCAAAGGTCCCAATTTTCCAAAGTTCAATTTTTATTGGATTTATGGAATTGTAGCGGTGGCATTTTTGGCCATACAGTTTATGCCCCATGATGTGGCCATTAAAACTACTTGGTTTGATGTGAAAAATGATATGCTTCTAAGCCATGATGTGCAAAAAATTACGGTGGTTAATAAAGAGCGTGCAGAGATTTATCTGAAAAAAGAGGCATTGAAGAATGAAAAATACAAAGGACTTAAAGACCGCGGTATTTTTGGAGACGAGATAGGTCCTCATTACTATTTCGAAATTGGAGATGTTCAGCAATTTGCCGATGATTTGCGAGAAGCAGAAAAGACATTTCCTGAAAATGAAAGGGTTTCCGTGGAGTATATTACCCAAAGAAATTATTTCAGCGATATTTTAATAAGCATCTTACCTTTTGTATTATTGATTGGGGTTTGGATGTTCTTCATGCGCAGAATGGGCGGTGGTTCAGGTGGGTCTGGAGGAGGACAAATATTTAACATAGGTAAGTCAAGGGCCCAATTGTTCGATAAAGAAGCCAATGTGAAAATTACTTTCAAAGATGTAGCAGGATTAGATGAAGCCAAAGTGGAAGTAATGGAGATAGTAGACTTTCTTAAGAACCCTAAAAAATATACTACCCTAGGAGGTAAAATACCTAAAGGAGCTTTATTAATTGGCCCTCCAGGTACTGGAAAAACATTGCTAGCAAAGGCAGTTGCAGGTGAAGCCGGTGTTCCTTTCTTCTCTTTATCAGGTTCTGATTTTGTAGAGATGTTCGTAGGAGTGGGTGCTAGCCGTGTGCGTGATTTGTTCCGTCAGGCAAAAGAAAAAGCCCCATGTATAATCTTTATTGACGAAATTGACGCAGTTGGACGTGCTCGTGGAAAAGGTGCCATACAAGGAGGCAATGATGAAAGAGAAAATACATTAAATCAATTATTGACTGAAATGGATGGATTTGCTACCGATATAGGAGTAATTATCCTTGCGGCTACAAATAGACCAGATATTTTAGATTCTGCATTGATGCGTCCAGGAAGGTTTGATAGACAAATTTCTATTGATAAGCCAGATTTGAAAGGACGTGCAGCTATTTTCAAAGTGCATTTAAAGCCTATCAAAACTGATGAAGGCTCGGTAGATGAGAAAAAATTAGCTACTCAAACGGCTGGGTTTGCAGGTGCCGAGATTATGAATGTTTGTAATGAAGCAGCCTTGATTGCAGCCCGTAAGAATAAAGATAAAGTTGATATGCAGGATTTTCAGGATGCTATTGACCGTGTGATTGGTGGTTTGGAGAAGAAGAATAAAATTATATCACCAGAGGAAAAGGAAATTATTGCTTACCATGAAAGTGGTCATGCTATTGCCGGATGGTTCTTAGAGCATGTTGACCCATTGGTTAAAGTATCAATTGTGCCTAGGGGTGTTGCAGCACTTGGTTATGCTCAATATTTACCCAAAGACCAGTACTTGTATACCATTGAGCAGTTAACCAATATGATGATGATGACGCTTGGCGGTAGAGTAGCAGAGGATATTATTTTTGGTAGAATTTCTACAGGTGCACAAAACGATTTGGAGCGCGTGACCCGCATGAGCTATGCAATGGTTACCATCTATGGTATGAATGCAAAAGTAGGTAATGTTAGTTTTAATGATCCCAATAACGAATATGGTTTTACTAAACCATATAGCGATAAAACGGCCGAAATGATTGACAATGAAGTTAGATTATTCATTGAAAATTGTTACCAAAAAACAAAGCAACTTTTAACCGAGAAGCGCGATTTGTTGGAGAAATTAGCTCAGATATTGCTTAAAAAAGAAATCCTTTTCCAACAAGATTTGGAAGAGATATTAGGTAAACGCCCCTATGAAATAAAGAACCATGAGGTTGCTGGTATGGAAGAGCAGTACAGATTAGAAGAGGAAGCTAAAATGGCTGAATCTAAAGTGCTATTAGAAACCCAAGAAGCATTAACCAATACTGACACCGACATAGCTTCCTAAATAGTAAATTTTATATTTAGCCATAGATTACAAATCATTTTGTAATCTATGGCTTTCTTTTTTACCTTGCGATTGAGTGGATCAAATAACTAGTAAAGAAAAGATACTTAAAAAAGTAAGGCTTGCATTAAATTTCAAGCAGAAAAATCCGTATTTAAACATTGATTTGGAAAGCAATGTGTTTGCCCCTTTTCCCAATAATGAAAGCTTATTAGAGAGTTTTGCTCGTAATTTTACCAGCCATAATGGATTATTTATTGCTTGTGATAATCAGTTTGATTTTATTGATAAGCTCCTTACACTTATAGAACAGCGAAAATGGAAGTTTATGTTTTGCTGGGAAGATGACTTGCAAAAAAAATTGAAAGATGTTGCCATTCCATTTGTTGAGCGTAAAGAGCAATTAGAGAAAATACAAGCATCTATAACAAGTTGTGAAGCTGCTATTGCCCGTTCTGGTTCTGTGTTGGTTAGTTCTGCAAAAAATTCACGTGTGCTTACCATTTGGCCTCCTGTTCACATTGTCGTAGCCTATAAATCTCAAGTGGTGTCTGATATAAAAGATGCCTTTATCATTATTCGAAATAATTATGGTAGAAACAGTCCTTCTATGCTAAGTTTTGTTACAGGACCTAGCCGAACAACGGACATTCCAACCGATAGACCAATTGATGAAAGCAATATTGTAATTGGTGCTCAAGGCCCTAGTGAGATGATTTTGTTTTTAATTGACGATAGTAAAAAAGACTAATTTGACAGCATCTGCTAAATATATTTATTTCGCTTCTGATTTTCATTTGGGTATTCCTGATAAAGTAAGTAGTTTGGCTCGTGAGAAGCGTATTATTAGGTGGTTAGAAAGTATTAAAAGTAGTTGCGCTGAACTTTATATAGTTGGAGACATTTTTGATTTCTGGTTTGAGTTTAAAACTGTCGTCCCTAAAGGGTTCGTTCGTATTCAAGCAAAGTTTGCAGAATTTGTTGATGCCGGAATTCCTGTATATTTATTTCATGGTAACCATGATTTATGGCAATTTGGATATTTTGAAGAAGAGTTAGGAGTTAAGGTCTTATCGAAGCCAATTATCAAAGAGTTCTCTGGTAAGAAGTTTTATATTGGACATGGCGATGGTCTTGGTCCTAATGAATGGAGATTTAAATTTATTTTGGGTGTCTATCGCAATTATTTTTTTCAGAGATTGTTTGCCTTTGTACATCCTAATATTGGGATAGGAACGGCTAATTGGTTTAGTCAAAAAAGCAAAGAGAAGACCTTTGATGGCAACTTCACTTTTTACGAAGAAAAGGAGCATTTGATTCAATATTGCCGATCGGTATTAGAGCTCGAAAATATTGATTACTTTGTTTTTGGCCATAGGCATCTGCCTTTAATATATGACCTAAATTCACATTCAAAATATATCAATTTAGGGGACTGGATAGGATACAACTCATACGCAGTTTTTGATGGGAATACAATGGATTTAAAAACCTTTGAAGGATGAGTGTCTTTAAAAACCTTGAACACAACTTAGTCTCAATTAAAAGCCTAGGATTATTTAGATTTGTAATTATCCATATCTTTTTACTTCTCTCAATTTCATGTGTAAAGGCCCAAGGCAGTTCCTTCAAATTAATTACAACTATTAACATAGATGCAAAAGAAATTCAAACTGACCGAATAGGTAATTTGTATGTCATTTCTAAAACTAACCAGCTTTATAAATATAGTTCAAGTGGGAGGTTGTTAAGCACACTTAACTACAATTACTCTGGAAATATTACCTCGCTTGATGTAAGTAACCCCCTAGAAATATATGTATTTTACAGGGAGTTAAACAGTATAGTTTTTCTGGATAACAATCTTGCTTTTCGTGGAGATATTAATCTAAGTAATTATGGAATTGGTCAAGCTTCCAGCATTGCACGCAGTTATGATAATGGCATTTGGGTTTTTGATGTAGCAGATTTGCAGCTAAAGAAGTTAGGCAAAGATGGTGCTACCTCCCTTCAAAGTGCCAATGTTCGGCAGTTTACTCAATCAAAATCTATCATGCCTACTTTTATATATGATAACGATGAAAGGTTGTTTCTAAATGACTCAACACTTGGTATCCTAGTATTTGATGTGTTTACCAATTACATCAAAACCCTTCCTATAAAAGGTATCGTGGATTTCAAGATTTTAGGGGATGATTTATATTTCACCAAAAACAAGGTATTGTATAACTATAAGCTAAAGGGTCTTTTGCAAAAGTCTATTCAGTTGCCTGATAGTCTATCAATTTCTGATTGTAGTATTGAGAAGGATAGGCTATATCTAGCTGAAGATAATATAGTTGAGATCTATGAAATACGGTAAAGTTAACGAGGCAAAATAAAAAAGCCCAAAACAAACTGTTTTGGGCTTTTCAGTTTAATATTGCATTAAATTATCCTAGAGCTACTCTCTTGAAAGCTTTTACAGTTAATCCTTTTTCAACACCATCTAACATTTGTGAGACAGTTTTGCTGCCATCTTTTACAAAATCTTGGTTAAGTAAAGTTGATTCTTTATAGAATTTACCCAATTTTCCTTGAGCAATTTTTTCAACCATGTTTTCAGGTTTTCCTTCGGCACGAATTTGCTCCTTAGCAATTTCTAATTCACGTTCGATGGTTGTAGCATCTACGCCATCTTTGTCAATAGCAACTGGATTTAAAGCTGCAATTTGCATGGCTACGTCTTTACCAGCTACAAAATTATTTTCGCTAGGAGCGGCATTTAATGATACCAATACACCTAAACGGTTAGCGCCATGTATGTATGCTACAACATTATCACCTTCTACCAATTCATATTTAACAACGTCAATTTTCTCACCTATTTTACCAACTTGCTCAATTAGTTTATCAGATAATGGAAGACCATCTAATTGAATAGCTTTTAAAGCTTCTGCAGATTCTGGTTTATTAGCTAAAGCTAAGTCTGCTATTTGGTTAGCAAATTTTACGAAATCTTCGTTTTTTGCTACGAAATCAGTTTCGCAGCTTAGTTGAATAATCACACCATATTTTTTATCAGCTGAAGTTTTTGCTATTACGGCACCTTCTTTAGCTTCTCTATCTGCGCGCGCTGCTGATACTTTAGCGCCTTTTTTTCTTAAATAGTCAATGGCTGCTTCAAAATCTCCGTTGCTTTCAGTCAATGCTTTTTTGCAATCCATCATACCTGCACCAGTTAATTGGCGAAGTTTATTTACGTCTGCTGCTGTTATGCTCATGTTATTTTTTTGTTATTTGTTGTTTATTGATGTTGTATTAAAAAAAAGAGAACTTGAAAGTTTACGGAATGTAATTTTCAAATTCTCTTTATATCAAACTGTAAATTCGTAGTAATTATGCTTCTTCAGCTATTACTCCTTTTTCAGCATCAGTTTCTTCTTTTTCTTTTTTGCGTTCGCTCATACCTTCAACGATAGCATCCGTGATGTATTTAGCAATCAATGCAATTGATTTTGCAGCATCGTCATTAGCTGGAATTGGATAATCTACTACAGTTGGATCAGAGTTTGTATCAACCACGCCAAAAGTAGGTATATTTAATCTATGAGCTTCTGCTACAGCGATGTGTTCGCGTTTAATGTCAACAATAAACAATGCTGCTGGTAAGCGATTCATGTCAGAAATACCGCCTAAAAGTCTATGTAATTTCTCTTTTTCACGCTCAATCATCAAACGCTCTTTTTTGTTGATATTAACGTAGGTTCCATCAGTACTCATTTTATCAAGAGTTTGTAACTTCTTGATAGATTTACGTACAGTAGGGAAGTTGGTTAACATGCCACCTAACCAACGCTCAGTTACGAAAGGCATATTTACACGTTTTGCTTCTGTTTCAATAATCTCTTTAGCTTGTTTTTTTGTAGCTACGAACATTATTTTACGACCACTTTTAATAATATTTTTGATCGCTTGAGAGGCTTCATCCAACTTTACAGCTGTTTTTTGTAAATCTATAAGGTGGATACCATTTTTCTCCATAAAAATATACGGAGCCATTTTAGGATTCCATTTGCGGGTAAGGTGACCAAAGTGAACACCTGCTTCCAACAATTCTTCTGTACTAATTCTAGACATCTTTTTTTATAATAAATATTAACGCTTAACAAATTGGAAACGCTTACGAGCTTTTTTCTGACCTGGTTTTTTACGCTCAACCATACGTGGATCACGAGTTGTAAGGTCTGATGCTTTCAATGCAGGTTTTAATTCAGCATTGTATTTAACCAATGCACGGGTAATTCCTAAACTTACAGCACCTGCTTGACCAGCGGTACCACCACCATTAACATGCACAGTTACGTCAAACTGACCCATTGTGTTAGTTACTTCAAATGGCTTTAAAGCAGCATTTTGCAAAGTTAATGATGCAAAATACGTTTTAATATCTTTCTTGTTAATCGTAACCTTTCCTGTGCCAGCTGTTAAATATACACGAGCTATTGCGGTTTTACGTCTTCCTAATGCGTTATTGATTTCCATTTGTCTTTATTAAAATGTTAATGGTTTTGGTTGTTGTGCCCCATGTGGATGTTCAGCGCCTTGATATACATGTAAATTACGGAACATTTCACTACCTAATTTGGTTTTAGGCAACATTCCTTTAATGGCATGTTCTACCACATAAGTAGGTCTGCGGCTAAGCAATTGTTTAGCAGTTTCAGTGCGAAGTCCACCAGGATGTCCAGAATAAAAACTATATTCTTTTTCTGTTAACTTATTTCCTGTTAAACGAACTTTATCAGCATTTACAACTATGATACAATCTCCACAGTCAGCGTGTGGTGTAAAACTAGCTTTGTGCTTACCGCGCAACATACTTGCTACCTTGCTGGCAAATCTACCCAAGGTTAATCCTTCAGCATCAACAACGAACCAATTTTTGGTAACAGTCGCTTTATTAGCTGATATTGTTTTGTAACTTAATGAATCCACTACTATTCTCTTTTAATTAGGGGTGGCAAAAATAGGTGATGATTTATTAATTCACAACAAAATGTTAAAAAAGTTGATAAACTTGTTTTTTGCCTGATTATGAGCTGCAAATAAAGTTCTAATAGCCAACTTTTACAAATTTTTGGTAACGATAGGACCCTTTTCCATTGTAAACAATCATGATATAAACCCCAACTTGCCAGCTCATGAAGTCATTTATTTGGAGCTCAATTCGCTTTTGTGGAGGTAAGGTTCGGTAATACATTATTTTTCCATATGTATCAACGATATTTAAGGTAGAGGGGTAATCAATATTTTGAACCAATGCAAAGTTTAAAAAGCTCTCATTTGTAACGATTGTGGGTAAAATATCAAATTCGAAACCACTGCAAGGACCATCTGCAGTCCAGGTATTCACGCCATTTTTATATTTTGCATCACAATCATTTCGGTAGGTTTTGCCATCGCATCCACAAACAGGATAAAATGTTGGATCAGGGCATGGGTAATATGGAGAGATTCTAAGTGAATCAATACAAGGTTGTGATTTTGCCAAATTTGTATTTGCCAAATACAACAATGTGCTAAGTAATATGTAGATAATTTTTTTCAATAGATTTCTTTGGTTTTGAAATTTAGCAATTTTAATTTAGGATGAAATAAAATATGGAATCTGAAAATCCGAGCATTAAAATAATTTTAAAAGTCCATTGTTTTTTAAATTTTGACAAACTTTGATTTTTTTATAAAGGTCATCGGGGTCGAATGGCTTGGTAATATAATCATTCATTCCCACTTCCATTACTTTTAGTTTTATATCGCTAAAGGCATTTGCAGTTAAGGCAATAATTGGTGTTTTTTTATCTTTTAATCGAATTGCTGTGGTCGCTTCGTATCCATCCATCACAGGCATTTGCAAATCCATCAATATTAAATCATACCTGCTTTTATGATGCATGTCTAAAGCAATGGCACCATTTTGGGCAACATCATAAGCAATATCCCAATTCTTTAAAAAACGGGCAACCACAAATACATTAATATTATTATCCTCTACCAGAAGTATTTTCATTCCCGTAAGAGGTTCTATTTTGATAAGCTTCTTAGGTTCAATTATTAAATTTAATTGATCACTGTTAATGAATCTTAAGTCAAAAAAGAATTTTGTGCCCACTCCGACATCGCTCTTAACCGAAATTTGACTATCAAATAGTTCAATTAACTTTTTAGTGATAGCTAATCCTAATCCTGTACCTCCGTACTTTCGAGTTGTATCGCTGCTTGCTTGAATGAAATGTTCAAATATGTACGGTATTTTGTCTGGTGGTATACCTATTCCTGTATCCTTTATATTGAAGTTTATAACGGTGCTTTCTGAAGTATTCTCTATTACTTTTGCTTCAAGATTTATTTCACCAATTTCTGTAAATTTAACTGCATTGCTTATTAAATTGGTAATGATTTGAGCTACTCTAATTGGATCTCCAATTAAAATTTGTGGCAATTCAGGGTCTATTTGCACATGAAGTTTAAGGCCTTTTTCCTCTGCTTTTGAAATAAATGATTGTTTAATATTTACTAATAATTGGCTCAGGTTAAATTCAGTACTTTCAAGTTCAATCTTACCTGCATCAATCTTACTAAAGTCTAAAATATCATTAATTAAGTACATTAAACTCTCTGCAGAAAATTTAAGAGTTTGTAAACTTTCTAATTGCTCCTTACTAGGGTTTTCATTAATTAATAAATTGGCAATACCGATTACAGCATTCATCGGTGTCCTGATTTCATGACTCATTGTAGAGAGGAATAAACCTTTCGCTTTGGCTGCAGCTTCGGCCATTTCTTTTGCTTGAATCAATTGCTCTTCAATCAGCTTGATGCTACTTATATCTCTTATGGCACCATCAAAATAGCAATTCCCATTTTCGTTCTCAATGCATATAGTACTTATTAGACCCCAAAAGGTTTCACCAGATTTTTTTCTAAGCAATACCTCTTTGTTATGTATGGTTTTTTGTTGGAGTAATTCTTTAATAACAACATCACGATCCTGGTGAGAATCATATAATTCATGAATAGGAGTTTTTATTGCCTCTTCGTATGAATTAAAGCCAAACATATCAATAAAGGACTTGTTAATGTATATTAAGCCTTCTTTTGTGGTACTTCTATAAATTGCTTCAGTGATATTCTGATTAATCGAACTCAATAATTCTTCACTATTTTTAGACTTTTCTTCGAGTTCTTTTAAATGGTTTATATCGGTAATAGTGCCAATAAAACGTTCGGGTGCACCATTTTGATTGTATTCTGCAATTTTCCCTCTGTCTAAAACCCAAGTATAATTACCATCTTTACACCTAATTCTGTAATCAGTTTGATAAAATTCAGTAAACCCTTCAATATGTTTTTGAAATTCCAATAAAGCTTTTTGAAGATCTTTTGGGTGTACACGTTTCTCCCACTCTATGGTAGAATTATCAAATTCGTTTTCATCATAACCCAGCATTTTTTTAAACACGGGTGAGTAATATATATCCTTTGATGTTAGATCTAAATCCCAAACTCCATCTCTACTGCCTGTTAAGGCATAGTTCCATCTTTTTTCCGCACTTATCAAATCATCTTGTACTCGTTTAATTTCCGTAATGTTTTCAAGGATACCAATTACTTGTTCTGGTTCACCAGCCTCATTGTATATGGGTATTTTAATTGTTTTAGCTATAATTACTCCAGTAGGTGTATTTACGTTTAAATTATTAATAATTAGCGGTTCCTTGGATTCGAGCACAATTGTATCGGTGTCTACAAAGTCATCTAAATCCTCGTTTATTTTGAAAATATCGAAGTCCGTCTTACCAATTACATCAATTTTTTTCAAGCCAAACATGTTTTCTAACTCGCTGTTCCAAATGGTATATCTGAGGTTATCATACACATCTTTAGCGAAAATACCTACTGGCAAATTATTAATCAGTTGGTTTAAAAATTCTTTTTGCCTTAGGGTTTCTAATTCATTGTTTTTTCTTGATGTGCATTCTTCCAATTTTAAAGAGACTCTTGGTTCGGCATCATTTATCAATGAAATGTTAGCTAAAAACCAAAGCTTCTTGTCTTTCAGAGTTAATTCAAATTCATGTTTTAGTGTTTCACCTGAGATAAAAACTTTGCTAATTAGATTATCGAACTTAGGTCCCAAATCTGCATTTCCAAATTCAATAACCTTTCTTCCTATGATTTCATTTAATGGATAGTCAAGTTTTGAATTATCATTACTCCAAACATTAATTATTGTGTGATTTGAATCTATTTCTAAAAGAATATCATCAAAAGATTGTAAGATAAGTGATAAGTTTCTTTCACGTTCCAATATTTCATTTTCATATTCTTTGAAGGCTGTAATATCATTGCTTGTAACAAACAGACCTGTAATAAGATCATTTTCTTTAATTGGCGTGTAAGTATATTCAAGTATTCTTATTCCATTTTTAATGTTATATAACAATTCACTTTTAAAGGTTTCTCCAGCAAAGGTTTTGTCGTAGTTCGTTCGCCAAAATTTATAGTCATCCTTTCGTAATCCTTCAAGTACATTTTCGCCTAAACTAATTTTTCTACCGTATTCTAATTCATAAGTAGAGAGAACAGTGTCATTTGCGCTTGTTAATTTATATTGCAAATCAATGCTCCAAATCATATTGCTCGAACCACCAATAAGAGTAAGCAGTTTTGCCTCGTTTGATGTGCCTTCACGCTTTGATTTTAAGGCATTATTAATAAATAGATTTAATAAATATAAACTTAGAAAAATTGAAATAGAGAGATTTAGTAAGTATAAATTATGGTTTTGTGGTTTTGGAATTTGAAGCCCAAGTTTGGGTGGTATATCTGTAAAATTTACCAAACAAAATATCGTAACGATGATAAAAATATCTACATAATAAAGTAAACTTTTATTGCTTTTTCCGTATAGGAAGCTAAGCAAAATGTAGGGAAAGTAATAAAGAAAATAGCCTGCATTGCTGCTTACACCATCATCAAACAAATAAATAACAAGTAGTCCAGGTATTTTGATAAGGAAGAAAGCAAGCTTGCTATATTTTTGGTTGATTAAATAGGTTGTCAAAGCAACCAATAATGTAATAATAGTTAAATAGTATTGAGGTGTAACGCCTGAAATTAATTTGAAACCAGTTAATGCAAAGCTGCACAATACAGCTACAATACAAAATGTGTTTACAAATTTTTTTTCTACTTCCACTATTTTGGATGCGTTTTAAAACAACTTAAATGACAAAAGTAAATAATTAAAGGTCATTTTCCTCGAAATTCCACTTTTTAATATCACTAAAAAATAAATAGCCATTTTCGACCATGAGTGGCGATGGAAAGTTATTTTGATATAAGCTCCCCGTTCCCAGCCCTTGGTGATTTTTAACATTTAAATAGGAGGCATATTGTGAAATGGCATTTAAGCCTACATTGCTTTCCAATGCAGATGTTAGCCACCAGCCTATGTTACTTTTGTTCGCTATATTTATCCATTTATCGCATGCAGAAAAGCCACCAAGTAATGTGGGTTTAAGAATAATGTATTTTGGTTTAATCTTTTTAATAAGAGTGTGGCCCATTTCATACACATTTACACCTATCAGCTCTTCGTCTAATGCAATGTGAATGGGTGCTTCCCTGCAAATTTCTTCCATCCATTCCGGTTGTTTCGGTTTAATGGGCTGCTCGATTGAATGGATTTCAAATCGATGTAGTTCCTTAAGTTTTTCCAGTGCTTCATGCGGCTCAAAAGCTCCATTAGCATCTAGTCTTAATTCAAGTTTGTGTGCGGAATGATTTTTTCGGATACTCTCAATCAATCTGCATTCTTCATCAAAATCCAAATTGCCAACTTTAAGTTTTATACAATTAAAACTTTTTTCTATTTTCTCCTGGGCTTCTTCAAGCATTTTATGCTTGTCTGCCATCCAAATTAAACCGTTGATGGGTATTGCTTTTCCATGAATAAACTCGTTTTCGAAAATTTTCATCTGACCACCATAATGTAGGTCAGCTAAGGCAGTTTCTAGTGCAAAACGAATTGATGGAAGTTCTGATAAATCAATGTCTTCAAATCGTAAACCATCATTTAATTCTTGGAGAATATTTTTTAGTTGATTTTCAAAATCATTTTGATAATCAATACTCAAACCATATAATGGTGAAGCCTCACCGTGGCCAAGAATACTGGGATTAAGGTAGTCAATAACCTTAATAATATATGCAGTATGGTTTTTTATTTCACCCCTTGAAGTTCGAGCATCAAAAGCGAATTCTAATTCGCGTTTGAAGTATGAATAATGCAGCATATTGTTTTATAAAAAGAGGCCAAATAAAATAACCAAAACAAAGGTTGAAAGAGATGTCACCTTTAAAAGTGGATCTAAACTTTGTTTGTCATCTGTTTTAAAAATCATAACTAATGAAAGTGCAAAAGGAACCGCAGTTATTGCGTAGACATAATTGCTAATCTCAGCTTCATGCATATATGAATAACTAAATAAGCAAATGAAGGCACCCAATATGATGATTAGGTGATAGATTTTTGCGTTTCTAAAGCCAATTCTTGCAGGTATACTTTTTTTTCCTGCTGCCAAATCGCTATCAATGTCCCTCATATTATTTAAATTTAGCACAGCTACCGAAAATAAGCCGCAAGCTAATGATGGCAATATTACGTCCAAAGCAAGTAAGCCTGCTTGTAAATAATAGGTTCCAAAAACGGCTACCAAGCCAAAGAAAATGAAAACTGAAATATCGCCAAGTCCTACATAGCCATAAGGCTTTTTGCCATTGGTGTAAGTTATAGCGGCTAATATGGCTGCAATACCTATTGCAAATAGAGCAAGAATACCATAAATTCCAATTACGTCATATGAAAAATACAATAATGAAATTCCACTGATAAGGCTTAAAGCAACTAAAATTCCAATTGCTTTCTTCATTTGATCTTTGGTGATTTTGCCTGATTGAACCGCTCTTTTAGGGCCTTTTCTACCATCGTGGTCTGCACCATGAATGCTGTCTCCGTAATCGTTTGCCAAATTGGATAAGATTTGTAAAAACAATGCCGTTAGCATACAAAAACTAAAAATGCTAATGCTTTTGTAGCCATTTGCTGAAGCTAAAAAATTGCCCATCATGATGCAAGCCAATGACAAAAAAAGTGTTCGCAAACGAAAGGCTGAAATCCAGGTTTTTATCATAATGAATGTATTCGATATTTTAAAGTTTTCTTACAAGCATGAGACCATCACGAATGGGTAGTAATATATTCTCAACCCTTTCGTCCTTTTGAACAGTCTCATTTAGTGAGTGTAATATTTGTGTGTCTTTATCCTTATCCAAATCTTTTTGATTAAGAACCTTTCCACTCCAGAGCACATTATCAATTAATATAAATGAACCAGATGGGATTTTGTTTATTATCAAGTCATAATATTTTGGATAATTTGGTTTATCTGCATCAATAAAAACAAGGTCAAAGGGAAAGTCGAGGGTGTTGATGATTTCTGAAGCATCACCTATTAAATGCTCAATTTTGTCAATCATATCAGCTTGCGAAATATGGCTGTTTACAAGGACTTCAAGTTCGGCATTCACATCAATGGTAATGAGTTTACCGCCTGTTTGCAGCCCTTCAGCAAGGCAAATAGCAGAATATCCAGTATAAGTGCCAATCTCAAGCACGTATTTGGGCTTAATCATTTGACTAATCATTGATAAAAAACGCCCTTGAAAATGACCGCTTAACATTCTAGGCTGTAAGATGTTGGCATGGGTATGCCTATTAATTTTTTTTAGCGCATCACTTTCGGCTGTAGTATTTCGATCGCAATAGTCTTGTATGGTTTGATTGATAAAATCCATTTGGCATACGAAGATAAAATAATATGAAGTGTTAAATACACATTTTTTTGTTTACTTCGCCACACCTTAAAAATAAGGAATGTTGAAATAGAAATTTTTTTAATCCAACAAAAAGCAAAATGCAGTATAACAATGATGTGGAAGCAGCAAAGGCGCTTCATCAAAAATATAAGGAACTTCAAGAGGAGATAGGAAAAGTAATCATTGGACAAAATGATGTGGTTGATGCGGTGTTAAATTCAATTTTTAGCAATGCGCACAGCCTGTTAATTGGCTTACCTGGCTTAGCTAAGACTCTGCTTGTGAGAACGATTTCAGAAGTTTTGGATTTAAACTTTAATCGCATACAATTTACACCAGATTTGATGCCGAGTGATATTACCGGAAGTGAAATTTTAGACGAAAAAAGAGAATTTAAATTTTTGAGAGGTCCTGTTTTTTGTAATGTGTTATTGGCTGATGAGATAAACAGAACACCGCCAAAAACACAAGCGGCTTTATTAGAAGCCATGCAAGAAAAAACCGTTACCATAAACGGAAAATTACATCGTTTGGAAGAACCATTTTTTGTACTTGCCACTCAAAACCCAATAGAGCAGGAGGGAACCTACCCATTGCCAGAAGCACAACTTGATCGTTTTATGTATAATTTGATTCTTGACTATCCAAAATTTGAAGACGAGTTGCAAGTAATAAAAAATACCACCACTGAAAATAAAGTAAGTTTAAGGAAAGTATTACATGCTACTGAAATACTTCAATTTCAGCAATTGGTGAGACGAATTCCTATTGCTGATAATGTGGTGGAGTATGCAGTAAAATTGGTTTCAAAAACAAGACCTGATTCACCTTTCGCTTCGCCTGAAGTTAAGGAGTTTATTTCTTATGGTGCTGGCCCTCGTGCTGGTCAATTTTTAGTCATTGGAGCTAAATGTAATGCTGTGCTAAAAGGAAAATTATCTCCCGATATTGAAGATGTGAAAGCCGTGGCTGTAAATGTTCTTCGCCATCGATTGATTAAGAATTATAAGGCTGAAGCTGAAGGAATGAAAATTGAAAAGATCATTCAAGGCCTGCTATAAAATATAGAAACGAAAAAAGACTACCATCGGTAGTCTTTTTTCGTTTAGTAACTATTGATTTTTTTGTCCTTAGGATACTTTACCTCAAATGAGAATTTTGCCGTTTGTGATTGTTCAGGCGCTACATTAAATATCCATTTTAATTTACCACTTTCATTTTCAACACTCGCGTTGCCAGCATCTGTAATTTTTACTTCAATTTCTTTATCAGTGCTCACAGGAACTTGGTCTTCAAGTAATATTTTTATAGATTCTTTTCGGGTATTTCGAATGATAACTTCCCACGTATTGCTTTCAGTTTTTGTGTTACCAAAGAAAGATTTAGAACTAAATTCTTTTAATTTTTTACGTTCAACTTGAATGCGTTTATCTATACCTAAGCTAAGTGTTAGTGTGTCTTCAGCTGTGCTGTTTATATAGGTATTACCTGTAAAGGTTCCATCAAAATACACATTGGCTTCGCCTTGTAAATTATTTACCAAATCATTGGCAGCTACGCGTGCTGTAACAAAAACATCTTTTTCTAATCTAGGAACTGCCTGATAAATATATTCCGCTAGTAAACTCAATACATTTAAGTCTACGGAGTGTGGCGCATTATCGCTAGGTATTGAGTAAGGTGTATTGACAATAAACTCAGTATTGATAGCTGTTTCGGCTACTGATGCCATTCCAACTGATTCAGCAACATCCTGCTCTGATTTTAAACGTTGCATTTGTGGCGCAGCTGACATTGGCTTTCTAAGGTTTGCATTATAATCTATAGGCTCATAAAACCTTAACCAATTGGTTTGCAATTCTGGTTTATTTCCACCTTCTGCGGGGTTGGCTGTAGTAAGTTTTAACATTACGTTTTTCCAATCTTCACCTGTGCCTTGGGTAATTTTTGCTTTACACATAATGTTAACAGGGCTTTTGGTATCTTTTACCCTAATATCATAAAAGGGTTGCCAACCTACATTTGATACCAAATAGCCCAACTCCATTTTTGCATTTTGTAACTCTCTATTGGCTTTTATGCTCACTACAATTTCGTTGGTCAGTTGCAACTGACCATTGTTGTATTCTGCCAATTGCTGTGAAAGTTTTTGCTTTATCTCTGTGTATTTATTCTCAAGTTTTGTAAGTCTAAACCAGTCCGTTTTAAATTCATTTAACTTTTTGTGGTATAATGTAATTAGGTCTTCAAGTTCATCCGTCTTTACACCTGTTTGGTTGCTGCCTACATTTTTATTGGCTAACATCAATTCTTTTTGAAATAAGATGGTTTCTTTATCAGCTTTAAAATCGGCTAAAGATGCATTTAAACTTTCTAGCGAGTCTTCCATCAATTTTATGGACTCAGGTTTTTCTTCTTTGTTCAAGTATTGGTTTCTATTCATTACAGACAAGATTGTTATGGCTTGGTCCGCCTTCACCTCAACACTATTCATATTGATGTATGGAGATAACTTATCAAATATGACATTATATAATCCCTCATTGGCATCAATGCTAGCAAGCCTAGTTATTTGGGCTTGTGAACGAAAAACAGTGACATGCGTGATATTAGCATTTGTTTTTAAGTCATTTTGTGCAAATGCATTTGATAGCTCTAATCCAAAAATACAGATAGATACAACGATTTTATTTATCATAGTTATGCGAATGTTACATAGGTATATTTCCATGTTTTTTTCTTGGTAGATTTGCTACTTTGTTTTCTAGCATCTTAAACGCTTTGATCAGCTTTTTTCTTGTTTCTTCAGGCAAAATAACTTCATCAATAAAGCCCCTTTCTGCAGCTCTGTATGGGTTTGCAAAAATATCAGCATATTCTTTTTCCTTGTCCATCAGTGCTTGGGTAGGATCAGCTGCTTTGTCAATATCTTTTTTGAAAATAATTTCAGCAGCTCCTTTGGCTCCCATCACTGCAATTTCTGCCGTTGGCCATGCAAAATTTATATCACATCCAATATGTTTACTATTCATTACATCATAGGCTCCTCCATAAGCCTTTCGAGTTATTACCGTAACTCTTGGCACTGTAGCTTCGCAAAAGGCATAAAGTAATTTAGCACCATTTGTAATAATGGCATTCCACTCTTGGTCGGTACCTGGTAAAAACCCTGGTACATCTTCGAAAACCAACAAGGGAATATTAAAGCTATCGCAAAAACGCACAAACCGTGCTGCCTTTTGTGATGAATGAATATCTAATACACCTGCTAGGTAGGCTGGTTGATTGGCAACAATACCAATACTTCTGCCAGCTAGACGCGCAAATCCAACGACAATGTTTTCTGCATAATTTTTATGAACTTCATAAAAACTATCCTCATCTAATGTTTCACTAATTACATCTCTGATATCATAAGGTTGATTGGCATTTTCAGGAATAATTTCAGCCAATTTCGGACGTATTTCATCTCCAGCTTCGTAAGCAAAATCAGGTGTTTTTTCTTCGCAATTTTCAGGTATATAACTTATCAATTTTTTCAATTGATTGATACAATCTATCTCGTTTGCAGCAGTAAAATGAGCCACTCCACTTTTTGTTGAATGAACGGATGCACCTCCTAAGTCCTCACTAGAGACCTCTTCATGTGTTACTGTTTTTACAACATTGGGTCCTGTAACAAACATATAGCTGGTATTTTCGACCATCATAATAAAGTCGGTAATAGCAGGGCTATACACTGCTCCACCAGCGCATGGTCCCATGATGGCAGAGATTTGAGGGATAACGCCACTAGCCATTGTGTTTCTGTAAAATATATCAGCGTATCCACCAAGAGAAACAACACCTTCCTGAATCCTAGCACCACCGCTATCATTTAGGCCAATTAATGGGGCACCATTTTTCATGGCTAAATCCATTAGTTTACAAATCTTTTCTGCATGCGTTTCTGATAGAGAGCCTCCAAATACAGTAAAGTCTTGAGAGAAAACATATATCAAGCGTCCAGAGATAGTACCATAACCGGTTATTACACCATCACCCAAAAACTGTTGATTTTCCATTCCGAAATCCTTGCTTCTATGCATAACAAAAGCACCTATTTCTTCAAAGCTTCCTTCATCAACCAAAAAGTGAATTCTTTCCCTGGCCGTTAATTTTCCTTTTTTATGTTGTGAGGCAATTCGGTCAAGTCCTCCACCTAGTTGTGATTCGTCTCTGAGTCGCAGTAATTTTTCTCTTTTATCCATGTTAATAATAATGCTGCAATATGCTTGAAATTACCTAAAAATTTAAACAATTTTCAACCAAAAAAGCCTCACTTTGCAAGACTTTTTTTATTGAATTATTTTTGTTACGAACTAATCATTATTTAATTACACATTTTTATTATTACGTATTAAAAACAAATTAATAGAAAAAATAAATTTATGAATTGAAAATATCAATTAATTTCAACATGTCTGGATTTAAATCTTTTTTCATGTATATTGAGTCATGAAAAGGTGTTAATACTACTCTATTGTTTATTAACCCTGCCATTTTGTTTCTCTCCCCTTTCATCAAAGCTTCAACAGCAGCATTTCCAAGCTTAGATGCTAAGACCCTATCATAAGCGCTTGGGGATCCCCCCCTTTGAATATGTCCTAGAATTACGACTCTTGATTCGAAACCAGGAATTTCTTTTTTCAATCTATCGGATATTGCAAATGCCCCACCTTCATAGTTTCCTTCAGCTACAATGGCAATTGAAAATGACTTTTTACTTGTTTGCCGGTCTTTAAAAAACTGAATTACTTCTGCCATATCTTCCTTAATTTCAGGAAGCAAAATGATTTCTGCTCCACCTGCAATACCTGAGGCTAGTGCTATGAAACCAGCTTCGCGGCCCATTACTTCAATAAAAAAGATACGGCCATGTGAATCTGCCGTATCGCGTATTTTATCAATGGCATCCATGGCTGTATTGATAGCTGTATCAAAACCTATTGTAAAGTCTGTTCCATACAAATCATTATCTATGGTTCCAGGTGCACCAATAGAGGGAATTCCAAATTCATTGTAAAAAATTTCAGCGCCCGTAAATGTTCCATTTCCCCCAATACAAACAATACCCTCAATGCCTTGTTCCATTAAGTTATCATACGCTTTTTTTCTACCTTCTTTGGTTCTAAACTCTTCACTTCTGGATGACTTTAGAATAGTGCCACCTCTTTGAATAATGTTACCCACACTTCTAGATGTCATTGGAATAAACTCTTCACCACCTTGAATCATGCCATTGTATCCATGCATAATGCCTATCACCTCAATGCCATTAAAAATAGCAGTTCTTACAACTGCTCTTATACATGCGTTCATTCCGGGCGCATCGCCACCTGACGTAAATACTCCTATTTTTTTCATTTTAATTGCAAAAATAAAAAAGCCGTTTTACTTTTTGTAAAACGGCTTAATTAAATTAATAATAAATTGTTTATGGTAACATTTTTATTTGAACTTGGAAGTTACCAGTCAAGTCTGCCCCAGGTGTAACGGCTATAAGCATTAAACCTAATTTGCCATCTGCAGTTTTGAAAGCTATAATTTCTTCATTAACGAGTTTTGCTAATCTATTTGTTGGCGCTGAAAGAGGATTTGAAGTATTTGGATCAACGTCTTTGCCATCAAACTTTAAACTTTTTAATAAGTTGTCTACTGCTTGGTTACTAGGATCACTTGCATTATTAAACTGCGAAATAGAAAAAGCGTTTGCCAATCTAATAAATTTTGTAGCTCTAGGAGAACCTGCTGGCCATTTCGAAATTTCATCTTGATAGCCTTGACCTGTAGCAAAAGGATAATCAGGGGAATACATGGCAGCCTTCACATTTGCATCTTGCAAATTAGAGAAAAATACAAAATCAATTTTACTAGCATTTTCTCTTGCAGGTAAGTAAAACTTACCAGTTACCGGATCTTTTTTGGTCTTATCTGTTCCAATCGCGTATGCTTGAAAATTATCTGCATACCCTAAAAATCGGTTGTTTTGATTTCCATTAGCACTAGCACCTAAAATAATTTGTCCAGACACAGAAATTCCTTTAACGATAAAAATTACGCTATCTTTAGTAAGAACACCTTTAGAGTCGGTAACCAATGCCAAATAAGTAAGTTTATCATCAATTGCTAATGAGCTCAAATTGGTAGCAGATGCAATATCATTAATGTTAACTTCAGTCGAGGTAGAATTTAAAGTTGAATCAACTTTTATTACTTTATAATCTCCGGCTGAGGAAGAAATAGTGCGTCTTACTTCTAATTTTGCTAATTTATCGCCACCTGTAATAGAAACATTACCAGTAACTTTAATGGTGTCAGGAATTTGGCTTATCTGAATCTCAGTACGAACTCCATTATTAAGCGTAATTGTTACTACAGATGCTGCAGGATTAACTGGATCATTTTTTTTGTCGTCACCGCAAGAAGCAAATAAAATGCTGCTTAAAGCTAGCATTGCCACTATTGATTTAATTGTTTTTTTCATTTTATATGTTTTAGTTATTTTCGTACGAATATAAGTTGTTTGTTGTTAAAGTAATAACCTTAAATGTAAAAATTAGGCATTACTGCTTTCATTCCAGCTATCAAAACTTTGTCTTTCAAATTCTGTAAAGTCATCTTCTGGCATCAACTCAGTTTTAACATGGCTTACAGTTTCGTTTAAAGCTTCGGCAAACTTATTAAAATCCTCTTTGTAAAGAAAAATCTTGTGCTTGATGTATGTTCCATCCTCCATCCTTTTTTTACTTTCAGTGATGGTTATAAAATAATCATTACCTTTTGTTGATTTCACATCAAAGAAATAAGTTCTTTTTCCTGCTCTTATCTTCTTTGAGAAAATTTCTTCCTGGCCGTCTCTTCTTTCGTTGTCCTCCATAAATATTACATCTTATTTGGTTTATTTTATTGTCGCAAAATATTAGTAGGAAGTTGCATTTCAAAATAAAAATTACCTTAACAAACACTAATGTTGATAATATTATTTATTTAATACATTATCCTTACTAAACTGCTTGTCAAATATTTCTTGGTATACCCCCATTAAATTGATCAATTCCTCGTGTGTACCCTCCTCAATTACAGAGCCTTCATTAAGTACAAGGATATAATCACAATCTTTTAAACTAGAGGGTCTATGGCTAACTGTTATTGTCGTTTTATTATCACCTATGGCTTTGATATTTTCCAAAATTTCAGCTTCTGTTTTCGTGTCTAAAGCACTCAGGCAGTCATCAAAAATAAAGATTTCTGGATTTTTGATAAATGCTCGTGCAATCGCAACCCTCTGCTTTTGGCCACCTGACAGGGTGATACCCCTCTCGCCCAACATGGTTTTATACTTATCTTTAAATCCTTCAATATTATCGCTAAGTGCAGCTTGCTTGGCTGCTTGTTCAACCTTTGTTTTGGTATTTTGATCTATAGTTTCAACACCTAACAAAATATTGTTGTAAATGCTGTCGCTAAATAAAAAAACGTCTTGAGGTACATAACCTATTTGTTGCTTAAATTTCTTTAAATCAATGTCTTTTATGTTTATACCATCTATCAAAATTTCACCTTCTTTTGCATCAAAGATTCTAAGAATTAAACTTAATAAACTCGACTTACCAGAACCCGTACTTCCTAGTATGCCAAATCGAGTTCCTTTGTTGATTGTAAAATTAAGGTTCTCGATGGCTGCTTTTGTTTTGCCAGGATAGGTATATGACACATTTTTAAATTCAATTTTTTCTTTGAAGTAAAATTCATTTTGAGTTTCACTAACAATTTCAGGCTTAGTAAATAAAAATTCATTTATTCTTTTTTGTGATGCATCTGCTCTTTGGATGAGGGAACTAACCCAACCTACCGAAGCCACAGGCCAAGTAAGCATATTAATGTAAATGGTAAATTCAGCAATATTTCCAATTGTAATTTCCCCATCAATCACCATTAGCCCCCCAACAAAAATGGTTATAATGGAACTAAAACCTGTAAGGAAAAACATAAGTGGGAAAAAGAGGGCCTCTACCCTGGCTAAATGCAGTTGCTTTTGCTTGTAATCATGTGTTTCAACAAAAAAATCTTCTTGTGATGCATTCTCTCTTGCAAATGCTTTTAAAACTCGGATTCCTGAAAAGGCTTCTTGCACAAAAGTTGTTAGGTCACTTAGTTTTGACTGAATGGCATCGCTGCGCTTATTTATGAGTGTGTTCACATAGAAAATGCTGTAGGATAAAAATGGTAGGGGTATTAAAACCCAAAAGCTTAATTTGGCGCTTACCGAAAACATAGCCCACAGCACCACAATAAATGTAACGGCAAGGTTTACAGTATACATGATGGCTGGGCCAATATACATCCTTACTCTACTAACGTCTTCACTTATTCTTGCCATCAAATCACCTGTATTGTTTTTTCTATAAAAGTTTTGATCAAGTGTTTGATAATGACTGAATATTTCATTTTTCAAATCATATTCGACCAAACGACTCATCACGATGAGGCTTTGTCTCATCATATACATGAAAAAGCCCCTTAATAGTGCTAAACCAATTATCACTACTGAGAAATAAAGGATCGTTATGCCGATAAAATGATATAAAGCTGAATTAAGTTGACTTCCTTCAAAGAGCCTGTAAGTTGCTAAATTTTCTTTGATTAAATCAATAACAATTCTTACGGATTGTGCTGGTAATATAGCAAATAGGTTTGAAAGTGTAACCCATAACATGCCCAGCATAAGACGATACCGGTATTTATAAAAATATTTGTTTAAATGACTTAATGCTCTCATCTGAAGTTTTGCAATTTTATAAGAAATACTCATAAAAACTACTCTTTAAAAGTTGGTTATGAAATGTGAAATATTAGCATACTTTTGCAGCCGTTTTAATATTATCCCTACTATGCAAAACGCTGACATTTTCACCCAACTATCTACATATGATCATGAGCAGATAGTATTTTGCCAAGACCAAAGTACTGGTTTGAAGGCTATTATAGCAATCCATAACACCGTTTTAGGACCTGGTTTAGGTGGAACTAGAATATGGAATTATACCAATGAGGCTGAGGCTATTAACGATGTAATGCGTTTAAGTCGAGGTATGACATACAAAGCAGCTATTTCAGGATTAAATTTAGGTGGTGCTAAAGCTGTTATTATTGGCGATGCAACTAAAATCAAGACTGAAGGTTTGATGCGTAAGTTTGGTCGTTTTGTTGAAAATTTGAATGGAAAATATATCACAGCTGAAGACGTAAATACGACTACTAAAGATATGGAATACGTTCACATGGAAACTAGCCATGTGGTTGGATTACCTGAAAGCATGGGTGGAGGTGGAGATCCAAGTCCTGTAACTGCATATGGTACTTACATGGGTATGAAAGCTGCTGTAAATTTTGCTTATGGTTCTGATGATTTGAGCGGTAAAAAAGTAGCTGTTCAAGGCATAGGTAAAGTAGGAGGACACTTGCTTGAGCATTTGAAAAATGAAGGTGCTGAAATATACATTTCAGACATAAACGAAGATACTTTGAAACACTATGCCAACACCATAGGAGCAAAAGTTGTTAGAGGTGATGAAATTTACGGGTTAGATGTGGATGTGTTTGCTCCCTGTGCATTGGGCGCAATTTTGAATACTGAAAACATAAATAAATTAAAATGTAAAGTGGTTGCGGGTGCTGCTAATAACCAATTGGCTGACGAAAATGTTCACGGAAATATGCTTATTGAAAAAGGTATAGCTTATGCCCCTGACTTTTTGATTAATGCTGGAGGTTTGATTAATGTTTACCAAGAGCATATTGGATATAACAGAGAAACTGCTTACCGTAATGCTCAGCGCATATATGACGTTACATTAGAAATATTTAAAAAATCGGCAGCTGAAAAAATTCACACCCAACGAGCAGCTATCGAGATGGCAGAGGCAAGAATAAATACTATTCTGAAGGTTCGCTCTACTTTCTAATACAAACAAGATTTCGATAAAGCGGGAATACGCAAACGTTCTTTTATATTTTTTAAATTATACGTAAAACGTGTCCCTGCTTGTATATAGGTATTAATAAAATTAAATGTTCAACAGACGATTTTTAAGAGTAAAAGTATTCCAAAGCATATATGCTTTTAGGCAGGAAGAAAATGCCAGTAGGGCGGTATATGAGAAAAATTTAGTTAAAAGCTTGGACAAAAGCTATGAGCTCTATTTATATTTAATATCATTTAGTTTAGAGTATAAATTTTTTGCAGAAAAGGAGCTTGAAGCTCAGCAGTCAAGGCATTATCCCAATGCTGAAACTATTGGTCTGTTAAAAGCATTCATCAATAATAAAGTGATAGCCCAGTTTGAAAGAACTGAAAGTTTAAAACTTAAACTTAGAGACTATAAAGTAAAATTCAACAATTCATCGGATACACTTAGAAAAGTTTTTTTAGAGACAAAAGACATGGAAACTTTTGTTCAATATTCAAACCTAGAAAATCCAAGTATTGAAGAAGATAAAAATGCATTATTGGCTTTGTATGAAGAGTTGATAGCAGATAGCGAATTTTTCAATTTTTTTCTTGAAGAAAACTACGCTAATTGGGAAGACGATATGGTAATGGTGACACAAGCTCTACAAAGGACTATTATTGGACATAAAAATGGTGGCGCTGATTTTCAATCAAGTTTTTATAAAGATAAAGAAGAAGACTTGCGTTTTGCCAAAGATCTTTTTTATAAAACAATTGAGCAGGATGAAGAGTTTACTGTTTTGATTTCAGCGAAGGCCCAGAATTGGGAAAGTGATCGAATAGCCATGATAGATTTGTTGTTGATGAAAATGGCACTATGTGAATTAATGTACTTTAGTCAAATACCCGTGAAAGTAACCATCAACGAGTATTTGGAATTAGCCAAATTGTACAGTACCCCTCAAAGTCATGGTTTCATTAATGGTCTTTTAGATAAAATTCAAATAGACCTGCAAAAATCAGGTAGAGTAGCCAAAGCGGGTAGGGGTTTAGTCGAATAATAATATCAAACCTAAACATATAAAGTATGAAAAAAATAATCATCGCAATTTTTGTTTTATCAGTCGCAGCATGTGGCGGTAATTCTGATAAAAAAGCATCTACTGATTCAGTTAGCAATGCAGCCACGGCCGAAAATCCAGAGGCTATTGATGAGAATGGTCCTGCGCTTACTTTTACTGAAAATATGTTTGATTTTGGAACTATAAACGAAGGTGAGAAGGTTACCCATCAGTTTGTATTTAAAAACACTGGCAAAAGTGATTTGCTAATTAGCAACGCGTCTGCTAGCTGTGGTTGTACGGTGCCTACATGGCCAAAAGAACCCATCAAACCGGGTGCAGAAGCCATGCTTGATGTAACATTTAATAGCGAGGGAAAGCCCGGCCATGTTGAAAAAACAGTAACGGTTACCGCCAACACACGTCCTGTTGAAACCATTGTTTTAATAAAAGGTGAAGTAACACCAAAAACCAATAAAAATAGTCATTAATCTAAATATTAATTAAATAACAATGAACATGTACAATATCATCTTAATGTCGCAACCAGCTCCTGGTAGCAATCCAATTATGAATTTTTTACCACTTATTTTAATCATGGTGGTTTTCTATTTTTTTATGATTTACCCTCAACAAAAAAAGATGAAGGCCCAAAAGAAATTCCGCGAATCTATAGATAAAGGATTTAAGGTAGTAACCATTGGTGGTATTCATGGTAAGATAGTTGAAATTAATGATAACTATTTTATTATTGAAACTGAAGGAACTCGCATTCGTATTGACAAGACTGCCGTATCTATGGAAGCTTCTCAAACTTTGAATGCACCTGCTAAAGAAGAGAAGAAATAGTCAAATAGTTTGAAGGTTCACGGTTATTCGGTTCACAGATTATTATTATTTACTGAACCACGGTGAACTGTTAACTGAACCACGGTGAACTAAAGTGAAAAAAATAGGTATTACTGGAAACATGGGTAGTGGAAAAACTACCGTTGCCAAGATTTTTGAGCAATTGGGTGTTTCTGTGTATAGTTCTGACGAAAGGGCCAAGCAATTGATGGTGGAAAATACATCCATTTCCAATGGACTTACACAATTGTTGGGTGATGAAGCCTATACACCCGATGGCCAATTAAATCGGTCATTTATTTCGTCTAAAATCTTTAATAATAAAGAATTACTCAATGGGGTGAATGCTATCATTCACCCTGTTGTTTTTGCTGATTTTGATACTTGGCTTGAGAGTCACCAATCTGAACCTTATATCCTAAAAGAAGCTGCCATAATGTTTGAAAGTGATTCATACAAAAAGGTAGATAAAGTCATTATTGTTACGGCTCCAGATGCCATTAGAATAGAGCGCAGCATGAAAAGAGATCATGCGAGTTATGAAGAGGTGAGCAGTCGCATAAGCAAACAAATGCCACAAAGCGAAAAAGAAAAATTAGCTGATTATATAATCAATAATGACGGCAGTGAATTGCTGATACCACAGGTATTGAAATTGGATGCTTTGTTTAGGGCTTAATTCTATAATTACTTACTGTGGAAATTAACTTTATTAATAAAAAAAGACCTATTCAAATTGAACAAGCCTTTTTTAAAAATTCGTTTTATGTGTATTAGAAACGACTTCCGAATTCTTTACGGTTGTTGCTTCTGCCACCACCAAAACCTCTTCCACCGCCACCGTTTTCTTCTCTAGGTTTTGCTTCGTTCACTACCAAAGTTTTTTGCATAAAATCTTGACCATGTAACTCTGAAATAGCGCGTTTAGCGTCTTCATCGTTAGCCATTTCTACAAATCCGAATCCACGACTACGACCAGTCATTTTATCGGTAATAATTTTTAGGGAAGTGATTTCACCGTACTGGCTAAAAAGACCTCTTAAATCATCTTCCGAAGAGCGGAAGTTGATGTTTGCTACATAAATGTTCATGAAAGTAAAATATTAATTAGTTATGTACTGATTTCGTTAATTATCGAAAACTAATACACATCAAATGTAAAAAAAGAAATTACTAAAAAAAGAAATATTTTTTTAGTTGAAGGAGAATTTTTTAAATTAGGTGATAAATCGGGGCAGATTATATGGCAGCAGCTGCGTTTCCGGCAATAAAGCCTGTGGTCCACGCTGCTTGGAAGTTAAAGCCCCCTGTGATGCCATCAATGTCTAATATTTCGCCAGCAAAATATAGGTTTTTACACCTTTTGCTCTGCATGTTTTTAAATTCAATGTCATTTAGAGAAATACCTCCGCAAGTAACAAACTCCTCCTTGAAAGTTGTTTTTCCTTTCACCTCATAGGTATCATAGATAAGGTTTTGCACCAATTGTTGTATATCTATTTTTGATACGTCTGCCCAACGAGAAGTTTCGTCAATACCTGATTTGGCAAATAAATGGCTTAATAGCCTAGTAGGTAATTTAAACGGAAAATGATTATTTACTTGCTTGTGAGGATTGGCTGCTTTCACATTCATCAGCTCATTTCTGCAGGCTTCATCTTTTTTGTCATTCAACCAATTTAATTGAACACTAAAATTGTATTCCTTTTCGGCTAAATACCTTGCAGCAAAGGATGATAACTTTAGCACAGCAGGTCCACTCAAACCCCAATGGGTAATAAGCACGGGGCCATTGAATTCAAATTTGGTATCAGCTATTTTTATTTTGGTTGGGTTAACAGATATACCTGTCAACTCATTCAGCGCTTCGTTTGGAATATTAAATGTAAATAAAGAAGGAACTGGTTCGATAATTTCGTGTCCTAATTCCTTTATCCATTGCATGTTTTCTGATTTAGGACTTCCACCTGAGGCCACAATCAGTTTGCTACAACTGATTCTATCTCCATTGGCCAAGGCTAGTTCAAATCCTCCTGTATAGCTTGGTATAATTTTCTTAACCTCAGATTCTAATCTAATATCTATTTTAAGTTTTTTGGCTTCTTTTTCTAAGCAGTCTATAATGGTTTGAGAATCATCGCTTACCGGAAATATCCTTCCATCAGCCTCTGTTTTCAATTTCACTTTTCTTTCTTGAAACCAATTAACAGTGTCTGTGGTAGTAAATCTGCTAAAGGCACTTTTTAGTTGTTTTTCGCCACGTGGATATGCTGCCGATAATTGTTTCATGTCTGAACAAGCATTGGTAACATTACACCTTCCACCCCCCGAAACTCTTACCTTTTGCAAAAGCTTGGATGTTTTTTCTAATAACACCACTTCGGCATTTTTATTTGCCGATGCAGCTTGAATGGCCGCAAAAAAACCTGCAGCTCCTCCTCCTATAACTACTATTTTCAATATGTTATTGTTTTAAAAACTGCGGCAAAGGTATGAAAATATGAATAAATTAAGAAGGAAGTTAAAGTTCTGATTTTAAGTGGTTAAACTGCAACATTGGTTATATGACCAAATTCTGGTACGGATTAGTTTGATTATCTTGAAGATAGAAAACGGCACTTAAAATCCAATTTACACGTTGTGCAATTCGATCAAATCAGTTATTTCTTTTATGAATTTCAATTTTGGCGAAATTTCAAACATCAACCAATGCTCACTTCTGTTTAGGTGCAAGGCAGTTTCTAAATTAGACAAGGCCTCGCGAATGAGCCCTAACTCATACAAATAGCAAACCAGTCTGTAGTAAAATTGGTGGCAATCAGGGTCGGTTTTTACGGCCTCTTTCAACAAATCTACAGCTTCTTCAAACTCACCCTTAGTAAATTTGATGTAACTGGCATCTAGCCATGCTTCCATCATAGTAGGGTCTATTTCAAGCAACTTTTTGTAGACCTCCTCGGCATCGTCAATTTTTCCTAATCGGTATTCACACTCACCCAATATGAGCAAGTATTCTGTGTTTTCTGGTTCAAGTAATACGGCTCTTTTAAAGTAATGAAGGGCATCCTTGTGCTTATCTTCCTTCTCACAAGTAAGGCCAATACCAAACCACGCTTCCGCAATATTTGGATTTAGGGTACTCGCTTTTTTATAGTACTCTTGTGCTTTATCATTCTGATTTAATCTTTCGTAGCATCCACCCAAGTTACAGAAAGTTATAGAATCTTCTCCATCCTGTTTAATAACCTCCAAATATTCTTCAATGGCTTTGTTGTATTCATCAAGCTCAACATAGGCATTGGCTTTATTAAACCTAGCAAGAATATAATCTTCATCAATGGCAAGGCAGTAATCATAGGCATCAATGGCCTTTTCATGTAATCCTAATCTGCTGTAACTTACACCCAAATTGTACCATGCTGCCGTATTGTAGGGGTCAATGTTTATAAGGGTGTTGTAAAAAGACAAGGATTTTTCGGTTTGACCCAACACATCATAGCAATTGGCTGCTTCGTAGTAGGCCTGCTCTATTTCTGGGTTTTCTTTGATGATGATATTGAAATATTCAATGGCTTTGCCATACATATCGCAATCTTGATACACATAAGCAATTTCAAAAAGCATATCCATAAGCTCATCAGTATGTTCCAATGCTTTTGCAAAACAAATTTCGGCCTCTTCAAAATTTTGATAATTAAGCAAGGTTTCACCCTTTAACAAAAGTAATTCAGGGTTTGAAGGTTCGTATAATTCAGCTTTTTCTATTTCTTCAATGGCATTTTCAAATTTGCCCAAAAGCACAAAAACCTCTGCCTTTTTAATGATGAAGCCTGTAAAATATGGGAAAAGTTCTTGGCCATAAGCAATAACACCCAAGGCCTTCTTCAATTTATCTGCAAAAATGTAATGTTCAATAATATCTTCAAGTGCTTCTGTATCAAAATAGTCCTTGGTCTTATTTCTCAACATCCTTTCATAACGCTGCACTTGCCCTTTCACATCCTCATCTAAAAAATCTTCATCTGCCATACGCTCAAAAATATTGTTTATTCAAATTACTTTAAACTAAATCATAATAACACTATTTGTGCTCCCAAATCTCTCGTCAATTTTTTAACAATCATTTAAAATCAAAGTTCTTAGGGATTTATATTTTAATGTTGAAGTAATTTTACTTTGGTTTAACAACGATTTTAGGAAAGGATTATTATTATTTGAAAGTTTATCTAACAAAAATTTAACATCCTACGTGCCTAAAATTGGAATACATCTGGCACAAATGCTGCCAAATATCCAAGGGTGACAATTTTTACCTTCCTTTTATGGCAAATACATTCTTAATTTGCATGCACAAATTACATTAAAGGCATGAAAAACATAGGAATCATAATGGGCTCAGACAGCGATTTGGAGATTATGAAAGAAGCAGCAAATGTTCTTGAGGAGTTCAAAGTGGATTATGAAATAACCGTAGTTTCGGCACATCGCACCCCTGAACGTATGTTTGAATATGCCAAAACGGCCAAAGAGCGGGGTTTGAAAGTGATAATAGCAGGTGCTGGTGGAGCTGCTCATTTACCCGGAATGGTGGCTTCTATTACAGTGCTGCCAGTTATTGGGGTGCCTGTAAAACTTAAAACCATGGATGGTCTAGATTCTCTATTATCCATTGTACAAATGCCTGGAGGTGTACCCGTGGCTACTGTGGCCATAAACAATGCAAAAAATGCAGGACTTTTGGCACTGCAAATATTAGCTACGAGTGATGACGAGCTATCAAAAAAATTACAAGATTATAAAGATAAATTAAAAACTGAGGTTGAGAAAAAAGCACAGATAGTCGAAAAAGGTCGATCGTCAATTGGCTTTAGAAACGAATATTAGTAACAAATATTATGATATCTCAAGACAGGAAGTCAACAATAGCCATCATTTTTTTAGCCATCATTTATCTAGTTGGATTGATTGGCTCGCTGAGCTTTGATCCCAAATTCATTCAACTGAGTTGGCTCAACCTGCTTGTGAGTTCAATTGTTCTTTTTGCTTTCCACAAAGGTAAAAAATTTTATTTTTGGCTATGGATTGCTGGGGTTTTTCAAGCTGGTTATGTTCTTGAGATGTTCGGTGTAAAAACAGGCAGAATATTTGGCGAATATATTTATGGTAATAACCTTGGTTATAAATTGAATGATGTACCAATTATTATTGGCGTAAATTGGCTTATGTTGTGTTATTGTGCTTACCATGTGGCAACAAAAATGTTAGAAAAGTGGAAGCCACAAAACGAAAAAATGCTTGATTATTCAGTGGTTGCGTTGTCGGCTTTTCTCATGGTTTTTATTGATTTTTTCATCGAGCAGTTGGCTCCTCAACTTGATTTTTGGTATTGGAAATACCAAGTGCCACCCATTCAAAACTATACAGCTTGGTTTATCTTTTCTTTTTGTTTTGTGTTTTTTTATCAAAAGCTACATCTTCCAAGCAGCAACCCAATTGCGAAATGGCTTTTTCTGTTTCAGCTTTTATTTTTCATAGGGCTAAACTTAGCAAACTATTTTTAAAATCAATTGTTTTTTTATTATGCTATTTAACATACTCATCGTTATTATCACTTTTGTACTAATGGAATTTGTGGCATGGTTTACCCACAAATTTGTGATGCATGGCATTTTATGGACACTTCACAAAGATCATCATCAAACAGAGCCAGGTTTTTTTGAGAAGAATGATAGTTTCTTTCTCATATTTGCTGTGCCGAGTGCTTATTGCTATATGACCGGTTTGATGTTTAATGATTTCAGGCTTTATATAGGAATAGGTATATCATTGTATGGTTTGGCCTATTTCTTCATCCACGAGATTGTCATCCACCAGAGGTTCAAACTATTTAGAAATTGGAAAAACAAATACATTTTGGGTATCCGTAGGGCTCACAAAATCCATCACAAACACCTTGGCAAAGAAGAGGGAGAGAATTTCGGAATGTTAGTAGTTCCTTTTAGGTATTTCAAACACGATTCAAAGAAAATAATTGAATGAGTCTATACGCATACTTAATGCTTTTTTCCTTTGCAGGCCCATTTTTACTTAGCTTCGATAAAAAGGTAGCTTTTTATAAGCTTTGGCTGCCTCTTTTTGTGGGTGTATTTTTCAATGCAGTTTTATTTATTCTTTGGGATTCGTGGTTTACTCGACAAGGCATTTGGAGCTTTAACAAGGACTATGTTTGGTCATTTAGGCTCTATGATTTGCCCATTGAAGAGTGGTCATTCTTCGTGGTTGTGCCTTATGCCAGTGTGTTTATTTATGCATGTATCAAGACCTATATCAAGGTTGATTTTGTAAAACCATTTCAGAAATATATCCAGAACTTTTTTATCATCGTATGTATACTTGCTACTGTCATCTATTACGACAAAACATACACTTTGGTGAATAGCATCATTGCATTAATTTTGCTCTTGATACATAGTTTTTATTTGAAAAAACCATATATGGCTTACTTTTGGGTGGCCTATTTTATTCATCTGATTCCTTTTTTTATTGTTAACGGAATACTTACGGGGATGGCTACTCCAAGTCCTGTAGTTATTTATAATAGTCATGAAATTATTGGATGGAGAATAGTTACCATTCCTATAGAGGACAGTGTGTATGCCTTGACCTGCTTACTCATTCCCATAAGTGTTATGGAGGCTATTTTGGAATTCAAGACTAAAAAATAAGCCATCCACTAAAGGAATTGCAAGCCAAGACTTACTTTTGCTAGCATGTCAATTCTCAATACGCTCAAGCAAAATAGCTTTCAACTCTGTGTTTCATTTTTTGTGATGAGCCTATATGTTTTGTTGAATGGTTATGACTTCAATACAGGAGATCAAGCAGAGCACCTGCCTCAGGTATACCAGATGTTTGACCCGAGTCTTTATCCTAATGATTTCTTTTTAAGCAACTACCGTCAAACATTTACGGTTAGGCATTATTGGGTGCAGATCGTTTATTTCCTTTCCCATGTTTTCAGCATCAGGTTTAGCTGCCTAGTTTTATATTTTTTCTGTATGTATTTTACCATTTTGGCTTGGACCAAGATTATAGAATTATTCCAACCAGAAGCGGATAAAACCGGCAAGCAAAATTTTTATGTTTTTATAGCCCTTATGCTTATTTTTATAATTGCCAATTCATTTACCTTGGGAGGTAATTATTTATTAGGAAAAATTTTTATTGGAAGTACTATAGCCGAGCTTTTTGCGAGTTGGGGTATCTATTTGTTTTTTAAAAATAATTACATGGTATCTGCCATATTCTTTGCCCTGTCTGTTTGGTTTCAAGCCTTGGTTGGTTTACAATTGTTTTTAGTATTTGCAGGCATTTTGTTCTTTACTTTTGAATTCAACAATATAAAAAGTAGTATTATCCGGTTGGTTACATTTTCAATCGTTTTTATTATCTTCTCATTGCCTTTGCTTGGACCGCTTTTATATGCGCAGAAGTTAAATAATCAGGGCTTGGATAATCAATTGTTTTATGATTTGCTTTACTTTAAAAGGGCACCTTGGCATTATGTTCCTTCTACATTTCCGAAGTTAGATTACAGCACATTTTTTGGATTATTGTTCTTTGGATTGATACCTGTGATTACCATCAAACCAAATAAAATGAAGACGCAGACTCTATGGCTGTTTTCAATCATCTTATCTGTTTGTGCCTTTTATTTTGTGGCTTTCTACACCCATCATTTTATGTGGATTGGTAAACTACAATGGTTTAAAACCACCATTTGGGTCAATGTTTTTGCATGTATATTTATAGCTAGGTTTGTAAGCGCTTATATACCTTCATTTCAATTAAAGGTGATAGATAAATTATTGCTTGCTTCTTCCTTAGCCATGCTTGTTTTTATGTTTTATTCTGATGCGTATACTGATTCTTCGAAGTATGCTTTCTTAAATGATAATCCGAAAACGGATATTCAAAAGTTACATACTTTCATTAAGGAAAATACGAATAAAGATACCCGTTTTCTAATACCGATTGACAATGAAAGTTTCACCAGTGAGGCCCAAAGGTCAACTGTGGCTAGTTTCAAAGCGGTTGTGCATGAACCTTTTTTTTTCGTGAAATGGCAAAAGGTTTTGGAGCAATTTTATCAAGTTGATTTCAATTCAAATATTTCACCCAAAATGCAGGCCATAGAGAATTACTGTAAAACTTGTGACACATTAGCATTTGTAGATTACAATTACAGAATAGACAATACAAAGGAAAGCAGCATTATTCCCAGACTAAAAAATAGGGTAATAACAATAGGAGATTGGACCTTAACAAAGGTGAAATAAACTATTTAAGTTTAGAAGTAATTTCTTCACTTAAGGGTTTCACCGAAGAAGGAAAATAAGCCAACCAAGTGCCATTTTCATCAATCAAGAATTTATTGAAATTCCATTTCACACTGGCATCTGATTTATCATTTTCGCTCTTGTTGCATAACCATTTATAAATGGGATGTTGTTTACTCCCTTTCACATCTATCTTTTCGGTTAATACAAAAGTTACACCATAATTCTTTTTGCAAAATGTTTGAATTTCTTCAGCTGAACCTGATTCTTGATAGCCAAACTGATTGCAAGGAAACCCAATGATGACAAGCTTTTCCTTATAGGTATCATACAATTTTTGTAGGTCTTGATATTGAGGAGTATAACCACATTCACTAGCCACATTCACGCACAATATTTTTTTGCCTTTAAAGTCACTCATGCTTATGGTGCGGCTTCCATCAAGGCTTTTAATGTTTAAGTTATAAAAAGCATTGCTGCTGGTTTTGTTAATATTGCTATTATCTGCAACTATGGTTTTGCTGGCTCTTTTGAAACTAATGATAGCAAGTCCCGCTAAAACGATACCTGCAACTGCTAATAATTTTCTTTTCATAATATGTTTTATAAAGATAATAAGACCTCTTTTACTTCTTCCATTTGCCATTGAGGAGTTGAGGTAGCTCCACAAATGCCTATACTGTCATTTTCATTAAACCAACTCTTTTGAATTTCATCTTTGCTACTGATAAAGTATGTATGTACATTGTGTTCTTTGCATACATCAAATAAGACCTTTCCATTGCTTGATTTAATTCCTGCAACAAATACGATTTTGTCATATAGTTTAACGAAATCTCTCAACTGAATATCTCTATTACTCACTTGTCTGCACAATGTATCATTAAAATCTACCTCGATACCTCGGTTTTCAAGTTCTGCTTTTAAACCAAATAGTTTTTTGGTGCTTTTGGTGGTTTGGCTGAATAATTTAAGGCTTTTAGGTAGTTCGTAGTTATCTAATTCATCAAAGCTTTCAATTACAATAGCCTCACCATTAGTTTGCCCTGCTAATCCCTTCACTTCAGCATGACCATGTTTCCCCAAAATCATTATTTTATCATTTTCATTGTAAGCTTGACGCACCCTGTTTTGTAATTTCAGTACTACCGGGCAACTCGCATCTACCAACTCAATATGATTATCGAGAGCAATTTTGTAAGTCTCTGGTGGCTCGCCATGAGCGCGAATTAGCACCTTTTCGCCATGAATGTTTTTTAAGTCATCGTGGTCGATGATTTGCAATCCCTTTGCTTTCAAACGTGACACTTCTTCATCGTTGTGCACAATATCACCAAGACAGTATAGTTTTCCTTCATCCTCAAGAATACCTTCTGCCATTTGGATAGCAAATACCACCCCAAAACAAAATCCTGAATTGTTATCGATTTCTACTTTTAGATTCATTTCACTACAAAATTAACCAAATTTGCCTCATATAGTTTTATTGGAAAACTTTTATTCTACATTTGGGTTACAATATTACACAATGACAAACGAAGATAAAGCTCAATTTGACGAAGATGGCAGTTATATTGGCTCTGCAAGCCTTTCTCCTATTCCATTAAGTGTAGGATCACCCATCATTAGGCCAGAAGATAAAAATAAAATCAAAGCAAATGCAGTGGTGGCAATGCATCATTACGCTGAGCAAGAGATTGGCATGCTAAAAAAGCAAGCTGATTTGATCATGCAGCAGGTACGAGAGATAGAAAATAGGCTGAGCGTTTCGGAAAGGATTTATGAATCGGATATGAGATTTACCCCCATTATTGGGCAAATTTATCACCTTTACGAGCAGGACGACCATTACAAGATGAGTTTAATTGGGCCAAGTGAGTGGGGTAGAAGCAAGACCATGGGCAAACATGTGGCTACTATAAAGTTGCTAGGCGACCATACTTGGGATTTAATTAAATAAATCATAATTTAATAAGATAAAAATCGTGTAAAATTGCCTCCATAATTTTTTAACATGATTTTTGAGAACACACTTGCATTTGCACAACAACTAGACAAGCAAGACATACTTGCTCACTTCAGAGATAAATTTTATTTGCCACTACATACTAATAAGCCTGTTATTTATTTATGTGGTAATTCCTTAGGGCTTCAGCCTAAAGGTGCTCAAGCCGCGGTGCAAAAAGAGTTTGATGATTGGGCCAAATTAGGTGTTGAAGGACATTTTCAGGCTAAAAATCCTTGGAAATTCTATCACCATTTTCTCACTGAAAAAGCTGCAAAAGTAGTAGGAGCCAGGTCTAAAGAAGTGGTAATAATGAATAATTTGACAGCTAATCTTCATTTGATGATGGTTAGTTTTTATCGCCCCACTGCCACAAGATACAAAATTATGATGGAGGTTTCTGCCTTTCCTAGCGACCAGTATGCTATGGAATCGCAAGCTAAGTTTCATGGTTATAATCCTGATGATGCCATTATAGAATTGAAACCTCGCGATGGAGAATATACTTTGAGGACAGAAGACATTATTGCTAAAATTCAAGATCATAGGGATGATCTTGCGATTGTGATGATGGGAGGAGTAAACTACTACACAGGTCAAGCTTTTGATATGGCGGCTATCACCAAAGCTGCGCATGAAGTTGGCGCTGTGGCTGCTTTTGATTTGGCACATGCTGCTGGTAACTTGCACTTACAACTGCATGATTGGGATGTAGATTTTGCCGTATGGTGTACCTATAAATACTTGAACTCAGGTCCAGGTGGCACTTCTGGAGTATTTGTTCATGAGCGCCATGCTAACAAACCAGAGTTAATCAGGTTTGCCGGTTGGTGGGGACATAATGAAGAAGAGCGCTTTTTGATGAAAAAGGGATTTAAACCCATGGAGGGCGCTGCAGGATGGCAGTTAAGCAATGCACAGATATTTCCTATGGCTATACACAAGGCTTCTCTTGAGATGTTTGATGAAGCGGGTATCGAGAACCTTAGAAAGAAAAGTGAAATGCTTACTGGGTACTTAGAATTTATTTTAAATGAAATCAATTCTGTAAGTGAAGGTCAAAAATCAAAATACAAGATTATTACCCCTTCAGTTGCAAAGGACAGAGGTTGTCAATTATCTATTGTTGTAAATGAAAATGGTAAAAAACTATTTGACTATTTATACGAAAACAATGTATGGCCTGATTGGCGCGAACCAGATGTAATTCGCATGAGTCCAGTGCCTATGTACAACTCATTTGAAGATGTTTTTAGAATTGGAGAAATAATAAAACAATATTATAAATAAGATCATGACACAAAAAATTAACATTATAGGTGGTGGACTTTCAGGAAGTTTATTAGCAATTTATATGGCTAAACGTGGTTTTGATATTAATCTTTTTGAACGAAGACCTGATATGCGAACCAGTAAAGTATACCAAGGTAGGTCAATTAATTTGGCTTTGTCTGATAGAGGCTTAAATGCTTTAAAGCGCATTGGCCTAGACGAAGAAGTATTGAAAGATGCCATTCCTATGACGGGTAGAATGATGCATAGCAAAACAGGCGAATTGGCTTATCATCCCTATGGTAAAAATGGTCAAGCCATTAATTCTGTTTCACGCGGTAGGCTGAATCAGAAGTTAATTGAATTAGCAGATGAGTATAGCAATATCAACCTACATTTTAATGCACGTTGTGTGGATGTTGATACGGATAATTGTGTCTCAACTTTCGAGATGGAAGATGGAACAAACAAATCATTTTCAAGCGATAGAATCATGGGTACGGATGGCGCATTTGCAGCTACTAGAGGTAAGATGCAGATCAGCGATAGGTTTAATTATTCACAAAGTTATTTGCATGTAGGTTATAAAGAATTATCCATACCTTCTGGTGATGCTGGTAAATTTTTAATGGAGAAAAATGCTTTGCATATTTGGCCAAGAGGTTCATTTATGATGATAGCATTGCCCAATCCGTCAGGTGACTTTACCTGTACCTTGTTTATGCCTTTTGAAGGTGAAAACAGCTTTGCTAACCTTAAAACCGAAGAACAAGTAACAGCATTTTTTAAAGAACAGATGCCCGATGCCTATGATATGATGCCAAGTTTGATCCCAGATTTTTTTGCCAATCCAACTTCATCATTGGTTACAGTGCGCTGTTTTCCATGGGTGAAAAGCGATAAGGTTGCATTGCTTGGTGATGCTGCTCATGCAATAGTTCCCTTTTATGGGCAAGGCATGAATTGCAGTTTTGAAGATTGTGCGGTAATGGATGATTGCATTGGAAAATATGGCAAGGATTGGAATAAAATTTTTGCCGAATACCAGAATCTTCGCAAGCCAAATGCGGATGCTATCGCTGATTTGGCCATTCAAAATTATTATGAAATGGCAGATAAAGTTGGGGATAAACATTTCCTCCATAAAAAACATATTGAGCATGATTTAACAGAATTGTATCCTGATAAATTTAAATCACAATATGAGCTTACTACTTTTAGTTTAAGCCCATACAAATACGCCTTAGATCAAGGAAAGAAAAATGATATTTTATTAGAAAAAATTATTGCTGATAGCGCTGAAGAAAAGATCAAGGACCCAAGCTATATGGCAAGTTTATGGCATTTGATTGAGTAGTTATTTTACAATATCAATGTAATCTTCGTTCCTTTACCTTCTTCACTTTCTATATTGATTTTGCTATTTAATAACTCAAGTAATTCCACGATAATAATATAACCTATGCCACTGCGGTTGCTTAGCACCTCAACGCTTCTCAGAGCCTTGATTTCTCTAATCCGCATAAGGTTTTCTTTACTCATTCCTGGACCATTATCTTCAATGTAAAGATGGTATTTATCCCCAATATGCTCTCCACTTACATGGATGGTGGCATCTTGGCAATATTTATTTGCATTTGAAAAAATATTTTGGACGATAATATTTAAAATAGTTGAATCGGTAAAAATCACATCATCATAAGAAACATCATTTACAAATGTATTGCGTTTTTGTGTTGTCATTTCAGCTATCAAATCAAGCTGATCTTCTATCAGAGGATTTAGGGCTACTGATTCTTTACTTACTTTAATCAAGTCGTTTTGATAACGTATCCAATTAAGAATATTTTGCGCATTGTGGTGTAATTTATCGGATGTTGTTTGTATGTCTTTTATGAAATCCATATTCAACATATTCTTACCTTTAAATGCATTTTTAGCCGTAATAGAAATGAAGCGCAGAGGTGTAATAATATCATGCGAAATAATACCTATAAGCATGTTTTTTATATCTACCGATTGTTTAAGTTTTTTTTCAGAAGCAGATAGCTCCTCATTTAGATCTAATAGTTCACTAATTCTAGTTTGTATGGTTTTTTCGAGTTGTAAATTTCTTTGCCTAATTCTATAAGAAAACACCCTAACTATTCCGATAATACTTAAGATGACAAAGCCGATACACATAACAAAGAACCAAGACTCTTCATATACCCTTTTTTGGATTTCAAATGGAATGTTTTTAAGTACATAATTGTTATAACCCTTACCCGCTTTTTTTCTTATATGCAATATGTATTTGCCTGATGGTAAATTAGGGTAAGAAATACTAAGATTACCATTCTTTAATTGCAGCCAAGTATTATTAAGTCCTTCAAGGTTATATTCATATTGTAGGTTCGCATTATTTCCCCAATATGGGCTTGAAATTGCGAAACTTACTTCATTAAAATTAGAAGGAAGTATAATGTCGCTTCTGTTGTATATTATTTTTTTATCGGATGATATTTCATCTATGAAAATGCTACTTTTTGGATATGGGTCGTTTACTTTTAATGGGTTTAACCAAACCAATCCTTCCATACTTGAAAATGAAAAATATCCATTTTTTAATTTTATACAATTGGGATCGCAACCACCATTAAACTCGATATTTTCAAGGCCATCATCTTGCCCAAAATAGCTATAATAAATATTTCTAGTAGTATCTGATAGGTATGAATTTATTTCATCAATATGGGTTTTAAAAATACCCCTGTTTGTGCTCATCCAAACATAGTTGCTGTCATCCAAAATAAAGCCGTGCACAGATTTTAAACAATTGTTTGCATCCATTGGCATTTGTGTGAATTTTCCATTTTGGTAAACCAAATAGCCATAACCATAGGTGCCAATAAAAATTAAATCTTGGTATACAAATAAATTTCTTACACAGTAGTTTTTAAGAAGAACTTTTGGCTTAGCTTTTTTATTCAATAAGGGTATTGAAATGATACCACTGCAAGTTGCCATCCAAATATTCTTGCCTTGGTTTTTAATCATACAAAAGGGTATGGTGTTTTCGCCATGAGGAATAATTTCTTTATATGAGTTATGATATACATCTTTGTAAACATAGCCAAAACTTCTGGGAGTGCCTACCCAAGTGGTATCTCCATCTTCTAGGAAACTAGTTATGCGCCCATCTGAATCGGTTGGGATGAATATGTGTTTTTTAGTTTTGGCATCATAGCGATAGATTTTCTCTGACATTCCATACCAAATATTACCATGCTTATCTTTTAGTATCCCCTCTGTGTTTAATATCCCGTCTGTAAATTTATAATCTGTAATTTCTTTGAGAGAAAATTTTCTTAAGTTATAAGTAAGGATGCTAGCACTATCTAGAGCAACTTGGGCATAATAGGAGTTACTTATTGATATATTGTTATTGTTATAGGTTAGGGTAAGAATTTCCTTTTGCTTATAAGCAAATAGTCCCCTAGTATCAGTTCCAATATAATATGCTTTATTGATATCGTTGTATAAAATTTCATTGATTATACATTTTTCAGGCAGTTTGTCAATCACTAGCTGACTGCTTATTTTTTTATCCTTGGCTTCTAACTTATAGAGTTTTTCTCCCAATTTCATAAAAACATTATTGTCAGAAATCTTCCAATGAATTTTTTCAATGGTTTTAGTTTTTGTATAATACTCATTTTGTAAAATGTCACCTGACATTTCTATTTTTTCGACATTGTTTTTATTGATATCTATTTTATAAATATCTTTCTCGGCATCGAAAAAGAATATGTTTCCATTCATAAAAAAAGTCTGAGTTATTTTGTGACCCTTTGTTGGAATAAGAGAAATGAATGTAGTGTCTTGATAAAGATAAAATCCACCCTTTCCTAGTATTACGAATTTTTTTTCTGATAAAGGAAAAATGTGCAGTGGATATTGAAAGTAAAGCCAATCATAACCTTTCTTTTGAGAAATACATTGAATGAAGTTTATAGCATTTATATTTGGTAAGGCCCCCATAATATATAGGGTTTTATTCTTGCCAATTAAGTCTAGTTCATTATCCTTTATTTTATAAATCCTTCCGAAGATATCATAGGCTATGATTTCATTTTTAATGGTTTTGGCAAGTCCTTTTATACGATCCGATTCAATGGGTTTTCCAACGCATTCCTTATATGTTTTAAATTTGTTTCCATCGTATTTTACGATACCCCCTTCTGTAGCCAGCCACATATAGCCATGCTCATCCATCTGCATACCATTGATACTGTTTTGTGGTAATCCATTCGTTGAATTGAATTGTTTGACAACAAAATTCTGTTGGGCAAAAACATTGTTTAAGCTAAATATTGCCAGGTAGAAACATATGAATTGTTTATGCCTCATATTTTAACTATTGGCGTATTTATATACTTCCAATACATTTCTCATATCCATCACATTTGAAACGCCAAGTTTATTGAATATTCGCGCTTTATAGGTGGCAACAGTAGTAGGTTTTAAATCTAATTTGAGTGAAATTTCTTTTACGCCAGTACCTTTCATTATGTAGTTCATAACAATTAGTTCTCTATCCGATAAGCTGTCTATTGGACTTTCTGGAGTGAATTTCAAATCATCTCTTGACATTCTTTCTTTTAACTCCCTGCTGATATATGCCTTTCCTGATAAGAACAAATCTAAAGCTTCTATAACTACTGCTTCACTGCTTTGCTTGCTCAAGAAACCCGTGGCACCCTTATCTAGCATTCGCTTTCCATAAATCTCCTCTGGGCTCATGGTGTAAATTAGAATGGGTATGTTGGGGTATAGTTTTCTAATTTCTGGCAAATGCTCAATGATGTTGTCATCTAACATTTGCATATCGAAAATAAGGTGCGAAAATGCAAATGAGTCTAAGAGGTTCTTAACTTCTTTTATGGTATCCGCTTCGTTTACATAGCAGCCAGTAAAATGAGCATCTAAAATAAATTTCAGACCCCTTCTAATAATTGAATGATCGTCAGCGATAAGTATGTGATGAGTAAGTGCCATAGTTAAAAATTGTAATACCGCAATTTTAATCAAAACTCTGATAAAAATGGATGCATTGTTTTTTTACCGGGTTAGGATGGTTTTACCCATTTGAAAGTTGACAGCTCCAATATTTAAAATATTTTTATCTCAAGATATGTAAAAAATCAAGTTAAATTTCTTCATCAAATCTCTGATAGGATGTTTGCTAAATTTTTATATTAAACAACCAATTATACAATAATCACAACCAATTAAAGCTTCAAATTAATTTTTTGATTATCTAGTATTGAGACAAAAGTTATGAATCTTGTAGGATAAAGATTACAAATAATCTAGGTCGAGCAAGGCGTAGTAATAATTCTACTTTTTTATATGCTAATTGTTTTGAATATTGAGCCCGCAAAAATACAATTAACCCAAATACATATGAATCAATTTAAACAACTACAAACTTTTAAAAGGGGAGTTAAAATGACAGCCAAAGCGCTGCTTTTTTTAATTGCTCTCATCGCAGGATTGTCGCGTGCGCAGGCGCAGCTGACAGTTACGGTGACCAACAGTGGTAACACCACTCCTAACTTGGCATCATCCTATTCATCACTGGCAAGTGCCATTGCTGATTTGAATGCAGTAACTGCATTTTCAGGTCCTGTAACCTTAACTTGTTCGGGTACATCTGAAACAGCCCCTACGGGCGGTTTTGTAATTACTTACACCACTGCTACAACGCCTACAAACAATGTTGTTATTAATGGTGGTAACACCACCATAAGAGCGGCTGCTATTGCTACCGCAGGTGGTGCTGCAACGGGTCAAGCGGATGCTGTAATCAAAATTGTTGGTTCAGATAATTTAACCATCCAAAACTTTACCATAACTGAAAATTCAGCTAACACTGTCGAAGGTGCTTTGTCTGCTCAGAGAATGACTGAGTTTGGTATTGGTTTATTTGCTGCTTCGGCTACAGATGGCGCTCAAAACAATACCATCCAAAACAATACCATCATCATGAGTAACGGTGCTACAAGGTACCGCAATTCAGTTGGTATTTTTTCTACCAGTGCTTCTGCTCATACGGCTCCTGCAACAGCGAGACTTGCTACTTCTACAGCAGGTACAAACTCAAACAACAAAATTTATGGCAATACCATATCAGGTGTAGCTGTAGGTGTATATTTTGTATCTGCCCCTGAGACCGTTACTGTGCAAGAATCTGGTAAC
>CAMBSD010000003.1 GCA_945870425.1 Chitinophaga pinensis | reverse complement strand
TTATTGGCGAACAAAAAGTGCGACAAGCATTCCAAATTGGCAAGATTGGCGAACCTTTGTTTCGTTTTTTTCTTCGAATATATAATTATCATATTAAATTACAAATCATCAAATTACTTGTCATGATTTATATGTCTTGCATATTGCTTTTGCATGGTGTTTAAGCGCAGCGTCACCGATTATTTAAAAAGGGGAAATCTTTTGGATAGAAATGACCTTTGAGCGGAGTCGAAATGGCGTCTCGACTTCGCTCCCGACCATAGGGCACCTTGTGTCCTTTGTAGTGATTGCTTATGCTTGGTGTTTTAGGGCAGCGACTCCGATTTGCCTATGGTTGTTGTTTAGCGCAGTGCCACCAAACATATAATGAGCGTTTGGTGATAACAACAACCGCATGCAAAGAATTAGGAAGAAAGTTTCAACTAAATTATATGGCTGGCATTTAGCTTTAGTAGCTATCCAATCAATCCCCTAAACTCATCTTCGCTAATAATATTTATATTCAAATCGGTAGCTTTCTTCAATTTCTCAGGACCCATTTTATCACCTGCTATTAAATAATCTAAACTCTTTGAAATACTTCCCACATTTCTACCACCATTTACTTCAATCAGTTTTTTTAAATCATCACGGCTCATGCTAAACACCCCTGAAACAAGAAAACTTTTTCCTGAAAGCTTATCACTTCTCTCAATACTTTCGTCATGCACAATAGCCATTTGAAGTCCATTGGCTTTTAATTTTTCGCATAAGTTTCTATTACTTTCAAGTTCAAAAAACTTCACGACATTCTCTGCTATCTTATCACCAATCTCATAAATATTTGCAATGTCTTCTTTTGTCGCATTAGCTATTTTGTCAATGTTTTCAAACTGCTTGGCTAGTTTCTTAGCAACAGTTTCTCCAACCATCCTAATGCCTAAAGCAAACAACACGCGCTCAAAAGGCACTTGCTTGGATGCTTCAATTCCGTTTAAAATATTCTCAACAGACTTGGCTTTTAATGAACGTTTTTTCTTTTCTGTATCGCCCACTTCAAATTCTAAATCCAAGAGTTGTTCGTATTTTAATTCATACAAATCAGCATAGGTTTTGATCAAACCTATTTGATGAAGTCCAGTCACGGTCTCTGCACCAAGGCTATCAATATTCATTGCTTTCCTTCCTATAAAGTGTTCTATTTTACCTATCAATTGGGGTGGACATGCGGTATCATTCGGACAATAATGCATCACTTCTCCTTCCGCTCTTATAAGCGCAGTGCCACATTCTGGGCAGTTCTGTATGTATTCAATTTTCTTAGCATCAGGCAAGCGTTTACTCAAATCAACTGCTGTAATTTTTGGAATAATCTCTCCACCTTTTTCTACAAAAACAGTATCGTTTTCATGCAAATCAAGCCTTTCAATTTCATCTGCATTGTACAGACTAGCCCTCTTAACAGTAGTGCCGGCCAATTGCACAGGCTTTAAATTTGCCACTGGTGTAATAGCACCTGTTCTGCCAACTTGGTATGTAACTTCATTCAAAAGGGTACTAACACTTTCGGCTTTGTATTTATAAGCAATGGCCCATCTAGGAGTTTTAGCCGTAAAGCCAAGTTCTTGCTGTTGGAAATAGTTGTTTACTTTTATAACTACGCCATCTATATCATAGCTAAGGTTTTTTCTCTCTACATCATACTTTTTGATAAAATCAAAAACATCCTCCAAGCCACGACACAATTGAAAATGGTCGCTTACCTGAAAGCCCCATTGAGCAGCCTTTTGCAAGCTTTCATGATGTGATTCATTCACACTTTCATCTGCATAAATAAAATAAAGAAAAGCATCTAAATTTCTTTTCGATACTTCTTTGGAGTCTTGCATTTTTAAACTCCCCGAAGCAAAATTTCTAGGATTTTTATAGAGTTGTTCTCTTATTTCATCTTCATCGTAACCCTTTTCTTCAAGCTCTTTTCTAAGGGTATTATTAAGTTTATCAAAAGTAGCAAGGTGCATAAAAATCTCGCCTCGTATTTCAAAATAGGCTGGATAATCATTACCCCTTAGTTGATGAGGGATGCTTCTAATGGTCTTTACATTGGCGGTTACATCATCACCTTGAACACCATCTCCGCGGGTTACAGCGCGAATAAGTTTACCATTTTCGTAAGTTAAACTAATGGCAAGGCCATCAAACTTCAACTCACACACATATTCAAAATCATTTCCAATGGATTTTCTGATACGGTTATCAAATTCAGTTAATTCTTCTTCATTGTAGGTATTGCCTAAGCTAAGCATGGGGTATTTATGCTTAACCTGTTTAAATTCTTTGGTGATATCACCACCAACTTTTAAACTAGGTGAATTAGGATTTTGAAATGAAGGGAATGCTTTTTCTAATGTCTCAAGATCTTTTAAGAGTTTATCAAACTCAAAATCGCTGATACTTGGCCTCGAAAGAATATAATATTGGTAATTATGATGATTGATTAATTCGGTAAGATGGTCTATTTGCGCTTTAGCTTCTTGTGCGTTCATGGCTGTAAAAATACAAATTGCTAGATTTTTGCCAATTCTGTTTTATTGCCTAATAGGTTTGTTTGCAGAATTCACAAACATTTTTCATCACACAAACTTCATGGTTTGGGTTAGTCGGTCTGCATACTTCTCTGCCTAAGAAGGACAATGCCATTCCCACTTCCCAATCCTTTTGGGGGATCATTTTCATCATTTTTTTCTCCATAGCAATAGGGTTCGAGTCTTCTGAGATACCAATTCGATTGGCTACGCGCAAGGTGTGCAAATCAATAATAATACCTTCTCTTGGCACTTTCATCTCTCTCATAATCACATTAGCTGATTTGCGACCAATGCCAGGCAAAGCTGTCAAACCCTCCATCGTATTAGGAATGTTTTTATCATTCTTAATTTGTTTTGCCATGTCCAATAGCCAAGAGGTTTTATTAGCAAAATTTCTAATCTTACTTACATAGGGTAGTAAATCTTCTGCAGTGGCATGCGATAAACTCTGCATTGTTGGATAGGCCTTAAACAGTTTGGGTGCTAAAGAATTTATTAGCTTATCCGACACTTGTGCCGATAAAACCACCATAACCATGAGCTCATACACACTCTTAAATTCTAGAGGATGTTTGGAACCTTTATATTTCTTAAGCAAAGGTTGAATGGCTTCAGGCCAATTGATTTCGTTCGACATAGTCTTTCTGTTTGGCTCAAAGTTATCTTATTTATAAATTCATCCTAATTATTTTAGGGATGAGCGGATGTAAGTCTTTTAGTAAACCATTAAATCTTCAAAAATCATATGAGAATAATTATGCTTTTGCTTACAATTGCAAAATAAAAGAAATAGATTAAACATTGACAACTTTAAACATTAAAAACCGGTACACCGATTTAATTCACCAAACCTTCTTTTTTCCGCGTCATGGCTTTGAAGTGAATGATAACCAACTTAGTTTTAATGGCATTGATTTGATGGCACTCATCAATGAATATGGTACTCCGCTAAAGTTTACCTATTTACCCAAAATAAGTTCGCAAATTCAAAAGTCGATTGAATTGTTTAATGCATCTATCGAAAGACATAACTATCAAGGGAAGTATTCATATTGCTATTGTACCAAGAGTTCTCATTTTTCATTTGTACTTAACGAAGCCCTGAAAAATGGGGTGGATATTGAAACATCCTCAGCATTTGACCTCGAAATATTAAGAAAGTTGAATGAAACTGGGCAATTTTCAAAAGACAAAAACATCATTTGCAATGGTTACAAAACCGAGCAATATGCCCGTAATATGTCACAAATGGTGCAAGAAGGTTATAGCAACTTGATTTGTGTGCTTGATAACCCAGAAGAGTTTGACTTAATACAAAAATATACAACCCAGCATACCAAACTTGGGATAAGAATAGCAACAGAAGAGGAACCTAATTTTTCGGTGTATACCTCCCGATTGGGTATGAGCTACAAAAAAGTGGTGGATGTGTACCAACAGAAAATAAAAGACGATCCGAATTTTAGCCTTAAAATGGTTCATTTTTTTGTGAACTCGGGCATAAAAGACACCACTTATTATTGGAGTGAATTGACCCGTTTGGTAAATATGTACTGCGATTTGAAAGAAGTGTGTCCAGATTTAGATACATTGGATATTGGAGGTGGAATGCCCATTTATACCACTTTGGGTGTTGAGTACGATTATGCTTATATGATTGATCAAATTGTGCTGTATATCAAAAGTATATGTGATAATAGGGGAGTACCGGAGCCAAATATCTTTACCGAATTTGGTTCATTTACAGTTGGTGAAAGTGGAGGTATCCTATACTCAGTTATTGGGCAAAAAGAACAAAATGACAAGGAAAATTGGTACATGATAAACAGCTCGTTTATCACCACTTTACCTGATACTTGGGGTATTGGTCAGAAGTTTATCTTATTGGCTGTAAACAATTGGGACCAAGAATTTCAACGAATCAACCTGGGTGGATTAACTTGCGACAGCCAAGATTTTTACAATTCGGATGTAAATACTAATCAAGTGTTTATGCCAAAAATGAAAGAGGGTGAAGTATTGCATTTGGGTTTTTTCCATACAGGTGCTTACCAAGAATCTTTAGGCGGTTATGGAGGAATCCAACACTGCCTAATTCCTGCGCCTAAGCATATTGTGATAGACAAAGATGAGAATGGAGGTTTTTCTTATAAAATGTTTGCCGAACAACAAAACTCAGAAAGCATGCTGAAAATATTAGGATATTAACATGTCGACCAAATTATTTTCGCTTTACATATTGACAAGGAACTAAATAAAATTATATTTGCAGCCCTATAAAGATACAATCATGGCAGTTACAAGATTAAAAAGAAAAGACAGAAGAAATAAAACAGCATCTGATTTGCGTAAAATCCGCATTAAGAAAAACACTCAATTGGTGATTGTAAAATCTCCAAACAAAGAGAAAACTGTAATTATAGACTAATTTCTGACGGTATTATATATTCAAAGCTGCATCTTCCGATGCGGCTTTTTTTGTTTATAGTTTTTTGATTTATTTTATCAAATGCAAGTCTTTTCTTAGCTTATACTTTCCATCCAAAGAGCCTGTAATGCTTGTATAAGGTGTATCGAGTGGGTGAATCCAAACCCATTTACTGGTATCAATTCCATTTTCGCCCATGCGATTCAGAAATGAATTTCCCCATCCGTGATAAATGGCATATACATCTTCTTTTCCTTTCAGAAAATTGAAAGTTTTATTGAGCTGATTACTTTGCGCTGATTGACCTTTATAAGCCTCTTTGCTCACAATACCCGAGTTAATATACAAGCCTAACATGATGATTATGCTAAAGTATTTCCCATATGTAACTTCCCAAAGAGGCAGTAGCATAAGAATACTTAATAGCCACAAGTGAGGGATATACCTGAACACCCATGCCTCTTGGTTGATAAAGAAAGTGAACAGAAAGAAGAGGAGGGCAAACATATAATAGCGTTTTTGTTTTTTACTTTTTAATAACAAAAGCGATATGATAAATGCAATTATTGATAGGCTAAAAAACTCAGCAAACAAAGGTCCTAAAGCCCCTAAATCTGGAATGCCTTTTCCATAAAATTCGGAACCAATGAATGAAAAAAGTTCTTTGGGTGTGCTTTTGTCAGGAGTGCCATGCCATCCTGTTTCAGCAAATAGGGCAGTAGCAAATTTTGTAAAACGATCCTTGCCAATAAAATCCGCTGGATAACTGCTTAGTTTAAATACTTTGATTTCATTATTTTCAACAGCCGGAAAGAAAGGGTGTCCTTTGTGTATGGTATTGCTGATAAAGGGATGAAAGCCTAAAATAAGCAATACAAGTATTGAGAAAATCGAAAACCTCATTAACCATTTCTTCCACAGCCATTTCTCCTTCATAATTAAAAGCACAAAGAAAGCACCCATAAACAAAATGCTAAAGGCAGTTCCCGTAAACTTCAAATGAAACAGCACACCAAAACAGATAAAAGCCAATAGCCATGCTTTATTGTCTTTACCATACCATTGAGCCAATGAAAAGAAAATACCCAATGAAAGCAAAGAAGCGATAAGGCCATCCACATAAAAGGAGAAGGCATTGATGATGGCAATGGGATTTAAACTTATTAGTAAGCCAACAAAAACAGATTTTGCATTGGACCATCCAAAATTTTGTTTTAAAAGTCCTCCGCAAAGTATCATGGCACAAGCCAACATCAAGGCCAAATCCATTCCTTTGGCAGCTTCTATGGTATGGGTAAATGAATAGATAATTGCCCCAAAAATCCAATAACCTTTAGGGAAATAATTCAGGTAAAATTCGCAGTAACTGGTTTCGTTTGCTGTTAAGTTTCTATCGTAAGGATTCCAACCTTTAGCCAATTGATACACGGCATCATGGTGGTACCAAACCGCATCAAAAAAGTTCTCGTGATATGGCTTGGCCCATAAAAAACAAAGACAAATAACTGCTGTCGCAATGCTTGAAAGGCCAATGCTAACAATGATTTTAGTGTTTGAATACCATTTGAGAAGTACAGCATTTGCAACGAAAAACAATAGGAGGGAGCAAGGTGCCGTATAAGCCGAAATGGGGATATGTAAAAGTAAACTTAATAATCCTGCAGCGACAAAAGTGGCAAAGAAAACAATGATTCCAATCCCAACAAGGTATATAGAATTGGATTTTCTTTCCATAAAATTGATGCTAAAATTAGCCTTGTCCAGCTAGTAAAAACATAACCGCCATGCGAACAGCCACACCGTTCTCAACTTGATTAAGAATGATGCTATGCTTGCTGTCTGCCACATCACTGGTAATCTCAACCCCTCTGTTAATGGGGCCGGGATGCATGATCACAATTTCTTTATCAAGTTTATCTAAACGTTCTTTGTTAAGACCATACAACATGCTGTATTCTCTAAGGCTTGGAAAATATTTGTTATCTTGCCTTTCTAGTTGAATGCGAAGCATATTTGCCACATCGCACCAATTAAGGGCTTTCATTAAATCGTGTTCCACTTTCACACCCAAACTACCAATGTACTTAGGCATCAAGGTAGTTGGGCCACAAACCATTACTTCTGCGCCTAATTTCTTTAAAGCATAAATATTGGATAAGGCCACGCGAGAATGGGTAATATCCCCTACAATAGCCACCTTCTTTCCTCTCACGCTACCTAACTTTTCCCTGATAGAGAAGGCATCAAGCAAGGCTTGTGTGGGGTGTTCATGTGTGCCATCTCCTGCATTGATAATGTTGGCGCCAATATGCTGTGATAAAAACACGCAAGCACCTGGGGCAGGGTGACGCATCACCACCATATCCACTTTCATGGCAAGGATGTTATTGACCGTATCAATCAGTGTTTCACCTTTTGAAACAGAAGAGGAAGAGGCTGAAAAATTAACAATATCAGCGCTTAAGCGCTTTTGGGCTAACTCAAATGAAATACGGGTGCGGGTTGAATTTTCGAAAAATATATTGGCAACGGTGATATCTCTGAGCGAAGGAACTTTTTTAATCGGGCGGTTGATAATGGCTTTAAAATTATCGGCAGTTTCAAATACCAATTCGATATCGTCTGAAGTAATATCTTTTATTCCGAGTAAATGTTTCTTACTAAATGTGCTCATCTTATTTCGATTTGTTGATTTATGAATGTTGATTTGTCGAGGGTATATAAATACAATCAACTATCAACCAACTATTACCAACTAACTAGTTACTATTAATGCTAAATCTTGCTTAGCGTTTTCTTTCCACTCCACTTTCACCTTGTCATTTGCCCTTGTGTCTACCGAAATGCCTGTATAATCTGGTTGTATCGGTAGGTCACGGCTATACCTTCTATCAATCAACACCATCAACTCTACTTTGGAAGGGCGACCAAAATCGGTTAATGCATCCAAGGCCGAACGTATGGTACGACCCGTGTACAACACATCATCAATCAATACTATTTTTTTGTTTTCAACCGTAAAATTGATGTTCAGTTTGCTTGGGAGAATTTGTTCTTTTCCTCTTCTAAAATCATCACGGTAAAAGGCAATGTCCAACTCGCCATATAAAATCTTGTCGTTGGCTGTAATTTCAGACAAACGTTTGTGAATCCGTCTCGAGAAATAGATACCCCTTGGTTGGAGCCCTATCAGTGCTGTGTTTGAGAAGTCAGCATGTCTTTCAATCAGCTCATAGCAAAGGCGATCTATGGCCACCAAAAACTGTTTTTTTTCTAAAATGGTTCTCGAGCTCATGCTGTAAATTATTACTCCAAAGAAAACATTTGTTTTAAAACTGCACAAACTTATTTGAATTATTTGCTAAGTATCAGATAGTGATAGCTAATATTAGATTGGTTTTGCATGAATGTTTAACAAACTTTTATCATTTAGCTTCATAACTTAAACTTCGCTTAACACCTGCGCAAGCAAAGAAATACACTCTTTGTTAGGTTAATCTTTAATGTAAGATTGTATCTTTTCTTTGGTTCTTTATTAATATAACAATTGAAATAAAAAAAGGCTCCGCAACGGAGCAGCAAAAACCATGTGCGGAATTACTTCTTAGGCAGCGTAGATCGGAATTCTAGCTGTGCTCCGCTTAGGAGAGAGGATTCCAAAAAAACCAATTTTTAGCTAAACCTGCCCTACTAATTTATTTCAAGGTATGTAAGCTACCCCAAAATAGACTGAAGAAATAGAATTTTACCTTAAAATAGTTTATATTTGCATGACAAATCATTCATTAAAATAAAAAAAACATATTATGACTGATATATCATACAAAAATTGGCTATCTATGAGTGATAGTGCTTTAACCCAACAAATAGGTATCTTTATAAAACACCAAAGGATGGAGCAGAACAAAACTCAGGAAATGGTAGCAGAAGCTGCCGGCATCAGCCGTTCTACCCTTAGTTTGCTCGAAAGAGGTGAAACGGTTACACTGGCAACCCTCATTCAGGTGCTTCGTGTATTGGACCAATTACAAGTAATGGATGCCTTCGGGGTTCAACAGAGTATAAGTCCGCTGGCTTTAGCAAAGGCCGAAAAAGAAAAGCGAAAAAGAGCCAGGAATACAAATACTAAGAACGAAGAAGAAACAAATTGGTAAATATGAATACAGCCTATGTTAAAATATGGGGAGAATTAGTAGGTGCTGTGGCTTGGGATGAAAAAACAGGTTATGCTACATTTGAGTATGACCCAAAATTTAAAACTAAAGGATGGGATTTGTCTCCATTACAAATGCCAATTAAGGAGAATAAAAGCAGCTTTAACTTTCCAGCATTACGAAAAAGGAATGATCCAGCCTTAGATACCTTTAAGGGCTTGCCAGGTCTATTGGCAGATGTATTGCCCGATAGATATGGGAACGAACTTATCAATTTGTGGTTGGCACAACAAGGTCGGCAATTGGATAGTATGAATCCCGTTGAAATGCTTTCTTTTATAGGCACAAGAGGTATGGGAGCATTAGAGTTTGAACCGACTACCTTAAAGGAAAGCAAACGAACATTCCCGGTAGAGTTAGATAGCTTGGTGGATATTGCCCAAAAGTTGCTATCCAAAAAAGAAGCATTTGTTACCAATTTGAAAGCGGAGGAAGAAAAAGCAATTATGGAAATTTTGCGGATTGGAACATCTGCCGGTGGTGCAAGACCAAAAGCCGTAATAGCATACAATGAAAAAACAGGAATAGTAAAATCTGGCCAAACCAATGCTCCAAAAGGATTTGAGCATTGGTTAATTAAATTGGATGGTGTAAGTGATGTGCAGTTGGGTGCTAGCAAAGGATATGGCAGAGTAGAAATGGCCTATTACCATATGGCTATTGCCTGTGGTATTGATATGATGCCATCCAGATTAATGGAAGAAAATGGGCGGGCACATTTTATGACCAAGCGTTTTGACCGAGATGGTGGTTCAACTAAACATCATATCCAAACATTTTGTGCGATGAAGCATTTTGATTACAGCCTCGTAAGCAGTTTCAGCTACAATCAGCTTTTTCAAACCATGAGAGAATTGAAATTGACCTATTCCGATGCAGAGCAGTTGTTTCGCAGAATGGTGTTTAATGTAGTGGCTCGAAATTGCGATGACCATACCAAAAACTTTGCATTCCGTTTGAAAAAGGACGGTAAATGGGAATTAGCACCTGCCTATGATGTTTGCCATGCCTATCAACCTAAACACCAATGGGTAAGTCAACATGCATTGAGCATAAATGGTAAAAGAAGTAGTATCACAAAAGATGATTTGTTGGTAATTGGAAAATCAATAAAGAATAAAAAAGCTGAAGAAACAATTGATGAGATAAGTAATACTGTGAGCAAATGGAAAGCATTTGCGGATGAAGTAGATGTATTACCCAAACTAAGAGACGAAATAAACGATACATTAATCAAGCTATAATTTTGCCTGCGATTGGTGTTATCACCAAACGCTCCTTATATGGTTGGTGAAACTACGCTACGCTAAACACCAACCATTGGCAAAGGTTTCAAAAATATTTGGGAACAAAAAGATTTCAAAACCATCGTAACACTTGGCGATATGATTCCGCAAAATATTTTGTTGGAAGATGAGCAATTGTTGATGTATTACGATATAGCAAAAGATAGAGTTTAAACACACTTTTAAAATATACCCTTAAGGGTATATTTTGACTATTTATTTAGTTGTTACACCCGAAAAGGTATAATAAATTATTTTTGAAGTAATTTACACCCTAATGGGTATAATTTAAAGGATATAAACTATATTTGCACCTTAAAGGGTATAAAATGAAATTAGCAAGTTTTGTAAAAGAGAAGCGAAAATCAGTAAACCTAACCCAGCCTGAGTTAGCTGAAAAGGCAGGTGTGGGCTTGCGATTTGTTCGTGAATTAGAACAAGGAAAGCAAAGTTTACGCATAGACAAGGTAAATCAGGTATTACGTTTATTTAATTATGAAGTTGGGGCTGTGCCTGCAAAAAAAGAAGATGAATAATGAGAAAGGCAATTATAAAAATAGACACACAGATGGCAGGCTGGCTAACGCAAGATGATAAAGGGTATCATTTTGAATATGCCAAAGCCTATTTAAACCAAATAGATGCAAAACCGGTAAGTTTAACGCTGCCCTTGCAAGAGGCTATTTATACATCTAATATATTATTTCCATTTTTTGATGGTTTAATACCCGAAGGTTGGTTGTTGGATATAGCCGAGAAAAATTGGAAATTAAATCCAAGAGACCGTATGGGCTTACTTCTAGCTTGCTGCAAAGATTGCATTGGAGCAGTGAGTGTAGAAGAATTAAAAGAGGAGGATAAGCCTTGACTAGATGTTTATTTTGCTACCTACCATTGGCCGAAAATGAATTTGATTTTCACGGCACTTGTTCAAAAAAAATATTTGGACAGCCCACACCTCCTGAATTACCATATTCAGAAGTAGATTTGGAACCATTGGCCAAAGAAGTAATACAAGCCCAAACGGCAGTAACAGGTGTGCAAGCCAAGTTATCGCTTCACATAACCAACAATAAACAAGAGGGAAAAGGCAAAAGATTTAGCATTGTGGGACTTTGGGGTGGATACATTTTAAAACCGCCTACTCCATCATATCAACAGTTGCCGGAAGTTGAAGATGTAACAATGCATTTAGCAAGCATAGCAAAAATAAAAACAGCTCCGCATAGTCTTGTTCGTTTAACTTCCGGCAATCTGGCTTATGTAACAAAACGTATTGACAGAGTTAAAAAAGGTAAGCTTGGCATGGAAGACATGTGCCAATTAACAGAACGACTCACAGAAGATAAGTACCATGGCAGCTATGAGCAAATTGCAAAAGCTATTCAAAAATATTCTGTTACATCGGGTTTGGATGTAGTGAATTTCTTTGAATTGGTATTATTTTCATTTCTAACAGGCAATGCAGATATGCACCTGAAAAACTTTTCATTAATAGAGCAACCAGGTTTGGGAATGGTATTATCACCAGCTTATGATTTAGTAAACACTGTATTGGTAAATCCAGCAGATGATGAAGAAATGGCTCTGTATTTAAATGGTAAAAAGAAGAAATTAAAAAAACAAGATTTTGTAACTGCTATGAATACTTTAAAACTGGACGTAAAACAGCAGGAAAATATTTTTATTAAAATGGAAAAAGCAAAATCGAAATGGATGGAACAAATAGAAAATAGTTTCATGACAGATGATTTTAAAAATCAATACAAACAAATAGTAACAGAAAGATTTGAAAGAATAAACAAGTAACATTTGCCTGCGGTTGGTGTTATCACCAAACGTTCCTTATATGGTTGATGAGGCTACGCTAAACACCAACCATAGGAAATATCAGTACATTTTATTCGTCAATTTCCTTCATTTTAGATTTTCCTAATATCTTTGTGAGGTGGAAATGAAGCCTATTGCCAGTTTAATTAAAAAGGAACTCACCATAGAGTGGCGACAACGCTATGCTTTAAATGGCATTTTGATATATGTTTTTTCGGCTGTGTTTATTGTTTACCTGAGTGCCAAAATGCTAAATGGCCCTTCATGGAATGCTATTTTTTGGCTCATCATGTTGTTTGCCTCCGTTAATGCTGTCTCAAAAAGTTTTATTGTAGAAGGCAAAGGCAAGAATTTGTATTACCATAATATAGTTAAGCCACAACAAATGATAGTTGCAAAGGTAATTTACAATGCCGTTTTGAACATCCTCTTAGCCATTGCTTGTTTGTCTGTTTACGTGCTTCTCATGGGTAATCCCGTTCAAGATTTGTTGTTTTATTCAATTTGCGTTTTACTTGGTAGCGTTGGCTTTTCATCTACATTCACCATGCTTTCTGCCATTGCTTCCAAAGCCAATAACAGCCACCTTTTGATGCCTGTATTGAGTTTTCCCATCATCGTGCCTATGTTGCTTGTATTGGTGAAGGCCTGCAAAAAAGCAATGGATGGCTTGGATACAAGTTTATTGTACGAAGACATAGGAGTATTGATGATGATCAATATTATGATTGTTGCCTTGGCCTATATCCTTTTTCCGTTTTTGTGGAAGGAGTGAGAGAATTAGGAATGAAGGATTGTTAATGAGGTTGAGAAGTCAAATCTGAGATGATTCGAAAAATGGCTTGCCATAAAAAAATATATTTGTAGCCGCAATGAGAAATATTCCCCTAATACTTTCCTTTATACTTTTAACAGCACTATTTGCTTGTAAAACCCAAGTCATTAAAGCTCCCAAACCCATTGATGTCGCCTATGTGGCACCTGTTAAACAAAACTCTTTTATTGGTTTGCCCATACATATTAGCACCAAAGGAATGGCCACATCTATCAATAAAAAATTCCAATTAGAAATTTATAAAGATGACAAGTTTGACGACAATGGCAATGATAATTTGAAGCTAACTGTCCTAAAGAGAAATGAATTTATTGTAAATACTTCGGCCGATGGCATCAGCATTATCGCACCTTTGCATATTGATTTTGTTTATAACCTAAAAGCATTTGGCGCCATTGAAAAACCCATTAATCAATCATTAAACCTCACAGTGGTTTTTAATACCACACCATCCATTGATAGGGATTGGAACTTGAAGCTAAATAGCAAAGGCAAAATATCTTGGGATGATTTACCAATCATTAACCTGGGTTTTACCTCGCTAAACCTACCTGATTTATTTGGAAGTGTCATTCAAGGCCAAGTGAATAAAATGGCTTTAAAAATTGACCAAGAAGCTGCCAAAAGCATTGATATTAAAAAGATGGTAGGGGATGCTTATAAAAATTTATCTGAACCAATTCTTCTCGATTCAATTCATAAAGCATGGCTTCTCATCAACCCGAAGAATGTTTTTATCACTCCCATTGCCTACACTAATGAAGAAATGCTGCTTGAGTTGGGTGTTAATACTATGATAGAATTGGTTTCGGGTTACAAGCCAAAGAATGATTCCTTTTTAACCACTCTGCCACCATTGCGACAAACAAATAGTTTTAATGACCATGTAAAAATCAACTTGTCTGCTAACATATCCTTTGATCAAATCAATGAAAAATTAGCGCAACAATTTATTGAAAAGCCCATTTTACTTGAAGGAGATGAGTATAAAATAAACATAAAAGAGGCCAAGGCTTTTCCCTATGGAAACAAAATTATGATAGCCTTGGATGTGGATGGTAAAGTATCAAAAGGTAAAATAGGGAAGGGGATAAAAGGAATTGTTTATGTTGTGGGTATTCCAAATTACAACGCTAACAGCAAAAGTTTAGAGGTGAAACAATTCGATTTTGAAATCAAAACCCGCGATATTTTATTGAAGAGCGCAAACTGGTTATTAAACTCTAAAAAATTCCGTGAAAGCTTGGAAAAACAAATGGTTTTCTCAATTGCGACACAATTAAATGATGCTAAAAAATCGGCCAATGATGCCGTCAATAAAAAGTGGTTAGACCTTTTAGATTTGAGTCGAACAATCACCAATATTGAGCCTGCTGGAATTTACATTACACCAAACAATTTAAACATCAATATTACTACCGAAGGTACATTGAAAGTTTCGCTCAACGGATTTTAAAACTACATTCTAGGTTTCCATTCAATCTCACTTGCTTTGAAATCATAGATGATTTTGCGGCTAAGAATGAATAGATAGTCGCTCAAACGATTCAAATAGATTTGAACAATTTCGGGCACCTCAGTTTCATTTGATAAATGCACCACCAAGCGCTCTGCTCTGCGGCAAACACATCTTGCTATGTGGCAATAAGATGCAACAGTATGTCCACCTGGTAAAATGAAACTTTTCAATTCCGGAAGTTCAGCATCCATTTTATCCATTTCAAATTCCAGTAATTCAATATCACTTTGGTGCAAATCAGGAATCTTCATTTTAGATTTTTCTGGATCGCTTGCCAATAAACTACCTATGGTAAATAACCTATCTTGAATTTCATTTAGTGTAGCGAGGGCATGGCTTAATGGTAAACTATCCTTAACCAAACCTATATAAGAGTTTAATTCATCAATGGTTCCGTAGCTTTCAATTCTTAAATGGTATTTAGGCACGCGCACACCACCTATAAGTGATGTCTCTCCTTTGTCGCCTGTTTTGGTATATATTTTAAATGTCATTACTTATCAATACATAGTTTGTACCCAATTTGTTTTGCCTTACCTGATTAAAGTAATGGTTCCGCGTTCTTGGTTATCTGAATTTTGCCCTAAAAATCTATATTTAAAAATATAGAAATATGTTCCGGTAGCGCATTCAGCTCCTGTGTTTTGGACTTTTCCATTCCAATTATTTCCATCATTTCCAATCCCATCTTTGCTGGATTCAAAAACCAAATCGCCCCAACGGTTATATACAAATAATTCGTACTTGCCTATTCCCTTTAAGTCAAAATCTAAGGCATCATTTTTACCATCACCATCGGGGCTGAATACATTATAAATTTTAACACCTTTGCTGAATGGATAAATTTTCTTGCAGATGGTGTCTTTGCAATCTCTGGGACTGGCAACTGCCAAGCATATTTTAACACTATCCGTTGAACTTAAATAATTGCTGTAATCAAAACTTGGATTTTCATCTTTTGAAGTATTCTGATTGCCCGCTTGTGCTGCGCCAAAATTCCAATTGAACTCAGTTGCGCCTATGCTTAAGTTATTAAATTTAAATATTGGATTTTTACTTTCATCGATGCTAAAATCTGCTTTTACGCTTTGCACATAAACAGTTTTGCTAGGCGTGTCAATACAAGATATTTTTTGAGAGGTATTTCCAATTAACTTAATTATAAAAGAACCGGGCTTACCATAACTAGTTGTGATTGTTTTCTCTGATGTATCTGCAAATCGGGAATTATTATCTCCAAAATCCAAGGAATAACTGCCATATACAGGATCAAGAGTAGAAACCACATTGAAACTCTCGTTTACACAAACCGTATCGGGTGCAGTGAAGCTCAAATAAGGTCTATCTACCACCCTCACATTAAACTCAGGAGAGTTTGGATTTAGTGAATCTGGGTATGAAGCAACGCAATTTTGGAAGTTTCCTGTAACAGGGTTAAAGACATTTTCACTACCATATAATCGAAGTTTATAAACACCAGCTTGCGTAAATACAAAAGTTACATTGGTATCTTTTTGAGTGGATATTACTGAGTTTATAGGGCCTCTTGCCGTCCATATCCAATCGTCAATTTGTCTGCCAGTAGTATTTTTAAGTGTTATGCTAACAGGATTGCAACCAAATGTATCTCCCTTTAAAATTCCAAATGAAGGGTTTGGACCTTTTAATTCAATATCCATATATGCCGTATCTAAGCAACCATTATCAGCCTCAATGGCAAGATAGGCTTTATACTTACCGTTGGCAGTATATTCATGTATGGGCTCATCTACAAATGCGTCATCTTTATTATCTCCAAAATTCCATGTTTTTTTGATAATGCTAGCGTAAGGTGCATCACCATATTGGGCAGAAGAGTCTAATACATAACTTGAATCAGAAAACAAGGCTACTTTTGGGGCACACACATACAGTTGTTGCATATTTTTTATAGATGCTTTTAAATCCACTATTTTCAATTGTTCATATTTTACAAGGGTGTCAATGCAATTTAAACTGTCCTTTGCTACTAAAGTTACCGTATAATTTCCAACCTTGTTTAAAAGGAATTTTGGTTTGCCTCCTGTGTAAACAAATCCACTATTATTTATTTGCCACCACATTTTTTCCTTCCCTCGCGATGCCCTGCTAGTATCTCCCCAAAAATTGACCTTTGAATCAAAGTAATTGATTGAGTCGAGCAACTGAATTGAATCTCCCAAACACAAGATAGACTTAGAGTAGTTAATTGATTTTTGAAAACCTAGGTTAATAGTGGTGTCAAATCTTTCAACGCAAGTTTTTCTATTAATCAATTGAAGAGAAAGATTATACTGACCTTGACTTGGCACAAGATTCGAGCAAGGCTTAATGATTGAATCGGTTTTGGCGAAAAGTTGATTAGAAATTAAATTCCCATCTATGTACCATAGGGCTTGGGTAAGGCTATCTTGAATACTATCTCTTGCATTTAGTTTTAAAGTATAGGGTTGGCAAGTACCAAACACATTTACATTAATTGCAGGCTTAATCTCAATAATATTAATTAGATTATGATACCATGCTGTATCGTAGCAGCTACCATTTTTAATAATTAACCCAACTGTAACCCATCCTTTAGGATCAGTGATTTTTGTATAGGTAATTGGAAAGGTAAATTTTGTTGAATCAACTATTTGCCAATTACCTTGAGAATCCGCTGAATCAGCCTTTATCCATGTTGCATTTCGAGAGCATGTGGGCAGTGTTTCTGTAAAATCATATAGTATAGGTGAACCTATGCATGCTTTCCCCGTCCAAATCAACCCCTTTCGTTTTGGCGTTTCAAGTGGTCCTGGTTTTGCATTCGGTGGTGTTAAGCTAACATTTACAGTATCCAAACTCTTGCAGCCTGTATTAACATCACTTAAAGTTAAGGATATTTTATAACATTGGTCTTTAGTTGCATTGTAAAGGTGTTTTACTTGAATTGAATCTTTTGAATACCTGCAATTAAGACCAATATTAATATTGTTTTTTGTGTCAAGTGTGCAAGCTGGTGCAAATGGATCTCCAAAGTCCCATAATCTTTTAATGGCGTTGTTATAGTAACAAGATCCGTCAAGGTTTGGACTTATTACAAATACCGTATCATTTGCGTTGCATTGATTTAAATTTTGAGGAGGTTTGTTTCCATCATAGATTTTTGAAATGGGTCCAAGCACATCGAATACAGTATCCAAACTTTTAGAGCATGCTTTATAACTCATTAAAAGTCGGATTTTATATTTACCACATGAAAATTTAATTTTATTGGAATTGCTTATACTATAAGTTTGACCATTTACGGTTTCAAGCACATTGTCATTTTGATTAAAAACAATCCATGTATAATTTACATCAACATCTGGACTATCTGGAGAAAATAAATAGTTAATATTGCTGTAACATTTATTTGAATTCGATACATTGATTTTATTACTTAGTTTAATGTTTTTAATTTGAGATCCTTCAACACTTAGCGAACAACCATCAAAATTAACGATAGTAAGTTTAGGTATAAATTTACCCGTTTTCGCATAAGTATGTTTTAGGTTCGTCCATTTTGCCCCAGAAGAATCGATACTACCATCACCAAAATCCCAATATATTTTTTTTGCTTGACTTTGAGGAAATTGACTAGTATTAACAAAGTTAGCGAAGGTGGTGTCACACTTATTGGTCGAGCTCAGATTAAAACCCACAGGTTGCATGGCTGTATATATAGTAACTGAGTCGGTTTTCTCTACTCGACTAATGCAATTATTACTGTCGGTAATTTCTAAAACTATTGTATACTTTCGACCAAATGGATTGGTATAACTGTGACAATAGTCAGCATTTGATAGATCTGCCGTGTTTATGAAAGTTCCATCATCCCATAAAATCAATCTACTTTTAATGCCGAGACTATTAAGACCTTTAGTTGAAACATCCTTTATACAAATCTGATTGTCCTTATTGCATTGTGTTTTGGGCGTGGTTAGGTTAAATTTAGCATTTGGTTTTCTAAATACGGTAATGGTAGGGGCTGATATATCGCAGGTTTGAGCATTCGTGAAAACAATTCGGAGGGTAGGTGTATAAATTCCAGGTGTTAAATATAAGTGAGAGTTATTAAGTGAAACTGTTCCAACGGTAGCATCTCCAAAATTCCAATTGAAACTTTGAACGGTTAAACCAGCATTATAGGTAACTGTAAAAGATACGGCATTACCTAGACAAACGACTGTATTACTAACTTGTATAGCACAATTTTGAGCAGCAGTCCACAAAGGGAAAATAAATAAAAATAGATAAAGTATTCTTTTATTCATAGTAAGACAAATGACGATGCAATATAGTCCAAAGTCAATGTTTTTGTAACATTTGTCGGCTTTGCGAGAAAATTTACCTAAAAAGAAGACTACAGCGAGGTTTCCACCCAATCACCGTTATCTCTAATTAGGTCTATTAGTTCATTTACAGCATTTTCGCTTGGTATGTTTCGCTTAACCACTTCTTTGCCTTTGTACAGTGTAATTTTACCCACACCGCTTCCTACATAACCATAATCAGCGTCAGCCATTTCGCCCGGACCATTAACAATACATCCCATGATAGCAATTTTTATCCCTTTTAGATGATCAGTTCTCTTCCTAATCATGGCTGTAGTTTCTTGCAAGTCGAACAATGTGCGACCGCAACTTGGACAACTTATATATTCTGTTTTTGATATGCGAGTTCTTGCAGCTTGTAAAATACCAAAACAAATTTCATTAATCCTATTTAAAGAAACTTGTGCTGCCTCGACTAACAAGCCATCGCCAAAGCCATCTATTAATAGGGCTCCAATATCTGTTGAAGCAAAAAGCATGAAATGCTCCTCATCTTCCTGATAAATAGAGTTAATGATTACGGGATTGCTTATTTGTTGTGATTGTAATTTTAAAAAAGCGTACCTCAAATCACGCATTGGCTTGTTTTCTTCACTTTGAAGCACCAAAACAAAGTTTTTATGCTTGCTAAGTTTGATTAAAAAGGTTTCATCAAGGTCATTGGTATTGGCTTTTACAAAATTTAAGCTTTTTGAAGAAGACGTAAATTCAGCTGAAAACTCGCTTGAATGAAAGATTGGAAAAGCGTTGCTTTTATCCGAAACCAAATTCCAAGTTTCAATATCATAAATGGCTTTCAGTCCCATAGGTAACATAAAGTCGACCTTTGTTTTCCCAAGATAAATAAAATCAGCACCCATATCACTCATATGCCATTTGTCTAAATTGCTATCATACAAATGACCAATTGCTTTTAGGTCTTCAGGATTTACTTTTTCAAATGTCGCATAGTTAGCAATTACACGTGGTACTTGACTTTGGCCTATATTGAAGACTTCGTTACTTTCTCTTTTTGAGTAAGAAAAAGGGTTGAATTGTGTGTGATAATTTTCGGCTTGTATGGAAATTGTTTTGGCTTGTTTTTGATAGCGAGCAATTAGTTTCTTAGCTACAGGCACCTCAAATTCCGGATCTTCAGTCAAAGAGACCCTAACTGTATCGCCTATGCCATCTTCAAGCAGAGTGCCTATTCCCAATGCAGATTTTATTCTTCCGTCATCCCCATCTCCTGCTTCCGTTACTCCTAAATGCAATGGATAAGCACCGGTCAAATCAATTCCATTAGGCATGATGCGTTTTGTTAAACCATTTTTCATAGTTTTAACCAAAAGCCTGTATGCTTGCACCATTACCTGCGGGTTTGATGACTTCATTGAAAGTACGATATTATCATAGTTTTCATCTTCACAAATCCTCAAAAATTCCATCGCACTTTCAACCATCCCAAGGGGAGTGTCTCCATAACGACTCATGATCCTGTCGCTTAAACTACCGTGATTAGTTCCTATTCGCATGGCAGTTCCATATTCCTTACAAATTCTTACCAATGGTGTAAACTTTTCTCTAATTCTATCTAGCTCCTCCTGATAATCCGAATCTGAATATTCAATCAAGTCAAATTTCTTTTTATCAGCATAGTTTCCCGGATTTACTCGAACTTTCTCGACAATTCTAGCAGCCAATTCAGCTGCATTTGGGGTAAAATGAATATCAGCCACCAAAGGAATGTTTACCCCTCGCTTGTGCAACTCTTTTTTTATCTCAGCTAGATTTTGAGCTTCATTCATACTTGGTGCAGTTAGTCGCACCAGCTGACAACCTGCATCAACCATACGAATTATTTGCTCCACCGATCCCAGAGTATCCATCGTGTCAGTAGTGGTCATACTTTGAGGTAAAATAGGATGCTCGCTACCAAGCATGATACCCCCTAAACTAACAGTTAAAGTTTTTCTTCTTTTATAATTCAAAAGGCTGTCGCAAAAGCCTAAAGTATTGTTTAAATGCTCTATGTTCATTAGCTAAATTTATGCAAGCTTCAAATGTAGTTTATTCTTACAATCTTGAAAAATAGCAACAAGATTTATTCATTCTTGTTTTAATGCTCGAGCACCTATTTAATCAAACATACTGCAAAAATGATTTACCCTCTATTTATTTGGGTATTGGCTAAAAATGAATAGTATTAAACGGGCACTTAAAAATCAAGGATTACTGGAGAAAGCTGCAACATCCAACTACAAATAGTTTCATTTTTACACTTTACTAGCCAAACATTTATTGCCGCTTTGGACTTGCCTGGTTAAATAACCTTTGCACCAAAAGGCACTATCATTATGGTTGCTATAATTAGTGATTTATTTAGAAATATTAATGTGGATACTGTTTTTATACATCTAATTAGGCTAAATTTCTTTGGAGATTAAAGATAATTGACATGTAATATAAGCATGAAATCTTAATTGAATGTTTCTCCTGAACTTTCAAAATAAATTTGATTTTTTGTAGATTAAAACTAATTTGGCTTTATGAAATATATTAATAGATTCTTGTTTTTATTGTTGTTTATTCAACTATTCATAGTTTCTGATGCAGTATCACAAGATAGCACACAGGCAAAAGTTAGAAAAGGTCATTTTGAATTCAGTTTTGGACAATCTTTGCTTTTTATTTCAAATAGTGACCAGACAGACCTATTAACCAAATCAGCAATAGTTATACCGACAAGTTCTATTCTTTTGTTTGCTGAGTTCCGCACATTAAACAAAGTTAAAATACCAGTTTTTTGCAATATTCCTGTTGGCGCAAAGCAATTTATAGTCGATAACCAAATCAAAAGCGAGCAAGCCTCTGTCTCATTTGGAACGGGTGTTCAATTTAGAATATTCAATTTTGAAATAGTTTCTAAATCCAATATGGAAATGGAACTAGGGCCTATGTTTAGTCTTGGAAAGGACCAAAATGGTAATATGTGGGCGGCTCCGTTTCTAGCAGCACGATTAAGAATTCGTAAAGGTGAAAATTTTGTGATGTACCTGGGTACTACCTATGCTTTTGGCGTAAATACTGCAGGCTTAATCTATGGTACGGGTACTATTTTTTAGTTTTTATAAATGATAAAAATAGGAATTATAATGCCCAATTGGATCCAAGGCCATCATTATGGAAATAACATTCCATTCTGAAAAACAAAGTAAGCCAACTTGAAGCCATGTAGGCATCTTAATATACCCACTAAATGATTTATCCATATCGAAAACGCTGCAACAAAATCAACGAATCTTTGATTAGTTAAATTATACAGCACCTTAGAAATAGGTATTTATTAATAATCATTAAGGAATCTCCATTTTAAAAAATAATTTTTGAAGTCTTTTAACTCCGTTAGATGATTGCTCAGAATGGACTAGAATTAAATTCCACTATAGATTTTCGGAAAAATCAATTCTCACGAAAAACGATATTAAAACTGATATTAGATTTTATTGCAAAGAAAATAGGGTAGGATAGGGCTGTGCTTTTTTGTCATGCTTATTCGATATTATTTTGAATCTGCACTGTATTTCCAATTGTAAATAGAATCAAAAGCTAATTATACATTTGTATTTTGCTGGCTTTTTCATGATGCATAAGATATTTATAATTAGTATTTTAGGTTGTACAAGCTGCTTCTTTACTTCATAGGTATGAATGTAATCAATTTTACATTTGTATTTACAAATGTTTACGCTTTACATTCGTGCTCGAATCGGGTACAGATTTGTAAAACGACTGGTTTAACATTTGTGCTATTTAATTAATAATCAAATGATTGAAGATATAAACAAACGTGTAATGCATTTACTTGATGTATATGGCTACACCAAGAGTCAATTTGCTTTAGAATTAGGTATTTCATTATCTATCTTAACCCATATCAATAGTGGTAGAAATAAACCTGGGTTGGATATGATCCAAAGAATTTTAACACATTTTAAGGACCTAAATCCGGACTGGTTGCTGATAGGTACAGGCGATTTGAAGCGAGAGAAGCAAAAAAACATAGATATATCTGCTGAATTAGAGCAACTGAAGCTCGTTTCTATTGAATTATCAAGCCTTCAGGAAAGCATTCATCAGGTATTGAACTACCATAAAATTCTTTATGATGAGGTATCATATTTACATACTTTGAGTCAAAATCTTTCATCAATGGGTCAAAAGCAAGAACAATTGACTCGAAAAATAGAGTCTATTGAAAATAGCATTGTATCTAAATTAAAATAATAGATTTTACTATTTAATTGATTGATGAATAACAAATAAACCTAATCAACATTATTAAGCATTTGACTTTGTAAAAATCAGATGATAACCTTTGTTGTCAAAACGGCAGTTTAATTTTACAAACTTTTTGATAATTCTTGACGTAAATACTTCCAATGTTACCAAATTGTTAAATTTTATTATATTTGTTATGCAGTTAATTCGACACATTGAAAATCAGGCTACTTATTTTATTTATACCTTTTTGGATGATTTTTCATGCGTACGAGAGTCATGCGCAATGGAATAGGCAAGAAGTAAGCATCGATTTTTACAGTGATAGTATTGAAGTCCCGGTAGAACATTCATTTAACATTCCATTTTCAAGCATCATTTCTGAGCAAAACATTAAAGATTTTTATCTTAACATCGCTTTGAGTGATTTTAATTCTACTATCCAGACATTATTAAAATATAAATTTACGCACAAACTAGATGATTGGTTCTATTACCAGCTTGTTCGAAAAACGGCACAAGAAATAAGCCCCAAAGAAGATAATTATTACAGATATACATTATATAAATGGTTTATTATGGCCCAAAGTGGTTATGATGCGCACCTGGCAATAAGCGAGCAACAATTGCTGTTTTATGTTAGAAGTGATGAAAATATTTATGATATTCCGTTTTATATAAAGAACAATCAGCAATATGTTTGCTTAAATCGACACGACTACAAGCAAACGGATTTTAATAATCAAACCGTCTTTGAGGTTGAAATCCCGATTGATAAAGCTATTAATGTGTTTTCATATAAAATATCGCAATTGCCTGATTTTAAATTAAGTGCTTATACTGAAAAGGACATTCATTTTGATTATCACGAAAATGCTTATGAGTTTAAAATCAAAATCAACCCGCAGCTGAAAGCCGTTTTTGCTAACTATCCTGTGGTCGACTTTGCTTCTTACTTCAATATTCCTTTAAGTAAAACGACCTACAGTTCATTAATCAATACTTTGAAAACAAATTTGCAGGGGATGAATCAGAAAGAAGGTGTGGAATATTTAATGGATTTTACACGATATGCATTTTCATACGAAAATGACCAAGAAAATTATGGTAAAGAAAAAAGATTGTCTCCAGAGCTTACCTTGCTTAGCGATCATAGTGATTGCGATGACAGGGTAGGTTTATTTTTTTATCTTGTTAAAGAAATTTACAATTTGCCTATGATTACCTTGCTATATCCTACCCATGTTACTATAGCCATATCCTTTGATAAACCTATTGGCAGACCTATTTTTTACAAGGGAAGGAAGTATTCTGTATGTGAGCCCACGCCTCAAGACGAATCGCTTAGTTTAGGACAAATTTCATCCGAATTAAGGAAAATGCCTTATCAAGTAGTGTATGAATATACGCCCAATAAATAATTTTAAAGTATTGTCAATTAATTTGTTGTAGAATAGTTTGTTAATTATACTATCCAAGATTTGTTTTGTTATTTTTATTAACATTGTTTTGTCATCGAAAATAACATATACAAATGATGGGGGAATCTATAGTTACTTATTTAGGAACAAATATCCGGGCATTACGCAATCGTAAGAAGCTAAGTCAGGAGATCCTAGCTAACGAATTGACAGTTAGTCGGGCCAAACTAAACAGTTATGAAAATGGAATTACCCAAAATCCGCCCATCGAGTTCTTGTTAAAACTTTCGGATTATTTCAATATTGGTATTGATTATTTGATCAAGCATAATTTGAATACTTTGTCTGAATTGCAGATTCGCCACCTAGAAGAAGAAAAGGACTTTATTAAAGGTTCGAAACTGCGAATTCTAACAGGGACTGTAGATAAGTTTAATCGCGACAATATTGAATTGGTTCCATTTAAAGCTAAAGCGGGATACGCAGCGGGCTATAGTGATCCTGAATTTATTGCATCATTACCTACTTTTCAATTGCCATTTTTATCACCAGAAAGAAAATACAGAGCCTTTCAAATTGATGGAGATTCGATGCTACCTATCAAGCATGGCTCTTATGTGATTGGTGAATATGTTCTTAATTGGGAGGACATAAAAAGCGGTCAAGGTTATATTGTAATTACCCAAGAGGAGGGAGCTGTTTTTAAGATTATTCATAATAATATTAATAAAACGAGGAAACTACAATTGATTTCACTAAATCCCTTATTTAAGCCATACGAAGTTGGAATTGGAGAAGTGAGAGAAGTATGGAAATTCATTAATTATTTTAGCAATGAACTTCCAGATGCACAAGCTGGTGAGGATAATAATATTATGCATAGGCTGCTAAGCCTTGAAAACGAAATTAAGAGCTTGAGAAATACAAGCAATTAATAATTTGATTGATTACGGCCCTATTAGTATGAGGATGGTTGCCCATCTTCATACCTCATAGGGTTTCCTTTTAACTTATCAAATCCTTTTAAAACACAAATAAAAATGATATGCTTGCATAAAGAAATCGTTTGTCTTGGCCTTACAAAAATTTTATCAGAAAGAAGTATTAGAAGCTGGATGTGATGAGGCAGGCAGAGGCTGTTTAGCAGGACCTGTGTTTGCAGCAGCGGTCGTTTTAGATGCGAAAAAAAATATCAAAGGTTTGGATGATTCGAAAAAGCTAAATGAAAAGCAGCGTCAAGATTTGCGATTTGAGATTGAAGAGAAGGCGCTCTGTTTTGCAGTTGCTTCCTACGATAACAAACAAATAGATGAAGTGAACATTTTAAAAGCTTCGTTTTTGTCTATGCACCTGGCGATAGATGGGCTTAGAATAAGGCCAAACCTACTGCTGATAGATGGGAATAGGTTCATTCCATATTTTAATGTTAAGCACCTATGCATTGTGAAAGGTGATTCCAAAATGCAAAGTATTGCCGCTGCATCTATATTGGCTAAAACCTATAGGGATGATTTTATGATGAAGTTGCATGAGTCATACCCTGAGTATGGCTGGGATAGAAATAAAGCCTATCCAACCCAAGAGCATCGTAATGCCATAGCAAAGCATGGCATTACACCCTACCATAGACTTAGTTTCACTTTGCAGAAAAAGCAACTAGCCTTATTTTAAATTGAGGGCATAGCAATACTATAAAAAAGCCCCCAATTTATTGGGGGCTTTATAAAATAAATTTGATTAATTAGTCTTTTAATACACTTCTTGAAATTACCAACTTTTGAATCTCGCTTGTTCCTTCTCCAATTGTACAAAGTTTAGAATCCCTATAGAACTTCTCAACTGGGAAGTCCTTGGTATAACCATAGCCGCCAAAAATTTGTATGGCTTCACTTGCTGCCCAAACACAAACCTCAGATGCATAATATTTGGCCATAGCACTTTCTTTGGTCATAGGAAGGTGTCTCATCTTTAAATCAGCTGCTTGGTAGGTTAGTAATTCCGATGCTTCTATTCTGGTAGCCATATCTGCCAACTTAAATCCAATTGCCTGGAAATTTGCAATAGGCTGACCAAATTGATGGCGTTCTTTTGAGTATTTCAAAGCAGCTTCATAGCTTCCTTTTGCAATTCCAATTGATAGAGAAGCTATAGAAATTCTGCCACCATCTAATATTTTCATGGCTTGCTTAAATCCGTCTCCCACTTTACCCAATATATTTTCAGAAGGTATGCGACAATCTTCAAAAATCATTTCAGCGGTTTCGCTGGCACGCATTCCAAGTTTATTTTCCTTTTTACCACCTTTAAATCCTTTGGTTCCTCGCTCAACCACAAAGGCAGTAATGCCATTGCTATCCAATAACTCACCTGTTCGGGCTAAAACCACAGCCACATCACCGGTAATACCATGGGTAATCCAGTTTTTGCTACCATTTAAAACCCAATCATTTCCATCTTGTTTTGCCACACATTGCATACGCATGGCATCACTACCTGTATTGGCTTCAGTTAATCCCCATGCACCAATCCACTCACCAGTTGCCAATTTGGGTAACCATTTTTTCTTTTGTTCTTCATTACCAAATTGTAAAATATGACCAGTACATAAGCTATTATGCGCAGCCATACTTAAGCCTACTGAACTACATACTTTTGTAATTTCAATAATGGCAGTAATATATTCGTTATAACCTAAACCAGCTCCGCCATACTCTTCGGGCACTAAAACCCCTAGTAAACCAAGCTTACCCATTTCTTGCATGGTTTCTTTTGGGAAATGCTGTGCTTCGTCCCACTCCATAACATAAGGACGGATGTGCTTTTCGGCAAAGTCTCGTGCCATTTGGGCAACCATTTTCTGATTTTCAGATTGTTCAAAATTCATAAAAAGAAATTGTTTTTATTAATAATTTGGGCAATAATAAGCTATAAAATCAAACATTACACCTAGCTATATTTTTTTATGGGATAAATTTTTATCAGGTTTTTGATATACAATCAAAAGGTAATTCTTCTGAAATAAAGTAGGCTGAATAAATTCTTAAGAATTGAAGAAATCGCTTAATACAAATGTATTGAAAAAACTATCTTCGCACGCTTTATGGAAGAAAAAGTATTTATCATCGATTTTGGTTCGCAATACACACAGCTAATCGCACGCAGATTAAGGGAATTGAATGTATATTCTGAAATTTACCCATGCACACATTTACCACAAAATACAGAAAGTGTAAAAGCGATAATCCTTTCAGGAAGCCCTTATTCCGTGAATGATGGTATTTTACCTAATATTGATTTATCAAATTGGAGAGGTAAATTTCCCATCTTAGGCGTATGTTATGGGGCACAGATGTTAGCCCATCAAAATGGAGGTTATGTTGTACCTTCTAGCATTAGAGAATATGGACGGGCTTTTCTAACTCACATAAACGATGATGTATTGTTTAATAATATCAAACTAAATTCACAAGTTTGGATGAGTCATGGAGATACCATTCAAGATATTCCAACTAATTTTAAGATTATTGCAAGTACTGAGAGCGTTAAGGTGGCTGCATTTAAAATAGATGGGGAGCCCACTTATGCCATTCAATTTCATCCAGAAGTAACACATAGTGCGGATGGTAAAACTTTACTCGAGAATTTTATTAAAAATGTGGCGGGACTGAAGCAAAATTGGACACCTAAACATTTTATTGAAACTACCACCGAAGAACTTAAAGCAAAACTTGGTGATGATAAAGTTATTATAGGCTTGTCGGGTGGCGTTGATTCCAGTGTTGCTGCGGTGTTGCTTAAAAATGCTATCGGTGAAAACCTAACAGGTATTTTTATTGATAACGGTTTGTTGAGAAAAGGAGAATACACTGCTGTACTTGAGGCTTATAACAAAATGGGTTTACATGTTATTGGTGTTGATGCAGCTAAATTATTTATAGGCGAGTTAGCGGGTGTTTCTGATCCGGAAACTAAACGCAAAATCATTGGCCGCGTATTTATAGAGGTTTTCGAGGCTGAAGCTAAAAAACTGAAGGATGTTAAATGGTTGGCTCAAGGCACCATTTACCCTGATGTAATTGAAAGTGTAAGTGTGAAAGGACCTTCGGCCACTATAAAATCACATCATAATGTGGGTGGACTGCCAGAGAAAATGGATTTTAAAATAGTAGAACCATTGCGCATGTTATTCAAAGACGAAGTAAGAAATGTTGGGTCTGCTCTGGGAATAGAACCTGTTATTTTGGGTCGTCATCCTTTTCCTGGTCCAGGATTAGCTATCAGAATTTTAGGAGATATAACAGCCGAAAGAATTAATATTTTGCAATTGGCTGATGATATTTTTATTTCCGAACTAAAAGATAAGGGTTTGTATAGCAATGTATGGCAGGCAGGGGTAATATTCTTACCTGTGCAGTCGGTGGGTGTAATGGGTGATGAGCGCACCTATGAAAATGTGGTTTGTTTAAGAGCTGTCACTTCGGTGGATGGCATGACAGCCGATTTCAGCCATTTGCCTCATGAGTTCCTTGGATTGGTGTCAAACAGAATTATTAATGAGGTGCGTGGCATCAATAGGGTGGTTTATGATATAAGTAGTAAGCCTCCTGCAACTATTGAATGGGAATAAGACAGGTAAGACTTTCAAAAATATGAAACAAAAACATTGTATAATATCTTTTTATTGCCTGTTAATACTGGTTTCTAATTCTTTTGCTCAAACCAAAGTGGCGGTAATTATGCCATTTTGCAGCAAGCAAATAAGCCTAAAGCCTAATACTAAAAACTCTGACTTGGGTAATGCTTGCAGAGAGTATTATCAAGGTGCATTAATAGCTGCAGATACTTTAGTAGCATCGGGAATTGGTTTGAGTATTTCAAGCTATGATACGGAGAAAGATTCTAATGTTTTTATTAAGATTTTAAAGAAAAAGGAAGTTGCAGAAGCTGACTTAATCATTGGACCTGTTACCAAAGAAGCCCAAATGGCTATGAAGTCTTTTTCAGCTGTTAAACAAAAATATCATATTTCGCCACTATTTACTTTTACTAAAACCAAGGTGAATGACCCATATGTCATATCTGCTAATCCCGATTTGACTTACTATGCAGATTATGTGCTTGGATATATTAACAACCAATATAAAAATCCTAATGTCCTTATTATTCAGGATAAGGACCCTAGTGATAAGGTTTTTGGAGCTAGGGCTAAGCAATTACAAGGCAGTTTTTCAAATGCTTCCTTTTCTTATCTAGACATTAGTAAATTAAACGATTTGGGGAAATTTTTGGTAGCGAATAAACCCAATCATATTATACTTTGCAGTAATGAAGAAAGTAAAGTAAATAGTAGTTTGAATGCGATAAATGACACAACAGGTTTGTATGACATTTCTACCTATGGGTTTAGCCAATGGATGGATTTTAGTTCTATAAATGGTAAACTTTGGGAACAATGTAAAGTCCATATTCTAACTCCCCAATTTATTGATTACAGTGACCAAGCTGTGAAAGATTTCATTGGAAAGTATCGCGCTAAGTTTTACACTGAACCGAGTGTTTTTTCTTTTCAGGGCTATGATCAATTTATGTTTTTTGCCAAAAACGCGTCACAAAACAAAAATGATATCAAGAAGTTGATTGAACAAAATAGTTATCAAGGCTTATGTAATCATTTTAAAGTAGCCTTCAAACAAGACAGCGAAGGTTTGCAAAATGCCAATCTAAATATAGTAAGGTGGCAAAACATGAAGTTGGTAAGGGTTGAATATTAATTGTTTTTGAATCTATTTTGTAGCATGCCAATCACACCAAAACCCATAGCTTATTGAGTTTTGTAATTTAAAATAGTCATTCCTATGCTTCAAAAGACATGCCCTTGCCGAATCATAATTCAACCATTCTCCATCCAAATCATTTCCGAATGGACCGGAAGATCCTGTTAAAAAATCGTGTTTGAATTTCCTACTTAATTTCTCCCTGTATGATGAGGTTTGAATTCCAAAACCCAATGCAACAGAAATTTTATTAATAATTTTGGTTTTAAGACTCGGCTTTTTAAATCGAAGCATCTTTGCATGACTGTAAAAATCCTCATCTATTTTTAGTATTTCTAAGGAGGTTTGATCTACAAGTTTAAACTTTGTATATCCGAGTTCTTTAAGTCTTATTAACGTGCCTAAGGATTGCTCTACTGTTAATATTTGATTTTCACCTACACATTCTGATTCTACTGAAATAAAAGTTGGGAGTATATTTAAACCCGACAAAGTTTTTAAACATAATTCATCATAACCCTCAATATCAATTTTGCAATAATAGGGGGTACCGTAAGTTTTAAAAATGGTTTTAAGTGTTTTACATTCCACTTTCAAAGTTTCTTTGGCAAGTTGATTCCTGTCTGCTATTTCTTTTTTGAGCGAACTCCAAAGCGATAATTCACTGATGTTAAAATCCATATGCATTTCGTCAATATCTGCAATGGCGTAGTTTAAAACTCTTAACTTATTTTGTTTAACTTCTTGTTCGAACTTTTTGTTTACGTACTTAATAATATTTGGGTTAGCATCTATGGCAATTACATTGTAACCCCTTTTTAAATAGTAGTTGGCATCTTCACCGCGATGCATGCCTACATCAATTATCAAGTCGTTTTTTATCATCTTGTCAACACAATTTTAACCCTTTCAACAAACAATAGGGATTAAAAATGGAGTTAAGGGGAAACAGGCATTGAGTCAGCACTTATTTGTGTTGAGTTGCTGAATTTACAAACGTGTTATACCAACGGGGTATTCTTGACTTAATAGCATTTGGATTTTCTCATAGTCCTCAGGGTTATGGACAAAATCAAGCTTGGAGCAATCAAGTATAACAATTCTTAGATTGCTGCTAGAATGGAGGTAATCGAAGTAGGTTTTTTGGAGATTTATTAGGTATTCATCCTCAATTTCCTGCTCATATACTCGGCCACGGTTATTGATATTCCATTTTAGTTTTTCAACTGGGCTGTGCAGATATAGCAATAAATCTGGTTGCTGTATTTGTTGGTTAATTATTTCGAAGAGTTTGTAATACAAATTATACTCATCCTCATCCAAAGTGACTTTTGAAAACAATAAGCACTTTGGAAAAACATAGTCAGACACAATGTGATTAATGAATAAATCATGGTCTGTAAGTTGTATTTTTAATTGATTAAAGCGAGCTGCCAAAAAACTCATTTCAAGAGGGAAAGCATAGCGCCTTTGGTCTTTATAAAATTTAGGTAAAAACGAATTATCTTCAAATTCCTCAAGTATGAGCTTTGCCTGAAGCCATTGCGACAATTTATTGGCAAGGGTTGATTTACCCGCACCAATGTTTCCTTCAACAGCAATATAGCGATATGGAATTGGATTTTGGCTCAAACTTGTGTTTGGTTATTTTGTAAGTATTGTGAGAATTAAAAACCGCAAATAAATGTTTAGCATGACCAACATTCCTACAATTTTTCCACTTTACCTGCATCACTACAATTATCTAACAGCGTATCAATAGTTTTACTATATGTGGGGTGAATATATTGTGGTAATATCTCTTGTAATGGAACTAAGGTAAACCTCCTGGTATGCAAATAGGGGTGAGGTACTTTCAAATTTGGATTATCGATAGTATCATTTCCGTAAAATAAGATATCGATATCAATAACCCTTTCAGCCCATTTTTCTGTTCGTTCTCGACCCATTTGTTTTTCAATACCAAGGATTATTGTCAAAACTTCATTTGCTGTCTGATTGCTTTTTATAGCAACAACTTGGTTATAAAAATCTGCTTGATTTAGCTTGCCCCAAGCAGCTGTTTTATATAGGCTTGAAGCCATAATGATAGGAGATAGGCGATTTTCAATATGGTGTATAGCTGTTTTCAAACAAGCTAGTGAATCTCCCATATTGCTGCCCAAAAGCAATACAACTATTTTAGCTTCCATTAGCCTAAAACCAATTGAAGCGTGTTACGTGTTTTCTGTTCGATAAATAACTTACGGCCATCGGATAATTTTTTTAACAATTCACCTGTATGATTTGTAATTGTGAGAATTTCAAGCCCTGAGTTACTTTTTATATTATAATTTAAAGCCAATTCAGATAACAACTTTTCTGTTTTTTCTTCCTCATTATCTATACATACACTGAAGCTAATGGCCGAATTTTGCATTAAATTTATTTTCACCTTGTGACGAGAAAACACAAAAAAAATATTACTCAAATTATCTTCTACTATAAATGAGAAATCTTTACTAGAAATAGAAATTAGTAATTGGTTGTTTTTGCTGATAAAGGTGGGTACCTGCTCCTCTAATACTTTTCCAACGCCTACTAACGTTCCATTTTCATCTGGCTGTATAAATGATTTTACATACAAAGGAATATGCTTGCTTTGCAAGGGTTGAATGGTTTTAGGGTGAATTACTGTGGCTCCATAATACGCCATTTCAATGGCTTTTGGGTAGCTCAATGCATTTAATTTCACAGCATCCGGAAACTTTTTGGGGTCTGCATTCATTACCCCTGCCACGTCCTTCCAAATGGTAACATTCTCGGCATTTAGTCCATAAGCAAAAATAGCAGCGGTATAGTCAGATCCCTCTCTGCCAAGGGTTACAGTGTGATTGTCTTTGTTTTTTCCAATAAAACCCTGCGTTATCACCATTTGCTTTTTCACAATGGGTTTCAATTTATTACCAATCAAACTTTCAGTGATTTTCCAATCTACTTTTCCTTCGCGGTATGTACTATCTGTGACAATAAAATTTCGAGCATCCATCCAACGGTTGCGTATTCCTGAATCATTTAAAAATGTGCTTATTATTCTTGATGAGAAAATCTCACCATAACTTACAATTTGATCGTAAATAGCATCAAAACTGCCATCAGGTGCACTTTCTAACTCACAATCAAGTTCAATAAACAGATTTTCGATATCGTCATAAGCATGACTCGCAGCATCTTTAAGAAGATGTTTTATAATGTCATCATGAAAGGTTTTTACCTCGTTAAATAGATTGTTTTTGCTTTCATTTTCATTGTTGTAATATGCCTTTGCCAATAGTTCTAAGGCATTGGTGGTTTTCCCCATAGCTGATACTACTATCAATAATTCCTGATTGGCATATTGCTTTAAAATATCTGCTACATTCCTTACTGACTCTGCATTTTTTACCGATGCTCCCCCAAATTTAAATACTTTCATGATTCTGTATTCCCCCAATTTTGTTTGTCATTGGCAAATGTAGGTATTTGTAGTTAAGTCGAAAAAGGAATTGTGAATAGTACAAATCACATCAATACAAGCTATTAAAGGTGAACTAATAATATTATTTGTAAATAAAGGCTCATGGTGTTTAATTCGAAAGTATGAATATTGATTTAACCGGAAAGAATGCATTGGTATGTGGCAGCACAAAAGGAATTGGCTATGCCGTAGCTTTACAATTTGCAAAACTTGGCGCAAATGTCACTCTAATGGCACGAAATGGTGGTTTGCTTGAACGTGTGGTAAGAGACCTAGACACTAGCATAGGACAAAAGCATAATTTTATCGTGGCCGATTTTTCAAAGCCAGAGAGTGTGAGAGCAGCCATTGACGCCAAAGTTAATTCACATACAATCTACCATATTTTGGTTAACAATAGCGGAGGGCCTAGCCCTGGACCAGCTCATTTGGCAAAAGAAGAGGAGTTCATATCTGCTTTGAATTCTCATTTGCTTAGTAGTCATCATTTGATGCAATGTGTAATTGATGGCATGAGACAATCAAATTATGGAAGAATCATAAATATCATATCTACAAGTGTAAAAATACCTTTAAAAGGATTAGGCGTTTCAAACACCGTAAGAGGTGCTATGGCAAGCTGGAGCAAGACTTTGGCAACAGAGCTAGCACCATTTGGCATTACGGTAAACAATATTTTACCGGGTGCAACTTCAACCGATAGATTAAAACAAATCATTGAAGGAAAAGCTGAAAAACAAAACGAAAGTGCCGATGATGTAAGTAGAGAAATGCTAGCCGAAATTCCCATGAAGCGTTTCGCCACACCCGAAGAAATTGCCTTTGCTGCTAGTTTCTTAGCGAGCGAATATGCCTCATATATCACAGGTATTAACATGCCCGTAGATGGCGGAAGAACAGGTTGTTTGTAAGCAATTTCAAAACTATTCTCTAGCTTATTTGGTGCCCCTTCATCTTATTAGCATGTATGGCTAGTTTGCAACGCTATGAAATCGAAAAGCAATTTAGAGAACCTATTAATTGAATATTTTATTGGAGTTTTAGGCTTGGTTTATTTTAGTTCTCAGAAGAAAACCTTAACAATCTGCCATTTAGTTTCTTTACTTTTCTTGAATAATCCTCGTAACTCAATACATTTAATCTTTTTCTTAGGTAGTTCAAAGGATCGCCACCTGCAAAAATGTTAAATTGGTTTTGTTGGGTATTAAAAGGCTTTCCTAAATGGGTGATTTTATCATCATATACATACAAGCCATAATCCATTTTATGAGAGATACTTGAAACATCTTCGCAAAATGAAGCCACAAAGAAATTAGCAGTATTTACGTTTGCGATAGCGATTGAATTACCATCCGCATCATAAAAAAAATCACCAAATACCTTATTTGACACTTTATATGCATTGGTATCATCATAAAAAACAACAGGACAGAAGTCAAACTCGTTTTTAAACGCCTTCATCACTAATACATTTGCTTGGTGAAGCTCATCCAACAAATTGGTAATTTGATCAGACTTTCCAGCATTTATCAAACCATCAATCTCTGCTTTGTTAACTGTTGGTAGCATTACCATTAGATTGCCCTTGTGCAGTTTTTTTAAGTATTCAAAAGTACTAATGTCTTTGTAATTTACCTTATCTCTAATACCTGTCGCACTTATGCTAAGCGTAACTTCAATAATGGATTGGCGGCCTTTTATGCTAGCGGGAGAGGTGCTAATATTGTCAAAACTATGGTTGTATTTTAACTCTAAATTTACAATGCTACTCAAAGCCACTGATATGCCTATGGTGCCTGAAAATCCAATATCCCCTGACTTATTTTGATTGGCAGAGTCGATATTATCAATCACATATTCGCCATCTCTTAATTTCTCGGTATTCGTAGAAACTAAATAATAAGGACGCAAACCTGCAAAAATTTTAAAGTCTGATGACTCATGAAATGGTTTTAAATAAAGTGATGCTGTTCCATCAATATAGGTATTCGTATAACGATTATCAGATTGGCGATCACGAATGCCCATCATCGCAAAACCTGCCGAAAGATGGTAGTTTAGGTTTTGCCAAAATTTGTTTTCTGCTTTTGATATTAGCAAATTACTCATTGGGGCTGTGGTGAAAATATGCGCACCTCCTACACCTCGTCCACTATAATCGCTGGTCTGCAGGCCAATCATTGGAAAATTGACATTTAGACCAATACCATAATCAGATTCGGCTTTTTGGGCAAATGTGTTAATGGCTGAAATACTTAGTATTAAAGCTAAAGTATGTTTAATAAACCTATTCATTTGTAATGAAGTCAATATTTCTTAGCAAACCGTTGTATTTGGTTCGGGTTAATGGCGAATTTTTAAATAATTTTTCAAATATATCCTCAGTAATCTCAATCCAATCCTTTTTATTCATGCCTAGCATCGATGGATTGGCATCAAATCTAGGTTCATTATGAGGTTTTGAAAATCGATTCCAGGGACAAACATCCTGGCAGACATCACAACCAAAAGCCCAATTTTCGAATTTGCCATTATACTCTTTAGGTATGCTGTCTTTTAATTCAATTGTAAAATAACTTATACATCTACTTCCATCAACTTTATGTGGTTCATAAATGGCTTGTGTTGGGCAGGCATCTATGCAAGCTGTGCAATTTCCACAATAGTCCCTAACAGGATGATCATATTCAAACTCAACATCCACAATCAATTCGGCTAAAAAGAAAAAAGAACCATTTCCTTTGTTTATCAGATTGGCGTTTTTGCCTATCCAGCCCAATCCGCTTTTAGCAGCCCAGGCCTTTTCAAGCACTGGTGCGCTGTCCACAAAAGCACGTCCTTCTATGTCTCCAATTTGTTCCCTTAATATATCAACTAGCTGCTTAAGTTTATCCTTCACCACTATGTGATAATCTTCGCCAAAAGCATATTTAGATATTTGCGGGGCAGTGGGGTCGTTTTGCTGCTTATCAGTATAATAATTATAAAGCAAACTTACCACAGATTTTGAGCCTTCGACTAATTTGCTTGGGTCTAATCGCTTGTCAAAATGATTTTCCATATAGGCCATTTTTCCATTTCTATTTTCGCTCAACCACTTGGAAAATCTGGGTTCTTCACTCTGCAAAAACTCAGATTTAGATACACCACAAAAACTAAAGCCCAATTTGTAAGCCTCATTTTTTAGTATTTGGGTATATTTTTCTTTAAAACTCAAGTGTTGCAAATTAAGGTTCGCATTTAAAAGTTGTAGAATGGATTCTAAAATAATAGCCAAAACAATAGAAATCAGCATGTTTATTAGACCTAATTAATGGTAAACATGAGTCGATTAAAAAGTTGCCCATCTCAATTTTAGTCCATAATCCAAAACTGAAACAACATCCCCCTGCCCCCTTCAAAGGTGGAAACAGCCAAGGTTGCGACCATCAGTTAGCAGTCAAAATTGTAAGCTTTGATTATCCAATTTTCTCAAAAGATAATCGACTTTGCTTCATCGCGATTATCAGGATTATACCCTGTTTAACGCGAAGCACTTAATTCTAAGTTTTGTCCAGAAGTCAAAGATTTCTTTGGTGTAATAAGCCAAATAGCTGGGCCTGTTGCCTCTGTAAAAGTACCTATAGCCAACACGCTTTCTCCAAACATTTTCCATTTATCAGCAGTGGTGAAGGTGTAGTCTGTGGTAGCTGCATTTACATTGGAAGCAAACAAGGCCGAAAAGCCAATCCCTATGCAATAAACAAAGGGTTTTACAGCTCTTGAAAAAAAGTTTTTAGAGGTAAATTTTACTCTATAAATATTGTTTAATGCCATTTTTGGACTACCAATAAAGTTCAAAGTTTCATCCCATCCTTTGCCATTTTTACATAACCAGACAACTGCTTGCTTAAGTCGAATCGCTTGAATTTTAAATGTTTCAGAGGTCCGAGGTAATACACCTTAACATTTTCAGTATTCTTAACCCTTAGTCTTTGGGGTGCAAGACAAAGCAGCTAAAAGAAATAATAATTGTTAAAAGCAGTTTTATCATCCAAGATCGAAGATAGAATTACCTTTTGATTAAAAAATCAAAAGTCGTTTCAGCATGAGTTTATTTTACATAACTTACTTCAAATATTGATTTTGTCAACATGAGTTCTACTAAATTTAACTGCGCTATCAATCACAAGCCTTATTCCATTTCACAACTTAAGCCAAGCGATAGCATTGGCGATTCATTAATGGAGTTTATTAAAAGCAAAGGGCTGAGTGTAGGTCAAGGTGAATTTATCTCAATTGATGCCTATTTAGCCTTGCGTTCAGAGCAACTGCGATTACAAATTGCAGATGAAAAAGGGGCTTTGACGAAACTAGAGAAAGAGGTGATGGATAGTATCAATGCTGATGAATTACTTTCCGCTGATATAGCCGATGAACAAAGTAATAGCTCTTATGGCGAGAAGCTTAGCGATAAAATTGCAAGTTTTGGTGGGAGTTGGGCCTTTATCATTGCGTTTTTCTTAGTAATAATTGCCTGGATACTTGCTAATTCTGTTATCTTATCCAATCCTAGCTTTGACCCTTATCCGTTCATTTTACTTAATTTGATATTATCATGCATAGCAGCCGTGCAAGCGCCAATCATCATGATGAGTCAAAACAGGCAAGAAAGCAGAGACAGATTAAGATCTAAAAATGATTACAAAGTGAATTTAAAATCTGAAATGGAAATTAGAATGCTTCACGAAAAAGTTGATTTTATCCTTCACCACCAAGGCGAACACTTACATGAACTTCAAAGTCAGATATTAGAGTTAAATCAACTATTAGTTAAACAATTAGGCAAATAGTTTGTTTGTCAAAAAGCCTGTGGTGATAGTTAATTTGTCCCAAATGATAACTTAAAAGTGCTAAAATCTGGTGCGTTAAAATCGCTTGTTTTAATACCCAAAAAATCAATAGGGTAGATGCTTGTCAAATCTACCTCAGGCATTTTATCAAATGTTTTATTGGCACTTGCTTGGTTACTTCAATTTCTTTCAACAAATCGTCTTTGCCTTGTTGTTTGTCATTAAATTCAGTTTTTAAGGTTTCTTACATAGTTTATTTTTTCAATTAAGCCACCTATAAAACGTTTGATAATTCCTGTGATTTGCAAAAGCAAATTACCTACTAAGTTTTTCCCTTCTGTCATGGGTTTATTTGCTTAGCCAACAATTTTAATGAATATGTAATTAGCTAATTCAAATATGTAAAGAACATTAATAACTAGTCTTTTAAGTCATTTTAATTTACCTATAATTTATATTATGTTAAATAGAATGTTTAAAAAGAAAGGAATATTGCTATTCCTTTCTTGCTTATTAGTTCTCGTATTGCGCTCTTCTTCTCTTAGCTTCTACAGCTTTTTTCTCATCCCCTAGGTTGGCATACACCTGTTGAATTGAAAATAAAATATCAGCCATGTATGAATATTTTTCTTTTTTCTTATCAGGTGTCTCTTCTGATTTAGCTTCAGCAATTTCCAATGCTTTTGAAAAATATCCCAAGGCTACATTCAAAACCGAATCCTGCACTTTTTTGAACACCGCTACTTTTTTATCGTATTCTTGTTGGGTTAAGCCACTAATGTTGATTGCATTGATTTTCTCGGCAATTTCAGTACTCTTATTATTAGTCAAAGCGCCTAGATTGTAAAATGCATCTAAATAATCTGGACTCAACTCAATAACTTTATTGTAATCGGCTTCGGCACTCGCAGACTTCACTTTACCTTCTTTAATTAATTGCTCTGACGCAGTTTTGAATTGCTTGGCACTGACATCATAGGCTGTCTTTTTTGAAGGCACTTTCTCTCCTTTTGCTTTTTTGCTATAATAAGCTGAAGAATCTCTTGCTTGTTTTGATTTGGCAAGCATACTAGCTGCTAAATTATCGCTTACATTTCCCCTAACATACAATAATTCGTGATTTTCAGGATTCAATTCAATGGCTTCATTTAGTTTATTAATCAATACATCTTGCTTTCCTTGATTCATGTATATGTTTAATTCCAAATTAATTAGGTCCTTTTCTGAAGGGAAAACCTTACGGCCCTTATCAATGCAATCCAAAGCAGCTGTGGTGTCTTTTTCCTCTAATAAAATATTACTCATATAGGCATAAATCAAATGGTCGTTATAATTAAGATCCATTAATTTTTTCAGAAACACCTTGGCATCTGGCTTTTTCTCTGACCTTAAAGCTGTAATAGCTAAATTGTAGTAGATATTTTTCTCAGATAAATTGTTTTTGGCCAATTGTTTATCCTTATCGTAAGGAATAATATCAGCTACTAACTTGTAAAACTTAACTGACATATCATAGTTTGAGGAGTTTACAGCTTGATTATAACAGGCGAAAGCGCCATTTAAAATACCAATGGTGCAATACTCTTCGTATTTCTTTTTTGTATCCAAATCCAAGCATTTTTTGTAAGCAATGGTACTTTTTTCAACAGCATCTGAATCCATTGCCGCATAAGTTGGGTTATGGTAAATGGTATCATAAATCAAGGCTTTATAAAACCACATTTTCAAGTCGTTTTTTGTTTCTTCGTTTTCGGCTGCTTGATCAATGGCTTTTTTAGCATCCTCAAAAATGGTTTTCTTAGCATCTCCTACCTCGTTAATGCTGCTGTTAAAGTAGATGGCAGCACTTTCAACATTGCTTTTTTGTGCAAATAACTGAACCGACAATGTAGTTGCAGCTATTAAAATCAGGATTTTTTTCATTTAAAGTTAATTATTAATATTAGACAAAAGTAATTGGCAAATGGTTCAATTCAAATGATAAAGAAAAGTTTTTGTTAAATAATTTGGCTTCAATTGGGCTTAAATCATTTGTATTTGTTCAACACTTCAATCATTGTAGCAAATTCCTTGGTTTAAGTTTCAAACACTCAACTCCAACCAACGAATCTCTTTTTCCTCTAAAGACTGAGTAATTCCGAGCAACTCCTCCCCCCACATTCTTATTTCTTCTGTATTTTCAGAGCCCGAGCCTAATAAATTTTCTAACGCTGCTTTTCGGATTTGCATACCAGACATTTCTTTGTCTAATAATTCAAGTTCGCGTTGCTCTTTGAAGCTTAACTTCTTAGCTTCAGTTTTCACTTCTGTAGGTGTGCTATTTGATTGTTGTATATTGGCATTGTTTGCTGGTTTTACAATTGACTGACTTGCCAATTGCTTCTTTTCTTCCTGCTCGTTCAAATAATCTTGATAATTACCATTGAATGGTCTAACAAATCCTTCACCTTCAAACACAAATAAAGAGTCAACCAAGGTGTCCATAAAATACCTATCATGGGTTACCACCAATAAGCAACCTTCATAGCTTTCAAGAAATTCTTCAAGTACATTTAAGGTGTCAATATCTAAATCGTTGGTAGGCTCATCAAGCACCAAGAAGTTTGGCTTTTTCATTAATACTGTTAACAAATACAACCTACGTTTTTCACCCCCACTTAATACACTAACAAAGTTATATTGCTTCTTGGCATCAAACAAAAACATCTTTAATAGGGTTGTCGCGGTTAGCTTCTGCCCTTTTCCTACCTCAAGATACTCCGCAATATCAGTAATTACTTCGATTACTCTTTTGTCATCAGAAATTTGCATTCCTTGCTGCGAGTAATACCCAAATCTTACCGTGTCCCCTTTGATAATTCTACCACCATCTTGCTTTTCTAAACCCAAAAGCATGTTTAAAAAGGTAGATTTTCCCACCCCATTTTTACCAATAATTCCAATTCTTTCACCTGGTTTAAATAAATAGGTAAAATCTTTAACGATACTTTGGTTTCCAAATTTCTTTTCCACCTGATGGGTTTCTAGAATCTTAGTTCCCAAGCGATTCATTTGCATTACAATCTCTACTTTGCTAGTATCATTTTTGAAGCTAGCCTTTTCTTTGGTTTCGTAAAAACTCGAAATTCTACTTTTTGATTTGGTGGTTCTGGCTTTGGGTTGCTTGCGCATCCATTCCAATTCTTTACGCATTAATTTACGCGCAGCATCCGCTTCCTTTTCTTGAAATGTTTCGCGCATGGCTTTTTTTTCTAAAAAATAAGCGTAATTGCCTTTATAGGTGTATAACTGTCCGTTGTCTAATTCAATAATTTCTGTACAAATATTATCAAGAAAATACCTATCGTGGGTAACCAATAGCAAACTAACTTGTTGCGATTTTAAGTAACCCTCAAGCCATTCAATCATTTGAATATCTAGGTGATTGGTAGGCTCATCCATAATAATAAAATCTGGGTTTTGGATGAGGATTCTTGCCAAAGCTAGACGTTTCTTTTGACCACCACTTAACTCAGTCACATTTTTGTTTAAATGATGATGTAGGCTTAGCTTCGTTAATATGTTCTTTACTTTCGCTTCAATATCCCAAGCCGAGTGATTGTCCATTTCTTCCATGGCATGGGTTAATTGGTTTTGAAGGTTCTCATCATCAGGGTTTTCTTCCAATGCCTCCATAATGCTTTCATAGGCGGCCACCGTTTTAAGTAATATGCTATCCGCATTAAAAACAGCTTCAGCCACTGAATCGGCATTATTAAACTGAGGCTCTTGCTCTAAATAAGCCCAATTTACATTTTTATCAATGGTAACAGAACCCTCATTAGGCGCGTCTTGGCCGGTAAGTATATTTAATAAAGATGTTTTACCTGATCCATTTTTGGCAATCAGAGCTACCCTCTCCCCTTTATCAACTGTAAGTGTTACGTTTTTAAATAATTCCCTTTCACCAAATGCTCTAGCTAGGTTTTCTGCCCTCAAATAATTCATGCTGCAAGTTTAGGCCTTTTGCTCGTAAGATTAAAGGATTGGCAGAATTAAAAACACTGCAGGATGCAAAGAAATTTCAAAACAATATATGGAATCCCTCGTTAATAAGACATGAATGAACGCGTATTGGAATACAAAACAAGTATTAATAAACCTTTAGATGAAGTCTTTGCTTTTTTTAGTAAGGCTGAAAATTTAAACAAACTTACACCAAGCGAATTGCAATTTGAAATATTAACTCCCTCTCCTATTGCCATGAAAAAAGGCGCATTGATTGACTATAAAATAAAATTAAGTGGCATTCCTTTTAAATGGAAAACAGAAATATGCGAATGGAATCCGCCCTATAAGTTTGCCGACCAACAATTGAAAGGCCCATACACCAAGTGGTATCACGAGCATATTTTTACTGAAGAAGAAGGCAAAACAATTATGATTGATAGAATCACCTATCTCTCTAAAGGTTGGATTATGGCCCCGCTCCTGCACGCTTTGTTTGTGGATAAGCGCGTGAAAGAGATTTTTACCTACCGCGAAAAAGTATTGAACGATTTATTTAAATAGTGAATTCAATCGTATAGCTAAAGCTTTCAATAGCATCAACATCTAGTTTCCTCATACCTTCCTTTTCACTAGCATCGCCATTAAAACCAACGGATTCGGCTAATCCTTGCCAAGGCTCTAAGCAAACAAACTCTTCACATCCAACTTTTGTCCAAATGCCCAAATAAGGCCATCCAGCGATACTCATTTTTACTTCATAATTACTATGCAAATGTCTAAGTTTAATCCATGATGATTTCAAGTGCTTAAATACTATCGCATCCTTATCAAAAAGAGCAGTATCAAGTGGAAACGAATTAATGTTAAGTCCTATTAATTCAGTATCTCCGTTGAATAGACCCTCACTTAATAAATATCTTCTAAGTTCCTCCTTTTGCTCAAATTCAATCACATACTCATTCAGTTTATGGACAGGCAAAGCAAAGCCTGGATGTGCACCAATGCTATAGTAAATTGGTTTAGCATCTGTATTGTGAATTTTATAAGTAACTACCAGGCTATTCTCAATTATTTGATACTCTACAAAAAGATTAAAATCATATGGAAATTGGCTCTTTGTTAGTTCAGACGACTTGAGTTTGAATACCAACAAGTCGGCATAAATTTCCGTTAACTCAAATAGCAAATCCCTTGCAAAGCCATGCTGACTTTGAGAATAAAATTCATTTTGGTACTTGGTTTTATTTTGGGATAATTTACCTACTATTGGAAATAGTATAGGTGCATGCCTAGACCACACTTCAGGCCTCGCCTGCCATAGGAATTCATAATTTTTATTCTTCGATAAAATACTAGTTAATTCAGCTCCTTTTTCTTGTGTCGCAATTACTAGTCTATTGTTGATAATTTTGTTAATTTCGTTTTCCAACATTTTATGTTACTTATATAATTTTATGACTAATAAAGTAGATTATCCACCAAGTAATGGAAAAGCCCTTTCGCAGCATGATTAATAGTCAGACTTTCGATTTACAAATAAACGCAAAAAGTTATGCAAGAATTACAAATCGCAGTTTTATTCAGATACATGTTAATAGTCTTCCTAACATTTATTTTAACAGCTTTTGTTATCGACTTCCAATCAGTAGTGGATAGTTTTTCAGCAACCACAGAGGCGGTTTCTATTCTATTTTCTATCATTAAGTAAGCGAATATCGTTTATTTACATTCACAGAACAAAGTATTTAGCAATACTTGTGTTGTAACTATTTTTATTTCCAACAAAAAGGCCTACTTTTACAGACTAATTTATAAACAAAAAATACTATGGGAAAAGGGGACACTCGCTCAAAAAAAGGCAAAATGAAAATTGGTTCATTTGGCGTTAAACGTAGCCGCAAAGCTTTAAAATTAAAAAACAAAATTACCGGTAAAGCCGCGTAGTTATTGCTTAAGTAATTAAGCAAAAGCTGCGGTGGTGGAATTGGTAGACACGCCATCTTGAGGGGGTGGTGCCTTAGGGTGTGAGAGTTCGAATCTCTTTCGCAGCACTATGTATGGGCTTTATCTCGTCCCATTCTCAACAATCTTTAAAAGTATTTTTCATTTCTTTTTCCGATTTTAATACATTGTGAGCATATTTAGCCAATATGAACAACGGAAAAAATGCTTGGACATTATTAGTAGTAGCAGCCCTAGGCTACTTTGTAGATATTTACGATCTCGTTTTATTTAATGTAGTAAAAAAAGAAAGCCTCGAAACCTTGGGCCTATCTGGAGATATTCTTCAAGAATATGATGTTTCACTTTTCAACTGGCAAATGACCGGAATGCTTATTGGTGGCCTTTTATGGGGCATATTAGGGGATAAGAAGGGGCGTATTCAAGTGCTTTTTGGATCTATCTTACTCTATTCTCTTGCTAATCTTGCTAATGCTTTTGTCACAGATACGACTAGTTATGCCATTTGCAGGGTAATTGCAGGTATTGGGCTTGCAGGTGAACTTGGTGCTGGTATCACCTTGGTTGTAGAAAGCATGGATAAAGAAAATCGCGGATGGGGAACCATGGTAATTGTAACTTTTGGAGCCCTTGGTGGAGTAGCAGCTCGACTTGTTGGTGGAAGTGGCGGAGATATTGCCGAATATTTTGAATTGGATATGAAGGCCTGGCAAATGGCTTATATTGTTGGAGGTTTATTAGGTATTTTTCTTTTGTTATTAAGGGTGGGTGCTTTTGAGAGTGGTATGTTTAAAAGCATGAGAAGACAAAACCTACAAAAAGGAAATTTCTTCCAGTTATTTAGCAGCAAAGAAAGAGCCTTCAAATACATTGCATCCGTGGCCATAGGACTACCAATTTGGTTTGTAGTGGGCGTATTAATTAACCAAAGCCATGTAATTGCTAAATATGTAGGCGTTACAGATGGCGAGGTAATTGTAGGCGACAGCGTAATGTGGAGTTATATTGGTTTGTCGATTGGAGATTTGTTAAGTGGCGCTTTAAGTCAACTTTTAAAAAGTAGAAAAAAAGTTATATATATCTATTTAGCCATTTTAAGCGCATCAGTAAGTTTATATCTTTTTAAATTTAATGTAAGTATAGATTGGTTTCATTTCATGTGCTTCTTATTAGGTGCCAGTACAGGATTCTGGGCATTGTTTGTTACGGTGGCGTCTGAACAATTTGGAACCAATCTTCGCAGTACAGTAGCCAATACAGCTCCTAATTTTGTTAGAGGTGCTACTGTTCCTATTACTCAATCTTTTCATGGTCTAATCCCTATGATTGGCGTAGGTTATGCAGCTTTAAGCGTTGGAGGAGTATGCATTGCACTGTCGCTAATTGCTGCTCTCTATGTAAAGGAAACTTTTTCAAAAGAATTGGATTATTTTGAAATGGACTAAGTAGAAAACGGGAATTCAAATTTATTTTAGAATCTAGTGAAAATAATAGGCATAACAGGAACTTTAGGGGCAGGCAAAGGCACCATAGTAGAATACCTTACCAATAAACATGGCTTTACGCATTTTTCGGTAAGAGCATATCTTATTAAGGCAATTAATGCGCAAGGAAAAGAAGTAAATAGAGATAATATGGTGCAGACTGCAAATCAACTTAGGGCTGAGAATGGCCCAAGCTATATTGCAGAAGAGTTGCTAAAAGAAGCCCAAGAAAGCGGTTCAAATTGTATTATAGAAAGTATTAGGACTGTTGGTGAAGTAACCGCATTGAAATCCAAAGGAAATTTTTATTTATTCTCAGTTGATACGGATAGAAAAATAAGATATGAGCGCATTCTCTTAAGAGGCTCAGAGACCGATATGGTTTCATATGAAACTTTTTCTGAGAATGAGGATCGCGAAATGACATCAAGCGACCCCAATAAACAAAATTTAAGTGCTTGTATGAAGTTAGCAGATTACCACTTTACCAATAACAGTAGTTTTGAAGGATTGTATCAACAAATAGATAAGGTTATAGAGGCCATTTAATTCAAAAGATCATGAGTATTAAAGAAGAAAAATATATACGTCCTACTTGGGATGAATATTTCATGGAAGTAATGGAGGCCATCAGTAAGCGTGCCACATGCGGCAGAGGCAGAAGTGGCTGTGTGATTGCACGCGATAATCAATTGCTTGTTACTGGATATGTAGGCTCTCCAATTGGTCTTCCCCATTGTGATGAAGTGGGTCATCAAATGAAAAAAATGATCCATGAAGATGACAGCATTACTGAACATTGCGTTAGAACGGTGCATGCAGAGCAAAATGCCATTTGCCAAGCAGCTAAAAATGGTGTGGCTCTAGATGGTGCGACATTATATTGCAGAATGACTCCTTGCAGGGTATGTGCTATGCTCATTATTAATTGTGGCATAAAGCGGGTTGTATGTGAACGCAAATACCATGCTGGTGGAGAAAGTGAGGAAATGCTAAATAAAGCAGGTGTTTCACTTGAGTTTTTTCATGATGAAGTGCAAAAATATTAAACAAAGTACTAAACTCTTCTAGATATCATTTAAACCCTTACCATTAAGCATTTGAGGAATATATTTAAGAACCCTTGATTCTCTCGTTTGGGATTGTTTAGGTTGCGAAAAATGAAGTAGGTAAGCTCTTTGTCTGCCTGGAGTCAGAGATTCGAAAGCTTTTTTGAGATCAGGCATTTCATCTAATTTTGTTTGAAACTCTTCAGCCCTTTCCAATTCAGAAACCTTTTTTAGATCCACTTTAGCGCCTGATTTTTCTATTTCTATTGCTTGGAGAATATAAGCTTTCAAATCTTTTTTCAGAAGGTTGATTTCTTTCAAACTAGTAAAACGAATTTGTCGTGCCGATTGCACATTCTTACTTTGTTGAATCAAGATTCCCTTTTCGTCTTTCATTAAAGCCCCTTTGAAAAACAAGAATGCACAATATTCTTTAAAGGTATGAATTAATACAATATTACTTCCATTTAAAGTGTAGCATGGTGTCCCCCACTTCAGCTGTTCAAATAAGTTACATTCAATTGCAATAACTCTAAGTTGTTTAACTTCTTCTTGCCACCTAGCTTCTTTTTCGAAGTAGAAATTGACCTTTGCATTTATGCCTTCCATATCTGCTATTGTTTGAGTTAAACTGTTAAAATGCCCCTAAAACCTCTTGCCGCATAATACGAGTCAGCGCCATTGTGGTATACGAAAACTTGACCGTACCTAAAATCTGCGAAAATGGCACCTCCCAATTTTCTTATGGATGACGGTGTTTCAATCCAACTGGATGTTTTTGTATCAAAATTTCCTAATTGTTGTAGTTTACGATATTGCTCTTCATTCAAAATTTTAATCCCCATTTCTGCTGCTACATCCGTAGCACTATTTTGAGGTTTATTTTCTTTTCTTGCATTCAATGCCATTCTATCGTAACACAAACTCCTTCTTCCTTTTGGACTTTCAGCGGCACAATCACATAAAACATATTCTATGCTTTTAGCATCATAATCTATCACATCAGGCTCTCCACCTGTTATTTCCATTTCATTTAGGATGTATAATTTTTCAGGATATAAATCCAATTTAGTTTTCACATCCAACCAATTTAATCTTTCATGTCGATTCATGTTTAACTCAAATCGTTTTTTGAGTGAATGAAGTACTTCTTCTTTTTGCAATGATGATAATATCCTTTTTAGATTTTTACTATCCATAGGCTACTATTCGAAATAGTTTTAGAGTTGATTAAAAAATAGTGTAATCAAATATATAATTAATTTGCAAAAAAAAGACACCCTATTGAGTGTCTTCAGTAATAAATTACTTGATCTTATTTTTCCCAATTATATAAGATTCCCAAGGCAAGAATTTGAGATGTTTGCCAATCCTTGTCTTGATCATAATCATACAAAGCCACTGCTTGAATATTTGTACTAATGTATTTGTTTACCTTCATGGCTAAGTTAATATCCAAACGTTGTGCTAGGCTTCCAGGCTTGTCAAATTTGATATAATCCCAGAAAGACTGAGAACGAACTTTAAGGTTAATATTTTTTGCGATATCTTTATCAAAATTCCAAACCATTTGAAGGATGGCTTGGTTTCGGATATTACTTCCTTTGTCTACACCATACATGCCTAACTTCGAAAAATTATCATTTAGTACAAAAGTTTGACGCAAAGTTCCTACACCAAATCGTCCAGATAAATAAGTAGTTGGCCTATACTCCAAACCCAATGAAGTTGTTAAGTATCCAGGTGACATAAAGGTTGAAATTAATGAATCGCCTTTATCTGCGGCTTTATCATAAAGAAATCCATCAGTAAATTGTGTTTGAAAGTTAGTTGATACGAATAAATCCCATTTACTTGAAATATTATATCCCAATTTAAAATCATAAAAAATACGATCGGATGTTTTACGTGTAGCGGTTCCATTGTTCAAAAAACCTAATGCGAGTTGAAGATCGCTAGCCACATTCCAGTTTTGTTTTTCATATTTGCTTAACAAATTGAAAAAGCTACCCAAAGATATATTGTTTGCCCCACCTGCTTTCCAATTTGATGAAAAACTCGATTGAGAAATATTAACACCTGTTTGAACCTTGTGCTTCCAATAGGATAAAGGCTTGATAATTTCGCTGTCAGGGTTTTGCGCTATTAATCTATTCGAGTAATAGTAACGTGAGGAGTTGTATTTTTTTCATAATGTAGATTTTAAAGATTAAGCTGTAGCTTTTAGGGCAAGCATTTCTTTCAATTTTTCAACCACAAAGTCTACTTCTTCTTTGGTATTTTGTTTGCCAAATGAAAAACGAACACTTGGTCTATCAGGAGATACATTCAATGCTCCCAAAACATGCGAACCAACATTGCTTCCGCTTGAGCATGCACTACCACCCGAACATGAAATACCTGCGATATCGAGTTTAAACAATATCATCTCCGCAATAGGGGTCGGTGGAAAATTGGCATTCAAAACAGTATAAAGAGAACTACCTTCGGTGTCACCATTGAAAGTGATGCCATCAATATTGGCTCTTAACTTTTCAATCATATAGGTTTTTATGTCTTGAATATGTTTTTGTTCATGCTCAAGGTTGGCATAAGCCAATTCTAATGCTTTAGCAAGTCCAATGATACCATACACATTTTCAGTTCCTCCACGCATATTGCGTTCTTGTGCACCACCTGTTATGAAAGGTGAAATTTTACTTTTGCTATTTATATAAACAAACCCAATACCTTTAGGGCCATTGAATTTATGAGCAGCACAAGCCAAAAAATTGATATACGTTTTTGCCAAATCTAAAGGGTAATGACCGATGGTTTGAACAGTGTCGCAATGGAAAAATGCCGAGTACTTAAGGCACATCTCCCCTACTTTATCAATATCTAATAGATTACCAATTTCGTTATTAGCATGCATCAAACTCACCAATGCATTTGCATTAGCTGATAGCAATTCTTCTAAATGATTTAGGTCTATATGTCCGTTAGGAAGCAAGTTCACGAAATGAAGATTTACTTTTCCTTGATGTGCTAACTCTTCAACCGTATGCAATACAGCATGATGTTCAATTTTAGATGAAATGATGTTTTTAATTTCACCAGTTAGAACAGATTGTCTAATAGACATGTTATCAGCTTCTGTACCTCCTGAAGTGAAAAATATTTCACCAGGTGCGCAATTGAGCAAACGAGCCACTGTTCTCCGTGCGTCTTCGATAAGCGTGCGCACTTGACGACCATGAGAATGGGTTGAAGATGGGTTTCCAAAATCTTCACACATCACTTTATACATTTCATCTGCTACATCTTTGTCTAAAGGGGTTGTGGCAGCATTGTCAAAATAAACTTTCATAGATTTATTTTTTATTATTTTAAACTTATGTAACCAATCAGTTTGTACACTAATTTAGCCATAGTAAATTCACTCAAAATAGTACCTTTTTTGGGAGCAATTTCCACCACATCAAAACCAACAATATTACGAGATGCAATAACTTGTTTCAAAAAATTAATGGTTTCGTTCCACTGCATACCATTTGGCTCAGCAGTGCCCACAGCTGGGACAATAGACGGATCAAACCCATCCGCATCAATGCTAATGTATACATTGGGTCCTAGTGTTTTCAATGCTTCTAGTGCCCAGTTTGGATTGTTCCTTACTTGGTGAGCATAGAAAGTATGAATATTATCGCTTTGCTTAATTAACAGAGACTCTTCGATACATTGAGCTCGAATACCTATTTGAGTTAATGGCACATTCAAGTCATGAACTCGTGCCATAACACTTGCATGTGAATATGGGTTTCCGTGATATTCCATGCGTAAATCACTGTGCGCATCTATTTGCAATACATGAACGTCATCGTATTTTTGCTTTACTGCTTTCACACAACCAAGTGAAATGGTATGCTCAGCACCTAATGTTATGGGGAATTTACCTGCTTTTACAAGTTTATAGGTTTCTTTTTCAATCAAATCTACCGCCTTCTTATCCACCTTGTTTTTAAAATCCATAGGCGGAAGGGTGCAAATTCCTCCTTTTAAATAGGTTTCTTGATCCAACTCTTCATCATACAATTCCACAAAATGCGATGCATTGATAATGGCAGCAGGTCCTTTGTCCGAGCCAGCAATGTATGAGGATGTATATTCGTATGGTGCAGATTGAATAACATATTTAGATTTTTCGAAACTGTAAAAATCCTCATCTTCAATGGCCAAAAAGTTCTTTTTATGGTTATAGTATTTCATATTTTTTCTTGAGAGCAAAGATGTACAAATTTTAAAAATAAAGAATAGCCTTAAATGATTAATTTTATTGATGTTTATTTGTAGTAGAAAAACCAATTAATGTAAGTTAATAATACAGGTTACTATTCATTTTCATATTTTTTTTTAAATTTGTATCACTAATTCAACAAACATTTAATGAAAACAAAACAACTGTTATTGATCCTTGCTACAACGAGTGCATTGGTTTTCTCATGCAAAAAAGATGATGAAAGCAAAACTCCTATCCAAAACCCTAATCCCAATCAATCAAATTCATGTAGTCTTTCTACATCAATGGAGAACGATACAGGATTCACGGCTTTTTTTTATAATACAAATGGCAGTATTGCTAGATTTGTTGAGAAAAATCCAAGTGCTGATACAAGTACAATTGAATTGGCTTATGATGGCAAAATTGTGACGGCATCTGTCAATGGAAACGCATTAAATACCTATTATTTAAATAGTAAAGGTTATGCAGATAGTATAATACTTGACTTTCAAGGCTTTATTCGTATGGGTACTTATAATACGTATGATGCCAATGGTTATTTAGTAAGCCAAAATGAATCAATAGAATTTTTAGGGACAAATATCACCACTGCCAGAACTTACGTATACACCAATGGCAATGTTAGCAAGATGACAGAAGAATCTGATGGTAAAACAACGGTTACTACCTAAGATTACTATGCGGATAAAGCCAATAAGTTAATCAATAATAATATTGCTGCACTATTTATTGGTAAACCTAATGCAAATCTAGTAAAAACCGAAACAGTAGATGGTGTTTTGTCGAATAGCTATGCTTATGATTTCGATAGCAAGTCGAATCCAACTAAACAAACAGCCACTGATTCCAATGGCGTTAAAAACATTTTTGTTTACAGCTGGTCTTGTAAATAGTTTTAATGATATTTTTTTTGAAAAGCCGGCTTAAGTCGGCTTTTTTATTGCCTTATTCCTTCAATAATATATTTTTGTTACTACATAAAATTTAATACATGAAGGATAAACCAACCTTTTCGAATACTGATGAATACATTGCATGTTTTCCTATTGCAACCCAAACCATATTAAAACAAATTCGCAAAACCATTCTATTGGCTGCCCCTAAAGCTGAAGAGCTAATTAGCTTCCAACTGCCAGCATTTAAACAAAATGGGGTGTTGGTATATTTTGCAGCCTATAAAAACCATATTGGCTTCTATCCTACCGCTTCAGGGATTGTAGCTTTTCAACATGAAATTACAGATTACAAAAGTTCAAAAGGAGCGATTCAGTTCCCTATTGATAAACTCATACCACTTGATTTGATTAGACGCATGGTGAAATATAGAATTGAAGCAGATGAAATTAAATTTAAAAAGAAAAAGACTTCAAAAGATTAACATTGCTTCATAAATTTAAATTAGTTTGAGCGAATATCCTTATATCATATTCTATGATGGCATATGTGGTTTATGCAATCAATCCATTCAGTTTATTATTAAGCGCGATAAGAAGGAAATCTTTAGGTTCGCAGCATTGGATTCTGATTTTGCGAAATCGCTTTTACGATCCAATCACATCAAAACAGAAAACATTGATACTATCATTTTAATGGTCAACAATAAATCGTATTTATACTCTGAAGCCATATTGAAAATCTTTTCCCTGCTAGGATTTCCCTATAAGATATTATTGATTGGCTTTATCCTTCCCAAATCTATTCGAGATTGGATATATAAATGGATTGCACGAAACCGTTATAAAATTTGGGGTAAATACGATTCTTGTCCCATACCCACTGAGCATCAGCAGAAATTATTTTTGAATAGCCGTTAAAAAAAATCATTCACTGATTAGGCTCGTTTTACTTATTATTGAGCAAAATTATGAGAATGAAAAAACATACAAATCTAGTTTTCATGCTACTTATAGCAGTCAATTTGTTTGCCCAAATCAAAGAATTAAGCATCGAGGATGCAGTTTTAAAAGGTAGAACAACACTTGCACCAGAAAGATTAGCCCAATTGCAATGGGTTCCTAAAAGCAACACTTTTAGCTATGTAGGTAAGAAAAATGGTTCGGAAGTTTTGCTTGTTGCTAATACAACAAATTTAAAACGCGATACAGTTTTAAGCATCGATGAATTAAGCAAATCTTATTTTAATATAACTGCTGATACAAAAAGAATAGATCGCTTTCCTACCATCACATGGGAATCTTCAGGTAGTTTTAGGTATGTGTATAATAATGCTGTATACAATTTCAACTTGTCAAATAAACAATCTAGTTTAATAGTAAAAGCACCCAAGAATGCTGAAGATCTGGATTATGACGTAAAAACAAAAAGATTGGTTTTTACAGTTAATAACAATTTGTTTTATGCTGATGAAAATACCACCAAGTCTAATAATGGCAAATCAATAGATCAAGATTTTGCCTACGGGAAGGAAACTGCTATTACAAATGATGGTAGTTATGAAATGGTAAATGGTAAAGCGGTACACCGAAATGAATTCGGTATTAACAAGGGTACCTTTTTTAGTCCTTCAGGTAACAAAGTAGCTTACTATAAAATGAATCAAACTACTGTGGCCGATTATACAATCAACCATAATGAAAGCGATGAAAACTCTAGAAAAGTAGCTACTTCAGAAAAGATTAAATACCCAATGGCAGGCACAGACAATCATTTTGTGAAGTTATATTTTTACGATTTTGCAAAGAAAATGTCACTAGAGGTAAAAACTGAAAACAATGTTGACCAGTATTTAACAAACATTTCTTGGAGTCCTGATGAAGAATACATTTACATAGCCATCGTAAATCGCAACCAATGGGAAATGAAATTAAATATGTATGACGGTAGAACGGGCGTATTTATTAGAACCATTTTTAAAGAGCAGAACGAAAAATATGTGGAGCCTGAAAAACCCATGTATTTTATTAATAACAATCCTAAAACCTTTTTATGGCTGAGCGAAAGGGATGGATATAACCACTTGTATTACTACAACCGAAATGGGGAAGTGATGAAACAATTAACTCATGGCAATACACCGGTTACAGATTTTTTAGGAACTGACCAAAAAGGAAATGTGGCGTATTACATGGCCTATAGCGAAAATGGCTTAGACAAACATTTATATTCAGTTGAAATTAAAACAGGTAAAACTACGCAGATTACTAGATTCCCAGGGCAACATTCTGTATTGCTAAGTGATATGGGTAAGTATGTGATTGACAATTTTACGAATACCGAAATTCCAAGAAGGATTAATTTGATAGATGTGAAAGGTGTTGAGTATGGAAGTATTTTAAATTCTTCAAATCCGATAGAGGCCTACAAGCATTGCGACATTAAAATTTTTAGTATTCCTTCAAGAGACAACACCGTGAAATTGAACTGCAGAGCCATTCTGCCAGCCGACTTTGATTCTACAAAAAAATACCCCGTTTTAGTCTATGTGTATGGTGGCCCGCATGCTCAAATGATTACCAACTCTTGGTTGGGTGGTGCTGATCTTTGGTTATATTATATGGCACAAAAAGGCTATGTGATTTTTACCATGGACAACCGCGGTTCATTGAACAGAGGTTTTGAATTTGAGAGTGCCACCTACAGAAAATTGGGTAATGTTGAAATGGATGACCAATTAGCAGGCGTAGATTTCCTAATCAAACAAAAATATGTTGACCAAACCCGCATTGGTGTATACGGTTGGAGCTTTGGCGGATTTATGACAACCTCTTTAATGACACGCTCACCGGGTGTTTATAAAGTAGGTGTTGCAGGTGGTCCTGTTATCGATTGGAGAATGTATGAAATTATGTATACTGAAAGGTATATGGATACACCTAAGGAAAATGAAGTAGGTTATAAAGTAGCTGATTTAACCAATTATGTAAAAGACTTGAAAGGTAAATTACTACTTATTCATGGTACAAGCGACAATGTAGTGCTTTGGCAACATACCCTAACTTATTTGCAAAAATGTGTTGAAGAAGGTGTGTTGGTAGATTACTTTGTGTATCCTGGTCATGAGCATAATGTTTTAGGAAAAGACAGGGTGCATTTGATGAAGAAGATTACGCAATATTTCAAAGACAATCTATAATTCAATATTTCAGAATGCGAAATCCCAAAATGCTAAATATTAAAGGGTAATTTGAACGAAACAATTATCATTTTGGGGCGGAGTCGAAAAATGAACAATTAAAAGTGCGAAGTAATTTTTATTTAGTATTCTCCTTCTCTAATTTTCAAATTCATGTATTCTCAAATGTAATATTTCTTATTTTTGATGCTCATAAAAATGAAAGTATTTGTAATAAAGCTAAGTCAATCTGTTGGCATTACCATCATGCTGTTGCTTTGCTATGTTTCGTCATTTGGCCAAGCCACCTTACTGGGAACTGATGCTTTTACTGGTGGATCCTATTCCACTTTCAGCCTTTCTAGCTTTGGTAAGTTCAGGCAATACCGCGATCAAGCTTCATTAAATATGGCAAGCGGAGCGGCCAAATGGGAGTTCTTAATTGGTTCTACAGGTAGCCCAGATTATTCAACCAATTGGAGGCCATATCTAGGTTCAACATCTATCCCTGCTTTTGATTCTATTATAGATCCAAATCTTACCAATGGATCAGCAAGATACAATTCATCTACAGGTGGCTCATCAGGCTTATTACCAGCCATCACTGCCGGAAGTTATTACACCTTCAATATTGGTGATAATGCTAGTAATGATAACTATATGGCCGTTTGGGAAACCAGTTTCAATCCGGCTCAACTCACTGTAGTAACCCAAAGCCCCTTCGTAGTTTGTGCGGGTGGCGATTCTGTAGAGGTAACTATTACCTCAAACAAGGTTTTAGACCCAAGTGAAAAGGCCTATATTCGTTACTCTTCTTTCAGCAATTTTTCAACATCATTTCTATCCAGCATTGGGTTTTCAGGGACCAATGGTTCTGTAAAAGTTCCTATTCCTGTCACAGGCATTAGCACTTATTATTATGTATTCACTTCTAAGCTTACCATGAATCAATTGGCTCCTGGAGGCACACCCAATCAAACCTATTGCGATATAGGTACTTTAAGCATTAATAATAACAGCAATAGCAATTATACTTTCTTAGTTATTACAAGCCCCCTGCCAAACGTAGTATTTTCGGCTGCCGATTTTTGCACAGGTGCTGCCACCACATTTACCAATAGTTCAAGCATTTCATCAGGGAGTATTACCAATTATTTATATACTTTTGGCGATGGGCATACTTCCACTTCTTCAGCTCCTTCTGTACGCAACACTTATCTGTTAGCAGGCACATATAACGCTTCACTTAAAGCCACAAGCAATCTGGGTTGCCAAAAAACAGCCACGCAAAACATTGTCATCAATCAAACACCATCTACAAGTAATATTTCTGCATATTAGTAGGATCTAATTTTTTTTAAGCATTTAATTATTCCATGCTTTTGATATTATTCTATTTGAAAAATACTTTCTTATTGTATTCAGTTAATATTAACAAATCTACATATTTGCTCTTTTTCTTAATAAAATGTATTCTTGTTATGAATACATGTGGCTTATGAAGAAATACATCTTACTCAATTTACTTGTATCCTTAATTCTTATTAAGGGTATGGCTCAAATTAAAAATTTTTCAGTTTCTCCCCTACCCATCATTACTGCCGACCCTTACATTGGTGTGGGTTTTGGTGCTTTAGGTAATGCCACTTTTTTAATGGGAGATTCATCAAACACTCGCTACTCAAACATGATGTTGTATGGTATTTATACCACCAAAGGACAATTAGGTTTCCAGTTTAATCATCAGGTTTTTACAAAGGAAGAAAAATGGATGATTCAAGGTAAACTTCAATACCTCGATTGGCCCGAAAACACATACAGGATTGGTGGTAATGTGAGCGGGGATACTCCTTATAAAGAAAAAATAAGTTATAAAGCCATCGAATTTGAAGAACGAGTTATGAAGCGCATTGGCAAGAAAAATTTCATAGGTTTACAATACCGACTTTTTAGTTGCTGGGATCTAAAATCAGATTTAAACGGCAATTCAAGTTTTTTTAACAATGACGCAATAGGCAATAAATCTTTCGTAGCTTCAGGTATTGGTGTTCATTTTATTCATGATAGCAGAGATAATGTTCAGAATGCTTATTCAGGCAAGTATTTAGAAGTGGCTTTGAATCCTTTTCTTAGCATTTTAGGTAGCACCCAAGATTGGGTTAATTTTAGAATTGATGGTCGTATTTATAAAAATTTCTCTGCTAGCAAACAAAAGGTATTGGCAACACGCTTTGTATTTGAACAAGCTGCAGGTACCATTCCATATATGATTATGCCGCAGTTTGGCAGGTATTATTCAACTAGGGGTTTTGTGCAAGGGCGTTATAGGGGCAACACCTTTGCTAGCCTAGAATCAGAATACCGCACTCATCTTTGGCGATTTATAGGTGGGGTAGCATTTGCCAATATCAACACCATAAGTGAACCTAATGGGCAGTTCAAGTATTTTAACCCTGCAGCTGGAGCTGGTTTTCGCTTTTGCATTAACAAAAAACAAAGAACCAATATCAGAATTGATTATGCCAAAGGCACTCAGGACAATGGAGGTATTTACTTCCAAGTAACAGAGGTGTTTTAGGGCTGCTAGCCTATCTTTTTAGACTATCTGTGTATTGGAGTTTATTCTTATTTGTTATAAGCTGATGCATATAAGACGCATTTGGATTAAGGATAGTTCAATTTATTTTTATGTCCATTTTTCGACTCCGCTCAAAATAATAAAGAAATCTATCCTTAAAACGGTTTTTTATTTCTCGAATAAATACCACTCCACATTTTTGTCAATCGGCATTACGAGCACCTTCTTCTTTCAAAATTAAAGCTATTTCACTAACCTTGTCCAAATAAAAATAATCATTGATAAACCTCTTCAGTAAATATTTTCAATCACTTGGGATAAAACAGAAAATCATACAAGTTTTAAAACAAGGATTGAGCACAAGAAAACTAGCACTTACGCTTAGCCTAGGATTTTTGCTGAGTATATTTCCTGTGATAGGAACAACAACCGCCCTTACCATGCTATTCGCCTATTTGTTTCGCTTAAATTACATAATAATACAGTTGATTAATTGGTTAGTAGCTCCAATATGTTTGGCGCTTATGATACCCTTCATGCATTTAGGTCAGGATATTTTTGGTGCCGAAGAAAGTAGGATAAGTATAGATGAATTAATGAAATCCTTTGATAACGGGTTAATTCAAGGTTTCAGACAAGTAATGCAATATGAATTATATGCTATTTTCGGTTGGGCCATAAGCGCATTGCCAGGCTTGATAATTTTGTATTTTATTTGCTTGCAATTGATAAAATTATACTATTCAAAATTGAAAAAGGCTGCCATCTAAATGGCAGTACCCATTCTTTCGTTAACAAGTTTTATGATTAAGTCTAATTGTTCTTCTTTATCTATAAAGCTATTGTCTATCTCTATGGCATCATCTGCTTTGCGCAATGGGCTATCCTCACGGTTACTATCGATATAATCTCGTTTGGCTAAGTTAGCTAAGACCTCGTCAAAGGTAGTATTTTGACCTTTTACTTTTAGTTCATCTAGTCTGCGTTGGGCCCTAATATTTGGTTCAGCGATGATAAATAGTTTTAATTCTGCTTCAGGGAAAACAACTGTACCTATATCACGGCCATCCATTACAACTCCTTTTTCAGATCCCATTGCCTGCTGTTGTTTTACAAGAAATCTACGCACTTCGCTTATTGCACTTACGTCACTTACAGCACTTGCTATGCGCGGATTTACACGAATTATATCTTCAACGTCTTCCCCATTCATCATGGTGATTTGAGATTGTGTTATTTCATCTATTCTAAAATTTATAGTAATGTTTTTTAACGCTTCATTTACTAAATCTAGATGATGAAATTCAATTTGATTGTTTAGAAAAAATAAAGTAACAGCCCTATACATGGCACCTGTATCCACATATCGGTAGCCAATTTTACGGGCTAAATCTTTTGCAATCGTGCTTTTGCCACAGCTAGAAAAACCGTCAATGGCTATTATTATATTTTTGCTCATTATTGTTTTTTCTTCTTGTAGAAATCGTTGATATTGGTGGTAATCGAAAAGTGATCTGTTGAACGATTTATCATATAATTGGCTCTTGCATAAGCAATGTTAAATTTACTTACCCTCAAACCAAAACCCCAACTAAAGCCAGAAAAACCTAAGTTGTCAACCAAACCCACTTCTCTTCGTCTCAGGTAATTATAACCAAACCTAAACATAAAAGTACGACTAAAAATAACCTCAGTATTCACGATCAAATGACTTAATATTTCTTGCGTGATGCTAAAATCTTCTTGAATAGGCTCACCTGTTTCAAGGCTAATATTGCGATTGTTTCTATTGGCTATTTGATATAGGTTATTACCAAGGTTTTGCAAATTGTGCGCAATGAGCGAAATCCTAAGTGGGTTATGTGCAAATTTCTTAGAAAACCCCAATTGCACATTAAGCGGCAGATTTTCGTAGTTGCCTTGCCTATATGCACTTAATTGGGTTCCAAGATTACTTATAACAGCCGTATAAGTAGTAAGTTGTCGAGGGTTGTAATAACTAGCAGCCAAATCAACGGCAACACCAAACGAATTATACGTTTCTAGATTTGAGTTTATGAGTTTTAAACTGCCTCCGCAGTTTATCTTTTTTATTTTCCTTGCATAGGAAACATGATAGCCATACTCACCTGCTGAAAAGGTACCTTGAATCTGCCCATCAGGTGTGGTTTTGGTGAAATTACCATAGCTGATGTATTGAATACCTGCAGCAAATGTTCCTAATTTGTCGAAATATTTTGCAAAGCCAGCGTAACCTGAGCCAATATCAGCAAACATTTTCACATAATTATAGCTAAGTTGGTTATTCATTTGAGGCATTAACATAGAAGGATTTTGATATGCTACATTCAAATCACTATCATGAGAAGCAATAGCACTTCCTCCTAAAGCTGCAATTCTTGCATTGGCATACGAATTCAAAAACTGATAGGTGCTATTACCGCCAAGACCCTGTGAAAAGGCGCTAAAGGAGAAAATAATCAGTAATAAAAACAGAAGATTCTTTTTCATGCTGTGCAATTGGTCAAAAATATCCTTTAAACGGTATTTCGTCAAATAAATTATTTAGCTTTTTTTAACAACTAAACTTTAAAGGGATATTGACTAGTTCAACTAATTAGCTACCAAAACTTTTAGCTCATACGAAATTTTGGGAAAAGGATAATTGATAACATAACACGAATAAAAGAGACAGTCGAATTTTAAGCATGAGATTCATTTATACATGCAAGATATAAAATCTCACCACCCTTAAAAAGTCAAGAAATTCGAAATGGAAATATTATAAGAAAATTAACATATTGGATTAGAAATTCAAATCAAGGTGTTTTTAGCCCAAATGATGCAACCAATAAGCTTTACCATAGCTGCAAAATATTTCAGATCCAGCTTTAATATTTACTTTAGCTACTAAACATATTTGTTTTTTATGATTGATGGTAATTAGGGCATTGTTTTTATAGGCTGAACTTTGAATGCCACTCGCATCATTTGCATACTTGGCAAAACAATCGGTATTCTTTGCGTCCAATATTTTCCCATTGGGTAAATTCATAAAGAAATTGTCTTGCCTCAATTCAATTCTTTTGTTAGCAGATTTTACTTGCAACAATTCTCCCCTGAAAATAGAAATTACTTCGTTTTTATGGATAGAAATGGCTGTATACAAACCCTGACCAGCGCCTATAATTAATGACTTTTCGATGTATAAATATTCAACTTCATCTGCATCTATTTCATCTGGATAATTATTGGCGTGTATGCTCATTGTTGAGCAAGGTATTCATTAGAATCAAGAATATAGTTACTTACTTTGCCACCACCAAGGTTTTCATCATTTGCCTATCTTCGCTCTGCACTTGGTAGTAATAGTTTCCATTCTGTAAAGAGCTTACATCAAGGCTTACTTCATGCGTTCCTCTGCTATAGTTTGCCTCGTTAATGGTCAATATTTCTCGTCCTATTCCATCATATAATTTTATCTTTACATGACCTTCACTGCAAGCAAACCTTATGTTGGTGGATGTTGAAGCAGGATTAGGGTAGTTTTCAATGAAACCAATCTCGGCTGATTTTACTTCGGTTATGCCACTAGCATTGGCATTAATAAAGTTGAGTGTTTGGTATTGCTTTAACAAAATACTGTTGGTATCAGCATCACTCACTTCAAACCAATTCTTAAGTATGGTAGCGTAAATTTGTCTAAAATCAAACTGCATGGGCACATTGTCATTTACAGATACACTTGATGGGATGATTGGGTTTGTACCATAAATACCTCCATTCACTTTACTTCCAAAAATGAACAATGGGGCTGCAGCTCCATGGTCTGTTCCTAAACTTGAATTCGATTTTATACGTCTTCCAAATTCAGAAAAAGTCATACCCATGACACGATCTTGCAAAGCAAATTGTTTAAGGTCATCTTGAAAGGCATTCACCGCTTGCGATATCTTTTGGAGCAATGTCGCATGAGCGCCAGTCTCAGTACCTCCAGTGGCTGCTACTTGAACCGAGTGTGTATCAAACCCACCAAGATTTACAACATAAACCTTAGTTTTTAAACCGCCAGCTATCAATTGCGCTACTATTTTTAATTGGTCAGCTAAAGAGTTTTGCCCAGCTGTTGGATATAAGGTTGATTTGTTTGCAGGCGAATTTTTAGTTGCAGCATTTTTTATTGAACCCGAATAGGCTTGTGTTTGTTGTGCCACCAATCGCAGGTAAGTTAGCTCATGCCCAGCAGGAGTATTAGGCGCAGTATCAACCGTTCCACTCACAAATTGATAAAAACTTGTTGGGTCTGTTATTGACATACCAAGCGAGGTTGAGCTGCCTTGTAAAGCGGGAGAAACCAATGCGCCAATCTGTATTGCAGGAGGGTCAGGGAAACTAGAATTCGGATAGTTAGTTGGATAATTTGGATACTTCGTGTCAAGGTATCTACCCATCCAACCCGTTTCTAAACTTTGATTTGAGTTGGCGCCAGTCAACCAAATATCTGTAGCCCTGAAATGTGAGAAATCAGGATTGGGATAACCTACACTTTGAACAATTGACAATAAGCCATTATCATACATACCTCTCATTTCGCTCATAGCAGGATGCAATCCTGTGGCTGAGTTACCGCTCAAGGATAACACCTTGTTCTCTTGAATCAGAATATTTGAGCGTGCATTGCTTAAGTTGCTGTATTGGTCGATAGGTATTAAGGTATTTAATCCATCATTACCTCCATTTAATTGTATTAGCACAAATACTCGGTCTTCGTTACCCGATTTGTTTAAAAATTGCACCAATGGATTTTCTGCCAATGCTTTCACCGACCATCCATTAATCAAAACAGGACTTACTCCTGCCAATATACTTTTACTTAAAAAATCTCTTCTTTTCATAATCTCGAATTGATTTATTGATTAACAAAGTTGATGTTCAGCTTGACCACACACATATTTAATTAAGGCTTGCAAGCGGGTGTTTACAATTGATTTTTTAGATGCATCCGTTGGAGCAGCTAAATAAGCATTCCAAGCATCTGTCCAATAATGATCACTCGATTGACCAGATAGTAGAAAAGAAGTTTTTAATCCATTTTTGGTTGTCTGTGAAATATCAATTCCATAGAGCAAATTGGTAATTTGTGCTACCAAAGCATCAGGATCCTCAGGTGTATTGAACTGTTGTGCAAAGGCAATTAAATCAAATATCAACTTAAAGTTTTGCCTATTAAAACCAACATAATTAAGTCCATCACAAATTTGGTTGCGCTTAGGTAGCGAATCAGAATTTATCCATAGTTCATAGTATTGTGGGTCTTCATAAAAGGCCGGCCATCCGGCCACATTTGGAGGATCGCCTATGTCTTGACCAAGCGCTAATCCTATTTGTTGCACATAAGCCCAATGGGTGTATGTTTGAAGAGGATTGGTACCATCTGGAAATTGCAAATTAAATTGTCTGCTCATACCTATCAAATAATCCATAGGTTGTTTAATTATACAACCCCTATTTAATACGTCATAAAAATGCTCACTTTTAAAGAGTGCACTTAATACGGGAGCAATTTGATAATTGTTATCTCTGAAAATTTTTGCCAAAGGTTGAATTACATTAAGTTCAACTGTTTCGTCAATTACATAATAGATAAAGTATCTATAAATTTTTCGACAAATGAATTTTGATACTTCCTCTTGTGCAAAAATCATGTTTATCAAATCATTCAACTCCTGAGATCCAGCTGTCGCTCCAGACCTTCCTGTAATTATTGTGTTGTTGTAAAACGAAGAGAATTGTTTATTGCTTGTGTCGTGTTTAACTGAATCGAAATATGAAGAAATATTTACTGCATTATTTCTCCAACCCGTCATAACCTTAGCGGCCATTTTCACATCATCTTCGGTATAATGGTTAGGTAAATCCTTACCTACTGTAAACAATTCTTGTAACTCACGACCAAAGTTTTCATCTGGTGAAGTTTTATTGTTTTGTTCTCCATTTAAATAAACCAACATAGCGGGGTCAGTTGAAATGGCATAAACCAAAGCTTTAAAGTCACCCAAACAATTTGTTCTTATTAGACTGTTGTTTTTAAAAACATAACGTGCATCTTTAACCACATTGGTTTCAGTGGCAAAATGATTATGCCAGAACAAGGTCATTTTTTCTCGAATATTTCTATCTTGGTTTAACATCAAACTAATCCACCAAGCTTTAAATGATTGAATTCTAGCAGCGTTAAGATTGCCATTTAAAGCTGCATTTACCCATGTTTGACCGTATGGTACCTCCGTATCAGGAAAGTTAGCATTTGTACTGTAATGATTTATTGGGAAACTTGGCTCAGCAGCATTAATATTTAATATGTAATCAACAGCATCGCTCATGCTTTTGGTTTTAAAAAAATCAACATCCGACTTTTTAACGCCAAATAAAGTTCTTCTGCATAGGTGTAATATTTCTGATTCTCCGAATGCTCCTTTATACTCGCTAAGACCTGTTGAGGCTTTACCTAGCTGAGTAGGTAAGGTTTTATTAGAATAATCAATATAATTTAGGTTTGATGAATGAGAATCATCAGAAAGCAAAGCTGAAGCGGCCTCTTGAAGAAATTGCCTACGTTTTAGTTTCGACATACGCTTTTTAATTTTATCTATGAGCAAATTAAAACAAAATAGTTTAAGATATCGAAAAAATAATTTTTAAAAATTACAAGCCTTCCAGTTTTATTGACTCTTTTAATTTAATTCCCTTTTCAGTTTGCTCAACTGTGCAAGCTTCATGGAACGGGTCATGCTCAAAATACAATACGTAATTATTTTCAGCAGCCATTTTTAATATCCTTTGCTTTTCAATCATGGTGTCCAGTGGACGAACATCATAACCCATCACATAGGATGTAGGTATATGAGCCGTAGTTGGAATCATATCTGCTAAATAAATCACTTTTGAATTCTTATATGGAATGACAGGATGAATCATGTTGTTGGTATGTCCATTTGAATACAACAATTCTATTTCTGGATGAAATAATTCACCATGTTTTAATAATTTTAATTGACCGCTTTCTTGTATTGGTAAAATGTTATCTTTCAAAAAACTTGCTTTCTCACGTGGATTAGGAGCCTGACTTTCGGCCCAATGTTTTTCATCAATCCAATAGGTGGCATTTTTAAAAGTAGTTTGAAATTTCGTTCTATCATTATTCCAACTTACACTGCCACCACAATGGTCAAAATGCAAATGCGACAACATCACATCTGTAATATCATCAACTGAAAATCCATTTAATTTGAGAGACTTATCAAGACTATCATCGCCATGTAAAAAATAATGAGAAAAGAATTTCGAGTCTTGTTTCTCTCCTATTCCGTTATCAATTAATATCAATCTTTTTCCATCTTGGATGAGAAGGCATCGCATGGCCAATTTGATCATGTTATTCTCGTCAGCAGGATTGAGTTTATGCCAAATACTTTTAGGAACAACGCCAAACATGGCACCCCCATCCAATTTAAAATAGCCTGTATTAATAGTATATAATTGCATATTATTTTTTATTCAATAATACACATTTGATTAAACTATTAAACGAATGACTCAGGAAGCGCTGAAATTTGAGGTATATCGAATGCGGAAAATTTCCAGCCTAATTTCTCACATTAGAACTTAAATTGCTTGATTGGCCTCTGCTTACTTTCTTCAAAATCTATGTAGTATAGAAATTGCATAATACCTGAAACTAAATTCTTATGCGTAGTTTGAATTATTGTAATTAGGCCGTACATAATATAAATGGATTAAATATTGTTTTGTATGGTTGTATAGACGAATGTAAATAGCATTTCGTTTCAAACAAATGCTTTTTTTGGCAAAATTATTAATGACTGATTATCAGACCAAGTAATTTAGGTAGTTTGATTTGAGTTTTTATTTAAATCCTTCGTGTTGGAATCAAGTTCTCTAATAATCTTTAACAAGGTCTTCATTAGACTTAAATGTGTTTGTTGTGCTAAGGCTATTATTGTATTCATAATTATTTGTTTAATAAAACTGCCGCATTTATGCGGCAGTATCTTAGTGTTGAAGTTTTTACACAAACAACTTCAATGTTTTTGACAACGCTTTTATAGCATTTAATACTACAAATTGCGCATTAACGATTAGTCCGTACATAATGTTTAGTTTTAAAAGATTAAACCTTTGTTTTGTCTTAAACCCCAAGTTTGAAGATTTCTTTATTTGTTACCTAAATCATACCTAAATCGCATATAAATAATATTCAAGAACTTACAAAAAAATAAAATGCCGTTTTTTTCCCATAATAGAGCAAGTCAACCCAAATTGAAAAAACATTATCCAATCAATAATTATATTGCAGGTCAAATTCTTAACAGATGCCATTAATCGACCATTATAAACACACTGTTGCCGAACGATTAATGCGTTATGTGCAAATAGACACTACTGCTGACCCAGAATCAAACACTCAGCCATCAAGCATGAAGCAAAAGGATTTAAGCAGATTGCTTGTTGAAGAGCTAAAGCAAATAGGTATATTAGATGCTGAATTAGATGAGCATGGCTATGTTTATGCTACGATTGAAGCCAATTCAGACAATCAAACACCTGTTATTTGCTTCTGCTCTCATGTGGATACCGCCCCTGATTGCAGTGGAACAGATGTAAAACCAATACTTCATAAGGCTTGGGATGGAAGCGATATTGTTCTACCTGATGATAATTCAGTTGTTATTTCAAGTCAAAAGCACCCTTACTTATCAGAACGTATTGGTGATGATATTATCACAGCTAGCGGCAAAACCTTGCTTGGAGCTGATGATAAAGCAGGTGTGGCTATAATCATGGATTTTGCTAATTACATTTTGCAACACCCCGAAATTAAGCATGGTAAAATCCGCATTCTATTTACCCCAGATGAGGAAATTGGTAGAGGTGTGAACAAAGTGGATATGCAAAAGCTCAACGCAGATTTTGGATATACCCTTGATGGTGGCGAAAGAGGCATGTTGGAAGGTGAAAGCTTTTCGGCAGATGCTTGCACCATAACATTTACTGGAGTGAGCGCTCATCCAGGTTATGCAAAAAATAAAATGGTAAATGCGCAAAAAGTCGCAGCCTATTTTATGGACTTACTACCAAGTGATACATGGTGCCCAGAAGCCACTGAAGGCTATGAAGGCTTTGTACATCCCGTTCACACCCAAGGCGGATTGGAGCAGTGCTATGTTCAATTCATTGTTAGAGATTTTGAAACTTCAAACCTTTCCATATATGAAAACAGGTTGGCAAATTTGGCAAAAAAAGCCGTTGATAAATTTCCTGGAGCCACATTTGACATGAAGGTAGTTGAGCAATATCGCAATATGAAAGAGATGTTAGACCAATTCCCTCAAGTAATGGCAAATGCTGGCGAAGCATATCGAAGATCTGGAATTGAGCCTGAAATAATGAATATACGTGGAGGTACAGATGGCTCAAGATTATCTTTTATGGGATTACCTTGTCCTAATATTTTTACAGGTGAAATGGCTATTCATAGCAAAATGGAATATGTGAGTGTTCAAGACATGCAAAAAGCAGTGGAAGTGTTAGTGAATTTGGTGCAAGTGTGGGAGGAGAAAAAATAGTGAAAGACAATTTCTCAAATCAAGCTGACTTATATGCTAAGTATCGACCTAGCTACCCTCAAAGTTTGATTCAAGAGATATTTTCTCATTGCAAAGAAAGGCAACTGGCATGGGATTGCGCTTGTGGAAATGGACAAATTTCAGCCATGCTTTCAGATACATTCAAAAAGGTGTTTGCATCCGATATCAGTCAAAAGCAAATAGACCATGCTATCCAGAAACCAAACATTTCTTATCATATTGAAAAGGCTGAAAATAGTAGTTTAAAAGATACAAGCATAGATTTGATTATTGTAGCACAGGCTTTCCACTGGTTTCATTTTGATGAATTTTATAAGGAAGTAAGGAGGGTTTTAAAACCAAATGGATTAGTAGCAGTTTTAGGTTACGGTTTGTTTACTTCCATACCAGAGGTGGATGAGATTATTCAAAGGTTTTATGTAGAAGTAGTTGGCGATTATTGGGATCCAGAAAGAAGATATTTGGATGAGAAATATGAAAGCATCCCTTTTCCTTTCAATGAAATAAAAACAGAAAAACATTACACAAAATTAAAGTGGAGCGTGGATGATATTCTAGGTTATATTAATACTTGGAGTGCTATTCAAAACTATATTAATAAGAACGGTAACAACCCATCTTCCATGATCGAAGCAGATTTGATTAAAGCCTTTAATTGTGCATCCAAAATAGAAATCAGTATTGAAATTTTCACAAAAGTTGGAGCTAAGTAAAATGAATCTGCCCTTATTTAGTTTACATTATTTACCAAGTATAGCTTACATAAGCGAATTGGCCAAACACGAAGAGGTGTTGATTGAAACCCAAGAAAATTTCATAAAACAAACCTATCGAAACAGATCTAAAATCCTATCTGCCAATGGAATATTGCCATTAATTATTCCAATTCAGCATGGCGACAACCAACTCATCTCTGAAATAAAAACGCAATCAGATACAGATTGGAAACGACATCATTGGCAAAGCATTATTTCTGCTTACAATAACTCGCCCTATTTTTTATACTATAAAGATAAATTTGAAATCATCTATTTCGATAAAAACATTCATACCCTATATGAATTTAACCTAAAGCTGTTTGAACTTTGTTTAAAATTAGTAAAAATAAAAACCAAGATAAATTTTACAAACGTATTTGTCAAAGATTATCATCCAGATTTTAGAAGTCAATTTAACACCAAGAAAATGGATACAACGCCAAAAGATTTAAAACCTTATTATCAAGTGTTTGATAGTAAATTTGGATTTCAGTCCAATCTATCCATTATTGATTTACTATTTAGCCAAGGGCCTGATAGTAGGCAATATTATATCTAAAAGTTCATTGCAATAACTGTGTATGAGCCACCCTTAGGCTTAAACCACAATTGACCATCATGTCCTGCAAGAGCACCAAAATTATTACGAAACATGAAATTAGGATCCTGATTTAACACTTCATATTTGAATACTTCATCAAATATTTTGTCATAATTTTCTAAGAATTCTTTTTTGTTGGACAAATTCTTAAGTGGAAAGTTGATATGATTAGCTATTTCTTCCTTATTACCATCTCTTATCAACAATTGAATTTGTTTAAAGTACTTTAAAAAGGCGTTAGCATTCTTGAAACCTGCCGCATCCCAACTTATCACCAAACTACTATCTGGAAACAATTGACTTTTGTTTTGATATTCATTTGGAAGCGTATAATCAATTACTTGCGCATTTAATCCTGGAATTTTCGCATTATAGTAGTTAGGTCGAATACCATTATTTATTGTATAATTGGTGTTATCAATATCATGGTAAAGTACTACTTTATTATCATCACATCCATATAATGTAGAGCCGATAACCATAAATGTCAGAATGAATTTACTTGTTTTTTTCATCTCAAATTCCAGTATAGTTGTGTGGTGTAACATTACGTAATTCTAATTTAACTTGTTCACTCACATCTAAACCATCTATAAAAAAGTGTATAGTTTTTTGGGTAATCAATTCGTGCGTTCTTGTGAGTGCTTTTAAAGCTTCGTATGGTTTTGGGTAATTTTCTCTACGTAAAATAGTTTGAATAGCCTCTGCCACTACTGCCCAATTGTCTTCCAAATCCTGCTTGATTTTATCCTCATTTAAAACCAATTTATCCAAACCTTTTTGCAATGACGCATAAGCGATAAGGCTATGAGCAAATGGCACTCCTAAATTTCTAAGTACAGTTGAATCGGTTAAATCTCTTTGTAATCTTGAGATAGGTAATTTAGCTGATAGATGCTCAAAAATAGCATTGGATAATCCCAAATTACCTTCGGCATTTTCAAAATCAATGGGATTCACTTTATGAGGCATGGCACTGCTGCCTACCTCACCTTCTTTCAGCCTTTGTTTGAAATAATCCATTGCCACGTATTGCCATACATCACGACTTAAATCAATCAATATGTTATTGATTCTCTTAAAGCAATCAAACAAAGCAGCGAGGTTATCGTAATGTTCTATTTGCGTTGTAGGATTTGATCTATGTAGCCCAAGAATATTGTTAACAAAGGTATCTGCAAATTGATGCCAATTATGTGTTGGATAAGCAATATGATGCGCATTCATATTTCCTGTTGCACCGCCAAACTTAGCAGAATATGGAATATGAATCAACTGTTTTTGTTGTTGCTTTAACCTTTCAACAAATACATATATTTCTTTACCCAATCTTGTTGGGCTTGCAGCTTGTCCATGTGTACGAGCTAATAAAGATACATCTTTATATTCATTACTCAGCATATCCAATTTTTCAATCACCTTTTGTAAGCTCGGAATTATGCTTTGCTCCAAAGCATCCTTAATACTTAAAGGAATAGCCGTATTGTTAATATCTTGGCTAGTTAATCCAAAATGTACAAACTCACTTACAGCTTGCAATCCAAGTTTTGCGAACTCTTCTTTCAAAAAGTACTCCACCGCTTTTACATCATGGTTGGTAGTTTTCTCAATCTCTTTAATACGTGTTGCATCATCCAAACTAAAATTTTTATAAATATCTCTCAAATTAGATTCATTTGGTTTTATTTCCAAACCTTTTAATCCATAATGACTTAAGGCTATAAAATACTCTATCTCCACCTGAATACGGTACTTGATTAAGGCAAATTCACTAAAATATTGGTCAAGATTTTCGGTTTGCCTGCGGTAGCGACCATCAACAGGAGAAATAGCTGAAAGGGAATTTAATTGCATACCGCAAATGTAAGCAGCCAAAAGGATTATGCAATATCATACAAAAAAGCATTTTAGTTGTGTAGATGTGAATATGTCATAAGAAAGTCAGGGCCCATTCGTTTATATATTTACAAAATATTCTTAAGCTATGACCACACAGGAAAACTATTATATTGAGCGAAAGGGCCGAAAGCACAATTATTATGGGCTTGCGGGCACTTTGTTAATACATGGAATTGCCCTCTTGGCTTTAATATTTTTTGTTATCTCCCCTCCAAATCCTCCCATGGAATTGGAAGGAATGAAGATGTTATTGGGTGATGAGAGCATGGGGGGGCCTGATATTGCTCCAGTTCCCGAGCCTTCTCAAACCCAAGAAACATTTGTTCCTATTGAAAGCCAACAAGACCCTCCTTCTATTACCCAAGAAACAGACGAGGTGAATGTAACGGAAAAGAAAGCAGAAAAAGAACATAAACATACTGAATTAAAACCTAAACACGAGCCTAAAATTGAATTACCTAAAAAAGAACCAGAACCTGTTGTAAATACAAATGCCTTGTTTAAAAAAGGTGGTAAAAAAGGCAATCAAGGAGGAGGTTATGGGAGTGGTGATATTCCAGGTAACGAAGGAAGGTATGATGGTTCACCAGATGGAGATCCAAAAGGAACAGGTTTAGGTGATTCTGGCTTGGGCACTGGCAAAGATGGCGTGAGTTATAATTTAACCGGTAGGAAAGTAGCCAAGCTTCCAAATATCGAAGATAATTCAAGCGAAACGGGTAAAGTTGTTGTGCGCATTATTGTTGATAGAGATGGCAATGTCACAAAAGCTACGCCTGGTCAAATGGGTAGTACAACGCTAAACCCTAGCCTACTAGAGAAAGCTAAACAAGGCGCATTGCAAACTCGATTCTCAAGCAGAAATGATGGTCCGGATGAACAATATGGAACCATGACTATTGTATTTAGATTTAAGCCATAAGTTTATGCTTAAAAGCTCTTATATAAATTGATTTAACAAATCATTTATCCGATTGTAGGTCATATGCACTGTGTTTAACTTTTACTAGTAAAATATTCGAAAAATTGAAAGCGATGAATATTGTTTTTTAGAAATTGTAGAAGAATTATCTAATTAAATAAACAATAATACATCTTGAACTACCTTTGGTTTTGAAAATGCTCTGAATGGCTTGTAGCAAGCGGGTTTACCAAAAACCTATGCCGAAGGGTATGCACAAATGGGTAAATTTATTCGTAATGCTTTGCTTCAAGAAGATTACTGGAAAAGAAAACCAAGTTTGGCTAAAATCAAATTAGCCGATTTTGTCAAAGAATTTGAAGTTGCTTACAAAGCATCATAATTAAAAATAAAAGGGTTAAACTATTCAACCCTTTTTTATTTAACGCCTTACTCCACCTTTGGCAACGGCTGTTGCGGTCCAAGGTTCATCAGGCCAAGCATGTTTAGGATATCTGCGTTTCAATTCCTTTTTTACTTCAAAATAGGTATTATCCCAAAAGCTTCTTAAGTCTGAAGTTACTTGCACAGGCTTGAAACCGGGCGATAATAAATGCATCACTAGAGATACTTTACCATCATTTACTTTTGGGGTATCAGCCATCCCAAATACCTCTTGCAACCTTACAGATAAAACGGGTGTTTCTGCATTTGCAAAATATTCAATGGCAATACTTGAACCACTTGGGACTTTAATTTTGGCAGGTGCCTGCCGCTCTAATTCTTGCTGTTGCTCCCAACTTAAATAGGCATACAAGGCCTCGCTTACATTAATTTTCTTTAGGTCTTCAGGCTTTTTCACCTTAGGTAAATAAAAACCAAGCCAGTCCAAATTATGCAATAACAAATCGCCTATGCTAAAATTAGGCCAATCTTTAAAGCCATTCCACTTGCAAACACTTAGTATGCGATTTTGTAATTGTTTGAAATCATCATCAAAGTTTAACAGCGACTCTCCTTCATTTTTTATTGCATTCGAAATGGCTTCAATCAAATGCTTTTCACTAGTCGCTGCAATAGGTTTAGATTGCAAAACGATACTTCCAATGCGTAAGTCTTTGCTGGCAATCAAACCACCTTTGCGAGTATCCCATTGTATGACTTCCACTTCTTTTACCATTGGCAACAAGTCTTTGGGATTAAGCGGTGATGCCATGAAAATTTTACCTAGACCATCTCTTGTATCGATATGTGCCACAGCAAGCCAAGGTTCATTTGCCAAATTATCTCGGTGACCTGCAGTGGCTATTTTGCCATTGGCCAATTGAAATTGTGCATTGTTGCCAGGCCTTGCAAAAGCAATGCGTTCAGGGTATGTGTATGCCAATAACAAACCTGTTTCATAATCATCCACAGGGCCATTATCTAATGTAGCGTTCAACATTCTTCTGTAGGATTCAGCTACTTTTTCAATCCTATTAAAACGATTGCCTAGGCTATTGTTTTGTCTACCTCTACGCAATGCTTCTATTCGCAAATTGATATCTATACCACTGTCTTTTGGCAATGGATCACGCTCTTCCAATACAGCAGCAATATCTGCAGCTAATGGAATGGCCCTGTCTTGCTTTGCTTTTAAAAGCATGTGTGCTATCCTTGGGTGACAAGGCAATTGGTGTATGTCAATGCCATGCTCTGTTATTTTTCTTTTAGTGTCAATGGCATTTAAACTAGTCAACACATCTAGGGCTTGTGAGATGGATGCTTTTGGTGGTGGTGTTAACCAGGTGAGTTGCTCAATATGGCTGATGCCCCACTTGGCCATATCCAAAACAAGGGCTGCCAAATCTGCATCCATTATCTCTGGTGTGCGATGTTCTGATAGTCTTTCATGTGTGGCTTTGGTCCACATGCGATAGCAAACACCTGCACTTAATCTGCCTGCACGACCAGCTCTTTGATTGGCTGAATCTTTTGTGATGCTTACTGTCTCAAGTCTTGATAAACCTGACTTAGGATCAAAGCGCGACACACGAGCAAAACCTGTATCAATTACTATTTTTATGCCTTCAATCGTTAAACTTGTTTCAGCAATGGATGTTGCCAGCACCACTTTTCGCTTCCCATTTCTATTTGGCATTATGGCAGCTATTTGTTCCTTTTGAGGCAACTGTCCATACAAAGGATGAATGGCAAAATCGGTCAATCTACCTTTCAATAATTCAGCACATTTTTTTATTTCTCCCTCACCTGGCAAGAAAACCAAAACATCTCCCGGATTTTCTTTCACCGCTTTTACAATGGTATGAGCTGTTGTTTCTGGCAATAAGAATGGGTCTTGATCACCCACATACTTTACCTCCACAGGATATTGCTTGCCTTCACTTATAGCCACTGGACATTTAAGCAAAGCTGTTAATTGAGGCATATCCAATGTGGCCGACATGATCATCATGCGTAAGTCGGGCCTTAGTATTTGCTGGGCTTCTCGGCACAATGCCATGGCTACATCCGCAAACAAACTACGTTCATGAAATTCATCAAATATCACCAATCCCACATGTTCGAGTGCATTATCAGAATGAAGCATACGTGTTAGAATACCTTCTGTAACCACTTCAATTCTTGTCTTATCACTTATTCTATTTTCAAAACGAATGCGATAACCAATGGTATCACCCACATTATCGCCCCATAGCTCTGCCATGCGGGTAGCAATGCTACGTGCTGCTAACCTGCGAGGCTCTAGCATGATGATTTTTTTACCTTTTAACCAAGCTTCATCTAATAAGGTCAATGGAAGCAAGGTACTCTTACCTGCACCCGGTGGGGCATTTACAATGAGTGTATTGTTTTCAGATAAGTGCTGCTTTACTTCATTGATGATATCAGCAACAGGTAATTGGTATGAATAAGGTTCGAAAGACAATTGTGTTTGAGATAAAATGAGTGCAAGTTTAATGAAAATTTGCGGGGCAATTTAGAAACTGTATAGAATTTAGTTTTCTATTTTACCCAATTTAATGCTCAAACCGCAATTGATAACTGGCATAATAGGAAAATCATCATTAAGTGTATTTTTACTATAATATTTATACCAATCATCAACAAAGGCACCATAATTTACATACTTAAGATAGTTTTGAGTTAACTTAAGTAATTTTGTTGTTTCATAATTTACATTTGGCATTCCGGTATAGTAAATTCCAATTTCAAAAGAGAAACCAACACGTTTTTTTGGTACTAATTTTCCTACACCGATGCCAAAATAAGGGCTTGGCTTTATACTATAGTCTATATTAATAGAGCCCACTTCATCAGGACTAATCTTAATATTTCCCTGAACTGATGAATCCCTGAGTTTGGCAACATTGTGTACTTCGTTTAGTAAAATGGCAAATCCTGTTGTAAGTTTAAATGAATTACCAAAAGGATGATAGTCAAGCATAAATCCGATTGAACCTCGCTTGATATAACCATTCACCAGCATGGGTGTTTGCTGAAATGTAACCTCCCTATCCTTAATTTCAGAATAAAAGTATCTACCTTCTACCCTAGCTATTAATTTGCTCTTTTTTAGAATGGAATAAGCAAGTTGGGCACCTATACCATTTGTAGAAATATTTAACCCAACCCCAATACTATTCTTATTAAGATAATTAGTTTTGGCTTGGTTTTGAGCCATACCATTGTTGATTAAGAAAAGAATCATTGACAAAAACAATAAGCTCTTTTTCATAGAATTTTATTTATACAACTATAGGAATTTGAAACAAAAATAGAATTCAATTATTTATAAAATTGAATGCAATAACTTAGTTTCAAATTTTGTCTCAAAAATCTTTTTAATAAATAACCAAGTATTACCCTTACCTTTGAAAACTTTTGTTATGCAAGCTTTCAAATCTTGATGCTGCTAGCACAAATATGTTGTTGTAAAATTCTTACTGGCTAAGTTTTCCTCTACATTACATGCACCTTGCATGAGAAACATCAGCCAGAACTAATATTAATAAATGACATTCGAAGAATTAAACTTAATTGAGCCTATTATGCAGGCTCTTAAAACGGAAGGTTACACCTCCCCTACGCCCATTCAAGCACAATCCATTCCCCTTATCCTTGAAAAACGCGACCTTTTAGGCTGCGCGCAAACAGGCACAGGAAAAACAGCTGCTTTTGCAATTCCTATTCTACAATTACTTCATAAAGAAAAATTGGTTGACCCAGGAAACAAAAGCATCAAAGCCCTAATACTCACACCTACACGCGAACTCGCCATACAAATCGAAGAAAGTTTTAAAGCCTATGGCCGTGGATTAGGCATGAAACAATTGGTAATTTTTGGTGGTGTATCTCAACACGCACAAACTCAAGGATTACAAAGAGGAGTTGATATTTTGGTTGCTACACCTGGTAGATTGATAGACTTAATTAACCAAAGGTTTGTAAACATACAACACCTTAAAATATTTGTATTGGATGAAGCAGATCGTATGCTTGACATGGGTTTTATTCATGATGTAAAAAAAGTAATTGCTAAAATCCCACAGAAACGTCAGACCTTATTTTTCTCGGCTACCATGCCTTCTGAAATACAAAAGTTGGCGAATACTATATTATCAAACCCTGCTAAAGTGGAAGTAACTCCGGTGTCAAGCACTGCAGATACCATTGAGCAAGCCGTTTATTTTGTTGACAAAGACAATAAAAGACATTTGTTAAAACACCTATTAGAAGACCCTAAAATAAAAAGTGTATTGGTGTTTACCCGCACCAAACATGGTGCTGACAGGGTTGTGAAAGACTTAGATAAATCAGGTGTTAAAGCGCAGGCTATTCATGGAAACAAATCACAAAATGCAAGACAAAGTGCAATAAATAATTTTAAAAATGGAACCACAAGAGTGCTTGTGGCTACGGATATTGCAGCACGTGGTATCGATGTTGACAACCTTTCGCATGTAATTAACTATGAGTTGCCAAATATCTCAGAAACTTATGTTCATCGTATTGGCAGAACAGGTCGTGCGGGTGCAAGTGGCATAGCCCTTTCATTCTGTGATGCAGAAGAAAAAGAGTTTTTGCGTGATATCCATAAATTGATTGGTAAGGCTGTGCCTGTTATTGATGAACATCCTTTCCCATTGCAAAACCATTTTGTAGAAACCAAGAAAGCAGCCCCTACCCGCACCCCAAGAAGAAGACCCGAAGGTGCTGGAAACAACCAAGGAAATAGGGCACCACAAGGAAATAGAACTACCAAGCCAAACAATAACCTTAGAAGAAAAGCTTCTAATTGATGAGAGGATGACTGATTTGTAATGTATATTTATTATGTCAATTTTCTTTTTTATAGGTTACATGCAAAAGAACTTTGGCTTAACCTTTTTATTAACAAATAAAGATTGACATTTCTACTCTAATTCAAGCTCTAATATTTCGATCTTTGTTTATCACCAAATGAATAGGAAAGATTTTATTAAAGTAGCATCCCTGCTGCCCTTATCCGCATTAAGTATGAATTTGAGTGACTTGAATAAAATAGCAAGTAACCTTGCTCATAGTAAACCCATGCCAGTTATGTTTATGGGTCATGGTAGCCCAATGAACGCCATTGAAGAAAACGAATTTGTAAAGAAATGGCGAAGCATTGGTCAGAAAATACCTAAGCCTCAAATGGTATTATGTGTTTCTGCGCATTGGGAAACCAAAGGTACCTTTGTAACAGCCATGGAGAAACCTCGCACCATACATGATTTTGGAGGCTTTCCTAAAGCCTTGTTTGATGTGCAATATCCTGCAACTGGAAGCCCAACCTATGCCAAGGAAGTACAACATAGTATCAAAAGCACCAGCATTGACCTTGACGAAAAATGGGGATTAGACCATGGCACTTGGAGCATTATGAAACACCTTTATCCTAACGCGGATGTGCCCGTTTTGCAACTTAGCATCGACTATACAAAACCTGCAACTTATCATTATGCATTGGCTAAGGACCTGGCATCATTGCGTCACAAAGGGGTGCTTATTATTGGCAGTGGAAATATGGTACATAACCTAGGAATGGTGGCTTGGGACAAAATGAACGAACCTGAATTTGGCTTTGATTGGGCTATTGAAATGAATACTAATTTTAAAAAGCTTATTTTGGATGGTAACCATGATGCCCTTATACATTATGAGAATTTTGGGTTAGCTGGACGTAAAGCCATTCCAAGTCCTGAGCATTATATTCCATTATTGTACGCTTTAGCATTGAAGGAAAAAAATGATCCAATAAGTTTCTTTAATGATAAAGCATTGCTGGGTTCTCTCACCATGACTTCGGTGATGATAGGTGCTGAATAGAAAAGGACATTACAAAAAAATACGCATGTCTTAAGCCTTAATAGCCCAGCGTAACTTAGCCGAACGGGCCCTTGGGTTGCTTGCCACCTCTTCAGCACTTGGCCTAATGGGTTCTGGTGAGATTTCACTAAATATACCTTGTCTATAAAATGCTTGAAAAGCTTTTTTTACCCTACGATCTTCACCTGAATGAAATGATAAAATGGCTACCCTTCCTCCAACTAATAAAGCATCTGGCAGCTTTTGAAGAAAGGCATTCAATACACCGAACTCATCATTTACTTCTATGCGCAATGCTTGAAAAGTTCTTTGGCACGACTTTTTAATGATGTCTTTGCTTTCAGAAGCAGGGAAAAAATCAAGCACCTCTTTAATACAATCTTTCAACTGTGTGGTGGTTTGAATTTTGTTTCCACTTTCAATGGTCTTAATGATAGCCTCTGCAATCACATCTGCATAAGGTTCATCAGAATTTTCAATCAGTATTTCTTCTAAGCGTTGTTGCGAAATATTTTCTAACAACCTTGCTGCGGATTTTCCATTTTGAGGGTTCAATCTTAAATCCAATGGACCATCTACCTTTAGTGAAAATCCTCTATCTGGGTTATCAATTTGCATAGAGGATACACCCAAATCTGCTAAGACAAAATTCAATAAACCCGCTTCTTCAACAATCAAATCTATACCCGCAAAATTCATTTTCTGAATCACAATATCTGCTTCTCCAAAACCCTGCTTCTCCAGTCTTTCTTTGGTTCTTGGCAATTCTAATGGATCAATATCCGTGGCATATAATTTACCTTGATGGTTTAATGCTTTTAGAATTTCTAAACTGTGTCCACCATAACCTAATGTAGCATCCATACCTACTTGTCCCGGCTGCACTTTTAGAAAATCCATGATTTCGTTTACACAAATAGAACGATGCATACCCGCAGGGGTATAGCCTTTCAGCAACACTTTTTCAATATCAGCAGCATAACGATCTGGTTGCAATTCCTTATATTTCTCCTTGAAAGTTTTAGGGTGAGTGCCCTTGTATCGCACTCTGCGAGGTGGCTTAGAATCTGGATTATCCATGGGTCAAAACTAATGAATTATTAATAGACTTCTTTCCTAATTGAACGTCTTTGCGAACTAAGTGAAGCAATCTTCCGATAAATTAGATGGCTTCGTCCCGTTCGAACGGGACGCCATGACGCCCCATACTTATTATGAATTAAGAAAAAATTATAATGACTATGTTTTTATAATGGCTCTTTTACAAAAACTTGCCAATAGCAGCCATTTTATTTTCTGTTTCCAACCATTCTTTTTCAGGAACGGATGAAGATGTAATGCCTGCACCTGCAAATTGATTTATCTGCTTCTCGAAAATCTGAGCACAACGTATATTCACATACAAATGTGTTTGTTCTTCAAGATTCAATACCCCCACAAAACCACTATACAACTGCCTATCCATTCCCTCCATTTCCATAATAAAATGATATGCCACATCTTGTGGAAGGCCACATACAGCGGGGGTTGGATTCAATTGAGACAACACCTCTCCTACTGAGTTTTGCTCTGGCTTTAATCTAGCTGTGAAAGTTGATTTCAGGTGTCTTAATTCTCCAGAACTTATGGTTTCAGTTTGGCTTTTTTCAAGGGCTTCGGAATAAGGCAACAAGGTTTCATAGATAAAATCTTCAACCCATTTCTGCTCTTTTATCTCCTTGATAGTCCATGCACCTAACTGTTCTTTGGCTAATGTACCTGCCAATGCTACGGTTGTCAATACCTTATTTTGATGATGCAATAACAACTCAGGACTTGCACCTAACCAAGTACCTGTTATTTCAGAAGTAAGCAAATAAGTAAAGGCAGATGAATAGTTTTGAGTAAGTTTATCAAACATGTCAAAAGCATCGAAATCAAAGGGCTTATCAATATTTTTAACCCTTGCTGCCACAAACTTATATATATCAGAATGCGAGATTAAGGTATCCACCGCATGCTGCACAAAATGGATATACTCAGACCTGGTTCCACTTTCTTGTGGATCATTGTGATATTTTAAATCAAATGTCTCTCCTGTCCATTCATTTATTTCATCTGGTTTTATTACAAAGGCTCTGTTTTGTTGTGCAAAAGGCGAGATAACAAAATGCGTTTGTTTATCAGCAAAGTCAATACTTTCCAAATCAGCACTTATCTGCCCTTTGATAAAATAAATTTTATCCGACTGTGGAAGTTTGAACAAAGCAAAGGCCTGCATCTACAAATACTATTTAAAAGGGGTGCTAGGCTTTGGTATTACAGACATGGTCAAGCGGCTAATACAGCATAGCTTACCCTCATCATCTGTAATTTTTATCTCCCAAACTTGGGTAGTTTTACCCAAATGATAAGGAGTGGCTTTGCCATATACCCAACCTTTATGAGCCGAGCGAATATGATTGGCATTGATATCTAAACCAACTGCCACAAACTGCTCTCTATCTATACAGATGTTAGCAGCTAAGCTGCCCACTGTTTCTGCCAATACACAAAAGGCACCCCCATTAACCACCCCCAAAGGCTGAATGGTTCTATAGTCAACCGGCATACGTGCCAATAAAAAATCTTCACCAATCTCGATAAACTCAATACCCATCCACTCACTACAAGTGTTGCGGTTGCGCTCCATCATGGCTTCAAGGGTAACTCCCTCCAACTTAAATATACTCATGTTTATATATCTTCTGTTTGAATATCATATAAGGTATGAATGGTCTTGCCCGACACATTCATTACCATATTTTTAATGGTATCTCTTAACTCAGCAATATTTATTTTCTTTTCAGCCGATAGGAAAATAACAGGTGTATTTTCTTTGGCCATCCAAGTTCTTTTTAATCTTTCAATGTAAGGCTCTTCATTGCCAAATTCATCAAAATCTATCTCAAGCGGCTCCTTTAAGTTATCAATTTTATTGAAGATAATGAGCGTGGGTTTATCTCCCGCTTTTATTTCTTGAAGGGTTTTATTCACCACCAAAATTTGTTCTTCAAAGTTTGGATGACTCACATCTACCACATGCAATAACACATCCGCTTCTCTAATTTCATCCAAGGTTGACTTAAAACATTCGACCAATTGATGAGGTAATTTTCTAATAAAACCAACCGTATCACTTAGCAGAAAAGGGATGTTATCAAACACCACTTTTCTAACGGTTGAATCCAATGTCGCAAATAGCTTATCTTCAGCAAAGACGTTGGATTTGCTCAATAAATTCATGATTGTTGATTTGCCCACATTGGTATATCCCACCAAGGCCACACGCACTTTTTCATCTCTGTTTTTTCTGCGCGTTTCGGCTTGCTTGTCTACCACATCCAAGCGTTCTTTCAACTTAGTAATGATGCCACGCAATGCCCTTCTATCCGTTTCAATTTCGGATTCACCCGGACCTCTTGTACCAATACCACCAGCGTGTTTTGTTAGGTGTCCCCACATACGAGTCAAACGAGGTAATAGGTATTGTGCTTGTGCCAATTCAACTTGGAATTTTGATTGTGCAGAACGAGCCCTGCTAGCAAAAATATCTAAGATAAGATTGCTGCGGTCGAGGATTTTGCATTTGATATTGTGTTCAAGGTTTCGGATTTGAGAAGGCGATAATTCATCATCAAAAATCACCATGTCAATTTCATGGGCTTGAACATATTCTACTACTTCTTCTAATTTTCCTTCACCAATAAAGGTGCGAGGATTTGGGTATGGCAGTCGTTGCATGAATTTTTTAGCCACCACTGCACCGGCAGTATGAGCCAAAAAAGCCAGTTCATCTATGTATTCTTCGGCTTGTTCTATTTTCTGACCTTGCAGATTAACACCCACCAATACGGCTTTCTCTTGTTTCTTCTGGGTATCGTATAATTTGGGCATCCTATGGTTCTATATCTATTGTGTTTTGTGCTTACAATAATATGAATAAATAAGCGAACACAAAATGGGTAATATCATGGAGTTTATACACCTGAAGACATTCAGGAATTGAGGACTATTATCCTATGATGGATGTTTGTCCAAGGTTGGTGTCCGCACCAATCCTTCTATACTCACGAAATGTGGTTTGTGGGGACACAAACCACGGACAAAAGGGATTCAACATCAAAAATCTTGTTCTTGATAACACCAACCGAAGGCAGAATCAAAACAACAGCATAAAAAAGCCAATCATCACTGATTGGCTTTTCAAATTATACTAAATTCATTTTTATTCTTTTGCCTATTTCTTCAATATCGGCTCTGAATTTTTTGTCTGTTTCTATTAAATCATTTACCGTTTGGCAAGCATGAATAACCGTTGAGTGATCTCGGCCACCAAAGTGCATTCCGATGGTTTTAAGCGATGATTTGGTTAAATCCTTAGCATAAAACATACTGATTTGACGGGCTTGTACAATCTCACGTTTACGAGTTTTTGATTTTACATGCTCCACTGGAATTTGGAAATAATCACAAACCAATTTTTGTATGAACTCAATTGAAATTTCGCGTGAACTGTTTTTAACAAAGTTTTTAAGGATTTGCTTAGCTAAATCAATGGTCACCTCTTTGCGGTTAAGCGAAGCTTGTGCCAATAAACTTACCAAAGCACCTTGTAATTCGCGCACATTGGTATTGATGTTATGTGCTACATATTCTACCACATCTTTATGAAGGTTGATACCATCATTGTACATCATGTGCTCAAGTATGGCTTGACGTGTTTCAAAATCAGGTACTTGAATATCTGCTGAAAGTCCCCATTTGAAGCGACTCAACAAACGCTCGTCCATACCTTTTAGGTCTTTAGGCGCTCTATCGCTAGTTAATATAAGCTGTTTACCTTGTTGGTGAAGGTGATTGAAAATAGTAAAGAAAATCTCTTGTGTTTTTTGTTTGTTTTCTAAAAACTGAACATCATCCACTATCAACACATCTACTTGTTGGTAGAAATTTAAGAAATCTTGGTTTGAGTTATTTTTAACCGAATCAACAAATTGGTTGGTAAACTTTTCGATAGGCACATACAGCACAATTTTGTTTTTGCTGTTTTGCTTAATCATGTTACCAATGGCTTGCACCAAATGGGTTTTACCCATACCCGTTTCGCTAAAAATCATTAAAGGGTTAAACGAAGTTCCACCTGGTTTAGCAGCTACAGATAAACCTGCAGCGCGCGCCAATCTGTTACAATCTCCTTCAATGAAATTATCAAAAGTAAGATTAGAGTTTAGGTTTGAGTCGATATTTACCTTTTTTAATCCCGGAATAATAAAAGGATTTTTGATACCTGGATTTAGATTTAAAGGAACCCCAATATTTTGACTATCCGATTTAGCATTATTGCTACCTGGCAGGTTCATTACATAAGGAGCTGAGTTGGAGGTAGCGTTTTCTACTATTATATTATACTCTAAACGGGAGCCTGCTCCTAATTCTTGTTTTAATGCTCTTTTCAACAATGTAACATAGTGCTCTTCTAACCATTCGTAAAAGAATTGACTAGGAACTTGTATTGTTAATACTTTGTTATCTAATTTGATTGATTTGATGGGTTCAAACCATGTTTTAAAACTTTGAGGTGGAACATTATCCTGTATTATCTTGACAATATTGTTCCAAACTCCTTCACATGTCTTTTCGCTCATAACTTTTTTATTACCTTTTCGAGTGTAAATGTGAATAAAAAAGTTTACATAAAAAAATCTTTTCAACGTATTTTTATTGAAAAAAATATCGAAAAAAATTACTTGCTGATTTTAACCAATTTAAAAAAAACATCAAAAAAAAAAAAATCAAAATGGAAGAAAAAAATAGTTAAATGTTGATAAGCCTCAATTATCTAAACTATCCAAGATATCAGTAAAATAAGGGATTTAGGGCATCCCTACAAGGTTAGTTAACATTTTATCAAGCAAATAAGTCAATGTGGATAGCTTGGTGTTTTTGCAATGTGAGTTGATTGTTAACAGCATTAAATATGAAATCTAATTTCCCTAATTTTAGTCCTGCCCAACCCACTTGGTTCACAATTACGTTTTTATTGTCCACATTCTTGTATATGATGGGTTCAGATAAAAAGGTATGGGTATGTCCACCTAAAATCAAATCAATGTTCTTACTTTGCTTAGCTAAGGTTTCATCACTCACCTTGTCACCTGAGTATTTATTACCCAAGTGTGACAAGCAAATAACCAAATCGCATTTTTTCTTTTCCTTTAAATAGGCCGCAGTTTTATTAGCATTTTCTATAGGATTGTTATACAGTATATTGCCATATAATTTCTCGGGCACCAAACCATTTAACTCAATACCAACACCCAAAATACCTATCCTAATTGGGCCTTTGTGGTAAATTTTATATGGTTGAATTTTTCCTTCTAACTCTGTATCATCAAAAGAATAGTTGCAATTCACAAAATCAAAACCGGCCAAAGGCATCTGTTTTACCAAGCCATTGATACCATTATCAAAATCGTGGTTTCCAAGGGTAACACAATCGTAGCCCATTTCGGTCATCAGTTTGTATTCAAGCTCACCACCATAAAAATTAAAATAGGGTGTGCCTTGAAAAATATCACCAGCATCCAATAATAATATATGCTCTTCTTCTTGCCTAATCTTCTTGATCAGGGCTGCACGGTATTCAGCACCACCCATTCCCGCATTGTTCCTGTCGTTTTTATCAAAAGGCTCGATGCGACTGTGCCAATCATTTGTATGCAGGATGCTAATTTTAGTGCTTTTAGTAGCCGCAAATGAGTAAAATGGCGTACTTGCCAGCACGGCACCACCTAATAAGATACTGGATTGTTTTATAAAGTCTTTTCTGCTGCTCATGTTTTACTTATTTAATGATTTCCATTCTGCCGTCCACCATGGCTTTTAAAGCCTCTTTTCTTTTGCCTTTATCTCGAAGGTGCTGAATCATGGCATCACGCACAAACACATTTATTTTGTAGCGATTGATGGCATTCTTCATAGGTTCTGTTTTATCGCCACCTGCAGCTACGTAATCATTGGTAAGAATTAGATAGTTTCGGTTTTCGTCAAATGCTTGTTGGTTAATGAATATGTCTGATGCTTGGTTGTTCTGTATTTTCATCCTAAGTTCTTTAGAACAAGGGGCTCCACCATTTTGGGCAATTAAATCAAATAACTTTTTACAAGATTTTCCGTCCAATTCCACCACTTCAAGATAATTGTCAAAAGGGGCTAATTCGTATATTTTTCCTACTGTAATATTTCCTTTTGAAAGGCTGCCAATGCGAATACCACCATGGTTATACAGGCAAAAATCTATTTTCTTTTCCACCTTATCTTTGACATATAACATCAACTCATCACATAGCATATTGCCTAGTGAACCTTCAGGTAATTGTTTACTTAAATCTTGTTCATTAAAGCACAACACCTCTCCCATCAAGCTATCTAGCTTTACCTTATAGATTTGAATAAGGACATGTGTTTTTTCATCACTTATTTTTAAGGAGTCTTTGTTGATGCGGATACCACCCAATTCAGCCTTGCCATAAGGCTTAGGGGTATGACATTGGGTGAATGCAAATAAAAGAAGTATGGGAATGAGTTTTTTCACCCATGCAAAATATGGAATTTATGTTAAATTATTGCGGTGACAATCTCAATTGAATTGAGAAGTAAATTTTGTAAAATCAACATCTATCAAAATCAATCATAAATGATAATTTCGCAATAACTCAATAACCAACTAACGAATTAACCCAATCTAAGCTCTATACTCCCCAAATACACCTCTAAAGGTATCTGCTATTTCACCCAAGCTGGCATAATTTTCAACGGCATCAATAATGATCGGCATTACATTACTTCCGTCTTTGGCAGCTTGGTCCAATCGGGCTAAATCAGCTTTCACTTTTTCATTGTCACGCTCGGCTTTTACTTGTTTTAGTTTATCAATTTGTTGCACTCTAATGCTATCATCTACTCTCAAGATTGGAGGATTCACGGCATCGCTAATGAAATTGTTTACGCCAACAATAATTTTGTCTTTGTTCTCAATGTCTTTTTGGTAGCGGTAGCTGGCATCTGCTATTTCTTTTTGAATATAACCTTGCTCAATGGCATTTACACTGCCACCCATTGCATCAATTTTTTGGATATAATTCCAAGCCTCAGCTTCGATGGTATTGGTTAATTCTTCAATAAAATAGCTACCTCCTAATGGGTCAACGGTATCCACTACCCCACTTTCGTAAGCTACTATTTGTTGTGTACGCAAGGCAATTCTAGCCGCATTTTCTGTAGGTAAACTCAAGGCTTCATCAAACCCATTGGTATGCAAACTTTGTGTACCACCTAATACAGCAGCCATAGCCTGCAAAGTCACGCGCATGATGTTGTTTTCAGCTTGTTGTGCTTGTAATGTAGCTCCACCTGTTTGGGTATGAAAACGCAGCATCATGGCTTTTGGGTTGGTTGCTCCTAGTTCTTTTGCCATTTTAGCCCACATCCTACGGGCTGCTCTAAACTTGGCTATCTCTTCAAAAAAGTTGTTATGTGCATTGAAGAAAAACGAAAGTCTTTGTCCAAATACATTGATATCTAAACCTTTTTCAATGGCTGCTAAACTGTATGCTTTGGCATTGGCTAAAGTAAATGCAATCTCTTGCACAGCTGTACTTCCTGCCTCACGAATATGGTAACCTGAAATGGAAATGGTATTCCATTTAGGCACTTCATTACTACAATATTCAAAAATATCAGTAATGATGCGCATACTTGGTTTTGGTGGATATATGTAGGTACCGCGTGCCGCATATTCTTTTAAGATATCATTCTGTATGGTTCCTGAAATCTTTTTGATATCGGCCCCTTGCTTTCTAGCAAGCGCAATATAAAAAGCCAAAAGCGTTGAAGCAGTAGCATTGATGGTCATACTGGTGGTAATGTTTTCCAGTTTAATACCATCAAATAAAATTTCAATATCTCTTAAAGTATCAATAGCCACGCCCACTTTACCCACTTCTCCCTCACTCATGATGTGATCACTATCGTATCCAATTTGTGTAGGTAAATCGAAGGCCACACTCAAACCTGTTGTACCTTGATTTAATAGGTAATGATAACGCTTATTACTTTCTTCAGCTGTTGAAAAACCAGCATATTGTCTCATGGTCCACAAACGACCACGGTACATATCCGGTTGCACCCCACGCGTATAAGGGAATTCTCCAGGTTTCTCTGTATTGGCTATAGGCTCAGAATATAATTGCTTAATCTCTATGCCACTATCGGTAGTAAATTTTTTATCTGTCATTGTTTTTAATAAGGTATTTAATAACAGGGCTGCACCCTATCTTGTTTGTATTTCGCCCTTTCATGGCCGCATTAAAACATTAAATCAAATTCTTTCTTTATAAAAATAAGCGCTTTATGAGTTGGAATTTCTTCCATTTTTATTAATTGCTCAAAAATAGACTTACTTAAATCTAGACCAACAGCATTATGGCCTGAATCCGCATAGGCAGTGTTAATCAAATTAACCATCTCTTCTTTTACCACCCTCACCATTTGCCAGCATTGAATAGAAACATACAATTGTTGCGAAATATTATGATTAAACTCGGTGTTTATGTCTGCAATCAAATCAGTTTTAAGTTGAGTTGCCGAAATACCTGGCTGGTAAATGCGCATCACAAGGCTTTCAGGACTCATGCGCTCCATTAGTAAAATCAATCTTTCGTATGATTGCATTCTAAGCGGTTGTACGTTTTTGGTTTGTTCAAAACGCAAATCAATCAATCTTTTTTGGTACTCCGAATCAAAAAATGACTTCAATTGAAAATGGGTAATGACAAAGATAATAAGGGCTGGAATAAGGTATTTAACAATTTCTAAAAAGACACTCAGTTCTGTATTCATTTAAAATATTTTTTAATTTTAGGGCGAAAATAGTTGAATTTGTGAATTAGTAAGAAAAAGCTACCATTTTGTTAAACCTAAACGAGCGATTTTTGATAATATTTATCGAATATAAATGCTTACTAAAATGTTTTCAAACTGTAAAGAAAACTTATAAATGGCTTGATGATGCCTATTTTATTTGATTTTTCAAAAAAAAATTGATATTTTGATTGATGATTGCAATTATTTAAGTCTGCATCTAACCATTTTGTATATCTAAGTTTATTTTAAATGGATTTTTTTGTAATACCATAGCAAGCAACAATCTATAAGCTTTTTTATGCAACATTTTAACTCCGACTTATAAAGTAGGAGATATCAATATTGGCATCAAATACTTGTCTCCTTTCAAATAAATTTGTTGACTAATTTGAAATCAGTCAATCTTTTCCACATATTCTTGTAACTAAGTAAGACTACAAAATTGTTATCGAAAGGTATATTTGAAGAAAATACAAAATCGATATGGCTTATTTTAAGGTAAAAGGTGGTAGACAATTAAAAGGAGAAATAGTGCCTCAAGGGGCTAAGAACGAAGCATTGCAAATAATATCCGCTGTGCTGTTAACTTCAGAAAAGGTTACAATTGAAAACATACCTGATATCCGTGATGTTATAAAACTCATCGAACTGCTTGCAGATATGGGTGTGAAGGTCGAAAAAATCAACAAGGATACTTACACTTTTGAAGCCAAAGAGGTTCATCAAGAATTTTTATTAAGCGAAGATTTTAAAAAGAAAGGTGCAGGCTTAAGAGGTTCCATCATGATTGTAGGACCCTTGTTAGCTCGCTTTGGCAAAGGATTTATTCCAGAACCAGGTGGTGATAAAATTGGCCGTAGACATTTAGACACACACTTCAGAGGCTTTGAAGCTTTGGGTGCAAAATTTGAATACAACCACGATGAGAAGTTTTATAGCGTAGATGCCAAAAATTTAAGAGGTGCTTATATGGTGCTTGATGAGGCATCAGTAACAGGCACAGCCAACATATTGATGGCAGCATCCTTAGCTAAAGGCAAAACAACCATTTATAATGCTGCCTGCGAACCTTACTTACAACAACTTTGCAAAATGCTAAATAGCATGGGAGCAAAAATTTCGGGCGTTGGCTCAAATATGTTAACAATTGATGGTGTGGATTCGCTTGGTGGATGCACTCACCGCATGCTACCCGATATGATTGAAATTGGCAGTTTTATTGGACTAGCCGCAACAACCAATTCTGAAATAACCATCAAAAATTGTTCTATTCCCGACCTTGGTATAATACCCAAAGTATTCCAACGTATGGGTATACAAATGGAATTTAGAGGGGATGATATTTTTATACCAAGTCAAGATACATATAAAATTGAGAGTCTAATTAATGGTTCTATGTTAACCATTAGAGATGGCATTTGGCCTGCCTTTACACCTGATTTAATATCTATTGCTTTGGTAACGGCAACGCAAGCCAAAGGAAGTGTTTTGATTCATCAATGGATGTTTGAAAGCAGACTATTCTTCGTAGACAATTTGATTGATATGGGTGCAAAAATAATTCTTTGCGATCCTCATAGAGCGGTTGTTATTGGTAGCAACAGAGAACAAAAGTTAAGAGGTATTACCATGAGTAGCCCTGATATTCGCGCAGGTGTATCCATGCTAATAGCTGCCCTAGCTGCCGAAGGCACATCAACCATCAACAATATTGTTCAGATTGATAGAGGCTATCAACATATTGACGAAAGACTTAGAATGCTTGGTGCTGATATCACAAGAGTGGAATAAAGTATGAAGTACTTTGTTGCCATATTAATTTCAGTTTCTATTCTTTCAGCTTGTAAAGAGGAATGCAAAACCGATTGTGTTGGATTGAAACCACCTCAAAAAAATGTATCCTTCATTAAAGGTTTAGACCTATCATTTACACCCATGATTGAAGAGTATGGTACTAAATTTTATGTCAATGGTAAATCAGATGATATCTTACAAATAACGAAATCAAAAGGCATTAATACCATCAGGGTTAGAATTTGGAATAACCCTTCTGACAAGCATTCTTCCTTAGTTGAAGTGGCTGAATTTGCCAAACGAATCAAGGCCAAGGGACTCAGGTTTTGGTTAGACTTTCACTATTCGGATACATGGGCAGACCCCGGTCATCAAGAAAAGCCTAAAGCTTGGCAAGGCCTGGATATAAATACACTTAATGATAGTATGTATCAGTACACGAAATCAGTATTGAGTTATCTAATCCAACAAAATGCCATGCCAGAATTTGTGCAAATTGGAAATGAAATAAACCAAGGGTTTCTATGGAATGAAGGTAAAGTAAAAGACCCAAAAGATAATACTGATTCCAATTGGCCTAACATGGTAGCTTTGCTTAAATCAGGAATAAAGGCGGTTAGGCAAATTTCTCCTCAAACAAAAATTATCATACATATTGCAGGTTACGATATAGCTGAAGATTATTATACAAAATTACAAAGAGATAGCCTCGACTATGATATAATAGGTTTATCATATTATCCATGGTGGCATGGTAAAAGTTTAGACAACCTCAATTTATGGATTGGCAGAATTGAATCTCGAATAAATAAACCCGTATTAATAGCAGAAACGGCTTATCCTTTTTCTTTAGGTTGGAATGATTATACCAATAATATTGTGGGAGATTCAAGTCAACTTATCAATGAATATTCTGCCACAAAATTAGGTCAAGCTACATTCATTTCAAGCCTGTCGCGATTAAGTCAAAGACGCTTCAATTCTGGAATTTGCTATTGGGCACCTGAATGGATTGCCTTTAAAAGTAATACGGCTACAGATGCATCCTCTTGGGAAAATTTGGCTCTATTTGATTTCTTAAATAATGCAACGCCAGCATTAGATTCATTGGGAAAAGATTATCATTAAAAGGACTAAACATCGATAGAATCAAACTGTGTTTTCATAGCTACCGCATCAATACCAAGGCTATTTAAATGACTCGCAAATTCTTGCGTATAGCCATGCGTAACAATTACTTTTACTGCTCCAGTTTCAAGCACGGCCTTATTCAATCCTTTCCAATCGGCATGGTCGCTTAAGGCAAAACCATTATCTGATTTTAGCCATGCTTTACTACCACCGTTTATCATCCAACCACTGGCTAGGCCTGTTACATAAGGTTCAAATCTTTTCATCCAATAGCTGTTATCAGCTGAGGGTGGCGCTATGATTAAAGCTTTTCTGAATTCTTTTCTATCAACATCTGAGCCTGCCTTGCGAGTGGGTTTTAACAAAACGCCTGCTTCTCTGTATGCTTCATTCATGTTTTGGATGGAGCCATGAACAAAGACAGGTCCTATTTGATGATTTAAATATTGAAGGATTCGTTGGGCCTTTCCTAATGAATAGGCATAGATTACGGAGCACTTTTCCTCATTCGCATTTGCTTGCCACCATTCATTGATTTGTTTAAATATTTCTTCTTGCGGAAGCCAATCAAATTCGGGCAATCCGAAGGTGGACTCTGTAATAAATGTATGGCATTTAATGGCTTCAAATGGTGCAACAATACCATCATCTTCTGTTTTATAATCACCACTTACCACCAAAATTTCTCCTTTGTATTCTACTTTGATTTGAGCAGAACCTAACACATGACCAGCAGGATGAAAGCTAAATTTTACGCCATTGATATCAACTATATCCCCATACTCTGCTGATTGATATAAGTAGTTACCCATCCTTCGTTTTAATATGGGTACACTTTGTGCATGACAAAGATAATCTCTACAACCTCGCCTGGCATGGTCTCCATGAGCATGCGTAATAATTGCCTTGTCAACTGCCTTAAATGGATCAATGTAAATATCCGCTAGGGGAACATACATTCCATTTGGGGTGAATTCAATTAGGGGCAAGCTTTAATGGGATTAATGGTATGGATACTCGACTAATTAACTCTGTTTAAAAATCAACTTAGAGTTTTCAAATAATTCAAAACCCTTTTTTCTTTTTAGCACAAGATTTCCTTTCTGCCAATAATACTTTCCATTAGAAACCTTCTTATTTAAGATTTGCCCTCTATTATAATTAGGCAAAAACACTTCTACCTTCAAACTATCCTTGCTGAAAATAATAGAGGTCATTGAGGTAAATGAGCCTTTAGGTGAAGCTTCAGTTAACCTAATATTTTGCTCAAACACACGAATACAATCATTTTTGATAGAAGAATAAGTATAGCCAGCTGAGCCAATGCAACCATGCTTATCCTTATCAGCACCCACTTTTGGGGCTAAGTTTTGAGAAAACACACTTATGTTTAAGACGATAAATAATAAAGTACAGCAAGTGTTTTTTTTCATTGTATTAGTATAATTTAGTTAACGATTAAAATCCTTAATATTACCAAGCATTGGCTTGTCTAATGGCATTTGGGTCCGTTTTAAATTCAGAAGTAAAATGGAAAGCGATGTCAGGGAAATTATCTTGGTTCATTTTTAGTGCCCAAGCACTCTCAGCTAAAAACACTGGTCGCCCTTCTTTATCAGCAGCAATATTGTATTTTTTTACCATGTTAAATCTTTCCAAAGCAGCCTTGTCGGTGGAGGTGTACCAACTTGCCTTTTCGTAAGGCAATTTAGTAAACTCAACTGAGGCACCATACTCGTGAAGCAATCTAAATTGAATTACATCAAACTGAAGATCACCCACTGTTCCAACAATTTTAACATAACCTTGCTGTTGGGTGAAAAGCTGCGCCACACCTTCGTCAGTCAACTGTTGAATACCTTTTTCAAGTTGTTTGGTTTTCATGGGGTCTTTGTTCACCAACTCTTTAAAAATCTCAGGTGAGAAACTTGGTATTCCTTTATAAAACATTAATTCACCCTCGGATAAAGTATCGCCAATTTTAAAATTTCCAGTATCATACAAACCAATTACATCACCTGGGTAAGCTTCATCCACAATGCTTTTCTCATTTGCCATAAAACTTGTAGGGCTGGAAAATCTAAATTTCTTGTCAAGTCTCGTATGTTGGTAGAATTTATTTCGTTCAAATTTACCAGATACAATGCGGCAAAAGGCAATCCTATCACGGTGATTAGGGTCTAAATTAGCATGAATCTTAAAAATAAATCCGCTGAATTTATTCTCTGTTGGCAACACCTCACGGGTTTCAGTAAATCTTGGACGAGGCTCAGGAGCTATTTGCACAAAAGTGTCAAGCAACTCTTTTACACCAAAATTATTGATAGCACTACCAAAGAAAACAGGTGCTAAATAGCCATCTAAATACAAATCCTTATTGAAAGGTTCATATACACCTTCTATCAATTCAGCATCATCGCGTAGTTTTTTGGCAGCCTTCTCTCCTATTCTATTATCAAGTTCAATAGAATTCAAATCTGTAATATCAAACACATCATCCGAGATGGTTTGTTTGGCTGGTGAAAATAATTGTAGTTTCTTTTCAAATAAATTATAAACCCCTTTGAAGGTTGAACCAATGCCAATTGGCCAACTTAGAGGTCTTGTATGAATATTCAATTCTTTTTCTATTTCATCCAACAAATCAAAAGGATCTTGACCCTCCCTATCCAATTTGTTGATGAATACAATCACAGGCGTATTTCGCATGCGACATACTTCCATCAGTTTGCGGGTTAGATCCTCAACACCCTTCACACAATCGACAACAAGAATAACACTATCAACGGCAGTTAGTGTTCTATAGGTATCCTCAGCAAAGTCCTTGTGACCAGGGGTATCCAAGATATTTACTTTGTAGTTTTTATAATCAAAACCCATTACAGATGATGCAACCGAGATACCACGCTGCTTCTCAATCTCCATAAAATCGGAGGTGGCAGCCTTTTTAATTCTATTGCTTTTTACGGCACCTGCCGTTTGAATGGCACCACCAAACAAAAGAAATTTCTCTGTTAAGGTTGTTTTTCCAGCATCGGGGTGACTAATAATTCCAAAGGTTCTGCGTTTTATGATATCTTCTTTATTCATGTGGCTTTGAGGGCACTTGCGTTTGTAAATAGTCCACAAATATAAGCATCATTGTCGATATTTATGGTGTCAAATCTCAAGGCTAATTCTTCTGTAAGTTCTAATAAATCCTACTTTTCCAAATCATTTGTTATAATTAATTGCCTATTAACCCTTGACTGTGTACACATTTCTAAAACCAAGTCAGGGTATTTAAATACTTTTACAAATCATTGAACCAACCATAATATATCATTATGAATGTACTTATAAAGCAAATTGAAGTATATAAATCACCCATTAAACTTAAAGAACCCTTTGTCATTTCATTGGGCCCTCTCGAATATGCCGAAAATGTGGTTGTTGTGATTCGCTGTAACTCAGGTTTGACGGGATTTGGAGAGTGCAGCCCATTTATGACCATTAATGGTGAAAGCATGGATACTTGTTTTGTGGTGGCGCAATACCTTGCTAAGGTTCTTATAGGCAAAAACCCTCTTGATGTAGCTGCTTGTTCAGCCCTACTGGATTCTATTATTTATGGAAATAGCAGTATTAAAAGCGCATTCGACATTGCTTTATATGATGTTGCATCACAACATGCTGAACTGCCTTTATATGAATTTTTAGGAGGCGAAAACAACAAGACATTAATAACCGACTACACCGTAAGTCTCGGTCCTAAAGAAAAAATGGTGAGTGATGCCATAAAAGTTGTAGATAGAGGTTTTCAATTTATGAAGGTTAAATTGGGTGGTAAAAAAGAAGATGATATTAAACGCATTCAACTCATAAGAGATGCAATTGGAAATGAGATGCCTTTAAGGATTGATGCCAATCAAGGATGGAACACAGAAGATGCTATCGAGATATTAAACCGAATAGAAAATTGCAAGATTCAGCATTGCGAAGAACCCATCCCAAGGTGGAATTTCATGGAATTGGCAAAAGTCAGAGTGAATAGTCCTATACCCATCATGGCCGATGAGTCCTGCTGCGATCAAAATGATGCCAGGAGATTGGTTGACTTGCATGCTTGTCATTTGTTCAATATCAAATTAGGTAAATCATCCGGATTCTACAAAGCTTTGAAAATTATTGATATTGCTGAGCAATCAAATATGAAGATACAAGTAGGCGGTTTCCTAGAATCACGCTTAGGATTTACCGCTTCGGCACATCTATCTTTAGTAAGCAACAATATTATTCATTATGATTTTGATACCCCTTTAATGTTTATTGAAGACCCTGTTGTTGGTGGAATTACCTATGAAAACAATGGAGTGGTAAAAATGCCTGATTCAATGGGCTTGGGGGCTAGCATAGATGAATCTTACTTGCAAAAATTAAGTAAAGTAATCATAAAGTAAGAATTAAATCATTAACTTTTTCTGCAATGCAATACCAGTTTTCCCCCATTGCTTTGGGTTGTAAAAAATAGGTATTCAATTCCACCATCCATTATTTGAAATTGTTTTTTTATTTCGTCTGGTGATATAGGAAATTGACTTCTACTTACATTGGCTTTGATAATTTTATTTATTTTCAAGTATTCCTTTAAAGATTTTTTTGAAAAAACAAAAGCCTTTACCAGCTCAAATCGCCTTCCCATAAATTCATCTATTTTTATTTCACTTACAAAATAGGACGAATGAATGGATGGTGATAGCAATTCCAGACTTTTCCCGTAAGCAGAGGATAGTCCCGACTTAACAATAGCAGAAGACGCTTCATAGAAGTAATGATGTGAGTATGAATTCGCTAAAACACAATTATGCTGATTTGAAAATGTACTTGAAAAATGATGAATTTTGTGCTCATCCATATCTACTGCAATTATTCCAACTTCTTGTTGATTAGGAGGTGTTGAGTAATCAATTTCACATAGCACCTCTTTCACTTCACCTTCTTGGGCTATTACATATATGCTTTTCAAGTTCTCAAGATGATTTACACAATAACTGATATCAATTAATGGCGAAAGTTTGAGCAAAACACGGTTTGTTAATTCCCTTAATCTGCATTCAATTTTGCCATAAGAAGGTTCAATATCGTCCAATCGAAATCCCTTTTTGTCATTTACTCTGCGGTCGGCATCAATGTATATTAAGTCGTATGTTTCTTGGGTGTTTTGTAAATATAAATAGGCATCAGCCGTCACTCTGCTTACATTTGCAAGGTTTAATCGTTTGAAGTTATGATTTACCAATACATTCAAATAGGCATCAATATCTAATGAAACTATCGAATCAAAACGTGCAGAAAAAGCCCAATCATCGACACCCAATCCACCACAGAGATCAAGAATTTTTTTTCCAGTAAAGAGTGAGGCTTTGTACAAAGCTGACTTTTCACCAGATGCCTGTTCAAAACTTTTACTCGTGAGCCAACAATTTGCTGCATGAAAAGTTGGAATTTTGTGAGCAAGTTTAACTTTAAGTTTAAGTTGTTCTGCTAGAAGATTTTTATCAACTGAAAATTTTGTTTTATTTCTTAAAATAAAATCATTGGGTGATACGTTTCTGTGTTGTGTAAAAAAAGAAACTAAATCAAACGATTCAAGTAATTCTGGTTTAATGTCATACTTTTGCACAGGCATTATTTTTGATATATAATAAAAACAAAATACATAAATAAAATGAAAAAGATAGGATTAATAATATTGGCTTTCTGCGTTTTGATAGCTATGGAAGCTTGTAAAGGTTCTTGCCCAAAATTCTAATTATAAGAAAAAGTTAGCTTTTGAATTAAATCGGGGTGTAAGCTTTTGGCTACTGGGCAATTTTGGGCAATTTCCTCAATGCGTCTTTTTTGTTCTTCATTCAAATCAGGATTATTGATTTCAATATCAATATGTACCTGAGCAATTCTTCTTGGATTGCTTTCCATGATTTTTTTAACCATTAATTTACTTCCTTCCAAGTGGATATTTTCTAGCCTAGTGAGGATACCCACAGTAGTAATCATGCAACTAGCTAATGCTATGGCGACCAAATCAGTAGGAGAAAATGCTTCGCCTTTTCCAAAATTATCAGTTGGGGCGTCAGTCACTATTTTTACGCCTGAATGCAAGTGAGTACATTCTGATCTTAAATATCCTTGATAAATTACTTCTGCGGTATTCATATTTTATTTTATTTTTGAATGAAAAACGAAAGTAATAAAGTGTTACAAAAAACAATCACCTTACTAGTAATAATCATATTTTTTTGTATAAAAAGCTATGCGCAAAACGCGCCCATAACTGAGGCGCAAATGCTGTATATGAATGATTATCAGTTTGGAATAAACGCCAACACGCATGGTTTAGGGGGTCTTAGTTTCAGATATGGTTGGCATAAAACTGGATTGAAAAACAAAATCATTGAAACCGAACTTGCCATCATACAAAATCCCAAAGAAGTAAAACGAGATGGATATAATAATGCTAGTCAGTATAAATTTGGTAAACTAAACAATATTTTTTTCTTGCGAACAGGATACGGCAATATTACAAACATTACTGAGAAAAGTTACAAAAACGCATTAGGTCTAAATTTAATTTATGCAGGTGGATTAAATTTAGCATTTTTAAAGCCTTATTACCTTGATATTATTCAATTGGACAAATTTAGGAATGCAAATATAGTAAGGTCCAAGTTTGTGATTGATAGTACCAACGAATTTAATATTTATGGAAGTTCTAGCTTTGCCCAAGGTATAGGAGAAACAAGCATAAAATTAGGAGCCTATGGCCGTTTGGCGCTGGCAGTAGAATGGGGGCAGTACCCTGATGAATATAAGAATATTGAATTAGGGCTTGTTGTTGACGGTTTTGGGGAAGGAATTCCGATTTTATATGGCTACAATGCAAATAATTTTTTTGTAGGCTTATATCTAGGCTTCAATTGGGGTTGGAAAAATTAGTAAAAAAATAAATAGAATTTAAATGATTGAATTACCAGTATTAACCGAGGAAAGAGTAAAAAAACCAAGTTGGTTAAAAGTAAAACTACCAACTGGTGAAAATTACAGAAATGTTAGAAATATTGTTGACCAATATAAACTTCACACTATTTGTGAAAGTGGAAATTGTCCAAATATGGGCGAATGTTGGGGTGCAGGTACAGCCACCTTTATGATATTAGGTAATATATGTACGAGAAGCTGCTCTTTTTGTGCAGTGGCTACTGGCCGTGCTCATAGTTACGATTTGGAAGAGCCAATAAGGGTAGCAGAAGCCATTCGCTTGATGAATGTAAAGCATGCTGTTCTTACCTCAGTAAACAGAGATGAATTGCCTGATAAAGGGGCTAATGTATGGGCTGATACCATTAGATTGGTAAAGGAATTAAACCCATCAACAACTATGGAAACGCTTATTCCAGATTTTCAATCAAAATGGGATTTACTGTATAGGGTAATTGATGAAAAACCTGAAGTAGTAAGCCATAACATGGAAACCGTAAAAAGGTTGTATCGTAAAGTAAGGCCTCAGGCAAAGTATGAAAGAAGTTTGGAGCAAATATTAAAAATCAAAGAGCGCGGATTAAGAACGAAATCTGGTGTTATGTTGGGATTGGGTGAGACAGATGATGAGGTTTATCAAATCATGGACGATCTTGCCAATCATGGTTGTGATGTACTAACCCTTGGCCAGTATTTACAACCAACCAAAATGCACCTAGCGGTTGAAGAATTTATTACGCCAGAAAAATTTGAACATTTCAAAAAAGTGGGTTTAGAAAAAGGACTTAAATATGTTGAAAGTGGTGCTTTGGTTCGATCAAGTTACCATGCAGAAAAACACCTTGCCTAATGAATTTGAAATGAAGTTAAATCTTTGTTCTATTTTCACATTTAGTTAATCAATAACTTTTATGCATCAAAAAACATCCAAAATAGCACATTTCAGAAACATCGTGTTTTTGTTGGATGTTCTTAAATTGGCCTTTACGGCTTTTGGCGGTCCTCAAGTGCATTTAACCCAGATGCTTAAATTGATGGTTAAAAAGAAAAAATACTTAACGGAAGATGAACTTAAAGAACTTAATTCATTGTGCAGTATCCTTCCAGGCCCAACGTCTACTCAAACCATCACAGCCATTGGATTTAAAATGGGGGGGCCAAGTTTGGCATTTTTCACATTAGGTGTTTGGGTATTGCCCGCCTCAATACTCATGCTCATATTCGCAATTGTACTCACTTTTTTTAATATCAATAACCCTAAATTAGACTTTTTAAAGTTTATACAGCCCATGGCCATTGGCTTTATCGTGTTTGCGGCATTTAAACTTACTGAACTATTTGTAACAAAAAACTACCATTGGTTTTTGTTTTGTGTTTCAGCCTTCGCTGGTATTTTTCTCCAAACGCCTTATTACTTCCCGTTCTTATTGCTATTGGGTGGTTCTATAACAAGCTATGTAAACACTAGGGGTAGAATTGAAAAACCGAAAACAATTAAACATATTAATTGGGAGAACTTCCTTCTATTTTTAGGTATTTTTCTATTTGCAGCTATACTAGGTGGCTTGACCCAAAATAAGGCATTTCTTTTATTCGAAAACACATACCGCTATGGTTCAATTGTATTTGGTGGCGGTCATGTATTAATCCCAATGATGTTTAACCAATTTGTTGAATTTAAGCATTATATAAACCCTAATGAATTCCTTGCAGGTGTAGGATTTTTACAAGCATTACCAGGTCCCGTTTTTAGTATTTCAAGTTTTACAGGTGCCATGGTACTTAAAGATTGGGGACTAGGAGGACAATTGTTAGGCGGTATTATTGGTACTATTGGCATTTTTTTACCAGGGGCTTTACTCATATTTTTTGTTTATCCTATATGGAACCAAATGAAAAACTATCCTCCGATAAAAAATGCAATTGAAGGTATAAATGTCGCCTCGGCAGGCTTAGTTGTCGCTTCAGCTTATATCTTATTTAAGCCTTTAGAAATAAATGAAGAAAATATGATAGCTGTATTATTGACTTTATTCTTATTATTGTCAACCAAAATACCCTATCCAATTATTGTTTTGTTTTTTATATTGGCTGGGTTTATTATTTAAATTACTTGAGAACTAAAGTATATTCCATATTGATTATTTGCCTTTTGGGGTCATTGGTTTCATTTGCGCAACAAAATGATGATGACCTAGTGCAACTTTCCGGTTTTGCAGTTAGTTATGATAGCACCAAGGTTTTGCCATATGTAAGTTTACGCATAAATGGCGGAAACAAAGGCACTTATTCTGATATGGGGGGCTATTTTTCATTGGTTGTAAAAAGGACAGATAGGATTTTGTTTACAGCTATTGGTCTTAGACCTGTCGAATATAATATACCAAAAGACTTTGATGGTAACAAACTTAATACAGTTGTTCCTATGAGTGATGATACTTTTTATCTTCCAGAAACAGTTATTCGCTCCTACCCATCAAAAGAGCAATTTGACTACTATTTCGTTAAAACTAAAATTCCTGATGATGAATTAAGCTTGGCATACAGAAACTTAAGAAAAAAACCAATAGAAGACCAAATGGCATCACTCGCACCTGATGGCCAGGAAACCAATAGGTGGTATATGCAACAGCAATATGACAAATATTATTATAATGGTCAAGCTCAGCCCTTAAAAATATTTGATTTGGGTGCTTGGAGTCAGTTTTTAAATTCGATAAACACAAAAAAGAAAAAGAAATAAGTAAATATGATTACAATTTTAAGTCCTAAAAGCATTAAAAAATTCATATATGTATTGACAATTTTGTTAATTCATACAGCCGTTTCGGGGCAACATATAAGCAAATTGGCAACATGGAAAGTTTATGGATCCTATGGATTGCCAATTTACTGGGGACATGCCAGAGAATTCACAACACCCAGAAGCCAAGAAGGATATGGAACTGAATATACAAGTGGATACAGACTAGGAATATACAAATCCTTTAATAATTTTTGGGAAATGGGTGCCAATTATGGTGTTCAAAAAATAAATGGCATCAAAGAAGCTGGAACAAGTTGGGGACCCAAATCAATCTTCGAGTCTGACCTTAAAGAATTTGGACTAACCTGTAACTACAGTTTTAACGAAAACTTATATTTAGTAAATGGAAGATTCTCATACAATGGAATCATGGGGCTTGGAGCTTTTCAATACTCATCAGCTTTTAGCAGGTTCATACCTAATTTGAACAATACTATTGATAAGGCTCAAATAAATTCTATTGGATTAAACAGGGTTCTACCTGGACATGTTTATGATAAGCTAACTGCCTATTATGTTCAAATAGGTTTTGGGGTATTTTACAAAATTAGTCCTCAATTTATTTTGAGTTTTGAGAATACCTTACAAGTTAGCACAACTAAAAATTTAGCTTCTGATGGAAATTCAAATCCAAATATAAAAACATATGATTCTTACAGCTTTTCTTCATTAGGATTAGCCATGAGATTTGCACCAATGGGCTCAAAAAGAATACGATGCAGATTATTTTAATTTTAAGTAATATCTGATGGTGCAAAACTTCATTTGATTAACTTTTGGTGATAATTTACATTTGCCAAAATCTAAAACGCTTTGAGTAGAACCATCACTAAATTTCCTGCTGTGCTGCTGCTAGCAGATGGTACCATTTTTAATGGAACATCCATTGGGAAAACTGGAACAAATTTTGGCGAGATATGCTTTAATACCGGTATGACTGGCTATCAAGAGGTATTTACCGACCCATCTTATTTCGGACAAATTTTAGTTGAAACAAATGTACATATTGGTAACTATGGTATCCATGAAGAAGAAATTGAGTCTGACGGAATCAAAATTGCTGGCTTGGTATGCAAGAGTTTCAATGTACCTTATTCTCGTAAACAATCCACACAAACCATTCAAGAATATTTTGTTTTGAACAATCTTATTGGTATAGCCGACATTGATACCAGAGCTCTTGTTAGACAAATTCGCAGCAAAGGAGCCATGAATGCAGTTATATCTTCGGATGATAAAACCATTGAAGAGTTAAAAGCTGAATTAGCTGCTGTTCCTAGTATGCAAGGTTTAGAACTTTCATCAAAAGTATCAACCAAGGAAACCTATTTTGTTGGAAACGATACAGCATCCAAAAGAGTGGCAGTTCTGGATTTAGGTGTTAAGAAAAACATCCTAAGAAACCTTGTAGATAGAGATTGCTACTTATCTGTTTTCAATTCAAACACATCATTTGAAGAAATGATGAAGTTTAAACCAGATGGATTTATGATTAGCAATGGCCCTGGTGATCCAAGTGCCATGCCATACGCGGTTAAAACAGTTCAGCAAATAGTAGATGCCGATATTCCTCTTTTTGGTATTTGTTTAGGTCATCAAATTTTATCTGAATCACAAGGATTAAAAACCTTTAAAATGCATAATGGCCACAGAGGATTGAATCATCCTGTTAAAAATATTATTACTGGACATTGCGAAATAACCTCACAAAACCATGGTTTTGCAGTAAGCAACGAGGATGTTGAGAAAAACGAAAAAGTAGAGTTAACACACATCAACTTAAATGATAATACAGTAGAAGGAATAAGGGTAAAAGGCAAAAAAGCATTTTCAGTTCAATACCATCCTGAAGCTGCGCCTGGCCCTCATGATAGTAGATATCTTTTTGACAACTTTATTAAATTAATGAACTAGTACATTAATTAATTTCAATTAGGAATTTTAAATAAATTTAAACCTTTTATAATCTCCATTTTAAAACCTTTCAATCCATAAAAAACATGAGCGCAATTATCAACATCCACGCAAGACAAATTTTAGACAGCAGAGGAAATCCAACTGTTGAAGCAGAAGTAATAACAGAAGATGGTGCAATGGGCCGTGCTGCAGTTCCTTCAGGTGCATCTACAGGTGCTCACGAAGCGGTTGAACTTAGAGACAGTGACAAGAAAAATTATTTAGGTAAAGGCGTACTTCATGCAGTGGAGAATGTAAATAAAAAGATCAGTGATGAATTAATGGGAATGGACGTTTTCGAACAAAATGCTATCGATCATAAAATGTTGAAATTAGATGGCACTGATAATAAATCCAAATTAGGTGCTAATGCAATATTAGCGGTTTCAATGGCATGTGCTAAAGCTGCAGCCATCGAGTGCAATATGCCTTTATACCGTTATGTAGGCGGTGTTAATGCCAATACATTACCTATCCCTTTGATGAATATCCTTAATGGAGGTTCACATGCTGATAATTCAATAGATTTTCAAGAGTTTATGATTATGCCTGTAAAAGCGCATTGTTTCAGACAAGCTTTGCAAATGGGTGCAGAAGTATTTCACACTTTAAAAACAGTATTAAAGAAAAAAGGCTATAGCACCAATGTAGGTGATGAAGGTGGATTTGCACCTAATATTAAATCTAATGAAGAGGCAATTGAAATCGTTTTGAAATCAATTGAAGAAGCTGGCTACAAACCGGGTAAAGACATATACATAGCCATGGATGCTGCTACTACTGAGTTTTATGATGAGAAAACAGGTATGTACACTTTCAAAAAATCTGATAACAGACAAATGAGTTCAAGTGAAATGGTTAGCTATTGGAAAGAATGGACTGAGAAATATCCAATCTTGTCAATCGAAGATGGCTTGGCTGAAGATGATTGGAAAGGTTGGGCTGAATTGACCAAAGCCATTGGTGATAAAGTACAATTGGTGGGTGATGATTTATTTGTTACTAATAGCAAACGTTTGGCCAAAGGTATTGATAAAGGTATCGCTAATTCAATATTGGTGAAAGTAAATCAAATTGGTAGTTTAACCGAAACCATTGATGCTGTTAATTTGGCTACTCGCAATTCATATACAAACATCATGAGTCATAGAAGCGGTGAAACAGAGGATACCACCATTGCTGATTTAGCCGTTGCGTTAAACAGTGGTCAAATCAAAACAGGTTCAGCTAGCAGAACTGATAGGATAGCTAAATACAACCAATTACTTCGTATTGAAGAAGAATTAGGCAACAATGCTTATTTCCCAGGTACAGACTTTAAATTTATTAAATAATATAGTTTAATAGTTATTCGGTTCACAGTTTACAGTAAAATTAATCTTTGAATTGTGAACCGATATCTTAAAAAATGCGTTTCAAAAAAATCATATTAAACAAATATATCATTGCCAGTTTGCTATTGGTTTTACTTTTGTTTTTTAATGACAGAAATAGCATCATCAACCAATTTAAATACCGCGAACAGCTCAATAAATCCACTAAAGAAAATATCTTCTTAAAAGAGCAAATAGCAAAGGCGAGTAAAGAATCTAACGAACTTTTTTCGAACAACAAAAACCTAGAAAAATTTGCACGTGAAAAATACCTTATGAAGCGTGATGATGAGGATGTATACGTGATTATTGACGAAAAACGAAACAAAGAACTTCAGACCCAAGCAGAATTAGAAAGCAAAAAGAATTTTGAATAACTAGGACAATAGTTATTAGTAAATTAATATCATTTCAATTAGACAGAAAGTACTAACCTACCTCCCTTTCCCTCTTCCTGAAGGTTTATTTGTATGTCTTTTGTTTCTTAAATCTGGGTTACGCCTTTCGTCTTTTGCAGGACTTTTCTTATCCGATTTAGGCTTTTGATTCGCTCCATTTTCTTTTGTTTTAGCGCCTTTATTATCTATATTCTTCTTGCTCTTTTTGTCAACATCTTCTGTTCCTAATGAATGTTCAATCATACTAAAAATGCCTTCAAGTTCTCTAGGAGTAAGGTCTCGCCAATCACCAAGTGGTAGCTTTTTCAAGCTTATATTCATAATGCGAATGCGCTCAAGTTTCACCACTTCATAGCCAAAATGCTCACACATTCTGCGTATTTGTCTGTTTAATCCTTGAATTAATATAATACGAAAAACAAAAGTAGACTCCTTGAAAACCTCGCATTTGCGGGTGTTTACACCCATCATCGGAACGCCATTAGCCATAGCCGAAATAAATCCATCAGTGATGGGCTTGTTTACAGTAACCAAATACTCTTTCTCATGCTTATTGCCAGCCCTCAAGATTTTGTTTACAATATCACCATCACTGGTCAAAAAAATCAATCCTTGAGAGTCTTTATCTAACCTACCAATGGGAAAAATGCGTTTGCTATGATTGACAAAAGTAACAATATTGTCCTTTACATTTTCAGTGGTTGATACAATACCAATAGGCTTATTAAGTATAATAAAAATAGCATCTTCAGCCTTCTGTGGCTCAATGATTATTCCATTAACCGTAACGGTATCACCAGAAAAAACTTGATCTGCAATTTTAGCCTTTCGTCCATTAACAAAAACCTTACCTTGCTCAATAAACCTGTCTGCCTCTCGCCTTGAGCAAACACCACTATCACTAACATATTTATTAAGTCTGGTAGAGTTAGAAAAATTGGTCATAATTTTATTTTAAAATTCCTTAATCAAATATTCTCCACCTAACCCCTGTGCGCAAGCCTGCCAAAGGAAGAGGTGAATTAACGGTATAGTAGAACCCTTTATTTACCCAATCTTGATTGATGTGTTCGTAAACAAAATATATAACTGCTTTACGAAGCTTAATGGATGCAAAGGCATTTATAATTGGGTAATTGCCTATTTTCACTTCATCTTGTATATAGAAACTTCTTGTAGCCGGATTATAAGCATTTCCATAATAGGCAGTATTGTAAAAAATATCTGTTCCTAATTGCAAAGTCACTCTATTCTTAAACATAGGGGTTTCAAAATAATACCTCAATATGGCTGAGAATTCAGGTAGTCTAATAAAATCATTATTGGTTTTTTGATACACAATTCGGTTATCAAAATAAAAACGCCATAACTTAAATAACTTATGAGCTTCTATTTGCTGCATCAAAATCACATCAGAACTTTGTTTAGGCATCATGCTTTTATCATAATACACCCAATTGGCCAATAAATATTGGTTGAAACTAAAATGAAAATTATTCTTAAACTTTCGCGTATGCAAAGCCACATGCCAATTACTAATATTGGTTTTTAAGAAATCATTATCCCAAATAAAGGAATAACTTCTAAATTGGTTTGAGGTAAAATCTGGTCTGAACAAATGATTAAACAAACCGCCCGAAACATCAAACAAAGTTGTTCTGAAACTGGCATCGGCCGAAAGTTTCAAGTCGTTTTGATTATAACCCGTGGCAAAGTATCCACCATAGGCTTGAAATGAAATGGAATTGTTATCAAACTTCTGTCTTTCAATTTTCCCTTCAAGCAATACATTGTTAAAACTGTTTTGCTTATCGTGCTGCGAAACTGAAATGTATTTGTGGCTAATGGCTAATTCCAAATACCTTCTTTCGTTGGCTTTGCTTGTATCGTTATAAAGTGTATATGCAAGGCGATTTGAAATCTGACCATAATACAATGAATCGAATCTTGTAAAAGTCTTTATACCATTTACGATAGTGTAAATGGTATCATACAAAAAATTAGGTAATAGTTGTTGATTGGTATCCCCTACTGAGTTAAAAATATAACTCATATTCTCAGCTTTGAATGTATGAGAAAAATAGCCTCTTGAATGAAACGTATAGGTTGTATCATCCTTGGTAATATTCTCATCTGTTTTACCAAAATGAAAGTATTGTTTCAAATAAACGCTATTGCTTTTAAAACGAGTCTCACTATTTTGCAATCTTACCTCCGCTGTTTTACTAGCACCTGTAAGATATTCAAAGGCCGAATCACTTCTAATACCGCCATTTTCATCAACAACACCATAATTAAAATTCATGCTTAACAACATATCATATTTACCAGACTTGCTTTGATAACGATTAAAAACTTGGGTATGATAGGTATTAGTATATTGACTCAGATAATAGCCCTTCGAAGTCACACCATAATAATCAACACCAAAATTCCAACGTGGGCTAATATTCTGAGAATGCTTTGCATATAGCTGTTGTAATTCATTATAACCTTGCGTATAAGTAAAATCAGAATAAGGCAATTTGGTATTATAGTATTTGGTATCCTCTGGTCGTTTAAAATAAGTTTCAAAAGGATTCAAACATAGGTTGAAATCCATGGGCCTATTGCCATTAAATATCAAACTTTGTCCGGGTGTTGCTACATTTCCCAAATCTTGAAACACACCCCATTTGCGATACATAGGGTTGTTAATTTCTTCCCTTTGCATACTCGTATCAATAGGATGAAATTTTGCATTGTGGTCTATTTCGCCCTCTGTGATAAATGAAGTTGGAAAGTATAGTGGCTTTATTTTCTTTTTCGGAGTAGTTGGGGCTTGGGTTATTATATCGATGCCTGAACTGCTATCAACTACCTGAGCCTTAATCGGAATGGAAACAGAGATGAACAGAATTACTGCAACATATATTTTCTTTATTCTGTATTTACTCACCTTGTATCTTTATTGCTTTTTTAAAAGTTCGTCCTTTGTCGGTAATTACTTCTGCAAAGTAAATGCCAGCAGGCCAATTTTCAGTATCGACTTCAAAAGTATTGTTACGCGGCCAAAGCTTCAAATTTTTTTGTACCCATACCTTACCTTGTATGTCTGAAATACTAATGGATTCAAGGTTTTGCCCAGTATTGATGCTGATTATATTTTTAAAAGGATTAGGAAATAGATTCAAATGAGAGATCATCTCTAATTCATTCATATCATTTGCAGCACTACTATCAATCTTCAGCACCCAGATACCAGAGCGCAAATCACTTGCGATGATTTTATTTGAAGGCAAATAAGGATAAACACCCCAACAACCTTTAAAACCACTATATATTTTGGGATTCTCTTGATAGGTATCAAACCACCCCGCTTTAATTGGATTGTATGGGTCACTCAAATTCCAACATACAACACCATCTTGATACGAAGATGCTATGCCGTATTTACCTTTCCAAAATGCATTGTGCGGCATGGCTTGGGGACTTGAATTAAACACGCTCATAAACTTTGGATTGGTAATATCACTTACATCATACATCTTAATGCTCAGGCCTTGGTTTTCGTCAGTAAACATCAAGTACTTGCCTGAATCATCAAGCCAACTGCTATGATTATAGCCATTTTGAGGATAGTTTGAAATCACACTTAGGATTTTTTGTTGGTTTAAATTACGCAGGTCATAAATGAATAAACCGGGATATTCACATGATAAATAGACTGTATCATTTCTCGCGTACATTTCATGCACCCTTGTAAATAGTTTTTGTCCTGTACCGTTTTTAGGCACATCCAATTCGGCTAAAAATACTGGATTTATCGGGTCTGCAATTGAAACAACATCCATGGCACTTAATCCACTTGTTTTGGTATTGCTGCACATATACATACGTTTACTTGCCGAATCAATAAAGATTGTATGAGAAAAAAAACTTAAACTGTTTGATTCATAAACTTTATGAACTGAATCGGGCAAGTAGTTCAAATCAAATATTTGCAATTGACCAACCCCTGTGGCCCTATCACTCACACAATATACATAATGCTGATACACCTCGTAATCACGATTGGTTGCAAAGTTACATGAACCATATTCCACATCACTTTTCACCATTTTATTATCTGTAATATCGAAAAAATAAATAGAGTCAGTACTCCCCGCAATGGCATATTCTCTATTATTTCGTGGATCGTGCCAAGCAGCGCAGTCGTTCCAAATATCACCACCATCAACACCAAATCTACTCAAATTAGTATCATTAAAATTGGCAATCGCATGGATATTTTTATTGCTCTGTGCTTTTCCACAAAAGCAAATCAACAATAAACATATAAACAATATTTTTTTCATCCTTCTTCGATTTTGATTTTCAAAAGTATATAGATTGAAACGAATAAATGCTATCCAAAAAAAGATGGTGAGTTCATAATTGTCCAATCTTTTGGTCAAATTCAATTTTGTTTTTAATTAATAATTCTTTAAAGACTGATTATTAGATTTTTTTTTGCTTCTTTGTCATAGAATATAAATGCTATGAAAAGAAACATACTAATTATTGTATTTGTTGCGGCTGTGATAAGCTTGAAAGCACAAATCACCATTATGAATGCTGATATGCCTAAGGCTAATGACACTTTGCGTTTCAGCTTAGCTCCTGCAGGAAATTTTAATTTTGCTACCACGGGCTTAAATACTACATGGGACTTTTCTAGACTTATACCTACAAGCCAAGATGTCGAAAAATATGCATCTCCCCTTTCATCAACTTACGTTATATATTTTGCCACAGCCACTTATGGGGTGCAGGAGAACAACCTAAGTTTAGGCGCATTTACCGGAGGGGCAGGCTTAAGCAATGTAATGGGTTTTTATAAAAATACGGCAACAGCAAGTGTATTATTAGGCAGAGGTGTTTCATTCAACAGCCTTCCACTGGGATTAACACTTGCCCCAAAAGATACCATTTATAAATTTCCTTTAACTGTTGGTCGTAGAGATAGCTGTTCATTTGCAGGTAGTTTGAGTTTGGCTACCCTAGGTGGTTTCACCCAATCTGGCTACAGAATTACAACGGTTGATGGATGGGGTAAAATAACAACCCCTTATGGCCTGTTTGATTGCATTAGAGTAAAATCAGTTATTAAAGAAGTTGATTCAATAAGCATTAGTGGATTTAGCATACCCATTCCTAATAACAGAACTGAATACAAATGGTTAGCCAAAGGTGAAAAATTCCCTATACTTGAGGTGGTTGTTACCACAGGTGGTTTAGGTGTGGGTGGCACTACTACGGTAAGATTTAAAGACAGATATCGTCCTGAATTGTTTGTAAATAATGCCAATTTCACTACATCAAAGGTAAACGCTACCACAACAGATACTGTGAATTTAAATGATGCTTGTGCTGGAAGTCCAATTGCTTACCAATGGACTACTACACCAAACACTGTTTCGTATGTGGCAGGCACCAGTGCAACTTCTCAAAACCCACGTATTTTGTTTAATGCAACTGGAAAATATAGCATTAAATTGCAAGCTACCTACCAAGGTGGAAGTGATGATACCACCCGCACAAACTATATTACCATTACTGGAGGAAATAGCGCAGTAAAAGAAATAAAATATAGTCCATTGGAGATAAGCGTATTTCCTGTGCCTGCAAGCAATGGGTTGAATGTACAATTCTCAAAACCTGTAAAAGGAGTAGCTATTCATGTATATGACATCTTAGGAAAAGAGAAGGATGTGAATACCGAATGGAGCAAAGCAGGAAGCTTGGCAAGCCTTGATATCAGTGGCATGTCGAATGGTGTTTATTTCGTTAGAATGAATGTGGAGGGTAAAGATATTACCAAGAAGTTTATAAAAGAGTAGTGATTTTACTCTTCCTTTTTCCAAAGTACTTTATAATTCTGCTCGTGAACTACCAATTTACTCAGGTCTATCACGATGGGCTTTTCTTTTAAGAAGAATAAAATAAACAAAGAGATAACTGGCAAAAACAAGCCAATAATAAACCACATCCAAAAGTGATATCCTTTGGTGATGACCAAATAACCCATCACAGGCGGAAAGAATAACAAGAGAAAGATAGCTTCCATATAATTAGTCTTAGGTTAGGTCATATTTCTATATATTAACTACTTTTTCTTTTTTTAATTATCTGCGCTAATCTATTCAATCTGTGGCAAAAAATAATTACATAAAACCCAATTGCAGCTTAGCCGATTCGCTCATCAAGTCTTGGGTCCATTGTGGTTCAAAAGTTACTCGCACTTCCACATTTTTCACACCTTCCATGGCACTTAGTTTTTCTTTTATTTCAGCAGGCATGCTTTGGGCTGCAGGGCAAAAGGGAGATGTAAGCGACATCACAATTTCTATGTTTAAATCAACAGATACATTAACTTCATAAATCAATCCTAGCTCATAAATGTTCACAGGTATCTCTGGGTCATATACCGTTTCCAATACCTTTATGGCTTCATTCTGAACATCTACAAACGTTCGAAGTGGTTTATCAGTGGTGTTTTCCATTTTTTTAAGTTGTTTAAATTTGACGTATAATTATACGTCTTTACTGACTTGTTTTGTATGCCAAGGCATACATCTTAATTTGTTTAATCATGCTTGTAAATCCATTGCTTCTTTGGCTTCCAATCATTCTACTCATGCCAATTTTATCAATGAAAAACAATTCGCTGTTCAAAATATCTTCAGGTGTTTGACCGCTCCATATTTCAACCAAAAGAGATACCAAACCTTTTGTGATTTCAGTATTGCTATCTGCTTCAAAAATCACCTTACCATCCGCAAAACTTGGGAATAACCACACCTTGCTCTGACAGCCTTTAACGATATACTCTTCCGTTTTATGTTGTTCAGACATGGCAGGTAGTTTCTTACCCAAATCCATCAAGTAAAACAAGATGCTTTCCATATCATCTTCAAACAACTCGAAGTTTTCGATAATTGAGTTTTGTATGTCTGTTATATTTTTTTGCATTTACTTTCATTTTCCTAAGTTAAACCGCTAAGTTCACGAAGCTTTTCTTTGTGCTCTTTGTGTTTTTACTTTATATGCTTTGCGGTTAATGTTACTATTTTTTTCACTGCTTCCAAAAATACATCCACTTCTTCCATCGTATTATAAACAGAAAATGATGCCCTGACTGTACCATCCAATCCCAAACGATTCATCAAGGGTTGTGTGCAATGGTGTCCCGTTCTTACCGCAATGCCTCTTGCATCCAACATCATGCCTACATCAAAATGGTGCATTCCTTCGATGATGAATGATTGAACGGATACTTTTTCTCTGGCTGTGCCGATTAATGTAATAGTTTTTTGTGGAGACGCATATTGATGTGTCTCGACTCCGCTGGACATGACATCAGTTTCATTCAATCTCAATAAGCCGTTTACCAAATAATGTAACAACTCATTTTCGTGATTACGAATATTTTCTTTGCCTAATTCGTTAACAAAATCTAGGGCGTATTTGAATGCAATCACATCTCCAATATTGGGTGTTCCTGCTTCAAATTTGTAAGGGATTTCGTTATAGCTAGTTCGTTCGAAACTCACTTCTTTTATCATCTCCCCTCCTCCTTGATAAGGTGGCATGGCTTCTAACAATTCTCGCTTGCCATAAAGCACTCCCACACCCGTTGGGCCATATAATTTATGTGATGAAATGGCTAAGAAATCGCAATCCAATGCTTGCACATCCACATCCAAATGTGAGCATGCTTGCGCTCCATCCAATAAAACCTTTGCTCCTACAGCATGGGCTTTTTCAATTATTTCTTTAACAGGGTTGATGGTTCCCAAAGCATTGCTGACCCATACACAAGCCACCATTTTGGTTTTGGGAGACAATAATTTATCGTATTCAGCCATCAACAGTTCACCTGCATCGTTTATTGGAATAACCTTTAGTATAGCTCCTTTCTCTTCACATATCATTTGCCAAGGCACAATATTGCTGTGGTGCTCCAAGCTAGTGATGATAACTTCATCTCCTGCTTGTAGATATTTTCTACCCCAAGTTTGAGCAACTAGATTGATGCTTTCAGTTACACCTTTGGTAAAAATACATTCTTCAACTTCTCGGGCATTTATAAAGGTTTGAATGGTTTTTCGGGTATCTTCAAACATTTCGGTAGAACGAGCAGCTAGTGTATGGGCTGCACGGTGAATGTTTGCATTGTCTTTGGAATAATAGGTATTCAAAGCCTCAATAACGGATAGCGGCTTTTGAGTAGTAGCAGCATTGTCAAAATACACCAATGGCTTTCCATTCACTTTCTGATGAAGGATTGGGAATTGCTCTCTGATTTTATTTATTTCTGCCACAGATTTCACTGATTACACTGAATATTTTCGATAAAAAATTTTATTATGTTATAAAACTACTCGTTTAAACTTTAAAGAATCTTCTCCAAAATTAATAAGTAGGCCTGTTTTCAATTTTGATGCTGCCAAATAGTTTATCACTTGCTTGTAATTTTCTTAAATAACATAGGATTGAGCTTTTAACTCTAAGACAATACAATCAAACACGATAAAATCTGCAACATAATACCTATTCAACTTTTTTCCTTTATATTCTATTTCAAAAGCTTGTTCTCTTTTATATGGAATATCCTGCAATTTGAACTCAATTTCTAATGCTACTTTATATACAATCTCTAAAAAACCTCTTCCTAAATTTTTATGTACTTCCATGCAAGCCCCAATGATCTTGTAAGTTTCCTCTTTATTGGTATACTTTTTTATGGTTTCATAGAAAACCTCAGGTTCTTCGAAAGTTAACATATTATAAAAATAACTTTGCCATTATAACATTAATCAGAAATAAATCTTCTGTGCAATCTGTGTAATCTGTGGCTATAATTTTTCTTCAATTAATTGTTCCAACAAACCTACCAATTCTGGTATTTTTATTTTTTCTGCTATGTCATCAGCAAATGCATTTAATAACATTTTTCTTGCTACATCTTCAGGAATGCCTCTGCTACGTAAATAAAACATAGGTTCTTCATCAAGCTGACCAATGGTTGCTCCATGTGTGCATTTTACATCATCTGCAAAAATCTCCAACTGTGGCTTAGTGTTAATTGAAGCTTCTGGATCTAACAATACATTTTGATTTCTTTGGTATGCATTGGTTTTTTGAGCATCCAAATGAACCATAATCTTACCATTAAACACTGCCGTTGACTTGTCTTTCATGATCCCTTTATACAATTCATTGCTCTGGCAATTAGGCATAGCATGATCAACACGGGTATGGTTATCTATATGGTTTGAACCTTCGGTAATATACAATCCATACAAAAGTGTATCACAATTTTTGCCATTCATATAGAAATGTAAATTATTGCGAACCATTGTTCCATCAAGGGTTAAGGTTACTTGATTGATATTGGTATTAGCCTCTTGAAAAATTTGTGTATAGTTATTTTGATAGCTTTCACCTGTTTGTTGCTGGATTTTATAATGCTCTAAATGGGCATTTTCATTCACATATATTTCATTCACCACATTGATGAAAGAGGCATTTACCCCAACAGAAATATACGATTCAACGATGCAAGCTTCTGCATTTTTTTCTAAAATTATCAGGTTACGAGGTTGGCTCAATACGTTCATGTCATTGGCATCAACCACATTTATGATGATGATTGGATTTTCAACTTTCTTGTTTGAAGGCACATAAACGAAAGCTCCATCACTCATCAAAGCCGTATTCATGGCGTTCAATGATTCATTTTCAATCTTTGCATAATTACCAAAATGTGCATCAAACACAATTGTATTTTCTTTTCTTGCTTTTGCCAAATTCGAAATTACAATAGCACTGTCCTTCTCAATAATACTTGATAATTCTGGATTGAAGCTGCCATTCACAAATACCAATTTGTTGGCTTTAATGCTATTAAATAAACTATCAACTAAAAGATTCTTAACACTAGCAGATGATACACAAGTGCTTTTGAAATTTTTATCGAAAATGCTTTTTAGATTCGTGTATTTCCACTCCTCATTCTTTATAGTAGGAAAACCACTCTTATCAAATTCTGCAAATGCCTTTTCTCTCAATTGAAAGAATGCACTTTCTTCAGCTTGGTTTTTATACTGATTGTATTCTGATTTAATATTTTCTAACAACATGTATTTCTTTTTTTGCCACAGATTACACAAATTTCACTAATTCTTTTTCCGAGTAATCAGTGCAATCTTTGGCTATATTATTTTAGCATTAGCCTCTACTTCTGCTTTAATCCAATCATATCCTTTTAGCTCTAACTCTTTAGCTAAACTGGCATCTCCACTTTTCACAATTCTTCCTTTATACAATACATGCACAAAATCCGGAACGATATAATCCAACAGTCTTTGGTAATGGGTAATTACGATATAAGCATTGTCTTTATTGCGCAATTTGTTTACTCCCTCTGATACCAATCTTAAAGCATCAATATCCAAACCTGAATCAGTTTCATCCAAAATAGATAATTTAGGTTCAAGCATAGCCATTTGGAAAATTTCATTTCGCTTTTTCTCACCACCGCTAAATCCTTCGTTCAATGAGCGTGATGTTAAAGATTTATCCATTTCTACAAACTCCATTTTCTGACGCATCAATTTCAAGAAATCAGTTGCCTCCATGGGCTCTAAACCTTGGTATTTACGTTTTTCATTTACTGCAGTTTTTAAGAAATTGGTAGTGCTTACACCCGGAATTTCGATTGGGTATTGGAAAGCTAAAAACACACCTTCACGCGCTCTGTCTTCTGCCGACATGTCCAATAGGTCTTTGCCATCAAGGGTTACAGAACCTTCAGTCACATCATAGTCTGCACGACCAGCAAGCACAGCACTTAAAGTACTTTTACCTGCGCCATTTGGTCCCATGATGGCATGTACCTCGCCTGCTTTTACCTCAAGGTTAATTCCATTCAGAATTTTCTTACCTTCTATTTCTGCTTTTAGATTTTTTATGCTTAAAAGCCCCTCTCCTACTCTCCCCAAAGGAGAGAGAGTTTGATTCCCTATTTTTTCTATTTCATTCATAAAATTTCTTTTTTTAAAAGTCTCCCCCTCGGGGGAGATTTAGAGGGGCTTTTTATCCTACACTTCCCTCTAAACTTACTGCTAATAGCTTCTGCGCTTCAACTGCAAATTCCATAGGTAATTGGTTCAATACCTCTTTACAAAATCCATTTACAATAAGTCCAATTGCCTCTTCAGTTCCAATGCCCCTTTGGTTACAATAAAACAATTGATCTTCTCCAATTTTTGAAGTACTTGCCTCATGCTCCACTTGTGAAGTATTGTTGTTTACTTCTATATATGGAAAGGTATGAGCACCACTTCTATCTCCAATTAACATACTGTCGCACTGGGTGTGGTTTCTAGATTTTTCAGCCTTCTTATTCACCTTAACCAAACCTCTATATGTGTTATGTGACTTACCAGCCGATATACCTTTACTCACAATTCTACTTTTGGTATGCTTACCGATATGAACCATTTTAGTGCCCGTATCAGCCAATTGATGGTTGTTGGTAACAGCTACAGAAAAGAACTCTCCTGTCGAATAATCACCTTTCAAAATACAACTAGGGTACTTCCAAGTGATGGCAGAACCAGTCTCAACTTGTGTCCAGCTAATTTTAGAATGGGAACCTTCGCAGATGCCGCGTTTGGTAACAAAATTATAGATACCGCCCTTGCCTTCTTTATCTCCAGGATACCAATTTTGAACGGTTGAATATTTAATTTCAGCATGATCGTGTGTTACCAATTCAACCACTGCCGCATGAAGTTGGTTTTCGTCACGCATAGGTGCGGTGCAACCTTCAAGATAGCTCACATAGCTATTATCATCAGCTATAATGAGAGTCCGCTCAAACTGACCGGTATTTTCTGCATTGATACGAAAGTAGGTGGAAAGCTCCATTGGGCAACGAACACCTTTGGGTATGTAAACAAAACTACCATCACTAAACACAGCTGAATTTAAAGCTGCATAATAATTGTCAGTTGCAGGTACTACTGAGCCTAAATATTTTCTCACCAATTCTGGATGTTCATGCACAGCTTCACTAATAGCGCAGAAAATTACTCCTTTTTCTTTCAATTGATCTTTAAATGTAGTAGCAATCGACACTGAATCAAACACCGCATCAACGGCAACGCCTGTCAATCGTTTTTGCTCTGTTAAGCTAATACCAAGCTTTTCGAAGGTTTTTAGTAATTCAGGGTCTACTTGATCAAGACTGTCTAAGGTAATTTTTTGCTTTGGGGCAGCATAGAATATAATATCTTGATAGTTGACTTTTGGATACCTAAAATTTTGCCATGTTGGTTCTTTTAAAGTTAACCAATAGCGATAAGCTTTAAGCCTCCATTCTAACAACCATTCGGGTTCATTTTTTTTAGCTGAGATAAAACGAACTATCTCTTCGCTTAGACCCATTGGAGCAGTCTCCATTTCAATATCAGTGCTAAAACCGTATTTGTAATCTTGACTTATAACCTCGTCAATTATATCTACTTCTTGATTTTCAGACATTTTAGTAAATCTTTTTTAGACTTAGCCTACAAAAATAAATTATTATCTGTAATTAGTCTAAATAAAAGACAAAAATCTTATCAAAGTGTTTTGCAGAATTTTAAAGTAATTTTAGAAATATACTTTAAATGAATACTTTCATCAAAATTATTGGAGTTCATTCAGAATGAATATTATACCTGAAATGTATCTTAATATTCAATTTGCAATTCAAATATCCTTTGCAAATCGCTTAACAATGGATTTTTCTGTGCCATGAGTTTAAACTTCTGCTCAGCAGTTAGCAACCTATTTTCAGTGGGGTTATTATTGCTAATTTCACATTCAAACTCAAAGGTATTGTTCTTCAAACGGCTTCTAAAAAATGGCAAAACGAAAAGTCTTTCAGCCTCAAACATTTCTTTTTCAAGGTTGCTAAACAAGGTCAGTTTCACTCTATCTCCCGCCACAATCTCATAAGAGCGCTCTTTGATAAAGCTAGAAATCCTTCGGTTTCCCTTGTCATCAAGTTCTTTCAAGTAGGCTTGCCACACAATGTCAAATACCTCTTGGGTTATCTCAGCATTGGGTACCGAATCTTCCACTTTATTATCAATGCTATTGCCCGACTCTTCTTGCTGTTTCTTTTCAGCCATTCGCTGTTTGGCCAATGCTACCAGGTCGTTTGGCTTATTTTTGGTATCTGCAAATAATGAATTAAGGGATGGAACTATTTTGGGAGTTTCAGGTTCAGCTAGAATGGAAACACTTTCAACTGCTGATTTTAGTTCGATAACAGAACTCTCAGCAGGAACTGAGCTTTGCTCCTCATTAGGATTTACACTATTTTTTTTTTTAGCCCCAACTCAAGATTGGTGCTTTCTAATTGCGTGTAGCCTTTCAAATGACATAGCTTCATCAAACATAATTCCACATGAAGTCTCTGGTTCTTGCTTGATTTGTAATCCAACTCGCATTTGTTGAGCATATTCAAGGCATTCAACAAGAAGCTGATATTAGCTGTTTGTGATTGTTGCGCATATTTAGTAGCTACCGAAGAGGCTACTTCTAACAATTTAACCGTATCGGGAAACTTACAAACACTCAGGTTTCTTAAATGGTCTGACAAACCTGTTAAGAAATGTAAGCCATCAAAGCCATTTGATAAAATATCATTAAACAATAACAAAGTAGCCGGAATGTCTTCGCTTAGGATGTATTGTGTTATCTTAAAATAATAATCGTAATCAAGGATGTTTAGGTTTTGAATAACATCTTTATAAGTGATGTTATTACCTGAAAAACTTACAATCCTATCAAAAATAGAAAGCGCATCACGCATGGCCCCTTCGGCCTTTTGACCAATGATGTGCAAGGCCTCTTCTTCGGCAGTTACCCCTTCCCTTTCGCAGATTAATTTCAACTGCTTCACAGCGTCTTCAACCTTGATTCTATAAAAATCAAATACCTGACAGCGTGATAATATGGTTGGAAGGATCTTGTGCTTTTCTGTGGTTGCTAAAATAAACTTAGCATAAGGTGGCGGCTCTTCAAGGGTTTTTAGAAATGCATTAAATGCTGCAGTACTCAGCATGTGCACCTCATCTATGATATAGATTTTGTATTGCGCACCTTGGGGTGCATATCGAACTTGGTCAACCAAAGCCCTAATATCGTCAACCGAATTATTAGAGGCCGCATCTAGTTCGTAGATGTTAAAATTTACGTTATTATTAAATGCCTTGCAGCTGTCGCACTCGTTGCAAGCTTCAGTATTTGCAGACAAATTGCTACAATTAATGGTTTTGGCAAGCAAACGTGCACTGGTGGTTTTACCCACACCACGTGGTCCGCAAAATAAAAATGCGTGAGCCAAATGCTTGTTTTTAATGGCATTTTTTAATGTCTGTACAATGTGCTGCTGACCTATAACCGTGTCAAAACTTGACGGACGATACTTACGAGCAGAAACCACAAAATTTTCCATGGCTGCAAAATAGTCTTTCTTACTTTTTTACCATTAACAAATAATGCCCAAATTTTATTAATTTGATTGTCAAACTGAAAAATACGAAATTTCGGCTTCCAAACTCAGATAAGGGTGCTTGTTTTGAAGGTCTTCTGCTTTTTGTAAAAACAACTTTTTGAATTTTTGATGCTGTGCACTGTCCTCATTAAAAGGACGATGATGATAGGCTTTCCTTATTTCCTCCAACTGCTGCATCAATTGTTTAGACTCTTCAGCAATACAAGTATCTACAAACCTTTCCCACACATATTGAATGGCTGTTTCACTGGGGTGAGCCATATCATCTTTATAGAAGCGGTAGTCGCGCAATTCGTCATTCACAATTTCATAGGAAGGAAAATAGGGCAAGGAATGCGTTTTACAAATGGCATCCACAGCTAGCAGCAGAGTGGATTTACTTAGGTTATTTTCTATAATGCCATCTCGTAAGTATTTAACAGGACTAACCGTTAGCATGATGTTTATATTAGGGTTAAGCTTTTTTATTTTAGGGTAAATGGCATTGAAAGCTTCCACTATTTCTATTATTGATAACAGCCTTTTTTGAAATTGTGTTTGAGGCACCTTATGGCAATTAGCTACAATTTCCTGATGAGGTAAATATTCATACACCCATGCCGAACCCATCGTAATAAAAAGGTGTTTGGCTTGCGCTAAGGCTTCTTTAGCCTCCTTATTTATTGCTTTGACTTTGCTTAGCAATTCTTCTTTGATTTGTGTCTTGATAGCACTGTGGTGATGAAAAGAATACCACATATCATCCGATTGAAGCAAGGCATTTTCATCATAGTTTTTATCCTCACATATATGGGCTAAAGAATTGAAAATACTGAAGGGATTGAATACAATGCCATTTGGGTTTGAATAGATGTTAAACTTATTATCCGATAGTTTAGCGGCTATGTTTTCAGCAAAGCATGAGCCTATAAAAAACAATGCATCCTTATGATTGATTTTGGATGGCAAAGGTTCTATATCAAAGTTTATTTTAAACTTCATGCTAGGCTGATTGAGGCTTCAATTTTAGTTGAAATAAGGGGTAAATACAATATTGTTATTGAAGAGAATAAAAGCAATATTGACGGAGTTTGATAATAACATCAACAGAAGGCAAATATCCAATTATTTATGTCTAAACCAACAATCCGTATTATTTATTTCATATGATTTGAATACCGTATTGACTGGGTTTCCATGAAATAGTTGTTTATTGAATTTACTTCGAACAATAAAATTAAATGCTCCCATATCACCTGTGTAAGCTGTTTTATTGTTTTTATTATATTGCTCATGAAATTGCACCAATTCATTTATCAGTGCTGACATAGTATGTATATTACCACCAACAATTCCACAATTAAGCAAGGTTTCATTTGTAAATTTTTCTTCATAAGCCGAAAATTCGGATATCTGATTTCGAAAATGTGTTGAATGTTTCATCATCCATTCGTTTTGCAGAGTTGTTGGTTCATCACCACAAAATAATGCATCAGGATTGTTTAAAAACAAAGGCTGTAAAAATGGATTATTAATAACCTCCACGTCTGTAATATCTGTTATAAATATTGATTCTATTTGGTTTTGATGAGTTAATAAGAAGTTGTGGTAAACAAAATATCTATACACACTTAAATTATAAATGGGATCATAATTTACATATTTAAAAGTAATGTATTCATTGCTAAAACGGTCTTCAATTTCAGGCGAAAAACTATTGTGAAAAACTACCCCATGCAGTTCTAAGGCTATGATAGAATTTGTCCATTTTTCAATCAATGAATAGTCGTTGTTTGGCAATGTTTCTGATCGGTTAACATCGTAAACTCCAGTAAAAAGGCAGGCAAATATGAGCTGTTTTTGCATATTCGTAGTTTATACAGATGCTTGCAACATCGTATTTTTTAATTTTGCGCAGGTGCTATTCGGAATGTTTCGGTAATAAATATAGGTGCGAAGGTTTACTTTTTTAACTATATATTTTTTTGACACCCTTTCATAAAAATTGGCATCCGAACTATACATATTATAAAATTTATTATTGAGAAACACTTCTTTTTTACCAAATAAGGTTGCAAATAAAATACAATCATCTACATGAATCACTTTTGATTTATCCATTCTATCTGGAATGTAATAATCATCTTCGGCATCTACAACGGTATGCGTTGTGGAAGCAATCAAATCGGAATGCGTCATTTGTTCCATGCACTTTTGCAGGTGATTGGACTTAAACTCATCATCAGCATCTATAATGGTTATAAATTCACCTTTACTAAGCAATATTGCTTTATTTATTGACTCTGCTTGTCCGCAATTGGCATGAAAGATGTAGGTTATAACATTTGGAAAAAAGGCCACAAAATCATTCAACTCAAATCTATATTCATTATCGCTTCCGTCATCTACAATAATCAATTCGAAATTTTGCAAGTTTTGATGCAATACTGAAATAATAGCACGTTTTACTAATTCAAATGGTGTGTTGTATACCGCCAACAATACAGATACCAATGGTTTTTGCAACATTAAAAATTTGAATTTAATGGAGCAATAATAGGTGCATTTTCTTTAGCAAATGTTACATAAATTTTAATATTTGAGTTATAAACCCTCGGTTTCCGATTTAACTTGATTACTAAGTATTTGGAATCCTTCTAAATGCCTCAAATAATATCATTCATTACAAAATAAAATCCCACACTATCCGAAATTAGCAAATCGCTCTAAAGATTTATGTTGAAATGCTATTTCCCCGGTCACAAATGATTGATAAAATCGATAAAAATTAATTAATTTTTTTAGAGAGTTTCAAGATCCCTTGTAATTTATGTGGAGAGCCCACGTTTTCAATGACTTGGCATAGACTTAGTATAGTTAAGATGTCGTTTGGCAGCCTAGCAGAGAAGGTATTTAAATCAAATATCTAGCTGATTATATCTTTTTTAGAGTAAAAATAATTCATGCTCAATACATGTGGCATACTCAAACATGATAATACAATAAAAAAAACACCGATATAATTTACACTAAAATAAAGCATAAAAAACAAAATGACTATTATACCTCCCAGTGTAAATGGTAATGCTTTTATTAATAAACTCGGTAATGTTTCATTTAATCCACATTTTAGGTGTTTCCAACCATGCATACTGTGCTGACCTACAAAATAAATTCCAAATGAAAGTAATAAGGGTAGCATTGATGAAAGCATTAAATACATTAAAGTAAGAGCCATTAATTTGGATTTGTTTAAAAGAGCCAAAATGAAACCCAAAATAACAATTCCAATTTGATACATAAATAATTGGTTATGCGAAATATGGTTAATAGTATTTAAAGCTTGTAAATTTGGTATTTGTAGCAAAAATAGATTCAACTCATCGAAGTGGAATAATAAAATTATTAATAAAGATATTAATCCCCATAAAAATGATTGCAATCCGTACTTTAATTTCCACTCCTGGTAATCAGCTTGTCCAAAATGCCAAGCCGAATAAAGAATGAAGATAATTAATGCTAAGGAAGGAAAAACAAGCCAAACCGAACCAATTAGGGCACTTTTAATTAAATAATTGACTATAAAATAAGTATATTCTTTGGCGTTTATATTCGCTTTTTGTGTAATATGATCTAATGCACCATGTGACAAGCCAACTGTAAAAAAACCTATGCCAAGAAGAAGCCATGAAATCGATTCTGATTTTAAATAATTAAGTATTAAGAAAAGAATGGTAAAAAAAAAAGGTAAAATTAAAATAGGTAACGTTTTGGTTTGTTGATAAATATCTTTAATTGCTGTTAAAATAAAAACCCTTTTGGGTAATCTAAAAAAAATTGAAAACTCTTGGAAAAGATTGGTTTTTTCTCCCATGAAACTTAAAACCTTTACAATAGGTACCTTTTGAAATAATGTTTCAAAAATTGGTTTTCCATATTCAGGCTGATCATTTAGTATTTTAAGTAATAGCCTATCGTAAAATCTAAATCTTTCCTTTTTTATTTTTCTATTAAAAAAATAATTATTTTTTATATTTCCTGCTAGGGCTAATGCATCTTCAGCCATGGCATGAAAGGCATAACCTGTAGTTGCTTTTAATAGATTAGCCTTAACGCCCATATATATCCAATTTTCCCCGAAATTTTCAATTTGCATTTGCGAAGAGGTCATAGGTAAAACTCCTCTTTCTGTTTCAATAATTTCAAAAGTAATGCCTAATTTATTTACGTAATTATCAAATATTGTATTGGCTTCAGCTTCTTCCATAATGGAATTCCCGAATCTGGTAACTTCAACCAATGCATAATCACGATCAAAAGGAAGCATATAAATAAATTGTGTGGCATTATTTTGCTCTATCCTAAAATCCATCATCATAATGGAATCTATATCGAAAAATTGGTTTGGAGTTTTAATTTTCCAACCATAAAAAGATTGGAATAAATGACTTTGGTGTTTTTTAGGTAATAAATAATTGGGCGGGCGACTATCAAAAACTTTATCAGCGAATATAATTTCACTCTTTAAATTAATTTCAAATGTATTTTTTGTAATTTTTGGGTTTTCTGTTAATTGAGAACCATATAATCTAAATTGATAATCATTCAACACATCTTTGGTAATATTATATAAATCAATAGATTTTACATAATAATATCTAAGTGGATTAATTACTTGTTTAGCAATTCCTCCAATTTCTAAACAATCCCAACTTTTGCTTACAAGCGTATTTAACTTTAGCCTCAAGAGTTCTTCTTCAGTAGCCCAAAAACAAAAAGTCTTGTCATTTATACTTTTACTATTTGGTTCAATTACGGCAAAAGTTTTATCATTAAGTATTCCATTTTCGTGAAGTCTTAAAATTAATAAGCAATTGGAGGCACCTAGGCCTACAAACAAAAAATCAAACTTATTTGACAATTCTTTTAACACAAATTTTATTGAAATTATTATTGTTGGAACCTAATAAAAAAGGGAAGGTAAATTTGTAAATTACCTTCCCTTTCAATTAAAAAGTAAAATTGTTAGTCTTCTGAATTTCTACTTAAAGCGTAAATAACTAGACCAAAACCAATTTTGTTTATAGCATCAGCGATGTTGTAAACAATATCCATTGCATGACTAGCAGCAGCAGGATCGCTTACCAATTGAATACCAAATAATCCACCTGGTGTTCCTAAAATGTATCCCAATGGGTAAATTGCCCAACCTACAAGTACAAACCAAGCCAATACTCTTGTTGCTTTAGCAACCTGTGGACCAGCTGTTTGAGCCAATTGAGCTACTTCGCCAAACCAAATTAGGTAAGCAATGTAGAAATAAGCAGCACCAGAGATTACACCCCAAAGCACGCTATTACCTCTATCAATTGTTTCTCCGAAGTAACCGGTAACTAACATCACTAAAGATGCAAAAATCAACTTCCATAATAAACCAATCTTAGCACCTGCTTTTTTGGTAATTAAATAGAATTCTACACACATTAATGGAACAGTTAAGATCCAATCAACGTAACGGAAGAATGTAGGAGAATCTCCAGTTTCTAAATTGTAACCTCTCATGTAGTAGTAATGAACTGCTGCAATGAAGGTAATTAATCCAGAAACAAGAACCGAAGTTCTCCATTTTTGTGAGGTGTTGTTTAATTCAAAAAAGAAAAAAACAGATGCGGCCATCATGGCCATTGTTCCGATAAAGAACGTGAATGCAACATAGTTGTCGCTTAGAATTTTTAAGTGTTCCATATATTATTTATTTGTTTTACGACAATTATAACTAAATTATTATGTAAATGTTTTAAAATAGTAAAAAATATTATTATTTGTCAAATTGTCTGCTTTCCCTTCATCTTGTGCTAATTTGTCAATTTTATAGTATTGATAATCAAACATTTAAAAACAAACTCTAAAAATTGTTAATGAAATGAAGTTTATTCAAAAATGGGCGATTGAAAACCTACATACCTATTTATTATTTTTTTTAGAGAGTTATAAACTCTCTTTCATGATAAAACCATTTTGTAAACGCTTGACATAGAATCCTATGGATAGTTGTGTTTTGTAAATCGAAACAATAACTTAAACAATCTTATGATCTAAAAAAAATTCATTACTACATAAAATTAAGATCTGAAAATAACATACAATATATAGATTAATAGCCAATCACCTGTTAACCGCTTCAAACATTTTAATTACTTATTACCAGATTTGACAATCCAACGTTAAGTAATTGTTTTAATCCACATCTGTTTAAAAGTAAAACACAAACAGATGTCGCAATTAATCATATTTGATTTAAACTAAATCCAAGTAAAGATATGGCTAAGAAAGTTGCAGTAAAAAAAGTAAGCAAGCCAAGAGTAAAGGCGAAAGTAAAAGAAGAAAAAAAGATTTTCGTACTCGACACATCGGTTATTCTATATGACCACAATGCCATAAAAAATTTTCAAGAACACGATGTAGCCATTCCCATCACGGTTTTAGAAGAGCTTGATAATTTTAAAAAAGGAAACGATACCCTCAACTTTGAAGCCCGCGGTTTCATACGTTTTTTAGACAAACTTTCGGGTGAATACACCTTATCTGAATGGATTAATATCAATGGCCCTACACGTGGCAGGTTCAAAGTAATCATGCACGAAAAAAGCAATATAGACGCACAGGTAATATTTGGCGAAAGAAAACCCGATCATCGCATATTGAATGCAGCGTTGGCTATGAAACAACAGCACCCTGACCGCAAAGTTATCATGGTGACCAAGGATGTGAACCTTAGGCTTAAAGCCAAATCGCTAGACCTACATGCCGAAGATTATGAAACAGGAAAAGTAAAAAACCTCGACACATTGCACACGGGTCATAGGGTGATTGAAAAAGTAAAAGCCTCTGTGATTGATGAAATATATGCCAAAGGCTTTGTGAGCTATGATTTTGTGCTGAAACAAAAGCCTTATGCCAACCAATTTTTTGTATTGAAAAACGACAAAAACTCTGTTTTGTGTTTCTACAACTCGCAAAACGAAAGTTTAGAGCGCGTGAACAAAGTGAGTGCTTATGGCATCAAACCGCGCAATGCCGAGCAATCCTTTGCCATGCATGCGGTATTAAATCCAAATATATCTTTGGTTACCATTCAAGGTGTGGCAGGTACGGGAAAAACCTTGTTGGCCTTGGCATCGGCCATGGAGCAAAAATCAAACTACCGTCAAATATACCTTGCCCGACCAATCATCCCTTTAAACAACAGAGATATCGGCTTCTTGCCTGGTGATGTAAAATCGAAGATTAACCCTTACATGGAACCTCTTTGGGATAACCTAAAATTGGTTCAGAACCAATGGAAAGAGAGCGATAAGGAATACCAAAAGATAACCGACATGGTGAACCAAGAGAAACTGATGGTGACACCGCTCGCCTATATCAGAGGAAGAAGTTTATCTAATATTATGTTTATCATAGATGAGGCGCAAAACCTTACCCCTCTTGAGGTGAAGACCATTATTACCCGCGCAGGAGAAGGCACTAAGATTGTGTTTACGGGAGATATTTTTCAAATTGATACCCCTTATCTTGATTCGCAATCCAATGGTTTATCGTACTTGATAGATAAGGTAAGAGACAATCCATTGTATGCCCATATTACCCTTGAAAAAGGAGAAAGAAGCGAATTAGCAAATTTGGCCAATATGCTTTTGTAGTGAGAAGCATATCGGCTCTTTGCGCTGGCATTCCTCTCCCGATGCATTGGGAAAGGGGTCAGGGGGATGTTGCCAATGCCCGTATTATTCATGCACAAAAATATTAAACCTATTCACAATCATATCCTTCAGGGAGTTGGTAATTGCTTTTTCTAATTAAAATATTAAAGCTAAATTGCAACTCATTTTATGAGTGAAAATTCAATAGATTATTCGAAATACCAAGCCGTTATTGGCCTTGAAGTGCATGCGCAAATGCTTACCAAAAGTAAGGCATATTGCTCAGATGCATACGACTATGGTTCAGACCCTAATACCATCATAGGTCCTATAAGCCTTGGCCACCCTGGCACCTTGCCAAAACACAACAAAGAAGTGGTCAATTATGCCATAAAAATGGGATTGGCCGCTCATTGCCACATTGCAGAATACCAATACTATGCCCGTAAAAATTACTTTTATGGCGATTTACCTAAAGGATACCAAATTACCCAAGATAAAACCCCTATTTGCACCAATGGTTATATTGAGATAAAAACCAAAGAGGGTGCTGAAAAGAAAATTGGCATTACCCGCATTCACATGGAGGAAGATGCAGGTAAAAGTATGCATGACCAAGATTTGTATGATACCCTTATCGACTTAAATCGTGCAGGTGTGCCGCTTATTGAGATTGTTTCTGAACCTGACATCAGGAGCGGAGAAGAGGCTTACTTATATCTAACTGAAATCAAAAAACTATTGAAATACCTTGAGATTTGTGATGGCAATATGGAAGAAGGAAGTCTGCGTTGCGATGCCAATATCTCAGTAATGATAAAAGGTGCTGACAAATTTGGAACGAAGGTGGAGGTGAAAAACATGAACTCTTTTAGAAATGTACAAAGAGCGATTGACCACGAAATAAAACGTCAGATTGAAGCCCTTGAAGCAGGTGAAAAATTGCACATGGAAACCCGCACTTTTGATGCATTGAAAGGCACTACAGCCGCTATGCGTAGCAAAGAAGGAGCGAGTGATTATAGGTATTTCCCCGAACCAGATTTACCACCATTGCGTATCACCCCTGTATATATTGATAGTATCAAACTATTGATGCCTGAATTACCAAAGGCCTTGTTTGAAAAATATACCAAACAATCTGGTTTGAATGAATATGATGCCAATGTATTGATTGATGATAAAGACACAGCCACCTATTTTGAGGAAGTATTATCTCACACAAAAAATACCAAATCGGCTGCCAATTGGGTGATGGTGAATGTGCGATCGTATTTGAACGAGCAAGCTTTACATATCAAACAATTCATTATAAAACCTGCTCAAATAGCCGAAATCATTGCTTTGATTGATGATGGAAAAGTAAGTCACAGTGCGGCACAACAAAAGATATTCCCTGCATTGATAGAATCTCCAAGCAGTTCGGTGTTGAGTATTGCTGAAAGCTTAAACCTAATACAAGAAAGTAATTCAGACGAGTTGCAGGTTTGGATAGATGCTGCCATTGCCAAATTTCCTGAGAAAATAGCTGAATACAAAGCTGGAAAAGTGAGCTTGGTAGGCCTTTTTATGGGTGAAGTAATGAAAGCAAGTAAGGGTAAAGCCGACCCAAAAGTGGCCAGTGCTTTGTTAAAAGAAACCTTAGACAAAAAATAGAAATGAAAAAATTAATAAGCATACTTAGCTTTGTTATCCTTATTGCCTCTTGTGGCTCGGGAGACAAGAGCAGCGAAAAGCAAAACGGATTTAAACTTAGTGGAAAGATAAAAAACACCACTGGCAGTATTAGTATTCAAGAAATTACGGCTACTGGGCTTGTGTTTCTTGACTCTTCAAACATTGCACCCGATGGTAGTTTTGAGTTAAATGGAAGCATTCCTGAGAAAACTTTCTGTACCATAAGATTGCCCAAAGGCGATGTGATAGTTGTGATTGACTCAACCAGCAATATTCAATTGGATATTGATGCTGATAAAGTTGAAAACTATACCGTTAAAGGCTCAGAAGAAAATATTGAATTGCAAAAACTATTCTTGATTAATAATGCTTCTTATGCAGAAATGCGCAAGCTTGAAGAGAAATATGCCATGTATGGTGAACAAGTGCCGCCTGTCGAAGTACAAGAACAAATCAGAAATCAATTTGACAGTTTGACTAATGCCAACAAAACAGCTATAAAAGAATACATTTTAAGTTTACAAAACTCCATGGTGCCTTATTTTGCTACCAGTTTCTTGATGCCTGAAGCCGATTTCGAGTTATTTAAAGAAATAGACAATAAACTATACCCTAAATTTTCAGCTTCTAAATATGCTACTGCCTTGCATACACGTGTTCAAGATTTAGCTAAAACAGCCATTGGTTCTGAGGCTCCAGACATCGTATTGAGTGACCCTTATGGCAAGCAAATAGCCATGTCATCTTTAAGGGGCAAATATGTATTGGTGGATTTTTGGGCCAGTTGGTGTCGTCCTTGTCGTGAGGAAAACCCAAATGTGGTCAAGCTTTACAATAAATACAAAGCCAAAGGATTCGAAATTTTTAGTGTGAGTTTGGATGATAACCGTGATGCATGGACCAAAGCCATCAATGATGATAAACTTTTATGGACACATGTGAGCGATTTGATGAAATGGAATTCAGCTGTAGTAAAACAATACAGCATTGAAGGTATTCCTTTTAAGGTTTTATTAGACAAAGAAGGAAAGATTTTAGGAACAAAATTAAGAGGCGAAGCTCTAGAAGGAAAGCTTAATGAAATATTTGGATACTAGGAATAATCAGGAATTAGGAATTAAAAATTATCACTAAGAATATAGAAAGATTCTTGATTTTTAAATTTGAATCCTATCAACTAACAAACATCAAAAAAACTATCATGCAAGACATACACTCATCAAAAGCACCTGAACCAGTTGGCCTATACCCTCATGCAAAAAGGGTAGGCGACTTATTGTTTTTATCAGGAGTAGGCCCACGCGAGAAGGGCACTAAAATTATCCCTGGAGTTGAACTAGACGAAAATGGTAAAATCGTTTCGTATGATATAGCCAAGCAATGCCATTCGGTTTTTCAAAACATTCGTTACATCATAGAAGATGCTGGAAGTAGCTGGGATAAAATAATTGATGTAACGGTTTTCTTAACCAATATGAAAGACGATTTCCCTATCTATAACAAGATTTGGGCTGAGTATTTTAAAGAAAATCCTCCTTGTCGTACGACCCTTGAAATTAACTGTCTACCTACCCCAATTGGCATTGAGTTAAAGGTGATTGCGCAAATCTAAAAGCATTATATTATACCAAATTCACAGAAAACTTTGTAGCTTGATGGCTAAAACCTATTTTCGCCATCCGAAAAATTAATTAAACAAAACAGACTATGGCAAATACCGGTGACTTATTTAAAGGTGCATTTATTAAACATAATAACGAACTATGTCAGGTAATGGAATACCAACACCGTACCCCTGGAAACCTACGTGCTTTCTACCAAGTGGTGCTTCGTAATGTTAAAACTGGGAAACAAATGGAGCACCGCTTCAGAGCAGGCGAAAGTGTTGAGATGATTCGTGTTGAATTTAAAGAAATGCAATACTTGTATAAAGACGGAACTAGCCTAGTGGTGATGGACCCTGAAACTTTTGACCAAGTATATATCGAAGAATCATTGGTGGGTGATGCTGCTAAATTCTTGAAGGAAGAAATGATGCTTAAACTTTCGTTTGAAGGTGATGTGGCTATTGGTGCAGAAGCTCCAACATTCGTTATTTTAGAAATCACTTATGCAGAACCAGGTGTAAAAGGCGACACTGCTACCAACACATTGAAGCCAGCAACATTAGACAATGGCGCTCAAGTAATGGTTCCATTGTTTGTGAATGTAGGTGATAAAGTGAAGGTAGATACCCGCACAGGTGACTACGTAGAAAGAGTAAAATAATTTACTTCAAACATTATAAAGAAAGGCTGGAACGAAAGTTTCAGCCTTTTTTGTATTAAATCTTAATGAAAGTTACCACAAATAGGGGCTGACAATACACCAAGAAAATATTTACGTTGTCAATGGACAATATTATTATTACATACACGTTAGAAACAAAACTAAAATTATGAAATACAAAATTACTCTTATGACAATCTTGGTAATTTCAATATGTTTATGTGCATTTGGTTTTTGGGTTGACAGCGACCCAAGGAATCCAAATGTAATGACAACTGTGTTTGAATTCGTAATAATGACTATTCTAGTTTTTGTAATTTTAACTGGACTAAATTTCGCTACAACATTTACATTCAAGAAAGTTAAGCAATGGGTTTCCTAAAAAAATATTTTTTATCGGCAGACATTTAAGCTGTATTTAAACTAAATATGCTGCACCCTACAATATGTAGCAGCAGCTTTGCCAAATGCTCGCAGACACCAAAGCTTTTGCAAACAAGGTCGCTTAGCAAAAGACTTTATTTTTCTTTGCAAAAGTCCATTAAAAATTGTATGATTGTTAGGGGTAAATCCTTAGACAATGGTTTCAAACGGCATTAGGCAAAGCTCCAAAACGATATTGATAATGTTGTAGCTTTCGTTTTTCTTGATACTTCGACTCTGATCAGTTTAATTTCCAACAAAACGAACCCGCTTAGCGCGGCATGACTGACATTTAATGTATAGCTTTAGAATGTATTCAAAAAGCGAATTAGATTTTCGCTTTGCGTGGGCTGTCACCTTTGGCCGAGTCGGAGGGTCTGTGTGGGATAATGAGTATATTGATATTAGCATTTTTGTTTCCTTTTGATGCCTCAAAAGGAAAATGAAAAACAATTAGATAGATTACTAACTAAATAATCAATACCACTGATCATGACAAGCAAAAACCGATTCGAACCTACGGTCTATCTCATTAGATAAATCTTACCCGTATTCTCAACAAAGAATTTATTCTCATCCTTCACTTTGGTATTGAGTCTGCGTTCAATATCTGCTCCATTTATTTTGCTTAATACTTGGTATAAATACACCCCATTTGCTAATCTATCACCATACATATCAGTTCCGTCCCATGCAAAATCAGAGATATTGTTTCCTATGCGCATAGTTCCAAATTCTTGTTTGCTAACCTCTCTCACCACTTTGCCCGTTATGGTAGAGATACGAATAAGTAAATCATCTGGTACTTTATCTCCCGTTAACGTGTATACAAAGCGCATATTTGTGGTACATGGATTTGGATAAGGATAAAAATAACTAATACTGCTTTTGCTAATTACAGTAAAGTCTATCGCGTAGTCATTGGCTCCAGAGGCATTGCCGCTTGCATCTTTACTCATAACCTTTAAGCCATATAAACCGTCAGTTAATTTCTGCGGTTTATACTCCAAAACAGCTTTGTTGTCATTACTTGTGGCTGGAATAAATTTCAAATCTGGGCTATTTATATTGATGCGTTCGTAGTTAAAATTTTGAGGTGTGCGCAAGTATAAACTAAAAGTAGATGTATCGTTTTGAAGTTTAAAAACATTGTTATCAATAGATACAATTCTGATGCTTGGACTAGGCGAAACAATATCTTCATTGGCAATTCTTGTACCATCAAAAGTTACCTCTAAATATGGATTGATTTTATCCATTTGAACAGTGAATGTTTTTGAAAGGGTATTATTAATAAAACTTTGCTCTTTCACTTTTTCATCTGCATTCAATTTAATTGTCAGAGTATTTAATCCATTTAGAAAGCCTGTTGGCATCATCTTTTCTATCAAGAATGAATCATTTGCTTGTATATCATTCATCTTAAATTGATGATTATATTTTACAATTCTATTCTCATCTGTAATTGATAGGTCTACTAAAGCTGAATCATAATGTATGTTAGAAATGTTTCTTGCCAATATTTTGATGCTAATACTATCACCTTGAGAGATTTTATCATTATAAAAACTAAACTGTGATGATGGATCAAGCATGGCTTCAGAGGCAGGAGCATACTTTACTTGAAGAAATCCAAATTGATGTGGTGTTCGATATGTACTATCAACAAAATAAGCCCTTAGTTTTATAAAAGGATATTGAATAGCATCAATATTGGAAAGGCTATAATTAGAAACATTTATATTGCTAGCCAATTTATTTTCTTGCCCATTTTTATTGATACCTATCACATCAAACCAATACCTACCTGAAGGACTAGCATCTGTATTGTTCATTTGAAAGTTAAAGGATTGCCAAGCATTGGATGGCCCTATAACCGATGTGGTAAAGTTGCCTTTATACCATTTACCAACAATATTTGCCGTAAACCTAACTTGATCTGCCAAAGCAGTATCAGGTATTCCAGCCTTGTCGTTGTATATTGTATCTTCAAAGGCAGTTCCTATATTAGCACCTTTTTTACCCACCATGGCCCAAGCAGTATTGTTACTTCCTATAGCTGGAATTTTTATGGTACCAAATTTCTTAAATGCATCTCTTAAATCAGGGCTCCAATTGGCTGCATTTGAATTCAACCTTGAAAACATACCTACATAATGTCCTTCTCCCACCGAATCGATAAAGGCTTTTAAATCAATTTGTCCTTGCGGGGTATTGGTATTGAAAGTATAATAACGAAGCGAAATATCATTCATGCCATTTTTGTTATCAATAATATTTTGACATTGAAAAGGATAGTTTGGCAACTCAATACTTTCATCGGCTTTGTATTTGTTAAACACGGTTGCTACCACGCCTTCATTCAAACATTTAAATACTTGGGCATTTAAAAAGTAAGGTGAAGTAAATGAGTTTAATGCAGTGTTCCATCTGCGAACATATATACCAATTTGCTTTTCATCATCAGCAAATTCAAGCTGCCTCGTACTTGGATTTTGCATCATCAATTCGCTTAATGACCAATTTTTATATTGATCAAAATTACTTTGTCGCCAACCCTCTCCCCCATTTTTTAGATAAGTGAAACTACTCATGTTCCATTGTCCACCTTGGCTTTCAGGTAGGTTTAATCGGCTTCTCCAAAAGTATACTTGAGAATCTTTGGCATTCAAATTCAATTTCCAAGTTGCTAATGACTGGGCTGTAATTATACCTGATGTTTGGTAAAAAGAACTTGCAGGGTTGAATTGAATGCTTGTGTCTATCTCGAAAATATATTCATTATTGCTAGCAAATAAATTGTTGTTTTGGGCAATGAGTTTTAGGGAATCTTTATTTACAATGGCATAGTTAAAAGGCAATAGATTACTAATACCTGTGCCTGGTATAAACACATTTAAAATTGCGCTGTTATTTTGTTTTTGCGATTCGTTTAATAGGTTGTTTTTATCAAGCCACAATCCAAAAGAATTATTGCCCACCAAAGCCTTGTCAGCCCCTTTAATCCATATTTGTAAGGTATCTTTATAATTAGGTGAAAGTGTTTTCATAACAGGCAAATCTCTTTTCTTTCCATCTGCAAGGGTTTGACTAATATACACTTCAATACTATCTTGAGCTGTTTTACCAAGATTTGTAATAACCACATTTAAAGCAAAAGAATCGCTTTGGGCAGAAGCTCCAGCAGATAAAAACAAATCATTATTTGCAACTATATAGTCAGGCAGAAGTGGACTATAAATTTTCAGTGCAGGGTCGCCTTGAAGTAGCAATTGCAAGGCATGTGATGTTGTATAATCATCTGTGGAATTAATGCTTCTGAATGCTTCTTGCAATACCTGACCGATAGGTTTTGCATAGGCATCAACGCATAGCTTTTTATATACAGCATCCATCTGGGTATAGAGGTTACCATCAAAAGTAAAATTAGAATGAGCTAACCAACCAATAGCCCCTTTGTCTTTGGCGCAGATATAATCTTTGCCATATACTTGCCCCGTGCCTCCTGGGTCAATATCATTAGCATTGCCAATATTACAGCCATTGAAGTAAAAAAACGGGTAACGGTTTCGGTTGTTTAAATCGCGTATACTACCAAAATCTAAATCAAGTATGGATAGCGAGCCATGACCTAGAAAGGTAACCAAAGATTTACCAATGTTAATTTCATCAACAAGGGTTTGTTTCAAATTACTTTGTGTAGGCAAGGTAGAATTTTTATTATATGAACTCACATTTGCACCAAAATACTTACCACTAATGATATTGCCTTTTGTCGCTAATTGAGATTTAAAGATGGCTTGTTGACCTGCATCGCTTCCTCCACTCAAATGTAAAACCTGCTTGCGCCAAGCTTGAATACTATCTGACGAGGTTTCATAATATATTAATTTATCCAAATAATTATCTACTTCCTCATTGCTTGAAGCGGATATACGACCAGTGGCAATGGCAGGTTCTTTGGTACTTCCAGCAAGGCCTGCAGTAAACATATTATCACTAGCAGGCTCTCCTATGGATGGGACAAGGTTGTTTGCAAAATATTCATTGGTGCTAGGTAATCTAGATAAGCTGTTTTGGTAACCTCTACCCAATAATAATAGAAATGAAGGTTTGATAAGTTGCTTAGTTAAAAGATGATTTGAAAACCTTCTTACAGCCAGTGGGTGAGGATATCCATAAAAATACAAATCATATAATTGATTACTATTTACCAACAAAGTATTGTATTTGCTCGACCTATATTGTTTGTATCGAGTGGCCGCAGTATTCAATTTCTCATTCGACACAATCAAAAATTCATAGTTGTTATTTGGATCAATTGAAACAAAATTGACTGGTTGCAAAGCCTCAACTGCCGTAACATCTATAGAGTCGCAAAGAAATATTTCGTGAGGCTTTCCATCATTGTTTAATAAGGCATGAATTTCATTGCTATTCTTACATGTGACTGTTATTCTTTGACCTAAACTTAAATCATATAGAATGGGATTTTGAAGCTCAACAGGATATGAATCAAATTTAAAATAAGACCTCAATCCTACTTGAAGGGCATTGTGTTTAAACCTTAAAATAGATTGATTGCCTAAATTAAACGACCTTGCATATTTTAAGTTTACAAAGGATACCGCTTGTATATCACTTGCCACACCCAAATCATTTACCACATCAAATCGAAAGCGGGTGCTGATATTGCCTATGTTTGAGTTAGACAATTTATTACTAAATGTATTTACGCCATATCCCACAAAACTCGAATCTTTTATAGTAGTATAATTTCCAGCATCAGCAGCCACGCTGATTCGCAAATGGTGGTTTACCATATTGGCATTCAGGTTGGCATTGCTATTTCCAAACACCTTTGTTTCGTAACTTGGACTAAATCCTGAGGCTGCTGCAAACGGTGTATTGAAAGTAAACTCTCTGCTCTCTCCCGCATTTATCAAGGAACCCACCCAACCTTCACCATCCAAATAAGGGCTTAAATAATAGGGATCAGGGTATGAGGGTATGAAACCACCTCTGTAATAAAAATCTTTGAGTACTATGTTTTGACTGTAGCTAAAATAAGGCTCTGGTATGTATGCTGCATAATTTGTATCATTCAATTCACCTAATCTTGCAACAATTATTGGGCTGCTTGCTGGAAGAATAGTCAAGAAATAATAGGCCGTATCTGTGTATAAACTATAAAATTTGTGTGCTTGGTCTGCCGCACTTCGATACAATTCAGTATCTAGTTTCCCATCATTTTTGTCAGCATAAAATTCAATAAAATCGCCTACATCAAACTGACCGTCTTTATCGCCATTGATAAATATGGCTTGTTCTTGGCCATCTCTATATAACTGAAAACGATTAGGATGAATACCCTCCATATTTATACCTGCCGCAGCTAAGGTGGCAGCATTTAACCGGTAAATACCTTGCTTAGTTATTTTAAACTTATAGTAAGGCTGACCCGCTTGTATCCACTCAAATCCGAAGGGTTGCGCCCATATACTTGATAGCATACCCAAGGAAAACAGAAATAGAAATATTCTTTTGGCCATAGTAAAATGCTTTGGCAATTTAAGATATTTTACTGGAATGTTTTGAAGTGAGAATTTGTATTTTTTTTAGCCTGTATTTTTATACTTAATCAACTTGATCAATGTTATTTCAACCTTTATAATCATATATTATCTTTTCTTAACCATACAATTTTAATATTGCTTTGAAATAATTACATTCGTTAATGAAAAAATTTCTCATCATATCATTTGTAGCAGTTATGACTAGCTGTAATACTAATAACGACAAAACAAACACTACTGAAGACACGAACAATAAAATGGAAATAAATACTCAAAACGACAGCACTCCCAAGGTTACCGGCATTGGAGGTATTTTCTTTTTTTCAAGCAACCCGAAGGAAACAAGGGAGTGGTATAAGAACAATTTAGGAATGGATGTGAATGATTATGGCTCAACATTTGTATCGCGTGACTTGCATAATGCAGAGGAAATTACCCGATTACAATGGAGTCCTTTCAATGTTGGTACCAAATACTTTGCACCTTCAAAAAAGGAATTTATGATAAACTACCGAGTTCAAAACATAGAAGGGCTGCTAAAAAAACTATCTGATAATGGTGCGATCATAGTTGATACCATTCAAGATTCAGAATATGGCAAGTTCGTTCACATTATGGATGCCGATGGCAATAAAATTGAACTATGGGAGCCTAAATAATGGCTTACAAATCCTGATTATAACCTCAAAGACATTTCATATAAAAAGGAGTCTGTTCTGTCGAGCGGAGTCTGTCATGTCGAGCGGAGTCGAGACATAGACAGAATCTTTCCTTTAAGCCAGTTCTCGACTCAGCTCCTTTAGCCTGACAAATGATTAATTTTGATAATTAATTTAATTGGGATAGGAAACATAAGAGGCATTATAGAAAATAGTCACTAACATCTGGGTCAAATTATAATCATCAAAAACCTAATTAAAGAAATGAACCATACAAATTAATTTAACTAGTATGTCAGAATTAAAAACCAAACAAAACGAAGCTAGCGTAAACGATTTTATTAATAGCATTGCTGAGGAACAAAAACGAAAAGATATAGATGCCATTAAAGATTTAATGGAAAAGGCTACCAAAGCCAAAGCCAAAATGTGGGGACCTGCCATTATTGGTTTTGGGGACAGATTACTAGTTTATGAAAGCGGTCGCAAATTAGATTGGTTTGTGATGGGCTTTTCTCCTCGTAAGCAAAATATCGCCTTATATATTAATGATGCAGTTTCAAACAATCAGGACTTATTAAAACGTTTGGGTAAATACAAAACAGGCAAAGGCTGTTTATATATAAACAAATTAAGTGAAGTTGATTTGGATGTGCTAAAAGAAATTATTCAAAAAGGATTATAATCCGATTCATAACAAATAACAGCTAATACATAAATACTATGAACAAATTGATAAAAAATATAAGCATAATAAGCATTTCATTATGGGCTTTAATTGCATGCAATGATTCAAGCAAATCATTACCTGCAAACAATTATAGTCGAACAAAAGGTTTTGATTGGCTTGAGGGAATTTGGGAGAACCAATCAAAAGAGGGAACACTTACCGAGTCATGGGAAAAGATGAACGATTCAACATTTAATGGTCAAAGCTATTTTGTAACAGGAACTGACACCTCATTTTCTGAATCCATTAGTTTGGTGCAAAGGAATGGAGAGTTATTGTTCATTCCAGTCGTTAAAGATCAAAACAATGGATTGGGAATTAGTTTTAGGTTGATAACCATGAATGAAAAAGACTTGATTTTTGAAAATGCCGAGCATGACTACCCTCAAAGAATAAGTTATCATCATGTTTCCAATGATTCTCTTTTAGCCGAGATATCTGGTAAGAAAGGAGGCGAACTGAAATCAGAACAGTTTCCAATGAGAAGAAAGTCTTAACTTAAAATAATAATTTACAGTATTATTTTCTTTTTCAAGTTAACTTATAGACTATGCGAAAATTTTCAATAACTCACAGGATAAGCCAATGCTTTTAATTAGCGGTGCCGAAAAACAGATAAACTCACCTCAAGCTACTTCTAAACTCCGCTCTAACTGACAAATACAGAAGTAGCGCGATTAATCGCGTAGCTTTATTGAAAGTCCATTTTGTCAAGCTTGGTCTGTCATGTCTAGCAGAGTCTGTCATGTCGAGCGGAGTCCGTCATGTCGAGCGGAGTCGAGACATAGACCGACTCCTTTCCCCAAGCTTGTTCTCGACTCGGCTCGAACTGACAATCCTACCAAAACAAGTCAATCAAACCATTACCTAACAATTAAGAATTGCCTAAATGCTTTTAGCAATTTCCTGAAAATAACTTAATATTGAAAAGATGAACATGGATTTAGAAAACGAGTGGTTTAAACTGGCTTCAGATGTGGTTAATTACACATCCCAAAACCTTTTTTTGACAGGAAAAGCGGGTACAGGTAAAACTACTTTTTTAAAGTATATAAAGTCTCATACCCAAAAGCATACTGCCGTTTTAGCGCCAACTGGTGTAGCTGCCATCAATGCCGGTGGTGTAACCATGCACTCTTTTTTTCATTTACCTTTTATACCTTACGTACCAGGCCAAACCAATATGTTTGGTGATATCAAAACTGCAGACAAACATGCCTTGATAAAAGGTGTTAGATTTAACCGTGAAAAGATTGAATTACTTAACGAATTAGAACTACTCATTATTGATGAAGTGAGTATGTTAAGGGCGGATATGCTTGATGCCATAGATGATTTGCTCAGGTATTTTAGGCGCAACAGTAGAGATGCATTTGGAGGTGTGCAGGTTTTGTTTATTGGAGATTTATTTCAGTTGCCACCCGTAGTAGGTGATGAAGAATGGGCTTTGATGAAAAACGATTACAGTAGTCCTTTTTTCTTTAGCGCCAAGGTAATTGAAAACAACCCTCCCCTATTTATTGAACTGAAGAAAATGTATAGGCAGAATGAAAAAATATTCATTCAATTGCTTAACAATATTCGTAACAACAATTTGGATGATTACGATTTTGAGATACTAAACGAAAGGTACAATCGCGATGCCATGGACCTTTCGGACAATGTGATTACACTTACTACTCATAACCGTACGGCAGACCAAATAAATGGACAAGAATTGGCTAAGTTGGATGGAGAATTAATTAGCTTTCCGGGTGAAATAAAAGGTGAATTTTCGGACAAGGCACTTCCCACAGAGATAAACCTAGATTTGAAGATTGGCGCTCAAATCATGTTTATTAAAAATGATATCAGCGGTGAAAGAAAATACTTTAACGGAAAGTTAGCCAGTGTTAAAAGTTTAAGTCCAAATGAGATTGTTGTTTCATTAGCCGAAAGCCACGATGAGCTTACCTTATCCAAAGAGAAATGGAGCAATATCAGATACAATTTCAACAAAGACACCAATAAAGTTGAGGAGGAAGAATTAGGTAGTTTCACCCAATACCCAATCAGATTGGCTTGGGCCATCACCATTCATAAAAGCCAAGGCTTAACCTTTGATAAAGCCATTATTGATGCTGGGTATTCATTTGCCGCAGGTCAAGTATATGTAGCTCTTAGTCGCTGTCGCACTATAGATGGAGTTTTGTTGTTGTCTAAAATTCATCCAGATAGTATTCAAAGTGATGAACGCATTATTTCATTTGCTACCCGTGAAAATAGTATTCACGAAATTGAAGAAGTATTACAAAAAGAGAAGCCAAAATTCACTGCACAAATTTTGCTTAAAACATTTGATTGGAGAAAGTTGATAGTGGCCTTAGAAAATTTTAAGAACACCACACTAGAGAAAAAACTACCTGAAAAAGAATTGTTTGAAAGTACGGCACAATACATGATAGATAAGGCCATTGCACAGCAACAAGTGGCCGACAAGTTTTGCAAGCAATTACAACAAATATTAGAGAAGGAAGTGATTGATGAAAAGCTTTTATACGATAGGGTTAGCAAAGCTAAAGAGTATTTTGCAAAGGTTTTACATGATGAAATAATAGCATCTATAAACACATTACAATCAGTGCTAAAAGGCAAAACCAAGGTGAAAGAATACAGTATGGAAGTAAATGATTTGGAGTCTAACTTTTGGAAGAAGCTTAGACAGGTGCAAAAAGCCAGTTTTGGCGAAATGACATTTGATGTCCCTGAAATTGAAAAGACTTCGTCACCCATCGAAATACCCAAGCACAAAGAAGAAAAAGGTGAAAGCAAAACAGAAACTTTCAAACTTTACAAAGAAGGAAAAAGCATTGAAGAGATTGCTAAACAAAGAGGTTTGGTTAATAGCACCATCGAAGGACACTTATCAGATTATATTGGCAAAGGCGAGCTATCCATTCATGATTTTGTGAGTGAAGAACAAATTACAAAAATAAAACTTACCGCTGAAAAAGTGGGCTTTGATAAGTTTTCGCCTATCAAACAAATTTTGGGTGATGCCATTAGCTATGGTCAAATACGAATGGTATTAACCTATTTAAAAAGTTTGTCCAAGCCAAAAACAACTAATGAAGCCTCTTTATAAATCATTAATTTCGATTGTTTTAGGAATAGTCATTACACTTTGGCCAGCTATTTACAACCATTATGTATTGGTCTTCACCGATTCAGAATTGTATATCAATTGTGGCAACGAATTTAGCTTTACTGAAGACCGATCCTTTGTGTATGGGTGGTTTGTGGGTATAACAAGTCTTCGCATTTCCTTGTGGTATACAATCATAGCGCAATCCATTCTTTTTAACCTTTCTTGCTATGCCTTTGTAAAGCAAAATTGGAAACAATATACAGATAGTATGTATGTCGTTTTGATTTCACTTCTAAGTCTTTTCACGGCATTGGCTTGGGATATTTGCTACATCATGCCTGATGTATTTTCAGCCATTTCCATTTTACTTTTAGTCATCATTATTCAACACAAAAGACCTTTTACAAAGTCATGGTTTGCATGGTTTGCATTTTATCTAATGAGCCTTCAAATGCATTTTTCTTTTATGCTATTTCATTGTTTGGTTTTGGGTATTCTTCTAGTCTTTCGACTAATCTCATTTGGCTTTATCAAAAGCATTTCAACCACTGCGACTATAGTTTTATTTATGGGCGTTATAGGTAATATAGGTTTATTTAGCTTGGAGAAGAAAGCATTAGGTGCTGATGGTTTCAGTAAAGTTTCTCATATTTTCTTAATGGGTAAATTGGTTGAAAATGGCGTCTTAAAATCTTATTTAGACGCAGAGTGCACACATAAAAACTATGAAATTTGTAAATATAAAGACAGCTTAGCTATAGATAACTATAGTGGTAATTTCCTTTTTCATCCTGCAAGTGCTTTTCAGAAAACAGGTGAATGGAGTTCCCCTCACGATGAGTACAAAATCATTATCAATGATATTATCTTTACCCCTAAATATGCATGGCTATATGGCAAATCCATATTCATAGAAGCAATAAAGTCATTCTCAAGAAATGAAATAGGTAGTTCAATTTATGCTTTTCCAGAAGGTGGCTGGGGGCCGTATAATGCCATTGCTAAATACTATCCAAATGAAATGAAGCACTACAACTCATCTTTACAAAATAAAAATGCATTAAATCTTCCATTTAAAGGGATGTCAAAAGTGTATGTTTTTTTATTGTCTGTGTCAGCCTTAGGACTTATTTACTTTAAAAGAAAGTATGCTAAATTCATTATTGTGGTAGGTGTGGCAATAATAAGCAATGCTATTGTCACAGGCGGCTTAGTAGGTTTAGAGGACCGTTATTCAACTAGACAGAATTACTTAATCATACTATTATTTTTAGTAATCTTAAGTAATTCTGTATTGACTTATTTCAAGAAAGAAAAAAGGAATATTACTTTTTAAGACGAACTTTGATATCTTCTAAAATTGGCTTTAATTGCTCTGCATTTTTATATCCAACCACTATTTCAGTTATGTTCTTTTTGGGATAAGCAAAAATAGTTGTAGGGTAACCATTAATTTTGAAATTACTTAGTACACCCGCTAATTGCTGTCCACTGTATGTTTTGCCATTATATAAATACTTAACACCTTCGATCTCTGGGTTAAATTTTACTGGTACATAATCTTTGTTAACTATTTTGGAAATTTCTTCTTTTGCATAAGCATCTCTATCCATGCGCTTGCACCATCCACACCAATCGGTATAGACGTCAATGATCATGATTTTATTTTTCTTCTTGGCTATTTCATAACCCTCGTTAAATCCTAACCATTTTATTTCTTCTTCATGCTTGAAAGATGATTGACTAATAAAAATGAGTGCTAGTAAGGCAAATATTATTTTTTTCATACTTCAAATGTATAATTGTGTTTCTTATTTTTATGTTAATATTTTAAACGGTCTCTGCCATAGCTACAATATTCTGCAAATTGGCATAAGTTCCTGCTTTCAATTTCTCTCTAATTTCCGAGAACGCAACAATGGTTTCTTCTACGTTTTCAAGCGTATGCACAGCTGTTGGAATTAACCTTAACAAAATCATTCCCTTTGGAATAACCGGATACACTACAACAGAGCAGAAAATCTTATAGTTTTCTCTTAAATCATGCACAACAGCCGTTGCCTCTGGAACCGAACCATGCATAATTACGGGACTAACAGGCGAATTGGTTTTACCCAAATCAAATCCTTTTTCACGCAATCCTGTTTGAAGCGCATTCACAATTTTCCAGAGGTTTTCGCGCAATTCAGGATGTTTTCTAATCAAATCCAATCTCTTCAATGCACCGATTACTATTGGCATTGGCACCGATTTAGCATAAATTTGAGAACGAAGATTATATCTTAAGAACTTACATACTTCTTTATCAGCAGCAATAAACCCCCCAATTAGAGCCATACTTTTAGCAAAAGTTCCAAAATAAATATCAATCCCATCTTGACAGCCTTGCTCCTCACCTGTTCCAGCACCCGTTTTACCCATAGTACCAAAACCATGCGCATCATCAACGAATAACCTGAATTTATATTTTGCCTTTAAACCGACAATTTCTTTCAATTTACCTTGAGCACCTGTCATGCCAAAAACACCTTCAGTAATAACCAAAATGGCTCCACCAGTTTCTGCAACTAGCTTTTCAGCGCGTTGCAATTGCAATTCTAGGCTATCCAAATCGTTGTGTTTAAAAATAAATCGTTTACCCATGTGAAGGCGAACACCATCTACAATACAAGCGTGGCTTTCAGCGTCATACACTATAACATCATGTCTATCTACTAAGGCATCAATTGTTGAAACCATCCCTTGGTATCCATAATTTAACAAGACCGCATCTTCTTTACTTTCAAAAGCAGCCAGTTCTCTGTCTAATTGTTCATGGTAAATACTATTACCACTCATCATCCTAGCACCCATTGGATAACCTAATCCAAAATCTTGAGTAGCTTGCGCATCCACTGCTCTCACCTCAGGATGATTGGCAAGTCCTAAGTAATTATTCAAACTCCAATTTAAAACATCAATTCCCCTAAACATCATGCGCGGTCCAATTTCACCCTCTAATTTTGGAAACATATAATATCCATAGGCATCATCAGCGTATTGACCAAGAGGTCCAGCTTTCTTTTTTAGTTTTTCGAATAAATCCATTATTAATTACGTATTTGCGACAAATGTAGTTTTTTGAAATTTATTTAATGTATGATTTGTGCACGAATATTTGGGCAATTGCAAGCTAATTTAGACAATTTATTGGCCAAAATTATCTGAAAAGCTATCATAATGAAACCATTATAATAGACAGTTAAAAATAAAAGGTTCAAATTGATTTGGGAATCACAAAAAATGGCTTACTTTTGCAACCCTTAAACAAAAATAAGTTTTCTAAAACAATGGCAACTAAAACAAAATCGACAAAACAAGAATCGGTTGTCCTAAAAGATTATGAGTCAGTGATTATTTTCACTCCCGTACTCTCCGATGAACAGCTAAAAGAAGCTGTGGCCAAGTACCGTAATTTAATTACGGAAGCTGGTGGAGAGCTGGTTCATGAAGAAAACTGGGGTTTGACCAAATTGGCTTACCCTATTCAAAAGAAAAGTACAGGCTTTTACCACATTTATGAGTTTAAATCTGCTACCTCTTTTGTATCTTCACTTGAACTTGCTTTCAGACGCGATGAACGCATTATGCGTTTTTTGACCACTTCTTTAGACAAGGACGCATTAATTTACAACCAACGCAAACGCAATGGTGAGTTTAATCAAAACAAAAACAAGCAACAGGAGGCTGCTAAAAAGTAAAACATTATGGCAAAACCTATTGGAAAAGCAAACCCTATGATGGTATTTAATACCACACCGGATGCAACGCAACGTAAAAAATATTGCCGTTTCAAAAAGAATGGCATTAAGTACATCGATTATAAAGATGCTAATTTTTTAATGAAGTTTGTTAACGACCAAGGAAAAATTCTTCCTCGTAGATTAACTGGTACTTCATTAAAATACCAACGTAAAGTTTCTGAAGCTATCAAACGTGCTCGCCACATAGCTGTATTACCTTTTGGAGGCGATTTATTAAAATAATTAGAGGAGGAAAAACAGAATGAAAATTATTTTAAAAGAAAACCTTAAAAACCTTGGAATCCAAGGAGATGTGGTAACAGTAAAAGATGGTTATGCAAACAACTTCCTATTCCCAAAAGGATTGGCAGTAATGGCTACAGCATCTAACATCAAAATCCTAGAAGAAAACAATCGCCAAGGAGCTAAAAGACGCGAAAAATTAAAAGAAGACGCGTTGTCAATGAGCGAAAACTTAAAAGATTTAACCATCACTATTGCCACTAAAGCTGGTGCTAATGGCAAAATCTTTGGTTCAATCACTCCATTGCAAGTTTCTCAAGCATTAAAAGCTAAAGGTTTTGAAATCGATCGTAGAAAAATTGAAATTGATGATGTTAAAACCCTTGGTACCTATCAAGCTACAGTTAACTTACATCGTGAAGTATCTGTAAACATTAGTGTTGAAGTAGTAGTTGAATAATTATTACACTAATTTGATTGATATTAAAATCCCGCTTCATGCGGGATTTTTTGTTTTTGGACGATGCACCCCAAATAATGCCAACACTCAGTTTATATCTAAAAAGAAATAATCAAATAGAATGAGCCAAACAAAAAAAAGAGGCTGCAAAAAATTGCAACCTCATTCAAATATTCGTAATAGTTTTAATTAACTAAGGACATCCAATAATGATTTTAGCTTGAGTATCGCTTCTATCATCAGTTCCTAGGTAATCTTTCTTTCTAACAATTGCATCAATTTGGGTAATAATTTCTTTTGAAGTTATTCCAAAGAACTGATTTGGAATAATAGATAATCGAAATTTACCATTTGAATCCTTTTTCATCATTAATTTTGAATTATCCTGAACGCTAAACAACGTATTAGGGGCATAGGTTCGGATTTTACCGGAAGCAGTATCTTTAATAGTTGCATTAATCCAAACATATACATCTCCGGCCTTTAGATTTTGCATGCTAATCTTCTTCTCAACTGGGTTGTCATATATTATAGATGTTAATTGATCTGAATATACAGTGGCAGGAATTGGATAAATTACCCCTCTGTCTGTTTTTGGTGGATCAATGGTAACACTGAAGTCTTCAGTTTTTACATCTGGGTCGCCATATCCTCCACCATCTTTAGGTTTTACTAAGAAGGATATTCCATCACTATAAACTTTAGCTGCATCACAATTATAAAATTGAACTGGTATCATTTCATAATACCAAACGTTTGCACCTTTGGTATCATCTTTTATCATCATTAACCTATCATTCGAATTTTTCCAAGCTTTGTCACCGGTTCCATTTGCTAGCGTATCAGCTCTTTCAGCCTCAGTAGGTTTCCAAGTCCAAATGTAGTATGGTCCAATTGGATCTGCTTTCATTTTATCTGCTGTAGTGGCGGTGGCTTTGGATAAATCACAGTAAATTCTGATTTTTTTATTCACATCAGGATTTTTAGGTTCCACCCAAGTGGCTTGAGCAAATACAAATTGGGTTATTAATAATAATGGTAATAAAAATACGTACTTTCTCATGTTTCTATTTAGTTAAGTTAATTGAAAATGACATGGTGTTTACCGTTTTTGTTGGATCATCTGGATCAGGGCAAGTAAGTGTCTGCTTAAAACTTATTACACTTGGCAATGCTGAAGAAATTAGGTTAGATGAGATAGGTAAAACCACCTGATTTCCTTTAGTGGTTGTTAGGTTAATATTTTTAGGAAATTCATAATTATCAAAGCTCCATTTTCCTGAAATATCCCCAAAATAGTTAATTAGCAAACCGGCTGTATCAACTGAGAAAGTGGTATCGTTACCATCAATCAAAAAACTAATGTTTGGCTTGCTAGAATTGTCAAAAAAATCCGTAATGATTAATGACTCTTTGATTAAGGATTTCTCATCGGTTTGAACTACCGAGTTTAAATTCCATTTCCCTTGAATATTTTTATAATTAAGTGAAGATGGATAAATATCTGTGCCTAAATCCTGTTTGTAAAAATCCTTTTTACAAGCGGTGACGCTTAGGCATAATAAAATAATATATGTTATCTTTTTCATAAAAATTAATTGCAAACTGTGGTTGGATTATAAATAAAATTAGCTGAAGTACCCTCCGAACCAGGAAACTGTAATATCATGCCAGGGCAATTCCATTTAGCGCCTCTAATTTCTTGAGGGTTATTTTGAGAAGCTACAGCGATACGTTTAAATTGTTGCACTCGGTCGCCCTCACAAAACATTTCTATTCTTCTTTGCAATCTGGTTTCTGATAATAAGGCAATTGCATCTGTGCTAGAGTTCAAAGCACGAGTTGTAGATTCGCCATAAGCACGTTTGATTATTCTATTTAAATCATCTACACCTTGACTTATATTGTTGTTCAACATTCCTAAACATTCTGCTCTTGTTAGCAACAATTCTGTAAGTGTAATGTAAGGGCATGCAAACACTGTAGATAAATCAAATTTTGTGGTAAGGATGGTTTGAACCCCATCCTTAACAACTACTTTTAAAAGGTTATTTCTTCTATCGGTTGTATCGGAGTGTATGAGGTTAAATAAATCATTAGAAATTCCCATTTGTGCAGTTCCTTTTGTTGTATAGTTAGATCTGAAAGCATCCCCTCTTTGCATTTCAAAAGCGCTATCAGCCACAAAACCAAAAACAATTTCAGATTTAGTTTTAATTCTATCATATCTATTTAAACTATCACTTAAAGTATATTTATTTGAGTTAATAACATCATTAAGCAAAGGCAATGCTTCATTGTATCTACCTATGTGAAAGTAAACTTTTGCCAACAATGCTTTTGCGGACATTTTATCAGCATATACACCGTTAGTCTCTGGCAAATTATCTATCGCAAACAATAAATCATTAATTATTAAATTAAAAGAAGCCGAGACACTTGATCTAGCTATTGCCTCGTTTTTAGCTCTTTCCCTTAAAATAATACCAAGATGCGAATTATCATTTGTAAATCCCCAAGGTTGCGCCCATAATTTCACCGTTTCGAAATGACAAAGTGCACGCAAAAAACTTCCCTCACCTTTCATTCGTGTAATGTCATCAGCCGACAAACCAGCTATTTGATTATAATACAGGTCCATCACATTAATTCTGTATATAGAAAAGTAAGGTTGAGAATATAGATCACCTATTACACCATTAAATTGGTTACTGTTTCTATTGTAAATTCCAAGATAGTTTCCATTATTTAATAGTGGGACAATATCGTCTCCCAATAAATCATTCGCTATCTGAAAACGTCCGTTCATCATATTGGCTGTAGCATCATAACATGAATTTAACAAAGCCTGCATATCTTCAGGTTTCTTCAAAGCTTCTTCAGGAATAAATAGGTTTAAATCCTTTGCATTTAGGTCAATTAGCTTATCGCATGAACTATTCAGAATAGTACAAACTAGTATAATTATATATATCGTTTTTTTCATTTCTGTTTGAATTAAAAATTAATAGATATTTGAAATGTATAGGTTTTTTCTTGAGGTGCGTTAAGGTAATAGGTACCTTGAGATTGCATATTTCTTGATGCATTAATACTGCCTTCACCATCACGGGCAATTTCTGGATCTAAACCGGGATATTTGGTAAATGTAAGAAGGTTTGTTCCAATAATGGCAATTCTTGCAGATGCAATATGCATTTTCTTTGTAACAGAGTTTGGAATTCTATAACCAATAGTTACATTCCTTAATCTAGCAAAAGTTCCATCATATAACCACATGGTGGTATTATATTGCCAATAATCAGGCAATCCATACGTTTTAGGATCAAGTGTTAAACGAGGGAATGTGGCTATGTCACCAGGTTTTTGCCATCTGTCGGCAATATCTGTTCTATAGTTCCAAAACGAAGTTACACCCATCTGTCTCTTAGCAGAAGCGTCATAAATTTTACCTCCTAACTGAAAATAAACCATAAAACTCAAATCAAAATTCTTGTACTCAAATCGGTTGGTGATCGACCCAACAGCATCAGGTAAAATAGCTCCTACTGGCACCCTATTATTTACGTCCCATGTTTTAGTTTCTTTGCCATCTTTATCAAGATAAATTGGTCGACCATCAGTTGGATCTACACGACTAAATCTAACGATGTAATAAGTCCCAACAGGAGAACCAACTACTGCTCTGGTATCATTTGTACCACCACTAACTGCATCTTGAGTATAAGAACCCGTACTTGTTAGCTCATTCACATTTCGTGCAATATTAAAATTGGTCGACCATTTGAACTTTCCAACTGTATTTTTAGTATTCAAATTAAACTCTACCCCACGATTTCTTATTCCTCCCACATTATCATAATATGAACCAAAGCCGTTGGTTGAGCTAATCGTTAAATTCATAATAACATCTTCTGTCTTCTTATCATAATACTCAACCGTACCATTAATTCTATCATTAAACAAACCGAAATCAATGGCGTAATTAGATGTCCAAGAGGTTTCCCATCTAAGGTCTTTATTTTCAAGTTTTGTTGGAAACAATATATTGTTACCATGGTAATTCGAAGTGTTATTTCCAGCAGAGAAAGTGCCAAATCTTGCATAATCTTCAAAAGCAGAATTACCAGACTTACCATAACTGTATCTAAATTTTAAAAAATTGATAAATTTATTACCCTTCAAAAATTTTTCTTCAGTTAAAATATATCCAACTGAAGCAGCTGGTAAAAATGCATACCTATTATTGGCACCAAACTTTGAAGAGCCATCAACACGACCGCTAACTTGTAAAAAAACTTTATCTTTAAAATTATAATTTACCCTTCCAAAATAACCCAAAAAGGCAGTGATACGGTCAATAACACCTCCATTATTTCTCGGGTTATTATTAATATTAGCGATGGTTGCAGTTTGATCACTCCACAGTGGTTTTGAAGATATTATTTGCTGATTAAAGAAGTTTGCATGTGTTCTTTGATATTCATGACCAACCATAAAATCAAATTTATTAGTTTTGTTGACATCCAAAGAATAGTTGGCTTGTAGCAAATAGTTGTAATTATTTGTATAAGTGCTATTACCATATGCATATCCTGGTATTGTATCTATACCTCCAATAGTTGGATCAAGCTTTTTTAATAGGTTTTGTGGTGCAAAATATTGATCAGATAAATCAGTATAATCATAATTTCCATTTGCTTTAAGTGTTAAATCTTTAATAGGTTTCCAATCGAAAGTTATTCCATTAATAGCTTTCTTTTCTATTGTTCTCCATTGATATAAATCTTGAATCATCACTGGGTTATTATTATTTGGACCTCCACTTGAGTTTTGGAATAAGAAATAACTGCCGTCAGCATTCCTAACAGGATAAATAGGTAAGGCAGATGACATTACTTGACCGAAGCCTCCAGACCAACCGCTATACACCCTATTATTTGTGCCTTGAGAATATGATGAACTTAATGTAGCTGATAATTTTTTAGTGATTTGAAAATCCATATTCAACCTACCTGAAAGTCTATCAAAGCTATTACCAACTAAAAAACTTTCATTTGTAGAATATCCAAATACACCACTTGCTCTAACATATTTACTTCCTTTTTGAATGGTGATATTGTGTTGTTGTTTAACACCCGTTCTTGTGGTATAATCTAACCAATTGGTATTATTTCCGCTTTTTACAGCTTGGTCCCAAGTCATTGCTACACCACCTGCCTTCAAATCAGGATTTCCAGTATTACCATCATTAATCCAAGCCTCTTTATATAATTGAAGGAATTGCTGTGAATTAGTCATATTAGGCAATGCTGTTGGGGATGATGTTCCAATTTGACCATCATAATTAATAACCAACCCATTTCCTTTTGCTCTTTTGGTGGTAATTAAAATTACACCGTTACTTCCCCTAGATCCATAAATAGATGTAGCAGCTGCATCCTTCAACACATCTATAGATTCAATATCATTTGGATTTAGTGATGACAATGGATTTTGATTGAAACCACCTCCATTACCTAAACTTGAATAATCTTGGTTTACAGCGATTCCATCCACAACATATAAAGGATCACCTGCTGCACTTATGGAAGCCACCCCTCTAATTCTTACTATAGCAGCAGAACCAGCAAGTCCACTACCCGTTGTTACTGCAACACCCGCTAATTTACCTTGCAAGGCACTTTCAAAACTTGGAACAGGCATATCATTTAATTCCTTACCGGTTATTTTGCCTACAGAACCAGTTACTTCGCGCTTCCTTTGAACACCATATCCAACCACAACTGCCTCATCTAGCAATTTAGTATCTGTTTTTATGCTTACTAAAACATTACCTCCATTTGCTGTTACCGCTACTTCACGGAATGTGGTTACATAACCAACACCTGATATTTTTAATTTGTAATCGCCAGGTGTAATATTTTTTATTTCAAATGCACCTAATGCGTCTGTCACAGCCCCTTGTTTTGTTCCTTCAATCAATACCGTTGCGCCAATAACAGGTTCTTTTTTGTTATCTTCAACTCGACCTTTGATACTTTGCCCAAACACCTTACCTAAAGCAAAAAAGGCAAGCAGCATTATTAGTAATTGTTTCCTCATATATTTCAATTGTTTATCTAATTTGTTTTTGGATATGAAATTCTCTGACTTAATTACTTTCAAAATGCGACAATTTCATAAATCACTTTCCTATTTTATTGAATTAATATCTTTTCTAAATAAGTTCCTTCTTCGTAGAACAATTTAATAAAATACAATCCACTTTTGCGTTGTACAGTATTTGACAAATCCAATTCGATTATTTCACCCCCACTAATATAAAGTTTTTCATTTTCAAAAACAGCAATTTCTTTGCCCACTATATCATAAACAGCTAATTTAAAGGGAGAATTATTTTTTTCTAATAATCGTACACTTAATTTTCCATTATTTGATGGATTAGGATAAATTTCAAATACTTCTTTTTCTATATTGTCTATACCAGAGTAGCCTAATTGATTTATTTGTAATTGTTTATATACCGAACCAGCTTGAATATTAATGTTTGCAGTTCTTGAAATTGGAGCAGTATTAGCGGCTACACTAATACCTAATTTTGTGTTTCCCGAACCCGACATAGAAGTGATGGTTACCCAATTATTAGCATTACTTATAACCCAAGATCTGTTACTGGTTAAAATTATTGAAGTGTCAACCGCTGTCGATTTAATTGACAAGGTTGAATTATCAATATTTAGATTATCGATAGTTACATTTTTATTAAGATTTTTACTTGTATAAACTTTGTAATCTCCTGCACTCAATGCAATATTATAATCAGCAGATGTAACATTAATTGAGTCACCAGTCATATAATCATACCACCAACCATTATTTTGAAATTGAGGCTTTATGTTTAAAGAATTTATATCAAAGTTGGCTACAATAATTACATTCATGGTATCGCCCGTTACTTTTAAAAATTTACCAGTACCAGAAGCATCATAGCTATAATTATCACTTTCCATTGTCGAATATTTTTTCAATGCTATTAATTTTGAAATAGCATTATACAAGTTTTTTCTAGCTGGTATGGTTTGATAATTCCATGTGGGTGCCTTATTATCTGTTTTACATTTATCATTTCCGTATGGAGTTGGAACACTACCATCACCGCAACTAAATATTGATTTATCAAAACCTAATTCTTCAAATTGCCATAACATTTTTGGTCCTTTCAAAGGAATTAACATGGCCATAGCTGCTTCGGTCCTTTTCAGAGCGGTATTTAAATCCTTAGCTGCACTATTTCCAAAAGTTAAATTTTTATACATAAGCCTCTCTTCATCATGACTTTCAGCATAAGTTACCAAATTAGGGAAAGTAAATTGACGGTTCTTGTAATTTCCACTACTGATATCTGAATTGGCAGAATAACCCATGGTTATTTGATTATATTGCTCTGTCATTTTACCCCAAAGCAAGAAACCAGCGTTGGCTAATACTTTCTCCTCACTGTTTTCTCCTAAATGCTCCAATATCATATAACAATCAGGGCAAGTTTTCACAAATTCAGTTCTTATTCTATTCCAAATATTAACTCTACTTTGGTCGTAAACGCCCCATGCTGCAACGTCACTACCTGTATTTTTTTGGGTAAATCCTTTTGATAGATCAAATCTATATCCGTCAATTTTATATTCAGTTACCCAATATTTGATAACCCTGTCCACAAAGTCTTTAGTAGCTTGACTTTCGTGATTGTAGTCATAACCTGGGCTGAAAGGATGGGTAGGTACTTGATTAAACCAAGGATTATTCGCAGCGGGTCTGTTATTAGCTGCATCCCAATACATTTTCACTTGAGGATTTAATCCCCAAGATTGGTTCAGCACAATATCCATAACAACCATAATTCCTTTACTATGGCACACATCAATGAATCTTTTGTAATCATCCTTTGTTCCATAATATTTATCTAGTGCAAAGTAGAAGTTAGGATTATATCCCCAACTTTCGTTTCCATCAAATTCGTTAACTGGCATTAATTCTATACAATTTACACCTAAGTTTTTGAGGTAATCAATTGTATCTGTTAAAGTTTTAAAATCGTGAGTTGCTAAAAAGTCTCTCAACAATAGTTCATATATTACCAATCTATCAGACCTGAGTTTGTTGTAATTTGAAAACTGCCAATTATATGGCGTTTGTCCCGTTTGAAAAATGGAAACTGGATCTGTGGTTTTTCCCTCCGGAAATGGCTTTAAATTTGAATAGATAACTAAATTGTTTTTATTGATCCACTTATCATTAAATGGGTCAAGAATTTTATCCGAATAAATATCTGCAACTTTCAATTTTTCATTATCAATTACATATTGAAAAGCATATTCAACTCCTTTTTGCAATCCATTCAAGGTAATCCAATATCGACTACCATCAGGAGTGCGATTCATCATATATGTTGGATCTAATTCCCAATTGTTAAAATCACCATATACGAATACAAAATTTTTATTGGGAGCATATAACATAAGTGTGACCGTATTATCATTAATATAGTTTATACCATCTACTATCCCAGATGGCGGATTTGAGACATTACCGCCTGGCCTGTTTACAATATATGTTGTATCGTAGGCAGTAAATGAACCCGATGTTCCCTTTAACACCAATTGCACTTTACCTGTTCCAATATTACTCATAAGTCCACTATATGAAATGGTAGAATCGTTTGAAAGCGAATTCAATTGATTTCCGTTGGCATATAATGTCAAATTGCATTTAGTTGATGAAAAGGCACTAATAGAAACATTGTCTGAACTTAAGAAATAGGTTGCCTTAGTTGGTGTTAAAATTTTCACTTGAAAGGTTCCTTGGTTAACATCCACAAATATGTCAGTACCTCCAACACCCTTGCCTTCTCTAGCTCCAGTTGCATTTCTAAAAACCATTGCGAGTTTAAGAATTTTCTCACCTGCGGGAACTGCATAATAACTACGAATATTACCGATATTCAAGGTATATTGATTACTTGTGCCTATTCTTGTTAATAAAGCTTTAGGTAAATTGGTAGTCCAACCCGTAATCACATATTTCCAATCACTGCTTGAAGTGCTTTTGTCTGTTATTACGCCTGTATGAGCATAAATTGTTGATTCTCCCAATAGACCTGTTGTTCCTTGGGATGCATCATAAGTTAAAACAACATTGTTATCATCGGAAGTGGCAAAAGTGGGTGACATGGTCACAGTTTGACCAAAAGATTGAAAAAAAACTAAACTAAAAATTGGGGCAAATAGGCATTTAACAATGTTATTTTTTAACTTTTTCATGAAATTATTGTACTGATTTTGATTGTAAAAATACATCATTCAACAAATATTTTTATAATTGAGTGTATAAATATTCTGTAAAATTTATAAATTGCTCACATTAAATTAAACAAAAAAAATATGAAAAAATATTTACTAATGTCAGTAGCACTAGCCGCAACAAGCGGTTTGTTTGCTAAGAAAGTTAAATTCCAGGTTGATATGACTGGAAAAACAATCAGTCCTAATGGAGTACACATTGCAGGAAATTTTCAAAAAGCAGCAGGTGCTTCAGATAATTGGAAACCAAACGAGACTGCTATGACTAATGGTGGTTCTGGAAATATTTATTCAGTAGTTGTTGATATTCCAGCAATGGCTGTTTATGAATTCAAAATCATTAATGATAACAACTGGGGACCAGGAGAAGAGTCTATTCCAGCCATTTCAAAAGTTGAATCAGCTGCAAACGGTGGACAAAACGGTAATCGTTGGGCTTATATTGATTCATTAAAAAATGATACAACTATTTTACCTGCTATTTTATTTGGTGGAGAAGCACCTGCTGGTAAAATTGCATTACGTTTCGCTGTAGATTTACAAAAGGAAACTGCGGTAAGTGCTAATGGTGTTTATATTGCTGGTGATTTCCAAGGTTCAAATGGAGCTTCAGGAAATTGGAAACCTAATGAAACTAGAATGGTTAATTTATTTGGTTCAAATAAAGTTTATGAATACATCGCCTATGTTGATACAACGGCTGGTGTTGAATGGAAATATTTAAATGGTAACGATTGGCCTACAAGCGAATCGGTTCCTTCTTCTTGTCAAAAAGGTGGAGGAAATCAAAACCGTTTTTTCCAAGCTGCTAGCGCATCAACTGCATTAGCTAAAGTTTGTTTTGGTTCTTGTACTGCTTGTCCCACAGCTCCAATTCCTACTTATGCATTAACATTCCAAGTTGACATGAGTAGTTCAGATTGTGATGGAGGTTTCGATTCAGTAACAGTAGCAGGTGCAGGCGCTAAATTAACTGGTTTTGGTGCTGGTTCAAAAATGAGTAAAGTTGGTTCAACTGGTGTTTATTCAATAACAGTTGCAGATTTAGATTCAGGTGAAGTAAGTTTCAAATATCGTTTCCACAAAAATGGCAATACAAATTGGGAAGGTGGTTCTAATAGAACTCTAACTTTGGCTAAAAATGATACAACCCCAATAACTTGTTTTAACTCTAGAGTGGTTGGAAATTGCCCAAGCAAACCAGCCCCATCAAAAATCACTTTCATTGTTGATTTTACTAAAACTGTAACACCTCCAGCAAGCAAAATATATTTAATGGGTGATTTCACTAAACCACAATGGCAAGATGGAGCTAAAGAAATGACACAGATAACAGGTAAACCTGGTATTTATACTGTAACAATCGATTCAATCTGCCCAGGTAAATTAGCTTATCGTTTCAGCAATGGCGATCCAAAAGCTGCTGGTACTGGTGAGCCTCTAGATGACTCAACTGCAACTCCTTGTGTTGAGCCCAACGGTGTTGGTGGATTTAACAGAGCCTATGTAAGAACAGTTGCAACTGATGTAACTATCAGCAAATTGTGGAATAGCTGCGATGCTGGTTTTGTTCCTAGCTCAAGTGTTTCTGAGTTAGCCAATATCTCTAATCTAGTTAAATTATATCCAAACCCTACAAGCACATTCACGGTAGTTGAATTTAATGATGCTGCTAAATTACATAATGTAATAATGATGGATGTAACTGGACGTGTTGTGAGAACTATTGAAAACTATGATTTATCGACTCTTCGTATTGATAAAGAAGATTTGAAACAAGGTGTTTATATGATCAATATTACAAACAACTTGAATCAATCAGCTAACGTTAAATTAGTTATCGAATAATTAATTAGTTTATACTAAGAAAAGCCCTGATTGTATTCAATCAGGGCTTTTTTTTCGCCTAAACATCAGCATCAAACTCATAAGTTTGCTTATTAAAGCCTACATTTGCAGCACTTTTATGATAGCATTAAATAATATTTCTTTTGAGTTTGGAGGTCGTTACTTGTATAAAAATGCCAATTGGCATATTAAACCGGGTGAGCGCATTGGATTAATCGGTAGAAACGGAACAGGTAAATCAACATTACTACGTGTAATAAATGGCGAATATGGCCTAAGTGGTGGAAGCATTTCTCGTCCTAAGGATTTAACCATCGGGTTTTTAAATCAAGATTTACTTAGTTTTGAAATTGAAGAAAGCATCTTAAATGTAGCAATGACAGCCTTTCAACGTCAACTCGACCTTGAAAAAGAAATTGAAGAAATTTTAGTCAAACTAGAAACAGACCATTCTGATGAGATAATAAATCTATTGGCCGACAAACAGCATGAGTTTGAAAACTTAGATGGTTATAATATTAAACATAAATGCGAAAAAATATTAGAAGGTCTTGGTTTTAAAACAGAACAATTAGAGCAACCCTTCAAACTTTTCTCTGGAGGTTGGCGAATGAGGGTAATGTTAGCAAAATTACTGTTGCAAAGGCCAAATTTATTAATGCTTGATGAGCCTACAAATCACTTGGATTTACCTACCATTGAATGGCTAGAAAACTATTTGCAAGGCTACGAGGGAACAGTGGTCGTTGTTAGTCATGATAGAGAATTTCTTGATAAAATGATTAATAAGACAGTCGAGGTAGCAAATCAAAGGTTGTATGAATATGCAGGTAATTATAGCTTCTTCCTTGAGTCAAAATTAGAAAGAGACGAACTACAACAAAGACAATTTGATAACCAACAACAATTTATTAAAGACCAAGAAAAACTTATTAATCGATTTAAGGCCAAAGCTAGTAAAGCGGCAATGGCACAGAGCAGAATGAAAATGCTCGACAAAATTGATAAGATTGAAGCTCCTGAGGAAGACAATGCAGACATTAACATTCAATTTAGATTGGCCTTTCAATCAGGGCGCGTAGTTGCTGAGATTGATAATGTTTCTAAGTCATTCCCTATGGTTGACATTGTTGAAAATGCAACCGCAAGGATTGAAAAAGGTGATAAAATTGCTTTAATCGGAGCAAATGGAAAAGGGAAATCCACATTACTTAGAATGATTGCAGGTACTGAACCTTTTGAGGGTAAAATATCTAGAGGTCATAATGTAACTGAGGCGTTTTATGCGCAGCATCAATTGGAGTCGTTAAATGTAAATGTTGAAATATTAGAAGAACTTTCGCACCATGCGAGTGATAGACCCGAAACTGAACTAAGAACTATTTTAGGGTGCTTTTTATTTACTGGTGATGATGTATTTAAGAAAATTAAGGTATTAAGTGGAGGTGAAAAGGCTCGCGTTGCATTGGCTAAAACCTTATTAACAGAATCAAATTTTTTACTGCTGGATGAGCCAACAAATCACTTGGATATGCGAAGTATTAATATTTTAATTAAAGCATTGCAGCAATACGAAGGCACATTTATCACGGTTAGTCATGACAGGTTTTTTGTGAGCAGCATTGCTAACAAAATTTGGTGGATTGAAGATGAAGAATTAAAAGAATATTTAGGTTCATACCACGAATGGGAAGAATGGAACAACAAGAGATTGGAAGAAAAGTTGAGACATGAAAAATTAAATCCCAATGTTATCCAAAAGGTAAAAGAAAAGAAAACTGAAATTAAACAAGAGGAAAAAAACAAGCCAAGCAAAAATCACATACAAAGCATTCGCAAGAATTTTGAAATAGTTGAAGCTGAAGTTGAGAAATTGAAAAAGGAAATCTCAACAATAGAATTAAGCTTCGCAGATTCATCTATTTCTAGCAATGCAAGCAAAGTTTTGGAATTACAAAAGGTATTGGCTATGCTTAAAAGCGAACTTGCTATTAAAGAAACAGACTATGAAAAAGCATTTGAAGAATTAATAGCTGTTGATGGTTAGATTTTTTTTAATAGAACCCAATTAGTTCTCATTAAAATCACCCATCGCAGAAAACTTTTCAATTCTACTTGATATAAGTTCGTCAACATTCACTTTAGATAAAGTATCTAATTCTCGTTTTATTGTTTTCTTAAACTCCTGATATATTATGGTAGGGTTTGAATGAGCCCCGCCCAATGGTTCAGGTATAATACCATCTATCAATTTATTATTCAACATATCAGTAGCAGTAAGTTTAAGTGCCTCAGCCGCTTTCTCTTTATGTTCCCAACTTCTCCATAAAATGGATGAACAACTTTCGGGGGATATAACCGAATACCAAGTATTTTCAAGCATCATAACTCTATCACCAACTCCTATTCCCAAAGCTCCACCACTTGCACCCTCTCCTATTACAATACATATTACTGGCACTTTCAAAACGCTCATTTCCATCAAGTTTTTAGCAATAGCCTCACCTTGTCCTCGCTCCTCAGCTTCAAGGCCAGGAGAAGCACCGGGAGTATCAATAAGTGTAATAATTGGCTTATTGAACTTTTCAGCCAATTTCATCAATCTTAAAGCCTTCCTATAACCCTCTGGGTTGGGCATACCAAAATTTCTAAATTGTCTTTGTTTTGTATTTCTACCTTTTTGGTGTCCAATAACCATAACTGCTTGTCCATTGATGGTTGCAAACCCACCCACAATGGCTTTATCATCTTTCACATTTCTATCACCATGTAATTCAATAAAGTTCTCAAAACAGTTTTCTATATAATCCAAGGTATAGGGCCTATCGGCATGACGGCTAATTTGTACCCTTTGCCAACCATTAAGTTTCGAATATACCTCTTTCTTCGTTTCTTCTATTTTAACCAATAATTCAGCAATCGACTTTGACACATCAACCTTTCCTTTTTCTTGGGTTTTATTTAAGTCGTGCAATTGCTCTTCAAGTTCCTCTATCGGTTTTTCAAAATCAAAATAAGCCATATAAATATCTTTATAAATTAGTTTTTAGAAAATGAATTTACGTTTAATCAGGTGGCAATGTTAAGCAAACAAATAATATTTGAAAAATATTTCATTAACACTTGCGAAGATAAATAAAGGATGTATATTTGCACTCCCCAAAACAAATGGTGTGGTAGTTCAGTTGGTTAGAATACCTGCCTGTCACGCAGGGGGTCGCGGGTTCGAGTCCCGTCCGCACCGCCAATTATCTTTGGGTAAATTTAAAAACCTTCATTCTCAACAGAATGGAGGTTTTTTGTTTTTAGCCTATACTGAAAAGATGTTTGGTATCTTAACATTCCCAAAGAAAATTGCTTATTTATTCCGAATCTACTTTTCTCAACTTCACAAAAAAACTAGCTCCTACATCAATATTATTTTCAAACCAAATTTCTCCTCCACAGCTTTCAACCATATTTTTTACAATTGGCAGGCCCAAACCCATTCCACTTATTTTGGTGCTAAAATATGGGGTAAAAATATTGCCTGCTTTATCTTCTGACACACCAGTTCCATTGTCTTTAACTCGAATGATCACAAAATCAATAAATATAGAATCTACAATAATTTCTATTTTGGGTATATCACCTTCATTAACAGCTTGGATTCCATTCTTAACCAAATTGGTTATTACTCTATTTAAATATCCTACATCAAATGAAACATTAATATCATCAGGACAATCAAGCAGTATCTCAGCATCGTCTGCGCCTGAATACAAGTCTGCCACACTCTTTAATAAATTATACAATAACACGCTTTCAATAACTGGGTCAGGCATCTTAGCATAGCTACTAAACTCACTTGCCAAATCATTTAGTGTGTCAATTTGAGTAATAAGCGTTTTGGTTACCCTTTTAAATGTATCTTCAAGTTTAGGAGATTTATCATTCCAAGTTCTTTCAAGGTGCTGTACACTTAATTTCATGGGTGTTAGGGGGTTTTTTATCTCATGTGCAATTTGTTTTGCAATATCTCGCCAAGCACCTTCTCTTTCACTTTGGGCAAGTATATTGGCGCTCTCAGCCAATTTATCAATCATCAAATTATACTGTTCAACTAAATCTCCAATTTCATCTTTGCGCTTCCACTTAATTGGTTCGTTCCTACCTAAAATAGTTTTCTTCAATTGGTTTTGAATTAAAATAAGCGGATATGAAATGCTTGTGGATATGAGGTAAGCGATAAATCCAATAACAATAAATAAGGCAGAATATAAGTTAATAAACCCAACTATGATACTAGATATTTCATTAAGTAAATCGGATTGCTTGTTAAAATAAGGCAATTGAATATAACCAATCACCTCTTTTTCGTTTTTGAATATAGGTACATAGGCTCCAATGTAAGCAAAATTTGCAATCATTTCATTTTGACTAAACTGAGATTCTCTCAAAAAATTCAAGTGAAAAAAGGCATTTGCATTCATTAAGTGAGATATAACTCCATCTTCATAAATCTTATTAGTAGTTGATGAAACCATCTCTCCATTCAAATTAAAAATAGTAATATCCGTTTCGTAAAAGTCAGCTATTTGATTAATAAATGCCTCTGCATCGCTTCTCTTAATAGTATTTAAATCTGATAAGTTTTCACTTTCAATGGTATTAACCACATTATGAATTTTCTTCATCAATTTTTCACTCTGCTTGTCATTGTATTGATTGCTTATAAAACTAATTGTAAAGTAAGCTGTAACACCTAAGGTTATAAAAACGATTAACACAATTGAGACTTGGATTCTAGTACGAATCAATACCACATCAGGGTCCTTAACAAGTAAAAGCCGATTTACTATATTACGTATCCTAATAAAAACAACCGTATTGTAAAAAGTGAACTTCTTTAACTCTCTCCAATTGAAAGCTGCATAGATAGCCAACATGATAATAAGCAACAATGTAAAGAAGGTAAACTCAAGACTAAACAAACCTAATGGTGCATAGAGTTTGTCGGCAGATTTACTCACCACCACGAGCATTTGGTCATTATCAGCAAATACTAGATGATTGAATTTATCGAGTGTAGTAAACAAATATTGACTATCAGGAACTGGCCATGTACTTGTAACACGATAAGGAAAATTGCCACTTTGGCTAACAAGGTTCTTATCGTGGTAAATGGCATAAGAATAATCGACCTTGCGCTTTTTCGTTTGTCTAAACCCTTCAATCAACAAATCATCAAATCGATTATCTTCTTGAATCAATTTAGGCTGAAGTTGGATAAAAATATATCCCAATTTTTGCTTACCCAATTTAACAGGAAATTTGGCCAAATAGCCTTTTAAATCTGCTCCATTATTAAGGTACTTAAAATAGTTGTCAATGGTCGGAATAGTTTGGTTTTTATAGGCAAAATCGAGCTGTTTAAACGAAAAAGGATTTCGAACTTTGTAATGATTTCCAATGGTATCAAAATCAAAAACAGAAATTTCATAACGACTCAAATGACCTGTAAAATAGATAAGTCTTAATCGCTTTTCGAATTGAGATTTTAAACTTATCGGATTAATAAAATAATGCTTGATATACTTATCATCCATCAATTTATGCTCAATTGATTTCAGGTAATAATCTGTGGTAATATCATTTTGTGAGAGCAATTTATTGGCAAACAATTTTCGGTTCTCTTGTTCCTTTAAATAATTCCATCTATAAATTGAAACTGATGAAAAGAATGAAACACAAATTATAAGTAGGAAATAATATTGAAAGCGATTTACTTTTCTACCAAAATAATTAAAACCGAAAAACACAGTAATTAATATGGATGTTTCCATCAAGTGATAACTACCTCTTTCAAAAACATATCTAATAATTAACGGTTGTAGAAAAGCCAAACATAAGATAAAAATTATCCATTTTAATGATTTAGATAATAGGCTGCTTACAAAAAACCTGTATAAATTTTTGGTAGCAAAAAACGAAATGAGAAGTAAAAAAACCGAAATGAGAAGTGCAATTATGGTAAAACTATCAATACTATAAATATTGTTAAAATCAAATGAAATTTGAGAATCGAAAACTAAACTTCGAATGGAATCAAAAGCTGAATCTGAAGCCAAAATAGTTACCATAGAGAGGGAAACCATATAAAATATGCTGCCCATTTTATTTGGCTTTGCTTTACTTCTTACACTTTCAAGTAATAAAAAATACCATAAAACAAGCAACACTGTGACCAAAAAATCGCCTAATGAACCTAATAAATTAGATGAAGCATAAGCCTGAGGCTTAAACATATCCATATGGTATAAAAAAACAGGCAAATGCATTGCTATATTTACATATCTTATTGATGCTGCAATACCAATAAATACCAAACTTGTTAATAGAACATTCTTTCTAATAAAAAACCTAAAAAGAAGATTCGCGCTTACAAATGATACTATTGCAAAAAGAATAATTAATGCCCAAATGAGAGGCTCATCATTATCTTGACTATAAAAAATTTGTAATGAAAAAAGATAATTACCTCCCCTACTTTTCAAATCAAAAAAATCTTTAATAGGCGAAGGGCTGATAACGGCATCTTTTAAAAATGACAGGTCATTGCTCCACTCATTTTCTAAATATTGATTTTGATATGAATAATTTGTTCGAAGACAATACATCAGCACAAATTTATAGGTGCCGTATGGTTGAAAGTATAACAAATACGATCCATTACTGCTATTGATTAAACTAATGCCGGGTTTTAATTGGTTTAATAGTCTCTTAACATTAATAATATTGCTTGTCCAGAGCTGAAGGGTATCATTTTTAAATACATCAATAATGATTTGATTTTTATTGTTGATGTCAATCAAATCAACCCATTTTTTTCTTAGGTTGCTAGTATCACGTAATTGGTTTTGAAAAACATCAACAAATTGCAGCTCCTTATCATGAATCGCAGATTCAGCTGTTTTGTACTTGTCTTCAATCTGCACTTCAGTATTCTCAATATATCGCTGTTCCAAAAGCAGCGATACACATAGGCCTGAAAGGTCAATGAGTAAATAAAATAAGTATTTTGAAATTATTTTATTCAAAACTTTTTAAATGTAATGACCAATTTCTAGGTAGTTGTTTACATAATCGGCAACTGCATCTTCAACACTCGTAAATGCATTATCATAGCCAATATCATGAAGTTTTTTCATATTTGCCTCAGTAAAATATTGGTATGTATCTCTAATATCTTCAGGAATATCAACGTATTCAATATTAGTTTCTATGTTCAAAGCTTTGAAAATAGCTTTTGTCAAATCATTCCATGTGCGTGCCTGTCCTGTTCCTAAATTGTATAATCCTGAGTGCTTCCGATTATGCATTAGATACATACACACATCACAAAGATCTTTCACATATATAAAATCTCTTTTTTGTTCGCCATCTTTATAATCATCCCTATGCGAACGGAACAACTTCACTTTACCCGTATTTTTAATCTGATGGTATGAATGAAAAACTACTGATGCCATGCGGGCCTTATGATATTCGTTCGGACCATATACGTTAAAAAACTTCAATCCTGCCCAAAAATAGGGCTGTTTGCTTTGCGACAAAGCCCATTTATCAAAATCATGTTTGCTATTTCCATAAGGGTTCATAGGCATCAATTTTTCCAATTCTTTCACATCATCATCATAGCCATTTGCGCCATCCCCATATGTTGCAGCACTCGAAGCATAAACCATAGGAATCCCTTCATTAGCACAAATTTCAAAAAGCTGTTTACTAAAATCTAAGTTTAATAATTTGAAGATAGCCTCATCCTTTTCTGTGGTATCGGTACGCGCACCTATATGAAAGACGAATTCTGCTTGATTGACATTTTTTTTCAACCACAGCATAAAATCTGTGCGTTCAACTTTAAGCTTAAAATTCTTACCTTCAATATTTTTCTCTCTACCCTCAACTGCCCCAAAATCATCTACCAATACGATATCACTAAAACCTTCTTGGTTAAGTCTAGCCACCAAGCAGCTGCCAATAAAACCTTCGGCTCCTGTTACTATAATCATAAGGCGAAAGTAAAAAAAAGTATGAATACTTTATGATATTAGACCATAACTAAAAAGAAATAATACCATAACCCGAATTTATAGGTAAACGATTATTAGTAACATCAATGAAAATACCTAGTTAATGCTTGAAGAAACTTTAATTAAATTGAATGCATTTATCAACCAAAATTGAATTACTTATGTAAATAAAATTTACTAAGCCAAAACTTCTATTTGTAGGACTATTCCAAAACAAGCTTTTGCTTGTGAACCAAACCATCAAAGCTTTTGACAATGGCAATATATACACCTCTATTTAAATTTGAACATTCTAAAGTACCGTTTCCATTGAGAATAGTGCTTAAACATAAACGACCTTGAATATCATATAAACTTACTTGGGCTTGCAATAAATTGTTTCCCGAAACATATACATTGGCTGATGCCGGATTCGGCTGGATTCTAATTCCATTGTTAGTAAATAGATCTTCAATTCCGCTCAAAGTAGCGTCTTTACTTAAACTGGCATATTTCAAAATCCAGTTGTCATTATCAAACACGATTGAATTAATGGTTCTACCAATATTGAATTTATACAAATTTTTCGCTTCCCCTTGTTGAACATAAATAGTGGTATCCCCCAAGTTGCTTTTGATTAAAAATGGCAAAGGCAATTGAAATAAATTCAAAGGGGCAGTGGTATTTGATTGTTCGACAGATAAAATAAAATTACTACCGATTTGGTTCCATTTTACATTATAATTTGGAATGCCATTGCCATAAATCCATTGATTAAAAAAGTAATTATAGTTCTTTCCACTAAGTTGATTTACCAATTGGTTCATATCAAAAGTAGAAGCATTTCCATTTGCGTTTTGGATTTGGTACTGTTTACTTACATTAAAAAAAAGACTATCTCCCAATAAATAATGCAATACACGAATGGCCGAACCTCCTTTGTTATAGGTAATATCACTAGAGAAAATCCTATTTACATTCGTGGTATCGGTAACATATACAGTACCATCCGATTTCTTTGCGTCATTAAACATGGAGTTTAAAACACTAGCGGCATTTGAGGCTGTTGTTAAATATTTGGCTGCTAAATACTCCGAATAGGTTGCAAATCCTTCATTTAACCAAATGTCTTTCCAAGTGGCACAAGTAACATAATCACCAAACCATTGGTGGGCTAACTCATGTGCTACTAATCCAAAATTAATCACCCCAAGACTGGTCATGGTTTGATGCTCCATACCTCCTGAAAAAGGAGCCATGACATGACCATATTTTTCTTTATAAAAAGGATACAATCCAAATAAATCAGAAAACAATTCAAGCTGAGGAACGGTTGCATTGATACTGTTAACATTATTGGTATAGGCTTTGGGATTTGAATAAATATAATGTTGAATTAATATACTATCTGCTATCTGCTTTGGCTTTGCATATGCCTTGTATTCGGTATATTGCCCAACAGTTACCATCACCAAGTAGTAATTCATTTTGTATCTGGTTTCCCACCTAAATGTATTTTTACCATCAGGTTTTGGGCTGATGCTTTTTAATATACCATTTGCACCCACTTTGTTGCTACTATCAGTTGTTACAGAAATAAAAACAGAATCTATTTTATCTTGCAATGACTGCTTGCAAGGCCACCATTCGTATGCACTGTATGGTTGACTCAAACTCCAAGTGATTTGATTTGCATAAGTTGGAGAAGCTTTGTTGCTAAAACCATTGCCAATTGCCGCGCTTGCGCCACTAGGAGGTGTGCCGTGATAGAAGATCTTAACATATAAGAACTGGTCTTTGGAGTAAGAAGAATCTAATAAAACCAATGCCACGTCAGTAAGTCTAATTACATTCAACTTTTGATTTTTATAACCTAAAACAGAATCTAAAATCAAATTGGCATGAAGCTGAAACATAAAGGAATCAAGCTTTGACACCCTAGATTTGGCAAGGGTTACAACGCTTCCAGAAATATAGGTTGAGGTTCTTTCTACATTTAAATCTAATTCATGGAAGATTACGTCATATCTTTCCATAATATCCATTTGCTCATTACTAGCATTGGATTTGTTTAACAAAACAGCATGCCCAGCTATTTTTGAAAGTGAGCATTGGTGTTGTGCTTTGCTTTTGAAATTACCAAAAAAGGAAAGGATAAGACATAGAATAACAATTTTACGACCTAGTACTTGGTTTATCATTCTCCAAATAAAGGTCAAAAAATCAGTATTATTTAAGTAGGAATAAAAAATTACTAATTACTTACTTTCTATGGGTAAGTAAGCATAAATCAGCTATTAAAGTGCACCATACTTAATCTCTTCAACTACGTTAGGATCTAGCAATGTAGTAATATCACCCAAGTTTTCTAATTCACCTTCAGCTATTTTACGCAGAATTCTTCGCATGATTTTGCCACTTCTGGTTTTAGGCAAACCTTTTACAAATTGAATCTTATCGGGTTTAGCAATTGGACCAATGATGCGGGTGACGGTTTGCAAAATATCTTTACGCGTTAATTCATCATCACCGTGGGTATTGTTATCTATTACAAATGCATAAATTCCTTGACCCTTTACATCATGGGGGTATCCAACCACAGCACTTTCGACCACACCAGCATGCATATTGATTGCATTCTCAACTTCTGCTGTTCCTATGCGATGCCCACTAACATTCAACACATCGTCTACCCTACCTGTGATACGATAAAAACCATTTTCATCTTTTATAGCCCCATCACCTGTAAAATACAGGCCTGGGTAAGTTGCAAAATAATTGGTTCTGCAGCGTTCATGATCACCATAGGTGGTTCTTAGTATAGCAGGCCAAGGTGCTTTGATACATAGGTTACCTTTCAACATTCCATTCTCATCTTTTTCAGTAACCTCTTTACCTTTGTCATCCACCAAAATGGGCTGCACACCTGGCATAGGCAAGGATGCCCAACTTGGTTTTGAAGGCGTTACACCAGCCATATTACTTATCATACAAGCACCTGTTTCTGTTTGCCACCAAGTATCCACTATAGGGCAGTTTTTCTTGCCTATGTTTTCATCATACCAATGCCAAGCTTCTTCATTAATTGGTTCTCCAACGGTTCCTAAAACTTGCAAACTACTAAGATCTTTTTCTTTAAGTGGGTCTAAGCCAAAGCCCATCAAACTTCGAATGGCAGTTGGTGCTGTGTATAAAATATTGACTTTATGTTTTTGAACAATATCCCAAAAACGACCTGCATCAGGATAGGTAGGTATGCCTTCAAACATAAGCGAGGTTGCACCTGCGCTTAAAGGTCCATATACAATATAGCTATGCCCGGTTATCCAACCTATATCAGCAGTACAAAAATGCACTTGCCCTTGCTTGTATTGAAACACATTATTGAAGGTATAATTCGTCCAAAGCATATAACCTGCACTTGAATGCACTACTCCTTTTGGTTTGCCTGTAGAGCCAGAAGTATATAAAATAAATAATGGGTCTTCCGCATCCGTTTCTTCTGCAGGAAAACTAACCACACCATCTTTTTCAACTTGGTGTTCGGCAAATTCCATTTCATCTTCCCACCACACATCACGACCTTTTATCATAGAAACAGGAGTGCGTGTACGTGTGTAAACAATTACTTTTTTTATGGTTTTATTTCCAATTAAAGCATCATCAATAACACTCTTAAGAGGAATTACTTTATCACCACGAAAAGCTCCATCACAAGTAACAATAAATTCAGATTGTGCATCATCCAATCTATCTGCAATGCTTTGGGCAGAAAATCCCCCAAAGATAACACTATGAATTGCCCCAATTCGAGCGCAACCTAGAACAGCATAAGTTAATTCAGGCACCATGCCCATATAGATACAAACCCTGTCACCTTTTTTCACGCCATTGTTTTTTAGTACTTGTGCAAACTGACAAACCCTTTTATGCAGACGGTTATAGGTAACAACCCTTACCCTTTCATCAGGATGATTAGGTTCCCAAATAAAGGCAGGTTTCTCGCCCATAGTTTCTAAATATCGGTCGATACAATTCTCAGTAATGTTTAATTTACCACCTTTAAACCACTCCACTTTAGGTTCAGTAAAATTCCATTCCAAAACCTTATCCCATTTTTTTCTCCAAGTAAAATTCTCAGCAATTTCCCCCCAAAACTGTTCAGGATTATCAATACTTTTTTGATATGCTTCTTTGTATTCATCGAAGCTATTTATACGATATGATTGACTCATTTTCTGTTTTGTTTTTTTACAGAACGAATATATAAGAAATTCTAAAAAATGAAAATGCGATTTATAAGACAAGTATCATTAAATAGTAGCATTTTATGGATTAAAAGATTTGCTTAGCTCCCGAAAATATAGAAGCCTTAACATAAATTAAAAAAAAGTCCACAGATATTATTTTCTGCGGACTTTTGACTGTATTAATCTAAATTAAGCCTCTATTAAAGAACGCTTATATAGATGATGAAAAAACATAGGAATGTAAAATGAAATCAAAATCACAAAGCCCAAGAGCATCATTACATTCGCTCCTGGCATATAAAAAGATTTGAATAAACTACCCAGTGAAATTAAAAAGGCGGCTGAGTTTCCTGAGACAATCCTTACCATTTCTTGTTTAGATAATTTAGATTTATTTCTAATTGCATTGACTAATAATATTAGGCAAGTGATAAATAAAAAACTAAATCCCAAAATGTGAAAAACCCTTGCCCCGGGCCAATTTAAGGTGCGGAACAAAAAAGATAGCGTGATGGTGCTTGCAGCAAAGAAGCCACTTAGATACATGATTTTTTTCATAACGATTTGATTATTTAAATTTAACAAAAAAATTAATTCCTCTTCAATTTCAATGGTACCATTGGGACTAATGGAATTCCATGCTTTGGTATAGGCCTCATCAAAACTGCGCCCTTTGTCCATCTCTTCTTCCACTATACAACAATAATGATCTATCAAATCAAGAATGATAGATTCATTTTGTAGGCCCGACTTGCGAAGTCTTTCTTCAATAATTTCTACATGTGTTTTACTAAATACTGGCATGACTCAAAATTTTATTAGGGTTTATTATAGCATGGATAGTTTGCAAAAAACTCAACAATTCTTCTGATGCTGCTTTGGATTCTTTTTTACCTTTGGTAGTAAGCTTGTAATACTTTCTTGTTCTGCCACCAACTGCTAACTCTTCACTTTCAAGCAGACCATCAGCCTCTAACTTGTGTAAGGCCGGATACAAAGAACCCTCTTTAATTAAAATCTTACCTCCACTTGTTTCCTTTATATGTTGGGTTATTTCATAACCATACATTTTCTTATTCTCGGTAAGTAGCTTTAATATAATGGGACCCAATGTTCCTTTCAATAATTCTTTTTGTGTAAACGACATAATATATAGATTTATAATACATCACAAATCTATGTATTAATTTTCAAAATGCAAGTTTTCTATAAAAAAATTCAAATACTTTATAGTAAAGTAAAAATCCGAGTCAAATTATAACAAAAGTATAAACATAAAACTCAAAATAAATACCTGGCTTCCATTCTACCAATATGTATCATATCTGAATTACCTGATTGACGACCATCATAATTAATGTTCAACTGAAGACTCTGACCAATGCGTTGTTGAAGGCTAATATTCCACAATTGATTTTTGCCTACGATAAAACCTTGTAACATATCATAAGCTAAATTACCACTAGCTTCTCCTGTATAATTAACCTCATAGTAGCTATATCTAATACTCAACACACCGACTTGTGTGATGTTGTATCTTCCTTCAGCACCTAGTTCACTGATATTTCCTTTCTGCCCTCCAAATACATCTTTATTAAACCCTTCAAAATAGCTATAATTAAAACTTGCTCTAAAATTTGTTGTGGCTTGGTAAATCAATTTGGGCTTAAATTCATTGTAATTATAATTGTAATTATTAGAACTGAAAAATTGTGAAGAAAGTGAACGATTGCCAGTATTTAGGTTGGCATTTACACTCCATTCTCGGCTAAAATTCCACCTAAGATTTATACCTTTTTCGTTTCGTTCACGTGATTCAATACCATTGGTTAAATAAGAACGTGTTTTATTGTCTTGGTAATTTATATCAAAACCAAATACTGAATGACTGCGATTGAAAAACAAAGTATTTTTCACCAAAGAAGCCAAACTTATCAATGAGGTATCAAGTGTATTTGCAAAGGGATTGATAAAGTCAAAATTACCTGATGCCATTGTTTTACGATCAATCTTTAAGGCTGTTTGGTTATACCATTTAGCCATAAATTTCTGCCATCCTATGGCATTGTTCCAAACTGCAGCTGGGTTAATATTGAATGTTTGATTAAACTGGTTTGTGTTGGTTCTAACAAGCGTGGTTGTTGGTAAAAAAACCCTAATATAATTGGCCAAATTTCTATCAGCAAAAGAGGCAATCACAAATTCATTTAGTTGTTGTTTGCCGTCACCATTAAAATCTTTCCATACATACAATCCTTGTCCAACAGGCACTTCAAGATATTGATAATCCCTTCGCAATTCATTACCCGAACCTAACTGAAAATAAGTATTTGCAGTAAATACACGCTTCAAAAAGCCATAATCATATTCTATCCGTGTGAGCAATGTTTGTTCAGGTTTCAGCTTACTAAAGGCAGCATCCTTAATACTAAATTCTCGGTATGTAAAATCGATATTCAGTCGGTTAAAGTTCTTCTGAATCCATTGCATGCTTGAATTAATATTCTTCCCTATTGTGGCTGATTTAAACTCATTACCTATAGGAGAATAATCCTCTCTTTGGGTATAGGATATACGAGTTTTAAAATATTGCGAATCGATGTTTCTTATAAAATAGCTTTGTTGAATGTATTGAAAACTCCCACTTAGCAAAGAGTCAGTATTTTTAACAAAACGACTTTGCTCATTCTCGATTCCTCCGCCTACTTGAAACTTACTAATCACCCTTGCGTATTCGGCCTTATACCTGAGCAAAGAGTTTTGAGGTATTTGCATTGTACTAGCGCTTATTGAAGTCCTCAACCACTCTCCTTCTGCTTTTAACAAATTATTTTTATGATCATATAAAAGACCCATGCTTTGCTGTATGCCTGTGTATATAAAGGCCCTGTTATAATAACCCAACTGATACGACATGTTTAACATTTGAGGTTTATAAAATGAACTTTTAAAATACATGATATGCTCTTGATAGCCAGTATCACTTGATCTTAGATTTCTTAATTGTCTGCTCCATATTCGGTCAAATTCCACATTTCTATATCTTTCAACATACCTGAAATTTTTATCGACAAACTCATATTGTAACTCATTTTTCAATACAAAACCATTTTGCTTTTTTTGAAGTTCATTCAAATTCTCAAAAGCAAACCGTAACCCATATCCTATATTATTTTGTTTATCATTTTGCGAAAACAAATTGCGATCATAATTGCTTTGAGCTATTTCCAATTTAACATTGTTGTTCTTATCTAATTTAAAATCAACACCCATATTGAGCATCTGCATTTTGTTCGGGGCAACTAATAGCATGACAGGTTCATAGCTACCTTGTTTATTGCCATTTATGGGTGGTACCCAACTAAAAACCCGACCATTAGCGGCATTAGCGGATGGCAGGTAATTACCCATCCCCTCACCTACAAATGAAAAATTGAGCTGATAGAATAGGGTGTCATTGTTGGTAGCATCTGTATAAACATATACTCCCGTATAGCCAAGTGTATCAATTTTTCGATATTGAATTCGACTGCTGCTGAAGGTTTTACTGATGATTTCAGATGGTGCCAATGCCTCGTTCAATCTATTTCCAACAGATGCAAGTAATAATTTATTGCTATCACTTAATGTTTGTTGAAAGAGCTGGTTTTTATCGTCTTGTTCGCTAAAATAATTGCCATAAATTCTATAGTTTTTTTGCTGATAAGCAAGGCCAGAGGTAAAAACCGTACGGGCATAATTTCGATCACTATATTGAAACTCAACCACTATACGACTGTATTGAGTAATTATACGCTTAGGCATAAAAGTTATCGAACCCGCATTGTAATCTATCACATAGTCATTTTGCTCGCCACGCGTAAGCTTTTGACCATCTAGATAAACGGCTTCTGTTCCCGAAATCATGATAATAAACTGCTCTCCATTGGCACCACTTAATCTATATGGACCTTGATTTCCTTCTATTCCATTAATGATGTTTCGAGCAAATCTTCCTCTGGATAAAGCAGCTTCTGCATTTACTTGCAGTATGCCTTTTTTACCAATATCAAAAGCACTTTGTATTTGGGCACCTCTTGACTTTTTATTATAATTCATAAAATAGCTTTCTTGAGGCCTCATCATTTCAAAGTCACCCACTGTTAACTGATTTCTATTTTTACTAAACTGCACAAAAACCTTATCAAAGTCTTGCAATTGTTGTGTATTTCCCTCCGGTTGTATGGGTTTATTTTCATCACTAATAGCTGCCAAAACATCTACATCATTGTTGATTTTGCCTGCAAGTTGTAAGTTTAGATTAGAGTTGAGCACCACATTTTGGTTGTTACCAAAATTCAAACCGCGACTGATACTACCATTCATTCTTAAACCATCTTGTTTAAAAAAATTGTCGCTTGTGTTTGTAGGTGAATATAAAAATGGATTTTGGGTAATAATAAACTCGGGTTGAATTAACGAAACATCTTTGTGTGATAATTTTTGTTTTAAATCAAGTGCTATAACTTGATAACTGATTTGGAGCAAACTACCTTTTTCAATGGTTTTATTAATGAAGGCGTTGTTGAAATAATTAAATGAGTAATCTTGGCTTTCGATTAACTTTCTTTGAGAATGATAAACAGAAAGAGAACCCTTTAAAATAACATTTGAATCTAAAACTAAGGTGTCAGAAGTGAGCAAAATATTACGTGTTCGCTTACTTTGCGAAAGGCCAATGAGCCCCACAAACAATAATATTATAAACAAGCCAATACCTTTTTGCCTCACAGTTGCAATATACAAGCATAATAAACGAAATTTAAATGAAAAGTAAATGTAACAAAATGTGAATAAATTTGATTAAAATTCAAGAATGAAAAATCAAAAACTAGTTATCCTTACTGGTGCTGGTATAAGTGCAGAAAGTGGTTTGAAAACATTTAGAGATAGCGATGGATTGTGGGAAGGTTATAATATCGAAGATGTTGCTACGCCTGAAGCTTGGCATAAAAATCCTTCTTTGGTTCAGCAATTTTATGATGAAAGACGCAGGGCAGTTTTAAATGCTAAACCTAACAAAGCGCATGTTTTATTAGCTGAATTAGAAAAGCATTTTGATGTGCAAATTATAACTCAAAACATTGATAATTTGCATGAAAGGGCAGGATCAAGTAATATTTTACATTTACATGGCGAAATTGTTAAATCTAGAAGTACACACAATTCTGATGATATCTATCCAATATCAGGTTGGGAGCTAAAAATGGGCGATGTATGTAAATCAGGACATCAACTTCGACCACATATTGTGTGGTTTGGGGAGTCAGTTCCTATGATAGAACCAGCTGCAGAAATTGTTAGCGATGCTGATATATTTATAATCATTGGTACATCCTTACAAGTATACCCCGCAGCAGGTTTGATTAATTATACAAAACCTGAAACACCTGTTTACGTAATTGACCCAAAGCAAATCACACTAAACAATAAACAAGTTCATTTCATAAAGGAAAAAGCAGTGGCAGGTGTTGAGCAATTATTCAATCTGCTCATAAATTAAAACCTAGGATACCTTATCCTTCTTGAGTCTCGGCTTTTGTACAAATTTAAATATAGAGTAAGGGCGTGGAAAGTATAACCATCAGGAGGTATGGCATTTTTGCGAAATAAGTTACCGGAAATTTTGTTGGAATTGGTAGTTGAATAACTATTCTCAAGGTAAATAGTTAAAAAGTCTGTCATTCTGAAACCAATACTAAATCCACCAATCAGAATAGGTTGTACTAATTTTTCAGGTAATGATATTCCACTTACTGTTGCGTTATTTCCATAACCTATAGATGTAAAGGGTAAATAAGGATTTGAAAAATCATAAAAAGCGGATTTGAATCTACATGCTCCTACCCCAGCAAAAACATTAAACGTAAACCGACCATCATTTATTTTAATATTATCGTTCAAACTTCTTTGCAGAATTAATCCCAGTTCCTCAATTTCTGCACTAAGTCCCAATTGATCCTTTGATTTGAATGACCACAAACTAGTTGTCAAATATTTTATTCCAATCTCATATTTATCATTAATAGCAACATGCATTTGTTGGGTGTTACCCAAATTGAGTTCGCTTTTACCTCTTGTTGAAAATGATATATTTTGATCCATTTGGTTGCCAGTATATAAACTATAACCGACACCTCCACCAATTCGGATTCCACCTATCTGAGCCAACAAAATGCCACAAGAAAATAGTAACGCAAGAAAAGTAAACCTATATTTCAACATCTTACATTCACGATTTGTAATACTATTTTATTTGTTAAAAAGATGCAGTGAAATGACAATTATATTTCAAAATCATACATCTTTCCAAAAAAAATCAAAGATACGACTATTGAATTAACATAATAATTTAGCATAAAAAATAAATACAGAAAAAGAGCATAATTTAAGTGGCACTGAATAGAATTTAGGGCACTGAAATTTGTTTAGCACAATAAAAAATGAATAATTTATGAAGACCTAAAAAGTTTAATTAGTAACCACTTTAGGGGATAATGTTTGATTTTCTTAACAAATTTCTAGACGTTATATTTGAATTAGTTAAGGTGCAACTATTCAAGAAATAATTACTCAAAGACTCATACAATAAACTACTTTGAATCCTAATAATTAAGTTAACCAACTAAATTGAACTGATGGGTGAAAAAAGAATAAACGTTTGCCACGTTTACTGTTTTTAGAAGATGCAATAGGTAAAACTGCAATTTTGGGCAATTTAATGGGTCTAATAGAGATACTAGCCTTTTGCTTGGAGCTTTTCTTTATGTTTCTTTACTTGAGCAACCAATTTGTCTAAAACCATGTCTGTTGCAGCTTCAAATGTTGAACTATGTTCTTTAGCAAAAATGGGATTATGGTTTAAATTAATTTTAACTTCTACTGTTTTATTGTCCTTTTCAGCATCTTTCTCAAGCCTCAAGTAAACATCAATACTTCTTATATCTTCATAATAAGTACCAACTTTTTCAATTTTTTTGTTAATAAAATCTAATAGTTTTTGATCTGCATCAAAATGGATGGATTGAATGTCAACTTTCATAATTTTATATTTAAATTGTTAATTAAAATGCCTGACTAACTTCGAGGATGACGTTTATTATAAACATCCTTTAGTCGTTCAATGCTATTGTGAGTATATACTTGGGTAGCAGCTAAACTTGAATGTCCAAGCAATTCCTTTATTGCATTTAGATCAGCTCCATTATTTAATAAATGGGTAGCATAGGTATGCCTTAATACATGTGGACTCTTCTTTTTTAAGCTGCTAACTAATGCTAATTTTTGATGTATGATATTATAAACCAATCTTGAATACAAATTCTGTCCTTTGTTTGTACAAAATAATAATTCATTTGAAAATCCTTTACTGTTTTTATTAAGTAGATGCTTATTTATTTGATTAATTATCTCATTACTTACAGGAATGATTCTTTCTTTATTTCTTTTACCCAATACTTTAATTTGATTGTTATAGCTATCAATATCAGATATCTTCAAGTTAATCAATTCGCTTAATCGTAAACCGGCAGAGTAGAATAGATTAATAATCAACTTATCTCTTTCGCCTTCAAAATCATCTGTAAATTCAGTATCATCAATTAATTTATCAATTGACTTTTTCTCTAAAAAAACGGGTAATCTTTTCTCAATTTTAGGAGCTTGAACTTTTGTAAGTGGATTATTTACAATTAGATTTTCCTTCTTTAAAAATTTATAAAATGCGCGAAGCGTGGATAATTTTCTTGAAATACTTCTAGCTGAAATACCTTCATTGAGCATATGAGCCAACCACGAACGAATAATCAGATGATTCACTTTAATAATATCATCTGTTTTATAATGTAATTCGAGAAAGGATTTAAATTGCAACAAATCTGTTTGGTATGAAATGACAGTGTGCTTGCTGCTTAATTTTTCAAATTGAAGAAATTTTAAATAATTATTAATTGAATCAACAAGCAACATAGGCTGTGCAATAATCTACTTCGAATGTAAACATATTTCCTTGAAAATAGAAAGCCGATGAAAAATATTTCCATCGGCTTTTATATAGCTGAAATTCAACTAAAACTACAATTCTGCGGCTTGTTGGAGCTGTTGCTTGTAAGCTGCACGAATGATTTGATGACGTTTCACAATACACTTTTTAGTGAATGCTTGACGTGAACGAAGTTCTTTTACAACACCCGTTTTCTCGAATTTCTTCTTGAATTTCTTTAAAGCTTTGTCTAAAGATTCGTTTTCCTTTACATTAATGTATATCATTTGTGTACACCTCCTTTCCCTATAGTCTCTTATTTCTATTATTTATAAGGACTGCAAAAGTAATTAGAATTATTCAATTTCCAATTCTTTACTGTATTTTTTGTCATTTAATACAATTAAAATAATTTTAAAACAAGGCATTCTCATATAGAAACACATAAAATCAATTCATTAGTTTAAATCGAATAATCCATCTATTTTATTATTTTAAATAATTTTAAACATGATTATTCCTAAATTGGGGCTATTCTGTTTCAAATAAGAACAAACTAATTCCATTGTCACTAGAAATAGTATTGAAAATCAGTTAATTAAACACTGGGCTTAGGCTTTGCTCAAACACAAGTAAACCTAAGTGCTATGAAAAAGAATTCATTTCCTCATTTAAAAATTACTATTCAGTTTATTTGCTTTTTAGCTTTCACAGTGCTTCTGTCGAGCAAGGGTTATTCGCAAACACAAAATGAAAAGGATTCAAAGCTAACAGCAAGCGATTTAACAAACATAAGCAACTTCAAATCAAGTCCAGGACAGGATAGAATCCTACTATTTGATCAAATAAAACATTTGATTACAAGTATAGATGCAAATGGAAACACAAACGAAGCTACTACATCCGATGAGTTAATTAACCTATTAGGCGAGCCTAACTTCAAAATCCAACAATCAATCTTTCAATATAACCTAAGCATAAGTTCAAGTGCTTGTAAAGCAATAATAGGACTTAGTAAAGAAGGCTTGGTAACATTTTGTGTAATTAAAGAATGTCAATAAAAAGAAAACCAAACATTATGAAACGTATCAAACAATCAGAAAATGTCTGTAAAAACTTTATAGCATTTTCCAAAAAGATATGCATGGTAATCACCCTGCTTTTGGTATTTATGGCCGTCCAATCTAAGGCCTCTGTTCAGTTAATGGTTGTCGGCTCCTCTAATGTGCCTTCAATTAACACAGGAAACCAATTTATTTACACCCTGAATTATCAGGTTTCGAGTTTAACAACCAATGGTCAAAATGTGGTTGCAACAATGGCTTTACCTCAAAATCTTGAGCCATTTGATGTCAGCAATTTTAGTAATTCTGTTTCATTTAGTTCTTCACAAGTAAGCAGTGTTACCTATAATCAAGTAACAAATACAATCAATGTTACTTTTGTAAATCCAATACCAGCAGGTAGTACGGGACAGTTACAAATAAAGTTTAAATATATTAATGGAACTACTCCTAATAATTATGCCCCTGATTTGGTAACATCAATTGATGCAGCAAATAATGTAAACCTACCCGATACAAGCACTGGACCTGTTTTGAGTAATGTAATAAACGTAACAACTTTAGCTGCCAATAATTTCACTGTTGGAAAAGTACTAAGTTCAGGTGGGGCAATTAACGATATTTCCATTTTTAAAATAAATATTGGTTCAAGCTCTTCAGGCAGCGGAGCACTTATATTAAACAACCCAACAATTGTTGATACATTGCCAATTGGAACAACTTATATAGAAGCTACAGCATTTAGTGGCACTAGTGAGCCTGTTTATGATAATATACACAGAACCATAACATGGACTTTTACCACATCACAATTAGCAACAAATTATAGTTCATCAGCCTATGTAGTAGTCAAGTATAATTCACCTACCTACAGCATTGGTTCGTCAGCTTGTAATACAGCTTATATGTCAGGAAGTATTCCTGTTTTACCTATTGGAACGTATGCATCATCTACTAAAAGTGGTAATGTTTGCTTTAACATACAAACCCCTACCCCAGGTGCAGCATGCTCTGGTGGCGGAATAAGCGCAGCCACTGCAAGTTGGTTAAACAAACATATTTTAGCAGGTACAACATGTAACTCATTTGGAAATGGTTGGTTCAACTCTGGTAATACAGAATTGGACAGTGTGACTTTAACCTATGATGTTGACAAAAACATCAACATGAATGTTATTAAAGTTAACCAAATGTTTGACGGATTGGGAAGAAAATCTCAAGCTGAAGTTTTGGTTAGATATGCAACTAATTTAAATGGTTTTGTTACACAAGGAACTTATGATTCAACCAGTATCGGTGGTGGATTAAGCCTAACTATTTCACTACCTTCAGGTGAATATATTACACAAGTTAATTTTACTATAACTGGACATTTGCCTATTGGTGCTACCCAAAGTTTCAGCTACTGTGGTGATGCCAGAACAGCTGCACAAGGTGCAAAAGATGGAAGTGCAATCACTGAGGGAACCACATACCTTCCAAGCAATTTAGGGGATGATGGAACGGTTGTAACAAATAACTCAAGCGGAAATTATTATTACAATGGAACCACTTTTTCATATAGCAATTGCAGTGGAAGTGCTGAAATACTTATCGCTCAGCCAGTCTTCAACACGCCAACTAAATCTATAAGAAACGCATCCAGCAATTTTAACGGTGGTGATACCATAATTTATAGATTTAGTGTTCAATTAGGAGGTAATGTGAATGCCACTGATGTTGAATTGTTTGACACATTAGATAACAAACTAACTTATATTACAGGAAGTTCAACTTTTGGCACTAATGGGGGAAACACGGGTAATACAACGATAACTCCTACAGTAAATGGTAATGCTTTGTATTGGAATTTAGGTACATTAACGCCTGGCAGCACTTATTATGTTTTCTTAAGAGCCAGGATAAAGCCAGGAACCGTTGCAGGAAGTATTCCAAACAAAATGAAATTTAATAGCAGTAATGCGTTGATGCCAAATGGTCAAACAACCAGCACGAGCATAGCTACTGTTATTAGCTCAGCTGCATTAAGGGCATATAAAGGACAAAGTGGTTGTGATCCAAATTTCGTTTACTACCCATCAGTTGCATTGGCTCAAGAAGGCGGTGCAGTAAACTATAAAATTTCATTGATAAACCAAGGTAATGTTGGTGCTAAAGATTTAGTGCTTGTAGATGTATTTCCATTTATTGGAGACATTAGAGGTTCAGAATGGTTTGCAAACTTGGTTGGACCTGTTACTATTAGCGATCCTAACTCAACCGTTTATTATTCTATTATAAACAATCCTTGCTATACTGATTTTACCCCTGCCTTTAACCCTAGTGGATGCTCAGCACCTAATTGGAGCACGATACCTCCAATAGATATTACTAAGGTAAAAGCCATTAAGATTACAAGATCTTCTATCATAGCCCCTCTTGATAGTATTGTTTTGACTTGGCCAATGCGCGCGCCTGTTGGGGTGCCAATAAACAAATTGATGAACAATTCGATCATGTATCAAATTAAAAGAGCAGATGACAATAGCCAATTGTTACCAACCACTCCAATTATGGTGGTTATGAAAACAAGTTGTTTACCAATTTTAGGCTCCATAGGCAACTATGTTTGGATTGATGCCAATAAAAACGGCTTGCAAGATGAGGCTTCAAATATGGGACTAAATGGGTTAAAAGTATATCTTTATGGCGCAGGTCCAAATAATGCAATAGGTGGTGGGGATGATATTTTATTAGATTCTACCATATCTTCAAATGATTTTTTTGGCAATCCAGGCTACTATAAGTTTGTAGAGTTAGCAAGTGGCAAATACTATGTGAATTTTCAGACCAATTATAGCTTCTTTGTGCAATCACCTGTTGTAAACCAAGGATCACAAACGGATGGTAATAATGACGCTGAGCTGGGCACAGGAAATAGTGGCTTAGTAACCATCAACGCAAGTGGAACAGGACAAGATAAAGACAATACAACCATTGATGCAGGCTTTTATGTAATTGGTTCTCTTGGTAATTATATTTGGTTTGACGATAATAAAAATGGTCTTCAAGACGAACCTGCTTCTTATGGAATCAATGGTGAAAAAGTTTATTTATATAAAGACAACGGAAGTTCATATATCTTATTTGATTCAACTCTTACTGCAAATGATACCAATGGAAATACAGGTTATTACAATTTTGTAATTGACCAAATTGGAAACTATAAAGTAAAATTCCCAACAAGCGTTAGCACCAAAATACTTACTAATGCAAATGGAACTGCTGGTATAAACGGAAATAGTGATGCTAATGCAGGAACTGGATTCAGCCCAGTAATTGTGATGGATTTAATCAATGGAGGTATTGGTAGAATCAATCCTACCATTGATGCAGGGTATAAGTGTAATGTAAGCACACCTGTTATATCAGGTAATGTAAATTTATGTCCGGGTCAAACGACCACGCTTACCAGTACTTCAGCATATGCATACCAATGGTATCATTATGGCATTGCTATATTAGGCGCTACAAACCCAAATTATGTGCTTGATTCAGCAGGTGTTTATATAGTGGTTACCTCAGATGTTGGCGGTTGTAAATCTGACAGCAGCTTAGGTGTTACTATTTCATTATCACCAGAACCAAAAGTATATTTCGACATTAACAACCCTTCTCAATGTAGTATTAATAATAGTTTTGTATTAACAAACAATTCAATACAAAGTCAAGGTACCTTCAGCACTTTATGGAATTTTGGTGATGCCTCAACATCGAACTTGTTTACACCTCCTGCTAAAAACTATACTACAACTGGTAATTTTGTAATCAAATTACTAGTTTACAATATTTATGGGTGTAAAGATTCGCTAAGTAAATCAGTATTTGTTGGGAACCCAACTGCATCGTTTACGTATACTAAAAAATGTGGCGGAATTGTTGAGTTCACAAATACCTCTATAAATGCTACTGATTATGAATGGATATTTGGCAATGGTAGTTATTGTACCAATTCTACATCAACTTTTTCAAGGGTATTTAACCCAGGTAATGGCAATGTATCAAGCACCTATACGGTTACCTTGATTGCAAGAAACAATGGAAGGTGTTCTGATACCATTAGACATAGTTTTACCATAGACCCTAATCCTATAGCGGTTTTCAATGCAGATGGAATTGGATGCACCAAAACAATAAAATTTAATAACTTCTCATTAAATGGAAATACATATGAATGGGATTTTGGGATATTACCATTAGGAACTGCTCTGAGCGCTTCTGCTTCTCCAACTCATACCTATGCAGTTGATGGCAGCTACAATGTGCGTTTAATAACCAAAAATTTGCAAGGTTGTCCTGATACATTACTTAAAACGGTAATAGTAAATTCAACAGGCACAGCACCAATAGCCTCATTTGCTTATTCGCTTAACAGCGGAACTTGTGTGAAGAACTTTACTTTCAATAGTACATCAATTAATGCTGTTTCATTACAATGGATATTTAGTGATGGTTCAATTGTCAATCAAGCCAATGTAAGCCATAGCTTCCCAACTGCTGGAAACTACATCGTTAAGTTAGTCGCCAAATCAGCGAGTAATTGTTATGATACAGCTACACAAACTTTAAATATTGCGGGTAACACAAGCGGTGCAGTGGCAAGTTTCAGCATCAACAAGCAAAAACAGTGCTTGGTTGGAAATAGTTTTGACTTTAATAATACATCCATATTTATTGGTGGAGGTTACAATACTTCATACAAATGGGATTTTGGTGATGGTGATACCAATACAAGCAATACTTTTATATATAATAAAAAATACAATGCTCCTGGTGTGTATACAGTAAAGTTAACTACCATAGGAAGTAACGGTTGTAGTGATAGTTACTTCAGTACTGTTGAGGTATTACCCTCACCTACTGCTACATTTACCGCAATTACTAATTGTGGAATGACAGCAACAATTACCAACCATACCACTAATGCAATTTCTAATATCTGGTCTTACGGAGACGGAGGATTTGAAGAAAACAATAATTTTTCAATCAATCATACTTACAACGACCAAGATTGGTACTTTATTAAGTTATATGCCATTGGAGCAAATGGCTGTATAGACTCATCCGTAAATGGTATCAACACAACACTTGTCCACATACCTCAAATATCGTTAACTTATGATACGATAGCTTGCAATAACTCAATCCACTTTAATAACACCACTATGGGTGGTTCTGAATTCGTTTGGGATTTTGGTGATGGTTCTCCTTTAGGTCATGACTATTATGCAACACATGCCTATGCGGTGGCAGGAAATTATGTAGTTACCTTAACGGCATCAAACGGTTCATCTTGTTTAAGCACCTATTCATTTATCGTAAGAGCGCCTCAAGGCTGGAACTTAGCTTTACCAAAAGCCAATTTCAACTATACCATTGCAGCTTGTACCAATATCATAAAGATGAATGACCTATCAACTAATCAATCATCACGTGCTTGGTATTTTGATGGAAACTTGGTAAGCAATTTGTCTAATGATAGTATTCTTGCTGCAACAGCAGGTGTTCACACCCTTCAATTGGTGGTAATGAATGGATCATGCTCTGATACTTTAAGCCAAGTTATCAATATCCAAAATGCTCCTACAGGTTCATTTGATTTTGTGGCAAGTACTTGTTCTAAAACAGTCTCCTTTACAAGCAATATGAGCAATGCGAATTTATTCAAATGGCATTTTGGAGATGCGGGTTCGGCATTAGATTCTTCAACTGGTAACATCACTTCGCATACATTTAGTTCGAATGGCGATTATATTGTTAAATTAGATGTAACCAATCTTTCTGGCTGTATTTATTCAATGTCTGATACCATTACTGTTAATGGGGGTACAAATCCTTTAGATGCTTCTTTCAATTTCAATAATTCCAATTGCGATTGTTATTGTTCAAACAAAATAAAATTCGCTAATACAAGCAATGGAAATGCAAATAGTTATTTATGGAACTTCGGAGATGGAAACACATCTACCCAAATGAATCCAAATAAAGGATATGCTGCCACAGGAAACTACAACGTAAGTTTAACTGTGAGCGATACAAACGGTTGCTTTAGTAAAGCTTCGGCTCAGGTTTTTGTGCCTGCCACAGCAAAAGGTCCAAGCGCTTCATTCACCACAGATAATACTTCTCAATGTTTAGCGAACAATAATTTCAATTTCTATAACCAATCACAATACATGGGTGCAGGATGGATTAACAAATATTATTGGAGTTTTGGTGATGGAACATTCGATACCACAAACACTTTTGTTTACAATAAAAAATACACCAATGTGGGAACATATAGTGTAAGACTTATAGCTGTTGGTAACGAAGATTGTCGTGATACCATGCTAATGACCGTTCAAGTAAATGCAGGTGCCTGTTTAAGCGCGGGGGTTCCTATGCAAATGTTTGATCCTAAAATGAATGATATGTACACTGCCATTGCAAGCGGAGAAGCAACTGGTGTAGAAGAAGCAAAAACAAAATCACAAAATGAGTGGACCTTGTATCCAAACCCTAATTCGGGCTCATTCAGTGTTCATAGTCTCAACATTTCAAATGCCCTTGATATCTATTTAGTAGATATATTGGGAAGAAGTATTGATGCTCAAATTACAATTAACAAAGCAAGCAATAGCATTGATTTCGTCTTAAGCGAAGCGAGAAGTGGTTATTACTTTGTTATTATCAACAACGAGTCGGGCGACAATGCCAGACTTAAATTTAACATAAACGAATAAAAGGTAGTTTTTTTCACAGTGCAAATGGGTCGTCTCATCAATGAGTCGGCCTTTTTTGTTTTTGATTTATTGTTAGGATGGAGATGGCGTGAGCGTAGATTCAAAATGCGACAAGAAAATACCGACTCATCTTTCGCACTCGCTCGCATCTTGCGAGTGAGTAATTCATGTGCAGTCGCTAGGCTCTGCCTAGTGACAGATTATCTCTAAGGCATCTTGCCTTTTTACCATAAATCTAACACTTGAATTGGACTCGCAACTTGCGAGTGAGCCTATTGAAAAGCCCCTAGCTAAATACCTTTTACTTCAACCACTTGTCCAACCATTCGAAATACACCCTTTGCCACAATACAGAATTTTGAGGTTTCACCACCCAATGGTTTTCGTCAGGGAAATACAAGAACCTGCTTGGCACACCTTTTATTTGCGCTGCGGTAAAGGCTTCCATACCTTGTGTGATTGGCACCCTAAAATCTTTTTCGTTATGAATAACCAAAATAGGTGCATCCCAGTTTTGAACAAACTTATGTGGCGATGAATCAAAATTATTTGGGTGCGCTGTTTGGCTCCAATAAGGCCCTCCATTATCATTGTTGGCAAAAAACATCTCTTCAGTGCTACCATACCAACTCTCCATGTTAAACATACCACAATGTGCTATAAAAGTCTTGAAACGCTTATTGTTATTGCCTGCCAACCAATATACCGAAAAGCCACCGAAACTGGCACCCACAGCACCCAATTTATCTTTGTTCACAAAAGGCTCTTTGCTCACATCATCAATGGCACTTAAGTAATCCTTCATACATTGTCCTCCATAATCTTGACTAATGGCATCATTCCATTCGCTGCCAAAGCCAGGTAAACCTCTGCGGTTAGGAGCTACAACAATATAGCCATTGGCTGCCATCAATTGGAAATTCCAACGGTAGCTAAAAAATTGCGAAACCGGACTTTGTGGCCCACCTTGACAATACAAAAGGGTTGGGTATTTCTTCGTAGCATCAAAATCTGGTGGAAGTATCACCCACACCAACATGTCTTTGCCATCAGTGGTTTTCACCATGCGTTTTTCAACCTTGCCCATTTTCATATTATCAAGAATAGACTTGTTGCTAAATGTGATTTGCTTTTCAGGCTTGCCGTTCATGTCTATTAAAAACAATTCAGTAGACATGCTGATGCTCATCTTAGCACCCACCAATACTGGCTTTTTATTGTTATACCCAATCGAAAAACTTCCATAATCATGCGCCCCTTGGGTCAACGGTACTGTTTGTGTTGTTGATTTCAACTTAGGGTCGAACAAATAAATCTGTTTGGTAGCCTCAAACACGGCTGTAAAACAAAGGCGACTGTTATCCAACCACAAGAAGTTTTCTAAAGTATAATCAAAGTTGGCAGTAAGCGATTTTATGGGCTCTACCGTCATCATTTTATCACCTTGCTTTATACTTTTAGCAAAATTAAAATCATACATCACCAGGGTATTTCTATCACTTTCGTTGCCCGCTCTTTTCATTTGTAGCCAAGCTATTTTAGTACCATCAGGACTGAATTGTGCACCTTTATCATAACCCAAATTTTTGTATGATAAATTAACGGTTTCTTTTGATTTTAGGTCATACAAATAAATATCGCTGTTGGTTGAAATGGCAGCTTCGGTGCCACTAAACTTCTTGCTATTGTAAACCAATTTTTTTCCATCGGGGCTAAAGTTAAACTCATCATCATCCCCATGAGGTGGAAGCGGACAATCATTGCGTTCATCTTTCATTACATCAATGGCTTCACCAGTTGCTTTACCCTCTGCATAGTTCATGTAAAACAAATGGCTGTAAGCATAGTCATGCCAAGCATCCCAATGGCGATACATCAAACCATCAATAATGCGAGCATTGGTTTTATCCAAATCAGGGTAAATCTCTTTCACTTCTTTATCTAGTTTCACATCCGCTACATAGGCGATGGCATTCATAGCAGGCGAGTATTTATAACCATTTACACCACCTGCAATTTTTGTTACTTGGCTTTTTGAAGTACCATCTGGATTCATTTCCCAAACTTGCACCTCGCCTGTAACCGCACTTAGGTAGGTTATTTTAGCCCCATCGGGTCTCCAACGGGCACTGAATGCGTTTATCTTTACCTCACTTATAGCTCTTGGCTCTCCACCTGCAGCGGGCATGCTATAAATTAGGTTTGTACTTCGGTTAGATTTCACATCAAAAGTGCGAACACCATAAATAAGTAATTTACCATCAGGCGAAACTTGCGGGTCAGACACGCGGCCCAATTGCCAAAGCTTTTCAATGGTGAGTTTGTTTTGTGCGGATAGCAAACAAGGAAGCAAAAGCAACAAGAAGATTATTCGTTTCATGGATGATGTATTTTTTTGAAACGAAGTAAACCAATTATTAGCAAAGCAACAAATGGGAACATAGTTTGGTTAATATACATTAAAGGGGTGTAATCATGTTTAAATCTAAATTTTCAATAGTATATTTTCATCTATGTTAACTTTATTTGAAAATAAAATCAATTTATATTCAATAGTTTTTTGAGGTTTTTGAATAATTTTGTTCCTAACCAGATTCTAATTTATTTTACTCAGTCATTATTTAAATATGTCGAATCATTTATTTAGCAATAGCCTATATGAAATTTTACAATAATTCAAGCAACAACCAAAATTCATTACTTTCAAGTTTTCGATTATTTCTTATAATAAGTCCATTAATTATTTTAGTATCTTGTTCAAAGGATAGTGTAATAGAAAGAGGAGAAACAACCAATACAATTCTACTAATGAAAGTTAATTTTAGGAGCTATAAATTCGAAGGAGCCAGCGAGGAAACTATAATTAAAGGATTAGCCAAGACAGATACTTTGCCTATTAAAGTGGTATATAAATCACCAAATGATTTCGGTCATTTAACTTTGTATTATCAACCTACTGGTGATTTGATTTTTGATGGATCAATTGTTTGGATGGGTAATGGAGTAATTTCATACCCTACTTCATTTCGGAATGCTTCGAGTTTTCCATTAAATAAATTTAGCATCACAAAACCTGATAGTTCAATGTTTCAAACGATTTTCGACAACGGTGACATTGAATATGATAAAATTTGGAATGCTATTAGCAATTTATCCATAGTTTCAGAATACATGAAGTCAAACAAAAAAATCGGGGTATTTCTTTATACACCTGGTGTTGGTGTAGGAGACCCAAATAAATGGGATTGGATTATTCTTATGAGTAAATAACCCTAAATCTAATACCTAATACCATCGTCCTTTGTTATAACTGATCCGTTTAATGCATCAACAATTACGAATGGCATCCCTCCTTCATTTTGAATTTTCCAAGCAAGCCTAGCTTGAAATAAGTTATTCAAAGGGTTCCTTCCTTCTACATAAATACCTAATCGATAATACAGGAAGTTATCACTAAACTCAAGTGCATTCTTGGCTGTATTTACGGCATGCTTATAAGTCAATCTGGGCTTCAAATCAATATTTAATGTGTCAATAATCGTATCAATACCAAATATAATACCATTTCTCTTTGCTTTAAACATATCATATTGTTCATCAAAAATTTTAAGACCTTTATAAAAAACATTACAATACATCGCAGTCATATATTCATCTTCCATTACTTCAGCTAATTGCAATTGCGGATATTTTTTTAATGTATCTAAAAACTGAGGGACATCTTTTAATAAAGAAAGGTTAACTAAATGTGCTGTATCATTTAATTCTAGGTAGGTCTCGCGTATTTGTGTATCTTTTTTACATGAAGCCAAAAGACATAAAAATAGCATGACTACCATGCTCGATTTTTTTAATTGACTTCTATACATATTCTTAAAAATTAAATACTAAAAAAAACAAAATTATCCCATAAAACATTACAAACAAATTAGCTTGAAGGATATTCGCCTTTGATGAATTCACCAACAAACCAAACCATTAAATACTTGTTAATGAACCTAGCATTATCCTTTGCACAACAACAAGGGCTTTACCTACCCTATTTAAACTCGAACAAATAGACCATCTCCCAAATCTCACATAAAATTCATTACTTCGCGGCATGCAAAAGATACTAAACTACATCAACGGTGAATTAGTAGAGCCTAGCTCAAAACAATATATAGATAACATAAATCCTGCCACAGGTGCGGCCTATTCTCTCTGTCCTGATAGTGACGAAAGAGATGTGGAATTAGCTTACCAAGCGGCAGAAGCTGCCTTTGAAAATTGGAGCAATATGCCTTCAGATAACAGGAGTAAGATACTATTAAAACTGGCCTCATTCATTGAACGCGATAACGATAAACTTGCCAAAGCCGAAAGCATTGACCAAGGCAAACCTTTTTGGTTGGCTCAGAAAGGTGAAATACCTCGCGCACAACAAAATATTCATTTTTTTGCCACTGCCATTGAACATTATGCAAGTGAAACCCACTCGATGGGTGGTCATGCTTTGAATTATACTTTGCGCACACCCATTGGTGTGGTAGGCTGCATCAGTCCTTGGAATTTGCCTCTATACCTTTTCACTTGGAAAATAGCACCTGCCTTGGCTACTGGCAATTGTGTAGTGGCTAAGCCAAGTGAGATTACTCCTATGACAGCCTTTATGCTCTCAGAATTGTGTATTGAAGCGGGCTTACCAAAAGGTGTATTGAACATTGTTCATGGACTTGGTCCAAAAGTAGGATCAGCCTTGGTTTCACATGAAAAAATAACCGCCATATCCTTTACCGGTGGTACCAAAACAGGTGCTGAAATAGCAAGAGTAGCTGCACCTATGTTTAAAAAATTATCTCTAGAACTAGGTGGCAAAAACCCGAACATCATTTTTGCTGACTGCGATTTTGATAAGGCTGTAAAAGAATCTGTAAGGTCATCGTTCACAAACCAAGGTGAAATATGTTTGTGTGGTTCTAGGATTTTTATTGAGCGCTCCATTTATGATAAATTTAAAGCGGCATTTGTGGAAGAAAGCAAGAAAATGAAAGTAGGAAACCCTTTGGCTGACGATACCAAAGTGGGCGCCATTGCTAGCAAAATGCACTTTGAAAAGGTGTTAAGCTATATAGATTTAGCCAAACAAGAAGGAGGAAATATTTTGCTTGGAGGCCATGAGGTGAATCTAGATGGCGAAAATACCAACGGCTACTTTATTGCTCCAACCATTATCGAAAACCTTGCCTACCATTGCAGAACCAACCAAGAGGAAATATTCGGACCTATTGTTACACTTACTCCTTTCGATAGCGAAGAAGAAGTATTGATGATGGCCAATAGCACTGTGTATGGCTTAGCTTGTAACATTTGGACAGAAAACCTAAACAAGGCGCACAGGGTGGCAGCCAAAGTCAAAAGTGGTATTGTATGGATTAATTGCTGGTTACTACGCGACTTACGCACCCCTTTCGGAGGCATGAAACAAAGTGGTGTAGGCCGCGAAGGTGGTTGGGAGGCCATTCGTTTCTTCACAGAAGCTAAGAATGTTTGCATTAAGATGTAGATAATTATTGATGATAGGTGTTGATTGCCTGTTGTTGGTTAATGAGTTAATACCATCAAAAGCATGAAACATTTGTATTCCAAAAACAGAGATATTACTTGATATTTTAAGGCAAATCCTATATTTGCACTTGATTTTTATAGCTAAATGGCTGATAGACGAAAAATAGTATACATTACCCGCAGAGAAAGATTCAATGCGGCTCATAAATTATATAATCCAAAATGGACCAAAGAAGAAAATGAAGCCTTTTTTGGTAAATGCGCCAATCATTACTATCATGGGCATAATTTTGAATTGTTTGTAACCGTAAAAGGAATTGCTAACCCTGATACGGGTATGGTGATGGATTTGAAAGAGTTAAAAGCACTTATCAAAGAAGAAGTAACAGAAAAACTGGACCACAAAAACTTGAATGAGGATATTGATTTTTTAAAAGGTCAGATGCCTTCTATCGAAAATATCATTATTGCCATTTGGGAAATTTTGGATGCCAAAATAACGAATGGCAAATTGCACTATTTAAAACTAATCGAAACTGAAAATAACTTTGTAGAATACTACGGAGAATAACATTCAAAAAATATTTACATGAAAAAAGCATACGTATTTCCTGGACAAGGCGCGCAATTTGTGGGCATGGGAAAAGACCTTTATGAATCATCACCTTTGGCTAAAGAACTTTTCGATAAAGCCAACGAAATTCTCGGTTTCAGTATTACTGATTTAATGTTTAATGGTACTGACGAGGATTTGAAACAAACCCGGGTTACCCAACCAGCTGTGTTTTTACACTCAGTAATTAAGGCCTTATGTTTGGGTGATGCTTTTGCACCAGATATGGTCGCAGGTCACAGCCTTGGCGAGTTTTCAGCATTGGTAGCCAACAAAACACTGAGCTTTGAAGATGGATTAAAATTGGTATACGCACGTGCATTGGCCATGCAAAAAGCCTGCGAAATGAAGCCTTCCACTATGGCAGCGGTTCTAGGTTTAGAAGATGCTAAAGTTGAAGAAATATGTGCCTCTATTACCGATGAAATCGTAGTAGCCGCCAATTATAATTGCCCAGGTCAATTGGTAATATCTGGTTCAATAGAAGGTATAAACAAGGCTTGCGAATTACTAAAAGCTGCCGGAGCCAAGCGTGCCTTAGTACTTCAAGTGGGTGGAGCTTTCCACTCTCCTTTGATGCTACCTGCCCAATTAGAGCTAGAAACAGCTATTCATGAGACGCAATTTAACAGCCCTATTTGTCCTGTTTACCAAAACTATGTGGCAAAAGCAGTGAGTGATGTGAATGACATCAAGCAAAACTTAATAAGCCAATTAACAGCCCCTGTAAAATGGACCCAATCTGTGGAAGCCATGGTAGCTGATGGTGCAACTGATTTTGTAGAATGTGGCCCTGGTAATGTACTTCAAGGATTGGTTAAAAAAATCCATAAAGAAGCCAATGCGAGCGCTGCTTAAAAGATTTGATGGTTCAACTTTCAGATTTTTAATATCTCCTTAAATACCATTTGTTTATTAGCATTCCGATCTTCATCCTGAACGCTTGAAGGAACTATACGAGGTCATTGCGAAGCACGAAGCAATCTCTTAAAAATATGCTTTGACTGTATAGTCCTGAAAAAAGTTTATAGTTTAATTGATGGTTACCGAATGGGTAGTCAGATTTTGGCAGTGCGTGCAAAAAGATTTCAAGCTAGGGTTTGTGAAGCCTTTTAGGTTTTGCGATGTGATGTAGGAATTGCCATGTGGCAAAACATTAGCAGCGGCAAGGAAACGTTCATTAAACGCAGTCGAAATGGCGCTTCGGCTGCGCAAATCGAGCATAAAGCACCTTGATACCGATGAATCCGAAGAAACGCTTTTACTAAATGTATCTACAATTGAGTCTACACTCTTTTTTTTTATTACAAATCCTAAATCAAACATTGTATTATCCAACCCCAAAGTCTAGTGTTAGATCCCAAAAAAGCTAAAGCCAAAAGCAAAGCAATAACAAGCATTCTCAAAACTGACAGGCAACAAACATCAACCAATTAAATATACACCAAAAATCAACATGCTTTGTAGTGTCTAATTTATTCTTCACTTTTACAAAAAATATTCAATCAAAGTCATGCCCAAAATATTAATTATTGATGATGAGAAAGCCATTCGCAACACGTTAAGAGAAATCTTAGAATACGAAAGCTATGAGGTAGATGAAGCCAGCAATGGTGCCGAAGGTCTAGAAAAGCTTGCTAATGATGATTACGAAGCGGTGCTTTGCGATGTTAAAATGCCTAAAATGGATGGTATCGAGGTACTAACCAAAGCCAAAGAAATAGATGATGATATTCCTTTTATAATGATATCAGGTAATGGCACCATCGAAACGGCTGTAGAAGCCACCAAAAAAGGAGCTTATGATTTTATCTCTAAGCCACCTGATTTGAATAGAATGTTGCTTACCATTCGCAATGCCATCGACAAAAAATCTTTGACAATTGAGACCAAAGTTCTGCGCAGAAAAGTTACCAAAACACGGGAAATCATTGGTGATAGCCCTGCTATTCAAAACATCATGAACACCATTGATAAGGTAGCGCCAACAGATGCAAGGGTATTAATTACAGGTGAAAATGGAACTGGCAAAGAGTTGGTAGCACGTTGGGTTCATGAGAAAAGCAACCGGGCAAAAAATGCTTTGGTAGAGGTTAATTGTGCTGCCATTCCTACTGAATTAATTGAAAGCGAATTGTTTGGTCACGAGAAAGGTGCTTTTACTTCTGCCATCAAACAACGTATAGGTAAATTTGAACAAGCCAATGGCGGTACTTTGTTTTTAGATGAAGTGGGTGATATGAGTTTAGCTGCTCAAGCCAAGGTTTTGAGGGCTTTGCAAGAAAACAAAATTACCAGAGTAGGCGGAGACAAAGACATTGACGTGAATGTGCGCGTAATTGCCGCTACCAATAAAGACCTTATGCGTGAAATTGAAAAAGGAAATTTCCGTATGGACTTATACCATAGATTTAGCGTAATATTAATTCATGTACCATCCTTAAATGAACGTAAAGATGATGTGCCTTTGTTGGCTGAAAAATTCATCAAAGAGATTTGTGAAGACAATGGTATTCCTAAACGTTCATTCTTGCCGCAAGCTTTAGACGAATTGAAAAAATTAAACTTCAGTGGCAATATACGCGAATTGCACAACATTGTTGAGCGATTGGTTATTTTAGGCCAAGCTCGCATTACGATTGAAGATGTGCAAAAATATGCAAGTCCTGTAAGTGTGCATGAAGAAGAAAAATCAATTTATGAGCGCTTCTCAACCTTGCAAGATTTTAAAGAATATGTTGAGCGAATATTCATTGAAGAAAAACTTCGCAAAAATGGATGGAATGTAGCTAAAACAGCCCTTGAGGTAGATATTCAAAGAAGTCATCTTTATAACAAAATTGAGAAATACAACCTTAAAAGAGGTGGTGAAGTAAGTGAAATATAGAATATAAATGTGAAGATGTGTGAGGATGAAAATTAATTACTCATTCACACGTTTTCGCATTCTCCCATCCTCACATTGGTATATGAATCAATTAGATGCTGCGGCAGAAATACTTAAACAAGGCGGATTGGTAGCTATACCCACCGAAACGGTATATGGTCTAGCTGCTAATGCCTTCAATGAAGAGGCGGTATTGAGTATTTACAAAACCAAAAACCGACCTCATTTCAACCCATTAATCATACATTCCAATTCAGTGGAACGCTTTGCTGAATGGGGCATTTACTTGCCTGAACTTGCTTTAAAATTAGCCTCTGAATTCTGCCCTGGGCCCATCACTTTTGTTGTTCCAAGTTCAAAAAAGATACCGGATATGGTAACAGCAGGTCATGACTCGGTGGCTATCAGAATACCTAATCACCCTCTAACTCTTGAATTGTTAGGCATGCTTGATTTCCCTTTGGCAGCGCCAAGTGCCAATCCAAGCACATTTGTAAGTCCTACTTCTGCTGCTCATGTCAAACAACAATTGGGCGATAAAATCAAATGTATTTTGGATGGAGGAGAATGCCAAGTAGGCATAGAATCTACCATTGTTTCTTTTCTTGAAAATACACCAAGAATTTTAAGGTATGGTGGCTTGGCAAAAGAACAAATTGAAAACACATTGGGAATCATAGTAAATGTTCCTCAAGTGAATGGAGATATCAGTAAATTTATTGCTCCAGGCATGATGGAAAGGCATTATGCGCCTAGTAAAAATTTGATTATTTGTGATGATATGGAGAAGGAATTATTGAATCACCAAGGCCATTCAATAGGTATCATTTCTTTTTCAAAAAAATATGGGAATATTGATCTAAAAAAACAATTTATTTTATCTCCACTTAGAAACCTAGATGAGGCAGCAAGACGTTTGTTTTCGGCCTTAAGAAGTTTGAATGATTTGGATGTAGATATTATTTTAGCCGAAAAATTCCCTAATGAAGGATTAGGGATTGCCATCAACGACCGATTAAAAAGGGCTTCGGTGCAATAAGTGGTCAAACTATTTAAATCTTATTCACTGACATAAGAATTATTTTCAGCTTAGCATTACGATTAATAAAATATTTACACATATTCGCCTTCACAAAATTAAAACCTATGGCCACAATTAAGCCTTTTGCAGCCCTTCGCCCAAGCAAAGACAAAGCTGGAGTAGTTTCATCACCAAGTTATGACAGCGCCTCTCGCGAATTATCAACGAGCGAAATTCTAAAAAATCCATTTAGCTACCTGCATGTTGTAAAGCCATATTTGCATTATAAAGGTGAAAAGAAAAACCCTGAAAAGCATTTTCCATTGGGCTTAGAATACCTACAAAGATTTAAAAACGAAGGCATCTTAATCAAAGACAAAAAGCCTGTTTTCTATATTTATCGATTGATAAAAGGAAGTACCGCCTATACAGGATTGATTGCAACAGCCTCTGTAGATGATTACAACAACAATATAATTTTGAAACATGAAAATACATTGACTGAAAAGCAAAACGAATTGGCCGAACATATCTCCTATTTCAATGGCTTAGGCAATCCCGTTTTATTAACCTACCCCGACAGCAGTGTTATCGAAAACATTATTAATAAAACCATCAACAGTAATGCACCTGAATATAATTTTTTGAGTGCCGACCAATTGAAGCATAACCTTTGGGTGTTAATCAACGATGAAGATATTGCTGCCATCGAGTCTGAGTTTAAGAACATTGAAAAAATATACATAGCAGATGGACACCACCGCTCGGCAGGTTCCGCAACTTATTGCCAACAAATGCGTGAAAAGAATCCTGATGGTGATGGTTCAGAATTGTATAATTACTTTCCTGTTTGTTTAATTCCTTTTAACAAATTACAGATATTTGAATACCACCGTTTGGTAAATGATGAAGCCACTGTGGATGCAGCTAATTTCTTAGAATGTGTGGGCGAATATTTTGATGTGGTTAGAAGCGGGCATATTCCAGTGCAACCTTTAAACAAAGCTGAGTTTGGCCTTTACTTCAACAACGATGCCTATCTCATAAAACTAAAACCTGAGTTATACAACAGTTTGCAAGGCTCATTAGATAAGCTTGATGTGAGCATTGTTGAAGAGTTTCTTTTGAAAAGAATTTTCAATATCAATGATAGCAAAACAGACAAGCGTTTGTCATTCCTAGATGGTAGTAAAGGGATATTAACACTTCAAAATACGATAGATGCAGGAGAATACAATTTGGCTATTACCCTCTACCCTACTTCGATTGAGGAAGTGAAACAAATAGCTGAAGAGAATTTAATCATGCCCCCAAAATCTACTTGGATTGAACCAAAAATCAGAACAGGTTTAATTATTTATGAAACGATTTAGTTTTTATAAAATTTTAATTACCTAATTGATATTTGCATTTTCTTTCTGCTACTTTTTCCATTGATGAAAAAGTAGCCAAAAATTATTCACTATAAATTGTTTTTTAATTGAGTTCATGAATGCTAAAGCATTTCTAGAAAAAAATATGCTTCTGCCCCCTAGCCTGATGCACGGCCCGTCCCGATTAATCGGGATTTTTCAGCCCAACGCTCGCCTCCTATTTTAGCAATTAATTTGGCTTCGCGTTCGGATTTAGTTTCATAAGTGTTCGAAACCTCAAAATTAGCTTACCCCAAAGGGGTAAAATATTCATAGCCGTGGGTGAAACCCACGGTTAAATGACATATACAAAGTAGAACCCTGAAGGGGTTCAACATCAAAAACCATGTTTCGAACACCATTGATTTAGTTTCCAACCACCAAAAAAAGATATGGTAAATTGAATTAATACAGATACGAATTATAAAACGTTCGTATCATTAAGCAGTCTTTCGTTCCTTAATAAAATACAACAAGCAACCTGTTATAATGATGCCCAATGCACCTAAAATAAATTGGGTACTACTGCTAAAAAACACAAAAAGCCATACCATAATACCCAAGATAGCGGGTATAGGAAATAGAGGCATTCTGTATGGCAATCGAAGTTTCTTGCTATTATAATGCAAGGCAATAACGCCTGCAGATTGACTAATAAATTGAATCAAAATACGCATGATGATGATGGCTGTTATGATGTCTTTAAGTTTAAATAAAAGGCTAAAACCGAATGCCAATCCACCCAAAGCCAATAAAGATACATATGGAAAATGTTTGGTTGGGTGAAGCTTTGCAAAGACCTTAAAGAAATTGCCGTCTTTGGCTGCAGCATAAGGCACCCTTGAATACCCCAACATAACTGCAAACAAAGATGATAAGGCGATAAACAACACCAATCCTGTAGCTATCTGAGCAGTTGTATGACCATATAATTTTTCAAAAAAAGTACTTACAATAAACTCGGAATGTTGTGCTTCTTGCCAAGGGATTACACCCAATATGCCGATTTGCATGCTAATGTATAAGGCAGCTATTCCAGCAATCGAAATGAAAATACTTTTTGGTATGTTTCTTTGAGGATTCACAATTTCAGCACCTAAATGACAAACATTATAATAGCCCAAATAGGAATAAATACTCTTGATAGAAGCCTGACCAAGAGCTACAAAAAACAAAGGTGTAAAATCAAAAGCATTCTCAGGATAAGTAAAAGCCAATTGGGCATCAAAATGGGTGAAAGCCGAAATAATTATCCATAGAATAGTAGATGCTACCACAGCCCACATAATAACAGATAGTTTACCAATGGCTTGTATGTTTCTGTAAAGTAATATCACCAAGAAAATTACCAAAGTTCCTGAAACTATTTTTTGTTCAATGGCAGTTAATGGCACCAAAAAGGAAAGGTATTGTGCAAAACCTATAGCACCCGATGCCACCACCAATGGGGCTTGAATGCTGGTTTGCCACACGAAAAGAAAAGACATCAAACGCCCATATTTCTTACCAAAAAGTTTTTGAAGGAAAACATAAGAACCTCCTGCTTGTGGCCATTTGGCGCCTAGTTCAGCCCAAACAAACGCATCCATAAATGATAAAAATGCACCGAGCAACCAAGCCAAAATGCACTGTGGACCACCCATAGTCTGAATGATAAAAGGTATGGTTACAAACGGGCCAATGCCCACCATATCGATCATATTAAGTGAAGTGGCTTGTGATAGTGATAATCCCCTAACGAGTTTATTCATAAAACAAGAATAAGTTATTTAGAGGTATGTACAAATAATAAGTAAAGTTTACTAGTATATGTAAAAGGATTAGGGTTTTAAGCTAAAGGGAATAGTAAATTTGCCTATGGAGATTCCATTAAAATTATTTCAAAATTTTGGCAATCCGAATTTCACATTGGCTATTCTTCAACATAATTCGTTCTATATATCTTCACGCCTAGTATGAAATAAGAAATCATCAAAGGACCGAAAATTAAACCAGGTAGCCCAAACAATTGCAGCCCAATGATGACCCCAAAAATAGTAATAAGTGGATGCACATCAGCAAACTTTTTCTGAATAACAAACCTCATCACATTATCAATGTTACCAATAACCACAATGCCGTAAACCAAGGTGGCTATGCCTTGCCATTGTTTGCCAAGACTCAACATCAATATGCCTATTGGTATATACACCAACGCTGAACCAATAAATGGAACAAAGGATAAAAAGCCACACATGAAACCCCAGAAAAGAGCTTCATCCACACCAAACAAATAAAAGCCAATGATGGCTGCGGCTGATTGAATAAGTGCCAAAAGAGGTGAACCAATTACATTCGACATAGTCATTGATTCTAATTCCTTCATAAATTTAGCCGTATTTTCAGCTCCTAATGGCAAGTATTTTTCTATCCATGCTGGTATTTCTTTATAGTAGAATAGCATGTAAAACAAAAGGAAATAGCAGATAAGCACTTGCGCCAAAATGTCAAATACTTTTCCCAACAAATCTGGTATGAGATTGCCTGCTTTTAATTTTAAGACATTGATGGTATCGTCTGAAAGGATATCATAACCTGTAAGTGCATTCACTTTTTCGTCAATCAAGTGAATAATATTGAGTATGGACTCAGGACTATTGAAGGCTGCACTGATTTTTGAATATAACAAAAACGAAAGCAAAAAAACTGGAACCGTAATAGCTAAAAAAGAAACGATAATAATAAGCATAACGGCCAAAGACTTACGCCATTTGTGCTTCTCAGTAAGGAATGCCATGCTTTTATAGAATAGCATATAAAAAATAACAGCACCTAAAAATGGCGTAAAATAATCGCTTAGTAAATAGAACAGGTAACAACCAAGCGCCAACAAAAACAAGAAGGATAATTGTTTGTTGCGGTCTTTATCAGGTAGAAGTGGCATATATGATTTTGATGTTCAAAGTAAACTTGTTTACACAACATATAAAATAAAAAACTAAGTTTGTTTCATTAATCAGCAAAGACAATGAGCAATAAAAAGAACCTTTGGCCTTTTTTATTAGGTGCTGCTGTTGGAGCAGGAATAACATGGCTATTTGCAAGCAAAGAAGGAAAAGAAACCCTCAGCCATTTGAAGAAGAAAGCCGAAGAAATGAAAGATGATGTGAACGATTGGCTTGACAAAAAAGACATGGCACAAGATTCAAACAGTGATAACAAAAGCAGCTAATGGAAAACAATGAGCAGCCCAATAATGAAACTTTCTTTAATGACTTGAAGGATTCGGCCTCTGTGTATATCGAACAGAAAATTGAACTTGGCAAGCTTACAGCCATAGATAAAGGAAGTAAACTTGGTGCAAAGTTCATTAGTGGTTTGGTATTGGGGGTATTGGCATTTTTTGCCATGCTCTTTATTAGCCTGATGTTGGCCTACTATTTCAGCCAATTGTTCCAATCCTATTTTGCGGGCTTTGGTGCTATAGCAAGTCTCTATGTTGTGTTATTCATGATTGTATTATTAGCGCGTAAGCACCTTATCGAGAAGCCAATTATTAATGGCATAATCAAAACCATATTTGAGGGGGAGCCCAGCCATGAAAAGTAGATACCCCATATATGATGCCGATTCTTTGCAGGCCGCCATCAAACAATTAAGACTAGATCATGATTTGCAAAAACAAAAGGTAAATACACAAATAAGCCATTTACAAGATAACAAATGGAGTATCATTTGGGCAAGTTTCAATCCATTTAAGAACCACAAAGAAGGAGAAAACATCCTAAACAAAGCACAAGATTATGTGGTACCATTTATGTTAGGAATGCGCAGCATGAGCAGTTCACCTATTAGCAAAGTGGTATTAAAAATTGCTGAACTTATTATAGCCAAATACCTCATGAAAGAATCAGGCAGTTGGATTGAAAGCATTATTGATAAATACAAGAATCGAAAGAAGAATATAGCAACGGAGACTGATTAGACACATCCCCCTGCCCTCCGATATCTAACGAAGGAATTGAACCACAATAATTCAGGTAATTTTAAAATTTCCATTTCGATGATGTAAAATGTAAATGGGCTATAGCTAGCTTGGCATTCCCCCTTATGACGTTGTCACCCTGAGCTTGTCGAATGGGTAGTCAGATTTACGCAGTGCGTGCAAAAAGATTTCAAGCTAGGGTTTGTGCAGCCTTTTAGGTTTTGCCATGTGAAGTGGGAACAGCCAAGAGGCAAAAACTATACAGCGGCATGGAGAAATCTTTTTGAGGTTGGGAAGTGTGTTAGCAGGCACCTTGATTCCGATTAATCGGATCGGAAGAAGCATTTTGTCCCGACACATCGGGATTTTGATGCCTCAAAAGGAAAATGAAAAATAATAAGATAGATGATTGTTTTGCCAGAGGTTAGAAAAGTTAATTTACGAACAACCTGTATATACAAACATACTTGCAGGCGAGGACGCCTGCAAAGGCAGCAAAATTTTCATCATAAGTAACCCACCCCTAACCCCTCCAAGGAGGGGAATTGCTTTGTAGTCATGACTTGTGTATAGTCCTGAAAAAAGTTTATAGTTTAAATGATGATTACATTATGTCTAGCTAGTTTTCAAATTGCTTTGCAAAAGGTTTCAATAAAGCAATACTAATCTTCTGGTTCAACATCCACCCAAGTGGTATCAAACTCTTTTTTGCTATTGATTGATTTTTCTAGTGAAAGCAACATGCTTGGCAATAACAATAGGTTCATAAGCATACCAAACAACAAGGCCAACGAAGTTAAAACACCTAGCGCAACAGTTCCACCAAAATCGCTAGCGGCAAAAATGATGAAGCCTGCAAAAAGTGCTACGGCAGTATAAATAATACTAGGACCTGCATCATTCAAACTCTCAGGAATGGCTATCTTCATATCCCAATTATGCTTCTTGAGTGAGTGTCGGTATTTGGCCAAATAGTGTATTGTAAAATCTACCACTATACCATAAGCAATGCTGAAGATGATGATGGTAGATGGTTTCAACCTAATATGGAAAAAGCCCATGATTCCGATGGTCATAATCAATGGGATGATGTTTGGCAAAAGCGAAATCAACATCATGCGCCATGAAGCAAACAAGAATATCATCATAAATGAATTGAGCAACAAAGCCCAAAATACTGAGCTCAAAAGGTTATTTATAAGGTAATCATTGCCTTTCAGGTAAATCATACTCGTACCTGTCAACCTCACATCATATTGGTCTTTAGGGAAAATGCTATCTACTTTTTGTTGAATGATGGTATTAAGCAATTTGATTTTTTGTGAGCCAATATCAGCCATTTGGATACTCACACGTGCAGAGGTGTAGGTGCTGTCCACCATAGATTTTAGGATATTGCCTTTACCTTCTTCGCTTTTTGGTAAATAGCCTAAGATACCACTGATATCAAGCACGCTAGGTACTATAAAATAGTTGCTATCTCCACCATTCATTCCTTGGTTGGCAAATTTTAGAAAATCAACTACCGATACCGACTTTCCAAATTCAGGCACCTTGGCTAAGTCTTTTTGCAGCCTATTTATTTTTTGTAAGGTAGCAAAATCTTTAATGCCTCCCTCCTCTTTGGTGTTAATTCTAATCTCATAAGGCAAGGTTCCTTTTAGGTTGGTTTCAAAAAACCTTAAGTCCTTGTACACCTTATTATGTTGAGGCAAATCATCAACTACATAGCCTAAATTATCCACCATAAAAGCACCAATGGTAGAAATAACAACCAACAAAATGGTTACCATGTATATGGTCTTTCTTCGGTTGTACACTAAGTAGTTACAATAATCCAAGAATTTATTCAACCTCACAGCGTCCAAATGCTTGATATGACGGGGTTTTGGAGGTGGCAAATAGCTATAAACAACTGGGATAAATATCAAGCTGATAAGGTAAATCAACATGATGTTGATGCCCGACACGATAGAAAACTGATCTAAAATGGCACTACCCGAAAAACTGAACACACAGAAACCTATGGCAGTGGTAACATTGGTAAGGAACAAAGCCAAACCATTTTTTGAAATCAGCCGGATGATGGCCAACATTTTATTGCCATGTTTGGTAAACTCTTGGTGATACACATTGAGCAGGTAAATACAGTTTTGAATCCCAATAATAACCATCAATGGAGGGATGATACCTGTGAGCAAACTTATCTTAAAGCCAAATAGAGCAATGGTACCTAGGGTGCATATTACCCCAATGATAACCACTATCAAACTAAAAATAACCGCACTGATAAACCTAAAAAACACAAAAATGAAAATGGCAGTTACCAGAATGGATAGGTAGGTGAAAATCTTAATCTCATCAGCCACCTTACTACTCATGACAGTGCGCACATAAGGCAATCCAGAGTAGTGCATTTCGCAACCATATTTCTTGCCAAACTCATCTGATTTTCTTTCTATTTCGGCCACCAAAGGAATGCGCTCTTTGCTATCGAGCTTGTCTTTCTTTAGAGTAATAGCTAAAAGTGTCACATTGCTTTCAGGGTTGTATAACAAGCCCCGATAGAACTTGAGGGTTTGCACCACATTTTTAAAGGAATCAACTTCGGCTTGGGTATTTAGGGCTTGGCTTAAAATAGGTTTTAGTTGCAGCTTTTGAAGAGAATCGTTTCTATAGAGGGTGTATATTTTAGGTAAAGACACCACCTTTTCAACCCCATCGGTGCTTTCAATATCATTGGATAGCTTGTACCAATCGTTAAAGAAATTCTTTTTAAAGATTTGGTTGGATTGAACACCCACCACCAAAATATTGCCATCTTCGCCAAAGGTTTGCTTGAATTTAATGTATTCGATAAAATCAGGGTCGTCCTTAGGGATAACCTTGGCAAAATCGTAAGTCAGTTGCACCTTACTGGCAAAATAGCCAAAGAATATAGTTATCAAACCCAGGCCTATCAAGTAATAGAACCTGTTACGGATGATATTTCGTCCAAAAATTTCCCACATAATAATGCCTGCGAAAGTAGGCAAGCCAAATTAATTTAAACAGAAATATTTTAAGGGATTGGGCTGACTTATATATCTATTCTTCTGCTACATCAATGCAAGAGAAAAGTCCGCTAATCGACATGTTAGAATAGCGCAAGTCTAATAATAGATAAAAAGGATTTAAATCCTTTGAAAAGATCAGTTATAAATTATTTAGCTAATTGTCTTTACAGCATTAGAATCAATGGCAAGCATTCCGCATTTTTGTGAGTTCGAATTTCGCATTCTAAACATTGTTCAATTATAACAAATTGCTATGTTTGTTTAACACTCATTGTGAAAATAACAAATGAATATAGAAATTGAAAATTACAACCATTCCCAAGCACCAGAATATATAGAAATTTGTCATTTACTGGCCAATACCATTTGTGAAGGATTGCCTATAGCGGAGCATAAAATATGGCATGGGCATCCGGTATGGTTTTTAGATGCAAACCCCATTGTAGGATATAGCAAATTAAAAACAGGTATTCGTTTATTGTTTTGGAGTGGACAATCTTTTGGGGATGAAACCCTGCAAAAGGAAGGTAGTTTCAAGGCTGCAGACATTAGATATAATAATATAGAAGAGGTAAATACCAAAGACATTATACGTTGGCTGAAACTAGCTGAAGAAATACAATGGGATTACAAAAACTTAATTAAAAGAAAAGGTATATTGGAACGACTAAAATGAAAGAGGCTTTAGAAAAAACCATATGAACTTGTAAACAAGGTCATCTATATTTTAAGAGCAGTGATTGCCCAACTTGTCCAACATGTGAAGCTTTGAAAAAGCCTGCCGATGGGCTGCTATCATTGCTTTATGCACCAGCACGAAGGGCGCCAGAGAATAAGGGCATTAGTACCATTGAGCAATTAGCCCAATATTCGGAAAAAGAAATTTTAGCATTACATGGAATGGGTAAATCATCTATTCCGATTTTACGGGAAGCTTTGAAGAAAAAGGGCTTAATGTTTAGGAATGATTAGGTTTGGTATCATATATAACTTTAACTAAAAAAAATATCATCCAAGTTTTGATATTCAATTGCTGCTGCTTTTATCAAGAGAAAAAAGCAAACGAAATAATTACACTTCGACAAAATACTTATACTTAAAAATGAATAACCCCATTAAATCCATAAGACCATTTATAGGTGCCAAAAATTTCAGTATATCAAGAAACTTCTATGCAGACGTAGGTTTTACAGAAAATGTTATTTCTCCTCAATTAAGCTATTTCGAATCGGAAGAAATTGGATTTTACCTACAAGATGCTTATGTAAAAGATTGGGTTGACAATACCATGGTTTTTGTAGAGGTTGACAATGTGGACGACTATTGGAAAAGCCTTGTTTCATTGAGACTCGAAGCAAAATATGAAAATGTAAGATTAATTCCCATCCGTCATTTGGAATGGGGAAAAGAATTCTTTTTGCATGATCCTTCAGGTATTCTTTGGCATTTCGGAGCGTTTAAGTAATATTTCCTTTATTAATATTTGCGCAAGCGATTAATTGCATTTCTATTTGCAACAGATTAGTTTAAATTAGAAAATGAAAAGAGATATTTTTCAAGCCAAAGTTGTCCCCGCCATTAGAGCCATCATACTGTTGATTGACGCACAAACCTTCAGGTCCAATGCTATTGCCAAACATTTTGCTACAAGCAGGCAGGCAGTATCAAAGCATTAATAAATACTTACAGTATGCGAATTAGTGAAACAGGAACAAAGTGGCAGGGAAATTTATTACCAACTAAACGGAAACAAAATGAAAGAAAATGACAAGTGGTCGGGAAAGTGTAAACAGATTTGGTAAATTAAATTTGATGAACTTGATGAGGTTTTAGGAACCCTACAAAATACTAAGAAGAAAAACACACTTAATAGAAATTATAGATAAGATGAACACAGAAAAAATAACCATCGAAGCCAATATTGCGGCTCCATCAACCAAAGTTTGGAACTATTACACCCAACCTGAACACATCACCAAATGGAATTTTGCTGACCCTTCTTGGCACTGCCCAAGCGCTGAAAATGATTTAAGAATTGGAGGTAAATGTAATGTGAGAATGGAAGCAAAAGATGGCAGTTTTGGATTCGACTTTATTACCACATATACCCAATTAATGATTGGTATAGGATACAGTTATGTAATGGAAGATGGAAGAAAAGCAGATGTAAGTTTGGAAGCCAATGGAAATTCAACCAACATAAGGGTAGTTTTTGATCCTGAAAATGAAAACCCAGCAGAGTTACAAGAGGCAGGTTGGCAATCTATCCTAAACAATTTCAAGCAATATACTGAAGAAAACTAAGGCTAATCTGAAAGATGAACAAGTATTTAAACTATGATTTTGTTGTAAACAAAGACAACAACATAAAAATTAGTAGAGAATTTGCAGCCAACATTTCATTGGTGTGGGATGCCTATACCAAAAGTGATATACTTGACAAATGGTGGGCGCCAAAACCTTGGAAAGCTCGCACAAAGAAAATGGATTTCAGAGAAGGAGGCTCTTGGCTTTATTCCATGGTAGGCCATGCAGGAGAAGAACATTGGGCATTGACCGAATACATAGAGATTGAATTCCAAAAGAAATTCATCGGTTTAGACGGATTTACTGATGCTGATGGTAATATCAACAAAAGTATGCCTCAATCTAAATGGGAAGAAATCTTTACTGATAAAGGAGATATTACTTTGGTTGAATTTATGATTACCTATCCAAATTTGGCACAATTAGAAACTACCATTCAAATGGGTTTCAAAGAAGGCTTGAGTATGGCTATGGAGGGTTTAGACGAACTTCTTACCAAATTAAAATAAATAAATTACTATAACGATATTACCGGAGGCGAAGCAATCAATTTGTCATCGCACTATTGGTTATATTTGCCAAATGTTTTAGCAGAAATATATACATCATAATAAGCTGCAATTACCTCTATTCAAAATCATTATATTTATAAAAACAGCATGAGCCAATTAATAAAAAATAGAAAGTTCTCTCTAATAATTTTATCAAGCATTTTTCTTACAGTTATTACAGTTATTACTTTTTTTTCATGTAATCAAAACGGTGCATCAAATAGTAATGACAAGGATCAAAGCGACATAGAAAATCGTAAAAAATGTTATTTTTTTGCCTTCAAATCAGATACTATTTTCTTAAGTTTGAATGAAAGTAAGGATAGTATTACCGGTGTTTTAAACTATATAGCTTATGAAAAAGACAGCCGTTTAGGTACCCTTTCAGGTGGTTATTTTAGAAGTGATACTTTGTTTGCGCAATACAAGTCAACCCAAGAAGGACAGACATCAGATTGTGAAATGGCCATGTTAAAAAAGGGCAATGGGTATGTGTTGACCAACAATATTTGGGGAGAGAATTACACATATAATTCAGACTACACCAAGGGTAGCTTTAGTAACAGAGGTAAAATAAAATTTGATGGGGGTGAATTAAAACCCTTCGATTGCAGATAAGCTGCCTTTCAAATACATTTTAACCAAATCTGCCTACTACCCAGCATTATTATAATGCATTGATAAGCAATACAAAGTCTAAAAACCACATCCATTTGAGGGCTGATTATCATGATAAATTAAATTTTGGACAAGCTTAATTTTGATAAAGCCTTAATAAATCTATTTTTGCAGTAAACATAAATTTTATCAAAGAGCAAATGAGAGTTATACAATTTAGAGAAGCCTTACGCGAAGCAATGAATGAAGAGATGCGCAGAGACAATGACGTTTTTTTGATGGGAGAAGAAGTAGCTGAATACAATGGCGCTTATAAAGTGAGTCAAGGAATGTTGGATGAATTTGGCGAAAAACGCATCATCGATACCCCTATTGCTGAATTGGGCTTTGCGGGAATTGGTGTGGGTGCGGCTATGAATGGCTTAAGACCTATTATTGAGTTTATGACTTTCAACTTTTCATTGGTTGCTATCGACCAAGTGATAAATGCTGCTGCTAAAATGTACCAAATGAGTGGTGGTCAATTTAATATTCCAATGGTATTCCGCGGCCCTACAGGTAGTGCGGGACAGTTAGGTGCACAACATAGCCAAGCATTTGAAAATTGGTATGCCAACTGCCCCGGTCTAAAAGTGGTAGTTCCTTCAAACCCATATGACGCAAAAGGATTACTTAAAACAGCTATTAGAGATAACGACCCCGTTATCTTCATGGAAAGCGAGCAAATGTATGGCGATAAAGGAGAAGTGCCTGAAGAAGAATACCTTATTCCTATCGGAAAAGCAGATATAAAACGTGAAGGAACAGATGTAACCATCGTTTCTTTTGGAAAAATAATGAAGGTGGCCTTGGCCGCTGCCGAAGAATTGGCAGCAGAAAACATCAGTGTTGAGGTTATTGATTTGCGCACTGTTCGCCCTATAGATTATGATACTGTGATAGAGTCGGTAAAGAAAACCAATCGTTTGATTATTGTAGAAGAGGCATGGCCATTGGCATCCATCTCTACAGAAATTACCTACATGGTTCAAAAACGTGCATTTGATTACTTAGATGCACCTATAACCAGAATAACTACTGCCGATACCCCACTAGGATATGCGCCAACTTTTGTAGCTGAGTTTTTGCCAAGTGTACCTAAGGTAGTGAAAGCGGTGAAAGACGTTTTATACAAATAAGCGAAAGATTTTAAAAAAATGAGGCTATCCAATTATTTGGATGGCCTTTTTTATGTTTATCAGTATAGCACCCTTTTTATTTTCATGAATCTTTTTTTGTAGTACATTCCATCAAGGGCATCAATCCTCACCCCTTCGCTAGTGGATGAGTGAATGAATTTAATGGGCTCACCTTTATTGCTTATAATAATTCCCACATGGCCAATTCGCTTATTGCTCCTACGTCCTTTAAACAAAATCAAATCGCCTTTGCGGGCATTGCTCTTTGGAACATCAATACCGACTAAACCTTGTCCAGCAGAGGTATGAGGGAGTTTCACCCCAAACTTTGAGAACACAACCATGGTATATCCACTGCAGTCAAATCCTTTTTTTCCAGTCCCTCCTCTTCTATATCTATTCCCAAGATAAGAAAATGAATATTGCATGAGGCTATCTCTTTTGCTTTTTAAAGGACCCAAAGCCGATTTTTCAAGTATTGAATCTTCAGAATTTTGCACAAGCGTGTCTGCAACAGTTTTCAATTTGTTTTGCGCTTTCAATTGCAGCACACACATAAGCACTATGCAGAGTAGTCTGTTTCTCAAATCATTAACTTTTCCTAATAAAGATATAGGAAATAAATATAGACATTATTTTATTATAGACAAGGGACAAAAATATTGTTACAAAAAGTAAAATAAAATGATAATTTTGCCGATTGATTTTAATGAAGCATATTATTCTAATTATAAGTGTTGTAGGAATACTCTTGATGCCGGCTTGTAGAAGCAAGTTTCAGAAAGCATTAAAAAGTCCCGACAACAAGCAAAAGCTAGAGTTAGCAGAGTATTATTATAAGAAAAAAGATTTCTACAGGGCCCAAGTTTTATTTGAGCAATTGGAGGAAGTGTATAGTGGTACCAGTATGGCTGAAAAGATTTTATATTATAATGCACAATGTAATTATGGTTTAAAATCATATCAAATTGCAGGATTTCAGTTTAAGACCTATTACGAATCATACCCAACAGGTATGTTTGCAGAGGAGTGCTTGTACTTAAATGCTTATTGTTCTTATCTTGAATCACAGGAATATGAATTAGACCAAACAGATACCTATAAGGCTATTGAAACATTGAAATTGTTTATCAATGTATATCCTGAAAGTAAGTTTATATCTGAATGCAATGTTTTAATAGATCGATTGAGGTATAAATTATCTTTTAAAGCATACAAAACAGCTAAACTGTATTTTGATATAGGTGAATATAAGAGTTCAATTGTAGCTTTAAAAAATGTGGGTCGTGATTTCCCTGAGGTAGCACAAAAAGAGGAAATCGACTTCTTGGTGGTGAAATCATATTATTTATTGGCCGTAAGAAGTATTCCTGAAAAACAACAACAAAGGTTTAACGAAACCATAGAAGCTTTTAATGAATTTGCAGAATTGTACACTGAAAGTAGTAAATACTTTAATGATGCAAAAACGATAAAAACCAAGGCTGAACAAGCTTTAAAGAAAATAGAAAACAATAAATCTTAATATAAAAATGAACAATTACCAAAACGTAACTAACACTACCATTGCTCGTAACTTGCGCAAGCTTGAAGAAGAAACTGGCAATATCTACGAAACAATTGCTATTATTTCTAAAAGAGCAAACCAAATTTCTGTTCAAATAAAAGAAGAGTTGCACGAAAAATTGAACGAGTTTGACAACGATGGCGATACCTTAGAAGAAGTATTCGAAAACCGTGAGCAAATCGAAATCTCTCAGTTTTATGAAAGATTGCCAAAACCTAGTTTAATTGCTACTGAAGAATATATCGAGGGTAAAATTTACTATCGTAACCCTGACAAAAAATAATTTCCAGTTAAAATTTTATTTAGCTTTATGCTAAAAAATAAGAAAATATTACTTGGTATAACAGCAAGCATAGCCGCCTATAAAGCGGCTTTTCTTGTTAGGTTACTTGTAAAACAAGGTGCTGAAGTAAAAGTAATATTAACGGATGCTGCCAAGGAGTTTATAACACCACTTACATTATCTACTCTATCTAAAAACAAGGTTTATACTGAATTTAGTGATAAAACTACAGGCGAATGGAACAACCATGTTGAGTTAGGCTTGTGGGCCGATTTGATGCTGATAGCTCCTGCAAGTGCCAATACCATAAGTAAAATGGCGAATGGTATTTGCGATAATTTACTATTGGCCACTTATCTTTCAGCCAGATGCCCTGTGATGTTTGCTCCTGCGATGGATTTAGACATGTATGTTCACCCAAGCACGGTTCATAACATTCATAAACTACAAAGCTTTGGAAACCTTATCATAGATGCCGAAGAGGGGGAATTGGCAAGTGGTTTATCAGGAAAAGGACGCATGGCTGAGCCAGAAAACATCCTTACTTTTATTGAAGATTTTTTTTCAAAAAAAGACAGACTTAGTGGAAAGAAAATCCTTATAACTGCTGGCCCCACTTACGAAAACATTGATCCAGTAAGGTTTATTGGAAATTATTCCACTGGCAAAATGGGATTTGCCATAGCAGAGACATGCGCTCATGCGGGTGCTGAGGTAATTTTGGTAAGTGGACCCAGTCAATTAAAAACCATCCACACAAACATTCAAAGAATTAATGTGAGAAGTGCTGAGCAGATGTATGAAGCTTGTAAAGTACATTTTGAAACTTATGATGCCGCTATCATGAGTGCTGCTGTTGCAGATTATACGCCAACAACAATTGCCGATCAAAAGATCAAAAAATCAAGTGAAGATATGCAAATCTCACTTAAAAAGACGGTAGATATTCTAAAACATCTTGGTCAAACAAAAAGCAGTAAACAAGTATTAATAGGTTTTGCTCTCGAGACCAATGATGGCGAGTTATACGCCAAAGGAAAACTTGAAAGCAAAAATGCAGATATGATTGTGTTGAACTCCTTGCAAGATGAAGGCAGCGGATTTGGCACCGATACCAATCAGGTAAGTTTTTTTGTTGCTAATGAGGGTAAAACTGATTTTCCTTTATTGAGCAAACAACAAGTAGCGTATAATATCGTTAATAAAATGCTAGATTTACTCAATAAAAAAGCACAGTAATTCATGATGAAAAAGACTATACTTCTTCTACTTTCCATTGGTATATTCTCATCCTTGTTTGCCCAACAGCAGCAAGATTTGAACGTGACAGTGAAGGTAACGGATGTTCAAATTCAACTTACAGACAAATCTGTTTTCAGAAAACTTGAAGCAGATATCAAACAGTTTTTTTCGAACGTAAAATGGAGTAACGATAAAATTGCAAACAATGAAAGCATTGAGTTTTATATCGAAATTCAATTAAAATCATACAACCAACAAACAGGTGAAATATCGGCAGGTGCCATTATTCAGAGCCGTAGACCTATTTTTGCGTCAAACTACAATAGCGTATTGTTTACTTTTAATGATGATAACTTTGAGTTTGCATACAATGAGCAACAAAGATTTGATTACAATGAAGCATCCTATACCAATAACTTGGTTTCATTGCTTTCTTTCTATGCAAATTATATTGTAGGTTTAGACTATGATAGCTATGGATTAGAAGCAGGTACTCCTTATTTCAACAAAGCCTTACAAATAATGAATGTGGCTCAACAAGCTTCTGGTTCGGCTGGTTGGAAAGCTTTTGGTAATACAAGAACAAGGTATAATCTGATCGATAATATACTTAATGAGAGATTTAGGCCTCTGAGATTAGCTTATTATAACTACCACCGCAAAGGAATGGACCAATTTTACAAGAATCCTGAAGGAGCGCGCAAACAGATATACAATTCATTAGAGCAAGTACAGAAGGTATTTAGAATTTCACCCAATACCGTAATGTTACTTGTTTTCTTTGAAGCCAAAAGCGATGAATTGGTAAACATTTATAAGGGGGCAAGTGAAATTGAAAAACCTAAAGCTATTGAATTATTAGGAGAAATTAATGTTGCCAACCTATCTAAATACGAGAAGATCAGGGGAAGTTAATTTCGTAATAAAGCAGCTAAATAGTAGTTAATATCATATTTATTTTTGACGAATGTCATAGTTAATAGATACAGGCAATACAATATTTGAGAATTATTAAACAACACATTTTATGATAAATTTTGAGTTTATAGAAGCCAACAAAGAGAAGTATAGAAACGAATTTTTGACCGCAAAACCATTTCCAGTTGTAGCTGTTGATGGTCTATGCTATGAGGATAAAATTACAGCGCTTTACAATAGCATTCCAGAAATAGAAACAGCCAGTGCTGATTATGTTTTTGCTAAAAACAAATTTGAAAAATCTAAGTTTTGGACCATGGGAGGCTTGTTTACCGAACTTTATGATGATTTAACTTCAAAACGTTTTGAAGATTGGATTAAGTATGTAACCAACGAAGATGTATTTATTGACCCAGAGTTTTATGGTGGAGGAATCCATCAAGGAAAAGCCAAGAGTTTCTTAGACATGCATGCTGATTTTAATTACCATCCTATGAAAGAAACTTGGTTCCGAAATTTGAATCTATTATTATATTTAAATAAAGATTGGAAGAAAGAATATGGTGGAGAATTGCGTTTAGAACATGCTGAAACAGGTGATAAAACAGAAGTAGATGTACCATTTAATCGTCTGGCCATTATGCTTTGCCGCGGATATACTTTGCATGGTTATGATCCTATCGATTTTCCAGAAAACACATTCCGTACTTCCATTGCTGCCTATGCTTACACCATTCATGAAAACCCACAAGAAAGTTCAAGAACCACCGTTTGGAAAGTAGAAAAAAGCAATCCAATCAAATATATTATTTCTAAAATATGGGTACCTGCTGTGAAACTAAAAAGTAAATTTAGTAAAAGTAAAACTGCAGGAAACTAATTATAGTAATACAAACAAAAAAGCCCTAGGTAATTGAATTACCTAGGGCTTTTTTTGATGGTTAAACGAAAAATTCTAATTAGGTAAAACTACTTTATTAATTACGTGCACCACACCGTTTGTTGCTTGTATATCTGCAGTGGTTACAGATACATCAGACACATTGCCACCACTAAATTTAACACCAGCTGAAGTATTAAATGTTAATTTGGTATTGGTATTTAAAGTGGTAACCATATCGCCATTCTTTATTTGCGATGATCTAACCTGTGAACCTAAAACATGCGATGTTAAAATGGGTGTTAATTGCTCTTTGGTAAAATCAGCTAGTTTGAAACTAATGGCATCAAACGCATCGTTGGTTGGAGCAAATACGGTAATAGAAGCACTTTCTTCCAATGTACTTACTAATTCTGCTTTTCCTAATGCTGCTACTAATGATGTAAATGCAGAATTGTTTGCAGCAATATCAACCACTGATTGCGGAGATAATGGCATATCAATTACATGAATAATTCCATTGCTTGCAGCAATATCAGCAGCCACTACATTTGACTCATTGTTTAATTTTACAGGATTATTCGCGGTACGCAAAGAAACACCATTTCCATTTACCAAATACAATGTTCCTACATAAGCATTAGGCACTTCAGTAGATTTTACTTTTGATCCTAGAACATGGTAAAGTAAAGCGTTTTTTAATTCTAAAATTTGATCTGGATTAGTCATTGCGTTTATTATTTCTACACTAAAATCTTCTTTTCTAAATGCAGCGTTGTTTGGCGCAAAAACAGTGTAAGTTCCAGCATTGGTTAATGTTTCTTTTAAACCTGTTTTGTCTATTGCAGCTACCAAAATACTAAAACTAGTATCAGATTTTGCAATTTCATAAATGCTTTTTAAAGCAGGAGTAGTGTTAGTGGTGGTTTTGTCATCATCTTTTTTGCATGATGTAATTAATAAGGCACCAAACGTTAGACTTAATAAAGCCGTTTTAAAAATGTTCTTTTTCATTTGTTTTATATATTTATAAGTAATATCTGTTTAAACACGATAATTAAATGATAAGTTTTTTTAATAATTTGCTATGACAATTATTTTACAAAAGTCTAAGAAAAATCAGTCATATCCTTAATATTTATTAAATAATAAGCCTGTTAAAAACTTTTTTATTGTGCATGGGTTTAACACTTTCATGCTGACTGAGAAACAAAGCAACTATGAATGTTGATAAATTTAGAAATATAAAAAAGACATAAACAATCCCGATATCCAAACTTTCTGGAGTCTATCGCCAAGCCATAGGAAGAGAAACGGATTACAAATGAAAAAGAGTCTTAGATGAGGCAATCAAATCATCAATAACTTTTTGGTCTGTTTGCGGTATTGGTCATGTCCCTAAACCTTCAATGTGTGATTGCTAATTTGTACTAAACATCAAGCGTAGGCAAACCCCAAGACCCGGATTGGATTGTAAGCCCCGACATTCAAGACAAATGGGAGAATTGGAAGTTTAGGTAATTTTCAATTCAGGCATTATTCCAATGTTTTAGCATAGTCCATCACATATTTCCATACCTCCACTACATCCTCAATCTTTATTGTGTAGGGTTTATACATCACATTGTTTGAAACCAAAATAAGTCTTTTCTCTTTTTGTATTTCATTAAAAACTCGCTTAAACACAATGCCATCATCTTTTAATAAAATAACATAGCAAAGACCGTTTCTAATATCCATCCAATCCTCTACATATTCACAGGTTACCAAGCCCCCTTCTTTGATGGGCAGCATCGAATCACCTTTGATTTCAAAGGTTCTATATTTTCTGTTTTTATCTAAAAAAGGAAGGTAATAGCGTGGCAGTTTGCTGATAAATTCATTATCGGCATAACCCTTGGCATAGCCTGCTTGCGCTTTTACAGGAACCAATTCAATATTGTCTTCATTGTCTTTGTTAACTGTGGTAGAGACAATGCGCAGGTATTTTCCTTTGATATAATCTTCAATGCCTTTTTCAAGTTCAGATATTTTGGATTCGGGTAGCTTCTTCAAGTCCACTTTCAAAAGAGTGTCAACGCTTATTTTAAAATAGCTTGATATTTTCAAAATCGTTTCGATGGTGGGCACACTTTGCTGATGCTCGTAGCCATTGAGAGCAGAACGCCCTACCTCTAAAGCATTTGCCAAATCTTGCTGTGTGAGTTTATTTCGGGTACGCAAAAATTTCAAATTGGTGTTCAAGTACATAGTTTTTTTTCTTGTTTATCTAAAACCTAAAATGATATATTTATTGTCAATTATTTGACAATAATAATGTCAAACATAAAAATAAACAAGTAAAAAAATGGAAAGAACTATCGTACACATGGATTTAGACACTTTTTTCGTGTCGGTTGAAAGGCTTGAGAATAGTTCATTAGTAGGTAAGCCCGTTATCATTGGTGGCTTTTCGGACAGAGGGGTGGTAGCAAGTTGTAGCTATGAGGCAAGGAAATATGGGGTACACTCGGCCATGCCGGGCAAATTAGCTCGCAGGTTATGTCCAGATGCCATTTGGCTGCGTGGTGATATGGATAAATACAGTAGGTTTTCGCACCAAGTAACGGACGTTATTGAAGATGCAGCACCCGTGGTTGAAAAAGCAAGTGTAGATGAGCATTACTTAGACATATCGGGCATGGATCGCTTTTTTGGTTCATACAAATGGACACATGAGTTGAGGCAAAAAATAATGAAGCAAACAGGTTTGCCTATTTCATTTGGCTTATCAGTGAACAAAACCATTTCGAAAATAGCTACAGGCGAAGCCAAACCCAATGGTGAAAAGCAGGTTGCCAGGCCACTCATACATCAATTTCTTAACCCATTATCCATAAAAAAAATACCTGGCATAGGCGATAAATCCTACCATATTTTAAGGGACATGGGGATTGTGCACATTGAAACCCTTGCCAATATTCATGTGGAGCTTTTACAAAAAGTATTGGGTGAAAATGGTAAAATCATTTGGGAAAAAGCCAATGGTATTGACAATAGACCTGTATTGCCTTACCACGAGCGAAAGTCGATAAGCAGTGAGCAAACTTTTCAGGTGGATACCACCGATATGAAATTGCTTCAGCAATGTTTGAATACCATGGTGGAAGGCATCTGCTTCGATTTGCGGAAACAAACAAAACTATGCGCTACAGTGACCGTAAAATTGCGCTATTCCGATTTTCAAACCTATACCGTTCAAGCACGTGTGCCTTACACATCCTACGACCACATCATATTAGCCAAAGCTAAAGAGCTGCTTCATAAGTTGTATGACAGGCGTTTGTTAGTACGATTAATTGGCGTTAAAGTAAGCAATCTGGTGCACGGTTCGCAACAAATCGATTTGTTTGAAGATAGCATAGAGCAAGTGAATTTATACAAAGCATTAGACCAAATTAGACATTGGTATGGCAAAGGTGCCGTAACAAAAGGGGGATATAAAACACGTTAGATTTTACAGTAACAAGAGTTTACACATCATAGAAAAATGCTTTGGAACATTCATTCATTTTATAGCCTTCGTTATGGCACGCTAAGTATTGATAATATTATGGCTGCGGCCAAACATTACAAGCTTACCACAATGGGTTTGACCGACATCAATTGTTCTACAGGCATTTGGGAGTTTGTAAAACGCTGCAACGAAGATGGCATAAAACCATTAGCGGGCATTGAGTTTATGGAGGCCAATCATTTACTGTTTACAGCACTTGCCAAAAATGCAGCAGGTGTGGCCGAAATCAATAAGATGCTTTCAAATCACAACTTATATGGCATGTCTTTAAGCGAACAAACAGCTGCTTTGCGTGATACGTTTATCATTTATCCATATACACAATACCCTAAAAAATTAGAAGCACATGAACGCATTGGCATTCGCATCAATGAGTTGAATAAGCTCTTGTTTAAAGATATTTCAGCCATCAAAAACAAATTGGTATTAAAGCATCCTGTAACCTTTGCTGGAAAGTCGAGGCTTGATTTGCACAAGCATTTGCGCGCTATCGAAAACAATTTACTTTTAAGTCGATTAACAGCAGAACACAGTGCCCAAGACGATGAGTATTTTAAGACAGATGCTGAACTGATAGATGCCTGCCAGCATTACGCTTTCATTATAAACAACACAAAGGCAATGATTGAAGAGTGCAATATTGTTTTTGATTTTAAAACCCATAAAAATAAAAAGATCTATTCGGCAAGTAGTTATGATGACAAGCAATTGTTAGAAAAATTGGCTTTTGATGGGGTTCAATACAGATATGGTTTGCACAATAGAGTGGCATTTGATAGGGTGAAAAGAGAGTTGGAGATTATAGATAAATTGGGCTTTTCGGCCTACTTTCTAATCACGTGGGATATCATTCGCTATTCAATGTCTAAAGGCTTTTATCATGTGGGGCGAGGAAGTGGAGCCAACTCGGTTGTGGCCTATTGCCTTAGGATTACAGATGTTGACCCTATTGAATTGAATTTGTATTTCGAGCGATTTTTAAACCCCAAACGAACATCACCTCCCGACTTTGATATTGACTATAGTTGGAAAGAAAGGCCACAAGTACACGACTATATTTTTAAACGCTACGGACGTGACTACACAGCTTTGCTAGGTACCATCTCCACTTTTAAAGATAACTCCATATACCGCGAGTTGGGCAAAGTATATGGTTTGCCCAAAGCCGAAATTGATATACTTGCAAATTTTCCTGAAAAAGCTGATGCTTCAGCACCCATCATCAAAAATATTTTGAAGGTAGGCGAATTGTTAAAAGACTTTCCTAATCACCGCTCCATCCATGCTGGGGGTGTGCTTATTTCGGATGAACCTATTTACCTGTACTCTGCGCTAGACCTGCCACCCGTGGGATTGCCAACGGTGCAGTGGGATATGTACATATCAGAGGATATAGGTTTTGAGAAATTCGATATCCTTTCGCAGCGAGGCATTGGGCATATAAAAGATGCGGCCGAATTGGTGTGGCAGAATAAAAAAATACGAATAGACATTCATGATGTGCAAGCCTTTAAAAACGATGAGAAAGTAAAATCGCAATTGAAGCTTAGCGACTCCATTGGTTGTTTTTATATTGAAAGTCCTGCCATGCGGGGCTTGCTAAAAAAGCTGCAATGCGATACCTACATACACTTGGTGGCTGCTAGTTCAATCATTCGTCCTGGTGTGGCCAAGTCGGGTATGATGCGAGAATACATCCATCGTTTTCATCACCCCGAAGCCATTAATTATTTGCATCCCGTAATGAAAGAACAGTTGGAAGAAACCTATGGTGTGATGGTGTTTCAAGAAGATGTGCTAAAGGTTTGTCATCATTTTGCAGGCTTAGATTTGGCTGATGCGGATGTGTTGCGCAGAGCCATGAGTGGCAAGTTTCGTTCAAAAGCGGAGTTTCAACGCATCATCGATAAGTTTTTTTCTAATTGCCATGAGAAGGGATATCCTGAAAATATTACCAAAGAAATTTGGAGGCAGATAGAGAGTTTTGCGGGATACTCATTTAGCAAAGCACACTCCGCATCTTATGCTGTGGAGAGCTTCCAAAGTTTGTACCTGAAAACATATTTCCCAAAAGAGTTTATGGTGGCTGTAATCAATAATTTTGGAGGTTTTTACCAAACTTGGGTGTATTTTAATGAGTTGAAAAAAACAGGAGCGCATCTTCATTTGCCTTGTGTAAACTATTCAGAGAAAAACACCCATATTTATGGCGATGATGTGTATATAGGTTTTGTGCATATCGAAAGCCTTGAAGCAAAAACCATAGAGTTGATATTACACGAGCGCAAACAGAATGGTGTGTTTTTGAGTTTGTATGATTTTATTGAACGTACTTCCATTAGCATTGAGCAATTGAAGATTTTGGTAAAAGTGGGTGCCTTTAGATTTACAGGTTCGGGTAAAAAGAATCTGCTTTGGCAGATATATATGCATGCGGATAAAAAAACGACAATCAAAGAAATGCTTATAGGCACTGCCCCAATGGAGCAAAGCCTTTTTATTCCTCAGGTATGGCAGAGTAGTATGTTTAGCCGACCTGCTAAAAATTATACTTTGCCTTTGTTAGCACACGATATTGTGGAGGATGCGTACGATGAAATTGAAATACTTGGTTTCCCTGTTTCTATCTCACAATTTGATTTGCTTATAACCCCATACCGTGGAGATGTGTTAGCCAAAGATTTTGATAAACACCTCCATAAAACCATACGCATTGTAGGAAATTATGTGGCGCAAAAAGGTGTGAAGACGGTAAAAGGAGAGTATATGGCTTTTGGTACTTTTTATGATTGTGAAAACCACTTTTTTGATACTACCAACTTCTCGCAATCTATCAAAAAGTATCCCTTTGCGGGCCGTGGTGTGTATTTGATTGAGGGTAAGGTGGTGGACGAATTTGGCTTTTGCAGTTTAGAGGTAATTAAGATGGCCCGCTTGGCACCCAAGCCCGACCCAAGGTATTAACTTAAACTATCAAACCAACTCATTAATTTTCTCCCAAACCTTCAGCATGGCCAATGTATCCAAATGGCAATAGTCTAAAAGGTCTTGTCTCACTTGGGTCTTTTCTAATTCATTCATTTCTTTCAATTGGCCATATTTGAAACTAGCAGTTCCACCTTCTTGTATGTTTAAATTGGCATAACTTAATTCAGGTGCCACAATGGGTAATACAGCTTTTAATGAAAAACTTCCTTGAAAAGCTTCACTCAAAACAATTTTTCTATTGGGTCGAAAAGGGTTCATCAAATCCACCATTCTTTCGTTCAATGCCAAAAGTTCATCCGCATATTCAGGAAAATCTATAGCCAATTTACTGATAACTGTTTTTTCGAAGCTTATATTCCAAACTACGATACTCCCCTTTTTCCCTAAATCTTTTATCATCTGCTTAATCAAAGCCAGTCTTGGGTCTTTCACTCCATCTCCTAAAAATGCTTTATGAATGAAATTGGATTTAGCTTTCTTTTGAATATGCAAACTATACTGAAATACAATTTGCTGATAGGGTCTTGAATTATCAAATTCAGGTAATGCATAACTGATGGACTCAAAATCAAAAAAGTGCAAGGGATATTGAAGTTCATCTGAAAATTCAACCCATGCCTCTTTATTTACATTAATGGCATTGTCTAGTTCAATTTCTTCAACTAATTCTTGAGGCGATTGACTTAAGCAATATTGGGTAAAACTACATTCATAAGGACTGTTACAATGGCCTCCCATCTCTACCTCTGGAATGGACTTTAGCCAAACTACTTTTTTAAGTCGAGAAATATTTTCTGCTATAAATACCTGTTTATCGTCCAAAAATTTCAATACTGAAATCGGATTAAACAAGGCATCAAGATTTAGGTTTCCTTGTCTAACATATTCGTTATTCAAAACAACAATGCTAAAGTCAGCCAAATCAATTCCGGCATTGCTCAATACATAATATTGCAAGGCTGCATCTTCGATATGTTGGGGTTTAAGCTTGGTAGTGCTTTTTACCTCAAAGGCATAGTATGTATTGTTTTTTCTTACCAAAATATCAACCGCACAAATCACATCATTGTATATAAAAGCAGCTTCATAAATCACATCATGATTGGCAAGTAAGGCAGCGGTTTGTTTTGCAGTTTTCTCGCTATGATAGGGTTCATCTCCTTGAGCGTTTACGCCATTAGGAAATAAAGATTGGGCCAATTCTCCCACATCAGTACCTGTTTGAAAAACAGCTTGGTTCGTTTCATCAATAGGGTTAGCTAAATGATAATGCTTTTTATATAAATAGAGTCTTTTTATGCATTGTAGTCCATATAGGTAAGTGGACTTTGAAAGAATAGGGTGCATGCTTTTTTATAATTTATAAATTAAATTTATTTAGAGCATAATACAAAATAGTATCAAGCAAATAATGATACAAAATAAGCAAAGTACTGAGACAGAATGTGACCTAGATTAATATTTTAAAAACTATTGAGCTATGAATTCAGTAAACAATCTATTAAACTCTTGCGAATGCGTTTCCATTGAACAATGACCAGCACCCTTAATATCAGCTATCCTTAGTATTGTGAAATGGCTATAGCGTTGCAGACTAAGAATGTGTGAATGAAAATGAGTTTGCAACTCTATGGATAAAGATGAACAGCCGCATGGGTTTTCTGTCCTTGTTATCATTAATCGTTAATGATGGTTTGCGAGTTACGATAAACACAAACTATAGTCAAAAGAATTTACCTTATTTACCAACCATAATCTCAAAGTATTGGCTTGACTAATAGTATATAAGTATTATACTTTCTCTCGTCATTACTATTGTCCAACGAGTTTAGTCTTACTATCGGCAAGTTGTTGTTTTATATATGCTTTAAACTCATCAAAAGTCATATTTTGGGTGTCAGAGCTTATTTTATCTCTGATGTCTCTCATCATTTTTACAGCATCAAACTGTTTTTCTTTTTTAGTCGTTTTCTGCCGCTCGGGATTTGCAATCTCGAGCCAATTAGATGCGGATTTTTAATCCACTTTACCCTATAATTTTTTAAATATAAACATGGATTGAAAATCCATAGCTATTCTATTCGGGATTAAAAATCCCGAATGGCTAAATGAACATACGTTTCGGACACTGAGCGGAGCCGAAGTGCGAAACGGTAAAAAATGTGAAAACATGATTCGCAATTGGTGTTTCGGCTCCGCTCAACAGCCAATTGCTTTGGTGTTTCGGCTCCGCTCAGCAGCCAATTGCTTTGGTGCTTCGGCTCCGCTCAGCACCTGCCGCTCGGGATTTGCAATCCAGAGCCAATTAGATACGGATTTTTAATCCGCTTTACTCAACTATCTTTAGTCTTGTGCCAAGGCAATAGCCTTGCTGACTAAAGATTGATAAATGAAAAAGAGTTTGTAATTCGGCAAATATGGCTTAATAATTTAACCATGTGCCATGAACAATGGCTTTAACGATTAAAATATCGTTTGTTTCTTCATAAGCAATTACCCAATCGTTTATTACGAAACATTTAAGTTGTAGTTTTGCAAATTCGGGATATTTACACACAGCGTATTTAGCATTACTTTTAAGAGCTTCTTTTATTTTTATTAAAAAAGCATGCAAATAGCGATTGCCTGCACCTAATGTATTTTTCGATTCAACAAATTCGGCAAGTTCCTTTAATGTGTACCAAGCTTCTTTTGAAATCTCAAGATTTTGTTTCATCTATCAATTTGTTCAAATCTAAAGTTTCGCTTAGCATACAGCGATTAAGGTATTCAGCTAACTCATCATCAGTAGCAGGCCTTCCTATTCCAAAGGCAGCATCTTTAGCAGTTAGTTTTTTAGGATTGTATTTAATTTGATTTTGGTCTAAAAACTTAAATACATTTTTAGCTTGATCAGTCTTTTCATCAATTTCAATTTCAAATGTCATAAATAAAATAATTGTGTAACAAATGTATAAAATTGTCGAACAAATAAAAATAGTAACCAACCGTAATCCGTGAAATAGCTTTAGCATTGCTGACTGAGGAATGATAAATGAAACAGAGTTTGTATCTCGGTGTAATGAAGGAACTAATGTTTCGGACACTGAGCGGAGCCGAAGTGCGAAAGGTTAAACAATAAATTATTAAACATGATTCCCAATTAGTGTTTCGAGTCCGCTCCCGACCATAAAGCACCTTGAAAATCGAAACATTTTTGCTTACTTTTCGTGTTTTGAAAAGTAAGAAATACTTTGTTCTTACTCTAATTTTTACAATCAAACAAGGGGTCTACAATAACATATGATTACTTATTCATAAATTCAGTAAACAATCTATTAAACTCTTGCGAATGCGTTTCCATTGAACAATGACCAGCACCCTTAATAATAGCGTATTTTACATGGGGGTGCTTGGCCATAAACTTTTCTGCATTGGCAATGGGTATCCACTTATCGTTTGAACCCCAAATAAGCATACTGGGTGTTTTTACATCTGAAAAAGAAAGGGTAGTTACTTCATAAGCTTTTGCCAGATCTAAAATTGCAGATGTAGTACCCTTTACTTTGAAAGGCTTCAAATAGCCTTCAACAGCTATTGAATCCGCCTCTTGTGAATAGGCTGATGATAGAAGCTCTTTAAACTTTGGGTAATTAAAATAATACTTTGAGGCTATTAAATTTACCAACCCTTTCATAGGTGCAGAAGAAATGAACATCCCTTTAAAAATGGACTTCTTGCTTTTTTTTGTACCAGCAAAGTATCCATCAACCATTATCAACTTTTCAGTTCTATCATCCCTTAATGCAGCCATAGCGCCTGCTATAGATGCCCCCATCGAATGACCAACTAAGACCCATTTAGCATGGCTAAGGCTATCAGCCAATTTCCAAAACAAGGCAGCATTGGCAGTCATAGAATGGTTAACTCTTTTGGCTTTTGAACTATAACCAAACGGAGGCACATCTATAGCAACAATATGATAGCCTAATTGTATGAGTGTATCAACATTGTTTCGCCATGAGAAACTAGAGCCCGAAAACCCATGAATTAACAGAATATGACCTTTGCTATTACCATTTGAATTCCAATCTCGGTAATGGATTTGCACCCCCTCGATTGTAAAAAAATGGCTGTTTTCAAAAGGCTTGTCATTTTGAGCAAATAATGAACTCATATTAGCAAACATCAAAAGTAAAAATATTAACCCTGGTATAGAGCATTTTCTTATCATATACCTGTTTTATTTAAGAATTATTTCATCGGCAAAAAGCATGGCATCATAGGATGAACCGGCAGGGTGCCATGATGGTAATTTACCTGATGAGATGGCAATCACCTTAATGTACCGAGCTTTAAAATCTTTAAAAACTGTTTGATAATTTTGCCTGATATCACCCTTAACCTCTGGTTTTACTATGCTTTCAATTGATTGAATCAATGTATATTCATCTTTCATATTGTCCTTAGCGTAGATTTCAACTCTTTTAGGAAACACCACCCAAGACAATGTGTTTTGATAAAATCCCATTGAGAAACTATCAATTTTTTCTCTCTTATTCATATCGATTTCAAGTTCAATATTATGCCCTGAATAACCCTGCCACCTGCCGCTTCTCAATTGATGCTCCTCTCCTAGCCTGCCATCAAGTAATCCCAATTCGCCACCTCCATCATAACTTGGATGATAATGACTATACCTTGAATGTAATGCAAATAACTTACCTATGGCTTTATGATACACAAAACTATCGCATGCTATTTGATGAATAGTATCATTGATTTCAAGCCCAGCAGAAATTTTAATATCCTTCTTGAAATATAAAGGCCCTGTATATGTTTTGGAATGATGTGTTAAAGCATTATTACCTAATTCATACTTTATTGGTTTATCATCAAATATGGTCATAATTTGTATTTCTCTTCCTTTTTTGGTCAAACCATCTGAAGCTTTGATAATACAATAGTTATGAATATCATCAAGGCTTTTGGCTAAATCATCAAACTTCTTTTCATTCCTATCTAACCACCAATTTCTGCTTTCCATTTTCCATAAACGAACATACTCATGTTTCAATTCATACACTTCATTTTTCAGTTGACTTATGCTTAATTTAAGATTGCTTTCATTAATAGTTTTATCCCCTTTCAAAAATTTATACAATTCAATTTGTAAAGTATTTTTCTTTAATAGGAAAGCAACTTGCTTCATTGCAAAATCAAGATATTCGAGAGTTAAAGCATTATACTTTACTAGTGGCTTAATGCCTATAATTTCTTTTTGTAATGAATCAATTTTGAGCAAAAGCAACTGGTTTAACTCCATTTTACCTTCTTGCACAATATCAAAATGAATGGGAAAGACAGACTGAAAAAATGTATTATTCTTCAATACTTCACGTATCCCAGCAATATGCAAAAGCGAAAATCGATGCATCAAATCTGTAAGTTGAGTATTTTCTAGACCAAAGTAAATTGTGTTAAATGCCTTATTGAATTCCTTATACCTATAAATTCTTTCTTGTCTTGAAGAAGCATCAGCCAATTGAATCTTTGGAGCATTCCAACTGAGTGCAGCTCCCCATGCAAAGGCTTGGTAATTGTTTTCAAAAAAATTAAGTCCATCATCATCCCAACTTGTATTTAAAACACCACTGGCTTTAAACCTATAAGCATCTCTAATAAAATTAAAAATATTGACTTCGGCTTCAGCTAAGTTGGGATAGATATTGCTCCAACAATTTACACCAGGAGCTACCCAAAAATTCAAGCCTGCATTGGAAATAGGGGTTATAATATGATCAAAACTATCAGCCCCATGATAGGCCCAAGCCATAACAATGATATCCTTTGGCAGCTTTGGTATGATATCTGGATGATTGGTGGCAATATCGCCCCACATAAGAATTTGTTTATGATAGGGTTTTAAAAGGGAATCTACTTTTGCAATGTGACCAGCATATACCCTGGCCAAACCTATACTATCAACCAAGGCTTTTGATTTCTCTTCTCCTAATCCAAAAGTTTCATCACAATTAATATTAAAATATTTATCCGTGTAGAATGTTGCAATTTCAGCGTATACATCTGATAAAAATTCATACGATTCTTTTAAAACAGGAGAAAGTATATGACCATTTTCAACCAGATGTTTGTATGAAGGCTGGTTAAGGGTTTTCTCCATGTGGCCAAAGGATTGGTAATTACCAATTACTTTCACATGATACTTACTTGCAAAGTCAATTACTTCATTCAGCTCTTCCTTTGTTATGCCTTCCTTTGGTGCAATACCTGGATGTTTACCTAACTTAAAAACATGCTCTGTATAAAGGGTAAAATAGTTCAATTTAAACGAAGACATTTTCCGAATCTCTACTTTTAAATAATCAAGACTAGGAATTGGCCCTCTGCTTATATCATCTTGCCAAGCCCTAACTGCAAAATCAGGGGCATCGTATATATACAAACAGGGAATGGTTTTATCTTTAGAATTAGCTTCAATCAATTGTTTCAAAGTCTGCACCGCATAGAACAGACCCTCATCAGTCATGGCAAAGGCTTTAATATAATTTGGTTTAACTTCTATCTTGTATGACTCAAGATTAGTCGAAAAATCAACATGATGAGACTTATTAAAAAGGCCAACATACTCCTTATATGTCTTACACTTAACTAATTCAATACCGCCCGATTTTGGTTCAAATGTTTCCTTTACATCAAGACCAAAATACTTTTTTGTGCTTGACCTTAATTCGTTTATTAAGAAACTATCTGACAACTGAGTGCGTATACTTGTTTCACTAGTAAATGAAAATCGCCCTTCGTTTACTAGTATTTCCTGAGGCATTGGAATAAGTTTTAATTGAGTTTGTGCAATAGCCTGTAAACTTGCAAGTAAAACTATTAATATAGCAAACAAGGCCCTCATAAATAAACTACTTTGCATGGTTACTAATCATTAACATTAATCAATGATAGTAAATCTAATTGCAAGTATCAAACACAACAATGAAACATAATAAGAATCAAATATTACATTGTGCCAAAAGCGCGAAATTTGTTTTGTTTATTTCCTTGAAAATCTCTTACCAAAATAAACAACATAATGACTCAAAACCATTTTAACATACAAGGTTTAACAGACGTTGAAGTAATTGAATCGCGAAAAACAAATGGGACAAACTCATTAAAACTAAAGGAAAATAATGCCTTTTTTGATTTTTTAAAAAGTCTCCTATCTGATCCCATGTTGATGCTGCTTTTATTAGCAGCTGCCATCTATTTTATTAGTGGAGATACCGGTGATGGTATTTTTATGTTGTGTGCCATTTTGTTTGAGGTGGCACTTTCTGTATACCAAGACAGGAAAAGTAAAAATGCATTAGATAAACTAAAAAAATATAGCCAAGCGAAATGCAAAGTGATAAGAGAGGGAGAAATAGTAGAAATTGAAAGCGAAGAGTTGGTGATAGGAGATTGCTTAATGATTGAAGAAGGCACTTCCATAACAGCTGATGGTATCATCATTCATTCAAATGATTTCTCGGTAAATGAATCAATTATTACCGGAGAATCATTGCCTATAAACAAGGATAAATTAGAGGGAAATAACCTAATCTATCAAGGTACTACAGTAGCTAGTGGCCTGGCAGTAGCCAAAATTAGTGCCATTGGCAATGCTACCGAACTTGGAAAAATTGGTCAAAGTTTAGATGAAATAAAAGAAGAGAAAACACCACTTGAAGCACAAATTTCAAACTTTGTAAAAAAGATGGTCATCATCGGTGCCATTGTATTCACCATTGTTTGGCTACTCAATTTTTATTATACAAAAAATGCATTAGAAAGTCTTTTAAAATCACTCACATTGGCCATGAGTATCATCCCCGAAGAAATTCCAGTTGCCTTTTCAACCTTTATGGCGCTAGGCGCTTGGCGATTGATGAAACTTGGGATAGTGGTTAAGCAAATGAAAACGGTTGAAACGCTTGGCAGTGCCACAGTTATCTGTACCGACAAAACTGGCACATTGACTGAAAACAAAATGAGTTTGGCAAAAATCTATGTTCCTAATCAAACATTTAAAATCTGTGACGCGCAATCTATTAACGAACCCACCGAAAAAGAACTGATTCGCATTGCCATGTTTGCTAGTGAACCAATCCCTTTCGACCCAATGGAATTGGCTTTACATGATACTTATATAAGTCTGACACCTGAGGATGAAAGGAAACATTATCACATGATACATGAATACCCCTTATCAGGCAAACCACCCATGATGACTCATGTGTTTGAGAACAATAAAAAAGAAAGAATTGTAGCTGCTAAAGGTGCAGCTGAAGCCATTATTCAATTGTGCCATTTGACAAATGATGAGGCCCTTAATGCAGAAAAAGCAATTGAAACCTTGTCAGCCGAAGGCTATAGACTGTTAGCGGTAGCACAAGTTATACATGAAGGTAATGATTTTCCGAAAACACAGCAAGAATTTGAATTTGAATTCAAAGGAATTATCGCCTTTTATGATCCACCTGAGTTACATATCAATAAAGTACTCAATGATTTTTATGATGCAGGTATAAGCGTAAAAATAATAACCGGTGACAATGCCCTTACTACCCATTCAATTGCTCGACAAATAGGTTTTAAAGGTTGGGAAAACAGTATTTCAGGGGATGAATTGATGGCTTTAAATGATTCGGAATTGAAGGATATAGTTAAATCAACCAATGTATATACACGCATGTTTCCTGAGGCCAAACTTAAAATTATCAATGCCCTAAAATCAAACAATGAAGTAGTGGCTATGACGGGTGATGGGGTAAATGATGGCCCTGCATTAAAGGCAGCCCATATAGGAATTGCCATGGGAAAGAAAGGTACTGAAATTGCCAAACAAGCAGCATCCCTTATTCTACTCGAAGATGATTTATCAAAAATGGTAGACGCTATTGCAATGGGAAGAAGGATTTACAGCAACCTAAAAAAGGCCATTCAATATATCATCTCTATTCATATTCCGATTATTTTAACCGTCTTTATTCCCTTAGCTTTTGGTTGGGTTTATCCCAATATATTTTCTCCTGTTCACGTTATATTCTTGGAATTAATTATGGGTCCAACTTGCTCCATAATTTATGAAAACGAACCCATTGAAAAGAACCTAATGAAACAAAAACCTCGACCCTTTTCAAATTCATTTTTCAGTTGGCGGGAATTGGGTATAAGTATCATACAAGGATTGGTAATTACAATCGGCATCTTATTCATCTACCAAACAGCAATTAGATTTTCTTACAACGAAAATACCACAAGAACCATGGTTTTTGCAACCCTAATATCAGCCAATATTTTTTTAACATTGGTGAATAGGTCTTTCCATTTTTCAATTTTGAAAACAATTGGCTACAAAAACAATATGGTACTGCTTATCATTAGTATTACTTGCACCTTAACTGCTGTACTTATTTATATACCAAAACTGGCTCATTTTTTTAACTTTGAGAAACTTGATGTTTCAAAATTAACAAGCAGTATATGTATCGGTTTTATTAGTGTAATTTGGTTTGAAATTGTAAAATGTTGGAATAGAAAAAAACAGGCAAGTGATAACTAATAAACACTTGCAGGAATTTCATATTCATTGTCAACATCCGTTAAAACGAAAGGAGCTGTTTTCGTAACACAAATGGTATGTTCATATTGAGCTGATAATTTTCCATCAATCGTTCTTGCTGTCCAATTGTCCTTCTTATCCACCTTGCTTCGGGCTTTTCCTGCATTAATCATAGGCTCGATGGTAAATATCATACCTGCTTTCATTTCAGGTCCCATGTCTTCGGGTGTGCTATGATTTACCTCAGGCTCTTCATGAAATTTCAAACCCACACCATGACCACAAAACTCATAAACAACTGAATAGCCAAGTGATTTAGCATATCGATCAATCTCAACTCCTATTTGGCCTATTTTATTACCTTCAAAACATTGTCTGATTCCAATATTAAGGCATTCTTTGGTAGCTACAATCAGTTTTTTCGCGTGGTCTGATACTTCTCCTACTATAAACATAGAAGAAGTATCACCGAAGTAACCATCGAGAATAGTGGTTACATCAATATTCAATATATCCCCATCTCGCAATTCATATTTTCCGGGAATACCATGACAAATCACATCATTCACCGAAATACAAGTTTCTTTGGGATAGCCATGATAACCTAAAGTTGCGGCTTTTGCTTTGTTATCATACATGTATTGCCTACAAATATCATTCAGATATTGAGTCGTAACACCTGCCTTTACAAATGGTGCAACCACCTTTAAGGTTTGAGCAGCAAGGACAGAACTTCTTCTAATACCTTCAATCTGCTCATTGTTTTTATAAATGATTTTTGCTCTTGTATCTCTAAATACCACTTTGATTCAAATAATTGGATAATAATAACAAAGGCAACACTGCATCACAGTATTGCCTTAATTAAATAAATAATTTGTAAACTATATTGTTTTTAAACCTTCAACAATTTCTTCTTTAAGCAATAGGATTTCACTCTTTACTTTTCCAATTAATACAGGAATTTGATCCAAATTGCTTCTTTCCTTGCCATACACCTCAAGGCTTCTGATGGTTTCAAATAAGTCATTTGCACCCAACATTTGAACGGGAGCTTTCATTTTGTGAGCAAGTGAGCCTATTCGCTCATATTCGCTATTTGCTAAAAGGGCATCATATTGATCAGCTTCAGAAGCTGTAGTGACAACAAACAACTCAAGCATTTCACGAATGAAATTTTTGTCCCCGCCTGATATTTCGTTTAAATAAGTTAAATCTAATTTGCTCATAATAATAAGTGCAATTGTAATATTATTATTTCTAAATGACAAAAGTATTAACTTTGTGCGCAATATGTATGGAATTTGCAAATTAAGCCTTGTTCCCGTAAGAGCCGAAGCAAGCAGCAAAAGCGAGATGACTACCCAATTGCTAATGGGTGATATCTATCAGGTATTAAGCCAAAAAGAAGAATGGTTTTTTATTGAAACACTCTCCGATAAATATACAGGTTGGATCAATCACTTACAGCATTTTAAGTTAAATGACCAATCTTTAATTATTGAAAAGGCTCATATTTCAGATGTTTACCCTTTCCAAAGCGCTTTCAATAAGAGCACACAGCAGAAACAAATTATTCCTTTTGGAGCTAGCATTTATAGTTCGTTAACAACTAATTCTAATACATTTAGAATTGATGAAAATGAATTTGAGAAAGCAAATCAAAATAATGAGACACTTGATTTGGTTTCAACAGCGAAGCTATTTCTATCAAGCCCTTATCTATGGGGTGGCAAAACTGCAATGGGAATTGACTGCTCAGGTTTCACTCAAGTGGTTTTTAAAAGGCATGATATCCAACTTCATAGAGATGCTTGGCAACAAGCACAACAGGGCGAAGTGGTTGATTTCCTTAGTGTATCTAAACCAGGTGATTTAGCCTTTTTTGACAACGATGAGGGTAAAATTACGCATGTGGGAATATTATTAAACAATGCTGAAATCATTCATGCTAGCGGTCAGGTGAAGATTGAAAAAATTGACAACCATGGAATCATTCATATGGATACTAAACAATACTCTCATAAATTGAGGCTTATCCGAAGAATTTTAAAATAAATATATTTTTAAAACTATTTTTGAACTTAATCATTATAACTTTAAACGATTATACATATGACATTACAAAAAGGCGACAAAGCCCCTTCATTTTCATTATTAAATACTGAAAAACAAGAAGTAAAACTTGAAGATTTCAAAGGAAAAAACCTAATTGTACATTTTTTCCCTCTAGCATTTACGGGTGTTTGCACCACGCAATTATGCACAGTTAGAGATGCTATTAGCTTATACAAAAATGACAAGGCTGATGTGGTTGCGATTTCAGTTGACTCACTTTTTGTTTTAGGTAAATTTAAAGCTGAGCAAAACTTATCTTTCGATTTGTTATCAGACTTCAACAAAACAACAGCTTCTGCTTATGGTACGTTGTATGAAACATTCCCTGCTTTTGGAATGCAAGGTGTGGCTAAGCGTTCAGCTTTTGTAATTGACAAGGAAGGTACCATTCAATACGCTGAAGTATTGGCTAGTCCTGGTGACTTACCAAATTTTGAGGCTATCAATGCTACTTTAGCTGAATTAAATTAATTTAAGCTAAAGCTAAAATATAAAAGCCGCTCGTTGAGCGGCTTTTTTTATTGAATCATAAAATCAAATTGCTTGCTTAAGTTGTCTTTTAAAAGCGATTTCACTTCTTCCATATCTACCGGTCGGCCAAGTTCTTTTGAGATACTTGTCACCGCCTTATCGTCAATGCCACAAGGGACAATGTTTTTGAAATAGGATAAATCAGGATTCACATTTAATGCCAATCCATGCATGGTAACCCACCTGCTACATCTTACTCCCATTGCACAAATTTTGCGTGCTTCGGGTTTATCAGCATCTAACCAAACACCAGTATAGCCATTGTATCGTTCACCTTGTATTCCATAATGTGCAATGGTTTGAATGATGGCTTCTTCAAGATATCTCAGGTATTTATGAATATCGGTAAAAAATTGCTCCAAATCAAAAATGGGGTAAGCCACCAATTGACCTGGGCCATGATAGGTGATGTCTCCTCCCCTATTTATTTTATAAAATGTGGCCTCAGCTTTATTTAATTCATCTTGATCTAAAAGTAAATTATCCATGTGACCGCTTTTGCCAAGGGTATATACATGCGGATGCTCACAGAAAATCAGGTCATGAGAGGCAAGTAACTGCTCAGACTGAGCCATATCACGTTGACTCATTTTCAAGTCAACTTTTTGTTTTAATAAGTCTTCCTGCTTATCCCAAGCTGCTTGATAATCTATCAAACCCCAGTCGGTAAATTGAACTTTTTGCAATGTGTGTATGGTTTATCAATCGCTACAGTGCAGCGAGAGTTGTTGAGTGAAGAAAATCTTAATTATGGCTAACCACTTTTTTGCGATAGCGCAAATTCAGCATTTCAACCATGATACTGAAGGCAAGTGAAAAATAAATGTATGATTTCTCAACATGCACACCAAATGCTTCAACTGTTAACAAAGCACCTATCATGAACAAGAAAGCAAGTGCCAAAATTTTCATGGTTGGGTTGTGGTTGATAAAATCACCAATTTTGTGCGAGAATATCATCATCACAATCATTGAAATAACGACTGCGAGAATCATAATTGGTAAATCTTCTGCAATAGCCACAGCAGTGATTATTGAATCAAAAGAGAAAACGATATCAATCAAAATAACCTGCATCACCACATTCCAATAACTTTTGGCTGGTTTGGCGCCTGCCTCATGTTCGCCTTTTTCGATTTTTTCATACAATTCAATCGAACTTTTATACAATAGAAATACCCCTCCACCAAACAAAATTACATCATGCCAACTAAATCCATGTCCATTCAAGTAAAAGACTGGAACAACCAAATCATGCACGATATGACTAATAAAGGCTAATAGAATAACACGAATGAATAGTGCTAAAAATAAACCCAATCTGCGTGAAGACAGTTGTTGTGCTTTTTTCAACTTACCTGTTACAATGGATATAAAAATGATATTATCTACACCCAATACAATCTCTAAAATGGTTAAGGTAAGCAAACTAATCCATGCTTCAGCAGTAGTAAAAATGTGTAGAATATCTATCATTGTATAAAGTTGAATTAAGCCGCAAAAGTACTATTGTTTCATCAAACTTTTGATATGTTTCAAAATTTCTTTGTCATTATCAGGCTCAAACCAAGCTGTGTCTGGGTCTCGCCTAAACCAGGTCAATTGTCTTTTGGCATAATTTCGGGTATGTTGCTTAATAAGTTCAGTAGCTTTATTTAAGTCGTGCTTTCCTTCAAAAAAATCAAATATCTCTGTATATCCAACCGTTTGAAGGGCATAGTGATTGCGGGATTCATAAACGGACTGACATTCATTGAGCAATCCAGCGTTTAGCATCAAATCTACCCTTTGATTAATTCTATCATACAATTTTTGCCTGTCCGTATTCAAACCTATTTTAATGATTTTGAATGGCCTAACTTTTTTCTGTTGCTGCTTCAACTCCCCAAATGTTTCTTTTGACAACAAAGCAATTTCAATAGCACGCATCAATCTTTGTGGGTTCATTTTATCAATTGCATTTAGCCTATCTTCATCTATAGCCTTCAACTTATTTTGTAAGGCCTCAATACCTTCTGCTTTATATAATTCAATGATTCCGTTTCTGGTTACTTGGTCAACGGAAGGCATATCGTGCAATCCCTCCAAAACAGCATTAACGTATAGTCCCGAGCCACCAACTAAAATCATTACATTATGCTCTTTGAATAATTCTTCGATTTTCATCAACGCATCCCTCTCAAAATCTCCAGCGCTATAGGTTTCAGAAATACTTTTGTTGCTAATGAAATGATGCGGTGCCGCTTTCAACTCATCATCACTTGGTTTAGCCGTACCTATTGATATTTCTTTATAAAACTGCCTGCTATCAGCCGAAATAATATGGGTATTAAACTGCTTAGACAATTGAATGGCCAAGGCTGTTTTACCTATGGCTGTGGGTCCGACTATGGAGATCAGATACATTGATTTCGTTAATTGTTATTGCGTTAGTTTGTTAATCAGTTATTTAGTTATTCAAAACCACTCTGTCACCTTGAACGGAGTCGAAAGGTGTTTGTTATGAGTGCTTATTTATTGTTTATATTTAGTAATTCTTAATTCTTAATTAAGCTCTCATATAAATTGACCAAAAGATTTTCTTGGCTTTTCCAATTATATTTTTCTTCAGATGCCTTGATACAATTGGCTTGCATGAGTCGATATTCATCATCATTACTCAATATTATTTGAATGGCCAAAGCCATTTGTTCAGCCGATTTTAAATCAATGGCCTCCCCAATTTTATACTTATCATTTATATCCTTATATATTTTAGATTGACAAAAAACTGAGGGCAAAGCTACGGCCATGTATTCAAAAAACTTACGTTCATGTGATACCAAAATTTCTTCTGGTTGATTTTTCAGGCAAATGCCCAATTTGCATTGCATACTTATTTTATAAGCTGAATCCATGCTTAGTTTGCCATAAAAATGTATTTGCTCCTTCACCTCATGCCAATACTTATTGTCTTCAAAATCATGCTTCACATTAGCACCAAAATAGCCGACCGCATGCACAAATACGATAAAACCCTTTTGTTTTAATTGATGAACCGCTTCAATCAAAACATTAAAATCGTAATACATATCCTTTATCATACCCACGTAGAAGATATGATTATCAGGAAGGATTAGCCTATCTTCAACCTTGTACTTGCGCATCTCATCCACATCAGCAAAATTTTGAATAACAGTGTACTGTTTATGTTTGACATGAAATATCGGTAGAAACTGATCATTGGCCACCACGGGAATATAGTGTACAAAGCGGCTTGAAAATTTCAAAAGTGCATCATACATTCTTGCTGCTTTGGCCTTTAAATCTTGCTTTAACCAAGGTTTTAATAGGATATCTTGTTTGGTATTCTCGTGAATATCGTATACCACATTCTTGCCTAATAAACCCAAAACCAGAGCAAATGGAAGCATCTCCGCATCATGTATATGAAAAATATCTGCCTCTGTTTTTATGGCCGAAACAAAAACCTTAAAAGTGGTTCCAAAGAAACGTTCTAACTTTGTCTTGGCCAAAGGGATTCCAATGATACGAACACCTTGCTTTTGACCTGTAAAGTTGCCAATGGCTATTAAGGTTACATCAAAGTATTTGGCCAAACTCACACATTCACGCGAAAACACACGTGTATCATGGATGCTATGCACCGATGAAAAATGACAAACTTTAATATTTTTATTTAGTTCCAAACTTTTTGGCTAAATAAATACTTATTATTGAAATATCCCTTTTGAGTGTTTAGTTTGTAAAAAATAGTCAGTACACTATTTTTAGATAAATAGATGGACAGGATTGAAAATGATGTTAACCAAATAACCCATAAGATAATAGGATGTGCTATGAAAGTTCATTCAACTTTAGGTAATGGTTTTCAGGAAGTAATTTATCAAAGAGCACTAGCCATTGAAATGAAATTAAATGGTTTAGTTTATCAAAGAGAAATGTCAATGCCCATTTTTTATCAAAACGAACAAATCGGAACCCGAAGGGTTGATTTCTTTGTTGAAAATAGTGTAATGTTAGAATTAAAAGCAGTTGAAAAAATTGAAGACGTGCATAAAGCACAAGCAATAAATTATTTAGAAGCATAAAACATTGGTGATGGTTTACTAATTAATTTTGGTGGTTTGAGCCTTGAATTTAAAAGACTTTATAATAAAAAACTTGTTAAACCAGATTTTCGGTAAGCGAATAATTGACTTTCATAAAAATAGAATATGAATCTTGTTCATCAAAATAATCAAGAAAATCGTGTTCTGACAAAAATATTTAAATGCCCTATCCAAAAAATATAGAACAAAAACTAGAGTTTACGCAGGTAAAAGAACTGGTAAGACAAAAATGCTTGTCATACCTTGGAGCATCTTACCTTGACAAAATACGTTTTGTAAATCGCTTTGATTTGTTGGAGAAAATACTCCTTCAGGTAAATGAATTTAAAGCCATTCTGCAAGCAGACCAACCTTTTCCTTCTGATAATTACCATCATGTTTTGCCATTCTTAAATAAGGCCAATCTTGAGGGCGCTTTTTTAAATGAAGAAGAGTTTTTTCAGCTTAAGCAAACACTTGCCACCTTTTTAAATATCACTAAATATTTCAGGGACAGAACAGGGTTATATCCTAATCTTGAAAGCTTATTAGAAGGCTTGGTTTATAATGATATTACCATAAAAAAGATTGATAAAATCATTGACCTTGAAGCCAAGCTTAGACCCAATGCATCACCTGAATTAGCCCGCATATCGTCAAAACTTAACGAGAAAGAAAAAGAAGTTAGGCGTATTATTAACCGTATTTATGAAAAGGCAAATGATAGCGGTTGGTTAGCTGATTCAGGAATAACCATAAGGGATGGACGCTTGGTTTTACCTGTTTTGGCCGAATATAAAAAACAAATTCAAGGCTTTGTTCATGATGAATCTAATACCGGTCAAACCATCTATATAGAGCCAACAGAGGTGTTTGAAATGAACAATTTAATCAGGGAGCTTCAGATTGCGTATAAACGTGAACGAGAAAAAATCTTGATTGAACTTACCTCTCAAATCAGACCTGATGTCGAAAATATAGAAAAGAATGTGCACCGCATGGGATTGTACGATTTCATTAGGGCTAAGGGTCTTTTTGCTTTGGAGGTGGATGGTAATATGCCAATGCTTTCAAAACATCCTGTGGTTAAATTGTACCATGCCTTCCACCCTATTTTGAAATATAACCACGACAAAGCTGGACTTAAAACCATCCCTTTAAACATAGAGTTGAGCCCAGAAAAACATATCATGGTCATCTCTGGTCCAAATGCTGGTGGTAAATCCGTAAGTTTAAAAACAGTGGGATTGTTGCAATACATGTTGCAATGTGGCTTTTTAGTCAGCTGTATGGAACATAGTGAAATGGGCGTATTTAAAGAATTAATGGTGGATATTGGCGATGAACAAAGTATTGAAAACGATTTGAGTACCTATAGTTCCCATTTGTTGCACATGAAGTATTTTACAGATTTTGCAAATGGACAAACTTTGTTTTTGGTGGATGAATTTGGCACTGGCACCGACCCTCAATTTGGCGGACCATTAGCCGAAGCCATACTCAACCAATTGAAACAAAAACATGCTTTTGGAATTGTTACCACTCACTATAGCAATCTTAAAAATTATGCTTCAAACAATAAGGGTTTGGAGAATGCTTGTATGCTTTTTGACCATGATAATTTGCAACCACTCTATATCCTTGAACAAGGCAAACCTGGGAGTAGTTATGCATTTGAATTAGCAACCAAATCAGGCTTGAACCCACATATTTTGAATTATGCCAAAAGCCGTGTAGGTGATAAGCAAAAACGTGTGGATGAAATATTGATTGAACTTGAAAAAGAAAAGAAACATGCATTAGATATTAAGCAACGCTTTACCGAAAAGGAAGAGAAAACGAACAAAATACTAGCAGAATACGAGAAGCTTAAAAGTGAAATTGAAACCAATCGCAAGCAATTGATTAAGCAAGCCAAAATGGAGGCCCTGGCAATTATTTCAGAAGCCAATAGCACCATAGAAGCCACCATTCGTGAGATCAAAGAAAAACAAGCCGATAGCGATATTCAAAAACAAGCAAGAACTGAAATACGTAAACAGATAACAGAGTTAAAAGAATTTGTTGCCGAAGAAGAAAAAGAGATTGCTATAAAAACAAAAAGCAAGATCAAGAGCAATGCCATTCTTGAGGTTGGAAGTTATGTAAATTTAGATGGGCAAGATGTTGTCGGGCAAGTGCTCGAATTAAATAAAAGCAAAGCGGTTGTGGCTTTTGGAGATATTAGAACCACCATAAACAGCAACAAATTGGAAGTGGTAGACGAACCAAATGCAAGCAAAAAAGGAACTAAAACATTTTCTCAAGGGGTTGATTTAAATGCCAAAATGAGCAATTTTAGTACTGAACTCAATATCATTGGTAAACGTGGAGAGGAAGCAATGAAAGAACTTGAATTTTTTATGGATGACGCATTTTTACTGGGCATGAAACAAGTGCGCATTGTGCATGGTCGTGGCTATGGTATTCTTAGAAAATTGGTACATAACTACCTGAAGCAAAACAAACATGTCGAAAAAATTGAAAGTGAACATGCCGATTTGGGTGGCGATGCGGTGAGTATTGTAAGTTTGAAAGTTTAGAGGGCAGAATAATGAGATTAACAAAATGGGAACTATTTTCAATAATTCCTCTTTTATTTTTTCTTATTTAATGGCAAACTTTGCCGAGATACTTTGTCTCATCTTTATTTTTTTCATTTCAATGGGCACCTCATTACTGCTATAAGCGCTCACATTATCTTGTGCCATACCCATCATTTTGTTGGCATATACTGGGTAATATACTTCTGCATCTATTTCATGTATTTCAAGTACTTCACCCAATTGTTCATTAATGGCTTCTAACAAATACTTGGCCTTTTCCTTAGCTGCTTTTACTGCATTTATTTTCAAGGTCTTCTTAAACTCCTCGGCTTTACTGTGTGATGTTTTACTAATATAAACTTGGCTAATGCCTTTATCATCTAATCGGGCGATTAGTTCATCATATTTACCAAGATCACTCATTTTCAATTGATAGGTTTTACTCATAAAAAAATCTTTGTCTTTATGTTTCCTTCTTTGGTATTGATAACCGTAAGACGATTCAATGCTCAGCGACTTCTCATCCATTTTCATGGCAGACAATACATCTCTCATACCCTTTTCTAGTTCTGCTATCATTACTTTGGTGCTACCATCTTTGTACTCTTGCAAGGTCATAGATACATATACCTCATCAGGAACCACTTCCATTTCTGCAGATGCACTCACTTCAATAAATTTTTGTTTGCTTTCAGGGCTTTGTGCGCACAAGATTTGAGATGCACATAGCATCATGATGAACATTATTCTTTTCATATTGGTATATTTATTTTTTGCAGTAACGAATATTGTGCCAGTAATTATATTTGAGCCATGCAATTAAACTTTAAGAAACTAGGTTCGGGAGATGCACTAATCATATTACATGGATTTATGGGTTCATTAGATAATTGGCAAAGTTTGGCCAATGAATTTGCTAAATCATTTGAAGTATATCTTATCGATGCCCGTAATCATGGGAAATCTCCTCATACTGCCACTCATAGCATTGCCGAAATGGTGGAGGATTTGTTTGTCTTCATGCAGCAACAACATATTAGCAAGGCCCATATCATCGGTCACTCAATGGGTGGGAAAGTGGCCATGCAATTTGCAGTAAACTATCCCAACTCAGTTAATAAATTAATTGTTGCTGATATTGCTGCCAAAAAATATGGAAGAGGTCATGATGATGTATTTGAAGCCTTATATGCCATTGACTTGACAAAAATACAAACCCGCAAACAAGCAGAGGAAGCCATGCTACCTCATGTGAGCGAGTTTGGAACGAGACAATTTCTATTAAAAAACTTAGAAAGACTTGAGAATGGGACCTATCAATGGAAAATGAATCTAGATGTATTGCACCGCAATTACAATGAAATAACGAATGAAGTAAGTTCAAATAATCCTATTTATATCCCAGTTCTTTTTCTCAAAGGCGAACTCTCAAGATATATCAAGCCAGAAGATTGGGAGCAAATACAAAGTATTTTCCCTAAAGCCGAGTTGAGCGAAATTAGCAAAGCTGGTCATTGGCTTCATGCCGATAATCCTAAGGAATTTTATGAGAAGGTAATTACCTTCCTAAGTCTTTAGGAATCTATCCTTTGTTAAAATGAAATAATCAAGTATGTTTGAGATTTATACACATCTGTATTTATGAAAATTAAAAATATATCATTTACCCTAGCCATTCTTGCTTGCTTCTCATCTTTTCTTCTTACAGAAAAGCAAATGAGATATGAAGAGAATGAAGCTTATGAATCTGAAGAAGCCATGGGCATGGAGGAAGACATTGTTGAAAGGGAAGCTTGGTTGAATAAAATGTTAGCAGACCCTGCAACAGGCAAAATACCAGAACGCATTCGTGACAAAGAAATAAAATTTGCCTCTACCCTGCCGGTTGAAGGCGATCTCAATAAAACCAATCGCATGGGCTATTGGGTAAGCAGAGGCCCTGATAATGTTGGTGGCCGCACGCGTGCCGTTGTTATTGATAAAACCAATGAAAATGTATTGATAGCAGGTGCTACAAGTGGTGGAATATGGCGCAGTGAAAATGGGGGTGCCAGTTGGGTAAAAGTTACCAGCATGGATTCATTCGTAAATGTTACTTGCATCACTCAAGATAAACGAAAAGGCAAAGAAAAAATTTGGTATGCAGGCACAGGTGAATACTATGGAGGATCGGTTCCAGGTCAATACTTCACGGGCAATGGACTATTAAAATCTATTGATGGTGGTAAAACTTGGATTCGTCTGAAAAATACGAATTCAAATAATGTAACCTTCGATTTAGCATTCGACTTTAATCACAAATTAGCTGTAAACAATGCCATTGATAGCATAGATGTGTTATTTGTTGCTAATTATGGTTGTATATACAGAAGCCTAAATGGAGGAGCTTCTTGGTCCATTCGCAGAGGTGGTCTTACCCAACCAAGTGCATGGACAGATGTAGCTGTGACTAACAGTGGTGTAGTATATGCAACGCTTTCTGGTGGTGGTAACAATCCTGGCATATGGCGTTCAAAAGACAATGGAACTACTTGGGCAAATATTACCCCAAGCTTTCTGGCCGGAAGCACAGGTCGTATCGTTATTGGTATTGCACCTAGTGATGAAAACCAAGTTTATTTTGCAGCAAACACACCTAATTTCGGAAAACAATCCACTCGCTTTGATGGAGGTGTTGAGTGGAATAGTTTATGGAAATACACCTATATTAGCGGAGATGGTAATTCAACTGGTGGGCAATGGGAAGATAGAAGTGCCAATATTCCAGCAATAGGTGGTGCATTTGGAAATTTCATTTCTCAAGGTGGCTATTGCCTTGATGTGCAAGTAAAACCTGATAATCCCGATGTGGTTTTTTTAGGTGGCACAAACCTATATCGCTCAGATGACGGATATAAGTCAACAACTCAAACGCATTGGATAGGCGGGTATGCGGTAGGTACTACCCTGCCTGATTTTAAAATCTATGCCAATCATCATCCCGACCAACATTCTATTGTTTTTTACCCAAGTAATCCAAACAAAGCCCTTTCAAGCAATGATGGTGGCATACAAAGAACAGACAATTGTACAGACAATGATGTGGTATGGAATAGCCTAAACAATGCGTATTTAAGCACCCAATTTTATACCCTTGCTATCGATAAAACCAGCACCAACTTCACCATGATTGGTGGACTACAAGACAATGGCACCCTGCTAAGACCTGAAAACAGTAATAATTGGAATATGCCATTAAGCTATGATGGTTCTTATTGCTTCGTAGGGCCAAATGTAAGTGAATACTATATGTCAATTCAAGAAGGTAGAGTTTTCAGATTGCAATTAGATGCCAATTATAAGCCTATAAAATCAGCTCGTATTGATTGTAAAAAAGCCCTAAAAAGCAAATATGAATTTATAAACCCATTTACACCGGATATAGCCAATTTCAAAAGATTATATATTCCAAATGGAGACAGAATATGGCGCAATAATGATGTGACACAAATACCACTAAATGATGTTTTAGACAGCACTGCCACCGATATTGGCTGGGACGAGATGAGTAATACCAATATTGGAGACGCTGCAGATGCTATAACAGCCATCACAAGTGCGAGTAATGACATTTTGTTTTATGGCACACAGAAAGGAAAACTATGGAGAATAAGAAATGCCTCATCAGGCAACCCCCTTCCTGAAACATTAAGAGGCTCTAACTTTCCTAATGGTTATATCAATTGCATTGCTACCCACCCTACAGATACTTCAAAATTGTATGCTGTATTTACCAATTATGGTATCATTAGTTTGTTTTACTCGAGCAATGCTGGAAAAACATGGCAAGCCATCGCTGGTAACCTTGAAGAGAATGCGAGTGGATCAGGTAATGGTCCTTCATGCAGGTGGTTTAAAGTAGTGCCAATTGGAAATACTATGTATTATTATGTTGGTACAAGCACTGGTCTATTTGCTACTGATTCGTTAAATGGAAACAATACGGTTTGGGTAAAACAAGCACCTGATAAGATAGGTTATAACATCGTTACCATGATGGAACATAGAACCACCGATGGGTTAATGGCAGTTTCAACTTTTGGTGCAGGTGTATTCTCGGCTTTCCTTAATTCTGAAAAAGATCAAACAAGCATCCAAAAAATGACAGCAAGCGAAATCATTATTTATCCGAACCCTTCAAAGGATGTCTTAAATATTAAATTGGAAGCAAGCACTCGACAAGCGAGTTATAGTATTTATAACATGAGTGGTAAATTGATAAAAGAAGGAACGCTGAACAAGCAAATCAGCATTGAAGAATTAATAGAAGGTTATTATATTCTTAAACTAAATATTGACGGAAAACTTATCAGCAAAAAATTTATTAAAGAGTAAATTAAATCTTGGCACAAAATTTTCGATATAGAACAAAATTTATAATCATGAAAAAGGTAATCATAGCATTGAGCGTATTTGCGCTGATTTTAGGCAGTTGCAAAACCAAACAAACAGGAATGACAGAAGTGAATGAGGTTTTTAGCGGAAACAAATATGAAGGCAATAACAGATTTTTTAGGGCCACAGGTAGTGGTGAAAGCAGTGATTTAGAAACCGCCAAAGACAAGGCCCTATTGCTCGCTAAACAAAGGCTTGCATCATCTGTTCAAACACAAATAAAACAAGTGGCTGAAAACTATAAAGGCGATGTACAAGATGCATCAAACATTGGCGACTTTAAACAACGCTTCCAACAATTAACCCGTGAAGTACTTAATCAAATTATTGTTGAAATAAATGTTATTGACCAGAAAACATTTAGAAGAGATGGCAATGGTAATTATGTTTCTCACGTAGCTTTAGAAGCAAAGAAAAAAGCCGTTTACCTAAAGCTTAAAGAGATTGCAAGTAATCGCACCAACCTTAGTCAAAAAGACAAAGAAGCTGTGCAACAAATGATTGATGAAACCATAAAAAGTGTTGAATAACTATGCAGCCCTGAAAGGGCGCCATACCATAAAGCAAGGGTGAAGCCTTTTTTGTTTTATATCCTTATGAAAAAAACACTCATATTATTCTTATTAGTCTCTCTCCATAGCCTTGCCAAACCACCCATTAAATACCTAAAAAATGGGGTGGCAATCAATAAGTGCAATGTATGCTACCCTATTAAATCAAATATTCAAGACTCCCTTCATATCTTGTATTTGGGTTGCAACAATGTAATGATGAAGTACAAGAATGAGCAAGTTATGTTCGACCCATTTTTCTCTTACCAAGCGTTAAAAAGAGTAGGCATGGGTAGCATACAATTTGACAAAAGAGCCATTCATTTAGGTCTTGAAAGAATTGAGCAAGCTGGGTTCAATTTAAAAAAAGTGAAAGATATTTTCATCAGTCATGGCCACTATGATCACGTTTTTGATTTACCCTATTTAATCAACCACAATGAATTTATTAACCCTATCAAGCTGCATTGCAATAGCAGTGTTCAAAACGAATTAATAAAATTCAAAGACCGAATCAGATTCATCACAAACCAATCTCCCGGCTGTGAGAGCATTGCATATGATGAAAATCTTTGGCAAAATATTTCAGAACATATTAGAGTTTTACCATTAAGAAGTTCACATGCTCCTCACGTGCTTGGTGTGCAATTTATGAAAGGGGAATCTAACACAAATACCTTTGAGCAATATGACACCACCAACTTTAAGAGCAATGCCATGCAATGGAAAGGTGGCAAAGAATATGCATTTTTGGTAGATATTATAGAAAATAACAAACCTGTTTTTCGAATCCTTATGCAAGGACCATCTATAAAACCTTGTCCTGATATTTTACCTGATGCTGTTTTAAAAGAAAAGGAGGTAGATGTAGCTGTTATGATCATCGCTTCCAATCAGTATGTGAAAGAATATCCAGGCTACCAACTTGCCAGGTTAAAACCTAAAAAAGTAATCATAACCCACTGGGAAAACTTCTTTAAAGACTATACTAGAGAGCCTACATTAGTTCCAAGCACCCAGCATGATGCTTTCTTCAAAAAAGCATCAAAAGCACAATCAAAGGAATGGAATTACAAATCAGAGTCAGATATGTTTATCATGCCATTCCCAGGCACCAAAATCAGTTTCAAATAGAATATTATTCAACCACCTAAGACACCTAAGCCCATCTTAGTTTTCCTTATAGTTAAAAAAGTCGTGTTTAACTGATAAGCATTCGACATAAACCTAAATTTCCTTTGGTTTTCTCAAATTACTATGTGCTAATACACTTACGTTTCCTGAGGTGCCTTAGGTGGTTAAAAACTATTTAACATTCCTATCAACATGGTATTTAACCAAATCATCAAGAGGAGATTTAATGACACGACCAATTTTCATATCATAACTTTGCGCTACCTCTTCTAATATTTCATTAAATACATAACCAACAGAACCAACACAGTTGAAGGTATATTCTTTATAGTTTGGATATTTACCTACTAGGTTTTTAAAGAAATCTCTGAATCCATCACGCACTTTATTTTTGATATACGGATGATGAACATACTCATCTGCAAATTTGCAGAAACTTGCTAAGTATCTATTTGGAAACTGAGTAGAATAAAGCGTATTAAAAATTTGCTCATTATCTTCAATTTGAAAACGCTCTTTAAATCTAGCTTGTAATTCAGGTTCTAACCTGCCACGCATGAAATCACGCACTATTTTCTTTCCGATATAACTTCCACTTCCTTCATCACCCAATAAATAACCTAGTGAATCAATATTCATACTCACATCATTGCCATCATATAAGCATGAGTTAGTACCAGTTCCTAAAATGGCGGCAAACCCTTTTTCATCACCCAATAAAGCGCGAGCTGAAGCCAACAAATCATGTTCTACATGTATTTCAGTTGCATCAGGGAAAGAGCGCACCAAGGCTTTTCTCACTATGTCTTTTTTCTCAGCTGTAGAGCAGCCTGCACCATAAAAATATATTTTTGAAACACACTTGCTATCCAAATCCTTCAAAAGATTTTCGGATAAAGAGTAATAAATGGCCTCCGTATCTATAAAATATGGATTGTATCCAATGGTATGAAAAATATTAGTCTGTAATCCATCTTTGGTCAAACACCAATCGGTCTTGGTTGACCCGCTATCTGCTATTAATATCATGTTCGTCTATTTACCTACAAATATTGAAATCTATTTCATATTTCTATATACACAAGTTTGGCTTTACTTCAATTCTTTGGTTTAGAATAAATTAAAAATCATGCTAAATTTAAACATCTTTATTTCAAATACTTAACAAATATTAAAGTACTTTGTATTGCATAATACTAAACTATAAATAGTTTTGTGCCATGATTTGTACTAAATAGTTAAAAGAACCGATATGGATATAGAGAACAGCAAAGCACAAATGAAAAAGGGAATTTTGGAATACTGCATATTGGCAGTAATTTCGAAAGGAGAAGCCTATGCCAGCGATATCTTAGAAGAAATGAAAAAATCTGAATTGATCGTGGTTGAAGGCACCTTATATCCCTTACTTACTCGTCTGAAAAACGATGGCTTATTGAGTTACAACTGGGTAGAATCGAAGAGTGGCCCTCCCCGAAAATACTACCAATTGACCAAAGAAGGTGAAAACTTCTTACAAGTACTAAAATCAACATGGACACAATTGGTGGATGCAGTAGAACGTGTTGTGAACACCAAATAGTTAATCATAAAATCAAAAACTCATTAAACACAAAATAAAATGGATAAAGTATTTCAAATAAACCTGGGAGGCATCGTATTTACCATCGAAGAAAAGGCTTACGAAACTTTAAAAGCTTACCTTGATAAGTTGCACAAACACTTTGGAAACAATACTGATACGGCCGACATCGTTTCAGATATTGAATATCGGATGGCTGAATTGTTTAGCCAAAAACTGAAGGATGGTCGCAGTAGCTTATACAGCGATGATATCAATGATGTATTGGGCATTATGGGAGATGTGAACCAAATGGATGGGGCTGAAAACACAAGCGAAACAAGAACTAACGAAAGCCAATACATTCCTCATAACGTGCGCACTGAGAGACTAAGACGTAACCCATTTGATGAGTCTTTAGGGGGCGTTTGTTCGGGCATAGGTTCATATTTTGATATCGATCCAACTTTAATAAGAATCCTATTTGTGGTTGCCATTGTAATTTATGGTTCAGGACTTTTATTTTATTTTATTCTATGGTTGATAATACCTAAAGCCAGAGGTGAAGATGCTGAAATCATTCGTCAACAAAAACAAATAAGAACAAGAAAACTATTCCGCGATATGGATAATAAAACCATTGGTGGTGTATGCTCAGGTATTGGCGCTTACTTTGGTCTTGATACCATCTGGATTCGATTGGCCTTGGTTGTATCATTATTCATATTTGGTTCAGGTTTTATTTTATACATTATCTTATGGATTATCATCCCTCAAGCCCAAACCGCTGCTGAAAAATTGCAAATGCGTGGTGAAAGGGTAGATATCAAAAACATTGAGCGAGAAGTGAAAAAAGATAACCAATCTGGCTCAAACAGCACCAATAATTTTGCAAGTAAAAGTACCAGCTTATTAGCGAGTATATTCAATGTTTGTATCAAATTATTTGTGGGTTTCATGGCTTTTATAGCCTTTGCCATAGCCATTGGTATCACGATTGGTCTCATTGCTATATCCTTTGGATTGGGCAATGCCGGATTTGTTAAACAAATCATCATGCTTGCTAGCGATGATGCGATAGTATTATTATCAGCCAAAATTGGTATTGCTTGTATATTACTTGTTCCTATTGTTGGATTCATTCTATTGGCCATTCGCATTTTGTTTAAGCCAAAATACAAAACTAGAATCGTTGCCTTAACCTTAACTGCGTTTTTTATGATTGGTGTAAGTTTATTGATTTTCTCAAGTATCAGGTATAAAAATTCAATTAACAGCAATTATACAAAGAACGAATACATTGGCTTATCAAAATCTGATACACTCTATATCAGTCTTGCTGAAGCCACTGAAAATACCGAAGGCCAAGAGCTACCTGATTTTCGCATCAATGATGAACATTTAGTATTTAACGACAACGGTTTAATGTTGCCTTTCACTGATTTAAAAATCAAAAAATCAATGCATGATAGTATGGGTATGACCATAAAATATAGCGCAAAAGGTGCAAATGAAATAGAGGCTTCAACAAATGCTGATGAAATTGATTACAAACCAAAAATAGTTGGAAACAAAATCACCTTACCTTATGGTGTGTGGATAGCCAAAGACAAGAAATATAAATTCCAAGATATCTCTATCAAATTGGCTATACCTGTAGGTACGATTCTAATACTTGACGAAAGGGTTTACAATATGCTTGAAGACAAATATGATTTCTGCAACAGTGAAGCTGATAATGCGGTATTACAGATGACAGCCAAAGGTCTAAAAGCCATTAACTGCGAAGAAGAGAAAGAATGGGATGAAAGCAGCGATGAGAATGAAGGAGTAAATATCTCGTCAGACAGCACCGATAAAGATATTCACATCAAAATAAATGAAGACAACAAGGATGGCGATGGCAGTGTGGATATAAAAATTGGTTCGGACGATAAAAACAAAATGAAAGTGAAAAAGAAAACAATCTATAAAAACGGTAAAAAAGTAATTATAGAAGAAACCCAGATTGGTCCCGTAAAAATAAGTACCGAAACTGAAAAAGATAATGACAATTAAATAGCTTTGCCACCTTACATATATAAATGAAAAACATTAAACGATTAGAAGAGATACTGATTTTTGAAGATGAGCACTTTGTTTTTATCAATAAACCCGCAGGTTTCTCGAGTTTAGACGACAGACAAGAAGCTAACCATAGCATTATTAAATTGGCAAAGAGGCATGATGAAAACTTACGTCTCTGCCATAGGCTTGACAAAGAAACAAGTGGTATTTTATTGCTTGCCAAAAGCGATGAAGCCTATAGAGAAATGGCCATTAAGTTTGAAAAACGTGAAGTTGAAAAAAGGTATCATGCAGTGGTGAATGCAATTGTTAATGTAAAGGATCAAGAGATTCTTTTACCTCTTAGCCAAACCAGAAAAGGCACAGCGGTGGTGGATAGAAAAGATGGCAAGCCTTCCCAGACCATCGTAAATACTTTGAAAAACTTCAGACATTTTACACTACTCGAATGCAAACCCGTTACAGGAAGATTGCATCAAATAAGGGTGCATTTGGCTTCTCAAAATTTACCCATTGTGGCCGATACCTTATACCAAGGCAAAATGCCCTATTTGTCGGATATCAAAATAAAATTCAATGAATCGAAATGGCAAAATGAAGAACCTATGATGAAGCGAGTTGCTCTTCATTCATATAACCTCAAATTCAATGCCTTTGATAAAGATTATGATGTGGTAGCTGAATATCCAAAGGACTTTGCAGTATTGATAAAGTTGTTGGAGAAATACGATTCTTAGTAGTTGTTCAGTTCACGGTTATTCGGTTGCTCAAGTCAAAACCTTTGTCATTTCGAGCGGAGACGAGAAATAGACTGCCACCAAGCATTTATTCAGTTCACGGCAGCTCGGTTGTTCAATTCACATCCTTTGTCATTTCGAGCGGAGTCGAGAAATAGACTGCCACCAAGCATTTGTTCCGTTTGCAGTTATTCAGTTCACGATTGTTCAGTTCACGGCTGCTCGGTTGCTCAATTCACAACCTTTGTCATTTCGAGCGGAGTCGAGAAATAGACTACCACCAAGCATTTGTTCGGTTCACGATAATAATTACTAATCCTCTCCTACCTTACGCATTTGTTTGATTTGCGATTGATGCTTCTTAGACTTCAATCTCTTTTCTACTGAAGATTTGCTGGGCTTAGTAGCTTTCCTTTTTTTCTTTTGTACAAAACACTTGTTCAGAATGGCATACATCTTTTTAAGTGCAATCTCTTTATTGCCCAATTGTGTTCTTTCGGCCTGAGCAATCACTTGCAAAATACCCTCTGTACTTAGTTTACCTTCCAACTTATGAAGCAATAATTCCTTCTCAGTTTCGCTCAACAGCAAGGAGCTAACAATACTAAAATCAATCTGCACCTTGGTAGATACTTTGTTTACATTTTGTCCGCCCTTTCCCCCGCTGCGACTGGTCTTATATACAAACTCTTTGTTTAAAAATGGTGCTTTAAAATGCATGATGCAAGGTATTTATTTTCGATCCAAATCTATAATCTTTGAATAAAACATTTTCAATTGCTTGCTGCATATTTTTATTATGAAAAATCAAGGCAACATTTGTAGATTTGTCATTATCAAACTTGTCGTTTATAAATGAAAACCTTCAAAAAATATTATATCATACCTGCCAGTCAACAAGATGTATATTTAGCGCTAACAACCGCTGCCACCATTCATTTGTGGAGTGGAGAAAAGGCAGAAATGTCAACTGAGCCAGGTTCTGAGTTTTCACTTTGGGATGGTAGCATTGTAGGTAAAAACCTAGAATTTGTGCAAGATTCAAAGATTGTGCAACAATGGTATTTCGGTGACCAAGCGGAGGAATCCATTGTCACAATCAAACTGCACCCACACAAGCATGGTACCTCACTAGAAATTAATCATATCAACATCCCTGATGAAGACTATGATGACATTGTAGAAGGTTGGGAAAACAATTACATAGCAGCTTTGGAAGAATTTTATGAGGAATAATTCTTTGTTAACCACCTTAGTCACCTAAGTAAACTTAAGAATTTCTTAGCTGCTCTTAGCTCTCTTAGGTGGTTCAATCATTGAATTTTAAATACATAATTTTCCCTATAAAAATCTTAAGTGCGCTCAGCTCTCTTAGGTGGTTCAATCATTGAAGTTTAACCACCTTAGTCACCTAAGTAAACTCAAGTATATCTCAGGTGCGCTCAGCTTTCTTAGGTGGTTCAGTCATTGAAAATAAACATATAATAACATAGAATTAGTCTTAGGTATTCTTAGGTGCCTTAGGTGGTTCAATCATCAAATTTTAAACACATAGTTTTCCCTATAATAATCTTAAGTGCCCTTAGGTTTCTTAGGTGGTTCAAAAACTAACACGAATTTCATTTGCTTTCCCCCCTCCCATTTCCTTAATTCGCATACATTGACCGAAGCATTAGCCACATTTGTAAACGTTATATTACCCCTGCATCTCAATAGGTTGTATACCTATCGTGTACCCAATGTGTTGATGGAAGATGTGGCAGTTGGCAAAAGAGTCATTGTGCAATTTGGTAAAACCCGCGTGTATTCTGCATTGGTGCATAGCATTCACAACCAACCTCCAGCCGAATACGAAGCTAAGTACATCAATTCGGTGTTAGACGAAAGTCCACTCATCTCCCAAGAACAATTAAATTTTTGGCAATGGATGGCAGAATACTATATGTGTTCACTAGGAGATGTGATGAATGCAGCCCTCCCCGCCCCTTTTAAACTGGCAAGCGAAAGCACCATTATCCTCAACCCCGAATTTGATAAAAACAGCATCGAGTTAGACGATAGAGAATACCTCATAATAGAAGCCTTAGAGCTGCAAGACAAATTAAGCATAGCCGAAATATCAAGCATCCTAGGCATCAAAAATGTATTCCCATTTATCAAGAGCTTGGTAATAAAAGAAGCCATCCTCACACAAGAAATTGTAGAAGACAAATACAAAGAGAAATTTAAAACTTGCATAGCCCTACATAGTGATTATGAAAGCGAAGAAGCCTTGCATGGCCTCTTTAACCTCTTAGAAAAAAAGGCCAACCAACTCAATATTTTGATGGCATATATGCAACTCAAACATGAGCATAAAGACATTGACAAAAAATTATTGCTGAGTAAATCAGGTGCAAGCGCGGCTGTTTTAAAAACACTTTATAGCAAAAATATTTTTACTGAATACAAAGTATCCGTAGATAGAATTTTATTGGACAATACATTAGTTGACACTTTCGAACTGAACGAATACCAGCAAAAAGCATATGATGAAATTCAAGCATCTTTCAAACAAAAAGAAGTTTGCTTGCTGCATGGTATCACCTCTAGCGGTAAAACACATATCTACATCAAACTCATCAATGAGCAACTAGCCCTTGGAAAACAAGTGCTCTTTATGCTACCCGAGATTGCCCTGAGCACACAAATCATCAATAGGGTAAGAAACTATTTTGGAAACCAAGCCATCGCTTTTCATTCTAAATTCAACGATAACGAAAGGGTTGAAATATGGAACAAAGTAAAACAAAGACAATGCAATGTAGTGATAGGTCCGCGAAGTTCCTTATTCCTACCTTTTAGCGACTTGGGTTTAATCATAGTGGACGAAGAGCACGAGCAAACCTACAAGCAACAGGAACCTGCGCCCCGTTTCCATGCCCGTGATTCAGCCATTGTATTGGCCAATCAAAGCAAAGCCAAGGTATTATTAGGTTCTGCTACACCTGCCTTTGAAACCTACTTCAATTGTAAGGCAGATAAGTTTGGCCTAGTGCAATTAAACCAAAGGTTTGATGAGATACTACCCCCTGAAATTATCCTTGCCAACATAGCAGAAGAAAACAGGGTTAAAACCCTAAAAGGCAATTTCACTTCAGTGTTGGTACACGAAATAGAAAAGACCTTAGCCAATAAAGAACAAGTCATCTTGTTCCAAAACCGCAGGGGATTTGCCCCAGTGATTGAGTGCCACAGCTGTCATTGGATACCCAAATGCCAAAACTGCGATATAAGCCTAACCTATCACAAAGCTATTGATTCCTTAAAATGTCATTACTGTAGCTTTACTATGAAAGTCCCTGCTGAATGCGGTGCGTGTGGCTCGCACCTGCTCAACTACAAAGGATTTGGTACTGAAAAAGTGGAAGAAGAATTAGAAACCCTATTCCCGAATGCAAGGATAGGCAGACTGGATTTGGATGCCGCCAAAAGCAAACATGGCCATGAAAAAATCATACAAGATTTTGAAGACTATAAATTTGACATCTTAGTAGGAACACAAATGCTAAGCAAGGGTTTGGATTTTGAAAAGGTAAGTTTGGTAGGTATTATCAATGCCGACCAATTGCTGCATTTCCCCGACTTTAGGGCTAGCGAGAGAGCCTTTCAATTGATAACCCAAGTGGGAGGAAGAGCAGGACGTAAAAACAAACAAGGCAGGGTGGTTATTCAAACCTCCTCCCCTGCGCACCCCATCATTCAGAGTGTGTTAAAAAACGCTTACGAAGAGGTGTATAGCCTTGAAATGATTGAACGTTCCAACTACGCCTATCCACCCATGATGCGTGTTATTAAAATCACCATTAAACACAAGGAATACAAAACAGCTGAACATGCAGCCATCCTATTGCTTGATATGCTAATGCCAAGCTTTGGCGACAACATCATTGGGCCAGCCAGCCCTTATGTATCTAAAATCAGGAACTATTATATCAAAGAACTTTTGATAAAAATTGACCGCAACAACAAGCACTTAAAACAACTTAAAAAATTCACCTTTGAGCAAATAAGCAAACTACTAAGCGATAAAAACTTCCGCTCTGTTATCATTTTTGCTGATGTAGATGCAGCTTAGGTTTGATTTGTTGATTTGTTGATTTTTCGAATTGACCGATCATCATACTGAACGCTTGAAGAAACTTTTCAAGGTCATTGCGAGGCACGAAGCAATCTCTTAAAAAGATACTTTGACCAACAAGAAAGAAGTTAATTCCATTACTACCCAATTATGCCATTACAAAACAAAAAAAGCAGCCGAAGCTACTTTTTAATAAATACATCTAAGTTCAATGTTGCCCGTTGTTGTGTCTCCCGACCAACAACAATTTCCCAGTACATTGTCCGAACACTGATTTATAGGATTTAAAGATTAATAAGAATGCACTTCTTTAAAACAAAAAAGCAGCCGAAGCTGCTTTTTAATAAATACTTTGTTACATTTTTTTTGTTGTGTCAAATTCCCTGAAACGCAATACCAAAAAGGATTTGAGGCCTAGTATAGTATTTATCAATAACGAAAGAACACATTTTGAAAGCAAATCACAACGATACATCTGTAATTAATGATAT
>CAMBSD010000002.1 GCA_945870425.1 Chitinophaga pinensis | reverse complement strand
TACCTCTTTGAGAATTATCAATCAAACCGGCTTTAAATAGATAGAATCTTGCCCATTGAATTTGATTCCTTACTCTAGATTGTCCATTTGATGTCATCTCTTCTAGCTCTATTTCGGAGATATTTAAATTCTCAATTATTTGTTCAATTAAACTTGATGAATTGCTTGCACCGCCATTCATTTGAAGCGTGTACAAGACTGGTTTAATGTATTTTAAAAATTCGGGGCCTTTCATTTTTTTTGTATTATAAATATGTATCAATTAGTCTGGGTAAAAGATTTGACTGCTAAAATTATACTTACAACTATCATCATAGAAGCTAAAATAAAGGGTGCTCCAGGGAAATAGTAAGGTGTTTCGGCTGATGTGAAATAAGCAAATAAGCCATTCATTAACACAGGACCTATGATGGAAGTTACACTTATCAAACTGGTTAGTGCTCCTTGTAGTTCTCCTTGCTCATTGGCAGGTACATGATTTGAAATAAAACCTTGTAAAGCTGGTCCCGCCAAACCACCCAAGCAATAGGGGATTAAAAAAGCATACATCATCCAACTTGAAGAGGCAAATGCAAAAAGCAATAAACCAATGGCGTAAAATGCCAAGCCTGCATAAATGGATTTTACTTGTCCAATTTTAGGTATAACAATCCTGATTAATCCCCCTTGTACCAAGGACACCAAAACACCTACAAAACCTAAGGAGTAGCCCACCATGGATTCATTCCAACTGAATTTAAGCATGGTATAATACGACCAATTTGATTGAACTGCATGTGAGGCAATGTATATAAGCATAAGGCAAGCTGCTAATGAAGACACTGCAGGATATCTTTTTAAGTTTAACAGAGATGAGACAGGGTTTGCTCTTTTCCATTCAAAGTTTCTACGATTATTGCTATCCAAAGATTCAGGAATGAAGAAGTATCCATACAAGAAATTCATCAATGTGAGAACTGATGCGGCAATAAAAGGAATTCGAGAACCCCATTGTGCTGAAATCCCACCAACTACCGGTCCAATAATGAAGCCTAATCCAAATGCAGCCCCAACTAAACCGAAATTTTGTGCACGTTTCTCAGGTTCACTAATATCGGCTATGTAGGCAGTGGCAGTAGTGAAACTAGCTCCTGAAATACCCGCAATAATTCGACCCAAAAAAAGCCATGTCATACTTGGCGCCCAAGCCATAAATATATAATCAATACCTAGACCAAATAATGAAATTAGCAACACAGGTCTTCGACCAAATTTATCGCTCAATCCACCTAATATGGGTGAAAATAAAAATTGCATAATTGCATAGGAAAACATAAGCCAACCTCCATAACGAGATGCCTCGCTAAGCCCCTCTCCACTCAATTCTTGAATAAGTTTAGGTATGACAGGAATAATAATCCCTAAGCCAATAACATCTATTAGTATCGTAATAAAAATAAATATGAGTTGTCTGTTTCCGTTTTTCATTATTTTATTAAAATTAAATTTAAAGATTATTTGTAGGCCATATAAATCTAACCTAAATCCTAACCTAATCCCATTTAATTACTTTGGCGGGTTTTATTTTTGCCACATACAATGATGGTAGTAATAAAACTAATATGCTGATTATAAATGAGCAAATATTTATAACAGCTATTACATCAAAAGATAAGTCAATAGGCACTTGGCTAATGAAATAGTCTTTTTGGTTGAGCTTAATAAAACCAAATTTTTGTTGAATCAAGCACAAGCCAATGCCTGTTAGGTTTCCGATAAGTAATCCAGTGAGAATAATTCGTGAAGCCATTAATAGGAAGATTCTACTAATAAGCCTTCGTTTTGCTCCCATAGCCTTTAATACACCAATCATATGACTACGTTCAATAATTAATATAAGCAATGCAGTTATCATATTGATACATGCTACCAATACCATAAGTATAATGATGATGAACACATTTGTGTCAAGTAAACTTAACCAACTGAATAATGAAGGATAAGTGCTACTCACACTCTGCAAGCCCATTGTGTATGGTGTAATATTGCTTAATTTGTCTAGCTCTGAGTCAATATCACTAAATGAAGTGGTGTTTATCTGATAACCACTAATAAGGCTATCGCCCCAACCATTGAGTCTTTGGCATTGGCGCATATCCACAAAAGCATATATCTCATCTAATTCGCTTAATCCTGAATCAAAAATTCCTACGATATTGAATTTTCTTACACGTGGTGGGTCTTGTATGAAATAAACATACATGGCATCATTCAAATGCAGGTTAAGTATCTCTGCTGTAGTTTTTGATATTACCACATCGTTGCTTACTTTATTTTGAGAAAGACTAAAAACACTACCTTTAATTAAATTGTTCCGTATGAAAATCCAATTGTAACTAAGGTCAATTCCTTTTAATATCACACCTTTAAAATCAGATTTTGTCTTGATGATACCTGTTTTGGTGGCAAAAGGCTCGAAATGCACCACCCCTTCATAGCCTTTTGCCATTCGTTCAAAAATACTATCCCTTCTAATCGGCATACCTTCAATGCTTTGGTTCAAGTCGAGGGGCGAAATTTGAATATGACCATGGAAACCAATGACTTTATTTTGAATTTCCTTTTGGTAACCACGAGAAATGGAAATGGCAATGATCATAACCAAAATACTCAGCGCAATGGCAAGAGTGGCAATCTGAACGATGAGTTTAGAAAAACCAGTGTCGCTTTTTTTGCTCAAGCGTTGAGATATAAAATAAGCTAAATTCAAATAATTACTTTCTTTGTAGCGCAAGCGAATATAGTTTGCCTAAGTATAATTTATACAAGAATAAATATTAAGTATGTTAAACAAAGACAACTCCACATGCCAAAGGCAAGCAATTCAAGCATTTTCTTTTCTAGATTTTAATTTTTGGGTTTTGTTTTTACTAATCCTTTCCTTTTGTCTTTCCTCGAATACCATGGCTCAAATAGCAGTAGGGGCTGAGAAAATGAATGAATACCTACCACTTTTAAAAAATAAAAAAGTGTCATTGGTGGTCAACCAAACTTCTATGGTTAAAGGTTCACATTTAGTTGACACACTTTTGAAAAGAAAGGTAAAGCTTATAAATATTTTTGCACCTGAACATGGATTTAGGGGAGATCACAGTGCAGGTGAAAAAGTAAGATCAGGAATCGATGCTGCAACAAAACTTCCGATTATTTCTTTATATGGAAAGAACAAGAAACCTACTGAAGCCCAATTGAGCAAATGCGATGTTATTATTTTCGATATACAAGATGTTGGCGCTCGTTTTTACACTTATATAAGTACACTGCATTACGTTATGGAGGCATGCGCTGAAAGTCACAAAATGCTGATCATATTAGATAGACCAAATCCCAATGGGTATTATGTGGATGGCCCTATTTTGGATACAGCTTATCGCTCATTTGTGGGTATGCATCCTATTCCAATTGTTCATGGAATGACAGTGGGTGAATATGCCCAAATGATTAATGGAGAGAGATGGCTAAAGGATTCATTACAATGTAAATTGCAAATTGTGAAATGTGATAGATACACGCACGATCAGTTGTATAGGTTGCCGATAAGACCTTCACCAAATTTACCAACAGCAGAAGCTATTTTTCTATATCCAAGTCTGTGTTTGTTTGAAGGTACAAATGTGAGTCTAGGGAGAGGTACCTATAAACCATTTGAATGTTTAGGAAAGCCAGGCAACAGTATAGGTGATTATAACTTTATTCCAATGAATTTGCCTGGTATAGCCGAAAAGCCACCTTTTCAAGATACCCTATGTAGAGGTTTTTTACTATCTGAATATGCCAAAAACTTCATGTATTTTGATATGAAAATTAACCTGTATTGGTTGAAAGAATTATACAAAGTAGAAAATGATAAGTCAACATTTTTCAACCTTTTTTTTGATAAACTAGCAGGCACTTCTGTACTTCGTAAACAGATTGCTGAAGGGAAAAGTGAGGAAGATATCCGTCAATCATGGCAAGAAGGTCTGCAAAAATATAAGCAAACACGCAAAAAATATCTGTTGTATCGAGATTTTACAGGTAAACCTTGGATTTATGAATAGGTATCTCTTTTTTCTTCAATTTACATCTAAAAATCAACTTAAGAAATAAATTTGAGTCTAGTCCAACATCTTGTTGATTATTATAGCTATTGTATGGCAAATAATTTCTTACATTGCCTAAAAAAAGTAAGGTTTGAATAAGCAGGAATTTACACGTTTGCTGAAAGATTATAATGAGCTTGGTAGTGATTGTATTGCTATGCTAAAGGATATTGTAAAAGAATACCCTTATTTTAGCTCAGCAAATGTGCTTTTGGCCAAAGCCATGAGCAATGACAAACATTACGAATACGAAAAGCAATTAAAAGCCACTGCGCTTATCACGGGCGATAGATCTGTACTATACAAAATCATCCACAATATCCCATTACAAAGTGTTGAAGAACTTCATGTTATTGCTGATATTTCAACTGCTATGAGGGTAGAGAAAATATCTAAACCCGATTTCCTTGGACTTGAAGAGGATTATCCTGCAATTGAAGAGCCAAAAATTGAAAGCAATTCATTGCAAGTTGAAGAACAGAGTATTATTCAAGTATTCTCTGAAGATTTTCAGTTTATTGAAAAGAATGTTGAAGAAAATGTTCCAATACTAGATGGGATTAAAGATAAATTGGATGCTGCAATTGTTGAATCTTTAAGCGAAGCTTCGGAATCAATTGTAGAGACTGAAACCAACCATTTGACAAAATGGAATTCATTTGAACATCCTGCTGAATTAGAGGGCCAAGAAGATTTAAATGAATTTGAACTTGCTTTGGATGAAGAGTTAAGGGATGAAGCAAGGTTGATAATCGAAGAATCAAAACAACATGATTTGGTTATGGATGAAGTTGAAGATGTTGTCTTAATTCCTGAAGATAGTTTAGCAGAAGCAACAGGTAATATGCTTCGTTTCGAAAATATTAGAGACGAGAATTCACTCATTAATTTGGATGATGATGATATGTTGATGGATTTTGATTTTGGCTCATTACAAGGAGAAAGTGAAAATCTTTCTTTTAGTCAAAACAACATCGCACCTGCTTGGGTTGAACTTGAGAAAATCGAAACCACTGAGCTTGAAATTAATAAATTAATTGAGCATAAGGAAGAACTAGTTGTTCTTGAAGAAAAAGTAGAGGAGGTTGCGCAGAATTCATTTGGGTCTTTGAATGAAGAATTGAAGGAAATTTCTTTTGATTCAAAAATAGAGTTAATGACTCATGAAGACACTTTAGCCCATGCAGAAGAGCTAGCTGAGAAAGACACATTGCCTGACCCTTTTGCAAATCCAGAAGAAGAACAAGTAGAATCCGCCAAGCAAGTAAACTACCCTCCATCTCTGGAAAATCTTTTGGATTTTGAAGAGGAAGTTGAAATAAAAGTAGAGTTTGTTGATGAACCTCTGGGTAATTGGACAGAAGAGAATATGGCCAATTTCCAACAAGTATTTGATGAGCCAGAAGTTCCTGAAATTCATGATGAGATTACTTTAGCTTCAGAGGAAGTTGAACAAATAGAGGAAGGCAAAATTGAAAATTATACTGAACCTGAAAATGATATTGATGAGAACGAAGTCATAGTTGAAGAACCAATTGATGCAATCTCTTCAAAGCGAGAAGAAAACCAGGAAGAACATGGTTTTATGGACTGGTTAGTCGCTAAAAAGGATAGTGATATAAGTTCTGGAAGTCATATTGATTCGTTTGAGAAAATTAATGATTTTGCTAAAGAGGAAGATGATGAGTTTACTTTAACCATTAGACAATTAATAAATGAAAGAGTCGAAAAGTCTTCGAATGTAAAAAATGAATTGACTCAGATTAAAGAAGTTGAACCGGAAAAAATAGTTTCAACTGAAAGTATTGTTGAAACTAGTATTGATTTGAATCCAGATATTTCAGGTAATGAGCATCAAGAAGGAAGTACTTTTGAAGAAGACATATCTGAGGAGGTCCATCCTTTCAATGGTTATAAAGTAGAATCGGTATTGCCTGATTTTGAACAAATGGTAATCCATGATGCAAATGATGAAGAAACCAATGCAAATGCTTCTGAATTGGTTATTAAACCAAGCTGTGAAGAAAAGCTAATTTCAGATGAAGTGAAATTGGTTTTCCACCCAATTCATGGACTAGTGCCGGCTGGTTTTGATGATAATATTACACAAATTAGCAATAATAATAAGCACCCGCGTTCTTCTGTAGAACCTATCATTGAGCCATGGACTGAGTTTAATGAATCTTTAATATTACCAACTGAAGAGACAGAAATTACCTCAACCCCTTTTATTCAAGAGGATGAATCGCATACTAGCATTGGAGAGATTCAAATAGTTTCAAGTGCAGATTTTTCTGATGAAGTTGAGGAAATATTTGTTCTACCTGTTTTTGATGAAGTATATTTCAGTGATACTGATTTTGACAAAGAGTTTTTTACTCAATTTGTTCCTTTGGCTAAACCTGAAGAAACACCTGAAATTATTGATTCCGAACCTGAATTAAGTGAGTTAAAGAAGGGAAAAACTTTAGAAAAAATAAATATCGAGCCAAAAGTGTTGGCCAAAGATGAGAAGGTAGAGTCCATTATTGATAAATTTATTCGAGAAAATCCGAATATCAGTAGACCAAAATCCGAATTTTACAATCCATCCAATATGGCAAAATGGAGTGCTGAGGAGGATGATGATCTTGTAAGTGAAACATTAGCAAATGTTTACCTTAGTCAGGGCCTGTTAAAAAAGGCAATTTCGACATATGAAAAATTAGGCTTGATATATCCACACAAAATGTCTTATTTCGCAGCCCTTATAAATCAATTAAAAACAACACATAAAATAGAATAAAAATGTTAACACTAGTATTTATCTTAATTATCATAGCCTGTGTGCTTTTAACCTTAGTGGTATTAATTCAAAATCCTAAAGGTGGAGGGATTGCTGCTAACTTTGTTGCTCCAACTCAAATTATGGGTGCAAAACGTTCAACTGATGTGGTTGAAAAAGCAACTTGGGTATTGGCATTGGCTTTAATTGTATTAACACTTGGTTCAAACTTTTTCCGCCCAAGCAGCGAAGAGGCTAGCACTCAGGATTCTCGTTTGAAAGACGCTATTGAAACTACTACAGTTCCTGCAGCTCCAGCTCCTCAACCGCAACAAGAGGCCTCGCCCGCATCAACTGACACTGCTAAATAAATTAGTATTAATTATCTATGAAGCCCCATTTAGGGGCTTTTTTATTGGGTAAATTTTGATGATTGAGTAATCACAATTCACATATTTCGATATTAACCATCAGACTTTAGGGCAGAAAAAAAGACAATACGTATAAGCATTGTCTTTTCTATTATTTGTTGTAAATATTTACACGCTAGCGTGAGATATTTTCTCTAATTTTTCTTTATTAACCACCCTGATTCTTTTTCCTTCAATCTCTATTAATTTATCGTTTTTGAATTCAGTAAGTAATCGGATAACGGTTTCGGTTGCCGTCCCAACAATGTTGGCAAGGTCTTCGCGAGGCAAAGTCACTGCAATAGTGGTTTCGTCTGATTGACCATTTTTAAAAGTTTGTTGCAAAAATAATAGTGTTTCTGCTAGTCGCTCTCGTACACTTTTTTGAGCCAAACTTTGGATTTTTTCACTAGCCATTCCTAAATCGTGACTAAGTGCCTTAACCATTTGCTTGTTAATTTCTGGATTACTGTCAATTAATTCAAGAAAAATATTTTTAGGAATAAAGCAACAAAGTGTGTCTTCAAGACAAGTAGCTGAAGATACTAATGGTTCTTCCGCAATGAGCGCTCTATAACCTAAGAAATCAGATTCTTTTGCAAAGCGAATGATTTGTTCTTTACCTTCTTTGTTGGAGCGAGTAAGTTTAATTACACCTTTATTCACACAGTATAGGCCAAGCGGCTGGGTGTCTTCATCAAAAATGGTTTGTCCCTTCTTGTAATGAGTGCAAGTTTTGGCAGCCATTATTTTCTCTAATTCTTCATCGGTGCAGAAATGAAGAAAAGAGATATTGTGGGTTCCGCAGGTGGCGCAAGTAAATGTTACTTTTTGCATAACAGCAATATTAGATTTTTTTTCTGTTTTTTCTTCAATCGTTTTTACCCCAAATGCTAAATAATTTTTCTTGCTCTTGATTTCCAATAATTTTTGTTATCCTTTTTCCCTTTGAAATAAGGCTACAAGCTATTTCGGGAAGTAATTCAACTAAATATTTTTCAAAGAAATTTTTCCCCCAAATAATTTCTTTAAAGTAGAAATCGAATGAAATTCCTGCATATTTTTCTAAAAGTAGTTTATATTTCGTTTCGCTGTATCCCTTTCCTTTAGCATAACATTCATGATATAAATCGTGCATTACATTGTCCAAGCAATATTGTCCATCCGAATTTTTGATAATAAGGATATCTGCAATTAAAGCCGCTAATAAACCTTCAATATATATGGATGTTTTACGAGCTGGTATGCCTGGCACATAACCATCCAACCAAGTGTCTAAACTTGATTCTGCTAAAGAATAATTATAGCGACCCGGATTATTATAATGTCTTTGTAGGTCAGAATTTAGACTACTAAGGTATTGCTCCCAATTCCATACGCCACTTCTAAGTAACATTAAATCTCCGTAATAGGTCGTTATTCCTTCATACACATAACCTAGATTACTATAGTTTTCTTTTGTATAGTCGTATGGCCACATTTCAATTGGGCGTATTCGTTTAATATTCCACAGGTGAAATAATTCATGACTGCTAATGGCTAATAAATCATTGTGAAATTCTTCATCGGTATCATCATTACTTTTGCCCATCGCAATAACAGTACTATCTGCATGCTCCACACCGTGTCTGAATGGATAGTCAAGCATTTGATATAGGAAATGATATTCCTTGCACTCAAGCTCATTAAATATGGCTATTTGGGCTTTAGCGTATGCTTCGGTTTCAGTTGTTAGTCTTTCTATATCTATATTATGTTTTCCTTGAAACCAAAAATGAAATTTGCAATTTTGTACCAGAAATTCTGTGTGCTGAAGATAATTGCTAGCAATAAAAGGACTATCAGCTAATTGATGGTAATCTCTTGCATAAAGAGTTTTCCCTTTGTTTTGTATTTGACAAGCAATATTGTAATCATCCGGTATGACAAGAGTTAATTCAATGGGCTCTTCAATTTTACCCACTTCATACATGAAACAATGAACCGGATTTACATACACCTGTTCTTCACTTATATAGCAGGATCCTGCATCTAATTGATTAGCGTAATATTGGTAATTAAAAACTATTTTTTTTGTGTCTTTATTCGGTTGAATTTGCCAGGAATCTTTACTCGTTTTTTTGTATGATAACTCTATGTTGTTTTGGTCATAGCAAGCAAAGCATCTGATGTTTTTAGCGAAGTTTCCAAGTTCATATCTGCCGGGTCGCCAAGCTGAAAGTTGTAGTGAAATTGGCTCTGTACCTTTGGTGTCAATTGAACCACTTATATTTAGAAAATGTTCAAAGGCTAGTTCGGTAGAAAGAGAATATTTTATCATTCTTTAAGATTTGTTACTGCTCAAAAATACTAAAAACAACCAAAGGGATTTAATTATAATTTATTGCAGATTATATTTGTTTATAAGAAGCCCCGAAGGGTTGTAATACAAATAACATAGCGTATAGCCCTATGAATAATGAAAAAGAGATGGGACAATCATTAGTTAAAAAAATGTGCATATTGTATTTAGTACAAAATATTGTCAAGCGCTTATTTCAGAGGAAATAGAACCTGGGTTGTTCGCATACATTGGAGGTATTTGTAATAAGTTATCTTGTCAAGTAATAAAAATAGGTGGTTGTGCCGACATCATTCATATTTTATGTCTTCTGTCCAAGAAAATAGCTTTAATGAAACTTTTAGAAGAGGTAAAATCTCATTCTTCTAAATGGATAAAGACATAAGGTGAAGAATTTGAGAATTTTTATTGGCAATATGGCTATGGTGCATTTTCTGTAAATCCATCAGAAATAGATGTAGTTGTAAGCTATATTGCTAATCACAAAATACATCATTCAAAAAGAGGTTTTCAAGATGAATTTAGATTGTTCTTGAAAAAATATGAAGTAGAATATGATGAGAAATTTGTTTAGGATTAAAAACGAGGGGCTTTACCCTTAGTTTCGGTATTGCGCCCTTTCAGGGCTTCACAATCTAGATTAACACTTATCCAATTCTTCTTTCACAAAAGCCATCAATTCCTTGATATAGCTTTCACTAAAGTTAAATTCAATGCCCGCTGTTTTATATATCTCACTGATGGTTTTAGTATAACCTAGGCTCAAGGCTTCCTTATATTGTGCAATGGCTTTGGGTTTATTATTTAGATAATTTCTCCATACGGCAAGCGCTCCTAATTGAGCCATCCCATATTCGATGTAATAGAACGGAACTTCATATAAATGCAATTGTTTTTGCCATGTAGAGGCTTGGATATTTTCAAATCCACTCCAGTCAACCATGCCTGTTCCAAAATCTTTGCTAAGTTGAAACCAATAGTCTTTTCGCTCCTGGGCAGTATGTGATGGATTGGAATATATCCAATGTTGAAATTTGTCGATGGTTGCAATCCAAGGAAGTATTTTAATGATGCCTTCAAGATGTTCTTCTTTGGCACGGTTAAAATCCAGTTTATTTGGATAAAACTCATCTTGTCCATCATAACTTAACAGCTCCATGCTCATGCTTGCTAACTCAGCCACTTCGCTCGGACAGTTTTTGAATGCGGATAATTCCAAGTCTTTGCTTAAGAAAGAATGCACAGCATGTCCACCCTCATGCACCATGGTTTCAACATCACGTGTGCTACTTGCAGCATTCATAAAAATAAAAGGTACGCTTGTTTCAGACATCGGATAATTGTATCCTCCAGGAGCTTTGCCTTTTCTACTTTCTAAATCTAAGCGCTCCATATTGTCCATGGTTTCAATACACCATGCAAAATAATCATCTACTTTTCTAAAACACCTTTCTGTTTTATCTATCAAATCTTTGCCACTTGTAAATGGTTCTAATGCTTCACGATTTTGCGTGTCCACTTCCATATCCCAAGGGCGCAGGCTATCTAAGCCCAAGTCTATTTTGCGTTTTTCTGCAAACGCTTTTACCAAAGGCATCACTTCTTTTTGAATGGCACTATGAAAATCAAAACAGTCTTTTGGGGTATAGTCAAAACGGCCCATGGCAGCAAACATATAATCCCTGAAATTATCAAAGCCAGCATTTATAGCTATTTGGTGGCGAAGTGAAATGAGTTTGTTAAACAATTCATCCAACTCTGTTGCATGTGCTTGTCTTTTTTCATTGATCTTTTTGAAGGCTGTTTCTCTTTTGTTTCTATCTGGATTTTTGAGAAAATTAGCTGCTTGTTGCATGGTTAATTCTTTGCCATCTATCTCCACACTCATGCTGCCAATAATGGCTCCGTATTTCTGCGATTCAGTTGAAATTTCGGCCATCAAAGGCACATTTTCTTCTCTGAATATTTCTATTTCTTTTCTTATAGCTCGCAAATAAATGAAGTACTTTTCTTTGTCTAACTCATCTACAAATGGCGATTGAATAAGTTTATGGTTTAGCTTATCTGTTAAAGGCGATATTTGCGGTTCAATCTCAGTTACAAAAAATAAATAAGCTTGCTCTAACTCTTTATTGGTGGTATCACAAGTCATGCGTACGTAGCGCCATGCCATGTCCTCACTAATATAAGCTTCTAATTCACTTCTGTCTTTTAACCAATTTTCTAAATCCATTTTGCTATTGATTTCTATTTCTAACAATTGATTGAAATAAGGTGATAAAACATCCCAAGAACTTATTTTTAATTTATTGGGTAAAAATCTGCGCTGAATAATAGTTATCATAATCGTAAAAGCTTTATGCGAGTTTAGGAATTATATCTGAAATAATCTTAAATAACTTATATCAGCCGTCTGTATGCTGATTATTATATTCTATAAAACGATTAAAAAAATCGATAGGTTTGTTTAGACCAGAAATTTTTCGCAGGGTATAAAAACAAAGTCATTTTGAATATGTGATTGAAGCTTTAACAGAAATTAATACCAGAAAGAATGAAGTAGGTTGAATGAAAATAATTTAGCTGCCGCCTCATTTGCGTCATTTAATTGTATGCTTCAACTTTATGTTGGATTGCTATAAAAATAAAAAAGCCAGCTTAGCTGACTTTTTTTACATAAATATATTTGTAATTATACAGATTTAGGTCTGTAAGTATTGGTGCTAGCAGCCGATTTGGTGCTTACTTTCGTTGCTTTAGGCTGAGCAGTTTTAGCAGCAGTTTTCTTTGGAGCGGCTTTTTTTGCCGCTGTTTTCTTAGGTTTTTCTTCAATCGCTGCTTCCACTTTTTCTTCTTCTTTGTTTTCTTCAATCCCTGCCTCATCAGTTTTTTCTTCAGCCAGTTTAGCAAAATCCAAAATATCTTTCAACGCTGAATACCAGTTAATTAATTTTTTGATATCACTGTCATATACACGCTCGCTGTCTAAGTCGATTGTTTCAATCAAATATTGACGTTGTGCTTTTGCGTCATCTTTTGGTGTTGGAACATTTCCTTTAGCATTAATTTTTACCAATACTTGCGCCAAATGCAAATCACCTTCTTGGGCATACATACTAATATCTTCGAGCACCGAAACTTTATCTTGGTAACTAGTAGCAAATCTTTTTCCAGTTCCAATAGTCTCTAATATCAAACCATTTTTAGTTCTGCCAATAATTTTGTGTAACCCTGTTTGACCAGAAACAGCAACTATATCTTTTAATTCCATCTTTTATTATTTATTAAAAAGTGGGCAAATGTAACATTTTTTGAAAATTTGCCACCATGCTATAAAATTGCCATTTTTTATGAGAAGAAATTTTACAGCGTTTTGTTTGTTTTTGGGGTTGCAGGTATGTTTCCTTTCTATTACTGCTCAAGTAATTAATATTGAAAGTAAACGAATGGAAGCTGCCAAAGAAGGCTGGGCTGGGCAGGGAGAATTTGCATATGCCTTCATTAAAAATCAGAATACTTTCTCTCAAATGAGCACCCGACTTAACTTTATTTATAATAAAAATCAAAATACCTACATCATTTTAACTGATTTATCTTTTATACAGTCCTCGGCAGGAGACTTTGAAAATGCAGGTTTTCAACATGTCAGATACAATTATGCCAAAACAAATAAATTAACCTACGAAGCCTATTCGCAAGTGCAGTTCAGTAAGCAAATGCATCTATATCCACGCTATGCCATTGGGGCCGGCCCCCGCTATAAGATATTTAAGAACGATAGCGTAAGGGTATATGCGGGAGCGTCCTTGCTATTAGAACATGAGCAATTGCAGGAGCCTTATGCCATCATATCGAACGAGAGATTGACTGGCTATTTTTCTTGTATCATCAACAAAATACCTAATGTATCGGTCGATTTTATGATGATGTTTCAACCTCGTTTGTTTGATTTAAATGATATGCGTTTTCAAGGTGAAATAAGGCTTGATTTTCCCGTATCGAATCAATTGAAATTTCGATTTGCTACCTCAATATACAATGATAGTAAGCCACCTGCTGGTGTACCCAATAATTTCACCCAGGCCAGAAACAGTATCATTTACAATTTCTAAGAATTATCAATCTGTATGAAATACGCGTTATTATTATAAATTTGCCTAATTTAGAACTAAAATCAAGCTTTATGGAAATTGTAGAAGCCTATAAACCAAAACATAAAATCAGAATTGTAACAGCTGCAGCCTTGTTCGATGGCCATGATGCTGCCATCAATATTATGCGTAGAATTATTCAAGCCAGTGGTGCAGAAGTAATTCACCTTGGTCATGATAGAAGTGCTGAAGAAGTTGTGGATACGGCAATTCAAGAAGATGCAAATGCAATTGCTATGACCTCCTACCAAGGTGGGCACGTGGAGTATTTTAAATATATGCGTGATTTATTAGTACAAAAAGGTTGTGCCCATATTAAGATTTTTGGGGGAGGAGGAGGAACCATTCTTCCGGAAGAGATAGCTGAATTGCAAGATTATGGTATTACTCGTATTTATCATCCTGATGATGGACGTGCCATGGGTTTGCAAGGCATGATAAATGATATGCTTGAGAAATGCGATTTTGCTACAGGTACCAACTTGAATGGTGAAGTGAAGCATTTGAAAGATAAAGACTATAAATCGATTGCAAAATTGATTTCAGCGGCCGAAAATTTCCCTGAAGATTTTGAACCATTTCATAACGAAATCAACAAATCAAGTAACCATGATATTACAATTCCAGTGCTAGGTATAACAGGCACAGGTGGAGCAGGTAAGTCTTCTTTGGTTGACGAATTGGTTCGTAGGTTTTTGTTAGATTTTAAGAATAAAACAGTTGCCATTATATCAGTAGATCCAAGTAAACGCAAAACAGGTGGAGCATTATTGGGTGATAGAATTCGAATGAACTCTATTAAAAACCCAAGGGTATATATGCGTTCATTGGCTACACGTCAAAGCAATTTGGCTTTATCTAAATATGTGAAAGAAGCCGTAGATATTGTGAAAGCAGCAAATTTCGATTTGATTATTTTGGAGACATCAGGTATTGGTCAAAGTGATACTGAAATCATAGAACATAGCAATACAAGCTTATATGTGATGACTCCTGAATATGGCGCTGCTACTCAATTGGAAAAAATTGACATGCTTGATTTTGCTGATATCATTGCCATCAATAAATTTGATAAAAAAGGTGCTTTGGATGCCTTGCGCGATGTTAAAAAGCAATACCAACGCAACCATAAATTGTTTGATAAAAATGCAGATGATATGCCTGTGTATGGCACCATTGCCAGTCAGTTTAACGACCCTGGAATGAATAGCTTGTATAAATCAATTATGGATAAAATAGTTGAAAAAACAGGTGCTGATTTAATATCAACTTATCACATTAGCGATGAGATGAGTGAGAAAATTTACATCATTCCTCCTTCGCGTACTCGCTACCTTTCTGAGATTTCTGAAAACAACCGTGGCTATGATAAATGGGTAAATAATCAGGTTGAGATTGCTGATAAATTGTATGGTATCAGAGCAGCTATATCAGCATTATCATCCAACAAAAATACAGATCCGAATTTGATAACAGCGCTTGAGGCAGCTTATAAAGAAATTGAATTAAACCTTGATCCTAAGAACAAATTATTATTAGAAACTTGGGAAGATAAAAAGAACCTTTTCCGAGATGAATACTATGTATTTAAAGTGAGGGATAAAGAGATAAAAATTAAGACACATTCAGAATCATTATCTCATTCGCAAATACCAAAAGTGGCTGTCCCAAAGTTCAGAGCTTGGAGCGAGATTTTGCAATGGGCTTTGCAAGAAAATTTCCCTGGAGATTTTCCATACACTGCGGGAATTTATCCATTCAAGCGCGAAGGCGAAGACCCAACCCGTATGTTTGCTGGTGAAGGTGGACCTGAAAGAACCAATAAGCGTTTTCATTATGTATCGCAAGGTATGCCAGCTAAGCGATTAAGTACAGCTTTCGATTCGGTTACACTATACGGAAACGACCCTGACCATCGCCCTGATATTTATGGTAAAATAGGTAATTCTGGTGTGAGTGTATGGAGTTTGGATGCAGCTAAAAAATTGTATTCAGGATTTAACCTTGCCGATCCTAAAACTTCTGTGTCAATGACCATCAATGGCCCTGCGGCTATTATCTGTGCATTTTTTATGAATGCTGCCATTGACCAACAATGTGAACTATATATTAAAGCCAATGGCTTGGAGGCTGAAGTGAATAAGAAGATTGATGACATTTTCAAAGCAAAAGGATTATCAAGACCTTCGTATAACGAAACCATGCCTGAAAGCAATGATGGACTTGGTTTGATGTTATTGGGTGTTACGGGTGATATGGTATTGCCAGCTGATGTTTATAGCAAAATTAAGGTAGATACTTTAAAGCAAGTGAGAGGTACAGTTCAAGCTGATATATTGAAGGAAGACCAAGCACAAAACACTTGTATTTTCTCTACTGAATTCTCATTGCGAGTAATGGGTGATGTGCAGCAATATTTTATTGACAATGCAGTGCGTAATTTCTATTCAGTATCTATTAGCGGCTATCATATTGCCGAGGCTGGTGCCAATCCTATCACACAGCTGGCCTTAACGCTTTCAAACGGATTTACCTTTGTTGAATATTACTTAAGCAGAGGAATGAACATAGATGATTTCGCTCCTAATTTGTCATTCTTCTTCTCTAACGGAATTGATCCAGAATATTCGGTAATTGGTCGAGTAAGCCGAAGAATTTGGGCCAAAGCCATGAAACTAAAATATGGTGGAAACGAGCGAAGCCAAATGTTGAAGTACCATATTCAGACAAGCGGTCGTTCCTTGCATGCACAAGAGATAGATTTTAATGATATACGAACCACTTTGCAAGCATTATATGCAATTTATGATAACTGTAATTCGCTTCATACCAATGCCTATGATGAGGCTATTACCACACCTACAGAAGAATCAGTAAGACGTGCTATGGCTATTCAGTTAATCATTAACCGTGAGTTAGGTTTGGCTAAAAACGAAAATCCATTGCAAGGTTCGTTCATTATTGAAGAGCTTACAGACTTGGTTGAAGAAGCTGTGTTAAGTGAGTTTGATAAAATTACAGAGCGTGGAGGTGTTTTAGGTGCCATGGAAACCATGTACCAACGTAATAAGATACAGGAAGAAAGTATGTATTACGAAATGCAAAAACATACAGGTGAGTTTCCTATTATTGGTGTGAATACATTCCTGAGTAGTAAAGGTTCGCCAACTGTATTACCTAAAGAAGTAATTCGTTCAACTACCGAAGAAAAAGAATACCAAATAACGATGTTGAACCAATTGAAGAAAGCCAATGAAGAAAAAGGAAAAGAGATGCTTCATCGTTTGCAACAGGTGGCGATACATAACAAAAACATATTTGCCGAATTGATGGAAACCGTTAAATACTGTTCATTGGGACAAATAACCAATGCCCTATTTGAGGTAGGCGGTCAGTACAGAAGAAATATGTAAATGTTATTTTAATAGAGACCTTTTATTAAACGTCTCTATTAATACCAACCATGTCCGATAAATTCAAAAATACATACCGCATCAAATCTGCAAGGTTAGCAGGATATGATTATCGAAATGAAGGTTTGTATTTTGTTACCATCTGCACCAAAAATAAATTTCATTATTTCGGTGAAATTGAAAATGGCAATTTGTTGTTGAATGAAATCGGTTTAATTGCCCATACATATTGGGCTGATGTACCACAACATTTTAACCATGTTTCATTGGATGAATTTGTTATTATGCCTGATCACATGCATGGCATTATTTGTATTGAGGAAAAACGTGAAATTGACCGCCCATCGCTAGAGACGTTGCATGCAACGTCTCAAAACACAATCATTGAAAATGAAATTGACAAGACGTTGCATGCAACGTCTCTACCACAATTGGACAACAATCAGCATTTTTGTAATATCAGCCCGAAACCAAATTCATTGTCCACGATAATCAGATCATTCAAATCATCTGTTTCCAAAGATGCCCGAAAAATAAATCCAAATTTTGAATGGCAATCACGGTTTTATGACCATATTATTCGCGATGTTCAATCGCTTGACAGGATTAGGAATTATATCCTAAACAATCCTGCGAATTGGGATAAGGGTAAAATGTAAAATTGGTTGTTTTAATTGTATCAACTACACCTTTGGCAAACTAAAATAAAAGGTACTACCTTTTTTAGGTTCGCTTTCAGCCCAAATTCTTCCGCCATGCTTATTGATAAACTCTTTACATATTAGCAATCCTAGGCCTGTTCCTTTTTCGCCAATGGTGCCTATGCTGCTTTTGCGCTCTTGGTTGTCAAAAAGATTTTTTGCTATTTCACTATCCATTCCAATGCCATTGTCTTTTATGGATACAATAATTTCGTTTTCATTTTCTACTGCGCTAACATCCACTTTACCTTTGTTATTGGTGAATTTTATTGCGTTAGAAAGTAAGTTACGCAGAACTAAATCTATTTGGTCAAAATCAGCCATAATAAAGGTGTTTGAATCGAGATGATTTTGCATTTCAATTTGTTTTTGAATTGCACTTTCGTGAAGCAATTCATAGTTTTGATTAACAATTTCGCTCAAATTAATTTTCTTAATTTGAGCAGTGAAATCTTCTTCCATGTGGCTTTTACACCATAAGAGTATATTTTCTAAAAAGCGATTAAGGTATGTAAGTTGCAGATCAAGCTTTTTCTTTAATCCTGAAAACTCCTCCATGCTTATGCTATTGTCATCCAACATTTCTAGAATTTGAACCAATGCACCTATAGGACTTCTTAAATCATGTGATAGTATAGAAAATGTTTTATCTTTTAACTGATTCATTTGAGATAGTTTTGTACTTTGTTCTTCTATTTCAAATTTTTGTTTTAGTATTAGTTCCTTAGTTTCTTTTTCCTTTTTAACATTATTAATTACACGCACAATAATGAATACAGAAATGATTAAAAAAGATAATAAACCGATAGTGATGTATTTTTGTCTTGTTGTTTCTTCTTCTTTTATAGATTTATCCTTTTCGAGTAATTCAATCTTACTTTGCTTTTTATCTAATTCATAGTTGAATTGATTTTCGGCAATTTTTTTATTGGTTTCTTTATTGTAATTACTGTCATTATATATGGAGTTAAGTTCTCTGTATTTAAAAGCATTTTTAAAATCATTCAATGAGAGATATGCCTTTACAAGGCTTGATGTGGCATCAGGTATCGGTATTAAGAAGTTAAAGTCTCTTGCTATTTGATAACCTTTAAGTAAGTATTCAATTCCAAGTTGGGTTTTACCTGTATTTACATAAACTGAACCAATTCCAATATTTATTTCAGCTTCTTGTTCAAGTCCATATAAGTTCTCACCTCTTTTCTTAGCCATAACATAATAGTCTAATGCTTTTTCATATTTCTTTTGTTTAGAAAAAATATCTGCTAAAGCTAGAATGCATAAAGACTCATCAAATTTATAGCCAGTAGTTAATGCAAGCTGATATCCATTGTTTTGGTAATAAGTTGCTTGTTCGTAATTTTTTAAATAAAAATATAACAAGCCAATATTATAATATGCTTCAACAAGACCTAGGATGTTATTGTTACTTTTATAAATGGCTATTGCTCTATGAAGGTATTCCAAGGCTTCTTTATAATTGCCAATAGCACTATAAACCCCAGCAATATTGTTTAAACTATTTGCAATAAGGTCTTTGTCTTGTAAATCTTCCCTGAGTTTTAATCCTTTCATCATATAGATAAAAGCCTCAGTATATTTCCTTTGATTGTATAAAGAATTGCCAATGTTATTATAACATGCCGAAACGCCATTTATATCAGAAATTTCTTGTCTGAACCAAAGACTTTTTTTGTAATATTCAATGGCTTCATTGTATTTTGACTGTTGATGAAAAATAATGGCTAAACTATTATAAATAAAGCCTTGCCCCTTTTTGTTATTTGTTTGCTGATATATAATTAGTGCTAATTTATTGTAAGCAATTGCTTTTTCGAGTTGGCCTTTGTAATAATTAGCTATACTCAATAGTTTCATACACTCAGCCATACCATTGACGTCTGCAATTTTCTTGGCAACAACCAAACCTCTTTCTGCTAATGGTTCAAGTGAATCTGGAAAAATATTTAGGTATTGATTTGCTAATTCAACATGGAGTTCTACCCAAATAGCATCATGTTTTTTATGGGTTTTTATTTCCTTTGAAAGGCTATCGATTTTATTGTTTTGTGCAAAGGAGAAATCTGCGAGAAATAGCCATAATAAAAGGAAAAGCCATTTTCTTGCACACAGGTATTTACAATGGATGTTCCTTTTCAGCTCAGTCATATTTATTTGCAATAAAGATTTAATCTCGCTATTAAACAAGAGTAGTTCAAAAGAAAATTTTTATTTGATTAAATTTATAATCATCTGCAATGTATCAAAAATAATTATTATTAATTTATGTTAAAAAAATCCTGACCTAAATTAAACGAGAAAAATACATGTAGATTTTCTTAAAAAGATTTCTATTTTCTTCGCTTTGTATCACATATCTGAATGATTTTCCAACCCGATTCTGATTTGAAAAGCTGAAAGGCATCTACCCCGATATGTGATAGCTTTTCGTTCACATAAAATTCATAATCAGCCCACACAGTAGCCAGTGGGTAATCAATTTTCATATCGTATTTAATAACCCTTTCTTCAATTACAATTTTATTCTTTTTGATGGAACTAATTTGAACCAGAAAGGAATCTATGGGTTCATTTTCAAGAATGGTCTTTTTTGTTTTAGGATTAACTATGGCTGATTGCAAGCGTGCTGATGGGTCGAAGCAAGATTTTGCCAAAGCCGAATCTCCTATTTGCATAGCTTTAAATAATTTGTCAATACAAGCTTTTACTTCCGTTTCTTCTGCATTTTGAGCCATGCATTGAATAGATAAAAATATAGATAACAATAAGATTAGTCTTTTCATTTGTTTAGTTTTAGAAAGCTAATTGATGAATTGCCAAATACCTTATGAGTAGCTTTTACAAAATCGTTTTCATTGGCTTCAAACACATTGATAAACTGCTGAGGATTGCGATCCACCAGAGGAAACCAAGTACTTTGCACCTGAATCATAAGTTTATGACCTTTTCTGAAAGTATGGTTAATATCATTGATTTCAAAGTTTACATCGGTTGTTTGATTTGGAATAAAGGCTTCAGGTTTTTCAAAACTATTTCTGAATTTCCCTCTCATCACATCTCCTCTCACCAACATCTGGTAACCTCCCATTTTCACTGCTTTGCCATTAACTGAATCAGTAGCTGCATTGTCAGGATACACGTCAATTATTTTTACTATCCAATCTGCATCAGTGTTGCTAGTAGATACTTTCAATTTTACTTGAATTGCTCCTGCGTAGGTTGTATTTTCTTCCATGCTTTCGCTTTCATATACCAAAACATCAGGCCTTGTAGATGCAAACCTTTGATCGGCCACCATGTATTCTTTCGTCATACCTGTCTCGCAATTCACCATATATGGAACGGGTTTGTTTGGGTCGCTCACAAACTCTTCTGCCGTTTCGTTTGCACTTTTTGTCAATTTGCTTTTAGGTCCTAAATAGTAAGTTTCATTTATGGTATTTTGTGGAGGCCATGACTCATACTTTTTCCATTCGTTAGTGCCTGTTTCAAAAACAATGGCTTCTGTTGGTTTATAGTTTCCTCTTCCATACAAGTAATAATTAAAGAAAGGAAACTCAATGCTATCGCGGTAGTACCAACTGGTCTTTTGTTGAAAATTGATATCTCCCAAAAACTCTCCTTTGGTTCTGTTCCAACCTCCATGTACCCAAGGTCCCATCACTAATCCATTGATTGTTTTAGGACTTTGTTTTTCTATGGTTTTATAAGTTTGAAGAGCCCCATAAAGATTTTCGGCATCAAACCAACCACCCACTACCAAAACGGCAGGCTTTATGTTTTTTAAGTGTGGTCTTAAGTTTCTTGTTTTCCAAAACTCATCATAGCTTTCGTGCTTCATCATTTCATTCCAAAACGGCACTTTGTTTTGGTAGAAATTATTTACATTTTTCAAAGGGCCTAAATACTTTAAATAAAATTTATAGCCATCTTGTGTGGGGAAATCTATTCCCTTGCCAAGCGTTATTTCGGGCCCTTTTCTAACTTGTCCAAATGAGTAGTTGAAACCAAAAAAATGAGGTAAGAAAAAAGCACCATTGTGATGGAAATCGTCACCAGTAAACCAATCACAAATAGGTGCCTGAGGTGATGATGCTTTTAATGCGGGATGCGCATTTATCATACCAGCAGAGGTGTAAAAACCAGGGTATGAAATCCCCCATTGACCAACCTTGCCATTGTTGTTCTTAATGTTTTTCAATACCCATTCAATACAATCATAGGTATCTGTACTTTCGTCAAAATCCTGCTTTGATTTTTTACCTGTTAATTGAGGTGTCATGTTCACAAATTCACCTTCCGACATGTTCTTGCCTCTTACATCTTGTATTATAAAAATATAACCCTCTCTTGCAAAATTTTCAGATGGACGCAAGGCCGCAGGAAAATTATTTTCTCCGTAAGGAGCAACACTGTAGGGTGTTCTATTAAGCAATACTGCATACTTTTTAGAAGAGTCTTTTGGTGTGTATATAGCTGTGAAAAGCCTTGTCCCATCTCGCATGGGTATATACACCTCTCTTTTGTTGTAGTTGTCTTTTGGAACAAAGTTTTGAGCGTAAACAAAACTTGAAAATAGTAATGAAAAGATAAGTAGTAATGGTCTCATGATTTAAAATTTACTCGAATATATTATTATTTCAATGTCATGTATAATTATCTTTACGAAAGGCATTAAAGCACAATAAAAGGAATTAGCTGTTTTTTAAATCAGAATAAGTATCTTTATCAATATCCTTTTGCATTATACAGATTCTAACAAACTTCATTATTAAATAATACCTCACAATTGTATTATTGTGCCCAATAATATTCTTTATATGAAAATATTTTGCGTTGGCAGAAACTATGGGGCACATGCAGTTGAATTGGGTAATGCTGTTCCTGAAAACCCCGTGATATTTAGCAAGCCAGATACCGCTCTAATAAAAGATGGAGCACCTTTTTATCTACCCGATTTTAGCAATGATGTGCACCATGAGGTAGAATTGGTTATTCGCATCAGCAAAATGGGAAAGAAAATACAAGAAAAATTCGCAAGAAACTATTTTAATGAAATAGGTATGGGTATTGATTTTACTGCCCGCGATGTGCAATCTGAACTAAAGGCAAAAGGCTTACCTTGGGAACTTGCCAAAGCCTTTGATGGTTCGGCACCTTTGGGTTCTTTTATCTCCCTAGATTCAGTATTTGATACCGAGAAACAAGAAATAAAAAACATTACTTTTCATTTAACCAAGAATGGTGAAACGGTGCAAAAAGGCAATAGCCATAATATGATATTTTCTTTTGAAAAAATTGTTTCGTTTGTGTCTAATTACTTCACGCTAAAAGTAGGTGATTTAATTTATACAGGCACTCCTGCAGGTGTTGGAAAAGTGGCTATTGGCGATAAACTGGAAGGATTTATAGCAGACAAAAAAATGCTTGAATGTGAAGTGAAATAAGTAATGTTTTAATGATCGATTGTGTGTATGTGAGCATGTATGATATGAGTAAAATGATTTTGAATAAAGGTAGTTATCAAATGAACCGATTAATGGCATTAACTATGGCCTTATTGCTGAGTTGTTTTATAGCTCAAGCACAGAATTATTTCAGATACCCATTAGACTCGCTTCCTCATTTTGTCTCTCCTTTTGGAGGTCTGCGGGATAATCATTTTCACAGTGGCATCGACTTAAAAACCAATGAACGTCAAGGTTTACCTGTGTATGTCTGTGCGGATGGCTACATTTCTAGGATTAAAATTCAGAGCATTGGCTACGGAAAAGCCATCTATATTGACCACCCAAACGGCCACACCACTGTGTATGGACATTTGCAAAAATATCATGGCAAAATTGCTGAATGGATACATGCTTATCAATACAAAAACCAAAGTTTTGAGTTTGATAAGGTGTTTGAAAAACCTTTGTTATTCGTCAAAAAAGGCGATACTATTGGGTTTAGCGGTAATAGCGGTGGTAGCACGGGGCCTCATTTGCATTTCGAAATTAGAAATACCAAATCAGAAGAAATTATAAACCCAGCCTTATTTGGCATCATTCCTTTTGATACTTTATGTCCAACGATACAAAAATTGTGTTTGTATAAATTTACCACAGAGGCGGCTATGATGTATAAGGAGATTGACTTGACAAGTAAGAAACTAATTAAGTTGGATTCTATGTGGATTTTGAAGGACACCCTGCAATTAGAGAACAATTATCTGGCAATGGGTATTGAAACCTATGACTATATTCACAATGCCTCAGATCTTAAAAATATCTACCGTTACGAGACCTACTTGGATAATAAAAATACCTTTTCATTTACTTTAAATCAGTTTGCATTTGACCAAAGTAAATACATCAATGCTCATATAGATTATGATTATTACAAGCGAAATCAAGTAAGGATTCAAAAATGTTTTGTGGATGATGGTAACGAAATACCACTTTATACTTTTGATAAAAACAAAGGCCGAATAACCTTGATTGACGATAAAGTTCATGAAATAAAAATTCGTGTATTGGATGCCTCAGGCAACAATGCGATTTTACTTTTCTATGTGCTTTCAAAAAAATCTGTACAAGAAACCAATTTTTCAAAAAGCGGAAAGGCCTTTTATCCCTTAAAAGCCAACGATATCAGGCAAAAGGATTTTACTTTTCATTTGGATGCAAAGTCGATTTATGATACTATTTTTTATGAGTATAAGGTTTTACCTAAAATAAAAAGAGCCTATAGCAAAACTTACCAAATACATCATAGCTCAGTGCCAATGCACAAGTCTGCTGATATAGCTATTAAAGTAGATAAGGTAAAAAAGGAATACCAGGAAAAACTACTCTTGGCCTATTTTGATAAAAACGAGAAGAAATTTCGCTCAGCAGGTGGTGCTTATGAAAATGGTTTTGTGAAAGGCAAAGCCAGTGTTTTTGGTTCTTATTTTGTAAGCATTGATAACATTGAACCAAGAATTGAAAGGGTTTTTATTGATAAAGAAAATCCAAGTGTTGATACCATGTATTGGCATTTTGAAGTGAAGGATAATTTTAGCGGAATTGCTAAATACGAAGCCTATTTGAATAATCAATGGATTTTATTGGATTATGATGCCAAGAGCAACTTGTTAAGTTATAAATTTGATGAAGTATATTTTGATTTTTTATTAGAAAACATGAAGCGCTTGAATCAAAATTTGCCCGTTGTAAAACCAGAATTGCTTTTGCTTGTTTATGATAAAAAAGGAAATATGACTGAATACAAAGTCAGCATTAATTTATAATAATAAAAAAATAAACATGGCAACAACACTGAAAATTGGAGATAAGGCACCTATATTCATAGGTATTAATGAAAAGGAAGAAACCATTAAACTAGCTGATTTTAAAGGCAATAAACTAGTTTTGTATTTCTATCCTCACGATAATACACCAACATGTACCGAAGAAGCGTGTAACCTCAGAGATAATTACCATTCATTTTTAGCAAAGGGCTATAGCATCTTGGGTGTGAGTGAGGATAGCGTGAAGAAACACCAAAATTTTATAAAAAAGTACGAACTGCCCTTTTCACTTTTAGCCGACACGGATCATGTTATTCAAAACCTGTATGGTGTTTGGGGTGAAAAAACCATGTATGGGAAAAAGTATATGGGCACCATTCGTACTACCTTTATCATTGACGAAAAGGGCAAGATTGAAGATATCATTGAAAAAGTAGAGGCTAAAAATCACAGTGCCCAAATTTTAGGTTAATATTCTATTTTCGTAGCCATTTATGATATACGAATTGACCGAAATTGACTATGATATTTTAAATAGCATATACTTTGTAGAGCCTTTTGACAAGATTCTAGAAGAAGTAAACTATTCCCCAAATGTGGTTGCAGATTGCCTCAAAAGTTTAATCTCAAAGAAATATGTAGTAGCCATGCTTTGGGATGATGCCAAGCAGGACTATGTGCGAAGTTTCATGTATGATAGCGATAATATGCATGCCTATTCATACTTGGCAACCAAGGATGGTTTGTTGGCGCACAATTCTCAAATGTAATTTCTTTAACCTTCAATTTCAAATCATTCTTTTTCTATTTCTTGTTTCAAATACCCTACAAGCTTATCTTGCCCTCAAATATTTTATGAAATCAGTTTTGTTAGTTGGCTTGGGCGGTGCCATTGGTTCTATGGCCAGGTATGTAGTGGGTTTGCTTTGCAAAGACTTTACTGGAATTTCATTTCCTATTAACACCTTTTTGGTAAATATGATTGGGTGTTTTTGCATTGGCTTGCTATCATTTCAACTAACAAAAAATGCAGACCCCGATAACCTAAGACTCTTTGCCATTGTGGGTGTGTTAGGAGGCTTTACTACTTTTTCATCCATTAGTATAGAAGTATTAAACATGTTTAGAGAAAAGTTTGTATTACAAGCCTTGTTATATGTGGTAGTTTCAAATGTATTAGGCATTTTTGCTGCCTATATGGGGTATTCAATTAAATCTTAATGCAGGGGATCGTAATAAAATCTACCGGTAGTTGGTACATGGTTCGTAAGGATGACGGAGAAATTGTTTCTTGTCGCATCAAAGGAAAGTTTAGGTTACAAGGAATTAAACATACCAACCCCGTTACTGTTGGCGATGTGGTAGAATTTGAAATAGAGCCAAGCAATGAAAATGGAGTTATTAATAAAATTCATGACCGCAAAAATTATATCATTCGAAAGGCAAATAATTTATCAAAACAAACCCACATCATAGCCGCTAATATTGATCAGGCTTTATTGATGGTAACCTTGGCTTTTCCTAAGACCTCTCTTGGTTTTATTGATAGGTTTTTAATGACTGCTGAAGCCTATCATATCCCCGCTACCATAGTTTTCAATAAACTTGATTTGTTTACAAATGAGATGGAGGATTTACTGAATGACACCATTCAATTGTATCAAAATAATATTGGATATCCCTGTATCAAAACATCTGTAAAAAATAATATTGGATTGGATGAAGTGAAAGATTTACTTCAAGGCAAAATCACTTTGGTAAGCGGTCATTCGGGTGTTGGGAAATCTTCATTGTTAAATGCTATCGAACCTGCTTTGAATATTAAAACGGGCGATATTTCAAGTTATTCTTTCAAGGGACAGCATACCACTACATTTGCCGAAATGCATCCATTGTCTTTTGGCGGATATATCATAGATACACCAGGAATAAGAGAATTTGGTTTGGTTGATTTTGATGACAGAGAGATTTCTCATTATTTCAAAGAAATGAAATCCTTTATTGGAAAATGCAAATTCAACAACTGCAAGCACATGAATGAACCTGGCTGTTCAATTATTAAAGCTGTAGAAGAAAATATCATAAGCCCTGAAAGGTACCACAGTTATTTAAGCATCATGAGCAATGATGACATTTACGAATAGTTTATGAAGGCAGTTATCCAAAGAGTTTCTGAGGCCAAAGTAAAAGTAGATGGCAATGTAATAGGCTCAATAGGCCAAGGTTTATTGGTTTTGTTGGGTATTGAAGATGCGGATACAGATGAAGATATTGCATGGCTTTGTGCTAAGATTGTAAACCTTAGGATTTGCAATGACGAATCAGGTGTGATGAATTTATCTATTAAAGATATGAATGCCGATTTATTATTGGTAAGTCAATTCACATTGCATGCATCCACCAAAAAGGGCAATAGACCTTCATACATTAAAGCCTCTAAACCGGATTATGCCATACCTATGTATCACAAATGCATCACCCAATTTGAGAAGGAATTAGGTAAATTTATTCAAACGGGAGAATTTGGTGCCGACATGAAAGTAAGTCTGGTTAATGATGGCCCTGTAACAATTATAATTGATACCAAAAACAAAGAATAATTATGACAATAGAAGAAGCACAAGCGCAGGTGGATCATTGGATAAAAACAGTTGGAGTTAGGTATTTTAATGAACTAACAAATACCGCCATATTGATGGAAGAAGTGGGTGAGCTGGCCAGAATAATGGCTAGGAAATATGGTGAACAGAGTTTTAAAGAAAGCGATAAAAATATTGATATGGCCGATGAGATGGCCGATATAATGTGGGTATTGATCTGCCTTGCTAATCAAACCGGGGTTAATTTGACTGAAGCTTTTGAAAAAAACGTGGCTAAGAAAACCAAGAGAGATGAACTAAGGCACAAAAACAACGATAAATTGAAGTGATTATTTCTTCAGAAATTCTCTTACCACAGAATAGATAGCTCCAAAAAGTGATAGTAGAATAAGTACAATAGTGAAAATGGGGAATTTCAATTGAAAATACTTGTCAATCCAAAATCCTAAAAAGGTCCCAATCACAATAATGCCAATCATTTGAAAGGCAATATTGCTATACTTTACAATGGCTCTAAATTTCTCTGACGTATCTTTGGGCTCAGTATTAGTTTTCAACTTTTACTGCTGGTTTTACATCAATGGGGTTTACAGGTTTTTGGTGTCCATTAGAGCTAGCTTTACTAATTCCCATGGTGCTTTTGCCATTAAACTCAGCACCCGATTCAATAATCAATTTGGTCGAATTAATATCACCTGTGATGCTAGCAGTGGCTTTTACTGTCAATAGTTCTACAATATTAACATTCCCAGTTACATTGCCTGATATATCGCAATTTTGTGCCTTTATATTTCCCTCCACCTTGCTAGATGGACCTAAAACCAATTTGGTTTTAACTTGAATATTACCCTTCACTGTCCCGTCAACGCGCAAATCTCCTTCTGATTGCACATCACCGTGTATGCTTGTCCCTGAGTTAATAATATTTATTTCCTGAGGGTTGAAAGTGGCACTTTTTGATGATTTAAACACCGTCATAATCTCTCTCCTTAATTGTTAATTCATAACAAAAATACCAAAAAAATCAAAAAATGCCATAATTGTTTCATCTGCGCATGGGTGTTATTAAAAATGTTTGCTTATACAAAATATTTTTTAGTTAATTCGTTTGCTCATAGAAGAAGGAATATTAGTAATGAGTAGAATAAAGCTTAACGTATTAGGATTAAGCACTGGAACCAGCAGTGGTTCTTATACATTAATACTTGGCGAAAGCAATGGAACTAGGCGTTTACCTATTGTTATTGGTAGTTTTGAGGCACAAGCAATTGCCATTGAGATTGAAAAAATTGTGCCATTTAGGCCCATGACCCACGATTTATTTCTAAATTTTTGCAAGCAATTTGAAATTCAAATAGTCGAAATTATCATTTATAACTTACATGAAGGTGTTTTTCACGCCAAATTAATATGTGAACAACATGGAGAAATGCGCGAAATTGATGCGCGAACAAGCGATTCTATTGCTTTAGCTGTTCGTTTTAAATGCCCAATATATACCTACGAAGATATAATGGAACAAGCAGGTATCGAGGTGAATGATGAAAGTCCTAATATGCCGGATATGATTGATGATGAAGAGGATGATGACAACCCAATGGTTGAAATGAAAAAGAACATGTCTTCTATGAGTATAGAGGAATTAAACAAACAATTAGATGAATCCCTAAAGGTGGAGGATTATGCATTGGCCGCTAGGATTCGTGATGAAATTAACAACAAGAAAAAATAGTAAACTATGGAAAGATTTACCGGAGTATTTGGTATAATACTAATATTAGCAATTGCCTTTTTGTTTTCGAATAATCGAAAGGCAATCAACTATAGATTAGTGTTTAGTGGTTTGGGATTACAATTATTACTAGCACTATTTATTTTGAAAACTTCACCTGGTCAAAATTTATTTGCATGGGTAGGACATAAAATTGAGCAACTACTTCAATTAGCCGACAAAGGCGGAGAATTTGTATTCGGAGGTTTGATTAAACCAGAATTGTTGAAACCGATTTTTGGTGACCAATACAGTTTCTTATTTATGTTCAAGATAATGCCAACCATCATTTTTGTGGCGGTACTAGTAAACATTGCCTACCACATTGGTTTGATGCAAATCATAGTTTCTTTTTTTGCCAGAATAGTGCACACCTTGATGAGAGTGAGCGGCAGTGAAGCCCTTTCTAATGTAGCAAGTGCTTTTGTTGGTCAGGTTGAAGCTCAAATTATGATTAAACCTTATTTAAGTACAATGACCATGAGTGAATTATTGGCTAGTATGAGTGGCAGCATGGCTTGTATCGCAGGAGGGGTAATGGCCGTATATATTTCTATGGGTGTGCCAGCTCCATATCTTTTGGCTGCAAGTATTATGGCTGCTCCTGCTGCTTTGGTTATTTCCAAAATTGTTTACCCTGAAACTGAAGAATCGGCCACCAAAGGTGCAGTCAAATTAGAGGTGAAAAAATCACATGCCAATTTGCTAGATGCCATTAGTCATGGTGCGAGTGATGGATTGAAAGTGTCCCTGAATGTAATAGCCATGTTAATTGGTTTCATTGCATTAATTGCATTGGTAAATATGATTCTAGCGAAAATTGGGATTTTATTAGCAACTAACGGACTAAATCTTAGTTCAATTGGTATTGATATCAACCATTTAAGTTTGAATACTATTTTCGGTTCCGTTTTTTCAGTATTTGCCTATGCAATGGGAGTTCCAAGTCAAGATACTTTTATTGTGGGTGGATTAATGGGTAGTAAAATAGTCATTAATGAATTTGTAGCATACTCACAATTAACCCCTATGATTGCTCAACATATCATGCAACCTAAATCTATAATCATTGCCAGTTTCGCGCTATGTGGTTTTGCTAATTTTAGCTCAATCGCTATACAAGTGGGTGGAATAGGGGAGTTGGCTCCAGAAAGGCGTTCAGACCTAGCTCGACTTGGTTTTAGAGCATTGTTATGTGGTACTTTGGCTTCTTATCTTTCAGCTACTTTAGCTGGTATTATGTATTAAGTTTAAGCGAATTCCAATTCGGAAAATTTTTTAAAGGAAAGTATTTATTCAGTTCTTTATCAAATCTGCAAATCAGGTGGGTTAAGCCATTGCTGATGAATAAATAATCAACCTTAAATTGGTTATTGTACAAGGCAATTTGATTAAGTGTTTCTTGGCTTAATTTAACAGCTGGTGCTTTACATTCAATGAGCATTAAAGGCTTAGCCTGATTGTCATATACTAAGATATCGAAGCGTTTTTTTAGTTGATTGAATTTTATCTGTCTTTCAACACTGATTAGGGATGGAGGGTAATTATTTTCAATTAAAAATTTAACAATATGCTGCCTAACCCACTCTTCAGGTGATAATACTACATTCTTTTTTCTAATAATATCAAAAATATAGCTTTTGCCATCAAAGTCAGATATTTTAAAATCGTATTCAGGAAAGTTTAATTGCATAAAGCACGAATAAAATCAATATTTATGAATCAAATGCTTAGTTTTTCACACACTTGGTTGATTAATTAGTTTGATATAGTGCAAAAGCTTTGATTATTTGCACATGTGTCTGAAAGCAACTTAGATTATAATAAAATACTACAAGACCTAAAGGGCAAAAGGTTTGCACCCATCTATGTGCTAAGTGGGGATGAATTTTATTTTATAGATGAGATTAGCGATTTTATTGAGAAAAATGCATTGACAGATGCTGAGAAAGGCTTTAATCAGATGGTGGTGTATGCCAAAGACACTGAAATCAGGCAGATTGTTGAGAGTGCTAAGCGGTTTCCGATGATGGCTAATTATCAAGTTATTATTTTAAAGGAGGCACAATCATATAAGAACCTTGATGAATTTGAGCAATATTTCGAAAAGCCAGTCCCTTCAACCATATTGGTTATTAACCTAAAAGGGAAAAAGATAGATAAAAGAACCAGACTATATAAATTGGCCTCAAAATATGTGGTTTTTGAAAGTAAAAAATTATACGATAATCAGCTTCCAAAATGGATTATTAAGTATCTGGCAGACAAAGGCTTTTCAATAAATGAAAAGTCAGCTGCTTTAATTGCAGATTCACTAGGAAGTGATTTAAGCAAAATTAGCAATGAGCTCGAAAAGTTATTAATTAATAAAACCACCGACAAAGTTATTACTGACGCAGATGTGGAGGCCAATATTGGCATTAGTCGTGAGTTCAATAGTTTTGAATTGATAAGTGCCATATGCGCTCGCAATACGGCTAGGTCTTTTTATATCAACCAACGACTTAGCAAAGCCAAGGATTTTTCAATTATTCCATTTCTGGCCCAACTAACCAATCTTTTGAGTAAATCATATATTTTAAGCAAAGCCCAAGCAAGTGAGAAAAAAGCAATTGAAAATGCTTTGGGCTTGAGTTATTATCAGGCCCAAGACGCCTCAAATATGGTTAGAAACTTTACATCTGATAGAATTGAAAGGATGCTTAGACTCTGCGCAGAGTATGATTTGAAAAGCAAAGGCATTGGAACTTCTAATAATAGTGATACTGCTTTGATGCAAGAACTCTTGGTCAAAATTTTCTGACATAACCTAAAAACTTTTTTTTATTAAACTTTTTTCTAAATTTGACAACCATTCATGTAATTTTAAATAAAAACAAATAAAACAATATGAGAAAAATCTACCTTATGGGCTTAATGGCATTAGCCTCTGCATCGTTTGCTCAAGCCCCGAAAGTTTTAAAATCTAAATTTCCCGCAGCTAATCTTCCTGCTGTTTCTGCAAAGAAAATTACTGCTTCAGATGTATTTGTTCCATCTTCTGAGAAGATCGAAATTCCTAGACAAACAAAACAAACTAGCCTAAACAAAATGTCTAAGGCTGCGATTATTGGTGTGACTCAAAATGATCAACAAACCAATGCTTCTATTTACAATAGAATCCATGTTTTTCCTGATGGTAAAATTTCAGCGATATGGACATTAGCTTCTGATGGACCAGATGCATCTTACATTACCCGTGGTGCTGGATACCAACATTTTAATGGAACCAATTGGTTGCCATTATCTCAAGTTTCTACAAGAATAGACCCTGAACGTACTGGATTTCCTTGCTATGCATACAATCCTACTACCAACGAAGAGATTATTATGTCTCATATAGTTAAAGCATCTGGCACGCCTAATGCGGGTGCTGCAGGCGGATTAATGTTTAATAGAAAACCTGGTATTGGTCCTGGTTCTGCTTGGACAGGTACCCCAGTATTGACAGAATCGGATTTAACAACACCCTCTGTGTTATGGAACAGAACAAAAGTTTCTGGTGATTATGTTTATGTACTTGCTAGTTATACAGATTCATCAAGTACAGGAATACAAAAGAAAAGAGTAAGAAAAGCAGGTGTTATAGCACCAATGGTTTTCTCTAGATACAAAGTTTCTACAAACACTTGGGATATAGTTAATCAAACGCTTCCTGGTTACGATTCAGTTAGATATGTATCAGGTGGTGGCGATAATTACAGTATTGATGTAAAAGGAAATGAAGTAGCTATTTTATCTTGTGATTTAACGGATGATATCGCATTATGGAGATCTTCTGATAACGGGACCAATTGGACTAAAAAAGTAATCAATCAATTCCCTATTGGTGCTTTGAAATTGCCTAGTCCTGTGAGAGTAGATACTACTTTAACTGCTGACGGTACTTGTAATGTGGTATTAGATGATAACAATAAAGCTCATTGTTTCTGGGGTCGTGGTTTAGTTTTGTATGATGATACTACTAGTAGCAATTTCTCATTGTTCTTAGGTCAAAACAGTATTGATTATTGGTACGAAGGTCGTCCAGATTCATCAATAACTTCAGTGGCAGGTAGCCCTGATGTTGATGGAAACGGTGAGTATAATTTGAACTTCGCTTCTGGTGTTTTTACAAGAATTAGATATGGTAATACAAGTGCCACCACTATGCCAAATGCTACTATTGGACCTGATGGAACAATGTATCTATTATTTACAAGTATCAACGAAGATCCTTCTATTGACGATGGAAATGGTGGAAAATATAGAAACATATATTTATCTTACTCAAAAGACAATGGTTTAACTTGGTTGGATACTGCTTTCAATGCCTCAAGCTTTATTGGAATTGGTGAAGAACATGCTTTTGGTTCAATAGCTCGCACAGTTAATAGCTCATTACATTATACATTCTTACAAAGTGCTATCAATGGTGTATACAATGCATCTAATAACTCAGGAAAAACAGGAGATTTTAATGTATATTATGTAAACATTCCTGTTGCTGATGTGATGGCTAAAGTTGTTGGTGTTAAAGAATTAAAAAATAATTTAATGGAAGTAGGTCAAAACTATCCTAATCCTTCAAATGGTTCTACTGTAATACCTGTAAACTTCAAACAAGCAGGTGATGCAACTGTAACTGTTACTAACCTAATTGGTCAAGTTGTTTACAGCAAAAATTTCACTAATAATTCAATTGGTTTGAATAATTTAGAAGTTAATATGAACAACGCTAATGCTGGTGTTTATATTTATTCAGTAGAAACTGAAGGATATAAAGTAACCAACAAAATGATAGTTGAGTAATTACAATTTTATAATATATAACAAAATAGGCTGTTCATCTGAACAGCCTATTTTGTTATATGTAATTCCTAATTTATAAGAATATTTTTCCCGGATTTAAAACACCCTTTGGATCGAAAGCATATTTTATTCTACGCATTAATTCTAATTGTATTTCTGGCATTACAATATTCATGTATTTTTTTTGAACCAAGCCTATACCATGTTCACCACTAATGGTACCTTTTAAGGTTTTGCATAGCTCGAAAATTTCTATAATAGCCGCATTCAATTCATTGTTCCAAAAATCATCACTCAAATCATCTTTTAAAATATTTACATGAAGGTTCCCATCTCCAGCATGACCATAGCAAATGCTTCTAAAGCCATATCTTTGGCTTATTTCTTTTACGCCTTTGAATAATTTTGGTAGTTCTGCTCTTGGCACAACCGTATCTTCTTCTTTATAGGTATTATTGTGTTTTGTAGCTTCGCCAATACTTCTTCTCAGCTTCCAAAAATATTCTTTCTCATCCGATGACTGGGCAAATAATACATCTGAAGAATCATGATGATATATTACTTCACTAATGGCTTCACACTCTTTCATCATAATATCCATGTCATTCCCATCAACTTCAATCAATAAATAGGCCTCTATATCCTCTTTTATTTCAAATTGAATATTCAACAATTTTGAGGATAATCTAAATCCATCTGGTTCTACAAATTCGCAAGCTGAAGGATTACAACCAGCTCTGAAAATAGCATTCACAGCTTCGCAAGCTTTTTCAGGAGAAGTAAATGATGCAAGCATTAACAAGGTTTGCTGAGGCATCGGAATAAGCTTGAGTACTATTTTTGTAATAATGCCAAGTGTTCCCTCGCTTCCTATCATCAAATGGGTTAGGTTATATCCTGTTGAATATTTTAAGGTATTGGCACCTGTCCAAATTATTTCACCGCTTGGTAGTACCACTTCAATATTTAATACATAATCGCGCGTAGTCCCATACTTCACTGCTCTTGGGCCTCCGCTGCTATGTGCCAAATTTCCACCTAAGAAACAACTTCCTTTACTTGCAGGATCGGGCGGGTAAAACAAACCTTTTTCTTTTACTGCCATTTGAAGCGATTCATTGATAACACCTGGTTCAACAGTTACTTGAAAGTTTCTCTCATCAATATCAATAATTTGATTGAATCGCTCCATAGCTAAAATGACACCTCCATGCACCGCCAATGCACCTCCGCTTAAGCCCGTTCCTGCTCCTCTTGCTGTAACAGGAATATTGTCATTGTTGCAAATAATTAGAATTTCTGAAACCTCCTCTGCTGTTCTGGGTTTTACCACCACCTCAGGGTAAAATTTCAAATCTTCCGTATAGTCATGGCTGTATGCCTCCATACTCTCTGAATCTATAATCACAAACGGTTCGCCAACTATGCCTTTGAATTGCTTTATTTGCGTTTCAGATACTTTATTATATTGCATGTGCGAATTTAAAATAATATCACAACCACTATGTACAAGATAACAACAAAAAAACGCCTCATTATCCTTTTACTGTTTACTTTTTTTTACCTGAGTAACTCATTTTTAATAGCTCAAAAACAAGATATTAGCTTAGAAGATATTTTTACCAAAGGAACTTTTGCAGCTAGAGGGGTTCAAGGATTTACGAGCTTAAATGATGGTAGATACTATTGTAATTTAGATTCAAATCAAAATCTCGTGAGGTATGAATTTGCTACTGGTAAGGCTATTGATGTTTTAGTAAACCATGAGGACTTGAAACTTAATGGAGCTGATAAAGCAATCGAATTTTCATCTTTTGAGTTTAGTGAAGATGAGACTAAGATATTAATACCAACTATGGCTGAAAGTATCTATAGACATAGCTATAAAGCGGTTTATTATGTTTTTGATTTGATCAAAAAGAAATTATCAAAACCCATATCTGATAAAGTAATGCATGCTTCTTTTTCACCTGATGCTAACAAAATAGCTTATGTGAAAGAAAACAACTTATTCTTTTATGATTTAAACAGAATGCAAGAAGTGCAAATTACTAAAGATGGTAAAATGAATAACATCATCAATGGTAGCACAGATTGGGTATACGAAGAGGAGTTTGCTATTTGGAAAGCTTTCTTTTGGAGTCCTAAGGGGGATAAAATTGCATTCTATCGATTTGATGAAAGTAAAGTAAAAGAGTTTGAAATGGCTATGTATGGCTCTCTTTATCCAAGTCAAACCAAGTTTAAATACCCTAAGGCAGGGGAAGCAAATAGCAATATCAATATATATGTGTTTGATACCAAAAGTGAGCTGATTGCTGAAATGGAAACAGGAAAAGAGACAGATATATACTACCCAAGAATGCAATGGACAAAAGATAATAACAAACTTTGCATTCAACGTTTGAATAGATTACAGAATAAATTAGAATTATTGATAGCCGATGCAAATTCAGGAAAATCAAATGTCATATATACTGAAGAGAATAAATATTATGTTGAGATTACTGATAATTTATATTTTTTGAAAGATGGAAAGTCATTTATAATTAGCAGTGAGCGTGATGGTTGGAATCATCTTTATCAGTATGATTTGTCAGGCAAACTTATTAAACAAATAACCAAAGGAAATTGGGATGTGGATGAATTTTATGGTGTGGATGAAAAAATGAAGACTTTATATTACAACAGCGCAGAGAACATGATTGGCAAAAAGCCAATGAATAAATCAAATGAAAGATATGTGTATAGCATTGGATTGAACGGTAAGAATAAAGCAACAATCACTAATAACAAAGGATGGAATACAGCCATTTTTAATAGTGCATTTACATACTTCCTAAATGTAAGTTCTTCTTTAAACAATCCAACATCATATGCTTTGTTTGACTCAAAAGGAAAGCAGATTAGGATTTTGGAGGATAATGCCAAATTAAAAGACAAGTTGAAAAACTATACCATTAGCAATGCAGAATTTTTTGATATTAAAAATAGTTACAATGAGGAATTAAATGCTTGGATAATTAAACCATCAAACTTTAGTGCTGATAAAAAGTATCCACTATTAATGTATGCATACAATGGACCTGGGAATCAATTGGCTGTTGACAGATGGATGGGGAGCAATTATTTTTGGTATCAGATGTTGGCTCAAAAGGGATACATAGTTGTTTGTGTAGATGGAAGAGGTACTGGTTTCAAAGGCGAAGATTTTAAGAAATGTACTTACCAGCAATTGGGTAAGTTTGAAATAGAAGATCAAATTTATGTCGCCAAAGAATTAGGCAAATTATCTTATGTGGATGCAAGTCGTATAGGTTTTTGGGGATGGAGTTTTGGTGGATACATGGCAGGATTAGCGATAAGCAAAGGAACAGATGTGTTTAAGTCTGCTATTTCCGTAGCGCCAGTTACCAATTGGAGGTATTATGATAATATTTACACAGAGCGTTATATGCGAACTCCTCAAGAGAATGGTGAAAGTTATGACAGCAACTCGCCCATTAATCATGTTGAGAAAATAAAAGGAAATTATTTAATCATTCATGGTACTGCTGATGATAACGTCCATTTTCAAAATACCGTAGAAATGTTAGATGCCATGATTAAGAAAGGTGTGAAATATGATTCGGAGTTTTATCCAAACAAGAATCATGGCATTGGGGGAAGTAAAACAAGGTTGCACCTTTATGAAAGAATGACCCGCTTTATATTAGAAAAGCTCTAAGGTTACTTACCAAATACTCTTTTCAAGATGTCATTAATTCTATGAGAAACATCTTGACGAATTTTTGTCTCTTCAATGGCAACTTTAACAAACAAACCATCCAAAGCTTTTTGGGTGGTATAGGTTGCTAATGAATTTTGCTTTACTTGTTGGAATAATAGCCCATTCATTGAGGCAGTATTATAACCATCTATTAAAGTTTTATAAGCCGACTCTGCAGAAATACCAAATACCAATGGTTTGCTTAATGAAGTTCTAATTTTAGGGGCAAAAGCATCTGTAAGTTGGTTATAAGTTTGGTTTTTTAAATAGGTGGTTGCAGCGTTATTACCACCATTCAAAATATTGAACCCATCCGCAATGCTAATGCCAGTAATGGCGTTTACAAAAATAGTTTTTGCCTGAGGAGCAGCATCTTCTGCGGCTCTATTAATAGCTAATATGGCATCATTTAATAATTTTTGACCGCCAGGAATTTTGCTTATATTATTAACGATTGGCTGGGCTTCGGGTGGTAAAGCCAATCTTATAAGAGCATCGGTAAAATAACCATTTGTTCTTCCAAGAATTGAAATGGAGGTGTCGGTACCAACTTTAAGAGCACTTTTAAGGCCTTTTATTACTTCTTCATTGCTCAATGGAATATTCACATTGGGAATGGAAGGGAAATTGGGTAGCCCATTTTGCTTAGATAATTGTTGTAAAGTGTCACATCCACTTAGTATGGATAACATTCCAATGATATAGGCTGATAAAATTAATTTCTTCATTTAAGGCAATCTTAATAAAATGTTTCTACAAAACCTTGTAATTGTAAAGTCAACTTTTATATTGCAATCAAACATTACAAAAATTTACTTGATAATATGAGTACACAACAAAAACATCCTAAAGGTTTATACCTATTGTTTTTTACAGAAATGTGGGAACGTTTCAGCTACTATGGCATGCGCGCTATTTTCACTTTGTATATGGTAAAGGCTTTACTTTTTGACAAAGCATTTACCTCTGAGGTATATGGTAGTTATACTGGTTTAGTTTATCTGACACCTCTTGTTGGAGGCTATGTAGCTGACAGATACTGGGGTAATAGGAAATCAATATTGTTTGGTGGAATATTAATGGCACTAGGCCAATTGTGTATGTTTATCTCAGCTTCTAATTATTCTAATATTGCCTTTGCCCAACCTATGCTTTTTTTGGGCCTTGGATTTTTGATTTTTGGTAATGGATTCTTTAAGCCAAACATTTCTACAATGGTTGGACAATTATACCCTGAAGGCGATAAAAGAGTTGATTCTGCTTTCACTATTTTTTATATGGGTATTAATTTAGGTGCCTTCATCGCTCCATTAGTTTGTGGTGGTTTTGGAGATACAGGTAATGCCGCTGATTTCAAATGGGGATTTTTAGCTGCGTGTATAGGAATGGTTATAAGTATGATTTCATTTGAATTGCTTAAAAATAAATACATTGTTACTCCAGAAGGACATGGTATTGGCATGGTTCCTATGAAAAAGGTAGTGGAAGGCCATGAAAAGAAAGCGCCAAAAATGCCTATTTCTCAAATGTTGATTTGGGCTGGAGCTTCGATTGGATTATTTGTTCTATTTTTTAATGTTATGGATTTGGGTCTTATTGGTTCTGCTATATTTTCAATTACTATCATAGGTCCAGCTGCTATAATTACTGATAAAACAATTACCCCTATAGAAAAACAAAGAATTTGGGTAATTTATATCTTGGCATTTTTTGTTATCTTTTTTTGGGCAGCATTTGAACAGGCCGGGGCTTCATTAACATTCTTTGCAGAGGAGCAGACGGATAGAAATATATTAGGTACAGAGGTACCTGCGAGTTTCTTTCAATCAATCAACGCTGTATTAATAGTAATACTTGCACCATTGTTTGCTATGTTTTGGACCTTTTTGGGTAATAAAAATATGGAACCTGCATCACCAACAAAACAAGCTTTTGGTTTGATGTTTTTATCAATTGGTTATTTAGTAATTGCTTTTGGTATTAAAGGTATAGATCCAAACATCAAAGTGAGTATCATGTGGCTGTTTAGTTTGTACTTGCTTCATACCATTGGTGAATTATGTCTTTCTCCAATTGGATTGGCTATGGTAGTAAAATTGGCTCCTGCTAAGTTTGCTTCATTATTAATGGGCGTTTGGTTCTTATCTACCGCTGCTGCAAATAAATTTGCAGGTACTTTAAGTGGTTTATATCCTGATCCAACACTAGCTACTCATCCATCATTTATGGGTTTCGAAATCACTGGTTTGTTTGAATTCTTCATGATTTTTGTGGTATTGTCTGGTATTGCATCAGTAATTTTATTTGGATTAACTAAGACATTACAGAAAATGATGCATGGCGTTTAAATACCATTTCTAATAAATATTTATTAATAAGTCTTGTCTCGGCAAGACTTATTTTTGGTTTTACAACCAACAAAATTTATGAAAAACAAACACCCTTTAGGATTACCATTCTTATTTTTTACCGAAATGTGGGAACGATTTGGTTACTATCTTATGATCGGTATTTTTCAACTATACCTGACTACCTCCATTGAAAAAGGAGGACTAGGTATGGATAGAAAAGATGCAGCTGATATTTATGGTACTTTCATTGCTTTTGTATTTTTAACCCCGTTTCTAGGAGGTTTATTAGCCGACAGAATTTTAGGGTATAGTAAATCAATATTTATTGGAGGAGCATTAATGGGTTTTGGTTATTTGGGATTAGCAATTCCAGGAACTACCTATTTTTATTTGTCCTTATTTCTTATTGTGCTGGGTAACGGATTTTTCAAACCAAATATCTCAACCCTTTTAGGTAATTTGTATAACGATGATAGGTATAAAAACTTAAAAGATTCAGGCTATAACATATTTTATTCAGGCATTAATATTGGTGCTGCAAGTTGTACGTTCATTGCTGCGTTCATGCGCAATAAATACGGTTGGAGCTATGCATTTGCAACTGCTGGCATTGGAATGTTTGTTGGACTAATCGTATACTTTATTGGCCTTCGTCATTATAAACATGCAGATGTTTTAAAGCCAGTGCAGAAAGAAGATATGCCTCTATCAAAAATATTTGCCACTGTATTTTTACCTGCAATTGTAGTGGGTATTGGTGCTTGGTCTATCCCCGGAAACATCTTTGGAAGCGATAGCACAGATGCTTTTATCTTTGCAACAATTCCTATTATTATTTTCTATATTGGATTGTATGTAAAGGCTGGGGCTTCAGATAAAAAACCATTGGCGGCCTTATTAGCCATTATGTTAGTTTCTGTAATGTTTTGGGCTGTATTCAAACAAAATGGTACAGCACTGACCACTTGGGCCCAGTATTATACCGATAGGGAAGTACCATCAGCCATAAAACCGGTTGCAGAAAACCTATATCAAGCTGAAAAATTTGTATATCGTGTTGATTCTGTCGAGGCATATACAGACAAATTTTCACTAATTAAGGAAAACGGCAAAGCAAAAAAGGTTTGGGATAGACCTGTATATTTTAGGAACATGCAAGCTGAATTAGTTCCACCAGAAAGCTCGGAAGTATTTTTATTTAATACCGAATTATTTCAATCCATTAATCCACTATGGGTAATTATTCTGACTCCAGTGGTTGTTTCATTTTTTGCATTATTGAAAAAACGTAAAGTTGAGCCAAGTACTGCAACAAAGATAGCATTTGGATTACTCATCTCATCATTAAGCACATTGGTTATGGTGGCTGCTGTTTATTATTGTGATAATGGTGCTGAAAAGGCCTCTCCATTATGGCTGATTAGTTGTTATGGGGTGGTTACAATTGGCGAATTGTTTTTGAGCCCAATGGGATTATCATTAGTTTCAAAATTAAGTCCTAAACGCTTAACAGCCTTGATGATGGGTGGCTGGTTCCTTTCAACTTCGATAGGGAATAAACTTTCGGGTATTTTGGCAACCTTGTGGGATGGATATGAGAACAAAGCGAACTTTTTCCTAGTTAACTTTGTTTTACTTGGTTTTGCTGCTTTTGTAATGTTTATTTTGTTGAATTGGCTTAATAAGATATTGAGAGAAAATCTTTGATTTTATATGGTTTTAGGTTGTAAGTTTCAAATTAAATTATTATATACTCATCCTAATTACACAGCGGTTTACATTTATTATTTTGGAAAATCAAATTTGCGGAGATGATATAAATTGTTCATATTCGCAACAAGATTGAAAGTTTATTAACTTAGAATTCTTTAATAAAGTAAGATTTTTTTTGTTATTAGTTGTTGATTTATAGATATTTAATTTTGATAGTGGTTGCCCAAATAGGTTTCTGAAAATTGCTAATTGATATAAAAGATAAAAATAATAAATGGTACTTATTGTACACCAAGCCTCGATATGAGAAAAAAGTTGATGCTGAACTTCAATTACTTGGTTTTGAGACATATTTACCTTTAAATAGGACGCTGAAACAATGGAGTGATAGGAAAAAGTGGGTATCTGAGCCTTTATTTAAAAGTTATTTATTCATTAACACAAGTATAAGTTATTATTATGACATTCTAAATGTGAATGGAATAGTTAAATTTGTAAACTTTGAAAAATCGCCTGTTGTGGTAAGTGAGAAAGAAATTTCATTAATTAAACAAATTTTAGGAAGTGAAATTGCAATAGAAGTAATGAATGAGGATTTTGTTGTTGGTACTAATGTTGAAATCATTTCCGGACCGATGCATGGTCTAAAGGGTTTTATAATTGAAAATAGGAGTAATAGCCATGTGGTAGTTAGTCTTCAAAGTATAAAACAGAATATATTACTTAATATACCCGTAAATAAAATAAGAAATTGTCTAAATAAATAAGTAAACTTTCTAATTATTGAGTGTGAAAAATATGAATTGTAAAATAAAGTTAATTTCATCCGTTTACATAGTTCTATGTCTTTTGCTACTAAGTTCTTGTCTTAGTAATAAAAAGTATGTATACCTACAAAATATGTCTACACACAAGGTAGACAGTACTTCGGATTACATAAAAATTAATAAGCCAAATTATCACTTGCAAATCAGTGATATTTTATCAATTAATATAGCCTCTGAAGATGAATCAGTAAGTAAAATATTTAATGCGGCCCCGGCTACAATGGGAAATATGAACATGATGCCAGGAGGCGTTGGAGGTATGATGTATTATAATGGTGTAGGTGTTAATGATAGTGGAAATATTGTATTACCAATTGTTGGTAATATTTATGTTTTAGGTAAAACTTTATCTGAGGCTAATGCTGCTATTCGATTAGAATTGAATAAATATTTTAAAAATTATCATTTAACTGTTCAGTTTTCTGAATTTAGATGCAGTGTTATAGGTGAAGTTACAAGGCCTGGTAAATATTCTTTCTTGCAGAATCAAGTTAATATTCTCGAAGTGCTAGCTCATGTTGGCGATTTAACCCCACTAGCAAATAGATTAAAAGTTAGCATAATTAGACAATATCCAGAAGGTTTGAAAATTCATCAGGTGAATCTAACTGACGCTCGTTTATTGGAATCTCCGTATTATTTTTTAAAACCGAATGATGTAATTTATGTTGAACCGATTAAAATGCGTGAACTTGGTAATTTAACTTCAGCGCAAAATACATTAACAACAATAGCAACTGTTGCAAGTACATTTTTGTTAGTTTTAAATACATATATTATCTTTAAATCAAAATAAATTTTATGAGTGATTTTAATAAAAGTACTGAAATAGTTAGTAGTAGTTTTAATATAAAGAAAGTAATTGGAAAATTATTAGCTTTCTTACCTTATGTGTTGTTTAGTTTGTTTATTAGTTTGTTTATAGCATATCTAGCTAACAGATACGCTACCCCAAGATATTTAATAAAATCATCCATCTTAATAAAAGAAAAAGGTGGACTTAAAAATCAGTTTGATGGAGCGGATAATTTCTTATCAGGAATGTCTTTATTGAATCAAAGTAAAAATCTTGAGAATGAAATGGGTATACTCGTTTCTAGAAGTTTAGTTACCAAAACCTTAGAGAAATTAGATTTTAAATTCGATTATTTTTCTTTGGGTTCGGTTAAAAGAACGAATATTTATGGCAAAAGCCCATTCATAATAACTCTTGATAGTAGCCACCTTCAATGTTATGATATGGAGATTGAGGTTAGTGCAATCAATCAGAATGAAGCGTATATATCCATAAATAATCCTAAAAATGGAACAGTTAGATTCCCTGGAACAGAAGAACGAGTGGCAATTGTCCCTAAAAAAATTGAGAAGTTAAAGGTTGACTTAAATAATTATCTGGAAGGAGAGTGCTTTAAATTTAAGATTCAGTTAGTAAATCCAAACCTATTTAGCGCGGGGTCTAATTTCTATTTTGTTTTAAATTCTAATGAAAGATTATTACAAAAGTATGTAAATAAATATACTGTAAAACCAATAAATAAGCAATCAAGTTTAGTAGAAATAGCCAAAGAAGGTGATATTCCCCAAAAAGATATCGTTTTTTTAAATGAATTAATGGAAACTTACCTCCAGTCTGGACTTGAAGATAAAAACAAGGTAACCCAAAATACTATTAAATTTATTGATGATCAGCTAGTTAGAATTAGTGACTCTTTAAACTATTATGAACTAAATAGACAAAATTTTAGAGAAGTAAATAAAATCTTTAATTTAAGCGATGAGGGAAAAACCATTGTTGTCAACTTTAGTAATTTAGAAAATCAAAAAGCACAAGAGGAACTTAAGTATAAATATTTCCTCTATTTACAAGATTATATTGATAAAAATAAAAAGTTTAATGAGGTTATCGCTCCAAGTGCTATTGGTATCGCTGATCCCCTACTAAATAGTCTTATTTTGAAGTTGTCAGAATTGTATGGCAAAAAATCTGTTTTAGAATTATCTCTCAAAGACAAAAATCCATTATTGATTGAAATGGAAAATAATATTCAATCAATTAAGAAAGCTTTAATTGAGAATGTCAAAAATATAAGAGAGAACTCTAATATGGTAGTGAAGGACATTACTGGAAGAATTTCTGAAATGGAAAAAGAAGTGCTTAAATTACCTGCAACTGAGCAACAATTGCTTAATATAGAAAGGAAATATAAACTTAGCGACAAATTATATAATTACTTACTAGAAAAAAGAGCTGAAGCTGGTATAGCTGGTGCATCAAATATATCTGACCATAAAATTGTGGATATGGCTTTTGGGGCTGGACAAACCTATCCTAACACATCAAATAATATGTTGTTGGCATTTTTTATTGGAATTCTCTTTCCATTGATTATTATTTTCATTATTGATTATTTCAGTACCTCTATAACAAATCATAGTCAATTATTATCACTTACTTCTATCCCGTTAATTGGAAATATTACTCATAATGACAAAGCGTCTTCTCTAGTAATTGCTGAGCATCCCAAATCATCTATTGCTGAATCATTTAGGAACCTTCGTAGTAATTTGAACTATATAATAACAAATAATTCAGATAACAAATTAATTATTGTAAGTTCTACAGTCAGTGGTGAAGGAAAAACCTTTGTGTCGATGAATTTAAGTTCTGTTTTGGCTATTGGTGGATATAGGACTTTGCTTATTGGACTCGATTTGCGTAAACCTAAAATTTTCCAGGATTTTAAACTAGACAATTCATTTGGTCTAACTAATTATTTAATTGGCAAACTAAAGGAAGAAGATATTATACAACATAGTTTAGTTCCTAACTTAGATATTATTACAGCGGGCCCAACACCCCCTAATCCTTCAGAATTGATTATGTCAGATGCATTTGGGGTGTTATTAACTAGACTAAAAGATAAATATGATTTTATCATACTAGATACCCCTCCAATTGGACTTGTTGCGGATGCATTGGATATAATGAAGTATTCTGATTTGTTTCTTTATGTAGTAAGACAAAATGTAAGTAAGAATAACTATCTGAATATAGTAAATGAATTATTCAATAACCAAAACGAAAAGAAGATAGGTTTGGTTTTTAATGATATTAATTTTGCTGGTGTATATGGCTATGGTTACGCTGCTTATGGATATGGTTACGGCTATGGTTACGGTTACGGTTACGGATATGGTTACGGTTACGGATATGGATATGGAAACCAATATGGTTATGGTGATACTTTGGATGTAATCAAAAAGCCTTTATGGAAAAGAATCCTTGGATTATAGTACTTATATACAAGTCGATTTACTCAAAGGTTTTCTTATCATAATAAATCATTTATTTTTGTCTTAAATGGGACTCACATAGCGAAGCTTTATTTATTTATTGCATGATAATCAGATTCTTATATTGATTCTGTAATTAATTACTTATAATATAATCTTATATATGAACACACCAGAAAACATTGCTGTCATTGGTTTAGGTTATGTTGGTCTACCTTTAGCCGTTGAATTTGGAAAGAAAATCAAAACCGTTGGTTTTGACATAAACCAAAGTAGGATTGAGGAATTAAAATTGGGGCATGATCGAACCTTAGAGGTGAGTGATGAAAATATGAAATTATCACCACTCATCAGTTATTCGTCAAATTTGGAAGATATTAGATTCTGTAACTATTACATAGTTACAGTGCCTACTCCAACTGACAAGAATAATCGTCCTGATTTAACTCCCCTTTACAAAGCAAGTGAAACAGTAGGTAAACTTCTTAAGAAAGGTGATATTGTTATTTATGAATCAACTGTTTATCCGGGTGTTACAGAAGATGAATGTGTGCCTGTTTTAGAAAAAGTTTCGGGTTTGAAATTTAACACTGATTTCTTTTGTGGCTATTCTCCTGAAAGAATTAATCCTGGAGATAAAGAGCATACTGTAACTAAAATTCTTAAAGTTACTTCAGGGTCTACTCCGGAGGTTGCAGACAAAGTTGATGCTCTTTACCGAAGTATCATAGTAGCTGGAACACACAAAGCATCATCTATTAAAGTTGCAGAAGCAGCCAAAGTTATTGAAAACTCTCAAAGAGATATAAATATCGCTTTTGTTAATGAGTTATCAAAAATTTTTAGTTTGATGGGAATTAGCACAAATGACGTATTAGAGGCTGCAGGCACAAAGTGGAACTTTTTAAAATTCAAGCCAGGATTAGTAGGAGGACATTGCATCGGTGTTGATCCATATTATTTAGCACAAAAAGCCCAAGAGGTAGGTTATCATCCTGAAATTATTTTAGCGGGACGAAGGTTAAATGATAGCATGGGTGCTTATGTGGCAACTGAAACAATTAAATTAATGATTAAAAAAGACATTAAAGTTAAAAATGCAAATGTGTTAGTTTTAGGTTTTACCTTCAAAGAAAACTGCCCTGATGTTAGAAACACTAAAGTAGTTGATATTATAAAAGAATTGCAGACCTTTAATATAAATGTAACTATTATAGATCCTTGGGCAGATCCATCAGAGGTAATGCATGAATATAGTTTGACAACGCATAAAAATATTTCGAATAATACAATGTATGACGCTGTTATTCTGGCTGTAGCGCATAATCAATTTAAAGATTTAAATATTCGCGATATCACAAAAGATGTAAGTGTGATTTACGATTTAAAAGCTTTATTGCCCAAAAATCAATCGGATGCAAGTTTATAAAATAGTAAAAAGATGAAAATTTTAGTAACAGGTGGTGCAGGTTTTATAGGAAGTAATATTGTTGAATCTTTATTAAATAATGAATTGGTTACTTTAGTTCGTGTACTTGATAATTTTTCAACAGGCAGAAGAGAGAATTTAAAAGATTTTAATTCTCATTCAAAATTTGATTTGATTGAAGGGGATATTAGAAACTCTGAAGATTGTAATAAAGCCTGTATCGGTATAGATGCAATTTGTCATCAAGCTGCTTTGGGATCTGTGCCTCGAAGCATTAAAGATCCAGTAACCTCTCATGATGTTAATGTTAATGGGTTTATTAATATTTTGGAAGCTGCAAAAAAAAATAAAATATTAAGAATAGTTTATGCATCATCTTCTTCAGTATATGGTGATTTAAATGAATCTCCTAAAGTAGAAATTCGAGTTGGTAAGGTGTTGTCTCCATACGCTGCTACCAAAATGACTAATGAGTTGTATGCAGAGGCTTATGCCAAAAATTATGGAATGTCAATTGTTGGTTTTAGATATTTTAATGTATTTGGCCCAAAGCAAGACCCTAACGGTCCCTATGCAGCGGTTGTTCCATTGTTTATTAAATCAGCATTAACTAATACATCTCCAATAATAAATGGTGATGGTACTATTACCAGAGATTTTACACCTGTTACAAATGTTGTTCAAATTAATTGTAATGGACTTTTTTTTCCATTGGACGAAGGCAAACATTATGTGTTAAATGTAGCTTGCGGACAAACTACTGATTTGAATAAAATTTGGAGTACTATTAAAAAGCTTACCAACACATCAGTCGATTCAATTCATGGTCCTAATAGAAAAGGTGATATTTTATTTAGCCTTGCAGATATTTCATTGGCAAAGGAAATTTTACAATACAATCCTCAGACCGATATAGAAAAGCAAATGCTAAGCACCATTGACGATTATAAGTCTAGATTTTTCAGCTAAATACAGACTACTTATTACTTTCTTTTTTTAATGCTATTTAATAGTTTTCAATTCGTTTTCTTTTTTGTTATAGTTACCTCACTATATTTCGCCTTACCTCACAAGTATAGATGGTTTATGTTATTAATGGCTAGTTGCTATTTTTACATGTCATTCATACCTATCTATATTTTAATTCTCCTGTTTACTATCATTATTGATTATTATGCAGGTATATATTTAGAGAAATTTCAAGGAAAAAAACGAAAAACATTCCTCATTATAAGTTTAATAGCCAATGTTGGCATTTTAGCTGTTTTTAAATACTACAATTTTATTAATGATAATATTAGTAGTTTCTTAGGAATTTTGGAACATAAAAATCCTATTCCATATTTAAGCATCATACTTCCTATTGGATTATCTTTTCACACATTCCAAGCAATGAGCTACACCATTGAAGTGTATAGAGGAAATCAAAAAGCCGAAAAGAATTTTGGGATATATGCGTTATATGTAATGTTCTACCCTCAATTAGTGGCAGGCCCCATTGAAAGACCGCAAAACTTATTACATCAATTTTATGAATATCATGAATTTGACTATGAAAGGGTAGTGCAAGGATTGAAATTAATGCTGTGGGGATTGTTTAAAAAAATAGTAATAGCAGACAGGCTCTCTATTTATGTTAATGCAGTTTATAGCAATCCAGACCAACATTTCGGTTTTACACTAATTTTAGCTACCATATTTTTTGCATTTCAAATTTATTGTGATTTCTCAGGTTATAGCGAAATTGCCATTGGGTCTGCCCAGGTGATGGGTTTTAAATTAATGACCAATTTCAAGAGGCCTTACTTTGCAAAATCTGTATCAGAGTTTTGGAAAAGGTGGCACATTTCATTATCAACTTGGTTTTCTGATTATCTATATATTTCTCTTGGTGGAAATAGAGTAAGTATTCCAAGGTGGTATTTCAATTTGTTCTTCGTGTTTCTTGTAAGTGGTTTATGGCATGGAGCTAACTGGACTTTTATAATTTGGGGAGCATTAAATGGATTGTATTTAATATTTGCCCTAATCAAAAATCGCCTATTAAGGACTTCTGAAAAAAGTAGGCCTAAAATCATTAAAAGTGGTTTTAATATCGTTAACATCCTTATTACATTTGCCCTTATATGTCTGTCTTGGGTTTTTTTTAGAGCCAATTCAGCACATGATGCTTTTGTTATTATCCGCAATATGTTTAAATTCAACATGCCTTTTTATTCAGGTGGTTGGAAACAAATTTTTTATGGCTTTGTTGGATTATTTTTCTTGATATATGTTGAGTTTAAGCAAGAGTTTTATTTTGAAATTGAAACAAGACTCCCATTGAATTCATTCTCAATTGTTAGAAATTATTTATTCTACGCGATGCTATTAATTTCAATTATTTTGGTTGGAGTATTTGATGCTGGTCAGTTTATTTATTTTCAATTCTAAAATGCATTACAAAAAATTTACTCTACGTTTGGTTGTTTTTTTATTGGTTATTTATTCATTGGATTTAATGATTGGGAGTGTATTAGAATTCTTGTTTTTTAAACAAAAAACTGGTCCCAATTATCAAATTATTGAATCAATTACAACAAATAAGGCTGATTTAGTTATATTAGGGAATTCGCGAGCCCAACATCATTATAATCCCAGAATTATTTCAAAAAAAACTGGATTTTCGTCTGTAAATGCCGGACTGAATGGCGGTTATGGTATTTATTTACCAACTTTTCAAGTTGAAGTAATGACTATAAATCACAATCCGAAAGTAATTATTGTTGAAATAGAACCAAATACTTTGAGTTACAATAAACTAAATTATTACCTTATCAAAGTATTATTACCTTATGTTGATAGGTATCCTAATGCCTATGAATTCTTAAAATTAACAGACAATTATCAAAAAATAAAATTGCTTTCAAAAGCTTACAAATACAATTCTTTGATTTTTGACATAATTATATACAATTTATTTTCAAATAAATTTGCCTATGTCAAATCATTTATTCCAATTCAGAAAAGTTTAAACAAGATTGATTCAGTTGCAAATATAGGTGTGAATAGAAATTTGAATACCTTCATTAGTGATTTAAATATGGAATTAATACTTAAGAAATTGATTTACATAGCTAAAATTAAAAATATTAAATTAGTTATTGTAAATTCTCCAATTTACAATAACGAAGTCAATGATAATTATTCGTTTGCAGGCAAAAAAGCCATACAAATAATGAATGATAACAAGATTAGTTTTTGGGATTATTCTAATGATACTAGCTTTTTAAACAAATATTATCTATTTAGTGATAAGCTTCATTTGAATGACAAAGGAGCAGAATTATTTAGTAATATAATTGCAGACAGGTTGGTTGCAGAGGGTATAATGAAAAATAGTTAGTTTGATTAATAAAGATTCTACAATATACATTGCAGGTCACAATGGGATGGTTGGTAAAGCCATTTGGAAAGTGCTTAACGAAAATGGTTTTATAAATCTTATCGGTAAATCAAGTAAAGAACTTGATTTGAGAGATCAGTTAAAGGTGAAAGATTTTTTTATTTTCGAAAAACCTCATGTTGCTATTGATGCTGCAGCCAGGGTGGGAGGTATTTTAGCGAACAGCAATTATCCATATCAATTTTTAATGGATAATATGCTTATTCAAAATAATTTACTTACATCTTCTTTAGAAACCGATGTAGAGAAATTTGTATTTTTAGGAAGTTCTTGTATCTATCCTAAATTAGCTCCACAACCATTAAAAGAAGATTGTTTATTAACTTCTAGTTTAGAGCCAACAAATGAATGGTATGCCATTGCCAAGATTACTGGGGTGAAAGCGTGTGAAGCGATTCGAAAGCAATATGGCAAAGATTATGTCAGTTTGATGCCCACCAATTTATATGGCACACAAGATAATTTTGATTTACACACTTCTCATGTAATGCCAGCTATGATTAGGAAATTTCATGAAGCTATGTTGGATGGAAATATTCCAGTAACGCTTTGGGGAACTGGTAAACCTTTGAGGGAGTTTCTTCATGTGGATGATTTGGCACTAGCTGTATTATTTGCATTAGAAAATAAATTAGAAGATAGTCTATATAATGTAGGAGTAGGAATTGACATTTCGATACATGAATTAGCTTTGCTCATACAAAAAATTGTGGGACATACTGGTGAAATTATATGGGATGAAACAAAACCAGATGGAACACCCAGAAAATTAATGGACACAACTAAACTTAATCAATTAGGTTGGTATCCAAAAATTGATTTAGAATCAGGAATTCAAGATACTTATAATTGGTTTGTTAATAACGTACATACAATAAAAGAGGTAAAGATGTAAATTGCTTTTGTCACCCTGAGCTTGTCGAATGGGTGAACGTATTTTAAAATGAATACTTATTATATATACATATTATTGTGCTCAGATAATTCATATTATATTGGTATTACAAATAACATACATGTAAGAGTAGAGCAACATCAAAATGGTTTTTATTCAAAATCATATACATATAACAAAAGACCTATTCATTTAATTTATACAGAAGAATTTTTAGACATTAAACAAGCTATTGAAAGAGAGAAACAATTGAAAAAATGGTCAAGAGCTAAAAAGGAAGCGCTTGTAAAAAATGATATGCAAGGGTTAATAAACTTATCTAAAGGTGAAAATTAGTTGTGATGGTGTCACCCATTCGACAAGCTCAGGGTGACTTGTTTATGTAGTTTAAATTATATAATAGAGAATATAAAATAGTAATTAACATCCATTCGACAAGCTCAGAGTGACAAACAGACTCAGGGTTACATAATCATATAGTTTAAATTATATAATAGAAAAATATAGAATAGTACTCATTAGACAAGCATAGAGTGACGAAACCATCATAGTTAAACGATTGCCTCATGTTGACATGGTTATAGGACTCTTACATAATAAAAAGATATTGTATTATTTAGTAAGTTCAGAAAAAAAATATATCACTAAATTTGATTTTCAGAACTTTACAATTAACGAAAAACGAATAAAATGAAGGTTGCATTAATAACAGGTATTACAGGACAAGATGGAGCTTATTTGGCAGAGTTTTTATTAAAGAAAGGATATTTTGTACACGGTATTAAACGCAGGTCGTCTTTATTTAATACAGATAGAATTGATCACCTCTACCAAGATCCTCATGAGAAAAATGTGAACTTAAAATTACATTACGGAGATTTAACAGATAGTACCAATTTAATAAGAATTATTCAGGAAACACAACCCGATGAAATTTATAATTTGGCTGCCATGAGCCATGTGCATGTTAGTTTTGAAGAACCTGAATATACAGCAAATGCAGATGGATTGGGGACATTGAGAATTTTAGAGGCCATAAGAATTTGCGGTTTGGTTAATAAGACTAAAATTTATCAAGCTTCTACCTCAGAATTGTATGGATTGGTTCAAGCAGTGCCTCAAAGTGAAACGACACCCTTTTATCCTAGGTCTCCCTATGCAGTGGCAAAATTATATGCCTATTGGATAACAGTGAACTATCGAGAAGCATATCATATGTTTGCATGTAATGGTATATTATTTAATCATGAAAGTCCATTAAGAGGTGAAACATTTGTAACAAGAAAAATAACAAGGGCTGCAGCTAAAATACTTTTGGGACTTCAGGATAAATTGTACTTAGGAAATTTGAATGCACAACGCGATTGGGGACATGCCAAAGATTATGTGGAAGCCATGTGGTTGATTTTGCAACAAGATGCTCCAGAAGATTTTGTCATAGCCACAGGAGTAACAACTTCTGTAAGGGAGTTTGTTCGCCTTTCTTTTGAACACCTAGGAATCTATTTGGCCTTTAAAGGAGAAAATGAAAATGAAGTGGGTTATGTTGATAGAATTGATCGAGATAAACTCATTACCTTAGATCTTAATGAAATTTGTAAGCTTAAAATAGGTGATGAATTGGTTTCTGTTGATTCAAGGTATTTTAGACCTACTGAGGTGGATTTGTTGATAGGGGACCCAAGTAAATCGTATAACAAATTAGGTTGGAAACCAAAATATAATTTACAAGATTTAGTTCAGGATATGATGCAAAATGACTTGTCATTAATGAAACGTTCGATGGTGTTAAAAAAGAGTGGATTTGAAGTGTTATCTCAATTTGAATAGCATTTCATTTGATAGGCGGGAGTGAAGGTAATTGTAAATTAGAAATGTCAAGAACAGAAAAAGCAAAAAAAAATATAGCATATGCCCTAATAGGACAAATTTTTGGAATACTTCTGAGTTTTGGAACTAGAACTGCATTTATACATATTTTAAATGCAAATTACCTAGGTTTAAATGGACTTTTTTCAAATGTATTGTCTCTTTTATCATTGGCAGAATTAGGCTTAAGTAATGCAATTATATTTAGTCTTTACAGCCCTTTAGCTGAAAATAATACGTCTAGAATTAATGAGATAATGAGGTTTTACAAAACCTCCTATAGGGTAGTTGGTTTGGTAGTCGCTTGTTTAGGCCTAATTTTTCTACCTTTTATTCATCATTTCATTAATGTCAATTCTGGAGAAGTAAAGAACCTTGAAATTATTTATTTGCTATTTTTAGGAAATTCTGTTGTATCCTATTTTAATAGCTATAAGAGGGCTTTGATTATTGCAAGCCAAAATCAATACATTGAAACAGTGAATCTTCAGGTTTTTAACTTATTGAAAAATGTTTTACAAATTGCATTTCTGTTTATTATTCCCAATTTCATTGTTTTTTTAATTATTCAAATTGTAGTTACTCTTTTTTCAAACTATTCTATATCAAGGAAAGCAGACAAATTGTTTCCCTACTTACGTGATAAGATATCAGATATTCAGGATAAATTAGATAAGAAAAGTATTTATAAAAATATCTTGGCATTATCGCTACATAAATTTTCTGGTGTTTTGGTTTTTGGTATAACCAATTTGTTAATATCCAAATATATAGATCTTAAGACCGTGGGGGTATATTCAAATTATTTCTTAATTATTTCTTCCATCAATACTTTTATTATGTTGATATTTAGTTCCTTGTCGGCATCCATTGGAAATTTAAAAGCTACATCAACAGATGAGAATACTTATTTAGTATTTAAAACATCTGAATTTATTAATTTTTGGCTTTTTTCTACCGCATCAATTTGTTTAGTATTGGTTGTTAACCCCTTTATTGAAATATGGCTTGGAAAAACCTATTTGTTTGATGATTTAACTCTGATGTTTTTGGTACTAAACTTTTTTGTAACAGGTCGAAGAACAAATGTTTTAACTTTTAAAAGTGCTTTTGGCTTGTTTTGGCAGGATAGATACAAACCGATTTTTGAATCAATTTTTAATGTTATTTTATCGGTATTCTTAATTCAAAAAATAGGATTGGTGGGCGCTTTTATTGCCACACTGTCTAGCTCTTTATTAACAGCTTATTGGGTCGAGCCTTATGTCCTATATAAGCATGGATTTAAAATGAGTGCCCTCATTTATTTTAAGGATTATCTTTTAGGTTTGTTTGTAACAATTGTTGCCTATTTATTTTCATATTTTTTAATTGCTCAAATACATCTTACCAATGTTTATGGCAACTTACTATTGAAAATATTGGTAGTAATAGTTGTTTCAAATATTACACTTTTTATGGCATATAGAAATAAGAGGGAGTTTGATAAATTGCTGTCAATCATTAAGCAAATTGCGGGTCTTAGTTATTCTGTAAAATAATTTTTCAATTAAACATAATCTAATATATGCAAGAAATCGAAAGTAATAAATTTGAGAAACTGTACCAAAACAAAGGAAATGCTACCTTTTTCTTATTTTTCATTTATTCTTTATTTACTACTATTTTATTTATTAATAGGTTCAACCCCATTAGCTATGACGTTGAGGTTGTTATCTTTTTAGCTGTATTGTTTTTTTCTGTAATCTACGATACCAACGTATACTTAGCAGCAATCTTTTTTGGTATTTCGCTCAATGCGGTAATTGGTTCCTCCTTTCTAGTATTATTGCCAAATTTTTTGATCATTACCCAAGTAATCATCCTATTTATTCAATTGTCAAAGAAAAACTTTGCCTTTATCATTTCACCCAATTTTAAAATCTATATATTTTGGTTTTTCTATGCAATAATTGTGGGTTTTGTGTTTATTGAAAATCCAATGCAACTCATCTATTTCAATCAAAATTATTTAGCCATCTTATGTTCAATTATGATTATTTTATTAATTGATAGAGGAAAGGCGAAATATTGTCTAGAAAATTCTTTGATGGCTGCTTGTGCTATTGGGTCTATGTGGTATTTTTCATTATTTCTTCTAGGATGGGATGTCACTGAAAGATATATTAATCCAATTATTTTGCCAGATAGAAATTATGCTTCCTTGTTTTTATCGTTTGGTGTAGCTACGGCTGTTACTAGGTTTCTTCAAACATCAAAATCAACTGAGAAACGATTTTATGCTATAGTTTTAGGAGCCATATTACTAGGACAATTATTATTGGCTTCCAGGGGAGGGATCATAACTACGGCTGCTATATTTCTTTATTCAGTATCAAGGAGTGAGGATATAAAGAGTAAAGCAAGTTTCATATTTATCATTATTTTAATTAGTTTCTTAGTTTATACTTATGCTTCATCCTTCGTAATTTTTGAACGTTTTTCAGAAGATAATATCGAAACTGGTGGAGGGCGTACAAGTATTTGGGAAACAACTTATGATGAATATCTTAAACAAGATTTGAGTAAAATTATTTTGGGTGGAGGATATAGTCATACGGTTATGAATTTATCAGATGGTTTGAGTACGCATAACAATTATTTAGAACAAATGTTCGATTATGGCATTGTTGGTTTAATTATTATGTTGGTTTTGATGGTCACCGCCTTTATTGCTGGTGATACCGTCCAGCGTCTGATACTTTTATGTTTTATAATTGGATTTTTTTCTTTAGTACCACTGATGTATTTAGAATTTTGGGTGGTATTTTCTTACTTGATGATACCTGCGAATAAAAAAGGATTGCAACATGCGAATTAGTATTATCGGAAATTGCGCCTCCTCCAATTATATAGGCATAGGTGGCGTATCCATCCATGTATTTAGGTTAGGCTCCATATTGTTTGGAAAGCAGCAATTGAATCGTGTTTATAATACCATTTATATTCAGAGAAAGGAATTACATAGAAACAATTACCACTATTCAAAAAAAGACATTCAGCATTTTTATAATACCAAAAATGCACCCTGGGTTAGCTTATTACCATCCTTCAAAAATGCACATCTGAATATGTTAGTATGGTTTTTTAGGTACATTCTTTTCGATAAGGCTAAGACTCTGCATGTTCATAATGAATTGCCTTTTTGTTATTTGTTTTTTTTGCTGCATACATTTTTTAAAAAACAATTGGTTTTCACAATCCACGACCAAATGAGTTTAGTTAAAGTGCTAAATTCAACAAACAGAGACTATTATTTTTTGAAACTATTGATTAAAAATAAAAGGATCAAATGGATTGCAGTGAATGAAACCATATCAAAGCAATTGATTTTTCTGGGAGTTGATGCATCTAATGTAGATGTTATTCCTGCTTATTTGCCCGCAAATGAAACAGGTTTTGAATTATCCTCTGAACTAAAACAATATTTTGAATCACATACTCCAAGTATGTTTTTTTATGCATTTGGAATAAAGCAACTAAATGGTGTTGATTTATATGGTTTAGACATGGCTTTGGAATCAATAAAATATTTAAAAGAAGATTATCCGAAAATAGGATTGTTTTTACTCATTCCAGATGCTGATAAAGATCCTAATATGGTTAAATATTTAGATTTTGTATCGGAACATAAGCTGCAAGATCATATAAAATTTCATTTTGATGTCATTCCTGATTTGAATGTGGTTTGTGAGAAGTCAGAAATTTATTTGCGACCCACATGTTCTGATGGGGATTCATTAACTGTAAGAGAGGCTTTACATAAAAACATAAAAGTAATTGTAAGCGATGTGGTGGAGAGGCCAGAGGCCTGCATATTATTTAAGAATCGTGATGTCTTGGATATGGTTCGTGTTTTAAATGAAACGATTCAATCATTTGATAAATTAAAAGAAGTGAAACCAAAAGAAAATATTGATTTTTTGAATAAAATTTTCAAAACTTACGAAGGCTTCGACAAACTTAGTCATGCATCCTAGTTTTAATGGAAACTCACATGAAAATAGTAGTTATTAGTATTAACAATATGTATGTAGAAGCGGGTGCTACCTCTAATAGGTGGAGAGCCATGTTGGAGGGATTAGCCAAACATGGGGCAAAAGTGCATTTGTTTTTTTTGGGGGGCTTTAATAGCCAAAAGGAGTTTGAACAATACGGAGTTGAAGGTTCAATTGACAATAACATTAGCTATATTTATTCCAATACTTTTATTACCAAAAGCCTAAATGGAAGAAGGCTTAATAAATATCTATTGCCTCTTTATATTCATTTGAAAAATGTATTTAATATTAAAAACTCTTTACTAAATAAAGAGTTTGATTATATCTTCTTGATGCCAAAATTGGATTGTTTCAGGATGTATAATTCCTTATTTTTAAAATCGGTTTTCAAGAATAAGAAACTAATGCTAGAGCTAAATGAATTTCAGGATGTTATGAATGATCATTCAACAAACCCTTTACAAACTTATAGAAATAATATTGAACTAAAATATTTGACCAAAGTAATATTGCCTAGAGTGAATGTTTGTATAACCATGACCAAAACTTTAGAGACCTATTATAGAAAATTTACAAATAAAAATTGTGATATCGTTTACTACCATTTACCTATGTCTGTTGATTTGTCAAGATTTGAATTAGTAAATGATAATGTTGAATATATTAAACCATACATAGCTTATACAGGCTCAAGCAGTTTTTCTAAAGATGGAATTGATGTGCTAATTAAATCATTTGAAAAAGTAGCCAATACCTTCAAGGATTTACGATTGTATATCGCTGCATTTTATGAAATAGATGGGGGTAGAATGATGCAATTAATTGAAAAGAGCGAGTTTAAAGATAGAATAATCTATTTAGGTTCGATTGAACGCGATAAAATTCCAGTTTTGCTTAAAGGGGCAGAAATGCTAGTGATGCCAAGGCCTGATTCAAGACAAGCGCAAGGTGGTTTTCCAACTAAATTAGGAGAATATTTAGCATCCTCAAACCCTGTTTGTGTAACTAGAGTGGGAGAAATTCCAAATTACTTGGAACATAAAAAATCTGCCTATTTGGCTAATCCAAGTGATGTTGATTCATTTGCTGAAACGCTAATAGATGCCCTAAGTAATAAAAAAGAAGCTTTTGAGATTGGCTTAAATGGCAGAAAAGTGGCGGAGAACTATTTTAATAAAGATAAGCAAGGTGCAGAGCTGTTTGATTTTCTTGAAAGGCAAATGAAATAAATTTATTTTCACATGAAAGGATTCATTTTTATTATTTATAAATTTTTTCTTCCGCTTTTTAATAAGATAAAAGTTTATCATAATCAGTTAATCATCATGTATTGTTTAACTCGATTTAAATCAGTAGGAAAGAATGTAGCTTTTTTCCCGGGAGAATCACGTATTTATTATGAGCATGTTACGATAGGAGATGATGTTTTTATGGGAAGTAATGCGCTACTTATGGCCACAAAACTCAGTCATATTGCGATTGGATCAAAGGTAATGTTTGGCCCAAATGTGTCTTTAATTGCAGGTAATCATAGTTCACATATTGTAGGTAAGTTTATGTTTGATTATACGGAGTCTGATAAACTTCCAGAAGACGACCAACCAATTGTGATTTCAGATGATGTATGGATAGGTGCTGGGGCAATCATTTTGTCTGGTGTAATTGTTGGGAGAGGAGCCATTGTAGCTGCGGGTTCGGTAGTAAATAAAAATGTACCACCTTATGCCATTGTTGGGGGTATTCCAGCTAAAGTGATAAAATATAGGTGGGATGAAAAGACCATTGAATTGCATGAAAAATTATGCAAAGGATAACATCGATTATAGTAGTTTACTATTTTCATAATATAAATAATATAAAGTCATGATAAAAAACAAAAAACTATTAATTACAGGCGGTACTGGTTCGTTTGGAAATGCAGTTTTAAACAGATTTCTACATACCGATAACTTCAACGAAATCAGAATTTTTTCTCGAGATGAGAAAAAGCAAGATGATATGCGAAATCAATTGAGAAATGATAAATTAAAATTTTATATAGGTGATGTTAGGGATTATAGCAGTGTTGAAAGGGCCATGCGTGGCGTTGATTATGTTTTTCATGCAGCGGCCTTAAAGCAAGTGCCATCCTGTGAATTTTTTCCTTTGGAAGCAACCAAAACAAATGTTTTTGGTACCCAAAATGTAATTGATGCAGCAGGTGCCAACAAAGTGAAAAAAGTAATTTGTTTGAGTACCGATAAAGCTGCTTATCCAATCAATGCGATGGGTATTTCAAAAGCATTGATGGAAAAGGTTGCCATTGCAGCCTCACGCAATCTATCAGATACAACCGTTTGTCTTACACGCTATGGAAATGTGATGGCATCAAGAGGCTCGGTTATTCCCCTTTTTTTAAAGCAAATAAAAAAAGGTGAGCCTATTACCATAACTGATCCCAATATGACCCGATTCTTGATGTCGTTGGATGAGGCTGTAGAACTTGTATTGTTTGCTTTTGAACATGGTAATTCGGGTGATTTATTTGTGAATAAAGCACCTGCAGGAACTATTCGAGATCTTGCTCAAGCCATGAAAGAATTATGTAATGCTGATAATGAAATTAAAATTATTGGTACCAGACATGGTGAAAAGTTATATGAAACTTTATGTACCAGAGAAGAGATGATGAAAGCGGAAGATATGGGCGATTTTTATCGAATTCCTGCAGATAATAGAGATTTAAATTATGCTCAATATTTCTCAGAAGGAGAGCAGGATATTTCTAAAATTGAGGATTACCATTCACATAATACTACCCAGCAGGGTGTGGAAGGGATGAAAAAATTACTTTTAAAATTACCTTTTATTAAACGAGAAGTTTTAGGCGATTTATCGATTGGTCATCTAGCAGAGTAAGTAAATTTATAATGACTTACTCAATCATATCAGGCGGGATTTTTAAAGACAAAAGGGGAAGCCTTTTTCATGTAAATGATTTTGACATGGATAATGTAAGGAGGTTTTATGTGATTGAGAACTCTGAAGATAACCCAAAGAGAGCTTGGCAAGGACACCAATTCGAGTCCAAATGGTTCTATTGTTTAAAAGGTAGTTTTTACATTGGTTTGGTTAAGCCGGATAATTGGGAGAATCCATCCAAACAATTAAAAGTAGAAACTTTGACATTATGCGAATCTAAAAGTGAAATTTTGCATATACCACCTGGATATGCCAATGGAATCGTTTCGTTAGAAACAGAATCTAAATTATTGGTTTTTTCAGATTTCGATATCGAGAAAGCTGCAACTGATAATATTAAATTTGATATAAATACTTGGGCGTTTTAAAAAAAAGCTCAAAGCTGATAGCTATATACTATAATACATATGATAAAAATTGGAATAACAGGACAAGCGGGTTTTGTTGGAAAACATATTTATAACACACTAGGACTTTTTGCAGACAAGTATGAGAGGATACCTTTCGAAAAATCATTTTTTGATGATGACTCGAAATTGGATTCTTTTGTTAAAAACTGTGACGTAATCCTTCATTTGGCTGCGATGAACAGACATAATGATGCCAATGTTATTTACAATACCAATGTTGAGCTGGTCTATAAACTTATTACCTCACTTGAAAGAACTTCTTCGAAGGCTCATGTGTTGTTCTCATCTTCTACTCAGGAAGAAAGAGACAACCTTTATGGTAAATCCAAAAAGGAGGGTAGGGAATTGCTAGTAAATTGGGCTAAAAGAAATGAAGCACAATTTACTGGCTTGGTGATACCTAATGTTTTTGGGCCTTTTGGACACCCTTATTACAATTCAGTGGTGGCCACTTTTTGTCATCAAATATCTCATGGTGAAACACCAAAAGTTGATTCTAATGGAAATATCAATTTAATATATGTAGGGGAACTTGTTGCTGAATTTATTAAGCATATTGATGAAGCTATTAGTAAGGGCAGTTTTGCCAATACCTATATTGTTAAGCATAACCACGAAATCACCGTTCTTGAATTATTAGATAAGATTAACAATTTTTATAATGAGTATCAAAAAAGTGGAATTATTCCTGAATTGAGATCAAGTTTAGATTACTTGCTGTTCAATACTTTTAGGTGCTATATGCCTTTAAAAACCCATTTCCCTGTTAAGTTTGTAAGCCATAAGGATCCAAGAGGTGCTTTTACAGAGATAATAAGGCTAAATGTGGGAGGCCAGGTTTCCTTTTCGACTACTGTTCCGCAAATAACTCGAGGAAATCATTTTCATACCCGTAAGATTGAGCGATTTGCTGTTATTAAGGGAAAGGCTTTGATTCAGTTAAGGCAAATTGGCACTGATGAAATGTTGGATTATTACTTAGATGGAGAAGAGCCAGCTTATGTAGACATGCCAATATGGTATACACACAATATTAAAAACATCGGAGAAGAAGAATTATATACCATATTTTGGATAAATGAATTTTATGATCCCGCAGATCCAGATACTTTTTTTGAGAATGTTTAATAAGCTATCGGGTATTAGCTTTCGGCACTCAGCTTAATGAGAGATAGTTTAAAACAAAGCTCAAATAGCTAATCACTGAATTTGACAATTGATACCCAACTAATAAAAACTGACATCTAAATATAAAAAATGAAAGACTTTAGAACTTTATAAGTTTGGGAAAAAGCCCATCAAATAACACTCACAGTCTATAAACATACCCATAGTTTCCCAAAGGAAGAAGTTTATGGATTAACATCACAAATAAGAAGATCTTCTTCGTCAATTGCAATTAATATAGCAGAAGGTTGTGGCAGGGGTAGCAAGGCTGATTTTGCAAGATTTTTACAAATCAGTTTAGGATCTGCAAGCGAAACCGAATATTTAATTTTACTGAGATATGAATTAAACTATTTGAGTAAAATTGATTATGAAAGCCTTTTACCAATGATACAACAAATAAAGAAAATGTTGACCTCGTTAATTTTGAAAATAAAAAACAGCCATTAACTTTCATCACACAGACTGCTAATAGCTGAAAGCCAATTGCCAATAGCCATAAACTACAGGAAAAATAAAATACAATGAATACACCAAGCACCAATCACCAAATGCCCGTTACCAAGCTAAAAGTAATGACCGTGGTAGGCACTAGACCAGAAATAATTAGACTTTCAAGGGTAATGGCCAAATTAGATGAATCACCTTCAATCGAACATATTATTGTTCATACTGGACAAAATTATGATTATGAATTGAATCAAATATTTTTTGATGATATGGGAATTAGAAAGCCAGATCATTTTCTGAATGCAGCAGGTAAAACTGCTACCGAAACGGTTGGACAGATTTTAATAAAAATTGATGCATTGTTAGCTGAAGTTAATCCTGATGCATTTATGGTTTTGGGAGATACCAACTCTTGTTTGTGTGCCATTCCAGCCAAAAAAAGACACATACCCATTTTTCATATGGAAGCTGGAAATAGGTGTTTTGACCAAAGAGTACCCGAAGAAACCAATAGAAAGATTGTTGATCACATAGCAGATATTAATTTAACCTATAGCGATATCGCCCGTGAGTATTTACTGCGTGAAGGTTTGCCTGCTGACAGAATAATAAAAACAGGTTCTCCCATGTATGAAGTGTTAACGCATTACAAAGCGAATATTGAGAGCAGCGATATTTTATCAAAACTTTCTTTAGAAAAAGGAAAGTATTTTGTTGTTTCATCTCATCGTGAAGAAAATATTAATAGTGAAAAAAACTTTAAGGGTTTGATAGATACGTTAAATGCCATTGCCGATAAATATCATTATCCCATTATAGTTAGCACCCATCCGAGAACACGTAAAATGATGGATGAGAAATCTATCAGTGTGCGTCCTGAAATACAATTGCTAAAGCCAATGGGTTTTAATGATTATAATGCCCTTCAATTAAACTCATTTGCAGTTTTATCTGATAGTGGAACTATTTCAGAGGAGTCATCCATTTTAAACTTCCCTGCATTAAATATTAGGGATGCACATGAAAGGCCCGAAGCAATGGAAGAGACTGCAGTTATGATGGTGGGATTAAATACCGAAAGAATTATGCAAGGCTTAATTCAATTGGATCATGAGAAAGAAACTGAAAATAGGATTTTTAGACCAGTAAATGACTATAGCATGCCTAATGTATCAGATAAAATGGTGCGAATTATTATTAGCTACACTGATTATGTTAAAAGAGTAGTTTGGAGTGAATCATAACTCAATACATAATATCATTAAACCTTTTATTTCATCTAACCTTATCAATTATAAAGGTTGGAAAACAAATAAAAAGATTGTCGTTTTTGAATCTGATGATTGGGGAAGTGTTAGGATGCCTTCTGTTGAAACCTATAAAACATTAAAACAAAATGGAATTCAAGTTGACAAAAGCCCTTACTGTAAATTTGATTCTTTAGCAAGTGAGTATGATCTTGACTATTTGTTTTCAACCTTATTGAAATACAAAGACAATAAAGGGAATAGCCCAATTATTACGGCTAATACCGTAATCGCTAACCCTGATTTTGAAAAGATAAAAGCTGCGGATTACAGTATTTATTATTTTGAACCATTTACTGAAACCTTAAAAAGATACCCTCAACATCACAATTCTTTCGAATTATGGAAACAAGGAATAAATAGTGGAATATTTTTCCCTCAATTTCATGGAAGAGAGCATGTTAATGTGGCCATGTGGTTAGACCTTTTAAGAAAGAATGATACTGCTTTTAGATTAGCATTTGAAAATAAAATGTGGGGTTTAAGTAATGATTTATTTCCCTTATTGCCTAAAAGCATTCAAGCAACCTTTGACTCCAAGGATAATAACTTATTAGAGGAATCAATTAAAAGTGGGCTGGCTTTATTTGAACAAATTTTTGGTTATAAATCTGAATCATTTATTGCAAATAATTTTATTTGGGATGCTAGGTTAAATAGTATCTTGTCGGATCATGGTGTTAGGTATTTACAAGGAATGAAATATCAAATTTTACCAAAAGAAGCTAATGAAAAACGAAAATTACTTAGGCATCATATTGGAGAGATAAATAAGTATAATCAAACCTATCTCATACGAAACTGTGCATTTGAACCATCAGTTGATGGGTATGGCTTTGAAAAAACATTAAAGGAAATTGGTAATGCTTTTTTTTGGAAAAAGCCAGCCATCATTAGCACCCATCGAATTAATTTTATTGGTTTTCTAGATGAAAGGAATAGAACTTCAAATTTGAAATCTTTTAGCTTGCTTTTAGAAAATATTTTAAAAAAATGGCCTGATGTTGAATTTATGACAACTGTCTCTTTAGGACATTTAATTAGGCAAAATAGGAATCCCAATAGTTAACTTTACTGAGATATTTTTAGTGTGCAGAAATTAAGCAAGTTTTTAGCAGAATTTAATTACAAGAAAAAATAATTTTTATATAGATTTGAGAAATTATGAAAATTTTAAGAAATAATTATGATTTAATTTCCAGAGATGTACAATGAAATTAATTAATAAATACCTCAGAAATTTATTGCCTTATAAAGTGGCATCTCATAAAATATGGGAGGTCTCAGAAGAACAAAGAAGAAATATATTAAAACTTGATTGGAATGAAGCAACCATTCCTCCGACACCATTGGTTATGAAAAGTTTTAAAGATATCTTAAATCAAGATGATTTTTCGTTTTTATATCCTAGTACCCATAATGCCCAATTATTAAATTTACTAGCTCAATATTGTTCAATTGATGAATCATGTGTGCAATATTTTGCAAGCTCTGACGGATTGCATGAATATTTGGTTAGGATGTATGTTTCTATTGGAGATCCCATATTAATTTTAGGACCGACCTATGATAACTTTAGACTCACTTGTGAATCTCAAGGAGGTATTGTTCATATTTATGAATATGACGATAATTTTGAATTAGATAAGGAGAAATTTGTTAATTCAATAAAAACCATTAACCCTTCCTTAGTATATATTTGTAATCCCAATAATCCAACAGGTAATTTAGTAGAAGATGAGTTTATCATTTCATTATTAAATGAATTAAGTGATACGGTATTTATCATTGATGAAGCCTATTTTGAATTTTATGGTAAGTCGCTCAAAAATGAGGTAATGAAATTTGAAAATCTTTTTGTTACTAGAACTTTTTCAAAGGCCTTTGCATTGGCAAATTTTAGAGCAGGGTATCTTATTTCGCATCCTGATAATATTAAACAAGTTTCCAAAATTAGAAATGCCAAGAATATATCCACTTTTACGCAAACAGCCATGATTGCAGCTTTGTCGGATATTCCTTACATGCATAATTTTGTTCAAGAAGTACACTTGGCTAGAAAAGAATTTTCAAATGGATTGAAAGTATTACCTGGCATAGAAACAGTTTTTAACAGCGAGGGTAATTTTGTTTTGGTGAAGTTTATAGATGAGTCAACAAAGAAAAAAGCAAACTCATTACTCATTGAAAACGACATTTTTGTTAGGAATTTGGAACATAGCGCCAAATTAATTCAATGTTTAAGAATTACTATTGGCACAAGAGCTCAAATGCAACGTGTTCTTGATGTGTTAAAACAGGTATGAATTTAATAGTTTTTGATTTTTGCGAAACGTTGGTAAATTTTCAGACTGCAAATGCTTTTATAGATTTTGTTGTGGAAAGGAAGAAAACCATTTGGTCGCGATTTATAACAAGCCTTGAAATGATTTTCCTACACTCAAGATTTTTTGCAATTGTAGATAGGTTCTTACCCAAGTATAATATTTCAAAACGTATTAACTTGATGAAAATAAGAGGAATTTCTGAATTTGAAATCAAAAATTTTGCATCAGATTTTTATAATATTATTATCAGCAAAAACATCATTCAACTCTTATTTATTGAATTGGAAAAATATGTTGCTAAGGGTGATTATGTAATTATTGCTTCAGGAGGATATGATGTATATCTTAATCTTTTTGCGGCAGATAACAAGATTAAACATATAGTGTCATCTAAGATTGAATTTAAAAAAGGGAAAGCATCTGGTTTTTTGTTAAACGGAAAAGATTGCTTGTATGAAGAGAAAGTTATTCAAGTGAATGAACTTATCAATACCAATAATTTGAAATTTCAGCAGAAAATTTCTTTCACCGACAGCATAAGTGATTTGCCACTTTTAAATTGGTCAGATGAAGGGATTGTTGTTTCAAGAGGGCAAGGTCAAAATTGGCCTCAAAAATATAATTTTAAAGAAATAGTTTTATAATGTTTCAAACGTTAAAGTATAAAGGGAATTTTGGTTTTTTGATTTACAAATATATTTATAGGATATATAGATTTATCAAATACGAAAGACTAACAGATATTGATTATCTAAAAAAACATTTTAAAGCCATGCAGGGTTATGAATTAGACTTGGATAAGCCTAAAACTTTAAATGAAAAAATTCAATGGTTGAAAATAAATGATAGATCAAACTTCCATTCTATATTGGCGGATAAGCACGGTGTAAGAGATTACATTGATAAGGAATTTGGAGAAGATTTATTAATTCCACTAGCCTTTGTAACTTCAAACTATAAGGATATTACTTTAAGTAATATACCTGATTACCCTTGTATTGTAAAGGCTACCCACGACTCAGGAAGTTATTTGATAATAAAGGATAAAAGTAAGGTTGATTTTAATAAGTTTTTTTTGGATTGCAGGTGGTGGCTGACTAGAAATTATTATTTGGTTGATAGAGAATGGCAATATAAAAATATTAAGCCACGTATTGTTATCGAAAAGCTTTTATTAAAGGCTAATGGTGAAATACCCAACGACTTTAAATTAAATGTTATCAATGGAAAAGTTGCCTTCATATATGTTTCAATTGATAGAGAAGGAAAGAATAAAAGAAATATTTATGACAAAGATTGGAATCCATTATATTTTACATGGGCGCTAAAAAGTAAAGATATTGCACACCTTAGAGGAGAGGAAATTAACCCACCTTCTACCTTGGGAAGAATGATTGAAATTGCTGAAAAAATAGGGGAGGATTTTCAATATGTGAGGGTTGATTTTTATGATGTTGATGGGAAATTATATTTTGGAGAGATAACACAGCATCATGGAGGTGGATTTGACCAAATACGTCCTATAGAAATGGATTATAAATACGGTGAATTACTTGATTTGAAAGTGTCTTAATGACAAAGAAAATTTGTTTTATTGGTGGAGGGTTATCAGGAGGAGGTCAGGAAAGGGCATTGAGTAACTGGGCGAATGAGTTTGCCTTGAATGGTTTTGAAGTTGTAATAATTTGCCTTTTTAAGACAGAAATATTTTTCGATATACATCCGAGTATTTTGATTATATGGCCTGATGTTGATAGAAAAAAAACGAATAAATTTATTTATGCTGCAAGGCTCATACCTTTTATAAGGAAAAATGTTAAGCAATACAAACCTAATGTTGTTATTTCTGTTGGTGATTGGTTTAATTCATATGTTTTAATTGCAACAAGATTTTTAAACCTAAAAACATTTATTACAAATAGAATGGGACCCAATTTATATTTGGGTAAATTCATTGAGTTCTTCAATAGAAGGATATACAAACTTGCAGATGGTCTTATTGTTCAAACCCAAAGAGCCAAGCAAATATTTGAAAACAAGTATAACTTGTCTGGCATTTATGTTATTCCAAATGTTTTGAATCCAATAGATTTGAGTAGTAAAAGCTATGAAAAAAATATTGTGACCATTGGCAGATTATCAAAAGAAAAAGGGCATCAGGATTTAATTCAAGCGTTTTCGAATTTAAAAACATTAGATTGGACATTGCAAATTGTTGGCGATGGACCCGAAATGAAAAATTTGCAAAAGCTTGCAAAGGATTTGAGCATAGAAGAAAAGGTGGTTTTTCATGGTTACCAGAGAGATTTTTTATCAATTTTAAGCAGTGCAAGTATTTTTGTATTGCCCTCGTATTATGAAGGTTTTCCAAATGCTTTATTAGAAGCCATGTCGGTTCCTTTGGCTTGCATTAGCAGTGATTGTGTGGCTGGACCAAGAGAAATTATTATAGATGGAGAAAATGGCTTACTTTATGAAACTGGAAATTTAGATGAATTATATAACAAGCTTAAATTATTAATTTCAGATCCTGAGTTACAAGTTAAATTAAGAAACCAAGCAATAAATGTAAGAGATGAATACTCTTCAGAGAAAATATTTAGGTTATTAAAAGAAGTAATTATTGAAAATTAGATGATTGCATTAAGAAAAAATTTGAGTAACATACCTGGTTGGAATACAAAGCGAAAAATTATCGTTATAGAATCTGATGATTGGGGGAGTATTCGAACTAGAAGCAAAAAAGATTATTTTGCCATGTTATCTGCAAAATTAGGGGTTGATAAATCCAATTTTACTATTAATGATTGTTTAGAGTCAAATGCTGATTTGGAAGATTTATTTGACTTGCTTTTACAATATAAAGATTCAACAGGCAGGCCTCCGGTTATTACTCCAATGGCCATTATGGCCAACCCAGATTTTAACAAAATTGAACAGTCTGGTTTTGAAACATATTATTATGAAAATTTTGTTGATACTTGTAAAAAATACCCAAATCATGATAGGGTTATCGAATTATGGAGAAAGGGAATTGAAGAAAGATTGTTTGTTCCAGGCTTGCATGGCAGAGAGCATCTAAATGCAAGTAAATGGATTAAACTTCTTAAGGAAAAACACGGAGGTATCTTAACTGCCTTTAATCATCAATCATTTGGTGTTGCTTTTTATAAAGGAGAAAAGATTCCAGAATATTTGGCGGCATTTGATCCTTCAACTTCGGAAGATATACTTGCTTATGAAAAGATTATCAGGGAAGGATTTGAATTGTTTCAACAAAATTGTGGTTTTAATGCCACTCATTTTATTGCTTCAAATAGCTCAGAACCGAAATCAATGGAAAATGTTATGAGGGATTTGGGTATAAAATTTTTAACTCGATACAAAATTCAAAATTACCCCTTAGGAAATGGTAAATTCCAAAAAGAAATTAACTGGCTAGGTAAGATAAATCAAAATAATCAGTTGTATTTAACTCGAAACAGTGGGTTTGAGCCTTCTGACCCTTCTAAATCGGATTGGGTGGCTTCTTGCTTACAAGAAATTGATAATGCTTTTTTTTGGCATAAACCTGCTATCATAAGCTCTCATAGGGTAAATTACATTGGCTCAATAAATAAATTAAATGCATACTATGGTTTGAATCAACTTGGTATTCTTTTAGATTCAATCATAACAAAATGGCCCAATGTTGAATTCATGACTTCAATGGAATTAGGAGAAACTATTCTTAGCGATAAAAATGCCTAAACTGCTTCAAATCAATTCGGTTGTTAATAAGGGTTCAACAGGAAGAATTGCTGAGCAAATTGGGGATTTTGGATTAAATTTGGGATGGAAGAGTTTTATTGCTCATGGAAGAGGGGGAGGGGAAAGCGTATCTGAAACTATTAAAATTGGGAATTCTTTTGATAGTAAACTTCATGCCATCGAATCTAGGTTATTTGATAATCATGGATTGAGCTCAAGGAAAGCGACTTTCAATTTAATAAGTCAAATTACCCAAATAAATCCCGATATTATTCATTTGCACAACCTTCATGGTTATTATTTAAATTATCAATTATTATTCGCGTATTTACACACTATAAAAATTCCAATTGTTTGGACCCTACATGATTGTTGGGCTTTTACAGGCCATTGTACTTTCTTTTCAGATATAAATTGCCATAAATGGGAAACTGAATGTAATCATTGTCCAAAATCCAAAAACTATCCGTCATCAGTTTTTTATGATAATTCAAAAAACAATTTTTCTTTAAAAAGGCAAGTTTTTACATCTAATGAAAATCTTACATTGGTGCCTGTTTCAAATTGGTTAGGTAGTGTTGTTAAAAATTCTTTTCTCAAAAACGTTCCAATGAATGTTATTCAGAATGGTGTTGATTTGACTTCCTTTAGTCCGATTGATAGCATGCAAGTGATTGAAGAAAAGTATTCAATTAAGAATAAAAAAATATTGTTGGGAGTTGCTACTTCTTGGGATGCAAGGAAGGGTTTAGCAGACTACTTCAAATTGGCTGGAATTATTTCTAAGGACTATGTAATAGTATTAGTTGGACTAACGAAAAAGCAAATTGAAAGCCTTCCCGCTAGCATTATTGGTATAGAAAGAACTGAGAGTATTTCGACATTGAATGAATTGTATTCAGCTGCTCATATTGTTTTGAACCTTTCAAACCAAGAATCCTTTGGAATGACTACAGTTGAAGGCTATGCCAGTGGAACTCCGAGTATCGTATATAATTGTACTGCTAGTCCTGAATTAATTACTCATGAAACAGGACTAGTTATCGAAGCAGGTAATATTGAAGCCTTAGTGAATGGGATAGAAAAAATAACTAAAAACGGAAAAGCCCATTATTCTTCAAACTGCAGAAAATTAGCAGAATCAAATTTCGATAAAAATAAAAAAATTGAAGCGTATTTCAATCTATACGAGAAACTGATAAGTAAATCAAAAAAGTAAATTGCCATTGTCTTGAACATTTTATTTTTAACCCTTTCCCAAATTATCAGCGACATTTCAAGTAGAGGCATTTATCCTGACTTGCTAAGGAAGTTTGCTGAAGAAGAGCACCATGTATATATTGTTTGTCCATTTGAAAGGAAAAACAATAAACCCACAAGTTTAACTAGTAAAGATAACATACATATTTTAGGTGTAAGGACATTAAACATTACTAAAACAAATGTTGTAGAAAAAGGAATAGGCACCATACTTATCGAATATCAATATTTAGGAGCAATCAATCAGTATTTCAAAAATATACATTTTGATTTGGTCTTATATTCCACGCCCCCAATTACTTTTAATAAGATAATTAAATTGGTCAAACGGAAAAGCATCGGCACAATAACATACCTTTTACTGAAAGATATTTTTCCTCAAAATGCTGTTGATTTAGGCTATATTAATAAAATAAACCCTTTATACTGGTATTTTAAAATGAAAGAAAATGACCTATATAAAATATCTGATTTTATTGGTTGTATGTCTCCGGCAAATGTTGATTATATTTTAAGAAATAACAATAATATTGATGGAAACAAGGTAGAAGTTTGTCCCAATAGCATTGAACTTAGTGTTCAGCCTCAAAATTTTCTTATTAATGAATTTAAGCAGAAATATGGAATACCACTAGATTCTAAAATTGCTATATACGGGGGGAACCTCGGTAAGCCACAAGGAATAGATTTTCTTATTGATGTTTTAAAGTCAAATATAAACAGGAGTGACGTATTTTTTATAGTAGCTGGTGCTGGAACAGAATTTTATAAATTGAAGAAATTCTTAACAAATCAAAATCCTAATAATCTATTATTATTAAATACTTTGCCTAAAAATGATTTTGATAGGCTTGTTATGGTTTCCGATATAGGATTGATTTTTCTTTCCAGAAAATTTAGCATCCCAAACTATCCCTCACGCTTATTAACCTATTTGGAAAACAAAATAGCCATCCTACTAGCAACAGACGAAAATACAGATGTAAGTTCCATTGCCGAAAAAAATAATTACGGCTTTGGTGTTACAAGTGGGGATTTGGCAGGTTTTAATAACAAGCTAAATTTTTTAATTAATAACACCTCAGTTTCTAAAGAAATGGGAATTAATGGGTATAATTATTTGCTTGAAAATTATACCACAAATAACACATATGAAATCATTATGGCACACTTTGTAAAACCTTAATGTTAAATGTATAAATTTATTTTTAAAAGATTATTCGATATACTTATTTCCTTTATTGCGCTATTGGTTTTAAGTCCAATTATGTTGATGATTATTATCTTATTGCTATTTTTCAATAAGGGATCGGGTGTGTTTTTTAAGCAAACCAGAACAGGTAAAAATCTAACCTTGTTTAAAATTTATAAATTTAAAACAATGGCTGATACCAAAGATGCTAGTGGAAAGCTACTACCTGATGAGGAAAGGACCTCGGGCCTTGGAAGATTATTAAGGACTACATCTATGGATGAATTGCCTCAGTTTTTGAATGTATTTTTTGGGCAGATGTCTTTAATTGGTCCAAGACCACTTTTAGAAAAGTATATTCCGTTATATTCTCAAGAGCAAACAAGACGACATGAAGTGAAGCCTGGCATTTCAGGTTGGGCCCAATGCAATGGACGTAATGCGATTACATGGTCAGAAAAGTTTAAATTAGATGTTTGGTACGTTGATAATATTTCGTTTGTAACAGATATTAAAATTATTATTTTTACAATAAAGAATGTAGTTCAAAGGAAAGATATCACTTCAAGTGATTCAATTAAATTTGAGCCATTTAACGGCAATAATTAATTAAATGAAAGAAATAGCCATATATGGTGCTGGAGGATTTGGTAAAGAGGTAGCTTGCCTAATCGAGAAAATCAATATTGAAAAGGAAACTTGGAATATCATTGGATTCTTTGATGATAGCGTTGAGAAGGAAACACAAATTTCACATTTTGGTAGCGTATTAGGTGGTATCGATGAGTTGCAAAACTGGCCTCAATCACTTTCAATAGTTTTTGCTATTGGTAGCCCTAAGGTAATTAAATTAATTGTAGATAAGATTATTAATCCCCACATTGATTTCCCTAATATTATTCACCCTGAAGTAGCATTTGCAGATCCAATAACTTTTAAAATTGGAAAAGGAAATGTGGTAATTAGAGGTTGTTCCTTTTCATGTGATGTTTCTATAGGTGATTTCAATCAGTTCAACAGTATTTCTGCTCTGGCTCACGATGTTGAGGTAGGGTCATATAATGTATTTATGCCATTAGCACGTATTTCTGGTGGAGTAAAAATAGGTGATATGAATTTTTTTGGTATTGGGGCAATTGTTTTGCAGAATATTAAGATAGGTTCAAATACTCGTATTGGAGCAAGCAGTTTAGTAATTACCAAGACAAAGGATGGATTTTTATATATGGGAAATCCAGCAAAAAGAACAGAATTTTAAAATGTATAGATATGCCAATATTTAATTTTGACAACATAAAAATTTCAGGTATGGCCTGCGCTATGCCAAGTAATATTACTAAAACAGAATCATTTAAAGATATTTTTAGTGCTGAAGAGGTTGATAAGTTTATGTTAATGACTGGAATTACAGAAACTCGAAGAACTTCTAAATATCAAACAGCCTCTGATTTGGGATATGTGGCAGCAGAAAAATTACTTCAACATAAGAATATAGATAGAAATGAAATAGGTGCTCTGGTATTTGGTACCCATAGTCCAGACTATAGACGACCAGGATCTTCCTCTATTGTGCATAAGCGACTTGGACTTTCTATTGATACAGCTGTTTTTGATATCAGTTTGGGATGCTCAGCATTTGTATATGGTATTCAAACCGTAGCTTCAATGATGAATAGCTCTGATATAAAAAAAGCTTTATTAATTATTGGTGATACTACTGGAAAAACAACCAATCCCATAGATAGGGCCTCTATTATGCTCATTGGAGAATCAAGTGTAGCCATTTTATTGGAAAAAACAAATGATGCTAGTCCTATCATTTCTCTTGTAAGATCTGATGGCAATGGATACAGGTATTTAATAGTACCAGGCGGGGCTTACAGAAATATTGATGCAAGCCACGAAAATGAAATTTGCCATGATGGCATCGAAAGAAATCTTCATAATTCTATAATGCAAGGTACATCTGTATTTACTTTTACCATTTCTGATATTCCTAAGTTAATGAAAGATTTCTGGGCATTAACAAACACAAGCGTAGATGATTACGATTGTTATGCCTTTCATCAGGCAAATTTATATATACTACAACAAATCGCAAAAAAGCTAAAAATTCCTGCAGATAAAATGCCCCTTACCTTAAGTAAATATGGCAACACCTCAGGTGCATCTCCTATTGTAACCTTATGTGATACCTTTGGCAATGTGGAAGGAAAAGAATTAAACACACTTTTCTGTGCATTTGGTGTTGGCTTGTCTTGGGGGGCTTTTTCAGCAAAAATAAACACATCAGATATACTTCCCATTATAGAGGATGATTCTGTTTTTGAAGAAGGAATAATCAGATCAATGAAAGAATTATAATCAGCAATAATATGATTTACAACATACTTGAATATTTAGAGGAATCAGAAAAAAAATACCCTCAAAAAACCGTTTTTGCAGATGAAAAAAACAGTATAAGCTACGCTCGTTTAAAGCAAAATGCACAAAGGATTGGGACTCAAATCTTACTTAATACAAATAATACAACCAAGAATCCTATTGTAGTGTTTGTTGATAGGAATATTGAAAGTTTAGTTTCGTTTATGGGTGTTGCATATAGTGGAAACTTTTATGTTCCTATAGATATACAAATGCCTAAACTTAGAATAGAGTTGATACTGCAAACACTGAATCCCATAGCAACAGTTGTATTGAAGAATGATTTAGACTTTGCAAAAAGTGTTGCACCCCATTTATTATCTCTTGTTTATGAAGAGGTCATTCAAGAAGGAATTGATGAAAATCTTTTAGGAGTGGTAAGAAGAAAAGCGATTGATAGAGATCCATTATATGCAACTTTTACTTCTGGTTCAACAGGAATACCTAAAGGTGTAATTACTTGTCATCAATCGGTAATTGATATGACTGATGTATTGGTAAGTACTTTTGGGTTTAACGAGTCAAATGTGTTTGGAAACCAAAATCCATTTTATTTTGATGCGTCTATTAAAGATATTTATTGCACCTTAAAAACAGGTGGAACTATGCATCTTATTCCTAAATCTGCCTTTTTATTTCAAGCAAATTTGATTGAGTTTTTAAATAAAAATAAAATTGATTCTATTTTATGGTCAGCGGCAGCAATAGCCCTTGTGGCAAACTCTAATACATTTGAAACTAATAAGCCGCAATACTTAAGCAAGGTGATGTTTTCAGGTGAGGTGATGCACAATAAAGTGTTAAACTATTGGCGTAAATCATTACCTGAAACCCTTTTTGTTAACTTGTATGGGCCAACTGAAATTACATCTGTATGCACTTATTATAAGATAGAAAAGCCATTTGCGGATGATGAGGTGCTTCCTATAGGAATATCATTTAAAAATACTGAAATACTTTTATTAAACTCGGAAAACAAACCGGTATCTGGAAATGAAATCGGTGAGATTTGCGTGAGAGGATGTTGTTTAGCTTTAGGTTATTATAATAATCCTGAGAAAACGAGTGAGGCCTTTTGCCAAAATCCATTAAATCCGCATTATCCTGAAGCCATTTACAGAACAGGAGATTTGGCTAGGTTTAATGAGCATGGCGAAATTATGTTTTTGTCAAGAAAAGATAACCAGGTTAAGCACATGGGTCAAAGGGTTGAATTAGGGGAGATAGAAATCTTAATAAATTCACTAGAAAAAATTGATGCCTCATTTTGTTTTTATGACCACGATAAACAAAAAATTGTCAGTATATTTCAAGGAAAAGAGGCCGACAATAAGTACATTTTAAATGAAATTAAAGATAGAATTCCTAAATTTATGTTTCCAAATATTATTATAAAGTTGGATGAACTTCCTTATAATTTAAATGGAAAAATTGATAGAACTTTATTGAAAGAAAAGTATAAAAATAAATCAATTGGATAAAGGAATGTTTAATCAGTACATCGTTATTGGAGTTGGCACAATTGCTTGTAATTGTGCTTTAATACTTAAGAATAGAGGCTTATGTCCTATAATGATTGAAAGTAGGAAAGGTAGCAGTATTTCATCTGAAAATTTTTGTTCAAAAAATGAAATAAGCTATAAAAATTTAAATAAAGTGGAACTTACTGATTATTTAAATAATATTACAGAGTCAACTTTAATTGTTAGTGCTTCAAATAGATATATTTTTCCAAAGGAAATAATTGATAAAGAAAATTTACTTTTAATTAATTTTCATGGCTCTTTATTACCTAAGTTTCCTGGAAGAAATGCTGAAGCATGGGCAATTTTTGAAGAGGAAAGTATTGGAGGTATTAGTTGGCACCTTGTTGTTCCCGAAATAGATGCTGGAAAAATTCTAATTCAGATGGAAACTTCAATTTCAATTAAAACTACTTCTTTCTCATTGCTCCGAGAATATACAAAACTTGCCACCGATTCTTTTGATAGCATAATTGATACATTAAATCTTGAAATTAAAAAAGAAATAAAAAAAACAACTAAAGAACTGGCGTTATACTACTCATGGCAGAAGCCCAATAATGGAGAGCTAAACTTGGGATGGAATCATAGTAAGATTAGCGCATTTTTGCGGTCAATGGATTATGGACCGCTAGAAACGCTTGGATTAGTTTGGTTTGAGTTTAATGGTAATAAATATCAAGTTAATAAATATAAAATGTCTGAGACATTGGAAACGAAAAATGGTTTTGATTTAACTAATTCAGGACAAACATTTATTTTAAATAAAGGTAACATTGAGTTCATCTTAGATAAATTGGTGAAAATATAAAAAATAATTTTATGCAAAACAGAATAATTGAAATACTTGATAGCATTAGACCCGATGTGGATTTTGCAAATGAGAAAAAGCTTATTGATGATGGATTGTTAGATTCATTTGATATAGTAAGTATCATATCTGAATTAAATGATGAATATAATATATCTATAAGGGTAACTGAATTAAAACCAGAGAACTTTAATTCGGTTGAAGCTATTTTGAATTTGGTTGAAAAACTTAAAGCTAGCAATTAATACCATGATAAACCCAATGGATTTATCCAACAAAAGAATATTAGTTGTTGGTGCATCTTCCGAAACTGGTGAAACAATAGTGAAGCAGATTTTATCACTTGGAGCCAATGTTATTATGGTGGATTGTTTCGAAGATAAAGTAAAAGATATTTTTAACAAATTAAGCAACCCTCAATTGAGTTATCATACTTTCGATTTTTATAATAATGCTGAAATTGAAGTAAATATTAAGCAATTAAATCTAACATTTGGAGCCTTTGATGGTTTTGTCTATTGTGCTGGTAAAGGTGGTGTTAGGCCACTGCAATTAACTAAAAATGCATTTATACACGATATGATGAATGCTAATTTATACTCATTTGTGGAAATAGTAAGGTGTGTTACCAAAAAGGGATTTTTCAACAATGGAGGAAGCATGGTGGCTATATCATCTGTTAGTAGCATAAAAGGACTTAAATCAAAAATTTCATATTCTGCTTCAAAAGCTGCTCTTGATGCTTCTATCCGAGGTATGGCTGCTGAATTGAGCGAAAAGAAAATTCGTATCAATTCAATTCTCAAAGGATGGGTTACTTCAGATATGAAATTAGATTTTATTCAAGATAATATGGAGTTAAATAAGAATGAGGATTTTGCGAAGCAAATACTAGGTGTAATTGAACCGATAGAAATTGCGAATACGGTTTGCTTTTTGTTGAGTGATGCTACTAAAACGATAACGGGTTCTTCAATAATACATGATGGGGGGTATTCAATTTAAATGCAACATTTAGTTTCTTTTAGTGATAAATTAATTATGGTCACTGGCGCTTCAGCTGGTATTGGTCAAGAAACTGCTATTTTGTTGAGTAATTTGGGAGCTAAATTGGTTCTGGTTGCTACAAATGAGGAAAGGCTGCAAAATACCATGACCATGCTTGTGGGTAATGGTCATAAATATTTTTGTTATGATTTAGCTGATTTAGAAAATATAGAGAATAAAGTAAATGAAATAGTTTCAATTTGTGGAAAGTTTGATGGATTTGTGAATTGTGTTGGAATAAGATCAAGAAGACCATTGTCGTTACTTTCTATTAAAGAAATTAGGAATGTAATGGATGTTAATTTTGGTTCATTTATAGAAATGATTAGATGCATTACAAAGAAGGCTAATTTTAATGATGGTCTAAGCATAGTTGGTGTTTCTTCAATTGCTTCGCATGCAGGAGGGGCTAGTGTGACAGCTTATTCAGCTTCAAAAGCAGCTGTTGAAGCAGCAGTTCGATGCCTTTCCAAAGAATTGGCTAATAAAAAAATTAGATTAAATACAGTTGTTCCATCACAAATTAATACACCTGAGTATGCTAATCTTTTGCAGATGAGTGGAGGGGTAGATAATATTTTAAATAGACAATATTTAGGATTGGGCGAGCCCACAGATGTAGCAAATGCTATTGCATTTTTACTTTGCCCAGCTTCCAAGTTTATTACTGGAATTTCTTTACCTGTTGATGGCGGGTATTTATCATCTTAAAATACAACAATTTAAATTTATAATATATGACAAATCAAGAAAAAATTGCTCTAATTGAAGAGACCCTAGAAATTGAAGGCGCTACTATCAATGAAAATACCGTTCTCTCAGAAATAGCTGAATATGATTCAATGGCTAAATTAACGCTTATTGTTCTTTGTGATGAAGAGTTTAGTAAAAAGTTAACAGGTGAACATATTAGAGGCTTTAATACTGTTAAGGATATCCTTGATTTTATGGGTTAGTTAATGGATGTTCGTCAGATAATTCATCCTGTTTTTACTTCAAATACCTACATACTTTCGGATGAAAGTGAGAGATATGTGTGGTTAGTTGATGTTGGTAATTTTGAAGAGGTAAATGAAATACTATCTGAAGATAAATTTGTTAAAGGTGTTTTTATAACACACTATCATTACGACCATATTTATGGAATTAATAAGCTAATTGCCAAGTATCCAAATTGTGTTGTGTATGCCTCGAATCATACCATTGAAGGCTTGTATTCAGATAAGATGAACCTTTCATTTTATCATGAAAGCCCAATTGTATTTGAAGGGACTTTGACCAAGGAAATAAAAGAAAAGGATGAATTTGAATTGTTTTCAAATTGCAAATTAGAAATAATTGAAACGCCTGGTCATAATTTGGGATGTTTAACCTATAAAATCGGCAACTATTTGTTTACAGGAGATTCGTTTATACCAAATGTGCCTGTGGTTACAAAGCTGAAAGGAGGAAATAAATTGGTTAATATTGATAGTTTAAATATTATTTATAGTTACATCAATGAAAATACTATTGTTTGCTCAGGCCACGGTAGAATATTCACAGGGCACGAATTGACTTCTAATCAAGTTACATAATATCTATGAATTTTGAATTTGATTGGGTGTTGGCACCTTCAATAAGTATCCAAGCTGCTGAAGAATTGCAGGATGTATTTTTTTTCAATTCAAATCAGAAAAGATATAGAACCAAGATTGTAAAAACGATAGATAAATATGGGAAGCCAAAAGTAGTTGTAGAAAATAATCAAATAACAATTCGACTAGATTCAGATAATCTCAACCAACAAACATTATTTGTGGTAGATAAAAGCAATAATAATTTGTTGATAGGTGTACTATTGTATGTTAAAGAAAATGATACTATAAACATTATTCATTTGGCATTAAATGAAGCCCATCAAGAATATCTAAATAAATATGGATATTCTGTTTTCAATTTAATAATTAATCAATTTGCCAGAATGCTTAGAAATGTAAAGGACATTAAATTTGTTAAATTCCAATATAATTCTTTAGTGGTTGAACTTGAGAAAATAAGCGAATTACTTTGATTTTTGAATTGTATTGATTGAAATTGTGATATGAATATGACAGATAATAAAACCCATTTATGGATATATGGAGCTGGTGGAATGGGTATGGAGACACTTTGGCTAATCTCGGAAATATCAAATTATGTTGTAGATGGATTTATTGATGATTTTAAGCAATGTGATAATTTTAAAAATTTGCCATTAATTAAAAATGCTATCAATAAGAGTATTTGTATTGTTGCCATTGCCGATACAGAAATAAGAAAAGACATCACAAATAGAAATAAAGATATTAAATATGTCAATCTAATTCATCCCAGCGTTAAAATTAATTCTTCCATTCAAATTGGAGAAGGTAATATAATTTGTCAGGCTGTAGTCCTTACAGTTGATATATCAATTGCCAACCATGTGATAATTAATATTAATTCAACTATAGGACATGATGTGGTAATAGAGGATTTTGTTTCAATAATGTTTGGGGTGCATATTTCAGGCAATGTTAGAATAGGGGAAGGAACTTTTATTGGTTCTGGTGCAGTGGTGCTTCCAAATATTAAAATAGGTAAGTGGTGCAAGATTGGTGCTGGTTCTGTTGTTACTAAAGACGTGCCAGATAATAGTATAATAGCCGGTGTGCCAGCCAAAGAAATTGGAGGATGAAAATTTTAGTAAAATGAATTTTATAATAGATAATTGTAAATTATTATTAAGGTAAATATGGAACAAAATAAGATTTTAGATTTTATTAAGCAACCCCTTATAGTGTTTTTATTAAAAGCATTATTGATTTGGTTTGGCTGGATGCTTTTTTATGGAATTATCTTTAAGGAAAATCAAATAAATGATCCTATGACCAAAATAGAGGCAAAGATGACAGCATTTGTTTTAAGACAAATGGGTTATGATGCAAAATTGGATGAAGGTTTCACTAAAACTCTTGTAAGAGAGGAAGGAAAACAAAATGAACTTTATATATCCATTAATAATAAGCCTATAATTGGAATTGCGAGTGCCTGCAATGGAGTTGAATTATTTGCATTATTCTTAGGATTTCTATTTGCATTTGGCGGGCGAAAAAAGTTGGTTACATTTCTTACTTTTGGGTTAGTTAGTATTTATATTCTTAATTTAGTAAGAATTATTGTTATTGCATGGGTTTCAATATTTGACAAGAAACAAGCCGATTTTCATCATCATTACACTTTTATGTTTATCGTTTATGGCTATATATTGTGGCTTTGGCATAGATGGACCATTCTTCAAAATAAAACACATAAAAAATCAACAGTAGTAAATGAATAAAAAAATTGTAATTGGATTGTTTGTTATTGCTTACGCCATAATAAATTATTTAGGAAATATTTATAATTTCAAGGTGGAATCTGGAAACTTATATTTCTTGAAAAATTTAGGCGAATTGGTGAAAAACGATGATAATGTTCTTTTTCAATTTAATATTAACAATAATATTTTTTTGAACATGCTCGTTTTCTCAAACCTACTTATTTTCCTACCAAGCCTGTTCTTGCAATATAAAATTCATTTATTATTGAATGATAGGGTTTATATCAATTTACTTCTGTCCTTCCTTGTAATCTTATTTGCTGTACGAACCATTAGTTATTTTTGTGGGCAAGCAGATATACATTTGGTTAAATGGATTGGTTCTAACATCTATAGTAGAGTAGATATTTTATGCAAGTTTATTTTCCAATTTCCAACACTGCCTTTTTTAATTTATATATTCAATAAAAATTTGGCTGATAAAATAAATAATAGACAATAATGAACAATAAAATTTGGCTTTCATCGCCACATATGTGTGGTAAAGAATTTGAAAATGTTAAAGAAGCATTTGAAACCAATTGGATCGCACCATTAGGTCCTCATGTGGATGGTTTTGAGAAAGATTTAGTGTCTTTTACAAAATCGGGATATGCTGCGGCATTAAGTTCAGGTACATCTGCCATTCATTTATCTTTAATTATGCTAGGCGTTGGTGCAGGTGATGAGGTTTTATGTCAAAGTTTTACTTTCTCTGCTTCTGCGAATCCAATAGCTTATCAAGGAGCTATTCCTATTTTTATTGATTCGGAAGAAGACACTTGGAATATGTGCCCAAAACATCTTAGCTTAGCTATCGAAGATAGAATTAAGAATGGCATGAAACCTAAAGCAATAATACCAGTTCATCTCTATGGAATGCCAGCAAAGATGGATGAAATAGTAGCCATTGCTAAAGAATATGAAATTCCAATAATTGAAGATGCAGCTGAAGGTTTAGGATCCACTTTAAATGGACAAGCTTGTGGAACATTTGGAGAATTGGGTGTATTGTCATTTAATGGAAATAAAATAATTACCACTTCTGGTGGTGGAGCCTTGATTTCAAGCAATGAGGCTCATATTAATAAGGCACGTTTTCTAGCAACACAAGCAAGGGATAATGCTCCTCATTATCAGCATTCACAAATAGGTTATAATTATAGAATGAGTAATGTTTGTGCCGGAATTGGCCGTGGCCAAATGACTGTATTAAATGATAGGGTTGCGCAAAGAAGATCGAATTTTGAGTTTTATAAATCTAAATTGTCAAATTTAAATGGAGTCAGTTTTCATAATGAACCTGAAGGCTCTTTTAGTAACAGATGGTTGACGTGTATCGTAGTTAATCCAAATGAAACAGATGGGATAACTCGTGAAGATTTAAGGTTAGCTCTAGATAAAAAGAATATAGAATCACGACCATTGTGGAAACCAATGCACTTGCAACCCATATTCGAAAAGTATCCATTTTATGGTGATGGAACCTCGGCCAAACTTTTTGATAATGGTCTTTGTTTGCCTTCAGGATCTAATCTTTCAACCTCCGATTTGGAGCTTGTAGTTTCTACCATTCTTGAAGTTTTAAATCAAAAATAGATATTAGGTTTGAGCAGAATTACATTTGCAATTGTTGGCTTAGGACATATTGGTAAAAGATATGCAGATTTAATTCAAACCAGAAAGGACGCCAAAATTGTAGCTTTGATTGAGACTAATCTTGATTTGCACTTAGCTTTAAACCAATCATATTCTTGTACAGTATTTTCTGATATTCATGATTTAGTTAATCAACAGGAATCCATTGATGTTGTTTGTCTTGCCACACCCAATTATTTGCATTGTGAGCAGGCATCATTCTTATTGAATAAAGGATTTCATGTTGTTATTGAAAAGCCAATGGGCTTGAATAGGCAAGAATGCCAATTGGTTATTGATACTGCAAAAAGCAATAATAGAAACGTATTTTGCGTTATGCAAAACCGTTATTCGCCTCCTTCTTCTTGGTTAAAATCTGTTATTGATGCTAATTTATTGGGTGCCATTTATCATGTTCAAATCAATTGTTTTTGGAACAGAGATAATCGTTATTATCAAAACTCTTCATGGAAAGGTAAAAAGTCATTGGATGGTGGGACATTGTTTACCCAGTTCAGTCATTTTGTAGATACTTTATATTGGGTCTTTGGAGATATTAAAAGCGTTCAATCTCGATTCTATAACTATAATCACAAGGAGTCAATTGACTTTGAAGATACTGGTTTAATTAATTTTGATTTAGTAAAAGGCGGGTCTGGAACAATTAGTTATAGTACAAGTGTTTGGAATAAGAATTTAGAAAGTAGTATAACTGTTATAGGGGAGAAGGGTTCTGTAAAAGTTGGGGGTCAGTACATGGACAAAGTGTTGCATTGTGATATCGAAAATTATGTAATGCCCGTCCTACCCGAAACGAATGCTGCTAATGATTATGGGAATTATAAAGGAAGTGCAGCTAATCATCAATACGTCATTCAAAATGTTATTGATGTTTTAAATGGTGCGGATATAATTAAAACTAGCGCTGAAGAGGGGATGAAAGTGGTTGAGATTATTGAAAGAATTTATAATAGTTAGAGTATATTTCAAATTAATGAATTGAATGAACGAAGAAATCTTTATTCACGAATCTGCCATAGTAGAACATGGCTGTAATATAGGTGCCGGAACAAAAGTCTGGCATTTTTCGCATATAATGGGTTCGGCTGTTATAGGTTCCAATTGCAATATTGGACAGAATGTATTTATTGCCGATGGTGTTAAAATTGGCAGTAATAATAAGGTTCAAAATAATGTATCCATTTTCACTGGTGTAGAATGTGAGGATGATGTTTTTCTTGGACCTTCGATGGTATTTACGAACGTAATAAATCCCAGAAGTGCTGTTAATAGAAAAGAAGAATATAAGAGAACGCTAATTAAAAAAGGGGCAAGTATAGGGGCAAATGCAACCATAATTTGTGGTATCGAAATTGGTTCTTATGCCATGATTGGAGCAGGTGCAGTTGTGACCAAAGATGTGAAAGATTTTGAATTGTTAGTAGGTAATCCTGCCAAGCAAATTGGTTGGGTAAGTGAATATGGAAATAAATTGCAATTTGATGAAAATGGAATTGCTTTGTGCTTTGAAACCTCATCTAAGTATTTGCTAAATGAAGGAAAGGTAGTTAAAGAAAATTAATGGATGTGAAAATTCAAATGGTTGACCTTAAAAGTCAGCATGCAAAAATAAAATCCGAACTAGGCAATGCTATCCAAGATGTAATCGAAAGTTCAATTTTTGTAAAAGGAAAGGAAGTTGCTTATTTTGAAAATGAGCTATCCAATTATTTAGGAGTAAAGCATATCATTGGATGTGGTAATGGTACAGATGCCATTCAAATTGCATTATTGGCATTAGGATTGAAATATGGTGATGAAGTGATTGTTCCTGCTTTTACTTACCCATCAGCCATTGAAGTTATTATTTTGCTAGGTCTCAGCCCAATAATGGTTGATATTGATATTCAATCCTACAACATAGATGTAAGAAAAATTGAATCAAAAATAACTTCTAGAACCAAAGCAATTATTCCAGTTCATCTTTTTGGGCAGAGTTCTGAAATGGAGGCAATTGTTCAGATAGCTATAAAATACAATCTATTTATCATTGAAGATAATGCTCAATCTTTAGGTACAGTTTATACTTTTTCTAATGGTGATAAAAAGCGAACAGGTGCCATTGGACATATAGGTACGACTTCTTTTTTTCCATCGAAAAACTTAGGTTGCATGGGAGATGGAGGGGCAATCATGACCAATGATGATGAATTAGCTCGGAAAATAAGAAAGATAGCCAATCATGGTCAAAAAGAACTATACGTTCATGAAATGATTGGAGTTAATTCGAGATTAGATAGTTTGCAAGCTGCCATATTAAGGGTCAAACTAAAACATTTAGATTCTTACGAAGCCAAAAGGAATGAGGCAGCTAAACACTATGATTCATACTTTGAAAATAATGAATATGTAAAAATCCCTTTTAGAAATAGGTATTCAACACATGTTTTCCATCAATATACCATTAGCTTGTCAAAAAAAGTTGATAGGAATAAACTACGAAGTTATTTATTAGAAAGGGGAATTCAAACCATGATTTATTACCCGATAGTTGCGTGTAATCAATTGGCTTACTCTTCAAAAAATAATAATATTTTAGATTTTCCAATGTCAGAACTCGCCACCCAATCAGTGCTATCATTGCCTATTCATACAGAAATGAATGAAACATTGTTAAAGGAAATTTGTGGAAATTTGATTGGGGGACTAAGGTCTCAAGGTCTGTCATAATTGTTTTTATTATGCAAAAGAAACTTATTGTTTTTGCTTCAAAATTTATAGGTATTTATCTTCTCCTAAACCTTCTTTATTTGCTTTGGATAAGTTTTTTAGGCAATCAAATTGATGGAATTTCTGAATTGGTTGCAATGGTTTCTCAGAAAATATTGATTTCAATAGGTTATGATGTTTCGCTGTTATACTCAGATTTACAACCACGAATTTTATTTTACTTAAACAATGTGAATTATATAACAGTGAGTGAAGGATGCAATGGAGTAAGTGTCATGATTATCTTTTTTGCATCCATATTGTCATTTAAAGGAGCAATAAAATCAAAAGTTCTATTTTTATCCATTGGACTATTTGGTGTTTTCTTATTAAATGTTTTGAGGGTTTCTACCTTATTTTATGTGGCCTTGAATCATCACGAATGGTTTTCTTTCTTTCATGAATATGCCTTCACAGCGCTTATTTATACCTTAGTATTTTTACTGTTTATTTTTTGGGTAAATACATATGGTGGGTCAAATTTTAACGAAGATGCCGTATAATAATTATTCTACAAAATTGTTATTTGTCTTAATTGGTATAGTAGGATTAGCTACTGCTTTTTTGTTTCAAAATTTTGATGTACTGTGTTTATGCTTTAATCAAAGTGGCTTTTATGATTTCAATTCTAATAACCACAATCAAGTAAATTTTGCATTAAATAAACTATTGAGGTACCTACTTAATTCTTTATCTTCAGTTGCAATTATCCATGCAGTCTTTAAGGATAGCAAATTTTCGAAGGCTGTAACTTTCATCCAGTCACTTGTCCTGATTACCTTCTTTCCATTCTTTCTCTATTTCGCTTTTTCAGATGTTTTGCTCCTAAAGCAACTTTACCAAAAACTTAATATTATTCTGTTGAATCCTATACTCCCTTTCATACTGGGCGTCTCATACTATTTTAAATCCCGAAAATTATAGATTCATGTTATTCGTATTGATAAATTGGCTAATAATTTTTGTAAGCAGTTATCCAATTGGCAGAATAGTCAATATTCGGATTAAGAATGATATTAATTTAGTTCAAAATGTGATTGTGGGATTAATCTTCAACTCAATTATTATGAGTACTTTGGCTTTTTTTATGCCCATTAATTCAAACATACTATATGGATTATGTTTACTGAATACGTCACTTTTGGTTTTTGATTTTTCCTATTATATGAAGTTAATAGCAACAATTAAACATAGGCTGAATACAAAGCAATTATTCATGCTTTTTCTTGCATCAATAGTTTTAGCCATTTATTCATCATCATCATCTAAAATAAATGATGATGGATTGTATTATACACAAACAATTAAATGGCTGGGAGAGTATGGTTTTGTTCATGGAATATCAAATCTTCATGTTTCTTTAGGGCTATCCTCTGCATGGCATATTCTTCAATCGGTATATATCTTTTCAGATTCAGTTTACACCAATGACTTGAATGGTTTTGTTTTTTTAATATATACCTTTCTTATTGTGTCAAGAATTGCAAATAAAACAATCACACTATTTTCTATAACCCAATATTCTGTGGTACTTTTTTTATCAGTGCCATTTCTTTCAGCACCCAATCCTGACTTCCCTGTTATTGTATTCACTGCCATAGCATTAGACCTGTTTATGTTGAAAGAAAACTATAAAGGAATTTTATTAATTGCTTTCTTCGGTATCACCATAAAAATCTCTGCTATTTTTTTGTTGTGCTTAGGCGGATACTGTTTTTTTATGGAGCGAAAAAAAAAAATAGCAAGTCCTTTTTTACTATTAATGATAGCAGCAATTTTTACCCTTCACATATCTAAAAATATTTTTCAAACGGGCTATCCATTATACCCAATAAAAGCTTTTTCAATAAATCAATTAGATTGGATAACACCCGAACCCGTTATTGATTATTTCATACATGGCATTAAATCTTGGTCTTATTCTGATGAATATAAACCATTAGAGGTTGAAAATCAGTATAAAAAAGATATAATTAATGAATTAATCTTGCTATTAGGTAGGGGAGGGACAAAAGGATTAATAAATAAATTCATCTTAGGTACGGCCTTAATTTCATTGATGGTATTTGTTAGAGAGGGAGTTCGAAAAAGGTTATCATTTAGCGAATCAATAATGCTAATTTTTGGTTTCCTAAATTTTATTATTTGGTTATTGTTTGCACCACAATACAGATTTATACTACCTGTTTTCGTTTTTTATATATCGCTCCTTATTTATTATGCTTTCGATAAACCAATCATTAAAAACAATAATTGGGTAACTAATTTTTTGATAGGGTTTTATTCCATCATGTTTTTGGTTGGTTTATTTGGGATTAATATTTCATCTGGAAGCACCAGTAAGGAAATCGGACAAGTAGATAGATTAACCTCCGAAACACTTATTTTGCCAGCAAGTCAATATGTTTTCAATGATGTTGATAGCATTCTTATAAATAATAAGTATTACTACCACCCTACCCAAAATAGATATTGTTGGAATGTCAGTTTGCCTTGTATGTCAATTGGTTATGAAAAAGTTATGTTGAAGGATTTCCATCTAAGAATTTCTCAGAGGACGGAAAATTTAAAGGATGGTTTTACAATAAATAACCAATAAAATTAAATTATTACCGATATAAGGCTTATTTTTGAATTGTAAAATTATGATATAGCTGCTAATTATATATAGAAGTGTTTAATTTTGCCAAATCAATTAATTATGAAGTATTTAAAATTACTATTTAATCATTCTAATAGTATCCCGCGATGGTTAATATTTGCTTTCGACTTAGCAATTTGTGCAGCTGCATTTGTTTTGTCTGTTGTTTTGCGATATAGTTTTAAATTTGATTCAAGAATATTTGAGGCCGTTTTCAGAGTTCTTCCTGTTGTAATTATTGTAAAAACTTTATTTATGACCTATTTCAGGCTGTATTCTGGAATTGTTAGACATACAGGTGTGCAGGACGGTATCAAGATTTTGTATACTACTTTTTTGAGTTCGTTGGCTTTAATTACCATAGATTTTTTTTATAGGTCCTTTAGTCCAGATAAATCTGCATATATTCCACTTTCTATTGTTGTGCTTGATTTTATTATAAGTGCTTTTTTGCTTGCTTCCTTCAGAATGACAGTAAAAGTGGCTTTTTTAAAAATGTATTACCAAACTGCAAAAGGAGAACAAATTACTTATGCCATCTTTGGAGCCGGAGAGGCTGGAATTACTACTAAAAAGAAATTGGACCAACACAGAGCGATAAATACCAAGGTTGCTGCTTTTTTTGATGATAATCCAAAGAAAATTCGCAAATCAATTGATGGAATTGAGATATTTAATTTTGATAATGATTTTGAAAATGTAATTAAAAAATATAATTTAGATACTCTTATCCTAACACCTACCAATCTAAGTAAAAATAGAAAACAAGAAATTATCGAAAAGTGCTTAAACTTTAATGTTAATGTGAGAACAGTGCCTCCTGTAGAGAAATGGATTAATGGAGAATTGAGTTTTAACCAGATTAAAAACGTTAACATAGAAGACTTGATCGAACGTGATACAATTGAATTGGATAAGCAGGGAATTAGCAGCCAATTAAATGGAAAGGTAGTTATGGTAACTGGAGCTGCAGGTTCAATTGGTAGTGAAATGGTTAATCAAATACTCAATTTTAGACCTAAAAAATTGCTAGCCATTGATAGCTCTGAAATAAAACTTTACGATTTAGAACATGAGTTATTAGATAGGCATAAAAATGAGTTTTTAAGGTGTACTGAATTAATATTAGCAGATATTGGAAACGAAAATAGAATGCGAAATATTTTCGAGAAATTTAGACCAGAGATAGTTTATCATGCTGCTGCCTATAAACATGTTCCTTTGATGGAAAATAACCCTTCAGAAGCTATTAAGACAAATGTAGGGGGTACTAAGAATATAGCAGATTTATCAATTGACTTTGGCATTGAAAAGTTTGTTATGGTTTCTACTGATAAGGCAGTTAATCCAACAAACGTGATGGGCGCATCTAAGCGCATAGCTGAAATTTATGTCCAATCCTTGAATAACGAGTTGCTATTAAATCAAAAAGCAAACACAAAATTTATTACGACTCGATTTGGAAATGTTCTTGGTTCAAGTGGTTCTGTTATACCAAAGTTCAGAAAACAAATTAATGAAGGAGGTCCTATTACAGTAACACATCCTGAAATTACAAGATATTTTATGACCATTCCTGAGGCTTGTCAATTAGTTCTTGAGGCAGGATATATGGGTAAAGGAGGCGAGATTTTTGTCTTTGATATGGGTAAGTCTGTAAAAATTATAGACTTGGCTAAGAAAATGGTTAAATTGTCAGGATTAACGTTAGGCAAGGATATCAATATTGCTTATACTGGTTTGCGCCCTGGTGAAAAAATATATGAGGAATTACTTAATGATGGGGAAAATACCTTGCCAACACATCACCCTAAAATAATGATTGGAAAAGTAAGGTTGTATAATTTCAAAGAAGTACAAAATTCTACAAACGATTTATTAGGCCTTTATAACAACCAAAATCAAATGGCTATTGTTGCTAAAATGAAGGAGATTGTGCCTGAGTTTCAAAGCAAAAATTCGGTTTATGAGAGCCTTGATAAAAAAGTTGAGCTTTCAAAAACTACTGTTGAGAATTTACTTTCAAAACAATCTAAATTAAACGATTGATATATAAAAGAAAAAGCCATTCAAATTTGAATGGCTTTTTCTTTGGAAATTATTTGGTTTCTAAAATCTAATACCTCCTGATACCATAAATGTATATTTGGTTAAATCAATTTGTGAAGATTGTTTAACATCATATGGACTGTTATATACTGTGCCCCATGATCTAATACATGCAGCATCAATAAAATAGCCGTTGCCCCAAAGCATTCCCAAACCAGCAGAAATGGATTGTTGTTTTGTACTTTTAAGGTCACTTGCATAGGGAGAATTAATTAAGTTATATCCTCCTCTTAATCTATAATTGTCCCAACGATATTCTCCCCCAATCCTTAAATTACCTGCTTGTGTCAAATTTTTTCTAGCATTAGTATTTGTTTTGTCGAAATCACTTTGAAATTCAGTTGATTTAATTTGACCATCTCTGTAGTCCATCATTTCATAATCGACAGAAATAAAACCATGATTTGGAATCATTATCACGCCACTTAAAGTAATTTTACCAGGAGTTAAAATTTGATAATTGCTTGTAAATTGTCCGCTAGGAATATTAAATGAATTATTCACTAAATTGGTAGTTAATGATAAATTGTAATCATCTGATAAGTTAACCCGAATGGGTGTTTGGTATGATAAACCTAATCTGAAATAGTCGATAGGACTTAAAATAATTCCAAATCTTCCTCCAACACCTGATCCTGAGGTCGTAATTGAGGTATTGTAAACACTACCTATGTAAGGATTTGATTTAACGCTAATCGTGTTGGTACTTTCAGTAAATGAAGTGGTTTTTGTGATAATTGTATTTTTTAGCACCAAACTAGCTCCCAGATATAAGAAATTGCTAATGTTTGTACCCACACCAAAATACCACTCATTCATTCTTCCTCTCAATTGGGTTGTTTGAGTTTGATTAACAGAATAGTTTGTATCTCCATATCTTCCAAACCAAGAATCAAAGCTATCACTTCTATTAGGAACATTATTTGTTAAATAGCTATACCAAGCTAAACTTCTTAAGTCATTAAAATTATAGGAATTTTTGAAATAATTTGTATCTAATCCAACATTATTGGACTGCTGAGCTAAACTTTCACCAATAGAATTGTTTTTGCTTATTCCTGAATAAAAAGTGTTTTGCTGAAAATCAGCAAGTCGATTCATTCCCACTGCAAATGAGGCACTAATCCAACCATTTTTGGCATCTTTTCCCCTTTCTTGATTTACATAACTAAACACGGCACCGATATTGGGAATGTTGAAATTTGTTCTGCTTTCATTTCTTAGGCTACCTAAGAACGTGGCATCTGCATAATTAGCTGTAACAGCCATTGAGCCTAAAAGCTCATTTCTTCTATAAAATCCTAAACCTGCTGGGTTGATTGATGCTGAAGATAAATCTGCTCCTACCGCCCCCCAAGCTCCCCCAGCTCCTAGCACCCTAGCTGAGCCAATTGCATCAGTTTTTGATATTCTTACAATGTCTTCTACATTTTGAGCGAAGCCCTTCCATGTAGCTATTAATAAAGTGATTGCTACTATTAACTTTTTCATATAATTATTAATTGAATTTACATTCTAGGTCTTGAACCTCCGCCTCCTCCGCCACCATTTCTTGGTGCCGATGGAACTGAAAATGAAGGAGCACTGTAATTTGGACGAGAAAAATTATTTTCAGGTTGTTGGTTTTGTCTATTGTAGTTAGGGGTTTGTTGCTGATTATTTTGGAAGTTATTTTTTCTTTGCTCGCTTGGTGTTACACTATTATCATTGCGAAATGAGGGTGCACTGGGTTGATTGTCTCTACTATATCCAGAGTAATTGCTGTAATTTGGTGTTTCTGTTGCACCGGTTGCTCTGTTGTAGTTAGATGGTGGGCTATATTGATAGGTGCCAGACTCATCCCTTATTAAAGTTGCTCCACGATTGTTGTATGATTGAGATGGTAAATTAGTATTTGCATCAGTAGCTGGCTGAGAGCCACGTTCCATCAGTTGTCCGGGTCTCGCGCTGACACCGCCTGTAACCCCATTAATTGTAGGAGGTATATCTGAACCATTCATAACCCTTGGGCGATTAATGGGTGCAGGCCCACTTGGCTTATTGTCAATTGTTATGTGGTTATAAAATGGATAATAATTTCCAAAGTATGGATTGTATCCTCCAAAATATGGGTTGTATGAGCCATAAAATGGACAATAGCCCCAATCATTGTAATATGAGCCTCCCCATCCAAAATTATTGAAGGGGTTGTAGAAATTGGTATTACCCCAGCCAGAGTTGTATCCAAATCCATAATTAAAATTGTTAAATAAGCCCAGCCCCAAGCCAAAATTCCAACCTGGAGAGTAATTATTCCATCTATTATACCCATAATTATTCCACCCAAAATGATTATAATTACTAAAGCCCCAAGAAGAATTAGAATAATTATTGTTGTATAAATTATTTAATCTTCTTAAACGCCTTGCTTCTTCTCGCTCATCAAAAACAGGTGCTTTGTATAGGTTGTAATTGGCGGCTAATTGCGGATTTTTCTCATACAAGGTGTCTGTATCTGCTCTGTATTTTCCATAAGCCATAGCAGCATTAGGATTAACATCAATTGGTCTGTTGTCAAAGGTTCCTTCGTTAACTTTTGAAGGGTATTGTTGCATGATTTTATTAATATCTACATTAGGAGTAATGATGGCTTTTTTTCCAGATTGCTTCCTTGAAAAATAAGCATCATCATCTTCTAGTTGGTATTTATTTTGCACAGTACCACAAGCTGCTAAAACGCTTATAAATAATACAATTGTTAGAATTCGTAAGTTATTCATTGTGCTATAATTTTATACTTTCAAAAATAAACGATATTCCAGTATAATTGGTGTAAAAAAATAATACTGATTTTTAATTGTTTAACAAAATACAAATACCGTTCCATTTTTGTATTTTTCGAATACTTAAATAGCCTTAAAGCAAATAGGCTTTAAATTCATGAAGAATTCAATTAATTTGCGCCTGATATGGTCGAAGTAAAAAAAGTAAAACGTAGCGAAAATTATTCTGAATGGTATAATAATTTGGTAAAACAAGCTGATTTGGCAGAGCATTCTGCTGTGAAGGGCTGCATGGTTATTAAGCCCTATGGATATGCCATTTGGGAGAAAATGCAAGCAGAGCTTGATAGACAGTTTAAAGAAACAGGTCATCAAAATGCTTATTTCCCTTTGTTTGTGCCAAAAAGTTTGTTTGAAGCCGAAGAGAAAAATGCTGAAGGTTTTGCCAAGGAATGTGCTATTGTTACGCATTATCGTTTGAAAACCGACCCTGATAACAAAGGAAAATTAATGGTTGATCCTGATGCTAAATTAGAAGAAGAACTAATCGTTAGGCCTACAAGTGAAGCTATAATTTGGAACACATACAGAGATTGGATTCAATCATATCGCGATTTGCCAATTTTGATTAACCAATGGGCGAATGTGGTAAGATGGGAAATGAGAACCAGATTATTTTTACGAACAGCAGAGTTTCTGTGGCAAGAGGGACATACAGCCCATGCCACAAAAGAAGAAGCACTTGCTGAAACCAAACAAATGTTAGAGGTATACGCTGATTTTGCAGAAAATTTTATGGCTGTGCCAGTAATAAAAGGTGTTAAAACCGAAAATGAAAGATTTGCAGGTGCGGATGAAACTTTTTGTATAGAAGGATTGATGCAAGATGGAAAAGCGCTTCAAATGGGTACTTCGCACTTTTTGGGACAAAATTTTGCCAAAGCTTTTGATGTGAAATTTGTGAGCAAAGAAAATAAAAAGGATTACGTGTGGGCAACAAGTTGGGGCGTTTCAACTCGTTTGATGGGTGCCCTTATCATGAGCCATAGCGATGATGAGGGATTGGTTTTGCCTCCAAAATTAGCGCCTATCCAAGTCGTAATTGTGCCTATTTTTAGAAAAGAAGAAGAGAAAATGGCTGTGCTTGAAAAAGCAAGAGAGTATGCCAATGCACTTAAGTCAAAAGGAATTTCAGTGAAGTTAGATGACAGAGAAGGACAATCTCCAGGGTTTAAATTTGCAGAATATGAATTGAAAGGTGTGCCTGTTAGAATAGCCATTGGTCCAAGAGATGTTCAAAATCAAACTGTAGAAGTGGCAAGAAGAGATACCAAAGAAAAACAAGTGATGGCTGAGGTTGATTTGGTTCATAAAATTGAACATTTATTGACTCAAATACAACAAAATATCTATCAAAAGGCCTTGGACTTTAGAGCTGAGAATATCACAACAGTTAATACTTGGGACGAGTTCAAAAATGTACTAGAAAATAAACCAGGATTCATTTTGGCTCATTGGGATGGAACGAGTGAAACTGAGACCAAAATTAAAGAAGAAACCAAGGCTACCATTCGTTGTATACCATTGGATAGTGCGTTGGAAGAGGGTAAATGTGTTTATACGGGAAACCCTTCAAAACAAAGGGTATTGTTTGCTAAGGCTTATTAGTTAATTATTTTTGCTTTTCCCTAAATAATTCACCATCTGCCAAACTGTCTATAAATTGCTTTTGGCTTTATTTATGACTCTACGAGAAAGTTTTATTGAGCTAAATCTTCAATAAATACTTAGGTAAATTGGGCAAAAACCTTATTTTTACCGCCCTTGATTTTAATACATTTTCAAGTCAAAATAATTAATTATGTTAGATAGTTTATTTAAAGGATTAACAAAGATTTTTGGTAGTAAGTCTGAAAGAGACTTGAAGCCCTTATACCCCAGAGTTGAGGCGATAAATGCAGAATACAGAAAACTAAGCAGTTTAAGTAATGATGAACTTAGAGCTAAAACAATTGAATTTAAAGCCATCATTGCCGAGAGACTTGCTAGCATAGATGAAGAGATTGCTGAAGTTAAATCTCAAACTGAAAGCGAAGAAACCAAACTATCGGATAAAGAGACTTTGTTTAAACAGATTGATGTTCTTAAAAAAGACAGAGATGCTAAGCTAGAGGAAGTTTTAGACGAATTGCTACCTCAAGCATTTGCTGTAGTTAAGGAAACTGCAAGAAGATTTTCGGAAAACAAAACCATTGAAGTTACAGCCACTGATTTTGATAGGAAAATGGCAACTCTTACGAAACCTGTGAAGCCAGTTACCATTCAAGGTGAGAAAGCCATTTGGGCAAATAGTTGGGAGGCCGCAGGTACCACTGTTAATTGGAATATGGTGCACTACAATGTGCAGCTAATTGGTGGTATGGTGTTGCATAGTGGTAAAATATCGGAAATGGCAACAGGTGAAGGCAAAACATTGGTTTCAACCTTACCTGCCTATTTGAATGCCATTGCTGGACAAGGGGTTCATATCGTAACCGTGAATGACTATTTGGCTAGAAGGGATTGTGAATGGAATGGACCTCTGTTTGAATTTCATGGATTAAGGGTTGATTGTATTGATTACCATCAGCCAAACTCTGCTGAAAGAAGAAATGCCTATTTGGCCGATATTACTTATGGAACAAATAACGAATTTGGTTTTGATTATTTGCGTGACAACATGAGTAGCAATTTGGAAGAATTGGTGCAACGCAAGCATCACTATGCTATGGTGGATGAGGTGGATTCAGTTTTAGTGGATGATGCCAGAACCCCATTGATTATTTCAGGGCCTATTCCAAAAGGAGATGAGCAACAGTTTTATGCTTTAAAACCAAGAATAGAAAGATTGGTAAATGCTCAAAAAGCATTTGTTAATACTGCCTTAGCAGATGCTAAAAGATTATTAGCTGCGGGTGATGAAAAAAATGGTGGTTTTAAATTGTTACAGGCCCATAGAGGTTTGCCTAAGAATAGTGCTGTAATTAAATTTTTAGGTGAGCAAGGTGTTAGACAAATACTCTTAAAAACAGAATCGTATTATTTGCAAGATCAACAAAAAGAAATGCATAAAATAGATGCTGATTTGTATTTTGTAATTGACGAAAAGCAAAACTCGGTAGACTTATCAGAAAAAGGAGTTGAACTTATTACTAGTTCGGGTGAAGATCCACATTTCTTTATTATTCCTGATGTTGGAAGTGCCATTGCACAGATAGAAAGCGCTGAAATTTCAGATGAAGATAAAATCAAATCAAAAGAACAATTGATGATTGATTTTACTATTAAATCTGAGAGGATTCATACCATCAATCAATTACTAAAAGCCTATTGTATGTTTGACAGAGATGTTGAATATATCATACAAGAAGGTAAGATTAAAATTGTAGATGAACAAACAGGTCGTGTGCTAGATGGAAGACGCTATTCAGATGGTTTACATCAAGCAATTGAAGCTAAAGAAAATGTAAAAGTAGAGGCAGCCACTCAAACATATGCTACTATAACTTTACAGAATTTTTTCAGGATGTACCATAAACTCGCAGGTATGACAGGTACCGCAATTACCGAAGCTGGCGAATTATGGGAAATTTACAAATTGGATGTTATTGAGATTCCGACCAATCAAAAGATATCTCGTAAGGATGAAAATGATGTCATTTATAAAACCAGGAGAGAAAAATATAATGCAGTAATTGATGAAGTAAGTGCATTGGCGGAAGCAGGTCGTCCTGTTTTAGTAGGTACAACTTCTGTTGAGGTTTCAGAATTATTAAGCAGAATGTTGTCTCAGCGAAAAATAAAGCATAATGTATTGAATGCAAAGCAAAATCAAAGAGAGGCTGATATTGTTGCAGAAGCTGGTCAAAAAAGTACAGTAACCATTGCTACCAATATGGCTGGTCGAGGAACGGATATTAAGCTTGGCGAAGGAGTTAAAGACTCTGGAGGTTTGGCCATTATTGGTACAGAAAGACATGAGTCAAGACGCGTAGATAGACAGTTGCGTGGACGTGCTGGTAGACAGGGTGATCCGGGGAGCAGTCGTTTTTATGTGTCTCTTGAAGATGACTTGATGAGGTTGTTTGGTAGTGAGCGTATAGCTAGTGTGATGGATAAGTTGGGGATGAAAGAAGGTGAAAATATTGAACACTCATTAATTACTAAAAATATTGAAAGCGCCCAACGCAAGGTTGAGCAAAATAACTTTGGTATTCGTAAAAGATTGTTGGAGTATGATGATGTAATGAATTCTCAGAGAGAGGTTATTTACTCGAAAAGACGCAATGCCCTTTATGGCGATAAATTGGAATTGGATATTCAAAATATGATGTCTGATATCTGCGATGAACTGATATCAACTTACCAAGAATTAAGAAGCTATTCTGAATTTACATTAGAATTAATCAGGTTGTTTTCACACGAAACAGCCATTACTGAAAATGAATTGTTGAATGGTAAACATGATACAGTAGCAGATAAATTATTTGATGAACTGTTCGATCATTATAAGTGTAAAATAGAGTCGGTTGGAGCGCAAGCATGGCCTGTAATTGAGGATGTATACAATAACAGAGGTCAGCAATATGAAATTATTGGAGTGCCTATTACAGATGGACTTCGTAGCATGCAATTGCCTGTTAACCTAAAAAGAGCTTATGAAAATAAGGGCAAAGAAATAAGTAAGACCTTAGAGAAATTTGCAACTCTAATGCTAATTGATGATGAGTGGAAAGAGCATTTAAGAGAAATGGATGAATTGAAGCAATCTTCGCAGAATGCAGTGTTTGAGCAAAAAGATCCTTTATTGATTTATAAATTGGAATCCTTCAACTTGTTTAAATCAATGCTTTCAAGGTTGAATAAAGAAGTATTAAGTCTTTTATTTAGAGCTTATATTCCTGTTGAAAATGCCACTGAAGTTAGACAAGTTGAAGAAAGAAAGCAAGATACAAGTAAACTTAAAACAAGTCGTACGGACGATTTAGCTCAATCCCAACAAATGACAAGACAAGCTGCGGAGGGTGTAAGCGAACAACCAAAGCAACATCAAATTTTCAGCGGTCCGAAAATTGGTAGAAATGACGTTTGTCCGTGTGGAAGCGGCAAAAAATACAAGTCGTGTCATGGAAAAGAAGAAGCATAATTATTTTGAGAATTTGTGAATTTGAAAATGAAATTGTTGATTACTTTTTCAATTAACAACCATTGTTTAAAAACTAAAAATGGAATTAAATAAATACCTTGAGCATACCATGCTCAAACCAAATTGTACTGAAGGTGAAATAATCGATTTATGCAATGAGGCTATAGAACACAAGTTCTATGGCGTTTGTGTACCCCCATTTTTTGTACAATTGGCTAAGAAAGCCATTAAAAAGGCAGATGTTAAAATTATAACCGTTATAGGTTTTCCTTTAGGGTATAATTCAGTTTCATCCAAAGTTGAAGAAACTAAGAAGGCAATTACTTCAGGAGCCCACGAAGTGGATATGGTAATGAATATCGCTGCCTTTAAAAGTGGTGATATTGTATCAGTTCAAAATGATATTCAATCTGTAACTACAGCCTGCCATTTGCAAAACAAGCAGGTGAAAGTTATAATTGAAACAGCCTATTTAAGCGAAGAAGAAATCATCCAAGCGTGCAAAATTTGTGCAAATTGTGAAGCAGATTTTGTAAAAACGTCAACAGGATTTGCAAGCAGCGGTGCAACTATAGAAGCTGTTGAATTAATGAGAAAAACGCTTCCTCCCAAAGTTAAAATTAAGGCTGCAGGAGGTATCAGAGATGCTGCATTTGCAGAAAAATTAATAGCAGCTGGAGCTGATAGAATAGGAGCATCGGCAAGTGTGAAAATGTTAACAGAAAAGATCTAAAAAAATTAGCAATGAACAAGTTTCTTTTCTTACTATCGATTTTGATTTTTCTTACTTTTATCTCCTATGCTCAAAAACCTAAGTTGACAGTAAACAATGATGCTTACTTAGATACTGCTATCCAGAAAAATATTGATAAAAATAAAATTGCAAACATAATTGATGGTTATAGAATTCAGTTGTTTTCTGGCTCAGAAAGAAATAATGCAAATGCTTTAAAAACGAAATTTTTAAAGCTTTATCCAGAAACACCTGCCTATTTAATTTATCAGCAGCCATACTTTAAATTGCGCGTTGGAGATTATCGAACAAAGATAGAAGCACAAAATATTTTTTATAAATTACAAGATGACTTCGGACAGGTCATCATTATTCCCGATAAAATCAATCTACCTAAAATCAACTAAAAACTTTTCCAAGATGAAATTAGTAAGTTATATACACAACAAATCAAGCCAATTAGGCATTTTACATGATGGCAAAATTTTTTCTCTTAAGGAATTAGATGCTTCGTTTCCTGATAAAATGCGCAAATTTTTATTTGCTGGTGAAAGCATGATGGAAAAGGCAAAGAAATGGGATGAACAGATTAAATTGGGTAGGGTAAATAAACCATTTGTACTAGAAAAAGATGTGGTGCTTGAAGCCCCAGTTCCTCAACCAACTTCTTGCCGAGATGGCTATGCTTTTAGACAACATGTCGCAGCCGCCAGAAGGAACAGAAAAGTAGAAATGATTGCAGAGTTTGATCAATATCCAATTGTTTATTTCACAAACCACAATGCTATTCAAGGTCCTGGCGATATTATGTGCATGCCTGACCATTTTCAAAAGTTGGATTTCGAATTGGAAGCGGCTATCGTTATTGGCAAAAAAGGAAGAAATGTAAAAGCTGCAGATGCAGATAAATATATTGCAGGTTATATGATTATGAATGATATGAGCGCAAGAACCCTTCAAATGGAGGAAATGCTCCTAAACCTTGGACCTGCTAAAGGCAAAGATTTCTCTACTGTAATAGGACCTTATTTTGTAACACCTGACGAACTTGAGCCATACAAAATAGAACCCAAAAAGGGACACATTGGAAATGCATATAATCTTAGCATGAAATGTTGGGTAAACGGTAAGCTGGTGAGTGAAGGAAATATGGGTGATATGGACTGGACCTTTGCAGAAATAGTAGAAAGATGTGCTTATGGTGCAGATATATTGCCTGGTGACGTTATTGGAAGTGGCACAGTGGGTACAGGATGCTTTTTAGAGTTAAATGGTACCGGATTGTTAAATGATCCAAACTATACACCGCAATGGCTTCAAAATGGAGATTTGGTTGAAATGGAAATAACTGGTTTAGGACATCTAAGCAATACCATAAAAAAAGAAAACATCGATTTTTCAATTTTGGCATTGAAAAAAATGCATAATTAGAAGGAATTGATGAAATCGATAGAAGTTGTTTATACACCGGCTTTATTGCCATTGTATGATGTGAAAGGTAAAATAGTTATAATTATTGATATTTTAAGGGCAACAAGTACCATGTGTGTAGCCTTTCAAACAGGGGTGAAGCGAATATTGCCGTTAAGCTCACCTGAAGAGTGTAAAATTTTCAAGGATTTTGATTTTATCATTTCTGCTGAAAGAAACGCTACGAAGGTTGAAGGATTTGACATGGGAAATTCACCTTTCGAGTATCAAAATCCTTTATTGATTGGTAAAAGTATAGCCTTTACAACCACCAATGGCACCAAGGCAATCAAACTTTCTCAAAAAATGGAGGCAGATGAAATTGTGATTGGGTCATTTTTAAATATTGAAATACTTTGCAATTGGCTACTAGAGCAAGATAAATCAATCATTTTACTATGTGCTGGATGGAAGGATAAGTTCAACATTGAAGATGCTCTTTTTGCTGGTGCAGTTGTGTCAGCTATAAAACATGGGTTTGAAATAGATTGTGATGCAGCAATTAGCGCTGAGAATCTATACGAGAATAACCAAAACAAATTACTCGAAATGGTAAGAAAATCATCCCATGCCAAGAGATTTACGTTATTAAACTTTCAAACTGATGATGTTGAATTCTGTTTGCAAAAAAATATTTGTCCCGTTTTACCGAGGATGAATGGTGAATATATTACCCTATAGAGAATAAAAAAAATGTTTATCAATTAATTACATATCTTGCGAACTCAAAATTAATAAATAACACAATGCAAGAAGGAACAGTAAAGTTTTTTAACGAAACAAAAGGCTTTGGATTTATCACTCCTAATGAAGGTCGTGAAGACATTTTCGTACATTCATCAGGTTTAATTGATCGTATCAGAGAAAACGACAAAGTACAGTTTGAAACTGAAAGAGGTCAAAAAGGAATTAATGCTATAAACGTACAAACGATTAAATAAATCATTAAATTCAATTGAAAGGACATGAGTAAAATCATGCCCTTTTTTTATTTTTTTTGCAAATTCAATGCTGTGTTATTTTTTTATAATATTTATATGTTTTTTGATGAAAAATTTATACTTTTGGAGTTGTTGTTCTCGAAAGTAAAATAGAATAACAATATCGAAGAATATTAAGTGGAAATCAATAAGGATAAAAATGAAATACATAATAAAAAAGCTATAAAATTTGATGGCTTAAGGATTTCATTTGTGCTCTTGCAAGCAAAGGAAGCGATAATTTTTTCAGGTGTAACAATTATTTTATACTGTAATTATCATTTGACAAATATGCTTACTTTTATGATTTACTATAGATATGTTACTAATAATAAAATAGAAAGTGATATAAATACACAAGTTGCAATGGTATACAAATACAATTCATTGCATCGTACTAATAGAGTCAGAGGATTTACCCTTTCTGCAGAATCTCTATTATTAGAAAATGATTTGAAGTACAACGGATACTCTCTATTATCTTATTTGGTTTTAACCCCAATTATTTTCGGACTTTTATATTTTCTTTTTATACAATTAAACCTTAGATCAAGGTACCGATATTCTTCAACATTCTTTTCTTTTTTACTAGTAATATTGTTGTTTTTTTACAATGAGTTCAATAATCTTCTTCTAGAAGGAGAGGGTCTAATATTCATAATTAATTGTATTGTCCCCTTCATTACAAGTTTCTTTTTGTGTTTATTTGTTTTGCTTACACCTAAAAATGGAAGATTTTCTTATTATAATTGATTAATTTTTGATAAGAGGAAATATGAGAGTAATTGCATTAACATTAATCTTATTTTGCAATCTTTGCATTCTCAAATCTCAAAATAGATTTCATATCAATTTACTCAGTAATTGGAATAATCCAAACCTGTCTAAGGTAGATGGATTGGGAAGTATTTGGAATGAGATTACCGGTTGGCATGATGGTATTAAAAATCGTGAATATGCTATTGCAGGCACAGGTGATTCAATCTATTTTTTTGATATAACAATACCAACTAAAATCTCCTTAGTTGCTGTTGAAGATGGAAAGGCCCGTGGAGCCATCAATCGTGATTACGAGACATATGGTCATTATGCTTATTGTGTTGCCGACCAGGGTTTTGCAGCCCTTCAGGTTTTTGATTTGCAATATCTGCCTGACTCTGTTCATAAGGTTTTTGAAAGTGATACCCTTGGTATGAATACTCATAGTATGCATATAGAGTCTGCCAGCAAACGCTTGTATATGTGTTCTAATAAATTCGGGCGACCCGCTACTTTTAGCAGTGCAATGGATATATTGTCTCTTGAAAATCCTGAAATTCCTACCTTTTTAGCTAGGCTTGATGTTCCCAAAAAAATAAATGGTCAACCCGTTTTTAACAATGTTCATGAGGTATTTACAAGAAATGATACCGCCTATTGTTCAGCAGAATATCAAGGGCTATTTATTTATGATTTGACTAATTTGAATCAACAAAAATTATTAGGTGTTATTACCAATTATGCGCAAGCTGGTTATAATCATACTTCTTGGCTTGATAAAACAGGTAAATACATTGTGGTGAATGATGAAGTGCCAACAGGACTTGCTGCTAAAATATTTGACATCAGTGATTTTCGTAATCCCAAATTATTAAGCTTATTTAATTCTCATCCAAAGGCTACCCCTCATAATTGTTTTTGGGTAAACAATTATATTTATCAATCTAGTTATCAGGATGGTGTATATATCTGGGATGCAAGCAATCCAAGGAATCCCCGAGTAGCTGCCTTTTATGATACTTATCCGCAAAATGACACCATATTTAATCCCACCTATGAAGGGTGTTGGGGTGTTTATCCATTTCTTCCTTCTGGAAATATAATTGCAAGTGATAGAATGAATGGTATTTTTGTTTTGAAACCCGATTCAACAATTTCTAATGTTAGTAATGATAATTTAACTTCAAATATTGGCATCCACTTATATCCAAATCCATCGAAACAAGAATTGTTTTTGAATTTTGAAGGAATAAATATTGAAGAGGTGAAAATATATTGTTTTTCTGTAAAGGGTGAGCGAATAGAATTGGAATTCATAGATTCTCTCTATGATAAATCGATAGATATTAAAACATTGAATCCAGGCGTTTATTTTCTTTTAATTCAGTCTGAATATTACTCCAAAGCTCTAAAGTTTATTAAGCAATAGTTTTAGTTTTTTGAAAAGTATTATTTTGCCATATTGCAACGATAACATTCAATTATACATCTTCCTCATATGAAAAAAATACTTCTGGTTATTTTATTATTTCTTATTTCATTTATAGGTTTTGCTCAGTATAAAATAGGACCTAAGATTCAATGGGAGGATGAAAATTGGATATGGGGTAAGATAATTATGGAGCAAGGGGTTGTTGGTCATATCTATAAATTTATGAATGTAGGAGATGAGCCTGTAAAAATAACAGAGGTTTTACCTAGCTGCGGATGTACTGCAGCTGAATGGTCCACTCAATCTATTTTGCCTGGCAAATCAGGATTTGTTAAAGTAAAATTTGACCCTAAAGGAAAATTAGGACCAAATTCTAAATATGTGACAGTAAAAACAAATTCTAATCCTGCTGTTTTTACTCTTACGATGAAAGGAGAGGTTGTTTCAAATAAATGGCAAAGAAGTAAGTATAAACTGCAATATGGAAATTTGGCTGTTGTTACGAATAAAATTGAGATTGGTAACATAAAGGAAAATAGTAGTTACAAATTTGAAATACCCCTTGCAAATATTGGAAAGAAACCAATAGTAATTAGAAAGATTTTCCATGCTTCTAACATAAAAATCACTTATGAATCCACAACAATTGGAATCGAGGAAGAATTGATTTTGAATTTTACATACTCACCAATCCGACCCACTATTTTTGGAGAAAATCTACACGAAATAAAAATATTAACAAATGATGATACCTTGGCACTCAAAACGTTTTCTCTATTGTCAGTTGTTGAGGAAGATTTTTCAAAATTGACACCAAAACAACTTAGAAAGGCTCCTATATTGTCATTTGATAAAACAGAGGAACAATTTGGTACAGTTTCTGATAATGATACTAAAACAGTCATGTTTAAAATGACTAATAAGGGTAAGTCAGATTTGATAATTCATAAGATTGTAAATCAATGTGAGTGTTTGGAGGTGGAATCGGATAAAATGACTATTAAAAAGGGGGAATTCACTACTTTAGTGGTTAAGTATTCACCAAGGAAATATATTGGTGTAGACGAAAGATTCATTAATATTATTACGAATGACCCAAAGAATAGCAATTTCCCTCTAACTATCAAATCATACGTACTCCCTGCGGAATAGTTAATTTAATATTTTTTATATTTATGAAAAAGTGGACCATAATATCTGTTAGTTTTATCAGTGGTATCGTAGGTGCTTTTGTTTTTTCTGAATTAAAGCCAAATACCGTTTTGTATCAAGTTAGTGCTGATTCTCAAAATAGTGTTAGCTCTGCAAATTACAATTCTACCATGCTTGAAAGTAGTAGTTTTGTTAAAGCCTCTAAAGATGCAACACCCGCGGTAGTTTTTATCAAAACATTAAGTAATCAAAGAAATTATGTTGACCCGTTTTTTGATTTTTGGAACAACATGGATTTTTTTGGTAGGAGAGGCCCTGTTGCTAGCAGTGGGAGCGGTGTTATTCTTACTGAAGATGGATACATTGTTACAAATAATCATGTGGTAAAAGATGCGGACGTTATTGAAGTTATAACAAACAATCAAAAACAATCCTATAAAGCGAAGATTATTGGAGCAGACCCTTCTACAGATCTCGCTTTGTTGAAAATAGAAGGTTCTAACCTACCTCATTTAACATTAGGCAATTCTGATAATGTGGAAATTGGTGAATGGGTAATTGCAGTGGGTAATCCATTCAATCTCACTTCTACTGTTACTGCAGGAATTGTCAGTGCCAAAGGCAGGAATATTAATATAGTTAATAATCAATTCCCAATCGAATCATTTATACAAACTGATGCGGCCATTAATCCAGGAAATAGCGGTGGTGCATTGGTTGATTTAAATGGTAAATTGATTGGAATCAATACAGCTATAGCATCCAATACAGGAAGTTATAATGGATATGGGTTTGCAATTCCTGTGAATATTGTTTCTAAAATTGTTAAAGACTTGATTGAATTCAAGGAAGTTCAAAGAGGCTTCACGGGTATGGAGGTTAAGGATATTGATGCCGAGTTGGCAAAAAAGCTAAATATTAACAATAATCTTGGAGTATATGTATCTTCTGTATTGGCAGAAGGTCCGGCTGATAATGCAGGGTTGAGAGCAGGAGATATCATTATTAAAGTAAATGGAAGAGATATTGATAGCAAATCCATTTTTGATGAACATATTGAATATTTACGTCCGGGTGAAAAAGCCAAAATGACGATTGTTCGTAATGGCAAAGAAATGGAGTTTGCAGTAAGTTTATTAAACAGAGAAGGTACTACTGCCATCATGCGCAAAGGTACAGTGAGCAGCGATATTTTAGGTGCCGATTTTCAGGCTGTTCCAAAGATTGAGAAAGATAAATTAGGTATCAAAAATGGAATCAGAATTAGTAATCTTCGTCAAGGTAGGATGGCTGGCATGGGACTAAGTGATGGGTTTATTATCATTAGTTTGAACAAAAAAGAATATGAAAAGCCTGATGAGCTTATCAAAGATTTGGAAAAAGTGAGAGGACAAATTGTTATTGACGGAATTTTTCCTAATGGAGGAAGAGGCGTATTTTCTTTCTATTCAAATTAGTTAAGACTGCACAACTTCTTTATCGGTGCGCATTGTTCCTCTGTACATTTGGTATTTATGAAATTTGCATTCTAACTGTCCATTCCAAACAACAAGCTTTTTGGAAGCAGTTAGGTGCATATGTTTCAATGCCTCTTTGTTGGACGAAATTATCCATGCATCATAACCTGTAAAGTTTTTCTTAAGTGTATCTCCAATCATGCGATAGAATCCATTTACATCTTCCATTTCAATTCGCTCTCCATATGGCGGATTCATTATTAAAATTCCACCACCTTCAGGTGCTTTTTGTTCTTCAAAGCGCATGTTGCTCAGTTTAATATCGTTTTCTAAACCAGCTTTTATTAAATTGCCTCTTGCTATTTCAATTACCTTAAACACAGCATCATTTCCAATGAATTGAGCCTTACTTGGTCTTATATTATTCTCCGCTTCATATTTAATTTCATCCCATAGTTTGGCATCAAAATTTTTCCAACCCATAAATCCAAACCATTTTCTGGCCATATTGGCTGGGATATTTTTAGCAAACATAGCGGCTTCGATTAATATGGTTCCGCTGCCACACATGCCATCCACAAAATTACCTTCTCCATTCCATCCAGAATGAATAATGAGTGCGGCTGCAGTCACCTCATTCAATGGTGCTAAATTAGCATCAGCTCTATAGCCTCTTCTGTGTAAAGACTCACCTGAGCTATCCAATGAAAGGGTGCATTCGTTTTGAAAAATGTGTAGATTGAGTTTTAATATAGGCTGTTCTAAATCCACGTTGGGTCTAACCCCATATTTTTCCCTAAATTGGTCTACTATGGCATCTTTTGTTTTTAATGCGATGTATTTGGTATGATTAAAAAAATCTGAATTAGAGCTAGCTTCTACCGATAGGGTATCATTTGCATCCAAATACTCATCCCAATTAATTTTTTTAACCTCATCATAAAGCTGTTGTTCATTGCTGGCGCTAAATTTTTTTATAGGAACCAAAACTCTGAGGGCAGTTCGCGCATGCAAATTAGCTTTGTATAAAACTAAATTATCTCCATAAAAACTTACGGCACGCTTGTGAAGTTCTATATTTGTTGCTCCAAGTTTTGCAAGTTCATCTGCTAATATGGGTTCAAGACCTTGTTGGGTTTTGGCAACAATGTTAAATGGTGTTGTATTATGATTAGGCAATTTCTTAATTTTGGGCGAAAGGTAAAGCAAATAAAAATTTATACACTTGCTAAATTTTAGAATATCAATTTAATGGATAAAATAGAGGTAGATAAAAAATTTATTAAGCAGTTAAAACTTTGGATTGATCAAGAAGCATCTGATGAAATTGCTGTTAATATCGAGGAACTGTACCCTCAGGACATTGCTGAAGTAATTGATAAGATAGATATTGAATCGGCTCGTTACCTCATGAGCTTGGTTGAAAAGGAAAAAGTTGTTAAGGTTTTGGTGGAGATGGAAGAAAATGCTAGAGAAGATTTTCTATCAATCTACAAGCCTAGTGAAATAGCTGAGGAATTTATAATGAAGATAGATTCGGATGATGCAGCTTTTATCTTAAGCCATCTGCCAAACAAAATAAAGGACAATGTAATTAGCAGTTTGTCTGACATTGAATATGCAAGTCAATTGCTTGCATTGATGAGCTATGATGAAAATACGGCTGGAAGTATGATGGCTGTGGAACTTATTAGTGCCAATATCAATTGGACAGTGGCACAATGTGTTGAGGAGATTAGGGTTCAATCAGAAAATGTTGACGTTATTTATGTGGTATATGTGGTAGATGATTTGAAGCGCTTATTAGGTTTGATTACACTTAAAAATTTAATTCTTTCAGCACCTAGTGCTAAAATATCTGAAGTACTTAACGATGAGGTTATTTCGGTGAATACCTCAGATGATAACGAGTTTATTGCTAATATCTTTAAGAAATATGATTTGGTTGCGATTCCGGTGGTAGATGTCCTTGGAAGGTTGGTTGGAAGAATTACTGTGGATGATGTGGTAGATGTTATCAAGGAGGAGGCTGATGAAGATTACCAACTAATGAGTGGTATTACCTCAGATGTTGACTCATCAGATAAGGTATGGGTATTATCTAGGGCAAGGTTGCCTTGGTTACTGATTGGCTTATTTGGAGGAATAGCCTCTTCAAGATTTATTGAAATATACGAAGATCAGCTTCATATCCATCCTGAGATGGCCTTTTTTATGCCTTTGATTGCTGCTATGGGCGGCAATGCGGGGGTTCAATCTTCTGCCATAGTGGTGCAAAGTTTGGCGAATAATACCTTGGGAACTAAAAGCATAATTTCAAAATTACTTAAAGAAATTAGGGTGGCATTGCTCAACGGTATTGTCTGTGCAGGTTTAATCCTTGCTTATAATTTGGTCTTTAACGATTCTATAAACCTTGCTTATACTGTAAGTATATCTTTAATTTCAGTTATCATTTTTGCTTCTTTGTTTGGAACCGTTGTTCCTTTGCTGCTAAACCGTGTGAAAATTGACCCTGCCATTGCAACGGGACCGTTTATTACTACTACCAATGACTTATTGGGATTGGCGATATATTTTAGTCTTGGCCATATTTTATATAATTTATAAACTGATAATTAAATAACAAAACAATGTTTGATAAAATTGAACACATAGGAATTGCTGTAAAAGATATGGCAGTAAGTAAAAACCTTTTTTCATTACTACTAAATCAAGAACCCTATAAAGAAGAGGCAGTTAGCAGTGAAAATGTAAATACTGTTTTCTTTCAAACAGGGGAAAGTAAAATAGAACTTTTAGAAGCAATTAGTTCGGAAAGTGCAATTGCTAAATTTATTGAGAAAAAAGGTGAAGGGATTCATCATATTGCCTTTGCTGTAAAAGACATTTTATATGAAGTTGATAGGTTAAAATCTGAAGGGTTTGTTTTTATTAATGAAACTCCTAAGCAAGGCGCTGATAACAAGTTGGTTGTTTTTTTGCACCCTAAAAGCAGCAACAGCGTTCTAATTGAACTTTGTCAGGAAAGATAATCAACACTTTATGAACATTTGTAGTTAACAATTCGTTAATATTTAGTTTAAAAATTCATAATACTTCAATACCAAGTATGATAGTTTATTAGTATACATTTGAAGACCAAAACCACCAAAACTTAATATGTTAAAACACAGACTAAAATCATTAAAGGCCTCACTATTTCTTGTGGCTTTAATTCTACTTCCAGCCATAGGGTTTTCTCAAACCCCTGTGCCTATGGTCTCGCAATCAGGTTTAACTTATACCGAAAATTTTGCTGACATTGCCAATTGGGCAAACTCGGCTTCTGCTGGTTCAGGGTATACAATAGGAACTGGAGCAACGAGATGGGCCAGTGTAGCTGCAGGTACAGGAACAATTCCAAATGCTTCAGCCACTACTGCAGCCACTACCGCATTTACTACTAGTGCCTCTAGCGCAGGCGTGCAAAGAGGTAGTTTGTCAGGAAATGTGCCGGGTACCCTCGTTTTATTGACAACTGGAACAACAAACAACACCACAGCTTGCGCAATTGATTTTCTTATGGATTATACAGGAACTAACGCTGATAGTTTGGTTTTTGATGCTGCCACTGTAATTAATTCTACGGGCAATAGAATGGGTTCATTAAAGGTTTATTGGTCAATAAATGGAACAACATTTACTGAGTTAACTGCTACCAATTTGCCCTTTGTTGCTACAAATAATGTTTCAGCATCGGCAAATATTAGGGTGAAATTGCCCTCTGCTTTTAATAATACTTCAACATGTAGATTGAGATTTTATTACCACAATGGTACTGGCGGATCATCAGGTTCAAGACCTAAAATATCGATTGATAATGTAACTGTTACAGCGGCTAATAATCCGACTGTAGATATTACTGATGCTCATCCAGTTACTGGAAATATTAATCAGAACTCAACTAACAATATTGTTGGTAGTCTTCAATTAGCTGTTTCAAATGCCAATGCAACTTTAAATGGGGTTTCATTTACAACATCTGGAACCTATACATTATCAGATATTCAATCTAATGGATTCAAAGTTTGGATAAACAATACCAATGATCTTGCAGGTGCAACGCAATTGGGTGCAAGTCAAGCATCTGTAGCATCTGGAGGAACAATTTCTGTTTCTGGATTAACACAAACTATTAGTAATGGCACTACTAGATATTTATTATTGACTGCAAATATAGCTTCAGGAGCCTCCATAGGAAATACCATTGGTGTTTCAACGACAGCATTCAGTAACATTTCAATTGGAGGTACGCCAACCAAGGTTGGAACTAATCCAGTTGCTGCTAGTAACTTACAAACCATTGCTGCAATTACTCCGTCAATTTCTTTATCTAATGCAACAGCGCCAATAACTAATCCTGCCCAAGGAACTTCAAACGTAGTTTTATATCGCGTTGATATTTCAGTTGCCAATATTGCTGCCGTTTTGAATTCAATTCAGTTTACAACATCAGGTACTTACACTGCATCTGATGTAAGTAATTTTAAAATATGGTATCATACAAATTCATCATTTACAACTGGTACGCCCATTCTAATCGATACTAAATCAACTGGTTTAGGCTCTGGTCTAAAAACCTTCTCAGGATTATCGCAATCTTTTGCCATAGGAACCAATTATATTTTCCTCACAACAGATTTGCCTTGTTTAGCAGGTTTAAATGTTATACAGGTTGATGCTATTTCAAATTCTGATTTGAGTTTTGCTTCAGGAAGCGTTTCTGGTTCTGGTTATAATGCAAGCGCAGTTAGTCTTTCTTCAGCAACAGCAAATGATGTGACTAATAATATTGCGTCTGCAGGTAATACACAAGCAACAGTATCGTGGACATTGCCAACTGGCTGCTATGACGAAGTGATGTTGGTTGTAAAACCCAATTCTAGTATTTCAGCTTCACCCTTTGGAACAAGTTATAATGTAAATAGTCAATCTTTTACCGATCCTTCTAATGATGTATTTGATGCTACTGGAGCAGTTGTTTACAAGGGAACTGGAACATCAACCACCGTAACTAGTTTAACAAATCTTACGACATATTATTTTAAATTATTTACCCGTTCAGGATCTAATTGGAGCGCAGGTGTTGAGGTAAATGCTATGCCGGATGTTACAGGTTATTTTTGGAATGGTGGAAATATAAATTCAAATCCTGCAGCTGGTGGTAAGGGTATTTGGGGCGGAACAAATGTTTGGAGACAACCCACTTCAACAGGAAGCCAATCGGGTTGGGTAGATGGAAATAGAGCCGTATTTGCGGGTACTGGAGACACTGTTACACTGGATGCCTCTAGAACTGCTAGTTCAGTTAATTTCAATACAACAGATTATACTTTGGCGTGTACTTCAACACAAACATTAACAGGTTCGATTGTTTTAGCTAACAATGTTAATTTGAATCTAGCAGCCAATGTTAAGCCTTTCCCTGCTTCTTTTCAATCAAATGGAACAATGGGTATTGGTAGCGTTTCTGGAACAGGCACAGCTGGTTTAACTTTGCTTTCAGCTACTTCTTCTACTGCCGTGGCTCAAAGGATTAACTTGGCCGCAACAAATACAGTCATTAGTGTGCCTACAACCATTGCTGCATTAACAGGGTCTCCAGGAAATTTATCAGCAGTGGGATATGTGGGCAATGCAACGGGAACAAGCATTGCTAGCAATGCAACCATTACAAATAATACGGGTTCAATAAAAACAATGCTTGGAGCAACATCGGGTAATGATATTACAGTAAATTCAATAATTACTGGCTCTTCTGATTTGATTTTCCAAACAGGATCAAATGGAGGAGGAGCAGGTACAATTACGTTGAATGCCGCTAATACTTATAGGGGTGCTACTATTTTCAATTCAAGTACCACAGCAACAATAAAATTAGGTGTAAATAATGCTCTACCAACAAGCACAGATGTAACCATAGGGTATCTTACTGGTACTGGCGGAATATTAGATTTAAATGGGTATAACCAAGAAATTTCATCTTTGACTACTGTTGCTGGCGGAGGTTCAATCACAAATACTGGTTTGTTTAGTGATACTCTGACCATAAGTGGCTCCGGAAGACCAAATGCTTTTGGTTTGGTTATTTCTGATGGGGGTCCAACCAAAAAAATTACTCTTGTAAGAAAAGGTTCAGGTTCAACCAAATTATCTGGAGCTAATACATATACTGGCGGTACAATTATTTACAGCGATTCGCTAATTATAGGTGCTGCTGGTGTTTTAGCTAACACTGGAGCTATAATTTTAGAAGGAGGAACATTTGCCACAGGTTCAGCTGGAACTGCAGGTTTTACTGAAACAGTTGGAACATTGACATTAAATGCTAATGCAAATATTGGTTTAGGTTCCGGTAATCATAGTTTAATTTTTGCAAACAGCAGTGCTATAACATGGAATGCTGCTGCTATCCTAACTATTTATGGATGGGTTGGTACAGCAGGATATACAGGCACATCAGGTAAAGTTTTCTTCGGAACTTCAACGGCAGGTTTATCAAGTGCACAGTTAGCTCAAATTACATTCGCTGGTTTTAATCCTGGTGCTCAAATATTGCCTTCAGGGGAGATAGTGCCGCTGCCTGCCTTACCAACTTTAACTTTTAATGATAATGGTGCTCAACCAACTGCTGGAAATATTACCCTAAGTTCAACAAACAATATTATTCAAACATTTGTAATCAATGAAGGGAATTCAAATTCAGGGATATTAAGTCAGTTAACTGTTCCATTATCGGGTAATTATTTAGCTTCCGATATTTCTGCCAATGGCATTAAATTATACGCAAGCAATACCAATTCATTTGTAACAGCTACAGCTATTTCTAGCAAATCTGCTACTTCAACTGGTGCAGGAGAAACTATTACCTTTAATTCTTTATCTGATACAATTTCACAAAACACTAGCAGATACTATTGGATAACAGTTAATGTAGCAGCAACCGCTAATACTTCTAGAAATATTAATGCCAATGCGTTAACAGCTAGTAATTTTTCATTTGTATTGGGTGCTCCTTCGGGTAATATAAGTGCAGCTGGATTACAAAATTTTGCTGCCATTCCGCCAAGCATTGCTTTTTCAAATGGTACTGCACAAGCTACAAATCCAAATCAAGGACATACAAATGTGGAGTTATACAGAGTAGACTTTGCAGTAACTAATGCAGCAACAACATTAAACGCCATTCAATTTACTACTACTGGCAGTTACTCCGCTTCAGATTTAAATAACATAAAATTATGGTACCATAACAATGCATCATTAACTACTGGAACCCCAGTTTTATTATCAACCAAAACTACTAACCTTGGAGCTGGAGCAATTAATTTTACTGGTTTAACCCAATCTTTTGATGTTGGAACAAATTACGTTTTTTTAACGGCTGATATTTTATGCGGTTCAATTGTTAATAATACTATTGAAGTAAATGCAATTTCTACTGCTGATGTTACATTGTCAGCTGGAACAAAATCGGGTTCAGGGTTTACCTCTGGTGGTGTATTGACAATTAATGCCGCAAATCCAAATGGTATTATTTCTTTAGTTCCTACTGCTGCTAATTTACAAACTACTTTGAATTGGGTGGTTCCTGCTGGTTGCTATGACCAAGTGATGGTGGTAGCAAAACCATTAAACTCAATAGGAACTGCACCTTCTGGAGATGGATCGGCATATATTGCTAATAGCTCTTCTTTCTCAAATATTTTGAATTCAACATTTGATACTACTGGAGTAGTAGTTTATAAAGGTACTGCTAGCTCAGTCGTTGTTACTGGATTAACAAACGGAACTCAATATTTCTTTAAAGTATTCACTAGACTAGGTACTACATGGTCTGCTGGTTTTGAAGTGGATGCCACACCAATTTTAACAGGTTATTTTTGGAATGGTGCAACTAATACTGCCAAACCAGCAATGGGTGGATCAGGACAATGGGTAACAGCTAATAACTGGAGACAACCATCTGATACAGGTGCACAAGCTACTTGGGCAAACTCAAATAATGCAATTTTTCAAGGCAACCCAGGGTTTGTAACAATTGGTTCAACTGCTGTTTCTCCAACACGCTCTTATTTTAACACAAGTGGTTATACTTTGCTTACAGATGCAAACACCACAACAAGAAGTCATAATGGTCCTATACAGTTAGCAGATGGTGTTAAACTATATTTAATGGATTCAACACTTTCAGCAAATGGCGCTAGTTCAAGTAGAACACTAAACATTGGTGGAAGCATATTAGGTGGTGTTGGGTCTTCGTTAACCATATTAGGAGGACAAAGTTCTGGTGGTATTACTAGGGTAAATTTAAGCTCTGCCTCGAGTAGCATTAATGTGCCAGTTACAATCTATGGTCAAACAAACTCAACTTCATATGGTCAAATAGGTATTGTTGCAACAGCTACAGGAACAAGCTTGTCATCTGGGGCTACACTTACTAACAATACCTCATATAACACCGTTTTAGGAGCTACTTCAGGTAATGATTTAACTCTTAATGGTGTAATTGGTGGAACTGCTGGATTACAATTCCAATCAGGCGCACCTGGCGGAGCTGGTACAATAAATTTGAATGCTCAAAATACATATACAGGCGCAACTTTCTTTAATATGTCAAGCTCTGGTGTGGTTAAATTGGGAGCAAACAATGCTTTACCAACAACTACAGATTTGACAATGGGTTATTCCTCAAACTTTGGTGGTATCCTTGATTTAAATGGTAAAAACCAAACTGTTTCTTCTTTAAGAAGTGATATCGGTGTTGGTTCAATTAGAAATAATGGTAACACCGATGCAATCTTAACAATAAACGGTTCATTTACCCCAACTATGCCTTATGGTTTTGTAATTGCCGATGGAACAACCAATAAGACAGCATTGGTGAGAAGCGGCACTGGTACCTTGAAGTTATCAGGTGCAAATACATACACTGGTGGTACCACTATCTCAGGAGGAACTATACAAATGGCTGCTTCGAATGTGTTTGCAAATGCTGGTGCACTTGACTTGTCTGGAGGAAATCTTACGACAGGCGCTACAACAGGATTTTCAGATACTTTAGGTGTATTAACTTTAACTGAAAACTCATCTACTACGTTAGTTTCTGGTACACATTATTTGGTGTTTGCAAATAGCAACGCAGCAATTTGGAGTGCAGGAAAAATTCTTACTATCAATGGATGGTCTGGTACTGCTGGTACTGCTGGAACTGCTGGAAGAATTTTTGTTGGAAATAATGCTTCAGGGTTAACCTCAGCTCAATTGTCACAAATTGTGTTTACTGGTTATTCTATTCCTGGTGCTTTGTTGCTTTCAACTGGTGAATTAGTTCCTACAAATGTTTCAGGTAACGTAACTATTTCAATTACTTCATTTTTACAAGGATTGTATGTTGGAAATTCTACCATGACTGCTGCTCCTTTTAACGCTGATGGTGCTACTTCAAACACCATTGCTGATACCATTGCAGTAGAATTGCATAATAATTTGACTCAGGCTTTGGTTTATTCTAATACCACCACTTTAAGTACTAGTGGTATTGCTACTCCTGTTTTCCCAGCAGCAGCAATTGGTAATACCTATTATATTGTTATCAAACACCGCAATTCTATAGCGACTTGGAGTGCTGTTGCTGTTACATTGGGAGTAACTGGTAATTCATATAATTTTGCAAATGCTACAACTCAATCAGCAGGAAGCAATGTTGCAACTGATATAAATGGTGTGTGTTTAATTTATACTGGTGATATTAACCAAGATGGTTCAGTCGATTTTAATGATTATCCAGACTTAGATGTAAGCAGTTCAAATGGTGAATTAGGTTATTTACCTTGTGATTTGAACGGAGACGCTTCAGTCGATTTTAATGACTATCCAAGCCTTGATGTGAATAGTTCTAATGGTATTATTTCAATAACACCATAATATATAATTTGTAATTGGAACAAATATACTTTTCGTAAAAATTTTTGAACAAATATCAAAAGTTCAAAAGATTTGTATATTTGTTCCATAAGCTATTATTAAAAAAACAAAAAATAATATGAAAAAAAATTTACTATCAACCCTACTTTTAACTGTAATGAGCATGTTTGCTTTTGCTCAATTACCCACTTTTGAGTGGAGATTAGAAAATGAGCAATTGACAAGTGCTACTACCTATCAATTTGATGTGAATATTTATAATACTGGTTCTACGGCCTTTGAGTTGAGAGGCGGTACTATTGCTTTTATGATAGACACTGCATGGTCTCGCAGAGGTACCTTAACCGTTACAACGCCTTCAAGTGGCTTGGTTGCAAGTCAGCAAACAAGTATTGCCAGTTTTGCTCAGCAAACAGCTACAGCTGCAGCCTACTTTAGAAAAATTATTACAACTGTTGGTGCTACCGTTGGAACCACCATTCCAGCTAATTCGGTTGTTAAATGTTTCACCATAGTTTTAACTAATACTGTAGCATATTCCACAACAGTTCCTCCAAGATTTGCTTGGAAATATACCTCCACCGCCCCTGCTGCAGGGTTTATCTATACAGATGGTTCTGGAAACTCTGCTGGAGTTGTATCAAATATAGGAACTACAGCAGTATTAGCCAATCAAGCATTTTGTTATACCCCTATCTATTGGAATGGAACTGTTTGGCGAACTGCTAATCAAACCACAAATGCTTCTGTAACGCCCACACCTGCAGCAACCCTAGACGCGGTTGTTTATACTGGAATCGTTGCGGACGGTTTTAGTTGTAGACATTATAATTTGTGGTCTGGCACCACTCATACCTTAAATTCAGGAATTCTAAATGTATCTGGAAATGTTTTTGCAAATGGTGTTTTGTCTAGTTCTGCTGGTACTATTCGATTTTTGGGAAATGCCTTTACTAGGCAAACTACTAATAGTGCCTTGGTAGCCAATAGGGTAGCTATTAATAGTAGTTTAGGGCTAGCATTAGGCGGTAGTTTAACTGTTAACGATACATTGAGTTTAACCAATGGAAATATGTTTTTATCAAATAATAATTTGATAATGGGAAGTTCGGCAAAAAGATTTAATGGCAGTTCAACTTCATATATTGTTACAAATGGTACAGGTACATTAAATATGAGCAACATTGGAGCGACACCTGTTACTTTCCCTGTTGGAACAGCAACTGGCTATAATCCTGCTACTCTTCAAAATTTAGCTCTTACAGATAATTTCCAAGTTTCGGTTGCTGATACCATCATGGTTGCAGGAGCTGGACTAACAGCTAATGCTGTTAAAAAAACTTGGAAGATTACTGAAAATAATCCAGGAACTGCTGTGTTAATTTTGAATTTGCAATGGAATGCAGCTGATGAGTTGCCATCTTTCGCCAGATCAAATTCATATATATCATATATTAATAATTTAGGTAAATGGATACCAGCTGCTCAAACTGCTGCTTCAGGCTCATCACCCTATATACAAACTTTAAATGGTGTTGTATTATACAGTAGTTTTAATTCTTTTGGAGTTGCTAGCTCAGGAACTTTACCTATCAGTTTAATGTCTTTCACTGGTGCTAAAAAAGCATCTTCTGTAGAGTTAAATTGGAAAACAGCTAGCGAAATCAACGCCAAAGAATTCCAAGTTGAAAGAATGGATAATGGTGGTGTCTTTAATCAGATTGGTACTGTTAGAGCTTTTGGAAATACAAATAAGTTAATAGCCTACTCATTTGTTGATTTTGCAGCAAGCAAACAAGCTATCAGATATTATAGATTAAAAATGGTAGATTTTGATGGTAAATACAAGTATTCAAACACCATCAAAATTGCTGATGAGAATTCATCTAATGAAGTTGTAGTTTATCCTAATCCTACAACTGAAAAAATTTCAATAACTAACTCTAACTTGAATTTTGCAGCAGTAACTTTTAAGGTTATGAATTTAACTGGAGATGTTGTGAAAGTTGGAACTACAAATATTAATGAAATCAATGTTTCAGAATTAGCAGCTGGAATGTATATGTTATCAGTTATTGATGAAGCAAACGAAGCATTTACTGTTAAGTTTATCAAAAAATAATTCTATATAAATTATATTAAAAGCGGATATTGAAATATTTCAATATCCGCTTTTTTATTTTACTGATTCATACAAAAAAAGAGGAGCTATGTTCATTGAATTTAGCTCCTCTTTTACTCCATTATTTATTCTCAAAAACAAACTGTTGTTTGTTATCCAAACTTATCAAAATGTTTGAGTCTTTTTTTACTGCTCCAGATAGAATAGCTTTCGATAACTCATTCAAAATCCTGCGTTGTAAAACCCTTTTCAAAGGTCTTGCACCATATTGTGGGTCATAACCCAACTGAGCCAACCAATCTAAAGCTTCATCTGTTATCTTTAAATCTATTTGTTGGTTTAATAAGGTTTGTTTAATACCCTCGAATTGCATGTTCACAATTTCTCTTACGTTTTCACGATTAAGTGGGGTAAACATGATGATATCATCAATCCTATTTAAAAACTCTGGTCGTATTTGCTTTCGCAAAAGTTCCATCACATTGTTTTTAGTTTTGGCTAGTGTTTCATCATAGTTGGATTCATCCATATTATCAAAACCCTCTTGAATAATATGAGAACCAATGTTAGAAGTCATGATAACAATGGTATTTTTAAAATTGGCTGTTCGACCCTTGTTATCGGTTAATCTGCCATCATCCAAAACTTGTAATAAAATATTGAATACATCAGGATGTGCTTTTTCAATCTCATCTAGCAATACCACGCTATATGGTCTTCTACGAATAGCTTCGGTTAGTTGACCACTCTCTTCATAACCAACATATCCCGGAGGTGCTCCAATCAGCCTACTTACAGTATGTTTTTCTTGGTATTCACTCATATCAATTCGTACCAAGGCACTTTCTTGATTGAATAAGAACTCTGCCAAGGCCTTAGCTAATTCAGTTTTCCCAACTCCAGTTGTTCCCAAGAAAATAAACGAGCCAATTGGTTTCTTTGGGTCGCTAAGCCCTGCTCTGCTTCTTCGAATCGCATCACTTATAGCTGAAATAGCTTCCTCCTGACCTACTACTCGTTTATGCAATTCTTCTTCAAGACTAAGCAGTTTTTCTTTTTCGCTTTGTAACATTCTAGTAATGGGAATACCAGTCCACCTTGCTACTACATCCGCAATATCATCTGCAGTTACTTCTTCCTTCACCATGGGTGAGTGGTTTTGGGCTTCATCCAACTTGGCTTTAAATTCATCAAGCCTTTTTTCAGCTTCTTTCACCTTGCCATATCTAATTTCGGCTACCTTTGCAAATTCTCCATTTCTTTCTGCTTGGTCGGCTTCATGTTTTAAGTTTTCTATCTCTTTTTTTGTGGATTGAATACCTTCAACAACTGCCTTTTCGCTTTGCCATTTTGCTTTTAAAGAGTTCCTTTCTGTTTGTAAATTGGCTATTTCTACACCTAGGTTTTTAACTTTATCATCATCTCCTTCTCGTTTTATGGCTTCGCGCTCAATTTCTAATTGCATTATTCGTCTATCTAATTGATCTAACTCTTCAGGAACTGAGTCAATTTCTAAACGAAGTTTTGATGCTGCTTCGTCCATTAAATCAATGGCTTTATCTGGTAAAAAACGATCTGATATATATCGTTGCGATAGCTCGACAGCAGCAATGATAGCTTCATCTTTAATTCGCACTTTGTGATGCACTTCATAACGCTCTTTTAAGCCACGAAGGATGGATATGGCATCTTCTGTATCCGGCTCTTCCACATACACCTTTTGGAACCTTCGTTCAAGGGCTTTGTCTTTTTCAATGTATCTCTGGTATTCTGCAAGTGTGGTAGCGCCAATGCTTCTCAATTCACCACGAGCTAAGGCTGGTTTTAGAATATTTGCTGCATCCATTGCCCCTTCACCACCGCCACCAGCTCCTACCAAAGTATGTATTTCATCAATAAATAAGATAATCTCTCCATCTGCTGAAATCACTTCTTTTACCACCGATTTAAGCCTCTCTTCAAACTCTCCTTTGTATTTAGCTCCTGCGATAAGTGATCCCATATCCAAGGAGAAAATTTTTTTGGTTTTTAGATTTTCTGGCACATCACCATTGACAATTCTATGCGCCAATCCTTCAGCAATAGCAGTTTTACCAACACCTGGTTCTCCAATAAGTACTGGATTGTTTTTAGTTCTGCGAGATAATATTTGAAGTACTCTTCGAATTTCCTCATCTCTACCTATTACAGGGTCAAGCTTTCCCTGTTGTGCCAAATCGTTTAAGTTTTTGGCATATTTATTCAAAGCATTGTATTGCATTTCTGCATTTTGAGAGGTAACTTTATTGCCACCACGCAATTCCGTAATTGCAAGTTTCAGTGTTTTTTCGTTTAAGCCTGCATCCTTTAAAAGATTTGCTACTTGATTTTTGCCATCAAGCGTGGCTAGGAGAATGTGCTCTACTGAAACAAACTCGTCTTCGAATTCTTTTAAGTACGATTGTGCTTTTAGTAATACTTGATTGGCATCATTTGATAAATATTGGCCCTGACCCGACACTTTGGGAAAGCCTTTTATCATGGCATCAATAGCAGATTCAATCCTACTTTGATTGGCATTAAGCTTTTTAAATAAATAAGAAATTACGTTCTCATCTGTTTGTATAAGAGCTTTTATTATGTGAGCAGGCTCAATTGATTGTTGTCCATTTTGCAAAGCAATTTGAACGGCTTCTTGAACCGCTTCTTGTGATTTGATTGTGAAGTTATTTAAATTCATGGGAGTTATTATTATCTCAAGTGGTTAACCTTAACTTTTAACATGTTATTTGTTAACATAAATTCGTCAATATGTATTCCACCGGCCATATTATGTTGTTTTGGCGCAAAACCTATGATATTTCTGCTATTCTGTCTACTTGCTATTATGAAATTTTTCCAATTGCTGACTTTTTGTAAGTAAGTTTTTGCTCACTTTTCTATCTTTTTTAGTTCATGGTACAATATATCTCGGGTATTTATTATACTTCCATTGCTAAATTTCATTTGATAGGGTTCTCCACTCATGTATGATTTACTTGCAATATGGTCGATAAAATCTTTGGCTGTTTTGATTTTTGATCCTGCTTTTCTTCTTTTCATTCTGATGTGCTCAGCTGCTTCTTTGGCTATATATTCTGAGCCATTTCTAATAAATTTCGCATTACTGTTTTCGATATAGGCAATTAGTTTTTCGATTTTTTGCTCCTCACTAAGATTCTGTTGGAACTCACAGGGCATATGCCGAATGCGCTCTAAGAATATGGGCAAACTAAAGAACAAAAAACTTAAAAAAAGTAAGATTTTCATATTCTAATTCAATGAATAATTAACTTAACGAATTAAAATAAAAGAACAGACACTTCTCCAATGAAAAAAATATATTTCATTGGTAGCAAAAGTTTTTATGTTATTTGTATTCTAAATTTGAAAATAAAAGAAATACTATGAAGAAATTTTTTACAAGCATTGCTATTTTCTTGGCTGCTATGCATTTTTTGGCAGCACAGCCTGTAACCCCTGAAATATCATCTTGGGTTAGAAATACGACTGGTTTAACTGGATATAATAATATCAGTGCAAATGTTCAAAAAGTGCAGTATTCAGCTGATAATGTATACGTAAGTTGTTCTTGTATTCCTGGATACAGTATTGGTCCTTGGTTAAATAACCCCAATATTCCGATAAACCAAAATTTTGTATTTAAGATAACCAGAAAACCTAAACCTAACACAGGCACATTAACTAATGTAGGACTTGGGCATGTGGGCATATGGAGTAATGGTGTGAGTATTGATAATGCTTGGGATGCTATGACCTATAACAATGAAGGGGTTTGGAAACGTAATGCATTGGTGTATGAAGGAGTTAGTTTTGATAATTGTTTGGGACATCCACAGCAAAGAGGCGAATATCATCATCATGTGAATCCTACATGCTTATATAATGACAAAGACAGCACACATCATTCGCCCATTATTGGATATATGTTTGATGGTTATCCTGTTTATGGGGCATACGCATACACCAATATCGATGGCACGGGTGCTATTAAACGAATGGTGTCTTCCTTTCGTACAAGGAATATTACCCAAAGAACTACTTTGCCAAATGGTAATATAGCTTCAAAAGTAGGACCTGCTATAAATTCTACATACCCTATTGGCAATTTTCTTCAAGATTGGGAATATGTGCAAGGGTTAGGTGATTTAGATGAACACAATGGACGTTTCTGCCAAACACCAGAATACCCTAATGGAATTTATGCCTATTTCGTAACTATAGATGTCAATTTGAAACCCGTTTACCCATTCGTTATCGGTGATACTTATTATGGCACAGTTCAAATAGGTAATACAGGTCCAGGTTCAGGTCATGTTACCATTTCAGAAGCAACAACTGTTTACAATGGAACTAATACTGGCATAGATAATATTTCGAATAAAATACAATATAGAATATTGCCAAATCCAAGCAGCGATTATTTGCATATTTATATGGATGAAAATAGTATTAACAATGTGAAAGCTAGTATTTTTGATAGCAAAGGAAGTTTAATTGAAAAACGAGATTTTGTTCAGCCTAGTATCGCCTATTCATTTGATTTGTCAAACTATCAAGATGGCCTATATTTCTTGTATCTTGAAACGGATAACCAAAAAGTGGTTCATAAGTTTCTAAAAACTAAATAATGCAACTACAGTTTAGTAAATTGTTGCGATGTATAATATTTTCAATAGTTTTGGAGTAATGAAATACCAAAGAGCAATATTTAAGTACAGCCTATTTACGATAGGCTTATTTTTTTTGTTTTCATTCAAATTCTCTGAGATCAAAAATGGACATTCTTTAGTAATTGAATTTAATCATTTTGTAGGAAATGATAAATTGATTTTAGATTCACTAATGTATAAAAATGAATTTAAGCAAAGTTACAGCATTAGTAAGTTTAGGTATTATATCAGCAATATAAAGTTAAAGAGAAAAGATGGAACTGAGTACGTTTCAAATGAATATTTTCTGATAGATGCAGAAGATCAAGAATCACAACAAATCGTAATTCATGAAAAGGGCTATTATTCATCAATTTCTTTCACAATTGGAGTAGATAGTTTGCGCAATTGCAGTGGATTGCAAAAAGGAGTTTTAGATCCAGTAAAAGGAATGTTTTGGGCATGGAATACAGGTTATATTTTCTTAAAGTTAGAGGGGAAATCTACCTATTCAAAATCACCATCTAATATTTTTGAATATCATATTGGTGGATTTAAACAACCCAATAATTGCATAAGGCAAGTAACTTTAGATTTAACTGAAAAATCTTTCCAAAAGGTAGGTGATGATGCAGATTTTTTATCCATATTAGTTGATATTTCAGAGGTTTTAAAAACACCTAAAAGTATTGATTTTAAAGAACTTTCATCAGTAACTGATTTTAACAATGCTACTATGATAGCTGATAACTACGCAGATATGTTTAGTGTAATTAAATAGTAATTGGAAACTGAATTTACTATGAAGCCAAAGTTGCTAATTCTTTCATCTATTTTATTTTTTGTATTGCTATCAGCATTTATTATGGATGAAAATCCATATTTTAAAATCACCAACAAGGATATAGTATTTGTTAATCCGAAGGGTTTTCCAAAGCCTTTTTATGATTTGTCTAAAAACAAACCAAGTGTAGAGGGATTTACCTTAGGGCGCAAATTGTTTTATGATCCAATTTTATCGGCTGATTATTTTACAAGTTGTGCTACTTGTCACCAACAGTTTGCAGCATTTGCTCATATTGACCATCCATTAAGCCATGGAATAGGAGGGAGGTTAGGTATCCGGAATGTACCCTCACTTCAGAACTTAATTTGGAAAGATGCTTTTATGGCCGATGGAGCAATTAATCATTTGGATTTACAACCACTTGCACCTATCACAAGTGTCTCTGAAATGGGAGAAAACCTACCGAATGTAATAAAGAAGTTGCAAGCTAATTCTACCTATAAACGGATGTTTTATAAAGCTTTTCAAGACTCTACAATTACTACAGAAATGCTGATGAAATCACTATCTCAATTCTTATCATTGATGATTTCTTGTAACTCAAGATATGATAAATTTATAGCAGGAGTAGATACATTTACTAGCATTGAGGAAAAAGGTTTGAATCTTTTTAAAAGCAATTGTGTTACTTGTCATCCACCACCTCTATTTACAGATAATAATTACTACAATATTGGCTTGAAACCAGATTCTAATTTAAACGATAACGGGAGAATGACTATTACATCTTTTAAAGAAGATTATTTTAAGTTCAAAACCCCAAGTTTGCGAAATGTTGAAATGACTTACCCATACATGCATGATGGAAGGTACAGAAATTTGAAGGAAGTAATGAATCATTATGCAGCATCACAATCTTGTAGTAACAAGAAGTTTGATGACTCTGAAAAGACCGAATTAATAGCATTCTTAAAAACCTTAACAGATATGGATTACCTTCACGATCGGAGATTTGCAGACCCAAATACCTATTAAACAAAATTGCACCCACAGTTAAAGATTGTTGCTCTTGAAAAATATTTGTTTTTAATAATCAAGGCCGATAATAAATGTAAAGGTTTTGATAACTAATTAAAAATCATTCAAATCTTCATTTCGCACAACAAAATTTAATGCGACACTTGCATTTTACAAATACGAAATGCACCTTTGCACCGCTGTTACACACATCAGAAAAGTTTTTTAAAAGTTTTTTGATTTTTTTTGCTTCCAAATTTGTATTCATCCTATGAAATACTACATTTGCAGTCCTTTTTGTGAGAAAGATAGACTTGTAAATTGAGTTCTTTGTAGGAAATACCTTGATTTTTTGCCATTTTCGAGTGATATCGAAAGATTGGTTCATTACCATCTGTAACGGCTTAAAATATAACATTTATTGATAAATGCCACTTTAGCTCAGCTGGTAGAGCAACTGATTTGTAATCAGTAGGTCGCTGGTTCGATTCCGGCAAGTGGCTCCAGTAATTACCACCATGTAATCACAGTTGGGGAGATACCAGAGCGGTCAAATGGGGCAGACTGTAAATCTGCTGCGAGAGCTACGAAGGTTCGAATCCTTCTCTCCCCACACAAGAAATATATTATGAAAAGTTAGTTGAATTTGATTCGATTAACTTTATCTTAGTTTATGCGAGAGTAGCTCAGTTGGTAGAGCGACAGCCTTCCAAGCTGTAGGTCGCGGGTTCGAGCCTCGTCTCTCGCTCATGTAGAGCATAGTTGTTACGTTATTAGTTATTCGGATAACGATTAACGAAATAACTAATAGCAGTTGAAAGTTAATTAAGCTGTTGTAGCTCAGGGGTAGAGCACTTCCTTGGTAAGGAAGAGGTCGAGAGTTCAATTCTCTTCAACAGCTCAAAAAGAAAAAGAAAAACTAAATAAACAAATATAACTATGGCTAAAGAAAAATTTGACCGCAGTAAACCTCACGTAAACATTGGTACTATCGGTCACGTAGATCACGGGAAAACAACCTTAACAGCAGCAATTACTAAAGTATTAGCTGATGCAGGTTTATCAGAAGCACGTTCATTCGATTCAATCGATTCAGCTCCTGAAGAAAAAGAACGCGGTATTACGATTAACACAGCGCACGTAGAATATTCTACTGCAAATCGTCACTACGCTCACGTTGACTGTCCAGGTCACGCTGATTATGTTAAAAACATGGTAACTGGTGCTGCCCAAATGGACGGAGCTATCCTTGTGGTTGCTTCTACTGATGGACCTATGCCTCAAACTCGCGAGCACATTCTATTAGCTCGTCAGGTTGGTGTACCTCGTATCGTTGTATTCATGAACAAAGTGGATATGGTTGACGATGCTGAATTACTAGAAATCGTTGAGATGGAAATCCGCGATTTGTTAAGCAAATATGATTTCCCTGGTGATGAAATTCCAATTATTCAAGGTTCTGCTTTGGGTGGTTTGAATGGTGACGCTAAATGGGTTGAAAAAATCATGGAATTGATGGCTGCAGTTGATGCATACATTCCGGTTCCTCCGCGTTTAACTGAACTTCCTTTCTTAATGCCAGTTGAAGACGTATTCTCGATTACAGGTCGTGGTACTGTTGCTACTGGTCGTATCGAGCGTGGTATCGTTAACTCAAATGAGACTGTTGATATCATTGGTTTAGGTGCTGAAAAATTACAATCAGTTGTAACTGGTGTTGAAATGTTCCGTAAAATATTAGACAGAGGTGAAGCTGGTGATAACGTAGGTTTATTATTACGTGGTATCGACAAAAACCAAATCCGTAGAGGTATGGTTATTTGCAAGCCAGGTTCAGTAACACCGCATACTAAATTCAAAGCTGAAGTTTATGTATTATCAAAAGACGAAGGTGGACGTCATACTCCTTTCTTCAACAAATACCGTCCACAGTTCTACTTACGTACAACTGACGTAACTGGAGAGGTAATGTTGCCAGATGGTATGGAAATGATCATGCCCGGTGATAACGTAACTGTAACTGTTCAATTGATTGCCCCTATCGCAATGGAGAAAAACTTACGTTTTGCAATCCGTGAAGGTGGTCGTACAATTGGTGCGGGTCAGGTAACTGAAATTTTAGATTAATTCTGTATATTAAGACTTTAGATGTTGGCTAACGACATGTTAGCCAACATTTATTGTCAATATACGGGCATAGTTCAATGGTAGAATGTCGGTCTCCAAAACCGCTGATCAGGGTTCGAATCCTTGTGCCCGTGCAAGTTAACAACAAAATACAATCTCATGAATAAAATCAGAGAATACATAAAACTATCTACCGATGAATTGGTAAATAAAGTAACTTGGCCTACATGGGAAGAGCTACAGGAGAGCACGCTTATTGTTATGATAGCTTCTTTGCTTATTGCTCTTGTTATTTATGTTATTGATATAGTTAGTAGTAGTGCACTTGGATTTTTTTACCAAATTTTCCAAGGATAATTTAAAGGGTGTAAATATTTACAATGTTGGAAGAACAATTTAAATGGTATGTGGCTAGAGTAATTACTGGTCAAGAGAAAAAGATTAAAGCTCAAATGGAGGTAGAACTTGAAAGAGCTGGCTTAACTCATCATGTGCCGCAAATACTTATTCCTACCGAAAAAGTTTACACCGTGAAAAATGGTAAGAAGTTAATTAAGGAGAAAGCTTATTTACCTGGTTATATTTTAATTCAGGCAGAAATAGTTGGTGAAGTTGGGCACATAATTGACTCTGTAAATGGTGTTGTTGGTTTCTTAGGTGGCAAATCAACTCCAGTTCCATTGAGAGCAAATGAAGTTTCTCGTATCTTAGGTAATGTAGATCAAATTTCTGAAAATGGTGAAACAATACTTGAGCCATTTATAGTAGGGGAGAGCGTTAAGGTAAATGATGGACCATTTAGCGGATTCAGTGGGATAATTGAAGAGGTTAGTGAAGAGAAGAAAAAATTAAAAGTAATGGTGAAAATCTTTGGAAGAAGAACACCATTAGAGTTGAATTTTGTACAAGTAGAAAAAGAAAATTAAGAAATATAATTCATTTGAATGCCTGAAAAATCTAAATTTTAGAGCAAACAAATTACGATACTAATAAATTATAGATTATGGCTAAAGAATTAACCGGTTTTATTAAATTACAAGTTAAAGGTGGCGCTGCCAATCCTGCACCTCCAATTGGACCTGCTTTGGGTTCTAAAGGTGTTAACATCATGGAGTTTTGCAAGCAGTTCAATGCTCGTACTCAAGATAAAGCAGGTAAAATATTACCAGTAGTTATCTCTGTTTATAGCGATAAATCATTTGATTTTGTAATTAAAACTCCTCCAGTTGCTTCTCAATTGTTAGAAGCTTCTAAAGCGGCTAAAGGATCAGCAGAATCTAACCGTAAAAAAGTTGGTTCAGTTACTTGGGAGCAAGTAAGAGCAATTGCTTCTGATAAAATGCAAGATATGAATTGCTTTAAAGTTGAATCTGCCATGAAAATGGTTGCTGGGTCGGCTCGAAGCATGGGTTTAGAGGTAAAAGGCGAAAATCCTTTTAATTAGTCAAAAGGAAAAAATAATTAAAAATGGCACGCATAAGTAAAAAAAGAAAAGAGGCTTTAAAGAAAGTTGACCAAACTAAATCTTATTCGCTTACCGAGGCTTCAAAATTAGTTAATGAGATTTCATATACTAAGTTTGAATCATCAGTGGATATTGATGTTCGTTTAGGTGTTGACCCTAAGAAAGCTAATCAAATGGTTCGTGGTGTGGTTTCATTGCCGCATGGTACAGGTAAAACTGTTCGTGTATTGGCATTGGTTCCAGCAGATAAAGAAGCAGAAGCAAAAGAAGCAGGAGCTGACTTTGTTGGATTAGACGAATATATTACAAAAATTGAAGGCGGATGGGTAGATGTAGATATCATCATCACAATGCCTGCAGTTATGGCTAAATTAGGTAAATTAGGTAGAGTATTAGGACCTCGTAACCTAATGCCAAACCCTAAATCTGGCACTGTTACTACCGATGTGGCTAAAACCATTAAAGAAGTAAAAGCTGGTAAAATTGATTTCAAAGTTGATAAAGAAGGAGCCATCCATACATCAATTGGAAAAACTTCATTTGCTCCTGAGAAATTGATGGAAAATGCAGTTGAGTTAATTCAATCAATTGCTAAATTAAAACCATCTTCAGCTAAAGGTACTTATTTCAGAGGTGTTAATATTTCTAGCACCATGAGTCCTGGTATTAAAGTTGATACTAAATCTATTCCGGGCATTTAATTAAAGGGGCGTTATGAATAAAGATCAAAAATCACAAGTAATAAATCAGTTGTCTGAAAAATTTGCTGAATATCAAAATGTTTATATCACTGATATCGCAAGTTTGAATGCAAAAAGAACAAGCGACTTAAGACGTTTACTTTTTAAAGAAGGTATCGAAATGCAAATGGCAAAAAATACCTTGATTGAAAAAGCAATGGAAAAAAGTGGTCGTAATTTCGGAGGCTTAGCAGATACCCTTGTTGGAAATACAGCTCTAATGTTTAGTGCTGATATGAAGGCTCCAGCAAAAGCTATCAAAGATTTCCGTAAAGGCACTAAAGGTGATCCTAAGCCATATTTAAAAGGTGCATTGATTGATACTGATGCATTTATAGGCGATGACCAATTAGACGCATTGATAGCACTTAAAACTAAAAATGAGCTTATCGGTGAAATCATCGGATTGTTGCAATCTCCAGCTCAAAATGTTATTAGCGCACTTCAATCGGGCGGTAATAAACTGGCAGGTATTGTTAAAACATTATCTGAGAAACCTGAATAATAAAAATAAAAACAAATCAATAATTAATAACAATTTAAATTTAAATTACAAATGGCAGATTTAAAAGCGTTTGCTGAGCAGTTGGTAAACTTATCAGTAAAAGAAGTAAATGAGTTAGCTCAAATTTTAAAAGACGAGTACGGTATAGAGCCTGCTGCTGCAGCTGTAGCTGTTGCTGCTGCTCCTGCTGGTGCAGCTGCTCCTGCTGCTGAAGAACAAACATCTTTTGATGTAATTCTTAAAAATGCAGGTGCTGCAAAATTAAATGTAGTGAAATTAGTTAAAGACTTAACTGGTCTTGGATTAAAAGAAGCTAAAGAACTTGTAGACGGTGCACCTAAGCCAGTTAAAGAAGGCGTTAGCAAAGATGAAGCTAACACTTTAAAAGCTAAGCTTGAGGAAGCTGGTGCTGAAATCGAATTGAAGTAATTCATTCAGAGCACGAAACGTAATTTGACCCCGGCCTATGCCGTGGGTCTATTTGCTGTTTATACCTATTGAGTTATTAACTCCAATTCACTTTTAAAAAAAATATTACATTGGCCAATAAAAATATAACTCCCGAAGGAAGGATTTCCTTTGCTTCAGTAAAACAAGTGATTGATTATCCTGATTTTTTGGATGTTCAATTACAATCTTTTAAAGAATTTTTTCAGTTAGACACTACCTCTGAAAGTCGCTCGAATGAGGGTCTTTACAAGGTGTTTATGGAAAACTTCCCAATTAGTGATACAAGAAATATTTTTACTTTAGAGTTTCTTGATTACTTCGTTGATCCGCCACGCTACTCGATCGAAGAGTGCATCGAACGTGGATTGACATACTCAATTCCATTAAAAGCCAAATTAAAACTTAGTTGTAACGACCCTGAGCATGAAGATTTTCAAACCATCGTTCAGGATGTTTATTTAGGTACAATTCCTTACATGACACCAAGTGGTACTTTCTGTATTAATGGTGCTGAACGTGTTATTGTATCTCAGTTACATCGTTCTCCTGGTGTTTTCTTTGGTCAATCGTACCATACCAATGGTACTAAATTGTATTCAGCGCGTGTTATTCCTTTTAAAGGTAGCTGGATAGAATTTGCAACAGATGTAAACAACGTAATGTATGCTTATATCGATCGTAAAAAGAAGTTTCCAGTAACTACATTGCTTCGTGCCATCGGTTTCGAATCAGATAAAGATATTTTGAATTTATTTGATTTGGCTGAAGAGGTTAAGGTAAGCAAAGCAGGTTTGAAAAAAGTTCTTGGACGTAAATTAGCGGCTAGGGTGCTTCGCACTTGGTTTGAAGATTTCGTTGATGAGGATACTGGAGAGGTTGTTTCTATCGAGCGTAACGAAGTTATTATCGAGCGTGATACCACCCTGGAAGAAGAGCATATTGATATGATTCTTGAAGCTGAAGTGAAAGCCATTATCCTTCATAAGAATGAATCAAATCACAGTGAATTTGCTACCATCTTAAATACTTTACAAAAAGATACATCAAACAGTGCAAAAGAAGCACATGAGCATATCTATCGTCAGTTGAGGAATGCAGATCCACCTGATGAAGAAACCGCAAAAGGTGTAATCGAAAAATTATTCTTCTCTGACAAACGTTACGATTTGGGAGAAGTTGGTAGATACCGTATTAATAGAAAATTGAACAAATCTGAAGGCATGGACGTTCGCGTTCTTAGCAAAGATGATATTGTTTCAATCATAAAATATCTAATTGAATTAGCTAATTCACGTGCAGATGTGGATGATATTGATCACTTGAGTAACAGACGTGTTCGTACAGTTGGCGAGCAATTGTATTCTCAGTTTGGTGTTGGTTTGGCTCGTATGGCACGTACAATTCGTGAGCGTATGAACATCCGCGACAACGAGGTGTTTACTCCAGCAGATTTGATTAATGCTAAGACTTTATCTTCTGTAATCAATTCATTCTTTGGAACCAATCAGTTATCTCAATTTATGGATCAAACCAATCCATTGGCAGAGATTACTCACAAAAGAAGAATGTCTGCTCTTGGGCCAGGCGGTCTTTCTCGTGAGAGAGCAGGTTTCGAGGTGCGTGACGTACATTATACCCACTACGGTCGTTTATGTACAATTGAAACACCAGAGGGTCCAAATATTGGTTTGATTTCTTCACTTTGTGTGCATGCAAAAATCAATGGAATGGGTTTCATTGAAACTCCTTACCGTAAAGTGGTAAATGGTAAAGTTTCTATCAACGAAACTGTTACTTACCTTAGTGCTGAAGATGAAGAAGGAAAAACGATTGCACAGTCGAATGCGATTTATGATGAAGAAGGAAATTTTGTTGATACAAGAGTAAAAGCTAGATACGAAGGTGACTTTCCGATGCTTGAGCCAGACAAAATTGATTTCATGGATATTGCTCCAAATCAAATTGTATCGATAGCAGCTTCATTGATTCCTTTCCTAGAGCATAACGATGCGAATCGTGCCTTGATGGGATCGAACATGCAACGTCAAGCAGTACCTCTATTAAGACCAGAAGCTCCAGTTGTGGGTACAGGTCTTGAGGGTCGTGTTGCACGCGATAGCCGCAATTTAATTGTAGCTGAAGGCAATGGTGTTGTCGAATATGTTGATGCAAAAGAAATACGTGTTCGTTACGAGCAAACTGAAACTGATAAATTAATCAGCTTTGGAACTGATACCAAAACGTATGATATTATAAAATTCCGCAGAACCAACCAAAATACTTGTGTTAACTTAAGACCAATTGTTAAAAAAGGTACTAAAGTGACCAAAGGTCAGGTGATGTGTGAAGGATATGCAACACAAGGTGGCGAATTAGCAATCGGACGTAACTTGAAAGTAGCATTCATGCCTTGGCAAGGATATAACTTCGAGGATGCGATTGTTATCAGCGAAAAAGTAGCGAAAGAAGATATCTTTACTTCATTACACGTAACTGAATACGAACTTGAGGTTCGTGATACAAAACGTGGAGAAGAAGAATTAACAAACGATATTCCGAATGTTAGTGAAGATGCTACTAAAAACTTGGATGAAAACGGATTGATTCGTGTAGGATGTGAAATAGGTGAGGGTGATATCTTAATTGGTAAAATCACACCTAAGGGTGAAACTGAGCCTTCTCCTGAAGAAAAACTATTACGTGCTATCTTTGGTGACAAAGCGGGTGATGTGAAAGATGCTTCGTTGAAAGCAGGTCCTTCATCTGGAGGAATTGTAATTGATAAAAAATTATTTGCTCGTGCTAAGAAAGAGAAATCTTCTCGTGCAGACGAGAAAACAAAAATTGCAAAACTTTCTGCAGAACACGACAAACATTCTAAAGCAATTAAAGATATTTTAGTAGAGAAGTTGTTTGGTATTCTATCAGGTAAAACATCTCAAGGTGTATTAAATGTTTATGGTGAAGAAATGATTCCTAAAGGAACCAAGTTCACTATGAAAAACTTGAACGATGTTGATTACACCAATGTTAATGCTACTAATTGGACAACTGATTCAGAGAAAAACGAAGTAATTCGTTTGATTTTGGGTAACTACAAAAACAGATTGAACCAAGAAATAGCTGCTTTCAAACGCAAAGAGTTTGCAGTAAGCGTAGGCGATGAATTACCAACAGGTATATTGAAATTAGCCAAAGTTTATGTTGCTCAAAAACGTAAATTGAAAGTAGGGGATAAGATGGCTGGTCGCCACGGAAATAAAGGTATTGTTGCGCGTATTGAGCGTGAAGAAAACTTACCATTTATGGAAGATGGAACACCAGTAGATATCGTATTGAACCCGCTAGGTGTTCCATCACGTATGAACTTAGGACAGATTTACGAAACTGTTTTAGGTTGGGCAGCTAAAGAATTAGGAGTAAAATTTGCTACGCCAATTTTTGATGGAGCGAGTGACGATGATGTATTAAAGTATACACGCGAAGCTGGTATTCCTGATTGGGGTAAGACTTATTTATACAATGGATTGTCAGGCGAGCGTTTCGATCAGCCAACCACTGTGGGAGTAATTTATATGATTAAATTAGGTCACATGGTTGATGATAAGATGCATGCACGTTCAATCGGACCATACTCATTGATTACACAACAGCCATTGGGTGGTAAAGCTCAATTTGGAGGTCAGCGTTTTGGTGAGATGGAGGTTTGGGCACTTGAAGCATACGGTGCATCTAACATTCTACAAGAAATATTAACCATTAAGTCGGATGATATTATCGGTAGAGCTAAAACTTATGAGGCTATTGTTAAAGGTGATAATTTACCTCAACCTGGTATTCCTGAATCATTCAATGTATTGGTTCATGAGTTAAGGGGCTTAGGTTTAGATTTAACCTTAGAATAAATTTAATGTGTGAATGTGTGTACCTGAAAATTCATGTACACACATTTTCAAATTTTCAAATTCTCACATTCTTAAATTGAAAAAATGTCAATAAAAAAAGATCAGAAATTAAAAAGTAACTTTACCAAGATTCGTATTGGTTTGGCTTCTCCAGAGTCAACTTTACAACGTTCTTTTGGTGAGGTAACAAAGCCTGAAACTATCAACTACAGATCATTCAAACCAGAAATGGGTGGATTGTTCTGTGAGCGTATTTTTGGCCCTATAAAGGATTACGAATGTCATTGCGGTAAATACAAACGCATTCGCTACAAAGGCATCGTGTGCGATAGATGTGGTGTGGAAGTTACTGAAAAGAAAGTGCGTAGAGAGCGTATGGGACATATCAACTTGATCGTTCCTGTTGCTCATATTTGGTACTTCCGTTCATTGCCAAACAAAATTGGTTACTTATTAGGCGTGCCTACTAAGAAACTTGATATGGTGGTTTACTATGAGCGTTATATAGTTTGTCAACCAGGTATCAAAGATTCAGATGGAGTTATTATCAATGATTTGTTAACTGAAGAAGAGTATTTAGATATTCTTGATTCGTTACCAAAGGATAACCAAATGTTAGATGATAACGATCCTAAAAAATTCATCGCTAAAATGGGTGGTGATGCTTTATGGTTCATGTTATCTAGAATTGATTTAGATGCTTTATCTTTCGATTTACGTAACAAGGCTAGCAACGAAACCAGCCAACAACGTAAAAACGAAGCATTGAAGCGTTTGAAAGTAATCGAAGGATTCAGAAACGCTCAAGAGCGTGGCGAAAACCGTCCAGAGTGGATGGTGGTTAAAATCCTTCCGGTTATTCCACCAGAATTACGTCCTTTAGTTCCATTAGAAGGTGGCCGTTTTGCTACTTCTGATTTGAACGATTTATACAGACGCGTTATTATCCGTAACAACCGTTTGAAGCGTTTGATGGAAATCAAAGCACCTGAAGTAATCTTACGTAACGAAAAACGTATGTTACAAGAAGCAGTAGATTCACTTTTTGATAACACAAGAAGAGTAAGTGCTGTTAAAACTGAAGGTAACCGTCCTTTGAAATCTTTAAGCGATATGCTAAAAGGTAAACAAGGACGTTTCCGTCAAAACTTATTAGGTAAGCGTGTTGATTATTCTGGTCGTTCGGTAATTGTTGTAGGACCACAATTGAAATTACACGAGTGTGGTATTCCTAAAAACATGGCTGCGGAGTTATTCAAGCCATTTGTTATTCGTAAATTATTAGAGCGTGGTATTGTTAAAACGGTTAAATCCGCTAAGAAATTAGTTGATAGAAAAGAACCGGTGATTTGGGATATTTTAGAAAACATTTTAAAAGGACATCCTATTTTACTTAACCGTGCTCCTACACTACATAGATTAGGTATTCAAGCATTTCAACCAAAATTAATCGAAGGAAAAGCTATTCAGTTACATCCTTTGGTGTGTACAGGTTTTAATGCGGATTTTGACGGTGATCAGATGGCTGTTCACGTTCCACTTGGAAATGCAGCTATTTTGGAAGCTCAGTTATTGATGCTTGCACCGCATAATATTTTGAACCCTGCTAATGGTGCTCCTATTGCAGTACCTTCTCAAGACATGGTTTTGGGATTGTACTACATCACCAAACAACGCAAACACACTGAAGAATACCCAATCAAAGGTGAAGGCTTACATTTCTATTCTTCAGAAGAAGCAATTATTGCTTACAACGAAGGTAGAGTGCACATGCACGCTAGCGTTAAATGCCGTGTGAATGTGATGGAAGATGATGTATTGGTAAGCAAAATCATCGATACTACAATGGGTAGGATTTTATTCAATCTTGTGGTACCTGAAGAGTTTGGCTATATCAACGATATCTTAACTAAGAAAAACTTACGTGATATCATCGGTGAAGTAGTCACTGTTTGTGGTATGGATAAATGTGCTAAGTTCCTTGATGCTATCAAAGAATTAGGATACCAAGCCGCTTTCAAAGGAGGTTTATCATTTAACTTAAGTTATGTTAAAATTCCTGATGAAAAAGCAAAATTTGTAAATGCTGCTCAAGCTGAAGTTGATGAAATTCGTAGCAACTACGAGCAAGGTTTCATCACCAACAACGAGCGTTATAACCAAGTAATTGACGTTTGGACACGTGTTAACAATAAGTTAGCCGATACATTATTAAAACAATTACGTGAAGATCAACAAGGATTTAATCCCGTTTATATGATGTTGGATTCTGGAGCGCGTGGTAGTAAAGAGCAAATTCGTCAGTTGGGTGGTATGAGGGGATTGATGGCAAAACCACAAAAAAATCTTGTGGGTGGAACCGGAGAGATCATCGAGAATCCAATTTTATCGAACTTCCGTGAAGGACTATCCGTTATCGAATACTTTATCTCTACCCACGGTGCGCGTAAAGGTTTGGCCGATACCGCTTTGAAAACTGCGGATGCGGGTTACTTAACACGTAGGTTACATGACGTAGCACAAGATGTGGTAATTAACGAGCAAGATTGTGGAACCCTTCGTGGTATTCCAATTTCAGCTCTTAAAGATAATGAAGAAGTTGTTGAGCCATTATTCGAACGTATTTTGGGTCGTACAAGCTTGCATGATGTTTATGATCCATTAACAGGAGAATTATATTGCAAATCAGGTGAGTTAATCGTTGAGAAAATTGCTCATAAAATAGAAGCATCTCCAATTGAAATCATGGAGATTCGTTCGGCATTAACTTGCGAAGCTAAGATTGGTGTTTGTGCAAAATGTTATGGAAGAAACTTGGCTACAGGCCGCTTAGCTCAGAGAGGTGACTCTGTGGGTGTAATTGCAGCGCAGTCAATCGGAGAGCCAGGTACACAGTTAACACTTCGTACATTCCACGTGGGTGGTGCGGCATCAAACATTGCTACTGAAAGCAAGATGACTGCTAAATTCGCTGGTATATTAGAATTTGAAGAGATTAGAACAGTGAAGAGCGAAATAGATGGTGTGAAAGTGGATACTGTTTTAGGTCGTCAAGGTGAGATAAGAATTTTGGATGAGGTTACTCGTAACCCTATCATGGCTATAAACATTCCTTACGGTGCGCATTTGGTTGTTAAAGACGGTCAGAAAATTGCCAAAGGAGATGCTATTTGTAGTTGGGATCCATACAATGCGGTAATCCTTTGCGAGCAGCCTGGTAAGGTTAAGTTCGAAAGTTTAATCGAGAACATTACCTACAAGGACGAAAGTGATGAGCAAACTGGTCACCGCGAGAAAGTAGTTATTGAAAGTAAAGATAAAACCAAGATTGCATCCATTATTATGGTTGACAAAAAAGGTGCACCACAGAAAGAATACAATTTACCAGTGGGTGCGCATATCGTGGTTGAAGAGGGTGCTGAATTAACTGCGGGTGGTATCTTAGTTAAGATTCCTCGTGTGGTTGGTAAAACCCGAGATATCACAGGAGGTTTACCACGTGTTACCGAGTTATTCGAAGCACGTAATCCTTCAAACCCTGCTGTTGTTACCGAGATTGATGGTGTAGTTACATTTGGTGGTATCAAACGTGGTAACCGCGAAATAGTAATCACATCAAAAGATGCTGAGGTTAAAAAATACATGGTGCCACTTTCTAAACATATACTTGTTCAAGAAAATGACTTCGTAAAAGCAGGTTCATCATTAAGTGATGGTTCTATATCACCTCAAGATATCTTACGTATTGAAGGGCCACAAGCTGTTCAACGTTATATCTTAAATGGTATCCAAGAGGTGTATCGTTTGCAAGGTGTAAAAATCTCTGATAAGCATATCGAGGTAATTACCCGTCAGATGATGAGTAAATTGGAAGTAATTGATCCAGGAGATACCTTATTACTAGAAGGTGAAAACGTAGATCGTTATACTTTCAAAGACACCAACGATTGGATCTTTGATAAGAAAGTAGTTTTAGAGTCTGGTGACTCAACCAATGTTAAACCTGGTCAGATTATAAGCTTACGTAAATTACGTGACGAGAACTCAATGTTAAAACGTAAAGACATGAAATTAGTTGAAGTGCGCGATGCTGAATCAGCAACTGCCGTTCAAGTTATCATGGGTATTACCAAAGCAAGTTTGGGTACACAAAGCTTTATGAGTGCCGCGTCATTCCAGGAAACTACCAAAGTGTTGAACGAAGCTGCTATTTCAGGCAAAGTAGATCACATGATGGGATTAAAAGAAAACGTTATCGTTGGACATTTAATTCCTGCAGGTACAGGTATGCGTGAGTACGAAAAACTAATAGTTGGTTCGAAAGAAGAATTTGATGCACTAGCTGCTTCAAAAGGCGAATAATAATTAGTTAAAACTATAAAATTTAAAAAGTCGGTTAGGCATAAATGTCAACCGACTTTTTATTTTGTGAGGTGTAACTGTTACAGTATAGTTGCTATTAATTTACGCAGTAGCCATTTAACGCAATAATGAATAACGAAATAACCATTAACCCAATAACGAAATAACCAACAGGCCTTGTAGTACAATGGATAGTGCGTGAGTTTCCGAAGCTCAAAATCCAAGTTCGATTCTTGGCAGGGCCGCATGATAAATAATATAAGAAGCCATAGGCTTATCAATAGGCTCACTAGCGGGACGCTAGCGAGTGCGGAAACCATCATACACTACAGATGCTTCGTATAGCTATCCAACTACTGAAGTTAAATATAATCAAAACATAATAAATTCGCATATCGGAATAGGTTATATGTTTAATTGATTCTTTGTATTTATAATTGTGTCGTGTTTAATAAAAAAGCACAAGCGAACCACCCTATACCAGCATACAACGCTCGCGCTAGCAGAGGAGCAGTTAGTAACATCATCAACCTAGAGCAAAATTTGTTACTTAATTTTCCTTACCATAAAATAGGTTTGTCTGGGATTTCCTCCATTTCCCTGAGCAGAGCTCTCGTAGGCAAGTGAACAATTAAGCATTTCATAGCCTTGCTCATTTAATTGATTTAAAACCTTAAGAATGGGTCTGTAATCATCGCGATCATCTGTTTTTTCCCTTTTCCATTCTATTTCAGTTGAAGCTTCATCATCTTTTGTAACGCGAATAAATTTTTTTTTCCCGTTGTCCATTACATCTACGATTGCGTATTCTTCTGTTTTGGAACTATGGGGTGTTTTCTTATCTATAAAAGATGAAAGAATTACAGATAATGTCAAGAGGCAAACCCACGAAAGAATGATTGATTTAGTTTTCATATGTCTGATATTAATATCTTCAATTTGTCATGATTACTGGTGGCAAACGATACTGCAATCCCATTCTTTTGCCTATGATTGGTTTTTAGCGCAGCGTCATAGCTGTTGGATACCATCAACTGCAGGCAGGGCAGAATGTTTCAACTATAAATCCAAGACCATTTTGTTAGGGTCGTTGCCTTCGGTAAGCAATAGAATAGGGTTTTCTAAGCATTGTTTTACTTTTACCAAAAATCCTACAGACTCACGACCATCAATAATTCTGTGGTCGTAGCTCAATGCCAAATACATCATAGGGCGAGCCACTATCTGACCATCTTTAACCACAGGTCTTTCGATGATATTGTGCATACCCAAAATAGCCGATTGTGGGGCATTGATAATAGGTGTACTCATCATACTACCAAACACACCTCCATTGGTGATGGTGAAAGTACCTCCTGTCATTTCTTCAATGCTCAATTTGTTGTCGCGGGCTCTGCCTGCCAAACGAGCCACTTCTGATTCGATGCCTGCCAATGTTAGGCTTTCAGCATTTCTAATCACAGGCACCACAAGGCCTTTAGGGGCACTTACAGCTATGGATATATCGCAATAGTCGTGGTAGATGATTTCATCTCCATCAATATAAGCGTTCACGGCAGGGAATTGCTTCAAAGCCACGGTAACAGCCTTGGTGAAGAAGCTCATGAAACCAAGGTTTACGCCATGGGTTTCTTTAAATTGGTTTTTATATTGATTGCGTAAATCCATGATAGGCTTCATGTCCACTTCGTTAAAAGTGGTGAGCATGGCTGTTTCATTTTTCACGGCAACCAATCTTTTCGAAACGGTTTTACGCAGTGAAGTCATTTTTTCTTTGCGTTCGTTTCTTGATTTAGTTTCGTTGCTAGTTGTTTTTAGTTGTGCATGCAGCGCATCTGCTTTGGTAATGCGTCCACCAATTCCTGTACCCTTAACATCCTTAGTGTCGATACCTTTTTCAGCTAAAATTTTGGCCGCAGCAGGCGAAGGATAAGGCTTGTTAGCTTCAGGCATTTGTTTATTGGCCTCTGGCTGGCTGGTCTTAACTTCTGGTTTGGTATTTTGAGTTTCGGCTTTAGGTGCTTCTGTTTTGCCTTCAGGAGCCTTCGCATCCGTGTCTATTTTACAAATCACATCACCCACTTTAATGGTATCGCCTTCGGCACCCACAGTGGTTAAAACACCCGCTTTTTCAGCGTTTAACTCAAAGGTAGCTTTATCGCTTTCAAGCTCGCATAACAATTCGTCCATCTGCACATAATCACCTGTTTTTTTATTCCAGCGGGCTATGGTTACTTCGCTAATCGATTCTCCAACGGTAGGTACTTTAATTTCAAGCATATTATTTTCTTAAAAACAGGCACGAAAGTAATCGAAAAGTAATGTCAAATCAAGTTAAGATTATTTTATAGGGTAGTGCTCATTTTATTGAAAAGGCAGTTTTGTGTTTTTGAAGCCTTTATCTTATGTTTGTTCGATTCTCAAACATCTATGATTTACAAATCCGATTGCCTTCATTTTAAAGGACATATTCCATGCAAGCCTCACAAACAAAATGGCTACCACTGCGAAACTTGTCCTGCCTATACTAAAATATCAAAACGAATTTTAATAATAAAACTAGGCGCTATTGGAGACGTGATTCGCACCACACCTTTGGTGGTTAAGTTTAAAAAGGAATTTCCTGATTGCAAAATCACTTGGCTTACTTGGACTCCCGATATTCTTCCTTCAAGTCAGATTGACGAAATATTGAAATGGGATGTTAACAGCATTTTTTATGCGCAAAACAGTTCTTGGGACTTAGCTATAAACCTTGATAAAGAAAAAGAAGCAGGCGCATTGCTAAAAGTGGTGGATGCCAAGCAGAAGTTTGGTTTTGTTTTGAAGGATAATGAGATTCAACCCTACAACGATTTAGCGGATCATAAATTTAGTACGGGTATGTTTGACGATGTGAGTCAGGCAAACACCAAAAGCTATTTACAAGAGATATTTGAAATATGTGGCTATACCCACCAAGGTGAGCCATATTTGATGGATACCCATAGCGAGAAAGGCTATACTTGGAACTTGCCAAGTGGCAAAAAAATCATAGGTATGAATACAGGTTGTGGAGGTAGATGGACTACGCGCTTATGGAGTATAGACAAGTGGGTTGATTTGGTGGCATTAACCAAAAAGCAACACCCTGATGCAGAGGTTTTATTGCTAGGTGGAGAAGCTGAAGATGCTCGTAACAAAGAGATTCAAGCACACTCAGGTGCTTTATATTTAGGCTATTTCAGTTTGTATGAGTTTATCAATTTAGTAAACCAATGTCATTTGGTAATAACCCAAGTTACCATGGGTATGCATATCACTTTGGCATTGGGTAAAAAGATTGTGTTAATGAATAATATCTTCAATCCACATGAGTTTGATTTATTTGGCAAAGGCGAGATTGTTGCACCAAATAAAGCTTGTAAATGTTTTTATAGAGGTTCTTGTGTGGATGGAACAAGTTGTATGGAAGAATTGCCAGCAGCTAAAATTGCGGATGCGATTGCGAGGCATTTTTAGTGTTACGAAGTAACCCACCATCCACAAAAAAACAAAGACATTTTCTGGCAGATTTTATGAATGTCGTTTGCTTTTGCTGTAAAGTCTTTCCACTCACGAAGCGATTTTCGCAGTGCGTGCAAAAAGATTTTAAGCTTGGGTTTGTGCAGCCTTTTAGGTTTTGCCATGTGAATTGTATAGAGCCACGCGGCAAAAACTAAGCAGCGGCAAGGAAAAATCTTTTTGTTCGAAACGTTCATTGAGCGGAGTCGAAATGGCGTTTCGACTCCGCTCAACGACCATAAGGCACCTTGATTCCGATTCCGATGCATCGGAACGGAAGAAGCATTTTGTCCCGACTCATCGGGATTTTGATGCCCCAAAAGGAAAAATAAAAACATTGAGATAAATGATAATTTAGCTTTTAGCTAGAAAAATAAAATATAGGTTCGTTTGATTATACTGAATTACTAAAAGGCAAGAACGCCTGCTGGGGAAAATGCACTTTTGAAATACAAAATAACCCACCCCTAACCCCTCCCTAGAGGGGAATAATGCATTCGTTTTAATATCTCCAAATACATACATTTTGAAATTAGAAAAATTCTATGCTTGAATAACTCTAAGTGATTTATGAATCAATGTACTAAAAACATAGACCTCATTTTTATCAACTGCCAACAATCAACTAAATTCTTTTGCCATCAAAAGTCCTGACTTTAACGGCTATGAAAATACTAAGTAGGGTAAGGGTTACGCTAAATAGACCTACATAATGATAGCCTTCTAATTGGCCTGTTAGAGTGTCTTTATGCACTAAAACGCCTGCTATGTATGAGGCAAAGCCTGCACTTAATTGTTGCAAGGCTGAAGTGATGCTCATAAAACTACCACGATACATGGGATTAACCGAAGACGTAACCATGGCTTGTGCTGGAATCATTCGTCCTCCAGAGAAAACAAAGAAAAGCGAGGTAACACCCAACACATAATAAATAGGCACCTTTGGCATATTGGTAATTGTTAAAACAGGTATGGCGCAGAGTATAATGAAAACGATAAAAACATTGAGCTTACCATATTTATCAGCGGCTTTTCCAATAAGCGGTGAACTGAAAATAGTGAAGGCCCCACCTATCATGTATATCAAAGGCAATTGACTTTCTTGAAAACCTAGATTTGATACCATATAAGGGCTCAAGAAAGGTATGATAGCAAAGTGACCCATCATTATCATAATCATAAGTAACATGGCCCACAATTGATTTTTTGTAGAGGTTACATTCTTAATAATTTGCCAAGGGTTATTGTCTTTGCCTGCCTCAATTTGCTTGTTGATACTTGGTACATATTTGTAAATAAAATAAGCCACAGGCAAACCGCAAATAGCTAAGAACAAAAAGGGTGCATGCCAACCCAATTCACTATGAGTGGCAATGAATAAACCAAAGGGCACACCAAATACCGATGCAACGGAGAAGGCTGCCATCAAGGTCCCCATGGCTTGTCCCCTGCGCTCCACAGGTATTACATCACCTACAATAGATAATACGACTGCACCCATTACGCCACCAAAAATACCAGTGAAAATGCGTGCAAAAAGTAACATCTCATAATTGGGTGCAAGGCCACACATAAAAGTGCCAATGATGAATCCTGTGTACAAAAAACTCAGAGCAGTTTTGCGATCAAATTTGTCAATTAGAAAAGCCGAACAAAAGCCCGAAATTCCTGCGCTTATGGTATAAGACGATACAATGATTCCAAATTGCTTTGGGCTAATATCGAAGATACGCATAAGCTGAGGGCCTAAGGGCATCATTATCATGAAATCCATGATGTTGGTAAAATTGAGAGCTGCCAGTGTTAGCAACAATACACGTTCGTTTTTCTGCAATATGTTTTTTGTTATCCCGTTACTTCGCTAATGCGTTATTGAAAATTCATAATTCCTAATTCTTAATTAAGCAAGCATTCCCCTCGCAATTTCCAAAGCTGCTGATAGGCCTTCCAATTTGTTACCACCAGCAGTTGCATAAAAGGGCTGTCCACCTCCACCACCTTGAATATGCTTAGCTAAATCTTTGATGATATTGCCTGCATGAAGTCCTTTTTCTTTCACTAAATTATCGCTGATGATTACACTTAACATAGGCTTGCCATTTAAATCACAACCCAACACACAAAACAAATTTTCTACTTCGTTTTTCAATTGGAAGGATAGGTTTTTCAATTGTTCGGCAGAGGAAATAGCAATGTTTTGTATAAGTTGATTGCTTGATGGTGTTGAAACGATTTTTGTTTTCAATTCATTTTTTAATTGAACTGTTTTTTCGTTTTCAAAAGCCTCCAATTTTTTCAAAAGTGAAGCTTTGTCTTCAATCAATTGCTCAACAGATTTAACAATGTCTTTTGTGTTTAAGGTCTTGCTTAAACTGTCTACCGATGATTGCCAGCTATCAACTAAGTTTTGAGCAGCATCTGCTGTGATGGCTTCAATCCTGCGCACACCAGCAGCCACAGCCGCTTCACTGGTTATTTTAAATAAACCAATTTGGCCAGTAGCTTTCACATGGGTACCACCACAAAGTTCACGACTATACTTGTCATCAAAAGTGATAACACGCACCGAGTCGCCATATTTTTCACCAAACAACATCATAGCACCTAAAGTTTTGGCTTCTTCAATAGGCACACTTCTGCGCTCATCTAGGTTGATGTTTTCGCGTATTTTTTTGTTAACGATTTGCTCTACTTTGGCAATTTCTTCTTTGCTCATGGCCGCAAAATGTGAAAAATCGAATCGCAAGTATTCATCATTTACCAATGAACCTTTTTGCGCCACATGGGTGCCCAAAACCTGACGCAAAGCGGCATGCAGCAGGTGAGTGGCTGAGTGGTTGTTTTCAGTTAATTTACGTTTATCATCATCAATGCTTGCTGTAAAATTAGCTTCTATATTTTCAGGAAGTGCATTGGCAAAATGAATGATTAGGTTGTTTTCCTTTTTGGTATCAACAATGGCAATTTTTTCATTGGCATTGCTAATAAAACCTGTATCTCCAATCTGTCCGCCACCTTCAGGGTAGAAAGGCGTTTGGTTAAATACCAATTGGTAGCTTTCTTTTCCTTTGGCTTTTACCTTGCGGTATTTCACAATTTGAATATCTGCTTCGGGTTGGTCGTAGCCTAGAAATGCCTCACCCCGTTCCTCTCCAAAGGAGTGGGAGTTGGTCTCTATCCAATCGTCTGTGGTTAATTCGGTGGCTTTGCGAGAACGCGCTTTTTGTTTTTGTAATTCTTCTTCAAAACCAACCATATCAACAGACCAACCATTTTCTTTAGCTAGTAATTGAGTTAAATCTATTGGAAATCCAAAAGTATCATATAGCTGAAAGGAAGTCTCTCCATTTAAAATTAAATCACTTTGTCCTTTAGAAATTTTATCATTTGCATGATCAATTGTAAAGGTAGCTTCTAACATTTCGATTCCTCTTTCTAAAGTCTTTAAAAAACTAACTTCTTCCTCTCTTATGACCTTGCTCACAAAATCTTTTTGTGCATGCAATTCAGGAAAAACATTTTTAAAGCTATCGGCAATCAATAATGCCAACTGACTCATGAATGGTTCTTTAATGCCCAAGAATTGATATTGGTAGCGGACTGCCCTGCGCAATATCCTGCGTATTACATAACCTGCACCATTGTTGCTAGGCAATTGTCCATCGGCAATGGCAAAGCTTATGGCACGAATATGATCGGCCATTACTCGCATGGCAATGTCTCGTCTCCGCTCGACATGACTTACACTTTCATCCTCAGATGCTGAGAAGTTATATTTTATTCCCGAATGATTTTCAATAAATTTGATGGTAGGTACAAACACATCTGTATCGTAGTTGCTTGTTTTTCCTTCGATGGCACGCACCAATCGCTCAAAACCCATACCTGTGTCTACATGTTGGGCAGGTAGTTTTTCTAGGCTGCCATCCGCCTTACGGTTAAACTCCATAAACACATTGTTCCATATCTCAATCACTTGAGGGTGGTCGTTGTTTACCAAAGTTTTTCCATCCACCAAAGCTCGCTCTGCATCAGTCCTTAAGTCAATATGAATTTCAGAACAAGGTCCACATGGTCCGGTATCACCCATTTCCCAGAAATTGTCTTTTTTATTTCCATTCAAAATGCGCTCTTCTGCAATCCATAATTTCCAATTGTCAAAAGCTTCTTGGTCGAAAGCCAAACCTTCTTTTGCATCGCCCTCAAAAACGGTCACATACAATCTTTCTCTAGGTAGCTTGTATACATCCACCAAAAGCTCCCAAGCCCATTCGATGGCTTCTTTTTTAAAGTAATCGCCAAAGCTCCAATTGCCCAACATTTCGAACATGGTATGGTGGTAGGTATCTACACCCACTTCTTCCAAGTCATTATGTTTTCCGCTCACGCGAAGGCATTTTTGGGTATCTACCGCACGCTTGTATTTAGGTGTTTCGTTCCCCAAAAACCAATCTTTAAATTGGTTCATTCCCGCATTGGTAAACATCAAAGTGGGGTCGTTTTTAACAACGATAGGGGCTGAAGGCACTATTTTATGTCCTTTGCTTTCGAAAAATTGTAAAAATTGTTGGCGAATTTCGGCTGATGTCATTCTTGGTTTTTTAATCGTTATTTAGTTATTGCGATATTGATTCCTGCTTATTTTTAGCTAAAAAAAAATTACTTTCGCATTCTGTTTTTTACAAATTATCACATAAATTCAATAATAGCGAAATTTACACAATAACATAAAAGGTTGGCAAAGATAAAATACTTTTATAATCCCCATAAACTCGATTTCGAGAAAGTACGCACAAGTTTTACAAGCGTAATTTTGAGATTTTTTGGGTTTCTTTCTGCTTCCATAGTGGCAGGGGCTATCATGGTATTGGCTTTATACAGCTTTATCGACTCACCTAAGGAAAGAATATTGAAGCGTGAAAACGAATTATATCGTGAAGAATTGCGCAGAATGGACTACCGAATTAGCGAGCTCAATACCAGCATGGCTGAGTTGCAAGACAAAGATGCCACTATATACCGAGCTATTTTTGAGGCTGAGCCTGTTAAGTATAAATCAACAAAAGTTAATCCCAATTCATACAAATACAAAAGCATTGCAGGTTTGGAATATGCTGCCGAGTTAGAAAAATTGAGAAATAAAATTGATGAGCTGACCGGGATGGTGATTACCCAAAATAGATCTTTTGATGAATTGACAAAATTGGCTCAAAACAAAACAGATTTCTTGGCTTCTATTCCAGCAATTCAACCTATAGCGAACAAAGACCTAAAGCGCATTGCTTCAGGTTTTGGGTACAGGGTACATCCTATTTATAAAACTTACAAATTTCACTCAGGTATAGATTTTACTGCTCCTCGCAGAACTCCTGTGTATGCCACAGGAAATGGCACAGTTGAAATTGCCAAGTATGAGGGTAGGGGATATGGCAATCATATCATCATTAATCATGGTTTTGGGTATGAGAGTTTGTATGGGCATTTAAGCAGCATTGAAGTGAGCGAGCGTCAAAAGATTAAACGTGGCGAATTGATCGGCTATGTGGGCAGTACTGGCACTTCTACTGCTCCTCATTTGCATTATGAGGTGGCAAAAAACAACAAGAAAGTAAATCCGATTAATTATTTCTTTAACGATATAACAGAGGATGATTACAATGCCATAAGAGATATTGCATCTCGCCAAACCCAATCGTTTGATTAGGATTAGTACTTCCTTTTGGGCTAATTTATTTGCTTTTGTTTACCTGGCTTAAAAGTTTAGTAATACTTACAGCCCTCTTACCAGCATGAAAAAAATTCTAAATTGACCATAATTGTTACATTTTCATAGATTTAATGTGAGGATTGTTCCGTTCCGATGCATCTGAACAGGATAGATTCATTTTTTCTTGAGTGGTTGTTGCTGAACCCTCTATTTTTATATAGTTTTTCTTAGCCACTGAATAATTCAGATTGCTATTATCACATTTTGTTAGAATTGGTATTACTAACATCTTAATAAAAAAGCTCGTTGAAAAAAATCAACGAGCTTTAAATATATTATTGAATAGTAACTATTTGTATTGTTGTAATTTAGCTTCCATGCTCAAGGTGGTGTGTGGTACAGCTCTTAAACGCTCTTTAGAGATAAGTTTACCAGTAACACGACAAATACCATAAGTTTTATTTTCGATACGTATTAAAGCATTTTCTAAGTTTTCAATAAACTTACGTTGACGGGCTGCTAATTGGCTTAAATATTCTTTTTCTGATGTGGCCGCACCATCATCAATTTTACTATATGAACTATCAGTATCAGAAGCGGAATTAAATCCAGGACTTGCCATTTGGTTTAACAGATTCGTAAGTTCTTCTTGCGCCACTGATAATTTTGAGTTAATCAATTCTTTGAAATCAGCTAAATCAATATCACTATAACGTTTTTTATCTTCTGCCATTTCTAAATCACTATATCGGCTGTAGCTACTTTCGTTTGGCACATTTAAGACTACAGATGTTTCATCATTGTTTAGTTCAACAACTTTTTCCGCTTTTTTAGAAGAAAATTTTTTTATTATTGGTTTAGGAACAAATGGTTTTGTTGAAACCTCTATTTTAACTTTTTTAGCTTTTGATCTTGCAGGCTTGACCACTTTTGGAGCTAGGACTTTAGCTTTAGGAGCCGCAGCTTTGCTTACTTTTGCCGCTGGCTTAGTAACCTTAGCTATTTGTTTTGATACCGCCTTTTTAGCTGATTTAGCAATTGTTTTAACTACTTTTTTTGCAGGTGTTTTTACTACTTTCTTAGCAATAGGCTTTGCTACTTTTTTGGGAGTCACTTTTTTAACAATAGGCTTAAGCGCTTTTTTTGTGCTGGTTTTCTTGGCAACAACTTTTTTCACAGGCTTTTTTGCCACTGCTTTTTTAGCTGAAGCTTTTACCACTTTTTTTGGAGCTAATTTTTTAGCTAACGGCTTACTAGCTTTTTTGGTAATTGGTTTTACCACCTTCTTTACCACCTTCTTTACTGCCTTTTTGGCCAATGGTTTAGTTACTTTTTTAGCCACAGTCTTAATGGCCTTTTTGGCTAGAGTTTTTGCCGCTTTCTTGGCAACTGGTTTAGCAGCAGCTTTTTTTACAGCTTTTTTAGCTATTGGCTTCGCTACTTTTTTAGCTGATGTTTTTGTATTCTTTTTTGCCATCACAAATTACGATTTACTTAATTGAACTAATATTTTATTTTCGTCTATATCAATTTCAGCGGCATCGGTTAATTGTTCAACTTCGATTATCGAGGCTGCCAAAATTTCGGTGCAAATATATGTTTTATAATCATTTATAGCACCAGATAGGTATGGATGTTTTTGAATGATAACATTAATTTTATCCATTACCTCAAAATTACTTTCTTTTCTAAGGTTCTGTAATCTGCTAATTATCTCACGAGCAACACCTTCTGTTCTTAATTTCTCGTCAATTTCAATATCCAAGGCCACAGTTATCTTGCCTTCATTAGCTACTTTGTAGCCAGTTATTTCTTTCGACAATATTTCCACATCTTCCCTTTCAATGAGAATAGTTTCACCCTGAATATCAATTGAAATGCTAGATTTTTGTTCAATCTCAGCAATCTGTTCTTGGCCAAATGCACTAACAGCAGCTGCCACTTCTTTCATTTTCGCACCCACCTTTTTGCCAAGGGTTTTAAAATTAGGCTTGATGCTTTTGGCAATGGCATCTGTAAACTCTAATTCTTTAACATTTACTTCGCTCAAAATCAAGCCTTGTACGTGTTTAATTTCGTCTTTAATGCGTTCATCAACCAAAGGAATAAGTATTTTTTGCAATGGTTGACGCACCTTGATATTTTCTTTCTTACGAATAGAAAGCACCAAAGAAGTTATCTTTTGTGCATACTCCATTTGCTCTTCTAATGCTCTGTCAATTATTGATTCATTAGCTTTTACCCAATCCGTTAAATGCACAGATTCTTTTTTGTCCGATACTGATTCTGTTAAGTTTTTATAAAGCCAATCTGAGAAAAATGGTGCAACCGAACTCATTAACTGTGAAACGGTCATTAAACATTCGTATAAGGTTTCAAAAGCTGCTTGTTTATCAGCATTCATTTCCCCTTTCCAGAAACGTCTTCTTGATAATCGTACATGCCAATTAGATAAATGGTCCCCCACAAACTCTTCAATAGCTCGAGTAGCTGGAGTGACATCATATTCATCCATTTTCTCAGTCACCAATTTTACCAAACTATTTAGCTTACTAATAATCCAGCGATCAAGTTCTGTTCTGTTTTTAACGGGTGTAATATTGTTTTTATCAAACTCGAATCCATCAATATTGGCATAGATGGCAAAGAATGAATATGTATTATATAAGGTTCCAAAAAACTTACGTTGGCTTTCAGCAACGCCTTCAATATCAAATTTTAGGTTATCCCAGGGATCGCTGTTGGTGAGCATATACCAGCGGTTGGCATCTGCACCATATTTGGCAATGGCATCAAATGGATCTACCACATTTCCCAAACGCTTGCTCATTTTGTTGCCATTCTTATCCAAAACCAATCCATTGGCAATTACATTTTTATAAGAAATGGAATCAAATAAAAGCACTGACAAAGTATGTAAAGTAAAGAACCAACCACGGGTTTGGTCAACACCTTCGGCAATAAAATCAGCTGGGAAATTCTTTTTAAATACCTCTTCATTTTCGAAAGGCCAGTGCCATTGCGCATATGGCATGGCACCTGAATCAAACCAAACATCAATTAAATCAGCTTCACGTTTCATTCTCTCCCCTTTTGACGAAACAAGAGTAATATTGTCAACGTAGGGCTTGTGTAATTCAATTTCCCCCTTTGCATTTCTGTATTCCGCTTCGGTAGTCATAAATCCAGCAGCAATCGCTTTCTCAATTTCTGCCTTCAGTTCTTCTTGCGAACCAATACATTTTTCTTCACTGCCACCTTCAGTTCTCCAAATAGGCAATGGAGTTCCCCAATAGCGTGAGCGAGAAAGGTTCCAATCCACTAAATTCTCTAGCCAATTACCAAAACGACCAGTTCCTGTATGTTCAGGTTTCCAATTGATGGTTTTGTTTAATTCCACCAAACGATCTTTTACTGCAGTAGTTTTTATAAACCAGCTTTCAAGTGGGTAGTATAAAATAGGCTTATCTGTACGCCAGCAATGCGGGTAGCTATGCTCGTACTTTTCTTTTTTGAATAATTTATTTTCAGTTTGAAGTTTTAAAATAATACGTTCATCAACGCTCAGATAGCTTATCTTAGAGGTATCGTGAATAACACCACTCAACTTCTCTTTTTGAACAACTAATTCAGCAGCCTTTTCAACCTCAGTTAAGTAGGCTTCTTTTACATATTCCTCCCCGTACAAAAACTGTCCATCTTTTACCTCTGGTAAAAACTTACCTCTTTTATCAACCAAGGTTAAGCTTCCCACTCCATTTTGTTTAGCCACCCTGAAATCGTCAGCACCAAAGCTTGGAGCAATATGAACAATACCTGTTCCATCTTCAGTGGTTACAAAATCGCCAATAATAACTTTGAATGCGTCTCCATCATTAGGTTGGGCAAATGGCAATAATTGCTCATATCTCAATCCAGCCAGATCTTTTCCTTTAACTTCTTTTATTATTTCAAATGGAATTTGTTTATCGCCCGCTTTATAATCCGCTAAAATTAACGTTGCATTTTCAGGAGAATAGTATTTGTTAAAAAGGTTTTTTGCCAATATCACTGTTATTGGTTTGTGAGTGTATTGGTTGTATGATTTCACCACTACATAGTCAATCTTCTCGCCAACTGCTAGTGCTGTATTGGACGGCAAAGTCCAAGGCGTGGTGGTCCAAGCTAGGAAATAAACATCCCCCCACCCCCCTTCAAAGGGAGAGTTAGAAGCTTTAAACATAGCCACTGCTGTCATATCCTTCACATCTTTATAGGTGCCTTGTTGGTTCAACTCATGAGAACTTAAACCTGTACCTGCAGCAGGAGAGTATGGTTGTATGGTATAGCCTTTGTATAAATAGCCTTTATCGTAAAGCTTCTTAAGCAAATACCAGAGACTTTCGATATAGTTGTTTTCGTATGTGATATATGGGTCTGAAAGGTCAACCCAATAGCCCATGCGTGAGGTTAATTTATCCCACACATCGGTGTATTTCATGACATCTTTCCGGCAAGCTTCATTGTATTCTGCAACAGAAATTTTTTTTCCAATGTCTTCTTTGGTAATGCCAAGTGTTTTCTCAACCTGCAACTCTACGGGCAAACCATGGGTATCCCAACCTGCTTTTCGTTTTACTTGAAAGCCTTTCAATGTATTGTATCGACAGAATATATCTTTCACAGCACGTGCCATCACATGGTGAATACCAGGCATACCGTTAGCACTAGGTGGACCTTCATAAAAAACAAAAGATTCAGCACCCTCGCGGTTGCTAACACTCTTTTTGAAAATATCGTTCTCTTCCCAGTATTTTAGAACATCTTGTTCGAAAGCGGGAAAGTCTAACTTCTTATATTCTTTGTACTTCATGTAAATTACGAATTAGGAATTTTGAATTATTAATTGAATAGCGACATTCAAAATTTTAATAAAAGTTTGCGAAAATAGGTTTTGAATGATAGAAAAGAAAGTGCTTCTAATTAATAAGGATCTAGGATTGAGTCAAGTGGAATTCAGGACTTATTTAGTTTTTATAAAAATACTTGTTTCCAAATTGGATAATTCCGATCCTTACTTAGTCCAATATCCTATAATCCCTAAAACAAAAAGGCCATTTCTTGAGAAACAGCCTTTTTGTAAAAATATGATTCTTAAATTATTCTTTAATAAATCGTTTTGAGGCTTTACCTATTTCGTTACTTACTTCAACAAAATAAATACCTGACAAATAAGAAGCTGTGTTAATAACTTCGGTTATGGTGCCACTGGCTTTCATTGATTTTTGGAAAATTACTTTACCCAACACGTCATACACACGATAGTTGATATATTGTTCCCCTGTTAATTCTAATTTTAGGTTTAATTTATCATAAGCTGGAATTGGGTAGATATCCATTTCGGTGATACCTTTAATAACTTCATTTACGGATGTATTAAACAAACCAATATTCTTAGTTTTTTGCGGACCAATACATGCATTGCTACCTGTTTCTACCACAATTAAAGAACCACTTGATGCAGAAGCACCCCACAATACTTCAATTTGGTTAGTACCTTGTCCGCTTGATATGGTCCCAGAAGTTACATTCCATTGGAAACTAGAACCAGGAGTTCCAGTAACAGAATAAGTAACTTTAGTATTTCTATTAGCCGTTCCATTTCCTGAGATATCGGAAGTAGAAGGTTTTGGGAGTTTCACCATAATCAACGTATCTGAACTTATGATACAACCTGCATTGTCCACTTTTACAGCAAACACACCTGAATCACCCGTAATTAAACTACTTAGTGTCTGCCCAGAAATGTCTGATCCATTTCTAGTCCATTGGTTATTTTTTGATGCACTTGAAGTCAAGGTAAAATTTACTCCATCGCAAAACACATTGCTAGATAAGCTTCTTGTAATTCTCGGTTTTGGGGGATATGAAGAAAGATTAACACTGATTTTATTTGAAACTGCAGCACAACCATTAGGGCTAAGAATCTTTAATGTATAATCTCCTATTTGGTTTACATTTATCGAATTGCTTGTGCTCGAACCAAAGGATTGGTTATTTTTATACCATAACAAATTACCAGTTGCTGTGGTATTCAGAGCAAATGAATCATTGGCAGAGCATAGTACACTGGTTGCTCTATTGCTTGTTATGCTTGGTGTTGCAGGTGCTTGCTCAACCACCAATACACTTGTTTTGGTTATACTATCTGCACCAGTGGCATTGCTAATTCTCAGGCTAACATCATAGGTTCCTGGTTGATTAATGACAAAACTAGGGTTTTGATCTCCAGATGTTAAATTAACTCCACTGATTTTCCATTGCCATGAGCTAGGTGCATTTTTAGAAGAATCTAAAATAGTAAAAGAAGCACCGGTACAAATTTTACCTTGAGGTAATGTAAAATTAGCAAAGGGTTTGAACGGCATTCCGGTGATGGCAATATTGTCAATGTACATATTGTTTCCGCCACCGCCTATTTGCTCGAAACGAATTTTTACATTGTTCAAACCCACAAAAGAGTTCAGGTTTATTGAATAACAAGCAGGTCCAACCCCTCCTCCGCACCAATCAGCAGTTTTTGATGGTACAAACATTTTAGCTGCAGAAAATGAATTTGCCGGAACGGTAGCAAAATTAGTTGTTCCATCTTCACCTTTTGCTAATAAACGAGTCCAAGTATTTCCACAATTAGTAGAAATAGCAACTACTAATGAATCTGCATAAAAATCTGGATTTGAATAATATGGTGAATAGGCATGCTGAAAACTTAACTGAGCTGTTTGATAACCCGCAAAATTTAAAACAGGAGTCAATAAATAATCTGATAAAGTTGTTGGGTTGTCATAATTATTAATACCTGCAGCAAAATTACCTGGGTTATTTCCAGCCACATTAAACAATCGCCAAGTACTATCATTTCCTGGATTTTGAACACTCCATAAACCAACAGTTGTGCTGTTTTGTTCAAAATTTTCAATCAATGGCAATCCCATTCCACCCACAATCATGTAATTATTATAAAACACTGAGTCAGTTCCTGAAATATTTGAAACCACTAATGATACTGGGTATGAACCTGCATTGGTATATGTAACCACTGGGCTTGCAAGGGTTGAAGTACTTGGATTTCCGCCTGGAAAATACCATTTGCGATTAGTAGCGCCAGCCGAAATATCATTAAATGTAACCGCTTGACCAGAGCATAAAGTACGTGAAGCAACATTTAACGCAGCCCCTGGTTTTGTAGTTCTTCCACTCAAAATTAAAGAAAAATCTTGAGTGTTATTTGTCAAGGCTCCCTTGTGAGATACTACCAAAACATAGGTACCCGCTTGTGGTGCCGACAGGTAAATTTGCTCAATATTATCTCTAAAGTTATCACCCGTGGTTGCAGCTGCATTGGGCGTTGCAGGATTCAAAATGTAAGGTTGGAAAATGGTATTATCACTTACCCTTTTCAAACGGATATCTAAATCATTTACTAATTTCAAAGCTGTCGGATCAAGCAATCCATCAATTCCAGTTCCTGGAACATCCGTCCAGCAAATAGTTGCTCTGATAGGCTTGGTGCCATCCGAAACGAAACTATAGGTATAACTTGAACCAGAATTTAAGTTAGATTGAACCAGCATATTATTGGTTGAATCTTGCAAATGTTGAACGGCTTTAACCGTATTCATTAAGCCCCAGCCATAAGTATAATCAGGACCGGCATTACCAGCCTCATCAGCAGTGTGAATGATAAGTCCTTTTAATGAAGAAGCCTTCATAAAATTACCTTTACGGTTGTTGTAATATTGTTGTATCAAAAGTGCAGAACCACTTGCATTGGGTGTTGCCATCGAAGTTCCACTCATTGTGGTATATCCTGTGCTACTGCTATTAGAAGTAGAAAAAACATCCACTCCACATGCAACTACATCGGGCTTAATCCTACCATCATCAGTTGGTCCCCAACCACTAAATGAACTCATTACAACGTCAGAAGGTTTTGTCCAACCATTATTGCTGTTGCTGCCACCAATTTTATTAACAGCGCCAATAGTAATTACATTTTTAGCTACCCCTTTATCCGAAATACAATCATAAGGACCATCAGCAGGTGGCTTGCTGTTGGAAGGCCCTTGCACCCATGAGCCGCTTGTATTCCTGTAGTACCATGTGCTGCTTGAAGAATTATCGCCTCTGTCGTTACCTGCTGCTTTAAATGGTAAATAGAAAGGATTTGAATAACAGATTTGATCCCATCCCTCAGCTTCTGAACTGTATAAACCATATTTATTATCTTCGGCTTGACTTAAAGCATAATCGCCATACCATTCGTTTCTATTATTAGATGAATTGAAATACCATCCACAAATTAAACCGTAAGAATGATTGGAAATTAACATGCCAGCTGCCGCTGCAGAGGTCATTTCACCTTCATCATTGGTCCAATCATAACTTTTAATAGGTGCTTGAAAGGCGCCTCCTTTTGCATTCGCGTTAATGCCAAAAGCTACCATGGTCCCTGCCACGTGAGTTGCATGTTCAACACTTGCTGCTGAACCATCAGGAACGGTTGCTCTACCTTGAAACTCTTGGTGACCGCTAAGCACACCACTACCATCCCATACCCCAAGTCTGTTGGTCAAACCTTGACCACTCAAACTCAAACCTAAACTTCCACCTGTCCATAATTTATCAGTTGAAATGGTTTTGGCTGCACCTATATTAAAAGTAGTGTTATATAAAATTAATCCATTTTGAGTAATACCAACGGCCTCAATGACACCCCCATTATTAGTTAATGTTCTTGCTGCTTGTCCATTCAATTTCTGTTGAATGAGTGATTTTTTGATTTCATTATTCTGCTTAAAAATGCTAATCAAATCCTCATTATTCTTAGCCTCACTTGGTTTACGTAAAGTGGGTTGGTTAGGGCCTTGTGCAAATAGAGATAAACTTGATGTCAGTAATAGGAGTGAAACAAGTATTGTTTTTTTCATGCTTAATGGATTTCAGATTAATAATCAAAAATAAAATTTAGGCGCAATATATCAAGCTAATTTAAAGTATATTGGTGTAGCCTTATTTTTTTATATTTTGCAAGCAAATTTTACATATCCGTGAAGAATCATATTCCTAATGCCATAACCTCATTCAACCTTTTTTTTGGTTGTTTGTCCATCATAGCTGCACTAAATGGTGAACTAACACAAGCTGGCATATACATTGCCTTTGCAGCCGTGCTCGACTTTTTTGATGGATTTGCAGCAAGGGCTCTTAAAGCCAATTCTGATATAGGTAAGCAATTGGATTCATTAGCTGATATGGTTAGCTTTGGAGTGGCACCTGGTATGATTATGTATATGTTGAGCCAAGATCATATGGTGTTTACAACTGAATTAACACAGCATGTTGCCTTTATTTTTGTTTGTTCATATATTGCCTTTTTGATTCCTGTTTTCTCGGCCATTCGTTTGGCAAAATTCAATATCGATACCCGTCAAACTAACTCCTTCATTGGTGTTCCCACTCCCGCAAATACCATTTTCATAGCGGCCATTCCATATATTATTGAAAATGATTCTTGGGGTGCGGCAACATTTTTTACCAACAATTGGTTTCTGATTATTTTCCCTTTTGTTTCTGCATATTTATTGGTGGCAGAATTGCCATTGTTTGCATTGAAGTTCAAAAGTTTAAACTGGAACGACAACAAAATTCAGTTCATATTTTTATTAATTTGTTTGATTTCTTTGATAATATTTACCTATTTAGGTGTAGCTTTGTGCATTGTTTTTTACGTCCTTTTGTCCACCATACAAAATAAATTTATACAGAAATGAAATTTAAAGCTGAAATAGATATTATGCCTCAAAAAGCCTTGTTAGACCCTCAAGGTAAAGCCGTTTCGGGCTCGATGAAAAATGTGGGATTGCCCCAAATTGATCAAGTAAGAATTGGTAAACACATCAGCCTTGAAGTGGAAGCTAACGATGAAGTCTCGGCCAAAGAATTGGTGGATACGGCTTGCAAAAAATTACTTGCCAACTTGATTATGGAAACTTACGAGTTTTCAATTAAGCCTTTATAAAAATACTGCCGATGAAAAATATTTTCATCCTCACTTTCATACTTTCTTTTCAAATAACTTTTGGGCAAAACATTGAATATGCCAGAGGCATTGTAGAAACTCTTTGTAGCAAAGAATTTGCTGGGAGAGGCTATGTGAATGATGGCAACCAAAAAGCTGCGAACTTCATAAAAGCTGAGTACAAAAGATTAGGCCTCCAACATTTTAATGGCGATTTTTATCAGGCTTTGGGCTTTCCAGTGGTGTATTATCCCTCGAAAGTTGAATTGAGTGTGGATGATGTGGAATTAGCTCCAGGCACTGAGTTTATGGTAAACGCAGGCTGCCCAAAGGTTAGTGGACGATTTAAAATTTTATACATCGATTCAGCTAGCATTGATAATAGCAGCGAGTTTACCAAACTTGAAAGTAAAGCTGGTAATAAGTTTATCTTTTTCGACCATCTTAAAAATACAAAGTTTACCCATCCTGAAAGGTTCAAGTTGGTTTCAAATAATGCCATCAAAGCAAAAGGAATCATTACTCGTGATCTAGAAAAATTCACATGGAGTGTGCATCCTGAATGGGCTGATTACCCGGTGGTTCAAATAAAAAAAGGCCGCTTCTCGCATTTTATGATTGAGTTGAAAATTGATATTGATGCCCAATACAAATTTCACAATACCCAAAATATTATTGGTTATTTTAAAGGTAAAACCCAACCCGATTCTTTCATAGTATTTTCTGCACACTACGACCATTTAGGCATGTTTGGCGAAAGTACCATTTTCCCGGGAGCAAACGACAATGCCAGCGGAGTAGCCATGATGCTAGATTTGGCAAATTATTTCAAAAGCCATCCTCCCAAATATTCTGTTGCTTTTATTGCATTTACTGGTGAAGAAATAGGCTTATTAGGTTCTTATTACTATACCCAGAACCCACTATTCCCGCTCAATCAAATTGCCATGCTACTCAATTTAGATTTAATGGGAACAGGTGATAAAGGATTGACAGCAGTTAACGCCACACAGTTTAAAGACGAATTTTTGCTACTTCAAACCATTAACGCTGACAGCAATTATTTAGTATCTGTAAATGCACGTGGCAAGGCACAAAACAGCGATCATTACTATTTTACCGAAGCAGGTGTAAAATCGTTTTTCTTTTATTTGATGGGTAATTACCACTTTTACCATGATGTGCATGATTCGTATGAGGCACTCACTTTTTCTAAGTATGACGAGGCTTTCAGCCTCATCCGCGATTTTACTTTGCAATACCAAAAGTAAAAACTTCTTGTGAAATTGGGATAGTTTTCCTATATTTCGCTTCCTAATTCTCTTATATGCCTTTCATAAATTCTTTAGTTAGCTGGTATCTTAAAAAGCGTGTTCCTGCTATTGAAAGGCTGATGGATAAACCTCATGCAGTGCAAGAGGAGCAATTGATGACACTGATCAAAACTGCTGAAAATACTGAGTTTGGAAACATATACGATTTTAAATCCATAACTGATTATGAAGCTTTTCGCAGCCGAGTGCCACTAACCAGCTACGATGAATTTAAACATTACATAGAAAGACTTAAGCTAGGTGAACAAAATATCATTTGGCCAAGTGAAGTTTATTGGTTTGCTAAATCATCGGGTACAACTAGTGATAAAAGCAAGTTTATACCAGTAACCTACGAAAGCCTGGATGCCTGCCATTTTCAAGGTGGCAAGGATGCTTTGTTATTTTATCTTTTACAAAACCCTCACTCTAATATTTTTGATGGAAAGGGCTTGATTATTGGAGGCAGCCACACGGTAAATAAAATGAGCAATGAGTCCTTTTATGGTGACCTATCTGCCGTGATGATGCAGAATATGCCATTTTGGGCCCATTTCCTGAGAACCCCAGATTTATCAATAGCTTTGATGGACAATTGGGATGACAAGGTAGAAAAAATGGCCTTATCAACCTTGGATGAAAATGTTACAAATATATCAGGTGTTCCTACTTGGACAATTGTCTTGATTGAAAAATTATTTGAACTTACAGGCAAAAAAAATTTAAGCGATATTTGGCCAAACTTAGAATTATATGTCCATGGCGGAGTAAGTTTCTCACCCTATAAACAAAAATTCAAAAGCCTGATAAGATCTTCAAGCGTTAATTACCTTGAGACCTACAATGCAAGTGAAGGTTTTATTGGTTTGCAAGATGATTTGAAAAGTGAAAGCCTTTTACTCATGCTTGATTATGGTATCTTCTTTGAGTTTATGCCCATGAGTGAATACGGAAAAGAAAACCCAAAATGCCTATCCATTGCTGAAGTAAAAAAAGACGAAACCTATGCCCTAATTGTGAGTACCAATGCGGGTTTGTGGCGTTATATCATTGGCGATACCATTAAGTTTACAGAATTAAAACCTTATCGTTTTAAAATAACAGGTCGAACAAAACATTTTATCAATGCCTTTGGCGAAGAGTTGATGATTGAAAATGCTGACTATGCCATTCACAAAGCTTGTGAAAATGCCAAAGCATCCATCATTGATTATACTGCTGCTCCTATATATTTCAACGAATACACCACCCAAAAAGGTGGTCATGAGTGGTTGATAGAATTTGACAAAGAACCCTCCGACTTGAGTGCCTTTGTAGAAGATTTAGATGCATCATTAAAGCAAAGTAATAGTGATTATGAAGCCAAGCGCTTTAAGGACATGGCCATGCAAAAACCAATTGTGAGAAGTATTCCTAAAGGCTCTTTTAGGAATTGGTTAAAATATAAACAGAAATTAGGTGGTCAACATAAAATACCTCGACTTAGTAACCATCGTGATGTGGTGGAAGAAGTGATGAAAATTAATTTGAGAAACTATTAGGATTGAAGCCTTAAAATAAATCTATTTACTCTAATATTCACAAGGTCTTTTCATTAAAAGATTTTTAAAATCCCACAATATTTCTTGTCGAAATACTAAAAACTTATATTTTTGAAGTGTGCGCAATCCTAACATCGACCCTGAAGAAGAAAATTTGCAACAAACCGACCGCGATTTGGAACGTGTGTTGCGCCCTCGTAATTTCGAAGATTTTACGGGTCAGGATAAGATTATTGAAAACCTTAGGGTATTTGTGGCGGCAGCAAAACAACGTAGCGAGGCTCTTGATCATGTTTTGCTTCATGGCCCCCCTGGTTTGGGTAAAACCACGCTTGCGCAAATTATTGCCAACGAACTTGGCTCAAACATTAAAACCACTTCAGGACCTGTACTCGAAAAACCAGGTGATTTGGCGGGCTTGCTTACCAATTTGGATGTAGGGGATGTATTGTTTATTGACGAGATACACCGATTAAGTCCTGTAGTGGAGGAGTTTTTATATTCTGCCATGGAGGATTATAAAATTGATATCATGATTGATAGTGGGCCTAACGCCCGCAGTATTCAGATAGAAATCAGTCCATTTACTCTTATTGGTGCCACTACCCGTTCCGGATTGCTAACTGCACCGCTTAGAGCTAGGTTTGGTATCAATGCACGCCTGCAATACTACGACAGGGATTTGATGCGCACCATTATTGGTCGTTCTGCCGACATCATGAAAACCATTATTGATGAAGAAGCTGCCTATGAAATAGCTCGCAGAAGCAGGGGCACGCCTCGTATAGGCAACGCACTTTTGCGTAGAACTAGAGATTTTGCCCAAATTAAAAGCGATGGCACCATTGATTTAAAAATAGCTCAGTTTGCCCTAAATGCTTTGAATGTGGATGGTGAAGGATTGGATGAAATGGACGTGAAAATATTGCGTACCATTATTGATAAGTTTAAAGGAGGTCCAGTGGGCCTAACCACAATAGCTACAGCCATTGGCGAGGATGCAGGCACCATAGAAGAGGTATATGAACCCTACCTGATACAAGAAGGATTTTTGATGCGTACCCCAAGAGGAAGGGAGATAACCGACCATGCTTTTAAACATCTGGGTTACATGCCTAATTATAAAAACAAACTGTTTTAATTGAAAAAAAAGGAAGGAATATGCAAGTATTGGTTGCGTATAAAAATATTAGCTTTATATTTGCCCTAACAAAAATAAGGTTTCGTAGCTTAACTGAATAGAGCATCTCACTACGGATGAGAAGGTTCGGGGTTTGAATCCCTGCGAGACCACTAATAATTTTAAAAACCTTACAAATCCGTTTGTAAGGTTTTTTTCATTATAACATAGGTTAAGTCCTAAAAAAAGCCGATGATTCGCAAATCATCGGCTTTTATGTTTTTTAAATTAGTCTTAGTTAGCTAACATGACAAACGCTTTTCTGCCAATCACAGCGCCATCAGAAGTGATGATGATGTTATAGCTTCCAGTCTTAACGTTTAGGTTAGTGATATCCAATTCATCACTTGAACCTGATAGTCTGTATGAGTTGTTGTAAACTTCTCTACCTAACATATCAACTATTGATACTTCTGCATTTTTTACATTTACATTTTTCAATATCACTTTAAAGTTTCCATTGTTTGGATTTGGATATAAGTTGAATTGAGTTGATGTATTGCTTGCACCCTCTATACTTGTTGTAGCTGATGCAACTGCTGCATTTACATCTCTGTTGATGCCTTGGTGCGCTGCATATACTGGTATTGGTATAACAGTTACCACTTTGCTAGCTTCTGCATAACAACCAGTGTTGGTTGTAAGCTGTGTTATTTTAACTGTGTAGTTACCAGTTGAAGCATATACCTTGTTGTAAACATTTGTGTTGGTTGAGGTTGATGCATCTCCAAACGACCATGTTGGTGCGCCATTGGCATACACTGGTGGGTTGTTGTTTGGCATGTTCGTAAATACTGGTGCAAAGCTAAACTTGTTAGTTGACAATACTTGGGTATCATTTGGTGATATCGTAAAGTCTAAACCTAATCTAGCTGTGCTTCCTGAGTTAGCCGAAATGCTTACTTGTTGGTTGTAGGTTGATGTACATCCTTGCGAATTGATAACGGTTAATGATATGGTTCTAGTTCCGCCATTCAAATAGTAGTGTACTGGCTCAAAATCATTTGATGTTGATCCATCATCAAAATTCCATAGGTATTGATTACCTGCACCCGTGGTTAAATTGTTTGTAGTTACTTTGTTTCCACAAGCTGTTGTAACGGTTGCTGTAAAGTTAGCTGTGGCTGCTGCTATGCCTGCTGGAGCATTCACAGTTTGGCTCACTGTGCTTATGCAAGTTGTGCCTGTTGTTATTGTTAAGCTCACATTATAAGATGATGCACTTGCATATGTTTTTGTTGGGTTATCAGATGTTGATGTTGTTGCATCTCCAAAATTCCATAAGTAAGCAGCAGTATTGCCTGAACCTAATGTAGATGTATTTGTGAAGAAAACACCATTGGTACAGCTAGTTGATGTTGATGAAGTGAAAGAAGCTGTTGGTTTATCTGCAATCGTAACGGTTCTTGTCGTTTGTCTAGTGCATCCTGATGGTAATGTTGCTGTTAAGGTAATGGTATAGGTGCCATTTGTATAGGTATGATTTGGTGCTGTTGTTCCATTGTAAACAGGTGAACCATCTCCAAAATTCCAAGAGTAGCTTACTGATGCTTCTACATTATCGTTTGTGAAGCTTACTGTTTTGTTACAATTTGCATTGTCATAAGTAAATGCTGGTGTTGGAACTGGAACAACTGTTACTGTGTAATCAGTTGAGCAATGTCCAATATTTGCAGTGTAGGTGGTATTACCCAGACCTGGTGTCACAACAATTGTGCTATTGGTTGATGTTGATCCATTTGACCATTGAACAGCACCTGAGTTAGTTACTACTCCAGAGGTTGATCCAATTTGGATACTAAGGCTATCTATTGACCAACTTTCGTTACAAGCTACTTCAATCCCAACAGCTTCTAATAATAAACTTAGAGAAGATGAAGTATGCGCAATAATTTTGCTAATATGATATTTGGTACTTAATGGACCTGAACAAGCTCTTGGTAATTGTGTTTCAACTGCACCTGTAAAATAAGGATTGCTAGAAGGTATATTGCCAGGGTATGCTTGGGTATTGTATGGTGCATAATTCCAATTGGCAAAAGTAGTTTGAATAATGCTGCTGCCATCTACCTTCATATTAAAGATATCTGGACCCGCTTCTAAAGTATTACCATCCCAAGAATCGTGAATATATAAATCATAATCAATTTTAACTGAATCGTGTGTAGCTAGACCACTAAGGTTTAATATAGCTTGTTGAGCACCCATAAAACCTAGTACATTTTGTCCGTTCCAAGATTTTATAGATGGAGTACTTGTTACAGGCACTGTTGCAGGGAATGTCCAATTAGCAGTATCAGCCGAGGTGTTGAAATTATTTGAATAAATAGATGAATAAACTGCTGGACCTGAGCCGCTCAATACACCATTTTGTGTAGCGCTGATTGATACGCTTGAACCTTGACAGATTGGATTGCTATTTGATGCTCTCACAAAAACAGTATCTGTAATGTCCAATTGTTTGTTTATTGATGCTAGGCTTAAGCTTGATGTTGAACAATTACCAATGTTTGATGTAACTACCAAGTTTACATTTTTAGTACCTGGAGATGCATAGTTCAAGTTTGTTAAATTAGTTGAAGTGGCAGTTGGTGTATTTGAACCTGTGCATGTCCATGATGAAGTAAACCCTCCAGGACCTGCTAATGAACTTGTATTGGTCAAATTGAAATTGTTTGTCAAGATACATTGTCCTGCATCATCTATGTCAAAGTTTGCTCTGGGAGTTGGGTTTACATGGATGGTTATTGAGTTTGAACAAGTACCGTTTGATGCAGTATAGGTAGTGGTATCTGTTGGAGAAACCGTGATAGCTGATGCTACTTGGGTAGTTGACCATAGGATATTGCTTGATGGTGCTGGGGTTCTTCTTTGGATAACCAAATTGTCTATTGACCAGCTTTCATTACATGCTATCTCTGTACCAACAGCCTCTAATAACAAAGTTAATGATGCAGCTGTGTGTGCAATTGTTTTTGAGATATGGTATTTGGCACTCAAGTTACTTACTGAACTATTACAAGCGGTTGGTAAGTTTGTAGCTAATGCTCCCGTAAAGTTTGGATTGCTTGCAGGGATATTGTTTGGGTATGCCTGTGTATTGTATGGCGAGAAATTCCAATTTGAAAAAGTTGTATGAATTGATGTATCGCCATTTACTATCATATTGAATACATCTGGTCCGCTATTGGTATTATTTCCATCCCATGAATCGTGGATAAATAAATCAAAATCTACAGTGATAAAATCGTGACTAGGTATATTTGTTAGGTTTAAGATGGCTTGTTGTGCACCCATGTTTCCTAATACACTTTCACCATTCCATGATTTAATGGCTGGTGTAGCGGTTACTGGAGCAGTAGCTGGGAAGGTCCATCCTGTGCCTATGGCTGTATTAAAGTTGTTTGAGTATAAGCCTGTATAGCTCGGGCTTCCAGCTCCTGAACCTGCATTGGTGCAAGTGATGGTGGTTGATGTTCCTTCACAAATGGTATTGGTTACTGGAGATGCGTTAGATACCAAATGTGGCATTTCGTTAACAGTGGCGTTTGTTGATGAATTTACACTGCATCCATTAACATCTGTTATGACAATATTGTAAGTACCGGACATTGCTGAAGTAGCGTTTGAACTTACAGTTGGGTTTTGTAAACTAGAGGTATAAGACAAAGGTCCCGACCAAGCATAAGAATATGATCCTGTTCCGCCTGTTGCTGAAGAGGCTAAAGTCAATGCGAAGTTTTCACAAATGGTTCCATTATTACTAATTGTACCTATTGATAAAACAGTCGGGTTATTAATAGTAACAGATTGAGCTGAAGGGCTACAATTGTTTGCATCTTTTACTTTGATTAAATAGGTGCCTACGTTTAAGCCAGAAAACACATTGCTAACTTGCCAAGTGCTACCATTGTTTTTCGAGTATGAATAAGTTCCAGAACCACCAGCTGGTGTAACTGTTATTTGTCCATTTGCTCCATTATGGCAAGATAAATCAACACCATTGTAAGATGTTTTAGAAGTTGAGAATGAAACCACCACAGGTGCATCAATGCTAACTGTTGTTGCTGTTGTGGTACATATGTTTGCATCTTTTACTTTTATTTGATAAGTATTGGCTGATAATCCAGAAAACACGTTGCTTAATTGAAAATTAGTACTGTTGTCTTTTGAATATTCTAAAGTTCCAGTTCCACCTGATGCTGTTACTGTAATTTGTCCATCACTTGTTCCATTACATGTTAGATCTAAACCATTGTAGGCTGCTTTAGTGGCATTGGTTATGGTAGCTAATGGATTTACGGTTGCAGATACACTCGAAATAGCATAACATCCGTTTGCATCTGTACCTTTGATATAATAAGTATTTGTAGTAGCGGCAGCTGGTGTTGCATAAGAACTTGTAGCAGCATTATCTGTCCAATAAGTGAAAGTTAATGAACCAGTTGAACCAGCTGTTACAGCAGGTGCTGTTAAGTCAACAGTGCTTGGAGAACAAACAGCTGAAGGGTTGGTAGTTGAAACTGTTGGTGTTACATTGACAGTAGCTGTTACCCCTGAAATAGCAGAACATGAGTTTGCATCTGTACCTTTTATAATGTAAGAACCATTAGCTGCAGCAGCTGGTGTTGCATATGAACTAGTTGCAGCATTATCAGTCCAATATGTATAAGTTAATCCACCTGTTGAACCTGCTGTTACAGCAGATGCTGTTAAGTCAATGGTACTTGGCGAACAAACGGCTGCGGGGTTGGTAGTAGAAACTGTTGGTGTTGTATTGACAGCAGCTGTTACTCCTGAAATAGCATAACATCCGTTTGCATCTGTACCTTTTATAAAGTAAGAACCATTAGCTGCAGCAGATGGTATTGCATAAGAATTAGTAGCTATATTATTTGTCCAATATGTAAAAGTTAATCCACCTGTTGAACCTGCTGTTACATCAGGTGCTGTTAAGTCAATAGTGCTTGGAGAACAAACGGCTGTTGGGTTGGTAGTAGAAACAGTGGGTAAACCATTTATAGTAAAATCAGCAGCAGTTCTGCTTGTTCCACCAAGAAACTGAGCATAGAAGGTAGTAGTACCCGGAGTAGATGTATTGGTAATTCCACTTCCTGCAACTCCAACGGGATTAAATGGTGAAGTACTCGCAATAACTGAACCACCACTAGGCGCAGTAAACCATTCTACACCATCGGGCGTTGAAGTGGTTATTGTATACGCACCTGATTGATTTATATTGTAACTTGTCACTAAAAGTGTATAAATATTACCTCCAATTAGCGAAACATTTGAGATATTAGAAAAACCAGCACTGGAACAGGCATCGTCATCTTGAGAGATTATATTGCTACAAGCATCTGATTGACTTACACTTGAGGCGTTATAGAGGTATAAATAAGAATCCCAAGTTGTGCCACTTGCACACATATTAAATGTATAAAGCCCAGAAACAGGAGCTGTGAAAGTATGAGTCCGGTAATTATAAAGATTTGAAGTTGCGGAACAACTTCCTCTTGTAATTGTTGGAGCTCCAATAGTATTACCAGTAAAATTAGGTACGGGTGTACCCACAAATCCCTTGGTAGAAGTTAAACCACCGACAACTGAACCATTACTACAAACTGAGTAATTTCCGGTGGTTGGGCTTTGGGCTAAAACTTTATTAATAATTATCCCTGTCAACAGGGCGACTAAAAAAACTAACTTTAGAAATCTCTTAATTGTATTTATCTTTCCCATATTACTTTTATTTAAAAAATTAAAGTTTATATCAATCAGATTGAATTGATTTTATTAACAAAGGCTGAATACCAGCACTGCAAGATTGAACCCAAATTATTTATTGGGTAAACTTGAAAATAATAAAAATAGTAAAACGGAGGCGACTCTAATAAAGCAATCGATTAGTTAGGTTAAGTTCATAATAAGTTAATTTTTAAAAATTATTATTGACAGTATTTATCAAAAACTTATAATATTTAATACCTAAAATCAGTGGTAAATATAATGTTACCTTTAGTATTTCACTATTATTAGTATGTTAACAAATGATATTTTACACAAATTGCTATTTATTTTATTTAAGCAGATGTCGCATTGATTTAAAAATTTATGATTTTCCCAAAATGGAACAGCAATTTGAATAGTTATTAAAACAACAGGCATAAAATCAAGTATCTGAACACGAACTTCAAAAAAACTTGTTTCGTTATCGCAAATATTTTTTTTGAATTTCAATTAATTACAATTACACTTGCAGGCTTTTTTAAGCGAAAGGAGACAATACAAACTTGACAGAACAAACAAACAACACAGCAAACACTCCATCAAACGATTTTGACTGGAGCATGGACGTTGCCGGATTTGGAAACTATTCGGCAGATGAGCGCAAAAACATGGAAGCGCTTTATGAAAACACACTTAGTTCTATTAACGAAAAAGAAATTGTAAAAGGAACTGTAGTTGGATTTACAGAAAAGGAAGTAGTGCTTAACATCGGTTTTAAATCTGATGGACTGATTGCGCGTACTGAATTCAGAGACATGCCTGATTTAAAAGCAGGTGACGTGGTTGAGGTTTTATTAGAAACCAAAGAAGATGCTTTAGGACAATTAATTTTATCTCGTAAAAAAGCAGTTAGCGAACGTGCTTGGGATAACATTATTAATGCAAACGAAAACGATGAGGTTATTAACGGTTATGTTAAATCTCGTACCAAAGGTGGTTTAGTCGTTGAGGTATTTGGCCTTGATACTTTTTTACCAGGTTCGCAAATTGACACAAAACCAATTAAAGATTACGATGTGTATGTTGGTCAAACAATGCCATTCAAAGTGGTAAAAGTTAACCACGTATTCAAAAACGTAGTTATATCACATAAAGTGTTAATCGAAGAAGATATCGAAGCACAAAAATCAGACATCTTATCTAAATTAGAAAATGGACAAGTTCTTGAAGGTACTGTTAAAAACATGACTTCATTTGGTGTGTTCATCGATTTAGGTGGTGTTGATGGTTTACTTCATATCACTGATATTTCATGGGGACGTATCAACCACCCAGAAGAAGTATTACAATTGGATCAAAAAATCAACGTGGTTGTTATCGACTTCGATGATGAGAAAAAACGTATATCTTTAGGCTTAAAACAATTACAAGGTCATCCTTGGGATGGTTTAGACCAAGAGTTAGCTGTAGGTAGCAAAGTAAAAGGTAAGATAGTTAATATCGCTGATTACGGTGCTTTCTTAGAAATCGCTCCTGGTGTTGAAGGTTTAATTCACGTAAGTGAAATGAGCTGGAGCCAACACTTACGTAACCCTTCTGATTTTATGAAGTTGGGTGACGAGTTAGAAGCTATGATTATCACGCTTGATAAAGAAGAGCGTAAAATGTCATTAGGTATCAAACAATTGCATCCAGATCCTTGGACTAACATTGCTGAAAAATACACTGTTGGTAGCAAACACAAAGGTATCGTTCGCAACATGACTAACTACGGTTTGTTTGTTGAGTTAGAAGAAGGTGTTGATGGTTTAATCCACGTTTCTGATTTAAGCTGGACTAAGAAAATCAAACATCCAAACGAGTTTGTTAAAAAAGACCAAGAATTAGACGTATTGGTATTAGAAGTAGATAGCGAAAACCGTAGATTGAGTTTAGGTCATAAACAACTTGACGAAAATCCTTGGGATGCTTTCGAATCAATATTCTCAGTGGGAACTATCCACGAAGGTACTGTTCTTAAATTGGAAGATAAGAGCGCAATCATAGCTTTACCTTACGGTGTTGAAGGTTATGCTCCTACTAAACAATTACAAAAAGAAGACAAGAAAACTGCCAAAGAAGACGAAGTATTACAGTTTAAAGTTATTGAATTCAATAAAGACAATAAACGTATCGTTCTTTCTCACACTGCCATCTGGAAAGGAGATGTAGTTGAAGAGAAAAAAGCAGACGACAAGAAAAAAGAAAGCGCTAAAGAAGCAACTGCTAAAGCAACTAAAAAATTAAACGATAGCAACGAGAAATCGACATTTGCTGACGTTGATGGATTAGCTGAATTAAAAGCACAGTTAGAAAATAACTAATTGTTTTAGGCCACTTTTCAATCTTTTCGTATACCTTTGCTACGCAAAATGCGCTATCGCTTCAGGCAATTGAAGAGGAAAGTCCGGGCAACACAGAGTAATGTGCCATCTAACGGATGGGTGCTTATATGTAATGTATAGGTAACAGAAAGTGCCGCAGAGACAAACTACCAAGCAGTGGGCAACCACTGAAGGAAAAGGTGAAAAGGCGGTGTAAGAGACCACCGACTCTTTGGCAACAAAGGGTGCTAGGTAAACCTCACATGTTGCAAGGCCAAATAGGTTGCTCAGGCAAGCAATTGTCACATAACTGCTCGTTATGACGTGCAATGGGTAGGCTGCTGATGATTGTATTAGTGATAATACAGCTAGATAAATGATAGATATATGACGATTAAATTCGGCATGAAACAGAACCCGGCTTATCATTTTGCTAAACAAACAAAGGAGGCTTCGTGCCTCCTTTGCCATTATATTTACTTTTTTCTTGCAACACATACATATGGTTATTTGGAATTAAATATTCTTATAATTGAATAGACATGACGCAAGAATCCTTTCTATTGTGAACCATCCGCAAAAAAAAACAAAATCAATGCTATAAGATTTTATGAATGTCGATTGAAAGTCCAATTCATTTTGATGCTGAATCGCGGTTAAGAAGTCACCTAGCTTCCGATTAATTAAAAATAAACCTTTTACTACCTTTAGGTTTAAAAAAAGGTATATGGAAAATAATTATATAGAGATTGGTTTAACCGAAAGCTGAATAATATGAAAAAATCATCTTACTATGAAGCATAACTCTCGACAAAAAGTGTAACCACCATGCCTATCAAAATTGATCAACATTTGTTTGATTAAGTCTTTTACTTGAGCGGGGTTCTGCTCACCAAGTTTTTACTTTCACTCTCATTGAATTTATTCAGAAAATGATTTAAGGTGAATTTTACAAAAATGTTCTTTACACTGATATAATTGAAAATTTGTTTGGGCACCGCCCCAAGGTTGGCCTTGGCATCCCTTGCGGTTCGTCCTAGTTCTAGACGATTGTATTGGCCTTCAATCATGCGTTTAGCAGCTAAGAACAAAATATTGAAGTAAATCTGATGGGTTTTATTTTCTTCGTAATTTAAGCCAATATAGTGGGTTTCCATTCTATTGGCATCATAAAATATGAATGTGTAGAAACCTATCATCACTTGGTTTTTATACAAAGCATGAAACTCAAACCGCTCTTTCAAATCCTTTTTCATTTCACAGAAATAGTTAGCATTGATAGTACCGAGTTTCACACTTTGTTTATTAACCACCTGCCAATACAATTTCATAATAGCATCGGCTTGATTCATTATCTCATCAGCATGTAACTCTCTCTTTTCAATAATTTCTATTGCTTTAATAATTTTCTTCGCGCGTTGCAAATACTTTTTATGCAAGTCGTTTAGGTAGTCTTCAAACGAAAACCAATAAGACCTTCTTTGCAACTCCATAGTGACATCTCCGTTAAAAAAATGGTAACCAAAAAGGGCACAATTTTGTTCAATAAATACATCTTCACAGTCTTTAACTATAATGCCCTTAGGTTTGCAAAAGCCGCTTTCTTTGGTGAAAATTTTTACGGCATCAAATACCAAGCTTTTATGTGATTCGTTTTTGAAATAAAATCCTTGAAAATTTATACGAAACAAATGTCCACATACCAAGAGAGGTATTTTACTGGGCAATAATATTTTGATGATTTTAGAGAGTAGTTGTTGCTGATCGTTAAAGTTTAGATGTTTGTGCTGAAACTGAAACTGTTGCAAATATAGAATACCTAGTAATTTTCCTTTCGAATATATTTGAATATAGAAGTTTTCAATATCATCAATTTCGGCATCTTCAAAAGCTTGTAAATGCGAACTTTTTAGGTGATGATTTTCGGGTAAAAAATCGTCCCAAAGTGACTTACAATGTGCAATTTTTGGGTCTATTTTTAGTTCTATTTTCAATATGCTTTTGTTGGAAAATAACAAGGGCAAAACAAAGCTTATTAATTGAATATTGCCTATAATGATTTGTAAATAGTAAAATAATTACTTGTTTTTTTTAATCTGAATGCGAGTATTATCGATTCTTGGCTTGCATTATTTTCCCAAAAAATCATAAATTGCCAGTAGAAATTTAAATTAGAATTTGAAATATATGATACAGAAAAAAACAACCAATAATTTCGCTAAGCTACTTTCACTCCTTGCTTTTTTTACTTGGTTTTATTTATTGGAAAACAAATCTTTAGCCCAAGAAGCCACTGTAAATTATATGCCCTACTATGAATTGGTCAGCGAAGCACGTATGCTTCTGCATAACAAAGAGTACCAAAAATCGCTAAGCAAATATGAAGAAGCATTTTCTAAGTACTATGGTTTTGAGGATGATTATACAGATGCTGTAAAAGCCTCATTGAAACTTGATAATGCAAAAAAAACCTTTGCCCTACTAAAAGAAAAATTAATAAAAACAGGTTGGTTTAATGATGAAATATTTGACTCTACTTTTCAGATTTTTTTGAAATGCAGTGAAGGAAAAAGATATATTGAAGAAAAGAAAAAATGGGAAGACGAAAACCGTAAAACCATTGACCCTTCTGTATTTGGTTTTATTCGTGCTGTTGATGCAACTGACCAATATGCTAGAGCGGGTTTTAACAAATTGCTTCGCAAATATATGCCCGATTCTGTTTTCAAATCGTTTAAGCCTGATTTGATTGAATATACAGATAGTGTAAATTTTACGAGGTTGAAAAAGCATATTTTTACTTATGGTTTCCCTGGTCGTAAGAAACTTGGAGGTAAGGATTATATGCACACCATTATATTGCATTTGTATAACTACAATGAGAAAACTGATTCATTAAGTGCTTTTAAAAGAGCAAAATTTCAGTATTTAGATTCAGTGCTGTTGCTGCAAATTAATTTGGGTGAATTCAGCCCATGGCATTATGCCTATGTAACTGATTATTCTTTAAGTGTAGTGAAGAGTTCTTTGTATGGGGTGAATCAGTTTTTTAAATTCCCTATAATGGATATTGAAAATGTAGAGAGGAGAAGAAAAGCCATTGGTTTGATGAGTTTAAAACAACAATGCACTTTATCTGGCAAGCCTTTGCCTAAGGAATACAAGGAATAGACTTTAGTTTGTTTCATAAACAAAATTTAGTTACTTGGCATAGCTATCACGCAACCAACATTTTATGCAGTAGTTTAATAGCAAAAAGGATATAGACATACTAGATGGTTTAGCGACCCTTTTACCCATGCGCATAGAAATGGCGATAGAGTGAACATTTATGCTGTTAAATTTGGAAGAACAAATATGCAAGAAACTAAATTGCAAAAGACCTTTGTGTTTAATTACAAACGCTATCAAAAAAAAGAGAGTAGTTGATGCGCATGGAAAAAGTTAATGAAAAAAACATGAATTTTAAAGAAAACTTTACTGATTTATGGGAAAGAATTTGTGGTAGAAGGTATTAAGCTTTACTTTATCAATAGATTTACAACAGCAAGTTTCAAACTCATTTTTCAATTATTATTACTAAATTATTAGTTCCAATTGAATAAAAAAAAGCTACAAATAGTTTTGCTGTGTTTTGAATTTTTGAAGATACAGAATGATCCTGCTTCGCGTCAACTTCTGCAGAATATCTGCAATTGGCTTAAAATAATGTGATCAATATGAAAATTAGACTTATAAATTTTATTAGCATCTATATTTTCCTTTAAAGGTGCATATAATCGCTAAAAATACATTATATCTTCTGAATCGTTTATTAGTTAAAAATCATCAATTGAACACCATTTTTAGCGAACAATTTACTAATCCTTTTTAAATACATTCTTATAGGCAACTTCTACTTCACTTTTAACTTGGGAGGGGATTTCAAATTCAGGGTTAAAAATCAAAACCACCTTTTCATCAACAAAGCTAAAAACGATTGCATCCATCAATGGGTTTTCTTCATTAAACATTTTGTATTTACGCTCAATCTTTTCTACCAATTCTGAAAACGTTTCAAATTTAGTATCGAATTGATTATTAATGTTTACTAAGTCTATCATGTTTTAATTATTTTTTAAGGTTAAATGATATTATTATCATCAGCCTTTCTTGCCCATAATAATAATTCTGTAAAGGTATATCATAATAAAAATAAAGCCTATACTGAAAAAAAACAAAGCATAAGGCTTAAGTATCCATTGGTAAAAATCAAAAAGCATCCAAAGACTATTGGCACAAATCCAACTCGTCACAGCCAAATTAGGCAACAAATTATTGAGTTCTTTCTTTGAAATATAACAAACATAAGCAGACATGGCAATAGTGGGAAAAACCATAAAGGTGCCAAGGGACTTAATTTCCATCATCCAACAAAAGTCTTTTACAAGCCAAAGCAATACATGTAGGTTTTCGCTTTTTCTTATCTTCTCTGTCATTGCTTAATTTTTCTCTAATCTTTCGCTTAGTCTATCAATAATATTTGGCCAATAATAGGTTTTATAAAAATCGTCAGGAATAATATTGTCTTTGCCACTATTTACATGAAGAAGTATTTTTTCTGTAAAGGCATTCCAATCACGATTGCTTGCTATTTGAAGGTTGTTTCCACATACAATTGCATCAATGCCTTCTGCACCTGTTTGGGTTGATATCACCGTTTGGCTCCGGGCTAGGGTATCGATGGCTTTTGTTTTAACACCACCACCACTCAAAATAGGGTTTATCATCACATCGCTACCATCAATGTATTCATTGATATCATCGACAAAACCTAGGTATTGTATTTCGGCTTTTCCTTCCAGTTTTTGTTTAATAGTTTCAGGAAGATTTTTACCACAAATAAGTATCCTGAACTTTTGATTTCTTTTCTTCAGTTTAGGATAAATTTCATCAGCAATAAATTCTACTGCCTCATAATTGGGTTGGTAGCTTAGGGTTGAAAAAAACAAAATAATACTCGTGTCGGCATTTATGGAATGTCTTTGTTGCAGCGCATTTTTGGCAATATTGTATAATTTTGGTCGGTTTTCAAGTTCAATACCATAAGGACACAAAAAGGTTTTTGAAGGCTGAATGTAAAATTCATTTATGGCTTTTGTTTGGTCTACATCACTTACAAATATGACCAAATCAGACATGCGATACACAAACTTTTCATACATGTAAAGAATGGTCCACCATGATTTTCCCATACTTTTAAAACGCAAGTACTCGATGTTGTTGCTACGCAAATAGATTTTTTTGCGGGTAAAGATTTTAATGAAGGGCATTAGCCAACCTAGCCAAGGTTGATCAAAAAATATATAATCCGCTTTGGTTTGTTTAATAAGTTTGATGATGGTAAAAATCAAACCCACATTCATGTAGCGCCAAGCTTTAAAACGCATACCGAAAATTAGTTTGAAGTGCAAACTTTGAGGCTTGAAATTTTGGCTATAAGGGTCAACAGTAAAAACGGTCACATTGTGTTTTTGTGCAGTATAATTCAGTATATTTAAAGTCGATATTTCACCTCCTGTGGTTGCGGGTAAAAAAGGGAATGAAATGATGGCGAGTATGTTTTTTGGTGCATTCACTCATACAAATATAGGATTTATGAGATTTTCTAATGCGTTGCAGACTTAAGTTTTTGGTCTGTTCTATAAAGTAAGGTTTCAGTTTGGTTCGTTAATCTACTGAAAATGCCTACTTTTGCAGTCAGTAAGAAAGTTAAAATGGCCGAATCAAATTTTGTAGATTATGTGAAAATATGCTGTCGTACGGGAAAAGGTGGGGCGGGAGCCATGCACTTACATCGTGATAAACGAACAGCCATGGGAGGTCCAGATGGGGGAGACGGAGGTAGGGCTGGTCACATTATTTTGCGAGGCAATAGCAATATGTGGACATTGCTGCATTTGAAATACCGTAAGCATATTTTGGCAGCACCAGGCGGAAATGGAGATGCAGGCAGAAGATCAGGAGCTGATGGCAAAGATGAGATTTTAGATGTGCCACTAGGAACTGTAGCCCGCGATGCTGAAACTGGTGAATTTCTTTTTGAAGTTACCAAAGATGGAGAGCAACATGTTTTACTTCGTGGTGGTAGGGGAGGGTTGGGAAATTTTCATTTTAAGAATTCAGTTAACCAAACACCGCGTTTTGCTCAGCCTGGAGAGGATGGGAAAGAAGAATGGAAGATATTAGAACTTAAAGTATTAGCAGATGTGGGATTGGTAGGATTGCCCAATGCAGGTAAATCAACACTTTTATCGGTAATAACGGCTGCAAAGCCCGAAATAGCTGATTATCCATTTACAACCATAGTGCCTAATTTAGGTATAGTAGATTACCGTGACTATAAATCCTTTGTGGTAGCCGATATTCCAGGTATCATTGAGGGAGCGCATGAAGGAAAAGGTTTGGGAACAAGGTTTTTAAGACATATTGAACGTAATGCTACTTTGCTATTCATGGTGCCTGCCACCTCTGAAAACATAAAAGTTGAATACAATATTTTATTAAAAGAACTAAAACTCTACAACAAAGAACTAGCCGATAAAAAGCGATTATTGGCCATCACAAAATGTGATTTGCTTACTGAAGTGGAATTGGCAGAGATAAAAAAATCTTTACCTCGTGTTCCGCACATTTTTATTAGTTCAGCTACTAATCAGTCTATTGATAAATTGAAGGACAAACTTTGGACTTTAATAAATGACTGATAAATATTAACATATCCATGTAAAGTAGAAATTCTAATTTTAATTACTACCTTTGACGCTTTAAACAACATTAATAAAATATAATGAGCACACCACAAACAGGAACTGTAAAGTTCTTCAACAAAGAAAAAGGTTTCGGATTTATTAAGCATGACGATTCGAACGAAGAAACTTTTGTACACCAAACAGGTTTAATTCACGAAATTCAAGAAAACGACCGTGTACAATTCAACCTTGAAAGAGGCAAAAAAGGAATGAATGCTGTTAATGTAGAGCGAATCTAATCTTAACAAAACACACAAGTATATTTAAATATCACTTTTGTAAAAAACTAAAAGGCGCTGGTAAACTTATTGTTTGTCAGCGCTTTTTTTATATTTATTTCTTTATTTTCGAAACAAAATAATTAAACAAGATGATTAAACAAACAACTAAAACTAAATTAATTGCCATTGTTTTTACAATTCTAGGACTAATTTTTTCAAACGACATTTTTACGAATGCTTCAAATCCTCCTACAGGTTTAACAGGTGCACCTGGTGAGGGTAATTGTACAAGCTGTCACACAGGAACCGCCATTAGCAGTGGAACTGCATGGAGTGCCATCAATATTTCTGGTATGCCTACGGCATATGTTCCAGGCACTAATTACTCACTAACTTTAAATGGTTCGACTGCAGCCACAGCCAAAAATGGTTTTCAGTTAGTTGTTCTAAATAGTAGTAATGCCTCAATTGGCACATTGACTGCAGGTACTGGTTCATCAACTATTACTTCTGGTAAGGTGTACCTTCGTCAAACTACTGCATCTGTTAGTAGTTGGACTTTTAACTGGACTGCTCCATCTTCTGGAACTGGAACCGTCACTTTTTATGTTGCTTTTAATGGAAGTAATAACAATAACAGTTCTGGTTCAGGTGACAATATTTATGTTAAATCATTCACACTTTCTGAGCAAGCTTCTAATTTGCCAACAGCTACAATTACGCCATCAGCAACAGCTATTTGTTTAGGCGATACGCTAACCTTAACAGGTGGAGGAAATAATAGCCCAACTGGATTTAGTTGGACCATGACTGGTGGAACCCCAGTTACAGCTAATACCCAAGTTGCAAAAGTGGTATATGCCACTTCAGGTTTAAAAACCATCACATTAACTACTTCTAATAGCAATGGGAGTAGCAGTCCTAATTCAATTCAAGTATTGGTTAATACAAAACCAACTGCTACCATTACAGCACCTAATACTTTGGTTTGTGGAAACGACAGTATTAGCCTAACTGCTAATGCGGGGAATGGATTTACATACCTATGGAGTGATGCTAATCAAACCTCTAGAACTATTAATGTAGCAAAAGCAGGTTCCTATACTGTAAGAGTTACTTCAAATTTAGGTTGCAAAACAACTAGTTTGGCAACAGTGATAACCCAAAGGGCTAAACCAAGCATCAATTTAATATCAAGTAAAGACACCATATGTTTGGATGATTCAATCTTGTTTTCAGCTAAAGGAAAAGCCAGCAGCTATGCTTTTTACAATGGACCATCCTTGTTAAGAAACAATACGGACAGTAATTATTACTTTAAATCTCAGCCAGGTTTGTATAACATTTCGGTTGTCGCACAAGATTCTATCTATTGTTCAAATGTTTCAAATAACATAATTGCGAATATTAATGCCCCTTTACCTCCCCCAAATATCGGTTGTGGAAACAAAACATTAACCTCTGTTGAATTTAGTTGGGGAGCGATGATTGGCGCAACTAGTTATGAAGTTAGTATTGATTCGGGTTTTAATTGGAGTGCTCCATCAGGTGGAGGTGGGTTATCTCATATTATTGCAGGTTTACCGATAAATGGGCTTGCCAATATTTGGGTAAGAGCTGTTAATAATATCTGCGGTCCCGGTATAGTGTCTAATTCAACCTGCCAGGCTGCTAATTGCCAAAGATTACCTGTAACCATTACTGCGGATACCAAAGCATGTGTAAGCGATAGTGGCAAAGCAGCTATTAATTTATCTGTTCCAAATGATGGAAGGGTATATACTATTTTTGTAAATAACCTTCCACCTGCCAAGCCAGGCAAATACAACATTAAATTTGGGCCTCAAGCAGGAAAATACGATGTAAATATAAAGGTGCTTGATTCTAGCAGCTTGTCATGTAGCTTCGATACAACAATACAAATTACCAATTATGATAGTCCAACAGGACCGATGCAGATTACTACATCAAACCCAAGCGGGGTGTATTGTCATTACGATTCAATAGTAAATATTAAAGTAAGAAAATTAGTAGGAACTGATAGTATTATTTTCTCTAATCTTGATTTGTTAACTTTTATGGCAACACCATTGAAAAGTACAATCAATGATACTACGTTCTCTACTAATACGAATATTTTCAAAGCTATTGATAATTTGATTTTAGTGCGTTTGAAAAACAATTTCTCTGGTTGCAGCAAGTCAGACGTTGTATTTGTGCAAAAGATTGCCAGATTAGGAACAGATTTTAGTATAACTATGGGAAGTCCTGCCGGAAATGTTCAGTTTATTCAAACCACTCAAGATGCGAGTGATAATAGATTTTGGTATTTTGGAGATGGTGGTAAAGACTCTTTGGTTAAATCTACCAATCATCAATATACAAGTAATGGTACTTTCTATCCATCACTTATTGTAAAAGATATTAATGGATGCTACGATACGGCTTGGAAAGCATTAACCATTTCAAAAGTGGGCATCAATGAAATGTTGAAATCGGATGTGAAAATTTATCCAATACCTGCGCACAATACTTTGCATGTTGAGTTACTTAATGGCGATAAAGGTGAGTATGTAATTTCAGATATGCTTGGTAAAACAATTTTAAATGGAAGCTTCAATAGCAGTGTCTTCGAAATTGCTATTGACGGTTTAAGCAAAGGTTCTTATTTGATTAACATTAAAACTGAGAATGAAACCATGCTAAGAAAGTTGATGGTTGAATAAATTATTATAAGACAAATTATGAGAGAGGCTGCCTTGAAATATGGGTGGCCTTTTTTATGGCCAATTATTAATAAAGTTTGGGTTAGTACTATCTCGATAAAAGTTATTTTTTCATCAGAAACTGTTAATTAGCAATGCGCGGGTGTATCAGTCAAAATGAAAGCTAATATAACCTATTTTATGCTTTTTCAGATTAATCGAAATCAAGGTGTCCTCAATTCGCTGAGCAAAGCCGAAAAGCCATATCGAAGGCGCTCAATGTTCATTTCGAATATAAAAAAATTCTTTTTACCAATCTGCATTGCTATATCACAATGAACTCAGCAAATCCTTTACATATTTATTTTGTGGATTCAGTTTCAATAGATGCTTCAAATCCTTTTTAGCCTCCTCATCTTTACCCATCAAATGCAACAATCCTGATCTATTTAGCAAGGCTTGATGGTTATCACAATCCAATTGTAAAGCTTGATTGTAACAAGCCATTGCCTCTCCTTGTCGGTTAAGTTTAAGTAAAGCAAAACCTTTGTTCACAAAAGCATCCACCAATTTAGGGTTTTTGGACAACAGTCTATTCAAAACAGCAATAGCCTCCTCGTTTTTCTCTAACTGAATTTTTGCCCCAGCCCATTTATTTATAAACTCTAAATTCTCAGGTGCCAATTCAACTGCTTTGCCATACCAATTTTCAGCAGTCCCTGCATCACCAACATTCTGAAAAGCCTGACCAACTCTGTATGTCATCCAAGGGTTTTTAATGTCCGCTATTTTAGCAAATCTCGATTGGGCAATGATGTCTTCATCTTGGTTTTGTAAATACAACAAGTGGATACGTGCATCTAAAACATCATTTACATTTTCATCCTTCGATATGGCATTGAGCAAGCTATTTGCAGAGTCTAATGAAGACTTTTCACCTTCAAATTTTTCTACATAATTCATAAGCGCATTGGCTTTGATGAGTGCGCTGCTTTCGGGGTTGTTTATGCAATAAATTCCTGCAAAAGACTTCATACTTTCAATATCTTTTTGCTTGGCAGGTTTGCGTATCCAATGGTCGTGAACTGTTACATGTGGAATGTCTATAGTACCTGATTTAGGCATATGGCAAGCCACACAATTGTTGTTATTAGTTATTTTTACACTATTCTTTTCCTTACAAGCATCTGCCAATTGGTGGCATTTTAAGCAGGCATTGTTAAAGGTTTCTTTGCCCGTTACCTTCACGCTCACATGTGGGTTATGGCAATTGATACACGTTAAGCCATCCGCTTTACCTACCCCATTGCTGTTTTTAGAACTTTCTATGAAACACTTGCTTAGCTGCAAACGCTGCGCATGCGAAGCCATGATAAAAGCCTCGTCATTACCCTTGTAGCGAGGCATAAACACATCATAAAAATCGCTGAGTACCATGCCAGGCCTAAAATCCCTAAAGCTTTTTCCTTTTTTGAGAATGGCATTTCCTTGCAGATGACACCTCTGACAAAGGTCTATTTGCCTTTCCCAAGGCAATTTTTTAGGGTTCACAATCGTATAGTCAATAGAATGTGCTGTATCCACTATATGACCAGCCAACTTCTCTCTCAAGTGTAATTCACCTGGGCCGTGACACCTCTCGCAATCAATGCCATCCGGGATACTGGTAAATTTATTTATTGAGTTATCCGCTACAGTTGGCATGGCATTGTGGCAACTCATGCACTCAAACTCTATGGCACGAGTAAAGCGCACATTGCGACCATTTTCATAACCAGGCGGCAAGTCCCACTTGCCTTTTTGGGCATACCATGTCAAAGGTAATTGATACACATAACCATTGATATTAGTAAAATGTGAATTAGTGTGCTGCCCTGATCCAATAATATAATCCACCCTTTCAATGCGTTTGTGGATGGTATCTTTGCCTTGCAATCTAAATTCCATGATGTAAAAGCTATCTTGCTTCCAATATGGTATGTAGTAAAAATCCTTAAACTTATCATACACCACATGTTTTTTAGAAAAATCTGCAGTTGATTTGGTCTTTGATGCCACATTAAAACTCTTACCCATGCCCGTTTCTATAAAGGAATTGTATATGCTGGCATGGCAGGCGCGGCATTGCTCTTTGCCTATGTATTTTACAGTGTCGTTATGGTTCAGGTAGGCAACAGACTCTGGTTTAGATGTATTGTTTCCGCATTGAATATTGCTTAATATAATAGTGCCTAAAGCCAAGGAAAATAGTATGAAAACAAGTTTTTTCATTCCTCAAAAAAATGAAAAAAGAGAAACAAATTAGGAATAATTTTTAGCATGATGAACCTAAACATAATTGATAAATTTTAGCTCTTTTTGTTCTTTAAAGCAAATGCGCAAATCACTGAAAGGATTATGCCAATAGGTAATATTTCAGAAAAGCTATACATTATATTTACTATTGGTTTTTTATAATTTACTCTGTATTCATTCATTTCAATAATCTTTTTTCTCATAGTTTCAGGGCTTTTCCCTAAATATCTGTTATATTCAATTGTATGGTCGGCAAATCGATCTGCGAAGTCAGGGATAAAAAAATAATTTATTATGGCCCAAAGCACAGCATACAATGTGGTGGCAAAAATCGTGATAAGGATTCCCAATTTCATGGCCTCTTTCATGCTTATTTTAGAATTTGGGTTGGTTTGTCTATAAGACTTAATACATAAATAAGTGAAAAATGAGAATGTGGAGATAAGAATGGCAACCCGAAAAGCTTCACCCCAATGTAATGTGAAAATTCCGAATGTAGCTACATACAATAGCATCCATAAAGCATTGCAGCCTGCTGCTATTAAGCTATATTTTACAATGTGTCGTTTCATTGGTTTGCTAGTTTGCCGCCAAGATAAGCCAAGGGAATATAAAAAATAATACATGAAACCATCATCCAATTGGGGTGGTATGGAATCATTACCATGTTACCGATTGATGCGGCTAATAATAAAAGTCCTGTTAATAGGGAAGAATGCAGCCAAGACTTTGGGTTTACTTTACCTGCTACCATTCCACCAATAAATGAAGATAGGCACCAATAGCTAAGCATAATTGCAAAGCAACTATTTGGAAGCTGGGTGATGAAGTTTTTTAAGGCTTCTTTGTCTTGGTAATTTAAGCCATTGGCTGGGTATAAATGTTGGGTAATGCCATCCCCAATACTTATAGTAATGAAACCTGCCACTAGACCTGCCAAAACAGAAAGAATTCTTTTTATCATGATAGAAAATTATATTTAAGACAAACGTAACGAAAAAAACGTAAGTAAGAGTATTTTGTTTTTCGGCAAAGTGGGTTTTATTGTTTCTCGAAAATACATTGCATTATTAGCTCAGTAGCCCCCACATTGTTTTTGATAAATTTGGCTGCGCTTTGGCCCACTCGAGTTCTTTCTTCATCGTTTTGTATCCAATTTTTAAGTTGAATTGAAAAATCAGTGCTGTCTTTAACAAGACTCGAACCACCTACTTTTATTAAATCTGAAGCTTCTGGAAACTTTTTTATTTCTGGTCCGAATAGGGTTGGCACCCCAAAGCTAGCCGCCTCTAAAATATTATGTAAACCACCATGTTTAAATCCTCCACCAATAAAGGCTATATCGGCATAACGGTATATTTTTGACAAGATACCAATGCAATCAATAATTAATATTTTTTTACCATTTACATCCCCACTTACTTCATACTCTCTCCATCTTACACAATTGTTTCGAAAGGTATTTTCTATTTCATTAATTCGCTTTTCATCCACAAAATGCGGGGCAATTATGAATTTACAATCAGTGGCATTGACTGCGATAAAATTAGCTAAAATCTGCTCTTCAATGCTGTAAGAACTACCAGCCACCAACAATAAGCTATTGCCTTTAAATGCAGCAATGGCAGGTAATTCATGGAGTTGATGCACATTTCTATATACCCTGTCGAACCTTGTATCTTTGCTTGCAATACTATCAATATTAATACTATTTAGTAGTTCTTTTGTTTCGCTATTTTGTGTGAATATACGGTTGAATTTTTGAAGGATTGATTTTAAAAAAAAACCATAAGGTTTGAAATATAATTGATTATTTCGGAAAGAAGCAGACAAGAGATACAATGGTATTTTCTTGTCATGTAATTCATTAATGTAGAAATACCACAAATCATATTTTACCCAAAACGCCATTTTAGGTTTTATAAGGTGAATCAATTTTTTAGCATTTGATTTGCTGTCTAAGGGTAAATAAAAAATATAATCGGATGCTTTATCGGTTTTTAAAACATCATAACCTGAGGGTGAAAAAAAAGTACAGACTATTTTGTAGTTAGGATGTTTTATTTTGAGGGCTTCCATTACAGGTCTTGCCTGCTCATATTCACCTAATGAAGCTACATGGAACCAGATGTTATTTTCAATATCCTTATCTAATTTTTGCTCTATATTCTGCCAAATGTTTTTTCTTCCCTCTAACATTTTCTTTGCTCGGTAGTAAAATGGTGAGGCAAGGAATAAGCTTAATCTATAAGCATGAAGGCTAATAGAATAAACAAGAAGGCCAAAGTAAAAAAAAAAGTTATTTAAATTCGAACTCATTTTCGTCTTTTGTATTTAGGTAAATCGGTATTAACCAGCCAAAACGCATCGAAATGATTTGATCGAATCTATTTGCATCATCCTTTTTCATTTCATCAAAATTGTAGCCTCTAACACTTTGTGTGTATGCGTTGGTTAGGTCAACACCTGCATAAAAATTCAAAAGTCTGTTTTGTGAATGAAACATATATCCGGTAAAAAGATTATATGCCAATCCAGCGCTTAACCTATCGTATCCTTTTTGATAATCGGGTCCAATTTGAGCTATATTGTCTTGAGGAATATTGAAATTTATCCAATGAAACATATATCCAGCTCCTGCCATAGCAAGTATGCCACTGTTTTTATTGTATCTCGAAATGGGGAATAACCTTCCAAACTTGCCATAAAAACCATAGCCGCGCATTCCAATGGAATATTTCCCTGGGTTTCCACTCATATCGTTGATTATACCGCTGCTATTGCTAACGTTGTTTAAAATGTTAATCTCTTTTATTTCACTTCCAAACATATAATTAGCCTCAACAGAGATAAACCATTGACTACGCGACTTAAGAGATGCCCCAATATAAATGGAATTAAAATTACCAAAGCGATTAAGAAGATCTGCTGATGGAAATTGATAATTATAGCCAATGTTAATGTCAGCAATTTTATTGCTTAAAGTATATTTCCTAAGTTTTTTAGTTTTTTGAGAGCTTGCATGAAAGCTAAAAATAAAAAAAAAGGTCAATAAATACAGGGATTTGAAATTCATTTATGCAATAATAAAGTTATTTTATTGAAAATATATTTATCTGTGACTAATCTAAGTATTTCTTAATAAAATAGTTCTTGGTCTGGTCTTTTTTTGATATGTGTTATTTTAATTGTTGGATTGTATTATTAAATAGAATATTAACACTGATAATTGGCATTAATTACAGCATCACATTGTTTAACATCTATATTCGCATCTAAAATTTTAACTATTATGAAAATTGCTGTAGTAGGTACGGGCTACGTTGGCTTAGTTACCGGAACGTGTTTTGCAGAAGTTGGCATTGATGTTGTCTGTATTGATGTAAATACCCAAAAAATCGAAAACTTAAACAAGGGAATTCTTCCAATCTACGAGCCAGGTCTAGAAGAAATGGTTAGTCGTAATGTTGAAAAGGGCAGATTAAAGTTTAGTACAAGTTTAAAAGATAGTATATCACAGTGTGATGTGGCTTTTATAGCTGTTGGTACCCCTCCGGGTGAAGATGGAAGTGCTGATTTGAAATATGTAATTGGTGTTGCAAGAGAAATTGGTGCAAATATTAATGATTATATTGTAGTAGTAACTAAGAGCACTGTGCCTGTAGGGACCGCTCAAAAAGTTAAAAATGCCATTAATGACGAGTTGGGAAAACGCAACGCAAATATTGAGTTTGATGTGGCTTCAAATCCTGAGTTTTTAAAAGAAGGTGCAGCTATTGATGATTTCTTGAAACCAGATAGAATTGTAATTGGTGTTGAGAGCAAGCATGCTGAAGAAATCATGCGCAAGTTATATAAACCATTTTTATTGAATGGCCATCCAATAATTTTCATGGATGTTCCTAGTGCTGAAATGACCAAATATGCTGCCAATAGCATGCTAGCAACAAAAATCAGCTTTATGAATGATATTGCTAACCTTTGCGAAATCATGGGAGCAGATGTGAATATGGTGCGTAAAGGAATTGGTAGTGATGCCCGAATTGGTAATAAATTTATTTATCCTGGTATCGGATACGGTGGAAGTTGCTTCCCTAAAGATGTTAAAGCTTTAATAAAAACAGCTTCTGAAAACGGTTATAGAATGCAGATTTTGGAGTCGGTTGAGTCGGTTAACGAAGCTCAAAAATCTGTTTTGTACAACAAAATTATCAAGCATTTTGATGGTAACTTAAAAGGTAAAACTTTCGCATTATGGGGGCTTTCATTTAAACCAAAAACAGATGATATGCGTGAAGCACCTTCACTAGTTATTATCGAGAAATTGTTAGCAGCTGGTGCCAATGTAAAAGCATACGACCCGGTAGCTATGAAAGAAGCTAAACACATGTTGGGCGAGCAAATTGAATATTGCAAAGATGGAGAAGAGTGTTTAATAGATGCAGATGCCTTGTTGATTATAACTGAGTGGCCTGAGTTTCGATCTCCTAACTTTAAAGTAATGCATAAACTCTTAAAAGGAAATGTGATTTTTGATGGTAGAAACATATATGATGTAGCTGAAATGAAAGAATTAGGCTTCGACTATTACTGTATCGGTATCAAAACAAATTAATCAAGTTTTAGTTAACAACACATATGATTAAGAAACGTATTTTAATAACGGGAGCAGCAGGCTTTTTAGGTTCACATCTTTGCGATAGGTTCATTGCAGAAGGGTATGAAGTAATAGGTATGGATAACCTTATCACTGGCGATTTGAAGAATATAGAGCACCTTTTTAAATTGAAGGAGTTTGAATTCTATCATCACGATGTAAGTAAGTTTATACATGTCCCTGGTAAATTAGATTATATCCTGCATTTTGCCTCACCAGCTAGTCCAATTGATTATTTGAAAATACCTATACAAACATTAAAAGTGGGCTCATTAGGAACTCATAATTGTTTAGGACTTGCTCTTGAGAAAAAAGCTAGAATTTTAGTGGCTTCTACCTCTGAAATTTATGGAGACCCAACCGTTCACCCGCAAACTGAGGAGTATTGGGGGAATGTGAATACGGTTGGTCCTCGAGGTGTTTATGATGAAGCAAAACGCTTCCAGGAGTCAATCACTATGGCTTACCATACTTTCCATGGTCTTGAGACCCGTATTATCAGGATTTTTAATACATATGGACCAAGAATGCGCCTGAATGATGGTAGAGTTTTACCAGCTTTTATTGGACAAGCATTGCGAGGTGAGGATTTAACCATGTTTGGTGATGGATCCCAAACACGTTCATTCTGTTATGTAAGTGATTTGGTAGATGGTATCTATCGTTTGTTAATGAGTGATTACGCTTTTCCTGTGAATATTGGCAATCCTAATGAAATCACAATTAAAGAATTTGGTGAAGAGATTTTGAAATTAACGGGTGCAAACCAAAAATTAATTTCATTGCCATTGCCTGTAGATGACCCTAAACAACGCAGACCAGATATTACCAAAGCAAAAGAGATTTTGGGTTGGGAACCTAAAGTGTCAAGAGCAGAGGGATTAAAAATCACTTATGATTATTTTAAATCTTTGCCACAAGAGGAGTTGTTTAAAAAAGAGCATCGCTCTTTTGACAAAAAATAAAAAAAAATAATTAGTGATTAATGGTGCATGATTGAAAACATGCGCCATTTTTTTTACACTTTTTAAAAAATAGCTTGCTTGTTAATAGTAATTATACATATTTGCCAATAATAGTTAAAACAAATATTGTATGACAAGCACGAAGAAAATAAAGATTAGATTAGAGTATGGAGTTCGTACATCTCCTGCATTATTGTTTAATTATATAAGCAGCCCATCGGGCTTGAGCAATTGGTTTTGTAATGACGTTGATGTATATAATAATCAATTCAAGTTTAAATGGGATTCAGAAGAAAATATTGCAGAGTTGATAAAAAAAGTAAACAATAAAATGATTCGCTTTCGTTGGCTCGATAGTAAACCTGATGAATTCTTTGAGTTTGAAATCATAGTAGATGAATTAACTGATGATGTAGCATTGGTCATCACAGATTTTGTAATGCCTGAAGACGAAAAAAACATAAGTTCTTTATGGGATTCGCAAGTCCATGATTTAAAAGCTTCTATAGGAGCTTAGATTAGAATTACTGTCTTTAAACATTTATTTTTATCGTTTATCACCTCTTTTAATTTTTCTGCAACAAAAATACAATCTGTAAGGTGACGTATTTTTTCAATAATCACGTCTTTTTTGACTTTAAATTTTAATAATCGTAAAATTAATTCTAATTATTATTAGCTGTCTCAAATCTATCTTCTACTTGATGTACAGATATGTAATCTCAAGTTCTAAGCAATGAAGTGAATCAAAAATACTTTTGTCCATTTGAAAGTCCTATTGATACTCGCATCTATAACATGAATAGTTTAAATGATTTTATATATCAGTTAAAGAATAGATGAAATGTATATTATGAACGTTTTATTGGCGTAAATCATTGTAAAGTATGCTTATTTGTGCCTTACTTCTGTTTGTTTTTATCAATCATTAATTTGAATAAATTTTGTTTGAAAAGGTACATTACTTTCTCTTAAATATATATAAACTTTGTGCTGGTATCGCTAGTTTTAAATCTATTTTTTTATTAATTCCTTTAAGGTTAATTTCATTGATATCACCTAATAATTCCCATTCCCCTTTAGGTAATAATTTAGAATCAATTTTTGCTGATTTATCCCCCGAATTAATCATTACCAGGATTTGATTATTTATGACGTAGGCTAATAAACTTTGTTTTATTGGTAGGATAAATTCAATATTGTCTTTAGGTATTATTTTAGAATCAAATTTGTAACAAGGAATTTCAAATAATATTTGCTTTCTAAGGTCCATCAGACCTTTCCAATAATTTAACATACCATTGAAATCGCTATTAGTATAGGGAACCAAACGGTTTTTGTTTTTGATTGTAGTTGATTTACCTATATTCTCCCAAATAAATTGGTTTGCATTTCTAACATTGTATGTATCTCGCTTACCATGAAAATATAATTTACCGCTAGGTATTTCCTTTTCTATTTCACGCAAAGGGGCTAAGCCCTTGCTTCGCATAATTTCGCTTCCTCCATGAAGAACAATTGGACCAGGGGTAGTAAACAATAAAGTGGCAGCTAATTTGTATCTATTTTCATCAACTCCAAATCGGCCATCAAAATTAAATTTACCGAATTGATCAGCCAATGCGAAATTATCGTGTATGTCAAGGTAATTGATACCACTATTGATATTTTTTTGAGTAGGAAAAGTGCAAGATAGCGCTTTAATTACATCGTTTCTCAAGGTCCAATCTCCGCCAGCCCAACCCCTGTGTTTTTTCTTATCTGTTAATTCAAATACAGGTCCTTTGTATGTGTTGCGAGTGTCATCATTAAAATAGCAGATTGGGGCATCTTGTTTATACCAGTGCCATTTAGGATTTTTATTGTATTCAGGATCGTTACTGTCTATCCAAGGTTCACCATAAATAATAATATCTTTAGGTAATTCTTGTTTCAACTTAAGCAAGGTTTGTTTGTCGGTTTGACCTGCTAAATCAATCCTAAATCCATCTATACCAAATTCATTTATGAAATTTTTGCATTGGTCAATAATCCATTTTTGGGTCATATAACGGTTTTCGCTTTTTGTTTCATTGCCATACGCTCCTATATGTTCAAGATTTTTGGTTCTATAATAGTATTGTTTATCGATGGCATTGAAGTGAAACAAGTAATTTCTACCATCCATATTTTCAGCTGTATGGTTGAATACAAAATCAACAATCACTGCAATTCCTTTATCATGATAAGCTTGCACCAAGTCTCTAAACTGCGTTCTTTCATCACCAGGTTGTGTACCTTTTTGTCTATATCTTGTTTCGACTGCAAAGCTGTGGCTAGTTCTATAACCCCAATCATAGTTTTCCTCAGCCACTCCTTGTTCTTTCATATAATTATCATTAGCAAATGCATTTCTCCATTCGTCTTTTGGCCAATGAAGCATTTCTTGAATAGGCATAATATGAACGGTGTTTATTCCCAATTCGCATAAATAATCAAAGCCGATTTTTTTACCCAAAGTGTTTTTTAAACCTTTTTGAAACATACCTGGAATATTACCTTTTAAATCATTACTCAATGGCAATAAGTCTGTGAAATCTTGCACATGAACTTCATACGCTATCACATTTTCCATTTTAGGTCTACCATTTTTCAAAGGACTTGCAGGGGTTGTTTTATGAGACACCATGCATTTACCAAAACTATCATCACTCACACGTGTATATGGATCGCTTATGTGAATTGGGTTTGTTTCATAAAATGAATTTCCTGGGTCAGATGAACCATGCACAGTATAGTCGTACCATGTGCCATGCAAATCACCATCAACACTGGTTTCCCAAACACCCATATCATCCATTTTCAATTCGATGGTATCATAAGATAATGCATCATCCTTGCCTTTGTATAAATATAGTTTAATAGCACTGGCTCTTGGGGCGAAAATTCTGAAAATAGTTTGTTTTCCATCTGATGATAGGTTAGCTCCTAATTCTTTGTCTGATTTTAAATTTTTAAACCAACCATCGTAGGTAACCAATGTTTTTTGTTTCATGCTTGGCATTTCAATATAATAGACCCTTCGTTTATCAATTAAGTTTTTGGGTTTTGCCAAAATGATAACTGTTGAATTTGGTTGGTTTTCTAATTTACTTGTGGCATCAATATCAAACTTAAGTTCTGAAATGGGTATAAGATTTCCTTTAGCGTCACTTAACATAAAATCATTGGTAGTTGCTGTGAAATTTCCCTCTTTCTTAATGCCCTTGAGTGTAATTTCAATTTGATCATCAGATACGAGCGTTGCTGATAATGTAGGAGGCTCAATACCTTTCATAAAAATTAAATTGCCGCCATCAGCATTACTTGCATTGGCTGGTGGTTCTAGCCATTTACCATCATTAATTCTGAATTTAAATGAAGTATTGGTTTTTATCATTTCGAAATTTGGATTGTATACTTTTTTTATCCAAGTACCATTTTTTTCTCTCTTTAATTGCCATTTCTTATCACTCATATCTTGACTCCAATTGCAGAAGGAGCCGGTAACAACGACATTTTTAACAGCATTTTCTTTATAAGTAACTTCGTCAAAAATAAAGCTGAGTGTATCGTTTTCGTAGCTGTATCCATTGGCATTTTGAGCTTTTACATAGTAAGTAATTAAAGCAATGATTAGAACGATTAGTAATTTCTTCATGAGAGCGAAAATGCGAAAAACTTTGACTCTTAACAACACTTATTAGGCATAATGTTTGAAATATACATTATGCCTCAATTTTTCATAAAAGATGTTAATTCATATAAACCCCTGTGTTTATTGAGTTAGCTTAAGCCTCAAAAAAGTAAAAGCCAAATAGTAAAGAATCAAAATAGGAAAAATGGAAGCAAATTGGGAAATGAGAACATTATTGGTTGATAACAACCAGGTAACTTTAAAATTAATTGATAAAACCATTAAGGTAAACAGCATTAAACGATGTGTTACACACTCTGTTAATGACCTAGCTAACCTTTATAAGGAACTTCATTTGTTTAACCCTGATGCAGTTGTAACCACTCGTACTAGCAAGGGTTTTGAAGCTTATGATGTATTAACTATGGTAAAAAAACATAATGAATATATACCTATTTTTGTGGTGGCAGCTGATAAGAAAAAAATGAATGATTTCTTTCTTATACAAAAAGGAGCTGAAGAAATAGTGCTCATGCCTGACTTAGCAAGTCTTCATGCTAAAATCAGGGCTAAGTTTGATGAGAAGATATTTGAACTGATAAGACACTAATAAAAAGTTTATACCTATTTTAAACCTTTTGATCATTCGATTATCTTAGCTGCAAAATTTACTAATGGCAGGAATATTGAATGAGCAAGAGGTTATTTTACTTTTTCGTAACGAATCTACGAAACATAATGCTTTTGTGCAAATTCTAGATGCCTTTCAAAAGCGTGTATATTGGCATGTCCGAAGAATAGTTATTAGTCATGATGATGCTGATGATGTTACCCAAAACACCTTTATTAAGATTTGGGAAAACCTTGAAAATTTTAGAGAAGATTCTAAATTATATACTTGGATATTTAGGATTGCCACCAATGAAGCCTTGGGATATTTGAATAAGAAAAAATCTGCAACCACATCCTCATTTGGTGATTATGAGCATATTCTTAGTGAAAGTTTAGTAGCTGGAAGCTATTTTAATGGAAATGCAATCGAGTTGAAACTTCAACAAGCTATATTAATCTTGCCTACAAAGCAAAGACTGGTGTTTAATATGAAATATTATGAAAATATGAAGTATGAAGATATGGAGCAGGTATTGGGTACGTCTGTTGGGGCATTGAAAGCATCCTATCACCATGCGGTGAAAAAAATTGAAGAATTTTTAAAGCACGATTAAACCATTATTAAGAATTAAAGTCATATAAGCAGGATGCCAGCATTAGAAGAAAATAGACAGGAAAATTTGCTAAGAAAAATGAATGAGCAGGGTGGTTTTACTACCCCTGATAATTATTTCGATGCAATGAAAAGTTCAATTATTGCAAAAACATCAGGTGATAAATTGACTATTTATGACCATCAAGGTGGATTTGTTGTTCCTGAATTGTTTTTTGAAACGCAAAAAAATAAGATTTTATCAAAATCAACTACGTCTCGCGCACATAAAATTAGTTTATCATACAATCAAATTATATTGAGAGTATCATCAATTGCAGCGATGATCACTATAGTTGGGTTTTTATTTTTGTTCGAAAATTCGAGCAAGTCACCTGATTTTACCGCCAATATTAGTAACGAAGAAATTTTTAATCATTTGGTAAAAAATGATGTAAGTGAGGATTTAATTTGTGAATTATTAAATCGAAATAAGACCAATAAAAATGAAAACGACATAGAGAAATATCTATACGATAATGCAGATGAAGATCTATTAATGGATAATTTATAAAAGATAGAAAAATGGAAAAGACAATAAAATTTGGTATTTTAGGATTGCTTTTATTTGCACAATTTAGCCTAATAGCTCAAAAGGGTAAAATAAAGGATCGAATTGAACCATTAAAAATTGCCTATATAACTCAAAAATTAGGTTTAACATCGGAAGAAGCCCAAAAATTCTGGCCCGTTTATAATAAGTTCAATGATGATTTACAGAAATTGCGCTCGAGCACAAAAGATAAATTGGCTGATGAGTTAAGTGAATTGGCTTCCATGTCGGAAACTGACGCAGAAAAAACGCTAAATGAAATGCTAAATTATAAAATTAGCGAAGCTGAAATGATTAAGAAATATGCTTCAGAATTCAAAAAAGTTTTACCTATCAAAAAGGTAGTGATGCTCTACAAAGCCGAAAATGATTTTAAAAGAGAATTGTTAAAAAAGCTGAGGGATAATGGGAGGCGTGATGCTAATTAATTATGTAAACTAAAAGTTTATAAAAAACTTGCCACCCAAAAGGCAAGTTTTTTATTTTATGACCGATGAAATGCCTCTCGAATTGTAATATTATAAATGAAAATTGATTTGTATAAACTGTTTAAAAAAAGGAAAAATTTGGTTTCGTAAAGTGATATTAAAACAATATAGTTGCAATGATAATTTGTAGACTATTATCAATTATTTAATACAAAAAAGATCATACAAACCATGTATCAAACTATTTTAACCGAATTAAAAGCACAAGTGCTTCACATTACAATTAATCGTGAAGATAAACTAAATGCACTTAATATTCAAACTTTAGCAGACATAAAAAATGCTATATTAAATACTTATGATGACGCTTCTGTTCGTGGTATCATTATTACGGGTGCAGGCAAAAAAGCATTTGCTGCAGGTGCTGATATCGCTGAGTTTGCCAACTTTACTGTTGAAGAAGGAACAAAATTAAGTGCTGAAGGACATGCTACTTTACGAGCAATAGACAATTGCCCGAAGCCAGTTATAGCAGCGATCAACGGTTTTGCTTTGGGTGGTGGGAATGAATTGGCAATGAGCTGTCACATGCGTGTTTGCTCTGAAAATGCAAAATTCGGACAACCAGAGGTAAACCTAGGAATCATACCAGGTTATGCAGGTACACAAAGACTTGCCCAATTAATAGGAAAAGGTAGAGCTTTGGAATTATTAATGACGGCTGATTTAATTGATGCCCAAACTGCTTTGAACCTTGGATTGGTAAATCACGTGGTTCCGCAAGAGGAATTACTTGCTAAATGCGAAGAGATTTTTGCTAAGATTAAAAACAAAGCACCATTGGCCATTTCAAGTATTATCCGCTGTGCAAACGCTTATTACGAAAAAAGAGCTGATGGCAACAACCTTGAGATTAATGAGTTTGGTAATTTCTTTGGAAGCGAAGATTTTATAGAAGGTACAAAGGCCTTTTTAGAAAAACGCAAAGCTGATTTCAAAGGAAAATAATTAGGAATGAATATCCAGTGAAAAGCCCCTGAACCATTGGTCTGGGGCTTTTTTATGCCCCCATCACAAATATTACTGGCTTTTTATGCAGTTCTGGTTTTTGTAACATCCATTCCTTGGCGCTTTTAGTCTTTATACATGATTCAGGGCTACTGATATGGCACGCAATACAGATTTTAGTAGTGGCAGCAACATTTTTCAAAATATCCTCAAGTAATTGATTGTTTCTGTATGGAGCCTCCATGAAAATTTGACTTTGGTTTTTTGTGATTGCATCCTTCTCCATTTCCTTTATCTTCTTGGCTCTTAGCGGCTTGTCAATGGGCAAATAGCCATAAAAAACAAAGCTCTGTCCACTAAAACCACTCGCCATCAATGCCATGAAAATGCTTGATGCACCGGGCAATGGAATCACTTCAATGTTTTTCTGTTGGGCCAAAGCTACTAAATCACTACCGGGATCGGCCACGCAAGGCAAACCAGCATCACTGATAATGGCAGCATCACAACCATTCTGGAGTATTTCTAATAGCTTATAAGTTTCGTTTTTATTGCTATGCTCGTTCAATAAAAATAGTTCAGCCTCAGGCAATGGAACATCTGTTCCAAGTTTTTTTATCAAGGCTCTGCCACCTTTTTCGCTTTCTACAATAAATTTTTTGACATGTTTTATAGCATCTCGAACATAATCGGCCAAAAAATTATTTGGGTTTTCAGCACTCAAAAAATTGGGTATTAAGTAGAGTTTACCGTAGCCTTTGTGTTGCATATTTACTAATTGTATGGTTTTTAATTATTTAAATAATGATATTCTATTTGATTTTAATGGCATTACCCTATATTTTTGCCAACTTCAAAAAAATAAAGTATGGCAATATTAACCAAAATTAGAAACAGATCAGGATTAGCTGTTGGCTTTGTAGGATTAGCACTGGCTCTTTTTGTAATTTCAGATGCGCTAAATAGCAACACAGCTATTTTTGGTGGCAAAGGAAACTCAAGTACCGTGGGCGAAATAGCAGGCGAAAAGGTGGGCATTAAGCTTTTTCAACAAAAATATGATGAGCAAGAGCAAATCATGAAGGACCGTAATCCGAATCAACCAATTGATGATAATACCAGAAATCAATTAAGAGACCAAGTTTGGAATCAGTTATTGCAGGATAACTTGATGGCTAAAGAATATAAAGAATTAGGTATTGCTGTTAGCAATGAAGAATTAGAAGATATGATTTATGGCGATAATATCAATGCCAATATCATCCAAAGTTTTACAGATCCAAAAACAGGTGCTTTTGATAAAAATAATGTAAAACGTTATTTGAAACAATTAACTGATAATGGCGATGAGAAAGGTAAAAAACAATGGAAGCAATATGAAGATTATTTGGTTCAAGATGCCTTCACGCGTAAATACACCAACTTAATTAAAAAAGGAACTTATGTTACATCTCTTGAGGCAAAAAATCTATATACAAATCGTACCCGTACAGCGGAATTAAACTTATTAGCATTGCCATACAATCAAATTGCTGACAGTACCATTAATGCTGAAGAGAGCGATTTGAAGTCGTACTTCCGAGCAAACCAAAACAAATACAAAGAAAGAGAAAATAGCCGTAAGGTAGAATTCGTGGTTTGGGATTTTGCACCAACCCCTGACGATAGTGCTGTTGCTCGCAAATGGGCTGCAGACCAAGCTGAACAATTTAAGTTAGCTAAAAATGACACTGTTTATGCAGATAATAATGGTGATGCTAAATTTGATCCAATTGCTAAACCACGTGGTTCCTTCCCTGAAGAGATCGTTGGAAAATTATTCTCTGATTCTATTGGTTCGGTAATTGGTCCAATTTTTAAAGATGGTAAATATAAAATATATAAAATTTCAGGAGTGAAAGAAGATACTATTTATTATATGCATGCAAGCCACATTCTTTTCAAAGTTGATGGCCCAACTGCTGAAGATACATTGAAAAGTAAAGTAAAAGCTGAGGAAGTGTTGCGTAATTTGAAAAATGGTGCAGATTTTGCAGTTACAGCTTCAACTTTTGGTACAGATGGAACGAAAGACAAAGGTGGTGATTTAGGTTGGTTTGCTGAAGGACAGATGGTCCCTGAATTTAACAAAGCTGTTAAAGAAGGCACTAAAGGCGATTTGAAATTGGTTAAAACGCAGTTTGGATGGCATATTGTCAAGATTACCGATAACAAATCTAAGAGATTAGTTTGTGCTGGTATACTTGAAAGAGCTATTGAGCCAAGTGAGCAAACATTAAATCGTGCATTCAATGATGCAAGTCAATTTGCTTCTGCTTCAACTAGTGCTGATGAGTTTGATAAAAATGTGGCTGAAAGAAAATTAGAAAAGCGTATTGCTGAATATGTAAGAGAAACTGATACCTACCTTCCTGGTTATAATGACGCGCGTTCAGTTGTTCAATGGGCTAATACAGCAAATATTGGGGATGTAAGCGAAGTATTTACAGTTGGTGATAAATACATTATTGCTGTGGTGAAAGATATCAAAGAAAAAGACAAAGCAAGTTTTGAATCAGCTAAAACAAGAGTGGAAGCGGATTATAGAAAAGATAAAAAAGCTGAGCAATTAATTGAAAAAGCGAAAACAGCATTAGAAGGTGCCACAACCTTGGATGCTGTGAGTAAAAAATTAAATACGCCAATTGTACCCACAAGTTCATTGAATTTGGAAAACCCTTTCTTTGCTAATGTTGGCGCTGATAATGTATTTGGTGGAACTGTTTTTGGTTCAACTGCGGGTAAATTATCCGGTCCTGTTAAAGGAGATGCCGCAGTTTATGTATTTATGATTAATAAGTTTAACGATGCTCCTGTAATCAAAGATTATGCGCAATACAAAAGTGAAATGGATAATGGTGTAAGACAGAGAATGGAATACGGTTATCTTGAAGCATTAAAAGACATTAAGGGTGTAAAAGATTTTAGATTCAAATTCTTCTAGAACAAATTAAATAATAATAAAGAAATGCCACCCAATATTGGGTGGCATTTTTATTTTTGTGTCATGCTACATCATCACATTTCAGGTAGTTCAATGCATAGCATTGTTCTTATTCATGGCTTTTGCGAAAATCATTCTTGTTTCAATTCAATTGGGTCTTCATTAAGCAAACAATATAAAGTTATTTGTCCTGACTTACCAGGATTTGGTGCTAGCGAATGTATAGAGAATTCAAGCATGGAAATGTTTGTTGACTGCTTGAAAGAGTTATTAGATCATTTAAATATTAACAAATGTGTGATGCTTGGACATTCTATGGGAGGTTATGTGACACTTGCTTTTGCCAATAAATACCCTCAACATTTATATGCTATTGGCCTATTGCATTCAACTGCTTTGGCTGATAATATGGAGCGACTTGAAAAGAGAAAACAGGTTATTAAGTTTATTGAGCAGAATGGTAAAGAGGTTTATATCGATAATTTTATTCCAACGCTTTTTATGGATAGAGACTATCACAAAGAGGCTTGTGACATGCTATTAGAAGAGGCTAAAAATGGTTCACAGATAGGGATAATAGAAGCAGTAAAAGTCATGATGCTTAGAAAAAATCAAGAGGCCTATTTGATAAATACTGATTTACCCATGTTTTTTGCGGTTGGTAAATACGATACGCTTATTACAGAAACGGATATGTTAAAACAAGCATCTAGTTGCAAACAATCTGAAATATGCTACTTGGAGCAATCTTCACATTGTGGAATGTTGGAAGAACCAGTTAAACTTTCAAATGCCATAATCAAATTTTGTGATAGGGTATTAAAGTAATTTCATCCATTTATCTATGGATTTCAAACCATGTCCACTGAATAAGGATACTACGATTTCATTTTTATGTTTACTCATGTATTTTTCCAAACCTGCAATAGTCGCTGCGGATGTAGGTTCAATAAAATAGCCCATTCGTGCTGTGTATTTTAGTGCTTCAATAATTTCTAATTCACTTACTGATATGAAATGACCCTTGCTTTCTTTCACTGCTGTTATGATTTGTTTGGCTCTTACAGGTTCTGCAATAGCAATCCCTTCCGCTAAGGTAGTTTGTTTTGAAATCTTAGGAATTTCATCCAAATTCTCATCAAACATTTGAGCCAAAGCAGCACAATTGACACTTTGTATAGCTATGATTTTTGGAATTTTATTAATTCTATTGGCAGCAAAAAGTTGATTAAATCCTATTTGGCAACCTATAACTAAAGTGCCATTACCTGCAGGGACAACAACTGTATCGGGTGCTCGCCAATTTAATTGTTCACAAAGCTCGAAAGCAAAAGTCTTGGTGCCTTCAAAAAACCATGGATTATAACAATGGCTGGCATAATATATTTTTTGAGCCGCTTCCTTGGCTGCGAGGGCAGTTGCTTCTCTGTCGCCTTCAACTCTTATGATATTGGCCCCATAAGCCCGCATTTGCGCCACTTTTGCGTCTGAAGTGTCTGATGGTAGGTAGATGTGGCAAGTGATGCCTGCAAGGGCAGCATAAGCAGCTATGGCGCAACCTGCATTTCCACTACTATCTTGTACAATTTCTGTAACCCCTATCTCTTTAACCCTGCTGATTAATACTGAGGCCCCCCTGTCTTTGTAGCTTCCTGTGCTAAAGAGTTGTTCTTGTTTGATTAAGGCTTCGCCATTTTTAAACTGAATTTTTGTGAGTGCTGTATAGCCTTCATCCATCGAAACGATGCAATTGTCGTTTTGAATGGGTATAGCTTTTCTGTATCTCCATAGAGTATGTTTACTACTATTTATTTCAAAGTCCTGTTTGTTTTTCAGGTTAATAAGGTTGCCTTTAGGGCTAAGAAAGTTTGTGTAGTTTGAATCCAGTTTTTCCTGAGTTAGTGAATCGCATAAATGAAACGACATGGCCTATTTTTTTTGATTTTTAGCAGGATTAATATCGTTTTCAAAATTGATAATGTTTTCTTCTACCTCTAAATCTGCTAGGCGATGTCTGTATAAATATACTGGTAATTGCCCTACCACCAATGCCATTCCTACAATAATGGATAAAACGATATAACTTGGATTTTCCTTAATCAAGATGGCTGTGGTAGCGAATAAAATACTAATGGCATATAGCGTGTAGCAAACCATTTTGTGGTTTAAACCAATTTTTAAAAGGATATGATGAACGTGGTTTCTATCGGCTACAAAAGGAGATTTACGCTTGATGGTTCTTATGATAAATACCCTCAATGTGTCGTATAAGGGCACAATCAAAATGGAAATTGCAATGGCGGGTGCTGATAAAATTTTATTTTCGAAATTTGAAATAGGGGAGTTGATAGATATAAATTTGATAGCGAAAATAGAGAGTAAAAATCCTACTGTTAATGACCCAGCATCCCCCATAAATATTTTGGCTGGATTGAAATTAAAAAGTAAAAAGCCTAATAAGGCACCTGATAAAGCAAATGCCATCAAGGCAAAACCTGATTGTCCAATATTATTAAACCAAAGGGCAAATGCCAAAGCGGTAATAAAACCTATTCCCCCTGCCAGACCATCCACACCATCAATAAGATTTATTGAATTGGTGATAACTATGATGGTGAAAATACTCAATGCTATGCTGGCCGGATATGTGATTTCATTAATGCCCAATATTCCATGAAAATGATCAATGGTGATACCCTGTCCAATCGTTATAAGACTGGCTGCGAACAATTGTATAAGAAGTTTATTAATGGGCGACATCACAACAATATCGTCCTTCAATCCTGAGAAGAAAAGCAAAAGCAAGGCACTATACAAAAAGCGAGCATTGGGAAGACTTTGGTCTGGTATAACAAACCAAATGCTCAATAAAAATGAAACAAATATACCAATGCCCCCCAAACGTGGGATTTTGGTTGTATGTAGTTTTCGACTATTGGGCTTGTCATATAATCCTAAAAGCTTGGCCATCGTAATGATTGAAGGCATTGCAAAAACACTCATGATGAAAGAGGAAGCTAAAATCAGTACAATGTTTATCATCCGTTTTTGTTCTAAATGGTTATTAAAAACAATATCAAATTAATGATACTGCATTAATTTATTGTTACTAAGGTGCAAGTCTTTTTGCAAGCCACTCATTATTAGACTTTCTGAATATAAATCGGTCGTGAAGGCGGCTGCTTCGTCCTTGCCAAAATTCAAATGAATGGGCAGTAACCTTAAAACCTCCCCAAAAATTTGGCCTGATAATGGGTTTTTCTGAAAATAGCTCACCCATTTTTATTACCAAATCTTCTAAATATTGCCTATTTTCAATCTCTTGACTTTGAGGTGAGGCATGCGCTCCAATCTGACTTGCGAGTGGTCTGCTTTTGAAATATTCATCGGATTTATAGTCTTCTAATTTTTCCGCTATTCCTTCAATTCTTACTTGTCTCTCTAGTTCGGGCCAAAAGAAAACCAAAGCCACTTTGTTATTGACGCCTATTTGTTGCCCTTTGTTGCTGCTGTAGTTTGTAAAAAAAACAAAGCAGTCATCTTCAAGTCCTTTTAATAGCACTATGCGAGCCGTGGGACAGCCATCTGGCTTCACCGTAGCCAATGTCATGGCATTGGGTTCATTCACTTCGGCATGAATGGCCTCGGTAAACCAAACCCTAAATTGGTCGAAAGGGTTTTTCAATAAATCACTTTCCGAAAAACTCTTCAAGGTATAATCCTTTCTGATAGCTGCAATGTTGATATTTGAAGATTCCATACGCGCCTCGAAATTAACAATAATGAAGCATATTTTAGAACAAATAAATATTACTTTTGACCTAACAAACAGATTAGATAAATGAAAAAAATGCTGCCAACTAAAGGTAGAATATTAATAAGTGAGCCTTTTTTAAGCGATCCTGAGTTTAATCGTACTGTTATATTGCTTGGCCAGTATAGCGATGAAGGTGCGGTAGGGTTTGTACTAAACCGTTTGCTCAATAGCTATACTGATGAGCTTGTGCCCGATTTATTGAACTATAATTTTCCATTGTATTATGGTGGTCCAGTAGAACAAAATACCCTTCATTTTATTCATACTTGTGGCGACTTAATCGAAGGTTGTGAAGAGATTTGCGAAGGGCTGTATTGGGGAGGAAATATCAATTCGGTAAATGATGCTATTGATAATCGTTTGGCTAGTCCTGAGAATTTCAAATTTTTTGTAGGTTACAGCGGTTGGACTGATGGGCAATTGGATGATGAAATAGAACAAAAAGCTTGGTGGGTGAGTGAATGTGAGAAAGAAACTTTATTTACAGATGATTTGGAAGATATGTGGCGAGTATTGGTTAAACATCTAGGCAAGGACTTTGAGCACCTTGCCAATGCCCCGCTGGATCCAAGGTGGAATTAGGGTTTTGCTTGGCACTTTCTAGAGTTTTTTAAGGTGATTTAATCCTAATATTTTTGCTTTTTCAGTTTCTCTAATTTTTCTGCATCGGCTAAATCTTGAAGTCTTCCTGATGATTGCTTGTTTTTAATTAAATCATTTAAAGAAATAAATGGAATGGTTACCCCTTCAAATTCTATTGTTAATTTATTTGAATAGCAGGATTCAAATTCTACACCAGCTATTTCAGTTAATAAAACAATCCTATTTGGAGGAAAGCCCAATTGAATTATATTATCTGAATTTAAAAAATCTTCTTCTTCTAGACCTAAGGATTCAAAACCAAATTCTTTTACAGATTTTATAATATTTGATGCATTATTAGATTTCATAAGCACCCACAAGTCAATGTCTTTTGTATACCGAGGATAGCCGTGAAACCCCACAGCGTATCCACCTACAACTAAATATTTAACTTTATTTACGTTTAATAATTCTATAAACTCTTTGAAATCGTTGCTCAGTTCCATATTTCCAATCGTTGTATGATTAACGTATTTCTTCTAATGCACTTAGTCGTTCAGCAGGGGTTTTATTCAGCCAAAATAAAATATCATCATCGTCAGCTTTTGCGCGACTAACAACTCTTACCGCATTTTTTTGTATTTTTTGATTGAACATTTTTGTTTTGTAAAAATAGTGTTTTCTACCCAAAATACAAGTGTAGAATTTGGACAAATCACAGCACTCACTTTGAGGATAATTCGGTACCCAAAGACACAAACTTTTTTTATCTATTCTCCTAAATAACGCTTTGCTTAAAACTTGCGAGAACTTTGCACAATGGAACCCTTAGGAACTTTCGATTACAGTAACGGCTTCGTTGGGTGTAAGTATTGGTATTGAACTTGTTTTAAAGTCTTTCGTATCACGTGTAACAATGAAGTCAATTTTTTTTAAAGATTTGGCGCAATTGTATTGAATAGCATCTTCAATGTCTTTAAAATTCGACTTAAGAGATTTGTTTATGATGTCTTTAGAAACCTCTACTGTATCCGTCCATTCATTTAGTTCCGTTAACATTTTAATTGTTTCCGTATGCGAACATGATTGTCGTAGTATGTAATAAATATTGTTATATGAAACGGCTGAGATATAAATATTAATTTTCTTATTAAAGGAATAATTAAAAAGTAAAGCAGCCTCTATCGAAAAGGGTTTTCGGTTAGCAAAGAAATCAATTATCACATTAGTGTCGATGAAAATACTTTTCATTATGTATGTTTTTTTGCAATACCCTTCCTTAATTCTTTTTTATAGTCAAAGTTTTCGTGCAATTCAATAGCACCCATCAGTTTTAATATGCTAGGTGAAATACTTTCTTCTTTAATTTCTTTTGAGCTTATCGACATAAGGTAATTTTCCACTATGGCAGATAGGCTCTTCCCTTTTTGTTTAGCGTATTTTTTTGCAACAGATATTACCGAGTCATCTATTGTCAATGTTAGTTTGCTTATCATAACACGTGTAAATTTTCGAATAAAAATACGTATTTTTTTGTTGAATTAAAAATTTATTTTGGCAGTGTAATTGCCTAACGGTGATGCGGAACTATCTGTTGTCTGAAGCAAAGGCATCGTTTGGAGACTACAGATTACAAGAAGTTTGTTGGCTATTTTTTTATATGTTGCAAACTTTGAATTGCAATTCTCACAAGTGACGCCTTGCTTAACACTTGCGAGAACTAAGGGCTATGGTAATTCCAAATTAATTTTTCACAATTTTAAAAGTTTGTTTAGCATCATTCTTAACGGTTAATAAATAAATTCCTTTTGAAAAATTTGCTATTTCAATATTCGTATTTTCATTCATAATCTTACCTTGTAAGATAGTATTACCAAATAGATCGGATATGATGTATTCAGCATTGATCAATTGAAAGTTTGATTGTATATTTATTCGATTTGATGCAGGATTAGGATATACTTTTAAATCAATATTTTCATTAGCTTCCACTACATTTGATGTACTACTATTAAACAATTTAGTAATTTCTAATTGAGTTAATGCTCTATTCCAAATGCCAATATCATCAAGTTTACCAAAAAAATTACTCTCTGGAGTATTACTACTACCTATAGTAAGCGGAGAGTTTTTTCCAGTATTAATTGCAATTCTAGTATTATAAGTTTTAGTTGTTGATGTTTGCAATATACCATTAATATATAAACGTGTAGATAATACATTGCTACCATTCGTTTGGTCATAAGTTACACAATAAAAGTACCAACTATTAATATTTGCAGTTGCATTGTAAATGGCGTATGAAGCAATAACATCAATTAATGGTTGATTTTGGAAAATAGCACACGCCCAGGCTCCTCCTGCTAACCCACTTCCCCCATAACCAACCATTGTAGCCATATCTGTTTGACTGCTATTTTGACTTAAATTGTACCAAAAAGATATTGTTCTTGCTCCATTACCCGAAATCCCAGAATAACTTGTACTGATATTGTTACCATTGAAGCTATATGCTTTGTTAGCATTTCCATTCCTATCTACTGTTAAAGTTGCTCCATTGTTAATTCCATTATTCCCATTACCGCTTTCATCATTGGCATTACCATTAAATGGATACCAAGCTACAAGTCCATTACTTGGAACATAAGAAGGTACTTGTGCGTGCAATATGATTGTTAAATAAAAGGCTGTAATTGCTGTTAATAGTATTTTTTTTATTTTCATAATTATTGTTTTTATTATATTCAATCTAAAAAACAAAACGAATAAAACAACATATATGTTCTTAACTATTTTTTACTTCTACTCGCTATTTGCGTTGTGCAAAATATTAAAGACCAGAAATTTTTAACTGTGCTAGGTAGTCGTGTAAAAGAATTGAGAGAAGCTAAGGGTTTGACTCAATTAGATCTTGCCACATTATGCGATAATCACGCTGAACAAATTGGAAGAATTGAAAGAGGTCAATATAATGTAACAATATGCTCTCTTTTACTTATTGCAAAATCCTTGGATGTTAAACTAAAAGATATGTTAGATTTTAAATATTAGTAACTATTTAAAGCCTTCCACACATAGCGTGCAAGCTAATCGCCACAAAAGCCATGGGTAACTAACTAGCAACTAATACTTCCATAAGCCCAGTTTCCTTACATTTTTTTTCATACCTTCGCCCTATGAACGCACGTGTGATACTACTTATCTTAGATGGATGGGGAAAAGGAAAAAGCTATCCTGGAAATGCCATCGAGTTAGCCAATACACCCAACTTTGATAAACTTATATCTTCGTATCCAAATTGCGAATTGCATACCTGTGGCGAGTGGGTAGGTTTGCCTGATGGGCAAATGGGAAATAGCGAAGTAGGTCACATGAATATCGGTGCTGGTCGTGTGGTATATCAGCAACTGGTGCTTATCAACAAAGCCTTCAGAGAAAAAACAGTGAATGAGAACAAGGTATTGTTGGATGCTATCAAGTATGCCAAAGCTAACCACAAAAAGATTCACCTGATGGGCCTTGTGAGCGATGGTGGTGTACATTCAAGCATAGATCATTTGAAAGGCTTGTGCACATTGATGGCTGATAATGACATGAAAGATTTTTATATACATGCCTTTACCGATGGCCGTGATACTGACCCTAAGGGTGGTGTTGATTATTTGAAAGATGTGATACAACATTTGGATAAAACCCATGGTCATTTGGCTTCAGTTACGGGTAGGTATTATGCCATGGATCGTGATAAGCGTTGGGACAGGGTGAAATTAGCTTACGATGCCATTGTGAATGGTGTAGGAGAGAAAACAAAAGATGTTATTGCTACTCTTGAAGAAAGATATATCGCTAATGAAACAGATGAGTTTATCAAACCGATTATAGCAGTTGATAATGATAATAATCCTCTTGCAAAAATAGCAAAGGATGATGTGGTGATATGCTTCAATTTTAGAACAGATAGAGGACGTGAAATTACGGAAGCCCTTTCTCAAAAAGATTTTGCAGAACAAGGTATGAAGCATTTGAATTTGCATTATATCACCTTAACCGAATACGATAAAACCTTTAAAAATGTGCAAGTGGTTTTCCCAGATATTGACCTGCAGATGACCATGGGAGAAGTGCTTGAAAAGGAAGATAAAAAACAAGTACGCATTGCTGAAACTGAAAAATACCCCCATGTTACTTTCTTTTTTAGTGGTGGTCGCGAGAATGTGTTTAATGGAGAAACCCGTTATATGGCTCCTTCTCCTAAAGATGTAGCCACATATGACTTAAAACCAGAAATGAGTGCCGAGCAAGTATGTCAATTTACCCTTGATGAGATTGCTAAAAATGAAGCAGATTATATGTGTGTGAATTTTGCCAATGCCGATATGGTGGGGCATACGGGTGTGGTAAGTGCCGAGATAAAAGCAGTGGAGAAAGTTGATAATTGCGTGGGTAGAATTGTTGAAGCCGCTTTGAAAAACAATTATTCTTTACTCATCACAGCAGATCATGGCAATGGTGAATTTATGATTAACGATGGTGGCACACCTAACACTGCGCATACGACAAATGATGTGCCTTGTATCTTGGTTGAACCTAATACAAAACATAAAATAAAAAATGGAAAACTAGCTGATTTATCCCCAACTGCTTTGGCTCTTATGGGACTGCCTCAGCCAGCAGCTATGACGGGTGAAAGTTTATTAATGTAATTGATGATGTTTCTAAAATCTAATATCATTTATTTATTCTTTTTGTTAATGTTAGCCTCATGCGCTGACACGGAAAATGATGAACGCAATGCGCTTAATCAGTCAAAATATGTGGATTTGAAATCGTATTTTGAAGCTGAAATATTACGTTTGAATCATTCGAATTATGCCTTGGAAAAAACCTTATTATTTGATGGCGAAACGGAGACTATAAACACTTCGAAAGTGAATTGGAAAAAGGAGATTGAGCCTTTTCTTGAATTAGATATTCTTAAAAATACATATACAGGAAGATTGAATGTTGACAGTGTTTTGGTGGGACTAGATGAATTCACAGTTAATTATATACCAAACGATAGCAGCCTTGATTTAAAGCAATTACAAGTGCATTTTAATCATCAAAAAATAAATTCCATTAAAGCAGATTTTGCCTCTCACAACCTATTGTACCAAAGCTATAAATTATACGCGTATTTTCCTGATAGCCTATATATGATTGAAGGAAACCAAAAAGTGAAATTGGTTCATTCGCCATCTTACAAGGTGAGCGCACGTATTATCAAAAAATATTAAGTTCGGAATGCGAATTGACAAAAAGGCGAAGTGAAATTGTAGTTCTAACGTCATATTGAACGATTTAAACTATCTTTCACGATAAGCTAAATGTGGTCCTATCTCAAATCCACTACTTCTACCCCTGGATATTTTTTTACATTAAAAGAAAACTGATTGTCTTCGTATTTGATATTAGGTACTTGGTTGCTGATGGTATAAGTATGAACACTTCCATTTTTATCAAATACCTCAGATTTACTAATACTTTGGTTGGTTTTATCTACTGTAAGTTTAATTTTATAAAAGCTTTTCTTTTTATCTTTTGGCGTTAGTTCAAAGATGGCAATATCATTTTTGCCTTCTTTGCGAGTCTCCGCTATTTTAAATAAAAAACCTTTGTTGTACATAGTAAAAATATCGTCCAATCTAATTGCACCTTCTTTAGGGCTATAGTGGTTTATTTGCACCTCGTTCACTTCTTTGCTGTATGTCCAAATGGTTTTATTGTCGCAAATAATGACTTGATTAGCCACATCCAGTCTGAATTTATTGCCTTTTACAACGATGGTGCCTCGTTGCTTTTCATTTATTTTCTCCACTTTACTTTCAATGGAATATAGAAAATCAGCTTTAATGGTTTTAAACTTCTTATAGCGCTGGCTAATGCGGTCCAATAGTTTTTCAGCATCTTTGGCGTTTTGCGAGTAGGCAGTGAATCCTGCTAAGAATATTAGGCTAAATAAAATCGTTTTTTTCACGATGCAATAATAATTGAAATGCTTTGATAAAAATAGCGTAGAAAGTTTAATCAGTTTTATCCAAATATTGCCATAAAATCCTTTGCTTCATATTGTTAATTTATAGCATTATGAGGTTTTAACCTTATGCAATCAAGTTAATTCAACTTCCCAATATCTTTTCCATCTTTTTTTCTTTGGCTAATTCATCAATCAATTTAGCCAAAAATCTAACCTTTTTACTTAATGGGTTTTCAATTTCCTCTACTTGATTAACGCAAATCAGTCCTGTGATGAGTGATGCATTTGTATTAAATTTTGCATTATTAAAGAAATCTGCGAAACTAACTTTATTGTCTATTTGCCTTTGGATAGTACTGTTATCATAACCTGTTAAATTATGTTATATAGTGTTAAGTTTAGTAATTCTTTCCCTTGAAGGGATATTGGTTAGATAAATGAGGATGATTCCAACTTGTATAACAAATATTTTTGTGGTATATGCATATAGAGGAATATTAAACCTATTGAACAACTCGGGCAAAGCATCTTTGATGAGGCTATTATCACCGCAGGTATTTGTGACAAATAATTATTTAGAATCTACTTTATTAGTTAACTCAGGAGTTGAATTTACTCTTGACATGAAATTACTTGTACCTGTTTTTCTCCAAACTTTTGTGGCCCCAATTATACCAACTAATAAACCAATGAGTGAAATAATAATTCCTATGGCCATACCTGAATTATTAGGATTATTGTCGTATACAAGGATGCCAACGCCAACACCTATTATCAATGGAGATGCCATTATTCTAAGCCAAGATAATATCTCTATAAATATTTCTAATATTCTCATCATGCGAATAAAATTAATCATTATAGATTCTATCAACAGGCAACCATCAACTACTACCTATCTCAGCAAGGTAACATTCCCAGTTTTGGTTCCAATTGTTCCATCCCATCCACTATAGGTAATAACATAAACAAGCACATTCATGGCAATATCGTTTTCCGGAAATTTATCACTGAATTTATTGCTAAAAAATTCTTTTTTATCATTGGTTTCCCATAACTTTTCTCCCCAACGGTTATAAAGTTTTAAATTGAAATCTTTTACAAACACAGGTACTGCCTTCCATAGGTCGTTGATATTATCGCCATTCGGTGTATATGCATTTGGCACGTTCACTACAGGTGATTGAATCAACTCGATGGTATTTGATTCACTAAATGAATTGTTGCCTCCAATTCCTTCAAGAGCTCTTATTTTGTAATTATACAGCCCATTGTCATAATTCCATTTTTCATCTATGTATCTTTCTTGTTTGAAACTGGTGCTTGTTAAAACAGAATCCAATTGAGAATAAAAAGGTTCAGTTCTAATGATTTCATATTTTCGAATTCCGTTTTGCCAATAGGTATAATTTGTCCAATTGATATCGTGTTTAAATGGGCTAGAAATTCCATTCAAAAGTATGCTACATGATTTGGTATTTGCTACACTGTTTATGCCACATTGGTTGGCAGAGCGCACTTCATAGCAATAGGCGTTTTCATCGACCTTCACATTTTCATCTATAAAAGTGGTGTCGCTATTTGATGAATAAACTTGAATAGGCAACATACTTGTATCAGCAAATCGAGTGTGCTTATAAATTCGATATTGCCAAAAATTTGTATCCTGCAATCTTAGCCATGTAAGCTTAACAGTCTTATCGTTTACTACCGTAACACTATGGAAATCTACACCATTTGGAGGTGATGAGGCCGCATCTTGGGTACAAACTCGACTTATGGTATCTCCAACATTCCCACACACATCGATAGGGAATAACAAGAAGCAAACATTCTGATTTTGCAAGTTGCTTGTGCTTAATATGCTTATGGTTGAATCTATGCTTGAGGGTGAGAATTTACCTACCACTTTATATGTATTATTTTGTTCTAGTTGAACAATTTTATAAAAGTCAAAGTGAGGGTCTTGTTTTTTATTTTTTATGCTAAGGTCAACCTTATTGTTTGAATAAATTTTAGGACAAGCTAAATGAATAGAAAAGTCAGGTTTATATGTTATTGGAACTACCTTTATTGTTTTCTTGCCAATATTAGGTCTCGGGCATCGGTTGTTTACTAGATCTAGGGTAAATGTAAGGGTATCATATAAAGCATATTGACAATGTAGCGGGAGCGTTATTTTGTAATAAGCCTTCCCTTTTTCATTTTGTAAAGCATATATCAATTTGGGGTTCGAACTTTCACTACTTGTTAGGGATATGAAAACAGAATCTTTATTATCAAAATGAATAATGCTATCGTTTATAGTAAGTGTATCGTTTGGACCCAATAAAATCAATTCATCATTGCTCTTTATAAAAATTTTATTAGCCGAATCGGGCATCACATTGGAGCAAATAGTTCTTGATGTGTCAGAATGCAGCTTGCAATAATTGGTACTATAAACTGTATAACAATAGTTGTTGCTTGAATGATTTGTAGCAAAGGAATCTACAAAATAGCTATTACTTTGCGATACTTCTTTCCCATATTCAGCGTAAGGACTATTAGACTTACTTCTTAATATCCTGAACTCTTCAAATATTCTTAAAGCTCGTGTTGTATCCCATTTAAGCTGCACTATATTTGGCGACAAATTAACTAAGCAAAAGGTATTGGCTTGGGGTAGTGTAGGGGCTGATACCACCACTTTTATTTTGCCAAATCCTTGCATGGGTATAGGACAAGCATCATTAATCATATCAATGCTAAGTTCAAAAGTATCCTTTCCTATGTCATTGCATGTAGATTCCCAATATAAGTCAGCTGTTGTAAGTCCAGGGGTCTTTACAATATTGTCTATGATTGCAGGGTTTTCAACATTGTTGGTTAGGCTTCCGCTGTATGTAAAATCTATATTGTTTTGGTTGCCATCCGTAATTATTAGCTTAAAACGTAAGGTGTCAGTTGCCAGTAGATAAAATGTAGTATCTCTAAATTTTGGTGGGATTTTGTATGTGTTTAGATCAAATTTAAATACTGCAATATTACATCCAGGTAAGTTTCTATTAAAGGTTCTCACACTTGGATTTACTCTAGAGTATGCTTTGAGTGTAGTTGGGAAATCTGAAGCTCCTGAATTGCAACTGGCACAAACCGTTTGGTAAATTACGAAGTTTTTATCCAAGTGACTTGTACCACCATCAACATGATCTTGACTTTGATTGCCGCCAATATAACTGGCATATACAAGCCTGTCGAGGGTGTTGGTAATAACCATGATATAAAAGTCACTTCCATCTGTTAACTTTTGAAAGGCGTCTACTGTTACTGGTAAACCAACAGTGTTTGTTGTAGGTGAACCCCTATTGGTATTTGTGCCTCCGCCCCATCCTGCTAAATACAATCGGCTACATTCATCCACTACAAAGGCAGTAGGTGATAATTGAGGGAAGCTAGTATTTGCTCCAAAAACTGTTTGCCTAATTACACCATTTAAGTTTTTATCAAATACTTTTATGAATTGTTTTGCCCCAATGTTTTTATAAACTCCAGCACTTGGAACAATGTTCCCGGTGGTTTGTCCATAGGCATATACGTTGTTATCTTGGTCGCATTGAATCAAATAACTTTGATCGTATTGATTGGTTCCTAGATAAATACTTTTTACCAAAGTTCCCGTGCCGTCAATTTTTGCAATAAAGCCATCTATTGCCCCAAAATAGCTATTTGTTTTACTAGGTATATTACTACTTTCTGTTCCCCCAGTAAGGTAAATATTATTGCTCTTGTCAAAACAAAAGGCATAGGCCGCATCATCTCCACTACCTCCAAAATATGAACTAAATAGCATAGCACTTAATGAGTCATTCATTTTGAATATAAGCCCATCTTGATTTCCCCCAAATATGGGTTGAAATGGATTTTGTAAAGGGAAATTACTAGCACTTCTAGTTGTACTTGCCACTACCACATTGCCTATTAAATCATAAAAAATTTCACCTCTGTACCAATCAGAATAATTGTGGTTTAACTTTGAAAGATTGGTTGAGTAATCATAATCATCATTGCCACTGATACCATCATCCTCGCTTCCTCCAACAAAAGTACCGGCTATTAAACTTGTTCCGTCTCCAGATAATTTACAAACAAAAATATCATACTTGCCATTATGGGTTTTGTCAAAAGCCTTGTTGGAAACAGGAAAATCGCTCGACATGGTTGAACCCAATATAGCTAATTCACCCATATTATTTACAATCATACTATGAGGCTGCTCATTATTCGAACCACCCAAGTAAGTTGAGTATAGCATTTGAGAACCATCACTATTGAACTTAGCAATAATGGCGTCTCGAGCATATTCATTGTTGGCTCCGCTACCACCATTAAAATTTATATCGTAAGCACCTATGGTTACTGGGAAACCAATATCGTAGACTGAGCCTCCCGCATAGCTATTTCCTGCATTATCATAGGCGGCAGTATTACCAAAATTATCAGCCACCGAACCCACATAAGTGCCAAAAATTATCTGAGGATCTATTATTAATTCATGTGTTCGGTCATATTCATTCACCGCAAATTGAAGTGTGTTTTGTTTCAGAACGTACTGGGTTTTGATGATTTCGTTTTCTTGCAAACTGAATGGTTTTTGCTCTTGTATGTAGCCCAACGATGTAGTATAAACCAAATTACCCTCTAATAATTTAATATCCTCTTGTCCTTGGTATTTCAGTTTTATTTGATTGGGGTTGGCATAAGGTGAAACGATGAAATTGGTTTTCAATTTCACTCCATCTCCAATAATCTCTATGTCTATGCCATTATAAATATTTTTAAGAACAATACTGCTATAGGCATTACAATGACTTGCCCATTTGCTGGCATCATTGCCAATAAAATAATTATAGTATTCAGCAAACATATTTTGTTTCAATACCTCACTTGGGCTCATAGCGCCATCAAATTTTACTACAATAGAATGAGCTCTTCCAGTGCTGATTTTTTTGCCATGATGATAATCATGAATGGCTTGCTTGTCAACAAACACATAGGTTAATTGCTTTTCTTCAATAAATAAAGCCCCGCTTGGGATGCTTGCCTTGAAAAGTATATTGGATTGCCATTGGCCTTTGTTTTCAATAAACTTAATGAAGTTGCCTGTTATGGGCGTTAGCGGAGAATTAGCATAGGCACAAATATGAGCAAGCAAAAATGCTAGCCACAACAATGAACTAATAAATTTATCTCTAGATGGTTTCAATCAATGGTTTAATTCTCAATTCAAAAATAAGAAAACCAATTGAATATGCTATTAAAAATTTATTATGAAGAAGTAGTTTTTACGTTTTAAGAAAAGAACAGAATTATTGAAATTATTAAGGTAAATTTATTGGCAATTAATCCATTAGTTAACATTGGCGAGTTCGTGTTAATTCCAATTAGTCTTTAGGAGTAATTTTAAATATAAAGCCCATTATAAATAGGAGGGCATGCCTTATTGGGCTTCTTGCGAAGGATTGTGTGAATGATTCTAGATAGTACCTAAAACAGGATTACCATATATAAATTTTCTTTTGAAAATCAGAAATTAAACAAAAATCGAAAAAGTAGATTGGCCATATTTTCTTACTTCTCTGATACGCGCATGTTTGCTTAAATCCAATTCACTTCCATGCTCAACAATCAGCCACCCGCCTTGTTTAAGCATGTTTTTAGCTAAAACAAGATTGGGTATTTCTGATATTCTAGGTAAATTGTAAGGTGCATCTGCAAAGATTATATCAAAGCTATCTTCACATTTCTGCAAGTATTTGAATACATCAGCTTTAAGAACCTCTAGCTTATCAAAGTCTTGTTTAATTTTACTTTGTTTGATAAAATTATAACAGTTAAAGTTAATATCTACACTAACCACTTTTAAAGCACCTCTACTTGCAAATTCATAAGCCATATTTCCTGTGCCACTAAATAAATCGAGGGCACAAACGGTATCTAGATTAAAATGATTATGCAGGATATTAAACAAACTTTCTTTAGCCCTGTCTGTAGTTGGGCGCACAGGCAAGTTAGCAGGGGCATTTATGATAATGCCACCTTTTTCGCCACCAATTATTCGCAGAGCAGGCAACTTGATAAAACAAAATGTTGGTGAGAACTAAATTGATTGTATGCTTCAGGGTAAAAATATTGCTGCAATTTATCACCAAATTGCACCCTTGCCGCATATTTTTTTAGCATCTCAAAGGCGTTATCGCTATTAGTGATATCCCCAAATAATAGAATTTGAATCTGATTTGATTCCATACCCCTTTGCTCTGCCACCGATAAAATGTAATATATAAAATCTGTTTCAGTGTCGTATTTAAAAGTATTGTAGAACAACAGGTTTTGGCCATCAGTGGCTAGTACTTCAATAAACTCTTGGTGCACATTGACAAATATTTTATTCTCTTTTTCCTCTATCTGACTTTTTACAATGGCTTTCATAAAAAGCTGCGATTGGTGCAACAAATCAGCATTAGGCATTTCAAAGCGAATGAATTTAATGGTTTCATTGCGAAGGTTAAAAACAGCTGTGGTATTAAAAATATGCAATTTGCTGTACAACATTTGCGATTTATTTAAAATCGGTTTATGTAACTGATAATAAGCTTCTAGTTCAATAATATTGCATAATGATTCCGGAGCTATCAGGCAGTCGTCATTGTCAATTAAAACAAACTTACTCTTGTAAGCAGGTTTTATTTCTTGTAAAATATCTTGTAACCGTTTCCAATCATCGTAGTTTATTTTAAGAAAATCTATATCGGGACTGCCGAATGTTTTAAGCGACACCACCCTGGCATTCAAGGGGTCTGCAATGATACAACTTACCTTATGTTTAGCTATTGAAAGATAAAAATGATACCTAAATTCACTATCCGCCACAAAATCGCCATCGGTATAATGTTTTATGTTTAGAGGTGTGAGTGTTTCGGCTTGCATATTTTCGACTTACATTCGCAAAGTAAATTTTCAATTTTATATTTCTAAAAAAACTTATGCAAAACTTTACACCGGGCAATCCAGATTTCGAAAAAATGGTAAATGAAAAAATCAAGGGTAATCATTTTACCCATTTCATTGGATTTGAAGTTCATACGATTACACCTGGCAGGGTAGAAGGAAGCATGCGCCTTGAAGAGCATCATCTACAGCAAATGGGCTTTGTGCATGGTGGCGTTACCGCTACTGTAAGTGATATTGTTGCAGGTTTTGCAGCCTTTTCTTTACTTGCAGAAGGGCAGGGAGTGGTAACCGTGGAATTAAAAGTATCGTACTTAAACCCTGGAAAAGGTCATACTCTTAAAGCCATTGGCACTGTGATTAAACCAGGCTCAAAACTACATTTCTGCGAAAGTGAATTGTGGGTTATTAGTGATGATTCCGAGGTTTTGATTGCCAAATCGAGCAGTACAATGGCCATTTTGAACAAAAGCGATTATGTAAGAAAATAGTTGAGTGTATGGTAAGCAATGCACAATTTCCTAAATACCCATTGTTTTTTTCCGAGGTGAAAGCTACACCTCACTGCGAACTTACAGCTTACTAGGTTAAAGGTATAATATTTGTAACACATAATGCGAAAGAAAACCGTTGCTGTGTTTTGTTAAGCAAAGAAGAACAACCTTTATTTTGCATGATTAACAAAAAGTTGATTTATCCCGTACCTAACAAATGAGGCAATTATCGTTGGACTTTGGTGAATTTGAAAGCCATAAAGAAAGACATGTTAATGGATGTATTAACCACTGCCTACTTCAACTTGGCACCTGGGCATTTGCAGAGCGTTTTCTTAGAGATATTGAAAGTTTTTAAAATATCTCAGCCACCACAAAAGTACTACCTCCCACAAAGACAACGTCTGTATCAATAGATTCACTTTGGGCTGCTTTGTAGGCTTCAATAACGCTTGCATAGCAATTTCCCATCAAACCAAATACAGAAGCTTGAGCCTGCATTTCCTTTTCATCCACGGCCCTAGGGAGATTAGCCTTGCAAAAATAATATTTAGCTTCTTTGGGTAGTAACGCCAATACTTTGCTGATATCCTTGTCTTTCACCATTCCAAAAACCATGCGGAGTTTACTGCTTGGGATGGATTTCAATTGTTCCATTACATATTTTATTCCATCCACATTATGACCCGTATCGCAAACCGTAAAAGGTTTCTCTTTCAATACCTGCCACCTGCCCATTAAACCTGTGTTTCGTTTCACATGCTCCAATCCTGAACGAATATCGTTTTCTGAAATGGGATATCCTTGCTCCTTCAATATATCAATAGCAGCAATTAAAGTGATTATATTTTTTTGTTGGTATATGCCTCCTAAATCACAATCGAGGTTTTTGAAATACATTTGGTTTCCTTTTTTCACATCACACAATACCCCATTTTTGGTGGTGCTGAAATAATCCATCGTGTATTCCTTTTGGGCAAAAATGATTTCTGCTTTTTCTGCTTTAGATTTTTTTCTAAAAATAGGCTCGGTTTCAGGCAATGCTTCACCTATCACCACAGGTGTTTTAGCTTTGATGATACCTGCTTTTTCAAAGGCAATTTTGTCTAATGAATCTCCAAGCATATCCATATGGTCCCAACCTATATTGCTTATTACTGAAAGGATAGGTGCGATGACATTAGTTGAATCTAATCTACCTCCCAAACCAGTTTCTATAATGGCAATATCCACTTTATGATAGGCAAAATGCTGAAAACACAAGGCAACCGTCCATTCAAAAAAGGATGGTTTTATTTCTTCAAAAAGGGCTTTATGTGTATCAACAAAATCTACTACTTCTTTCTCACTAATCATTTGTCCATTGATGCGAATGCGTTCACGGAAATCTTTTAAATGTGGTGAGGTATATAATCCCACTTTAAATCCAGCTTCTTGCAAAATCGAAGCCATCATATGGCTGGTAGAACCTTTGCCGTTTGTGCCAGCTATATGTATGCTTTTAAATTTTTCTTGGGGTTGATTCAGCGCGTTGCAAAGGGCAAGGGTATTGGTTAAATCTTTTTTGATAGCTGCTGCGCCAATCCTAGTAAACATAGGCAATTGGCTATACAAATAGTCAAGTGTAGCTTGGTAGCTTAAAGCCATTTAGTAAATATGAATGAGTTTTTTGGTTTCAAAAAATTCTTCTTCAAAATAGGTACTCAACTTCAATTCTTCAATGCGCAATTTGCGGTTTATCCCTTTGATGTTTTGCTTCTCTTCTTTCAAATCGCCACCTTTAAGTAATAAATAACCATTAAATTTAGAATTAATTCCCTCAGGTTTAATATAGCTTTGTGTCCAACGATATATCTTGTCCATGGGAGCGACTGCTCTGCTCACCACGAAATCAAATTTCTCTTTCAGCATTTCAACCCTGCCTATTACAAAATCGGTATTGGTTAAACCTATGTTTTCAGAAATATCTTCTGCTACGTGGACTTTTTTAGCAATCGAATCCACTAAAGTAAAGTGACACTCCGGAAAAAATATAGCCAAAGGAATGCCCGGAAATCCTCCACCTGTGCCAACATCCAATATTTTAGTTTTTGGTTTAAAGTCTGCAAACTTAGCTATGGCAAGGCTATGCAGCACATGCTTTTCATATAACGAGTCAATATCCTTACGAGAGATTACGTTTATCTTTTCGTTCCAATCTGCATATAACTCATACAAAATGGTGAATTGATCCACTTGTTTTTCAGTTAGTGCAGGGAAGTATTTTTTGATGATATCAATATCCATTACCAGTATTTTTGTTTGCGGGTTAATAAGCCTCGAGTGCCAAAGATAACAATATAGAACAGATACAATACATCAAGGAAAGGCAATAACCAAAGGATATGAGCGTATTTAAGTTTCTTCAATGCAAAATACATAATAACCAACTGGGTTAAGAAACGCATCCCAAAGATTCCTAAACACACAGGCAATTGAATTTGCATTAAAAGTAGACACCCAAAAGCAGGGTAAAACAACATTAAACTGGAATAATACAAGCCTAAGAAAAACTTATCATTTGATTTGTAATATTTACCAGTGCTCACATGGCGAGTCTTTTGTCTCGACCAACTGGTAAAGGTTTTTTTAGCTTCGGTGTATACAAAACTATCAGGGTTTATTTGTATGGCAACATTTGTGCTAGTAGCTGTCTCGTTTACAAACAGGTCATCATCGCCACTCAAAATATGTTGGTGGGAAGCAAAACCTTTGTTTTTAAAGAACAAATCTTTTGTGTAGCTCAAGTTTCTCCCCACACCCATAAAAGGTCGCTTGGCAATGGCTGCAGAAAAATAAGCGATAGCTGTTATGCCACTTTCGTATTGAATAAACATACTCAAAAGTGAGCCAAAGCCTTTATATGGCGAAAATCCTAGAATGATTTCTTTGCCGGTGGTATATTGTTCTTGCATCAATCTCAACCATTGATTGCTGTTTGGAGCACAATCGGCATCTGTGAATAATAACTTATTATTTTTGGTGGCTTTTATGCCCATGGTTAAGGCAAATTTTTTACCTGTTGGGTATTTCTCTTGTTCAATAAGTTGACAGATTTTAAGGTGAGAATATACTTCTTGGTAGTACTCGAGAAGTTTTTGACTGTCGTCCCAACTACAATCATTTACAACAATAACTTCATAATTTGGGTAATCTTGCTCTAGAATTGCTTTAAGGTTTTTTTCTAGGTTGGCATATTCGTTTCGGGCAGCAATAATGATAGAAACAGGTTCTTCCGACAAATTTTGAGGGGTCACGGTTGGTTTATAAAATGCAAACTTGCCAAAAATAAAAATGTAGTAATACAACTGAATAACAGTCGATAAACCCAATACAATAAACAAAATAAATCCGTATGCGCCTAACAATTCCATAATAAAGTACAAAAGTAAGCCCATTGCTTCAGCAACTGAAACGCTTATTTCAACAATGTGTTGATAGTGGGATATGAAGCGGAAAGCTTCGTCCTAGAAGTTTGATTTAAGATTGGAAAAAGGAATGTATTTGCCAAAGAATACCAACATGTTTAGTAAATGTTGCGCATCAAACATTGAATATTGTTAAAAATTAGGATCATATACAAAAATTTTAAATAGGAAAAAATATTCCCATTTCGGACATTTGCTTAGTAAAATAAACATGTGAAAAGTCGATTACAAATAATTGTATTAATTGATTCGAAATGCAAATTATATCCATCTGCTCGTTTCAGCATATTCAGCGATGCCCAGGATTTATCTGATATTTTGTATAGCCCAAAAAGCCAAAATTAGAAAGCCACAAAATTATTCTATTTTTAAAATGAATATCTAAGTTGTTCCTTACACTATACTTGCCAATAATTTATAGATAAAATTAATCTCGTGGGAGAACAAATCAAATAATATTATTTTTTAAATTACCATGATTGACATGAAATAATGAAAACATTTAAAACTAAATTTATGATCATAGAATCTCCATCAGTTCATCATTAATTTTTAATAAATTTACTACTAAACAATTCCCCGTTTTCAGTAATAACTTTTACAAAATATATACCGCTTTGCAAATTTGAAATATCAATCAAGTTGTCTTTTTGTTCTAGAATTAATTGACCTTTGGGATCTAGGATTTCAATTTTGTTAATCGCAACATGTAATGTAATTGAAATTTTATTTTGTGCAGGATTTGGAAATATAAATCCATCTAAATTGTAATTAACAGTTTCACTTATTCCATTGGGATTATTCACCCTTATTGCTGCGGCATTCATGCAGTTTTGTGTACTTCTCATCATATCAAAAGCAAACGCACCAGAATCGAATGATTTTGAGACTGATGATGAAATAAGCCCGGTATTTAATGAAACACCTACAATTTTATTTCCATGGCTAAAAAAATAGGTCATAGAATTTGGATCAATAAATGCCCCTCCCGTTAAATTGCCTCCTGCACCAATATTACTTGGTGATACAAAAGTCACCACACCTGTATTAGGATTTATTTTTGAAAGTCTGAAGGTGGTTGAATCTATAATGAATGCATACTCCATTATGATACTATCATATACGTAGGAAATATAATTTTGTCGAGTTAAACCGTAAACGGAGGTATCAATGCAACAGTATGCAATGTTTTCAAAAATTCCATGCGGAGGTAATTGAATAGGAACTGCACTAAATTTAGCACCAGTATATAAATCAATACCTATCAAAGTGTCGACTGCTGAATAATAATATAGCATTTGATAAGGATCAATAGAGTTGCCAGCCAAGGTATACATATTATTATATGATGTGTTTCCGATAATTGTGTATTGGCCTGTTGAAGGATTTATAGAAGCAAATCGGATTTGGGTTGAATCAAGGATCTCAATATTGCCCATTAATGTGCTATAGTAAATATACGAATAATAGTTAATTGGTAATAAGCCGTATATTTTTGAATCACTATGATTGAATCGAAGGTTCTGAAAACCTGTTGCTGCTTTGGAACCAAAAATCGGAACATTGTTGATGATATTTCCCGAATTGATATCAAATGTTAATAAATTTTGACCACTGCCGATGTAATATCTATTTAAATAAGAATCAATTGTTGCGCCATTTAGATTAACTGATGAGTTATATTCTGAATTTCCTATGTTAGTGACCACACCATTATATGGATCTATAATTCCTAACCTAAATGTGGAGGAATCTAGCACATCAATTTTTTCCATTACTGTACTGTCGTAGTAAGAAGAATAATAGTTTTTTCTAACAATACCTACATTTTGAGCAATTAAAACATCAATAGTAAAATATAGTGCGATAAACAAAATGTAATTTTTCATTTAATGGATTTTTTTTTAATTAGTACAAATGACAAACCAAGAAAAATTAAGATTGTTTCAATAGTAAGGATAATTTTTTATGGATGAGTATACTGATTAGTAGTTAAAAATCTATCAAAATTTAGTTGTATTCGTATAGAATTCTAGCCTTTTAAATTATTTACTTTTATCCAAGGTGTTTTAGACGATTGTAGCGAATGGGTTTTCTTTTTTTTAAAACATTTCTTCAATTTTGTCCATGGTTAGATTTCCTAAAGCAATTGATTTTGCAATTAAGTTTGCATTCGCATTTATATGCCAAGCAAATAAATTGTTATTATTAATCCAGTCGCATCGCCATTCGTAATCACCATAGCGAGATTTGATGGTAAAATCAATTGATGTGTGAAGGTTCACTTCATAATCTAACCCTTTACTTAATAAGTAATCCAAGTCAAATTCATCTGTATTCATTTTTGCTATTGAAAATAACTCATTGTCTTCTTGATTATAATTATCTCCACTAATAAAAAAATCTTCACGAAATTTTCCTATTCCTCCTTCATATTTATTTTCTACGGCTGATTTTTTAATGAATAGATTAGCTAAATGTATATAAACTGGCATAATTTTGTGTCCGGTAATATTAATCTCAATTATTGTCTTTTGAAATAGTTTGTTGAATTTATAATTGATACAATATATTATTGGCGCCTTTATTAGGATGCAGGCACAGCTAAGATAACCTATAGAATTGAAATTCAATTTATTTATTACTTCTATTCTCCAATCCCTTCACGCCAACTGCTTCGATTGCCGCAAATACAAACTGCTTATGCTGCCATAGGGTTGCCAATATTTGGCTAATGCTTTTATATAGCCATTTTTGTGTCTTGAATGGCCCAAACCTCTTAATGTTTCGTTCCTTAATTTAAGCACCTCTTTTGGTAGAAGATTTGATTTGTTAAACAAAGCTTCAAATCTTGGATAAATGGTATTTGGGGCTTTTGTTGATAGCTGTTGTTATACAATACTATTAAGTAAAATGAGGTAAACATCCTTTTGTTCTTCAATCCTGTCAAACCTTTGCTCCACCTCTTTCTTACAAGCCTTGGTGATGGGTTTAAGAACAGGTTCTTTTTGCAGGTGTTTAATAGATTTAGCAAACATATTTTATTTCATTTCGCATTCTTGTTACTCCGCTTTCCGCAATTATTTAAAAGGGCTGTCTTTTTCCTTGGCTACTGTTTTATACACCAAGCTATCAACCCAATTTGGAAAGAATTTGTTGAGCCATTGGGTGAGTTTGCCTTGTTTAGTAAGCACCAAATTGTTTTGCCTTTGCAATACCATTTTCACCATATAATCGGCTACGGTTTCGGCAGGCATGAGTTTGCTTTCATCAAAAGGACTTTCGGCTTGTTGCTTGGCATCCTTGTTTAGCGCAGCATTACGGATGTTGCTTGAAGTATATCCAGGGCAGATAACACCCACATGAAGACCAGTTTTTAGGTTTTCAATTCTTAGTGCTTCCATAAAACCATTCATGGCAAATTTACTTGCACTGTATCCTGTTCGTCCTGGTAAGCCTTTAATACCAGCTATCGAACTAACGCCTAAAACACTTCCTTTTTCCTTCAATAGATAAGGCATGGCATGTTTGCTGCAATACACTGTTCCCCAAAAATTGATGTCCATAACTTGTTTCAAAACTGCAAGGTCTAAGTCGGCAAAAAGCGCACGCATACTGATACCTGCGTTATTAATTAGAATATGAATGGTCTGAAATTTTTCTACACTTTGTGTAATTAGATTTTTGCAATCTGATTCAATACTCACATCACATTTCACAAGCAGTGTTTCAGCTTTGAGTGAAAGGCATTGTTGTTTTACATTTTCAAGTTTATCAATATTGCGGGCGGCTAACACAAGTTTACATCCTTGTTTTGCAAAGGCGTAGGCACTCGCTTCTCCAATACCCGAGGAGGCACCAGTAATGATAACAACTTTATTTTGTAAATTCAATTTTGAGGATAATTCCTAATTGGTATTATTTCTTCCAAACAATTGGAGTACCTAAAGCTTCTACTTCAGGAAAATCTGGTTCGATACCATCTAATGCTTCTTCAATAGCATCTTCTAAGTAAGCAGCGGTCACCATGTTTTCATTTTCCCAAGCATCATCAATAGCACCTTTGTAAACCAACTCGCGTTTGCGATTGAAAAGGAAAACTTCTGGGGTAACGGTTGCGCCAAATTTCTTAGCTACTTCTTGGGTTTCGTCCTGCAGAAATAAGAAGTTTATGTCCCCTAATTTTAAACGATTGGCGACAAATTTCATATGGTCAAGACTATCTTCAGGTGATTGCAATGCATCATTAGGATTGATTCCAACAATACCCAAATTATCATCTTCATATGCTTCAAAAAGCTTTATTAACCGCTGGCCATAAGCCTTTGATATCGGGGAGCTATTGCAAGTGAAGATAATTGCCAAAGCATATTTGTCTGCATAGTCAAAATTGGTATACATTTTATCATCAAAACCTTTTAGCCTAAATTCTGGTAATTTGTCGCCTATTTGTAACATAATAGTGTGTAATTTTGCTGTAAATTAAGTAATTTTTTATGAAAGTTGAATACTTGAATTTTACTTCGCAGCAAAATTAGTTTTTTAACTTTAATAATACCTTAATTGCCATAATGAAAATTCAAGAGGTAAAGATCGAGTCAGATAAATTACAATTCATAAAATCGGTTCAATTGTTTTACAAAAACGATGAAGATTGGGTAGCACCACTTGAAAAGGATATTGCACAAATATTTGACGAGAAACAAAACTTGAATTTCAAGCAGGGAAAGGCCTGCCGTTGGTTGCTTTTTGATGATAAGCAAAAAATAATCGGCCGAATTGCAGCATTTTATAGTCAAAAAGATTTTTTGCCCAACGAAAAGAAAATAGGTGGCTGCGGTTTTTTTGAATGTGTAGATAGCCAATTGGCAGCAAACATGTTGTTTGATTCAGCTAAGCAATGGCTTCAAAGTAATGGTATAGAAGGCATGAACGGGCCAGTGAACTTTGGTGAGAAAGATAAATTTTGGGGTTTGTTGGTAGCAGGTTTTAAAAATCCATCCTACCAAGAAAATTATAACCCAAGCTATTACCAGAAACTTTTTGAGAATTATGGCTTTGAGAAACTTACTGAACAAACCACATCTGAAATAAACCTGAATGATTTTAACTTTGTGAGGTTTAATAAGCTAGCCTCAAGGGTGTTAAATAATCCTGATTATTCGTTTGAGCATTTTAGAATAAAAGATTTGGGTAAGTTTTCCGAAGATTTTATTGCCATATACAACCAAGCTTGGTCACATCGGCCAGATTTCAGCCCAATGACTAAGGATAGAATAGAAACTACCTTAAAATCTTTGAAACCTATAATTTTAGAAAGGGTTATGTGGTTTGCTTATGCTCATGGCAAGCCTGCAGGTTTTTATATCAGTGTAATAGATGTAAACAAAATATTCAAACCTTTAAAAGGCAATTTGAATTGGTGGGGTAAAATTAAATTTCTCTGGTATAAAAGCACCACCAAGGTAAATAGAATTCGGGGTATAGTTTTTGGTGTTATTCCAGCCTATCAAAATTTGGGTTTAGAAACAGGTATGATTATGAGTTTGTATAAAGCTGCTCAAAAATACCATCCTGAAATTACCGCATCTGAATTGGCTTGGATAGGGGATTTTAATCCCAAAATGCATAGTTTGTTTATTGCCTTAGGAGCAAAAACGACCAAAATACACCATACCTATCAAATTAAATTTTAGGTTGCTTGGCCAATCATTTCACTAATTCTTTCCTTAGCTTCTTTGGTCAATTTAAGGTAATTTATTTGTAATATAGCCCCAGTTTAAATCGGAGATAAGAGATTTTAACTATGCCTGAGAGCTATTGATATATACCTTTTTTCAAGAGAAAGCAGGTCTAATTTCTTTTTCTTTTAGATTCTTACTTGTTAATTTTCTGAACATAGAGCCATCAGTTAGCATTGGAAACTAAGATTCTTTTTTTTGGAGCAAAGCAACCTGATATTCGTTTTGCCTTCCTCAATTGGCAATAATGTCTTGCTTTCCCTCAATATAAAGCATTTTTAGCTGAGGTATTTTATAAATGACGAGAAAGAAAGTAGGATTAATTGAATCTAAAGAAACTATTTTTCCGAGAAAGCTTGGTAAAAAGTCATATTGCATCTGCTGCAATTAAGTTTATTAATTCTAAGAAAAGGTATTATTTTTTTTGCGAAGTAACTTCGATGTTTTCTTTTGACAAATTCTGTTACCAAACATTTAGGACAATCTGCAGAAAAACGTAAATGTTTTCTTGACCAAAAGCAGAAATAAACAATCCCAACTATCACCAAAAGTATAAGAACTCGAGTAAAAGTAATGTTAGATAATAAGGTATCATCCGAAAAAAATGAGGGGTTTTTAGTTCTTCTACCTGCCATAAAATTTCTGCAATTTTTTGTTCACGAATATATTTTATTTTATTTACGAAGATTATTTAAAAATTGGATAAAAAAAATAATTCAAGATATTTCCTTTATATCAAAATATTATGTGTTATTCTTGCATGCTAAAAATAAGCAATTCAAAGCATTGAACCCTAAAATTTATTTATTTTTCTTTTTCTCCTTAATAAGTTTTTTTTCATTTTCTCAAGATGTTAATTCTTCTCGATTTTTAAGGAATATTGGTATAAGCGCCAATATTATCAAGGGATATGATTTCTCAGCTCGTGGACGAAACGCTCCAAATAGAAATTTTGATGCTATTGGAGCTGAATTTGATTTTATTTATAGAGCTGATGGACACAAGGATTGGCAAAAATTATATAATAATCCTAGATTTGGATTGGGTTTAATTTATTTACTTATGCCAACGGAATGGCTTTATGGTAATATTTATTCGGCTATGCCTTTTGTTAATTTTACACTAATAAATAGAGCCACTACTTCTGCATTTTTGAAATTTGGACTTGGGGCATCCTATATTGATAAGCAATATGACACAAGCAGTGTAAGAGAACTTAAAAATAATTTAATAAGTCAGCCTTATAATCTTGGAATTCAATTTGGTTTTGGTATTCATCAAAAGTTATTTTCAAATACTGAATTGGCGCTTGAGGCTGGTGTTCTGAATTTTTCAAATGGGTCTATAAATTCACCTAATAATGGGATTAATTTGGCATACCTTAAAGGTGGACTTAATTTCTTTCTATATGATAGGATTAATCATCGTGGCATGACCACTTTTCATAATGATCAAACCAAGAAGTGGTATTTACAGACTTTTTTAGGCACAGCATACACTAAAATTAGATATCCCTTAAAAACCGAGTATGATATTTATGTAATGTCTAGTCAGTTGATGTACTCGAAAAATAAAATAATGAACATTGGTCCTGCCATAGATTTTTACTATGATCCTACTTCAAACATTAGGTTATTAAGACCAACAAGTATGGACGAGATAGCTGAGGTCGATAAATTTAAGGTTGCAATGGGTCTGTCGACTGAATTTAACATCGGCAGAATATCAATCCCTATGAGGGGTATGCATTACGTTTATAACCTTGCCAATGTCAGGGTGGATAGAATTTACTATATATTCGGATTGAGATATACTCACAAAAGCAACATATTTGTTCAAGGAAGTTTGAAAAGTACATTGGATAACACTAGAGGTGTGCGATCTGATTTTCTTGAGTACGGTATTGGCTATCGTTTCAAAACCAAATCAACCTATGGAAATACTTATTAGTTAACCATTACACTTTTACTTTTTGAGTATCCATCCATGTTAAAAACGAAAAAATACTGACCTTTAATTAGGTTGCTAATATCTATTTCGTTTTCATCACTTTTAAGGATAATATGCCTAATTGTTTTTCCAGTAATATCCATTATCAATAAATCAATATTTTTAAACTGCTTTTTGATTTGAATATTGATTAGGTTTTTAGCTGGGTTTGGAAACATTTGAATGAAATCTGAATTCTCAGGTAATACATTTTGAGTAATACTTGTCACATCCTTTTTACCAATAGCATATTCCCCAACCTTTAAGTTATTAACTGTAATTCTTCCTACCTTATCTGTTTTGCTTCCGCCTATGTTTATTGAGCAATCAGTCAACAATTGCCACATTTCAGTTCCATTTGCCCTATAAAGCATCACCAACGAGTCTTCATTTCTGTCAATAAATTCATTGTCTAACCAACCGGAATTACTCGGGTTTTCGGGGGTTGAGCCATCATAGTTGAAAAAGCCCTGTGCTTTAAAACTGCTTGGTAAAAAGCCATTGATAATCCAAAGTCTTTGGTTTGAGATTCTGATGCCTGCAGGCGCTACTTCCCACCATTTACCGCCAATCCAATTGTGCTCTATGTTTATATTCACCGAGTCGCTAATGCTTTGGGTGTTGATACCACAAAAAGCATCAGCAAAATTTTTGAGTCCTGTACTTTTTATGGTTTGATTTTGCATCGACCTTGCTTTGAAATATTTATCATCCGAATCTATGATGGTATAAAAATCTTTATCAAAATTTATTTTGCCAATAGTAAAAGTATAGATTCCTTCATTATTGAATATAAAGTCACGAACAATACGAATATTACCATCAAAAAAAGTAATGCTTACAGGAATATTGTTAAAACCTCTTTGGGTATTTTTTAAATCTTGGGTTAGCTGCACAGAAATAACACCATTATTCAATTCTGATTTTAACACTCTTACATTATACAAACTTGGATTACTTACATACATGTCAAAGAATGAACTTATATCTAAGGAAGTAAATTTCTGAAATTCGTTTTTTAAATCTGTTGAACTAGCATCACTAAAAGCAAATTTTTTCTGATAAGATTTGCACGCAGCAAAAAAGGCCGAATCACCCATGAAGGAACGCAAAGAATGAACTATCAAAGCCCCTTTTTTATAAACAGTTGTGCCATAAGTTGCATTGTGTGGTGCATTGGATAAAGCAAACAATCCACCATCCTTGGCAGCTGCAAACCTCAATACAGTATTCCAATTACTTTTTATTTCCTTTTTATATGCATCTGTTCCATATAAGCATTCTAAAAATTGAGCCTCACAATAACTTGCCCAGCCTTCATTCAGCCACATATCTTCTGCCGTTCTGCATGTCACATGATTGCCCCACCACATGTGCGAAAGCTCATGAGCAAATAGGGTTTCGTAATTGGTAGTTCCATCAATAGCAAAAATAGGATAGGCTATACTTGTGGCGTGTTCCATAGCTCCCCCGTCAAATGGTACCGCCACATAGCCAGCTCTTTCAAAAGGGTAAGGGTCAAATTTGTCTTCAAAACAATGGAGTGCTAAGTTTAAGTTTACAAAAGAGGCTTTCAATTTACTAGTATCCTGCGCTTGACAAGCAATGATAACAGGAAAACTTTTGCTTTTGCCTTGAAAATTATATTGTAAAAATACATAGTTTGAAACAGCTACAGAAGCCAAATAAGTGGGTATTTCATCTTTTAAAGTCCAATGCCATGTAATGCTTCCATCGTTATTATATGTTTCAGTTTGTTTGCTTCCATTACAAATTGCCTTGTATCCACTATCCGTATTGATATGAAAATTATAGGTGGCTCTATCTGTAAAATTATCTACACATGGAAACCAACACCTACCAAAATTGTGAGGCTTCACATTAAAGCCTACACCTAGATTGAAAGCATAATTACCACTAAAATAAAAGCCACCCCAACTTGGGTCTTTTGTAGGTTGACCAGCATATGCAATGTCTAATTGAATACTGTCATTTTGATTAAGTGGCCTTTTAAAATTGATAAACAGTTCTGAGTCGTTTTGAGAAAAAAGAAGACTATCGGCATTGGCAAGCACCGAACTCACTGTCAATTTGGCTAAATCTAACCTTACTGATGCCAAGTTATTTGATCTAGATTGTAAATGAATACTTGTAGTCCCCAAAAGGGTTTTGCTAGCAATGTTTGTAAGATTTAATTGTATAGTATAGTTTTTAATGTCAAACAAATTTTCTCTGTCATCAGCCTTGGTCAATAGTACAGAAAGGATAAAAATAAAGGTTATTAGTATTTTTGTTTTCATAGGATTATGAATGCAAGTTAAAAGCTTTTTTTAATAGTTTGAATTTTCTTGGCATTTTGTTAAGTGATTTTCAAAAGCTAGTTAAAGCTAGATAACTATTAAAGGCCTTTTAATACTCGAGTTAAGCCTATTCTACATATTACATTATCTTTGCCCGTAAATTTTATTAAAAATGATGACTGAAAACCTTGATTATTCAATGCTTTTAAAAGTAGCAGAACAGTTTGATTCGCCTATCTATATGTATAATGCTGAAAAGATTATTTCGCAATATAAACGTTTGGTAAACGCTTTTAAACCTATTGATATTAAGGTGAAATATGCTTGCAAAGCGCTAAATAATACGGCCATTTTAAAGCTATTAAAAAACGAAGGAAGTGGCCTAGATACGGTTTCAATAAATGAAGTGAAACTAGGACTGAGAGCAGGTTTTCAAGCGGATGAAATTATTTTCACACCTAATTGCGTGGCTTTTGAAGAAATTCAAGAAGCTGTAAGTTTGGGTGTACATATCAATATTGATAACATCTCCATTCTTGAACAATTCGGTAGCGCTTATGGTTATGAAGTGCCTTGCTGTGTGAGGTTAAATCCACATATTTTAGCAGGAGGAAATAATAAAATTTCAACTGGACATATTGACTCGAAGTTTGGCATTTCCATTCATCAGTTGCGCCATGTATTGCGTATTATAAAAACTTATGGCATGCAAATTAATGGCTTGCACATGCACACAGGCAGCGATATATTAGATTCAGGTGTATTTTTACAAGGGGCAGAGATTTTGTTTGATGCTGCTAAAGATTTTCCAGATTTAAAATTTATAGACTTTGGAAGTGGATTTAAAGTGGCCTATAAGCCAAACGATATAACTACAGATATTGAGGAACTTGGAAGAGCTTTGGGTGAAAGGTTTTTGGAGTTTTGCAAAGAATATGGCCGCGATTTAGAACTTTGGTTCGAGCCCGGCAAATACATTGTTAGCGAATCGGGTTCTTTTTTGGTAAAAGCCAATATCATCAAGCAAACCACTGCTACTGTATTTGTGGGAGTGGATAGTGGTTTAAACCATTTGATACGTCCTATGCTTTACGATTCCTATCACCATATCACCAATATTTCAAACCCTGATGGTAAAGAACGTATTTACACCATCGTTGGAAATATATTTGAAACCGACACTTTTGCTTGGGATAGAAAATTGCATGAGGTGCGCGAAGGAGATATATTATGTTTTAACAATGCTGGTGCTTATGGCATCACCATGAGTAGCAACTACAATGCACGTTTTAGACCAGCTGAAGTATTAATTCATAAAGGACAAATGCATCTTATTCGCAAGAGAGAAACCTTTGAAGACTTAATTAGAAATGAAGTTGAAGTAGCGTTTTAGGTTGATTTTATGTTGCAAGCTTTTTGATGTTCTAATTCGATTAATTATAACTATAACCTATTTTCTAGATTATTTTTTTCTGAGGTTTCAAGTTGTTTCAAAAGATACCTAATGTCATAAAAATGTATCATTCTACATTTCAATAATCAGCCTACTAAATATACCATCGAACTTAATTCACTATACTCCAATACATCAAGTTTTGAAATCGAAATAGGTATTATCTTCTCCTTTATTAGCTCGCATCTATTATAATTTAATTGCTTTGAGTGAAATTTTTGTATTTTCACAACCTCATATGATTTTCTATAAAATCCATAGAAGTTGTAATATTTTCAGATACGCATGCGCGATTGTATTTGCATGTGCTTTTAACTCGTATGATTTATTTGCCCAAAAAACTTCAATCGCAAACCATAAGATTGATTCTATAACGTGGTTGATTACTAATCACCCTAAGGACGATACCCTAAAAGTACGACTGTTAATTTCACTCTCGAATTCTTATACTAAAGTAAATGCTACAAAGGGCATTGAGTTGGCTGAAAGGTGCCTAGCTATTTGTAAAAAGTATAATTATACAAAACTGCATTGCGAAGCCCTAAATAGTTTGGGGGATAATTACTATTCAAAAAATGAGATTCCCAAAGCTATGGAATATTTGAGCCAAGGGCTTTATTTATCCGATTCAATAAAATATGATTTTGGATTAGGCATTAATTTTTTGAGCATATCGGACATCTTGCTTAGAAAAGGGGAGATTTTAAAAGCACGTGAATATTTGGATAAAGCCTTTCTCATTTTTAAGCGGTTAAACTTTAAAGAATACATTGCCCGCACCTACAACAAATATGGACATTTAGAAAATAGTTTGTCTAATTATATTGAGGCAGTAATCCATTTTAAATCATCATTGAAACTGAACGAAGAGATTGGTAATATGTCGGCCATGGCCATTAACCTTGGTAATTTGGGAACTATTTATAGTAATTTATCTAATGATTCTGCGGCATTGAATACCTTGTGGGAGGCCTATTACATTAATGTTAAATTGGGCATTGAAGAAAACATGGCTAAGAACTTAAACAATTTAGGTCTGGTGTATCGCAAATTGTCCAATTATCTAAAGGCCATTGAGCATTTTCAAAATGCATTAAGCATCAACGAAAAGTTAGAAAACAAAAAAGAAATCAGCTCTAACTTGGGAAATATTAGTTTGGTATTTTCTGATTTGGAGGATTATAAAATGGCCATGGAATATCAAAAAAGGGCATTGGAAATAGAAGAATCCCTGGGAAGAAAGATTGAGATGGCAAGAGTTTATGGTAATATGGGCTCAATACTTTCAAATCAATTGAATTATGCTTCGGCCATGGAATACCTGCATAAAGCTTTGGCAATTAATCAGTCTGTTGGAAACAAAAAAGGGGTGGCGGTTAACTTGAAAAATTTAGGAGAGGTAAATTTAAAGCAACGACATTACACTGAAGCTTTGAATTTTCAGAAACAAAGTTTGGCCATCAATGAGGAAATTGGAAATAAACCTGGACAGTCAAATAACTTATTAGAAATGGGCAATATTTATAGAGATGCTCCCGATAGTTTCATAGTTAACCAAGGTGTAAATGTAAAGTTGAAGTACAAAAAAGCAGATGGGTATTATATTGAAAGTTTGAACATTGCCCAAGAAATAAATGGAAGGAATGAACAGTACCAATTATGGTTGGAGAGGAGTAAAAACTTTGCTAAAGATGCCGATTTTAAGGAAGCATATAAGGCGTATAAAAATTATATCGAGATTAGAGATTCTATTATCAATGAAGGTATTCAGAAAAAGATTACCCAAAAGGAAATGCAATACAATTTTGATAAAAAGGAAACTGAATTGAAATACCAACAGCAATTGGTTGATCAAAAATTGCAAGAACAAATTCTATATGCCAAACAAAAGCAGCAAGAGCTTGAACTGAAAGAGAAAAAATTGGCCATAAGTCAGCAAAATGAGCAATTGCAAAGACTTGCTTATTTAAAAGAAAAGGCCGAGAGACAAGACAAACAAAAGCAATTAAGTCTCTCAGAGAAAGAAAGCCAACTGAAAGAAGTGCAGCTGCAAGTAATGGGTAAGCAAAAGGCTCTGAAAGAGTCTGAGTTATACTTGTCTCAAGTTGAATTAAAATCAAAGGCATTTCAACGAAACATTTTTATTGGAGGCTTTTTATTATTTATTCTTATAGCCTTTTTCATGTATTTTGGTTTTAAGAATCAAAAAAAATTGAATGGTCAACTAGCCATGCTTAATGAAAAGGTTTCTATTAAAAATGAACAGCTAACTACTGTGAATTTACAAGTGCAAAAAGAGAAGAAGAAATCGGATGATTTGCTGCTTAACATTTTGCCAGAAGAAATAGCTGATGAATTAAAAAACAAAGGAGAGATAGAAGCTAAATTGTATAACCACGTATCCGTTATTTTTACTGATTTTGTCGGATTTACTAATATAAGTGAAAATCTTTCGCCAACCGAGCTTGTGGCTGAAATACATCGTAATTTTACTGCTTTTGATGCCATTATCGAAAAATACAATATTGAGAAAATTAAAACCATTGGAGACGCTTATTTAGCGGTTTGTGGTTTACCTAACGAATCGCCCGATCATGCAGAAAAAATTGTAAGAGCAGCTATTGATATTAGAGACTATGTATCGAAGAATGGGGGGCGTTTTCAGATAAGAATAGGAGTTAATAGTGGTCCTGTGGTGGCAGGTATTGTGGGTGTAAAAAAGTACGCTTATGACATTTGGGGTGATACTGTAAATACCGCTGCGCGCATGGAACAAAAATCTGAACCAGGCAAAATAAACATCAGCGGTGCTACCTACGATTTGGTAAAATCAAATTTTAATTGTGTGCATCGAGGTAAAATAGCAGCAAAAAACAAAGGTGAAATCGATATGTATTTCGTTAATTAAGAAATATTTAGAATGACTAATCAATTGGACAAAAAAAATGAGCCGTTTTAAATTTGAAAAAGCTATGCTATTTATTCCCCTTATATTCATATAATTGTTTGTTGATAATTCTGTTATGAAATTTAAAGAAGCCGAATCGTTTATACTTGATAAACTCAAGAATGAGTTGCCAAGTAATTTGTATTACCATAGCTTTAGCCACGTAATGGATGTGCTGCAAGCGGCAATAACCTATGCAGAGATGGAAAATATTTCAGAATATGAAACTACTCTATTGAAAACTGCAGTTCTTTATCACGATTCTGGTTTTATTGTGCAAATCAAGGATCATGAAATGGTTGGTTGTGATATGGTTCAAGCTACACTTCCTGAATTTGAGTTTACTGATGAGGAAATTAAGAGAATTCAAGGTATGATTATGGCTACCAAAATTCCACAAACACCACATAATATTTTGGAACAAATTATTTGTGATTCAGACTTAGATTATCTTGGTAGGGAAGATTTTTGGCAAATTGGAAATAATCTCTACAAAGAGCTTGAGATTTATGGTATTTTGAATAACCAGGAAGATTGGAATAGATTGCAATTAAAATTTTTAAGTTCGCACCAATATTTTACCCAAAGTGCCATTAATTTGCGCAACGAAAAAAAAACACAACATTTAAATCTAGTAATTGAAATAGTTAATACCTATACCTCCTAAAAACATGAATCATAAAGCAGTTATATTAGTTCCAACAGATTTTACCCCTGTAGGTGACAGTGCAGTTAGATATGCCGTAGAGTTATCAAAAATTCTAAAAAGTGAAATTCATTTGCTGCACATTGTAGCCAAAGACAAAGAAATAGTGCAGGCCAAGGCAGTAATAGACAATATTGTTAATAGCCTAGCTAAAGAGAATATTGTAGCACATTCGTTAGTTGAAGTAGGAAGTATTTTTGATGATATTGGAAAAGTTGCTGAACGATTAAATGCCAAATTAATCGTTATGGGAACACATGGTGTGAAAGGCATGCAACACATCATGGGTAGTAAGGCTTTAAAAGTTATTACTAATTCTGATGTGCCTTTTGTAGTGGTGCAAAAAACACCTATGCGTGAGCATGGATTCAAGCATATTGTCCTTCCAATCGATTTTAACCAAGAGGTAAAACAAGGAATGATTTATGCCAGTGAAATGGCTAAGTATTTCAATTCAAAAATTCATATCGTTTATCCTTTAGAAAAAGATGAATTTATACTAGCAAAAATTACTCGTAACATTCCGCATGCCGAAGAATATTTACAAGAACAAGGCATCGATTATGAAATAATCGGCATCGAGAAAAATGATTTTGCCAAAGACTTGATTGCATTTGCCCAACAAAATCATGCTGATTTAATTACTCTAATAAATAACCATGAAAATATTTTCACCTATTTTGGTGGCTCGTTTGAGCAAACTGTAATTGGTAATAATGCAGAAGTACCTGTGATGGTAATCAATCATATTGCGCTTAAAACGGCCTACGGGTTTAGCATTTATTTTGGTTAGTAACACCCTGTTATTTAAAACCACAGCTGAAAAATGGGCTGTGGTTTTTTTGTTTATGAATACAAAGCATGAAAAATTATACTGAATTATATAAACTCATTTCATCTGAAATCGAAAGTACATCATACGGACAAAGTCCGGCCGAATTATATGAGCCTATCTCTTATATGATGGCCCTTGGGGGCAAAAGATTGCGTCCAGTATTGGTTTTAATGGCTTGTCAGTTATTTGATAGCAATGTTTCCAATGCTATTAACGCTGCACATGCCATTGAAGTATTTCATAATTTTACTTTAGTTCATGATGATATAATGGATAATGCCCCTTTACGTAGAGGGCAGCAAACAGTTTATACCAAATGGAACATGCCTATCGCTATTTTGAGTGGCGATTTAATGATGATAAAAGCAACCCAGTTGCTTTGTGAAACAGAAACAAATGAACTAAAAGCCTTGTTAGACATGTTTAATAAAACGGCTATTGAGGTTTGCGAAGGGCAACAAATAGATATGAATTTTGAAGCTCGAAATGATGTCACGCATGAAGAGTATATCCAAATGATTAGCCTTAAAACATCCGTGCTTCTTGCTGCCTCCTTGCATATTGGTGCCAAAATAGGAGGTGCATCTAATGAAGATGCTCAATACATTTATGATTTTGGCAAGAATATTGGCATTGCCTTTCAAATTCAAGATGATATTCTTGATAGTTTTGGAGAAGGAGTTAAAGTAGGAAAGAAAATTGGAGGTGATATCGCTTCGAATAAAAAGACTTTATTGCTTATTGAATTGCTATCGGCTTGTCACAAAGATGATAAAGCCCTGCTTGAGAAATTAATTAACGAAACAAACGAGGAGGCCAAAATAATGGGTGTTCTGGAATTGTATAAAAAATACCAAGTAAAAGAATTTGCCGAAGCCGAAAAATCAAAATACCTAAACCTTGCTTTTCAAAGCTTGGATAAAGTAAAATCGAATGTAGAGGCTAAAAAACTGTTAAGTGATACTGCTAATGAATTAATGACACGAATGTCTTAGTAATTATTCTAATTCAAACTGAGCGGTTATTTCATTGCCCGTTTCGGTGGTTTTAATTAATGATATCTTGCTGCCAATAAAGCTTGCTTCGAAACACTTGTTCTTAAATTCCTCCCAAGCCTTTTTTATCGAAGCCTTTGACGTATTGGTACATCCAAAACAAACATGAGGATTGAAATTGTCTGAATCCATATAACCCACTCTAATGCCTGTGTCGAAATGGTTTCTTAAGTTCCATTGCATTTTTTTGATTGGGTCCTCGTTTTCTATTTTTATGAAAACCTTCTCGTCTTTATTCATGCCAAAACCAGTTAAATCAATGTCTACAGGGAATTGGGTCGATACGAATTTTTTGATACTATCTACTAATAAGTATTCTTTGTTTTCTTCCCATTCGAAAGGCTTGATAAGTGTAATTTGAGGTAAAGAATTACTTTGACACCTATAATTTGAACTTACATAGTCTTTCAATTGAGACACCTTGCTATATACCGGATCTTCCGGTACAAAAGCAATTGCGTACTTTACGTGATTAGTATAATTTTCGAACATAATAAGAGTTTATACTACAATAGTAATTGATTCAAAGACTGCGCACTTAACATATCAACACGTGGGGTGTATACTTTTGTATAATCAAGGCTAAGCGGTCTATAGAATGGGCCAATAAATTTATTTTTTTGAATACTATATCTATACTAATATTACCCCTGAATTATGACCATGATTGAGCTGAAAAATATCAAAAAATCATACGGAGATGTACCAGTCTTAAAAGATATTTCATTTAGTATTAACAAAGCCGAGATTGTATCGATTGTTGGTGCAAGTGGGGCTGGTAAAACTACTTTGCTTCAAATTATGGGGACATTAGATAATCCTGATGCAGGCCACTTAATAATAAATAATACAGATATTACAAAATTAAGTTCAAACAAACTTTCTTCTTTTCGCAATAAAAACATTGGCTTTGTTTTTCAGTTTCATCAACTATTGCCAGAGTTTTCTGCCATCGAAAATGTTTGTATGCCAGCCTGGATAGCAGGACAAAGTAATAGAGATGCCGAAAAAAGAGCTAAAGAATTATTAGGCTTTCTTGGACTTTCAGAAAGGGTTAAACACAAGCCTTCTGAACTGAGTGGTGGAGAGCAACAGCGTGTAGCAGTCGCAAGGGCATTGATAAATAATCCGGCCTTAGTTTTAGCGGATGAACCTTCTGGTAACCTTGATTCATCTTCTGCGGAAGCCCTTCATCATTTGTTTTTTGATTTACGCAAAAACTTCGATCAGACTTTTATCATCGTTACGCATAATGATGTTTTAGCAGATAGAAGCGATAGGAAATTGACCATTAAAGATGGGATGATTATTCAGTAGGCTTAATGTGCCCTACTATTCAATTGAACCTAATTTCAATCAATAAAAATTATGAGCATCGTCATGTGTTAATGTATTTTGGGGCAAGAAATTGCGCCCTTACTTATTACAAATGACGAATGAAAAATTTGAGGGCCATAGCTTCCACATTCCAGTGATGGGCATTGGCTTTACTATTGACTCTCCCATAAAGCTAGCGGCCTATGGCATTGCCTCTACCATTTCATTGGTGGATGATGTATTGATGGAAAAAATGCGTGCTTTTTACGCTGAAAAGTTCGCCATTCCATATGAATCAATTACAAATAAAGTGGAAGATTCTAGAGCAAAACGCATAACAGCTTATTTGAATATGGTTGACCATATTGTGAGAGATAAGTTTGAGCAATTGAAGCAATCTATCTGCGAAACAGGTGAAGAGTTCGAAAAATACATGAGCATGTTGCCTGATTATGCTGATATAAAAATGCAATTCAATGCTTTTGTTGATAGCAGTAAAACCATTGATGACATCAGACAGTGGGCCAATCAGCATCTGCAAATGGGTGGAATTGATGTAAACATCATGACCAAATTGGATAAGGAAAATACTTTCAATAGTGAGAAATTGTCTGCGATGTATAACGATGCTCATGCTGCTTTGCGAGGTTTTGCCAATAGCAATTTACATTCATCTATTGTGCTTTCAGCAGGTATGAACCCTAGGTTGTACAGCTATTTCGAACAATTAGACTGTTTCTTTCCAGATGAAAATGGTAAACTCGATAAAAAAGTAATTTTAAAAATAAGTGATTACCGCTCTGCATTAATTCAAGGAAAATTTTTAGCCAAAAAAGGTATTTGGATATCGGAGTTTAGACTTGAATCAGGATTGAATTGTGGTGGTCACGCATTTGGCAATGAAGCCTCACTTATGGGACCCATTTTGCAGGAATTCTTTGAGAATAAACAAGAACTCATTCATGATATTTATTCCGTTTACATTGCTGCTTTAAAAGTAAAAGCTAAACCTATTCCTATCAATCCATTGCCTGTTAAATTTACTGCACAAGGTGGGGTTGGAACTGCCGAAGAACATCAATTCTTGATTAATAAATATGAGCTGGATTCTATTGGTTGGGGCACCCCATTTTTATTAGTACCTGAAGCTACAACTGTCGATGATGATACCATGGATTTATTATGTAAAGCAAAAGAAAAAGACCTTTACCTTAGTAATATTTCTCCTTTGGGTGTTCCATTTAATTCATTGCGAAGAACTACAAAAGATATTGAAAGAATAGAATGGATTGAAAAAGGTCGTCCCGGCAGTTCTTGCCCTCGCGAGTTTGCTAAATTAAATAATGAATTTACTGAAGAGGTAATTTGTACGGCCTCTCGTCAATACCAAAATTTAAAATTGAAATCATTAAATTCACAAGGCATGTATGCTGCGTTGCTTGAGACTGAAACTGATTTGATAATACAGAAAACTTGTTTGTGTGTGGGATTAGGAACTTCAGCCTTGCTTGTGAATGGTCTTGATACAAGGTTAGAAGGTAATGGTGTTTCGGTATGCCCTGGACCCAATATGGCTTATTATTCAAAGGTCGTTTCCCTTGAAACTATGTGTAAGCATATTTATGGAAAATTGAATTTGGTTGATAATTCTAAGAGACCTCACATGTTTATAAAAGAATTAGAATTGAATTTGAGTTTTTACCAAAAAACAATTAAGGAATATTTGGCCAAACCAAGTGATTTAGTAAAAAAGCAAATTCAAAACATGGGTAAAAATATTGAGAATGGAATCCAATATTACCGAGAATTGTTTGCTGAGCAAAGCGACTTAATCCTAAAGCAATTGGATGAAAAGTGGGCCGAATTCATTACTATTAAACCTATGTAAATACATCAAAAAAGATTGGGACTTAAGCATGAGCTATTACTCCTTTAGCTAACAGAGAAGGTGGCGGTGTTACTTAATTGTCCTAAAAAAAACTAAAGTTTAACGGATAATCCTTTCTACAATTTTCAAAATATTACAGTGTTAAGGCCTTAAATAACATAAATAGAATTTGGTTACCGTTTGGCCTAGTGCTTCTATATTATCTTGGTCGCTGGCTTTTGCTATGTCCTTCACTTCACCGTTTTTGTATAGGATTTTTATATTAATATTATTAAGATTATAAGCGCGGTTTTTTACCGAATCTGTGAAAACAAAATAATCAATATCAGTGGATGAAATAACATGAGTTTCCATGATTCTTTCTTTTAGTTGATTGATTCTTTCATCAGAAAAAGCTTCTTTAGATATTTCAGTTTTAAATAATTTTCTATCACGCAACATGCAACACATTTTGCTCAAGATCTCATCCGGATGACTACACCAAACCTTGATTGCTGTAAAAACATCTTCATCATCTAAATCGCTGTATTGTTTGATGTTTTCCGGGTTTGTAAAGAAATTGTTTTTATTGATGTCATTGTATAAAAAATAATTCAATGCGGGTGTGCCAAATAAATCCACCTTTTGATTGGCTAAATGGCGAGCCCTTTCTAGTATTTTTATCAATAGACTTTCAGCTGAAATAACGGTTTTGTGCAAGTACACTTGCCAATACATTAGCCTTCGCGCAATCAGAAATTTCTCAACGGAATAAATACCTTTTTCATCAATTACTAGTTCATTATTGTGCACATTGAGCATATTGATAATACGGTCATTACCAACTGCGCCTTCAATCACACCCGTAAAAAAACTATCCCTTCCTAAGTAATCCAATCGATCCATGTCGAGCTGCGAGCTAACCAATTGATGCAAGAATTTCTTTGGATATTTATTGCTAAATATGTCAATGCACATATCCAATCGGCCATTTAATTTTTGATTGAGCAAGTTCATATAATGAATAGAAATGGCCTCATGCGAAACATCTTTTACAAGCATATATTCCAATGTATGCGAGTAAGGTCCATGACCCATATCGTGAAGTAATACGGCCGCACAAACCGCTTCTTTTTCTTGCTCATTTATTTCAATTCCCTTGCTTCTCAGAATTTCAATAGCTTGTTGGGTTAGATGTACTGCTCCTATCACATGTTGAAAACGTGTATGTTGTGCTCCAGGATACACATAATGTGTGAGGCCCAATTGTCTGATTCGCCTGAGTCTTTGAAACCAAGCCTGTTCTATTAAGTCATAAATTAAACCAGCAGGAATGCTAACAAAACCATAAACAGGATCATTGATTATTTTTTTCTTTTGAACAATTGTCATACTAAAGCAAACATAAGCTAATTTTAAATTAGTATTCTATTCATTGACATGATTAAGTCTAATATTATTGAAACCGGTAATCTATTCTTAAGAGGATTTTATCAATGTATGTAAATCTATTTCTATCCAAATATCCTTTTGTATTCACTAAACTAGAATTCTCATCCTATTACTTCCATATCGCGAAATGAATCATTTCCTGCTTCGAATAATTTATCAGACATAGGCATTGAAAAAATAAAATTTTTGCATAAGTCGGTTTTACATAACATACGCCCTTTCAGGATAAATCTAAAAATCGTTTGTTTGAATAGGTGATATATTATTTATAATTTTTAATAATATTTTGAATTGGATAGTCATGTGCTATCCAGTTTATTTTTTGCCCTTCGCGTTCCATTTTTCTAAACCATGTCATTTGCCTTTTGGCAAATTGATGGATGGCAGTTTCTAACTGGCTGATCATTTCATCATAATTAAGTTTGCCTAAAATGTAGAAGCTTATATATTTATACTCTAAACCAAGGAACTCCAACCTGTCGGCTGAATAGCCTAATTTTATTAAATTATTTACTTCTTCAATCATCCCATTTTCTAATCGATTTTTGAGTCGATCAGTAATTTTTTTTCTACGTTCATCTCTGTCCAATTCAATGCAATAGATTAATGGATTTAGATTTGGGAAATGGGTTTTTGGTAACTTGTTGTTTTTTAGAAATTCGAAGATTTCAATAGCCCTAATAAGTCGCTTACTAGACCGGGAATCAACTATTTGGCTAAATTCATTTTGGTAGCTATTAAATATTTTCAATAGTTCATCATGCGACAAACTAATCAATTTTGACCTTAAATCATTGTCTACAGGAACTGCAGCATAATAATGTTGTTTTAATATTGCATCAAGGTAAAGTCCAGTACCACCGCATATGATAACCGTTTTGTTTCTTGAAACAATGTCTGAATAAGCCTCTATAAAATGCTCAATAAATTTATATAGGTGGAAATTCTCTTCAATATCTGCAATGTCAATTAAATGATAGGGGATAGCTTTTCCTTCAATTACATAATCATCTAAGTCTTTTCCCGCACCAATGTTTAAGCCTCTATATACCTGCCTCGAATCCACACCAATGATTTCAGCATTCAGTTCATAAGCCAGCTGACAAGCAAGTTTGGTTTTGCCACTTGCTGTAGTTCCCGTAATGATGATGCAATTATACTTCTTCATGATGCGGTATATATAAGTTTAAGATTACCTGAGTTTTTTACCACCTGCATTTCAATATCATGATTGGTAATGTTTTGATTCGTTCTTTTTTGAGAATTTTTATCTACCTTAAAGGCTATCGGTTCACTTTCTGAATGAAGTTTAAAACCCAGTTTAATAAAGGCTTTTCCTTCGCTTTGGTCCTTATCAATATAGGTCATAATATCACCTGCGTCTGTTAGTTTTATAAAGTGTTTTAACAGTTTACTCAATCCCCCCACCACGGTAATACCCGATGCATTGCAAAATCGAATCAATTCAAATGACTTTTTCCCTTCGGGCAGCCTATTCATTTTTCGACCTTTACTAAAAGTGGCTATAGCAAGTAGTTCATCCTTTTTAAACAAACCCAATTTATAATATGAACTGGCAAAACCCATAACATGATGGCGATTCAAAAATGTTTCAGCTGTATTTTTATCTAATAATCTTATATCGCAGGATCTACCATGAACTCTTTTGTTTTGACCTAATAAGGAGTTAATACGAGATAAAATGATGCCCGGCTTATCTTCCCACTCGTCTTTCCAACAATTCATTTTTAGGTCATTTAATTCAATTTTCAATTGATGTTTTTGCAAATTTATTTGAATGTGCACCATAGGAAATTTGGCCGATAGTGTGTTATAAATGAGTTGTTCTTCTTTGTTCAAAATCGTAATGGTTCTTAATCATCTTTCATTTACATCTGTATCTATTAGAATTATGTAATGCTCGCTACAGTATGAAAATTTTATAACTGATACAAAATGAAAAACTTAGGACCGACATATGCAAAGGTTGCTATAAAGCAGACATTATAAATCCTTTTTAATGAGCCCTTAAAACTTTTCAAAAATACTTTTCTAAGATGTAAAAGCAATCAATCATTTTATTTCTTTTATTTGCAATCTACTTGAGTCTTATAAACGACATAAAACAACCCATTTCTGCCGAACTTAATTTGTTTGAAAGCAAGTTTAGAGAGGCCATGAAAAGTTCGGTACCATTGTTAGATACGATTATGACCTACATCGTTAAGCGCAAAGGCAAGCAAGTGCGCCCTATGTTCGTTTTTTATTGTGCCAAATTGTTTGAAGGTATTAACGAATCTACTTATCGCGGGGCAAGTATGGTTGAGCTTTTACACACTGCCACCCTAGTGCATGATGATGTGGTGGATGATAGTGATGAGCGTAGAGGCTTTTTTAGTATCAATGCCCTATGGAAAAATAAAATTGCGGTTTTGGTGGGAGACTACCTTTTGTCAAAAGGTTTACTTCTTTCCGTTAAGAATAAAGATTTTCATTTATTAGAAATAATCAGCGAAGCGGTTCAAGCCATGAGTGAAGGGGAGTTGCTGCAAATTGAAAAAACCCGTAACCTCAATCTTTCTGAAGATGTGTATTTTGATATTATCAAGAAAAAGACTGCCTCCCTTATTGCCAGTTGTTGTGCCATAGGTGCTGCTAGTGCTGGTGCCAATGCAGAGCAGATTAAGCAAATGCATCTATTTGGAGAGAAAATAGGTATTGCTTTTCAAATTAAAGATGACTTACTTGACTATGGCGATGATGATATCGGAAAACCACATGGTATTGATATCAAAGAAAAAAAGTTAACCTTACCCATTATTTATACCATCAATAATGCCGATAAAGAAACCCGGAGGTTTATCATCAATTCTATAAAAAATCATAATACTGATAAGAAGCGTGTAGCTGAAGTTATTAGGTATGTAAACGAGCATGATGGAATTGCTTATACCCGCAAAGCAATGCTTCGCTATAAAGAAGAAGCACTTGAAATTCTGAATTCCATATCCCAAAACGAATTTGCCGATAAACTAAAACTATTGGTAAACTTCATCATTGATAGAGAAAAGTAGTATCTAGTTTAATTAATATTGCAGATTTTTTCGTCTCTTAATTCAATATACAGTAATGGTCATGATTTAGTTTGTTTAGCTCATCATCCTATGTTTATTGAAAAATAGAAGAATGCTATTAATGAGAATTTTTCATCATCATTCCTAATGGTATTATTAATCTTTTCATGGCATACCGTGACTAGCGTTTATGAAAAGGAAAGACATTTCGATATTTCCTTATAAGACTTCATTTATAATTGAAAGTCTTTAAGAATCCTGATTCAGATTTGTCGAATTGGGTTGAAGCAAACTTTTATCCAATTAGTTGGACTCGTGCCTAGCCATAACGCCAAGAATTTTTTTAAATGAATTATGAAGGAATTCTAGTCCTAATTACTTATTTACAAGTCGTTTACCTAGCGCTTGGGCTTACATCAAGGCTTTTGAATTCGGTATTTAGGTATTTGTAGTGAGCCGTGATAGCAATCATGGCAGCATTATCTGTGCAATATTCAAAGGCAGGAACAAAAGTTTGCCAACCTAGCTTTTGGCCTTCTATATCTATTGCTTTGCGTAAACCAGTATTGGCCGAAACACCTCCAGCTAAGGCAATTTTTTTAATACCTGTTTGCTTAGAAGCTTTCACTAATTTTTTCATCAAATGATAGATAATGGCTTCTTGCATACTCGCACAGATATCTGCCAGATTTTCATTAATAAAATCAGGGTTTGTTTTTATACGCTCACGGATAAAGTAAAGGAAAGAGGTTTTTAGACCGCTAAAGCTGAAGTTAAGTTCAGGAATATCAGGTTTGGCGAATTGAAAAGCATGTTGGTTTCCCTCTTTTGCATACTTGTCTATCAAGGGTCCACCAGGGTAGGGGAGTTCTAGTATTTTAGCGGCTTTGTCAAAAGCTTCACCAGCAGCATCATCAAGGGTTTTGCCAATAATCTCAAACTCAAAGTAGTTGCGCATCAAAACAATTTGAGTATGCCCACCACTTACGGTTAGGCACAGAAAAGGGAAGACAGGCTTAGGTTCGTCAATAAAATGCGCCAATACGTGGGCTTGCATGTGATGCACGCCTATAAGTGGTATGTTGAGAGATTGAGCTAATGATTTCGCAAATGAACAACCCACCATCAATGAGCCTATCAATCCGGGGCTTTGTGTGAAAGCTACGGCAGATAAATCTGTAAGAGTCATGCCTGCTTGCTTCAGGGCCATATCGACTACTGGCAAAATATTGGCTTGGTGCGCACGACTTGCCAACTCAGGCACTACGCCTCCATAGGCTTCATGCACTTTTTGTCCTGCTACCAGATTGGATAGTATTTTTCCATCACTGATAACAGAGGCTGAAGTGTCGTCACAACTCGATTCTATAGCTAATATATTTACAGGCATGGCATGGCAATATTACTTAAATTAGTTGATAGTTGGGACATATTAGCGGATAGGCTATAATGGATTTTTGCACTCAATATGAAAGCCAGTTTTGGAAGCGAAAAACCTTTGGCTATTTACGGATGTCATTCTCTCCTTTAGCTAATGGAGGGTTAGGGGGGATGTTTGTTCTTATTAAACGTTAGATGCGACACCAATTATACATATACTTTTTCTCTTACTTTTTCCATTGATGAAAAAGTAACAATCCCGCTGAGCGGGACTAGAAAAAAATATGCTTCCCCCCACCAGCCAGATGCACTGCCCGTCCCGATTAATCGAGATTTTTCAACCTATCGTACGCCTTCTGTTTGAACTATTACCTTGGCTAAGCGCACGGAAATCAAAACTGTTAAATGCACCTTAAAGTAAATATATTCGACATTCATAAAATCTGACTGAAAATGTTTTTGATTTTGTGTTAAGGAGTTCTTGAGCTATGTTTAGAATGAACAAATATCTTGTAGTTGTCTATTTCTTGTCTTCGCTCGAAATGACAAAGGCCATGAACTATCCAACCGTGAACTGTCAACTGAACAACAGTGATCCATAAACTAAATAATAGAACAATTTGTCAGGTCGAGCGGAGTCGAGACCGAACAAATGATTAATCTATGTCTATTTCTCGTCTTCGCTCGAAATGACAGAGGCAGTGGACCGTGAACCAATCACTTTCACGCAACAATCCCAGAGCTTTTGGGCGGTTTTGTCCCAAGTAAAATCAAGTTGACGTTGAAGACCTTTTTGTATGAGGGACAATCTTACATCATTATCTTTATCAAGTAGGAGCATGGCATTTGTTATCTCTTTTGTTTGATAAGGGTTGACTTGAATGGATGCATTCAAACCAACTTCAAGCATGGATGTAATATTACTGCAAATTACAGGCACCCCAGATTTCATGGCCTCAATAATGGGTATACCAAAACCTTCGAATAATGAAACATAACAAAGGGCAAAAGCTGCACCCACACATTTGGCCAATTCTTCATCAGAAACATATCCCGTAAAAATTACATCAGACTTGTGTTTCATAGCTTGCACTGTGTCATTGACATCACTTGTTTGCCATGCCATTCTGCCAACAACTAATAGTTTTTTGTTTCCACCTGATTGGGTTTTATAATTATCAAAAGCCTCAAGCAATCGCTTCACATTTTTTCGCGGATGAATAGAACCAACATACACAAAATAGTCATGTCCATTGGTGTATTGTTCTTTAATTTTTAACTTTTCTGTATCGTCTAATACTTTGTATAAATGATTGGCTCCATTATACACCACATCTATTTTATCGACTTTGATTTTGTATTTTTCAACGATATCCTGTTTTGAAAATTCCGAAACGGTGGCTATCCTATCTACCTTATTTGCAAACATTGGGCTGTTTTTGCGCATATACCTCAATTGGTATGACTTGATGTTATTGTCAAAATGTTCGAATGCGAGGTCATGTATTACAGTTACTTGCTTTATAGAAGTGTTCATGCATGCATAACCATCCGTACAAAGGTATAAATCAGGTTTGTTTATCTTTAACCAAATAGCAGTTGACAATTCGAACCACAAATACCAAAGAAAAGGGTGACGCGCCTGTGGGGGTAAAACAACTGCTTTTACATTTGGTCCATATATATATGATGAATCGTAAGGCCTGTCAAAAAGAAAATAGAATTGAACTTCGGGGTGTTGCTGTGTAATCCTTTTGAGGGTTTCATTTGTAAAATGACCAAAGCCTTCCAGCCTATTTTTAAGGAGAAATCTTGTGTTTACAGCTATTTTTAATGATGGTGCCAATATTGTTTGGCAATTATAATTATTTTCGCCTCAAAAAAAGGCAGATTTATTAAGATGCGTAGAGCTTTTATATCAAATGTAGGGGTTATGATGGCCTTAAACTTACTTATCAAACCCTTTTGGGTACTTGGTATTGATAGAACAGTTCAAAACATTCTTGGTCCTGAAACCTATGGAATGTATTACAACTTAGTTGCCTTTACACTCATTTTATCCGTTATACTAGAGTTTGGTATCAACAATTACACATCATCTCAAATAGCCAAATACCCTGAGAAAGCCCCACAATTTTTTGCAGCCACATTCAGTCTTAAAATACTGTACTCCCTTACCTACCTTGTCATAACCATACTAAGTGCATTGCTGTTTAACTATAATGGTTCAAGATTATACTTACTGATGGTTATTGCATTTACACAAGTCATGTCATTTTTCAATATGTATTTTAGGAGCAATGTAAGTGGCTTACATTTTTTCAAAACAGATTCGGTTCTTTCGATTATTGATAGGGTATTGATGATTGTATTTTGTTCAGCCATGATATGGGGCAATGTGTTTCCTCTAACCCTTGAATCTTATATCTACGCGCAAACCTTGTCATACACCGTTGCTGCTCTTTGTTCTTTTTTAATTGTAAAATCCAAAATCAGAAAAATCTCATTTGTGTTTGATAAAGAGATTCTTATTCAGATTTTCAAGTCAACCTATCCCTATGCATTATTAGCCTTTATCATGATGGCTTATACCCGAGTTGACAGCATTCTTTTGAGGCAATTATTACCTGATGGAGATTATCAAAATGGCATATACTCCCAAGGGTATAGGCTTTTAGATGCAGGTAATATGATGATTGCTTTGATTGCTGTTATACTTTTACCTTTATTTTCAAGGATGCTGCAACAAAAAGAAAATGTAAGCAAGCTAGTGGATTTATGCGTAGGTCTTATGATTGTCCCATCATTAATTATTTGCAGTGTTTGCATTGTATTTAGGGTAGAAGTGATGAATTTGCTTTACCACCATAGTACAGATTTGTCGGTAAATGTATTTGCCATTACCATGATAAGTTTCATTTCATTCAGTTTTATGTATGTTTTTGGAACTTTGTTAACGGCCAATGGGAGTCTACATTTGTTGAACAAATTGGCTTTTATTGCTTTGGTTCTAAATGTTTTGCTAAATATTATATTAATACCAGTTTACAAGTCGTTAGGTGCTGCTTATGCCGCATTAATTACGCAAGGGTTTATTGCTTTCAGTAATACTTATTTTGCCTATACCTTGGATGAATTGCAATTTAATAGACCTTTATTTGTAAGGATTTGTTTATATACCATCAGTATTTTAATTATCTCGATGCTATTGAAGTATTATATCTTTAGCTGGTTTTTGGCTGTAGTTGTCTCATTATCATTGGCTACAGTATTGTTGTTCACATTCAAAATATTCAACCTTAAATTATCGTTAGAATTACTTATAAATAAACTAAACACATAAGGTTTCTCATTTTTTTATATTTTTGGCAAAAGTAATTTGTGATTATGAGTAAAAAGAAAAAGTCGTATTACTTCGAATTGGTCGATGTTGTGAAATTTATCAGCCGTTGGAAGCGTCCGCTTATTTATGTTTCTGCTTTGGCAGTAATATTGTCAATTCTCTTTTCAAGCCCTTTCATTATCAAACCTCGTTATTTATCAAAGGCAGTATTTTACCCAACAAGCAATTACTCTATATCAACAGCTATCTTGTCAGATAGTAGAGTGAAAGGAAAAGACCCTTTGGAGTTTGGAGAGCAGGTTTCGGCTCAGCAGTTTGTTCAAATATTGGAGTCAGATTATTTAAAGTCCAAAGTTATTGCTCGATTTAACCTTTTAGAACGATATAATGTAAATGCGGATGATAAAGAGAAAAACTACAAAATAGGTTTATTATATGATGAATATATTTCAGTTCGTAAAACGCCCTACGCATCCATTGAGGTGAGTGTGTTAGATGTAGATCCCTCGAAAGCCGCTGAATTGGCAAATGGCATTATTGAAACTGCTGATTCTGTTAAGACCGAAGTGCAACGCAATGTGGCCATGCAAGCCCTTACCATAATTGAGCAACAGTATAAAAATAAAGAAAATCAAATTGCTGATATTGAAGGTAGAATGAAAGAAATTGGTGCTAAAGGTGTTTATAGTTTCGAGGACCAATCTCAGGCAGTTACTGCCTTGGCTTCTAGAGGTGGTGATGCTGGGTTTATCAAAAAACAACAAGATGCCCTAGCCTTATATGGAGCGGAGGCACATGGCTTGAAATCCCAACTCGAATATGAAACCGAAAGTTTAACTGAATTGAGCAAAAAGCTTGAAAGAGCAAGGGTGGATGTAAACTCAGTAATGAGTAATGTCTTCGTAATCAGCCATGCTGTTCCTGCTGATAAAAAAGCCTATCCAGTAAGATGGCTTATCGTTTTGGTATCAACCTTTGGTGCCTTTGTGCTAGGTTGCATTGTATTATTAATTTTAGAAAAATACCAAAACCAAAAAGCCAATTACCTTGATTAATTTTATTAAGTCATCGATTTCTCTTCGTTGGTTTTATATCATTAGTGCGATATTTCTTATCGTAAATTCTATCGCTGTTGCATTGGGTTACTTTTGGATAGGCATTATCCCTATCATTTTTGTTGTATTGCTTTTGGGCATTCTAAGAATTGATATTCTCATTTTATTCATAGTCTTTCTAGTTCCACTATCTATTACCGATTTGAATGTAGTAGGAGGGTTAGGACTTACCCTTCCTGACGAACCTTTTATCATTTGTCTCTGTGGCTTGGTAATATTCAAATACATCATTGATGGTACCTATGATTACAGGGTTTTTAAACATCCAATAACCATTGCTATTTTAGTTAATTTGGCTTGGGTGTTGTTTACTTCATTTATAAGTACTGAAAAAATTATTTCCCTTAAATTTTTTACTTCAAGGTTTTGGTATGTGGTGGTATTTTATTTTTTGGCAGTTGTTTTGTTTAAGAAATTTAAAAACATCAGTCGATACTTATGGCTTTATATAATCCCTTTAGTTGGGGTTATTATATTCACCCTTTACAAGCATAGTGAAGAAAGCTTTTCTCAGAGAGCTTCATTTGAAATCATGCAACCATTTTATGAAGCACATGGAGTTTATTCAGCAGCTATTGCTTTTTTTATTCCCATTGTTTTATTGTTTATTATTTTTGGATTTAATATTAAACTTAATTTCACCTTGTTTGCAATCTCTATACCGGTTTTAATTACTTTGGTTTTAGGCTTAATATTTTCATTTACACGTGCGGCCTGGCTAAGCGTTGCTGTTTCGCTTGCATTTAGTCTCATTTTTGTATTTAGGGTAAGGTTTAATGCCCTTATACTCTTGTTAGCTTCAGTTGTGACTGTTGCCTTAGTTAATCAAGATGAAATAATATACAGACTTTCCTTGAATAAGCAGAACTCGGCAGAGGGAATTGAACAACATTTGGAATCCATTTCAAATATTAATAATGATCAATCAAATTTAGAACGCTTAAATAGATGGGTGGCTGCCATCAATATGTCTAAGGTCAAGCCTATTTTTGGATTTGGTCCAGGCACTTATCCATTCAAGTATGCAGTATACCAAGACCCTGCTTTTGAAACCGAAATTACCACACATTTTGGAGACCAAGGACACGCTCATAGTGAATATTTAAATCCTTTGGCCGAAAGCGGTTGGATAGGCTTGCTAAGTTGGATGGCTATCTTGTTTTTTGTATATAAAACAGGATTTCGGTTGGTTTATAATGCCATTGACATCAAGGTGAAAATATTTGCAGCAGCCATACTACTAGGTTTAGTTACCTACCTCGTTCATGGGTTGGTAAATGGGTATAGCGATCAGGATAAAATTGCAGTTTTGCTTTGGGGTAGTTTCGCCATCATAACCGCCTTAGACATATATCATATTGATGGTGAAGATCAGTTATACAATCTTGAATTGGAATTAGAGGATTAATTTCTCTCAAATTTAATATTGCATTTACATTTTGAATAGGTATTTTTGTATAGAAATTTATTATTATGAAAAAGATATTATTTAGCGCCTTGGTTTTAAGTTCACTTGTTATTCTTTCATGCTCTAAGGCTGATGAGGCTTCCACTAGCAATGATGTGAATGTTAATTATGTTATCGTGTCAACGAATGCGTCTCGTTCGCAATGGGAATATACAGATAAAGATGGTGCTACTCAAAAAGGCAGTCTCCCTGGAAATACAACAAAAACAATTAGTCAAAATTTTCGTAAGCCTTCAACACCCTATATTAAGTTGAAAGCCTTTCAAAATAATATCAATACCAATGTGTCGGTAGCAGCGTATATTATCAATACTGCCAATGGTGATACATTAGCTAAAAGTACCCTTAGTCAAATGTCTGACTCTGTTGAGGTGTCAGTTAGTAAATTGTTGAACTAGGTAAGTTCTGGTATATTTTTTTGAATTAAACGTTTGCCTATAAAATGAAGTTTAAGTTCAAAATATTTACTTTTACTCTGCTAATTTTCTTTTCTGCTTATTGCCTTCATGCTCAAACATTTGGTTGCACTGACCCTATGGCCTCTAACTACAACCCAAATGCTACCAAAAACAATGGTTCTTGTATTTATGTAGATACTTCTGTTGCACCTTATAGAAGCGTGAACTTGGATGCAAAAGTGATTGAAACTTCAGGGTTGATAAAATGGAACAATCATATTTGGACGCATAATGATAATGACGATCTAAAACTATACGCATTAGATACGATGGATGGTAGCATAAGCCAATCCGTTAACTTAACAAATACCTATAATACAGATTGGGAAGAAATATCGCAAGATGCCAATTTTGTGTATGTGGGTGATTTTGGAAACAATTCTACAGGAGTGCGCCAAAATCTGAGGATTTTTAGAGTGGATAAAAATTCGTTGTTGAACAATGCGCCTATTGTTGATACCATAAAGTTCAGTTACAGCAGCCAAACTGATTTTACCCCAAACAGAGCAAACAAAACCGATTTTGATTGCGAAGCCTTCATAGTCTCATCAGATAGTATTTACTTATTTACTAAACAATGGCTGACTAATCAAACCTCATTGTATGTTCTGCCAAAAAAACCTGGAACCTATTCCGCTCGCTTGAAGGATAATTTAAATGTGCAAGGTTTGATAACTGGTGCTAACTACCTTGAATCAAAAAGGATGATTGCCTTGTGTGGTTATAGTAGCCTATTGCAGCCTTTTTTATATTTACTATATGATTTCAAAGGAAATGATTTTTTTGCAGCTAATAAAAGGAAAATAGCCTTGACATTGCCTTTTAACCAGATTGAAGGAATCACAAGCACGGACGGTTTAAAATATTATCTTTCGAATGAATATTTTAGCAGAGGATCTTTGGTCACAGTTGATCAAAAAATGCATGAACTAGATATGAGTGCCTTTTTGGATCGCTATATCAATAACAAAAATTCAGGTATAGGTAAAAATAAAAAAAAAGACGCGTTCATAGTTTATCCAAACCCAAGTAAAGAAAAAATTCTCATCGATATAGAGTTTAATGAAAAATGTTACCCATTTGTTATTCTGAATAGCATAGGGGAGGAGGTTCTGAAAGGTTTGATTAAACAATCCAATGAAGAAATTGATATTAGCAGTTTGTCGTTTGGTCTTTATACCCTCTTGATAGACGGGACATTCAGCTATAGAATAGAAAAACAATAGATAATTGTAGCGTTGCTTTAGGGCATAAAAAAAGAGCTAGTTAAGCTCTTCGTTTTTGTACCCGAGGCGGGACTTGAACCCGCACATCTTTAAAGGATACAGGATTTTAAGTCCTGCGTGTCTACCAATTCCACCACCCGGGCAAAAATTAAAAAAGTTATTTGTTTTTGACTATTCGTTGTTATAAAACAAATAACAATAACAAATAACTTAATGGAGCGAAAGACGAGGTTCGAACTCGCGACCTCAACCTTGGCAAGGTTGCGCTCTACCAGCTGAGCTACTTTCGCAAATGGAGTGCAAATATAAGTTTATCATCTATAAGTGCAAGTCATATGCTATTTTTTTGTGTATTTTATTTTTATGAAAGTGATTTTCAATTAGAATAAAATACAATATCACTATACATTAAACTTAAAGTGCATCAAATCACCATCTTTTACGAGGTACTCTTTGCCTTCCATTCTCAATGCACCTGCCTCGCGGCATGCACTTTCAGAGCCATGTTTTTTAAACTCATCGTAGGCTATTACATCTGCTTTAATAAAGCCACGCTCAAAATCGGTATGAATTACTCCTGCCGCCTGAGGAGCTTTGTAACCATTCTCTATTGTCCATGCTCTTACCTCTTGCACACCAGCGGTGAAATATGTAATTAAATTAAGCAGTTTATATGAGGCAGTAATCAATTTGGCTACACCACTTTGATTAAGACCCAAATCATTTAAAAAGGCTATTCTGTCTTCATAACTATCAAGGCCTGATATTTCACTTTCAATAGCTGCACTTATTATCAAAACCTCTGCGTTTTCATTAGCTACATAGTCCTTTACCATATCAACATATTTGTTTCCTTTTACCACCGAAGCCTCATCCACATTACAAACATACATTACAGGCTTTGAAGTTAACAAAAATAGATCAGCTATATGTTCCTTCTCTTCATCAGTAACCACAGCACTTCTCACCGATTTTCCATCATCTAATAAGGCTTTGTATTTTAACAAGGCTTCTTCGGCTTTTTTAGCGTCTTTGTCGCCTGTTTTGGCAGCACGCGCTACTTTCTGTAATTTTTTCTCAACCGAGTCTAAATCTTTAAGCTGTAATTCGGTATCTATAATTTCTTTATCACGGATTGGATTAACCGAACCATCTACGTGAATCACATTATCATCATCAAAACAACGAAGCACATGTATGATGGCATCAGTGTTTCTTATATTTGCCAAAAACTGATTTCCTAAACCTTCACCACGGCTTGCACCTTTCACCAAACCTGCAATATCTACAATTTCGATGGTTGTGGGCACCACTTTGTTAGGCTTCACCAATCCTTCTAAGACATTTAAACGCTCATCAGGCACAGTAATAACGCCTACATTGGGTTCGATGGTACAAAAAGGAAAATTGGCCGCTTGGGCTTTTGCATTGCTCAAGCAATTAAATAATGTTGATTTGCCTACATTCGGTAAGCCTACGATTCCACACTGCATGCTTTATTTGTTTATGATTATTGATTCAGGGGTCTTGGTTTATTATCCTTTGATGATTTGCTTCATATCCATGATGATTTTTTCGGCAAGGTGATTGGCAGTAGCCTCACTTTTGCTTTCAGCATAGATACGTATAATGGCTTCAGTATTGCTTCTTCGCAAGTGTACCCATTCATTTTCAAATTCAATTTTCACACCATCAACCGTGTTGATAGGTTGTTTTTTATATTTTTCTTTAATTCCTTCTAAAAGCTCATCAATATTGATGTTGTCATCTAGATCAATTTTCTTTTTGGCAATGGTATAATCAGGGTAACTTGACCGTAAAATAGAGCAAAGTTTATCACTTTTGGCCAAATGAGTTAGGAACAATGCTATTCCTACCATGGCATCTCTTCCATAATGCAATTCAGGGAAAATGATACCTCCATTCCCTTCACCACCAATTACAGCATGGGTTTCCTTCATCATTTTAACAACATTTACTTCACCCACAGCACTGGCATTGTATGATCCTTTGTGCATATCCGTTACATCGCGCAATGCCCTGGTAGATGATAGATTTGAAACTGTATTTTTCTTGAAATTAAGAGCATGTAGGGTTTCTTCGCTTACATTTTTTAATACATAATCAGATACAGCAACGAGTGTGTATTCCTCGCCAAACATGCTTCCATCTTCATTTACCAGTGCAAGTCTGTCGACATCAGGATCTACAACGATTCCTAAATCCGCTTTTTGACGAATCACTTCATTTGAGATGGCTGTTAGATTTTCAGGTAGTGGCTCAGGATTATGAGGGAATTTGCCATCCGGAGTACAGAATATTTCTACAATATCATCAACGCCTAATGCCCTTAATAGCATAGGAATGGCAATGCCACCTGTCGAATTCACTGCATCTACAACAATTTTAAATTTCTTTGCTTTGATAGCATCTACATCCACCAATTTGATTTTTAAAATCTCGTCAATGTGTTTTCTTATATAATCTTTGTTTTCGCTAATGCTGCCTAGTTTGTCAACATCTGCAAAATTGATTTCACCGCTTTCAGCAACTGCAAGCACCTGTTTTCCTATTTCATCGCTGATGAATTCACCTTTTTCGTTTAAAAGCTTAAGCGCGTTCCATTGCTTTGGATTATGACTAGCAGTTAAAATAATTCCTCCTTGGGCATTTTCCATAACTACCGCCATTTCAACAGTAGGTGTGGTTGATAAACCTAAATCGATTACATTTATTCCTAATCCAGATAAAGTTCCGCATACCAAGCGGTTAACCATATCTCCACTGATACGGGCATCTCGTCCAACTATTACTTTACATTCAGTTTTGTCGCCCTTAATCATGCTGCCATATGCGGCAGTAAATTTTACAACATCAATAGGGGTTAATGCATTTCCAGCTTTGCCGCCTATTGTACCTCTAATACCTGAAATTGATTTAATTAATGTCAAAATTGTATTTTTTTTTGAGCCGCAAAATTAATGCTTATTAAGCACATTGCTGTTATAATACTTAAATTTTATCTACCAATTTACACTGATAATGTGGGAAAATTAACTACAAAACCCTGAGTTTGAAGTCTTGTTTGGCTTGTTCTTTTCTGAAAAACACCAACCCTACAAAAAATAAATCAACAGTAACAGTAACTTGTGGGTGTTTTTTTATTTCATTCCATGCCTCGGTCATGCCTTTGCTCCAATATATATCATCAAAAATAAATACTGAGTTGTTATGAGCCAATGGCAACATTTGTTGGAAATACATGAGCGTTGCCTCTTTTTTGTGGTTTCCATCTATAAAAGCAAGGTCGAGTTGTGGGTAATACTTTAATATTTCATCTAACACAGCATCAAAGTTACCTTCCACCAAATTGACATACCCATCTAATTGCAATTTTTCAAAATTGGATTGCGCTTTCTGTATCACTGATTTATTGCCTTCCACACTTGTTAATAAAATATCACTAAGCATGGCCCTTTCTTTATGAGCCAATGCCAAATAAGCTGTTGAAATACCTAGTGAAGTTCCTAACTCAATGCTATAGCTACATTGGTTATTTAGGGCTACATGATGTAATATTTCTGCAATGCGTTTAGGCTTGGCGTGCTTGCTAACAATTTCTGTCACCAACATAGTTTTGGTTCTAGCAAAATTTGAACCTGCTCCTATTTCATTAAATGCAATTTGGGTATTGTCTTTTTTTAGTTCTTGTCTTAGTTTTTCAATCGCTTCAAAGGCCCCGTTATTCTTTTGTTTTTTTATACTTGTTTTGTAGAGTTTATAAACAAAAGGGGAGTGCAACACATCTATTAATGTGGCTTGAATATAATGTTGAATTAAATTTTTAAGGTAATGTATGTTCATTCATAATAAAAAACGCAGGGCCTCGCAGCCCTGCGTTTTTGTTGTTATAAGTATAAAATTAAGCTTCGCTTTCGCTTTTTGATTTGATGCTTCTCAAGGTTTTCAGTTTTTCTTCAAGCTCTTTTACGTGCTTGTTGGCAATGGCAATTTTATCTTGAATTTGTTCAGCCATGACATTTTTTGAATTACCATGTTTGAAGAAGCCAAGGTTGTTTTCCCAGGTGTCAATATCACCTTTCATACCTTTGATACGCTCAAGTAGTATTTTCTCCTCACGCTGAAGGCGGTGCGCGCCATTTGGTGCAGTAGCCAATTCGTTGAACTGTTGACGCTCTTTTTCGCTACGCATATCTTTGTTTAATTGACGGTATTTGCCATATAATTTGTCTAACAAGTCATTGTATTTTTTGAAAATATCATTCTTGTTGGCATTAGGCACATAGCCAATTCCGTTCCACTCATCTTGGATGATTTTTAATTCAGCAAAAACATTTGGAACATCTTCTTGAGCAGCTAATTCTTCTAATTTAGTTATTAGGCTTTGTTTTTTCTCGAGATTTTGTTTTTGCTCATCTATAACCGAAGCATACCTTTCAGCTTTTTTTGCGAAAAAAGCATCACAGGCCGATCGGAAACGTTTCCAAATGACATCATTCATTTTATCACCCACTTGCCCCACTGATTTCCATTTTTCTTGAAGACCTTTTAGTTCCTCAGTTTGCTTGGCCCAATCAATAGGATTTGCCGATATTTCTTCGGCTTTCTCGCACATTTCAGTTTTCAGTTTTAGATTCTGATTACGCTCGTGATTAATTGTTTTGAAGTAATTGTTTTTGTTATTAAAGAAATTGTTTCTTGCTGTTCTAAAATCATTCCAAATTTCCTCTCGCACCGACAATGGTATATGTCCAATTTTTCTCCAATCCTCCATCAATTGATTAGCATATTCTGTTTTTTCTAACCAATCTTTTATGCGATTTGTAGTGAATGATTCTAATTCTTTGGCTTTTACTAAAATGATTTGTTTGGCAGCTAGATTTTCTTGTCTAACTCCTTCCATTTTTTCATTTTCAGCTTTAATAAAAGTATATACCTTATCAACTTCTGCTTTAAATCTAGCCCAAATATCTTCATTGGCTTCCTTAGGCACTGGACCTATGTTTTTCCAATCTTCCTGGAATTTTTTTACTGAAATTAAGGCTTTCTTTAAGCTAGTTTCAGCAGATAATTCGCTAACTTTTTTACACAAGTCAATTTTTTGATCCAAATTCTTTTCTCTATCCAATTGAATCAACTCGATGTTGATACGAAATTTATCATAGAAAATTTCATTTTGAACCCTGTAGCTTTCATATATACTCTCAACGTTTTCGGCTGGCACATGTTTAATGCGCTTCCATTCGTTTTGCAACTCTTTCAGTTTTTTCAAACTATCCATAGTGCCTTCACTTTCGTTGAGCTGTTTAATCTGCTCTAATATGGCATTTTTAGCAGCTAAGTTTTTAACTTTTTCTGCCTCTTGAGCCTGTTTAATAGCCTGTTTTTTATCTTTTAATTCTTTGAATATTTTGTTGAATTGTTCTCGAATTTTATCGCCTGTTTTCCATTCAAAACTATCTTTTTCGCCCCCTTCTTCAATAAATTTGTGAAGGGCTTGTGCTTCTTCTTCATTCAAGGCTGCATCAAGTTGCGGGCGAATTACTTTTAAAATTTGAATAGCTTCATTTACCTCTTTATTTTGAGCGGCATTGATGGCTGTAGCCAATAATTCTTCCTTGCTTAAGTGGTTAAAATCTGGTAATTCCTCAACAACAAGTTCATGCTCATCATCACTTATGTCAATATGATCATTGGCATCAGTTATAATATTACTTGTTTCATGGGTTGTAGCCTCTATACTTTCGCTTTGAGTGGCTTCAGGTGTGTTGTTTTCTTCCATTGCTGCGGGCACTGGTGCATTCGCAGTTACTTCTACTGGCTCAGCTGTTTCAGTTGCTAAAGTTGGGTTCTGCTCTACAGACGATAATTCGCTTGTAATTTCAGGTGTAGTAGTTACATCATCATTTAGTTCAGACATGTTAATTTAATAAAATTAGTTATAGGTTTTTAAAAAAGAACGCCAAAGATAAAAAAATGCTTTTAATTTAGCAGCGTTAAATAATTGCTATCAAAAAATGACTTTAAAATTGATTGAATGCCCTCGTGATGCCATGCAAGGACTGCATCATTTTATACCCACCCGAACTAAAATTGATTATTTAAATGGTTTACTTTCAGTGGGTTTTGATACCATTGATTTTGGAAGCTTTGTTTCTCCAAAGGCCATTCCTCAATTACAGGATACGGCAGAGGTACTGGCAAATCTTGATTTGAATCATACTAAAAGTAAACTATTAGCCATCATTGCCAATCAACGAGGGGCAGAATCAGCCTGTCAGTATAAACAAATTAATTATCTCGGATATCCATTTTCTATCAGTGAAACCTTTCAACAAAGAAATACCAGTAGTAGTATTGCGGACAGTTTAATAAATGTTGAAGCCATACAAAACTTATGTATTATACATAACAAAGAATTGGTAATATATATATCAATGGGATTTGGCAATCCTTACGGGGATGTTTGGAATGTTGATATTGTTGAGCAATGGGTAAATAAAATGAACCAAATTGGCGTCAAGATTATTTCGCTTAGCGATACCATTGGAATTGCCAATCCTGAATCAATTTCGTATTTGTTTGGTAATTTAATTTCATCATTACCTCACATCGAATTTGGGGCTCATTTGCACAGCACACCTGATACCGTAAGGGAGAAAGTTGAAGCAGCATATAGGAGTGGTTGCAGGAGGTTTGATGGAGCTATCAAAGGATTTGGCGGATGCCCTATGGCTGCGGATGATTTGACTGGCAATATGCCCACTGAAAAAATGATTGCTTATTTTGAAGAAATCAAAATTGAAATAGGATTAAACAAAGCTGCCTTCAGAGATTCTTGGTTAAAGGCAGATTCTGTTTTTATTCAAAATTAATATAAATGATAATGTTCTTGTTAACTGATCTCCGAAAGTTTCATTCTATGAGTATGCATTTTTATGAAAAGCATCGTTAAATGCAATTATGAAATCAAGCTTCACTGCATTAATGAGGTATCGAAAAAATACAATTTTACATTAGTCCTGGGTAAGTAAAAACTGAAATATGAATGACTCATGCATAACTAGTTAACCTATTATAAAAAACATAGGAAATGAAGATTAAAGAGTAGGCCAAACACATTCCAATATGAAAGTGAATTTAAAATAAAATAAGTTCAGTCTGTAAAAGACAAATCTATTTCATTGGCAGTTGCCTGTCGAAAATATGGCATATCAAGTGAAAGTAATTTGATGAATTAAATTATAACTATAATACAAATGGTGCCTCAGTTTTTTAGGAACAAAGGATGGGGAAACTATAAATAAATTTTTTAATAGAACTAAAAAAAAGTTGGACAAACAATTAATCATAAAGTTTTTTTTCGATAATCTCCCTCACCAGTTGTAAGTCTAAATTTAAGCCAGTATAAATATGTTTCAACTTTCTATTTTCCACTTCGAGTGATTTTAATTTTTTTAACTCATCATAACTCATACCTCCATAGCGCTTTCGCCACTTATAAAATGTGGTCTTGCTAACACCATGTGATTGGGTGATTTCATTTACATTTTTACCTTGATCATACTCGTTTAATGCAAAGGCAATTTGTTCAGGACTAAATTGTTTTGTTTTCATTGTTATTTGATAATTTTAATTGAGTTAATCTATAAACAAATAGCTCTAATTTTGAGGAATGATTCAAAATAATTCCAATTAAGCAAGTCCAAAATAAGCACCATGTTTTATTTTTTTACCACATTAAGATTAATGCCAGGAGCTAACATTCTTACTCAACAGCATGTTATTTTCCAATACCGAACATATCTGACCAATGTTAGAACGAGGTAGGCAATAAGAATAATGCAAGGGTTCAAATTTCAAATAATCGTTAATTTATTTTTAGCACTAGCCAAAAAACCAAAACTTTTAAATAGCTTTGGAAACCACCTATTTTACATATTCATTACTGCCATTTCTCGCCCATTTTTAAAACAAGTATTTACTATTTAACATTGACTTTGATATTATTTTTCTTTTTGTTCTGATGATCTAATAAGAAAAGAATGCCTGCTAAAAAAAAAGGAAAATTTATCATCATGATTATTCCCAAGCTTATGCTAATTGAATGATTCATGTGGTAATTATGATTGAAAATAAATGGAGCAAATCCAAGACTGATTAAAATAAAAATGACTCCACCTATTAACTCAAATTTCCATGCAATTATTAGCGCAATCAGCAATATATAAGAAGGTATAAGGTGGATGAAGAAATCAATCAATTGTTGCCAAATATTAATATTAGAAGAGAAAGTATCAAAGGCAAAAACGCTTACAAATAGAATTGATAATATGACGACACATCTGGGTAGCCAATGCATAATTGCTGTTTTCATTTTGGATTGCATTAGTTTTTTTTAAATAAATTGTCGCACAATTGTCCGACAATTTACTTTCAATTTTATTTTTTACCATTATATCCAAGAGAAATTCCGATCCTCCAACCATCAGAATTAGGTAAGCTTGCCCAGATATTTACTGGTATATTCAATTTGCCACTCTTTAATGTCCTACCAATCGCAATAATTAAAGCTGAGTTTAATGAAAGGGAGCCTCTGTTATCTAATTTAGATGTTTTTGTGTAGTCTTTCACTCCCATGGTAGATAGTTGATCACTTGTATAAAATTTACCATTTACTTCCCCTCCATCAATTCTTTTAAGGATACTAAAGGTAGGACCAATTCCAATTTCCCAACCACGTTTATTGTTTCTAAAACCATTCAAAAAAGTCAAACTTGGTATAAATAGTTGGTGGTCAACACCAGTTATCATTGGGATAAATTCAACCAAAGCTTGAAAGTTTCCTTCGTTCAAGTATTGCTTCTCAAATTGATAACCAAATTGAAATGCACTTGGGTAGGTGTTATATCCTCCACTTTCTTTACTCGCACTTAATACATCTGCTTCTTTGCCAAACATAAAGGCATATCCAAATCTTGGACCACTTAGATTTACTTTGTTTTTTGTAGGATTATTTAACGCACTCTCGTAATCGTTACGCTTGGTTAATTTATTCCATAAATCATCGTTTACCGGTTTTCCAAACATTCTTTTAATGCTACATCCGATTATTTGTTGCAATTCGGTTGGCACATCGATGTATTCTTCAATACTTGTTTTTTCCACCGATCCATTTGCAACATTAATCAATCTAAAAGTGGCGATAATGGTTTGACCATACAATTCAATGCTTCCTGATAACATATAATTAGTTTTGATAATATTACCTATTTCTAACAAGCACATTTTACCATAACAGTTAGTGATATTTAATTTGTTTTTATCTATTAAGTACATCACATCATAACGGTCAGTTACATCAAAGGTATCGAGTTTATCAACCTCTATACGGGTTAAATTTCCTAGTTGTGATGGGTCCATTGGTAGGCCTTTGCTATCAATGTTTAAAATGGTTAATGTTGGTTTTACTTTTTGTGCAAATGTTAAGCTTATCAAACTTATAAATAAAGCTACTAAACAAATTGATTTTTTCATGGCTTTTGTTGTTTTAAAATGTACTTCAAAGGTGTATCCCCATCAAAAAAATTAATAATGACCTAAATCTTATTTCAATTTATTTTTTGCAAGGAATGCAAATTAATTTTTGAAAACGCATCAATAGTTGTTTTACTTGCATTTGCTGCAACTCGATTTGCAAAATTGCAAATAATGCAATTTTTGTATTTATCTGAATTCATCATAGTAACTGTGAAAATTAGTTTACGTCCTTTAACAGGTCAAAACTTTTAGTATTACGATGATCGATTTAATCAGTAATATCAGGTGATTTGGCAAATAGATATTTCGATTTTACCTAAAGTATTATTATATTGTTGGTTGTCAGATGTTATTTTGCATCGAATCACAAAAATAGTTTGTTCTATTAGGCCTGCAAAACATACATTTGTAGTAATCTTGATGCTAATACTTTACATATTTTTTTATCTATTAAATGGCTATCTAATTTTTACTAGCACCTACTTGCTAGTTTGTGCCATTGCATCCTATTTTCCAAGGAAAAAGTTAAACAATACCTTTACTAACTTTAATAGGAAGTTTGCCATTATTGTACCAGCATATAAAAATGATAAAGTGATCAAGGAAAGTTTGGCTGAGAATCTCAAAATTGCCTACCCTGAAGAGTTGTTTAAAATAATTGTTGTTGGCGATCATTTGAAAACGGAAACTATTGAAGAACTCAGGAAAACAAAAGCCGAAGTCCTTGATATGCATTTTGAACACAGCGCAAAATTAAGGTGTGTAAAAGCGGCCTATGATATCGTAAAAGAGGGTGATTTCGATTATGTAATCGTCATAGATATTGACAATGTGATGGAGCCCAATTATTTGTATAAGTTAAACCAAAAGTTAACTCACAATGTGGTTATTTTGCAAACACATCGTGTGGCAAAAAATTTGGATACTGCTGTATCCATTTTAGATGCTATTAGTGAAGAAATTAATAATTCAATTTTCCGTAAAGGGATGCAGAATTTAGGATTACATTCAGCTCTAATAGGCTCTGGAATTGTGTTTAGAAGGGATTATTTTCTTGATAAACTCATGGGATTTAAATCGGTTGGAGGTTTTGACAAAGAAATCGAGGTTGAAATCGGCAAAGAAAACTTGTTTGCTTACTATGATGATGATATCTTTTTATTTGACGAAAAGACCCGTCTTTTCTCAGAATTTCAGTCGCAAAGAAGAAGATGGATGTCTGCTCAATTGTTTTACCTTAGAAAAAATTTGTTTAAATCCTTGTGGGCACTGATATCAAAAGGCAATGTACATTATTTTAATAAAATTTTGCAGTTCATGCTTCTTCCAAGGGTTTTGATGTTGGGTTCAACATTTTTCTTTTTTGTATTTCACTGTTTTATCTTGGTTTACTTTTTTGTTCCTGCAGCAGCAAGTTTTTTTATTACAGTGACAGCATTGGTTATAGCGGTTCCTTTCAAGTACTATAAGCCTAAATACCTTAAAGCGCTTGTATATGTGCCCTTTTTGTTTTTAACGGTATTGAAAAGTTTGACCAAATTAAAAGGAGCAAACCGTAATTTTATTCCAACTCCTCATCACACTGCGGGGGAAGACATTAAATAGTGTTATTTTTGTTCTTCAAATGGTTATCATAATTTAAATATATGAAAAGATTTATCCTTTTATTTTTGGCTTTAATGCCTAGTTTTATAATTGCCCAGCCTTCAAAAAATTGGTGGAATCAATCTGTCTTTTACGAACTGTTTGTTCGAAGCTTTTATGATAGCAATGGAAATGGAATAGGTGATTTTAATGGAATAACAGCTAAATTGAATTATTTGAATGATGGGGATTCTACCACTAATACAGACTTAGGCATCAATGCCATATGGTTGATGCCAATCAATGCTTCACCAAGTTATCATGGTTATGATGTAACTGATTACAAAGCCGTAAACCCACAATATGGATCGGCTTCTGAGTTTAAAAATATGGTGAAGGAGGCTCACAAAAGAGGTATCAAAATAGTAATTGATTTTGTTATTAATCATACATCAAGCCAACATCCTTGGTTTGTGAAATCAGTGGCAAATGATCCATTCTATAGAGACTTTTATCGATGGAACACTTCAAAGCCAAATTATAAGGGGCCATGGGGACAAGATGTCTGGTATTCAAAAAATAATAGCAATTATTATGCTTTGTTTTGGAGCGAAATGCCTGATTTGAATTATACCTATCAGCCTGTGAAAGATAGTATATTCAATGCTGCTAAGTATTGGCTGGATAGCATGGATATTGACGGATTTAGATTAGATGCCGCTATGTATTTGTATGAGTCTGGAGCTAATCTTATGAATCAGCCTGAAACCTTTCAATTCTGGACGCAATTCAATACCTATATTAAGTCAATCAAAGCAAATGTGATGACAGTAGGTGAAGTTTGGACGAGTACAAGTACAGTGAAACAATATAATAACAAGCTAGACTATTGCTTTGAATTTGAATTAGCAAGTTCAATTCTCAGTGCTGTAAAATTTGCAAACGCTGGATATGTTAGGCAGGCAGCCCAATATGCTTATGATAATTTATTGAATAATGAATTTGCCTCTTTTTTAACCAATCACGATCAAAATAGGGTATATGATGAACTCGGTGGAAATGATGGTAAAATGAAAGCGGCTGCAAGTATGTACCTGGCCCTGCCAGGTATTCCTTATATCTATTATGGCGAAGAAATTGGTTTAAGAGGCAGCAAGCCTGACGAGAACATAAGAACTCCTATGCAATGGAATAACAATACATATGCAGGTTTTAGTGCTGCAAAACCATGGCAAAGTGTAAACAGCAATTACCCAAGTTATAATATAGCAACCATGTCTGCTGATAGCAATTCGCTTCTGAATCACTATAAAAAATTAATTGCTATTAGGAATCAAAATGTGGCATTAACGATTGGTACTTACCAAAATATTTTAACAGGTGATTCTTCAGTATATGCCTTCACACGACAATCTGGAAATCAAAAAATCCTTGTAATGGTTAATACCTCTTCAAGAAGTATTTCAAACTTAGCCATAAGCACCTCATTAACTGGTTTATCTGATGGTAATTATTCATTATTCGATTTGATGAATAAACGCAAAAAGGAATCAATGATATTGTCAGCTTCTTTCGCTGATGGTCTGGCCCTGAATCCTTATCAATGTAAAGTGATGCTTATCGAATCTGCTACGAGTCTGAAAGAGATTGAAGCCAATGTCCAGTTTAATTTATATCCAAATCCAGCTAACGAGGAGATACAAATCGAATTGTTAAATACTGCCTCAGATAAAGATTTTGCTGTGTATATTTTTGATGCTTTAGGAAAAGAGTTGAAAAGAATTGAGATGAAGAAAAGTCCTTTCCATACCATATCTGTTGCAGATTTGAAACCAGGCTTTTATTACATCAGGCTTAATAATGGAATAGCAAAAAGCTTTGTGAAGAAATAAAATTGTATAAGTTTGGGTTATGTGATTTTTTTACAAAGTGATTTAATTCAAAGCATTTATAATTGTTTTTAAAAACACCCATAGAATATCTAAAAGGAGTAGGTCCTGCTAAAGCAGAAATCTTGCAAAAAGAATTGCAGATTTTTACTTTTAATGACCTCTTGTATCATTTCCCTTTTCGACATGTGGATAGGAGTAAAATATACAAGATTAGTGATATTGATATGGTTAATTTGCCTTATATCCAATTAAAGGGCAAAATATCCAATATGCATACAGTTGGTAAAGGCTCTTCTGAAAGGCTTGTGGCCGACTTTAGTGACGGAACTGGTGTGATAGAATTGGTTTGGTTTCAAGGTGCAAAGTGGATTAAACAGAGTCTTAAATTTGGTAAAGAATACATTGTGTTTGGTAAGCCTGCTGAATTTAATCGGAGTTATAATATTGTTCACCCTCCATTGGACGAGCCTGAGGATGCGGCTAATAAGATGTATTTGCATATTCAACCATTTTATAATGTGAGTGAGAAGATGAAGGCTCGAGGGCTCGATTCTAAAGCCCTTATGAAATTGTTGAATCAATTGATTTCAGATAGTCGTTTTGATGTGGAGGAAACTCTTCCTGATTATCTTATCAAAAATGAAACATTACTCGACCGCAGACAATCCTTAATCAATATACATTTTCCAGAGTCGTTAGCAAAATTAAATGAGGCACAAAAGCGATTGAAATTTGAGGAGTTGTTTTATGCCCAATTGAAAATTTTGCGTTTCAAACAAAACCGAACTCAGTTATATAATGGCATTCAATTAACGAGCATTGGCGATTATTTCAATACTTTTTATAATACAAAATTGCCCTTTGAATTAACCAATGCCCAAAAGCGTGTTATCAAAGAAATTCGAGCAGATGTGAAAAGCGGCAAGCAGATGAATCGCCTGGTGCAAGGGGATGTTGGAAGTGGAAAGACAGTGGTGGCTTTGATGAGTATGCTGATTGCGTTGGATAATTCTTATCAGGCTTGTATGATGGCACCTACTGAGATTTTAGCCACACAGCATTATCAAAGTTTAACACAATTGTTGGATGGCATGGATATCAAGGTTCATTTGTTAACGGGTTCAACAAAAGCCAAACAAAGGAGACAAATACATGAAGATCTCATGAATGGTTCTTGTCATATTTTGGTAGGCACACATGCTTTAATTGAATCCAGTGTGCAGTTCAAAAATTTGGGTATAGCTGTAATTGATGAGCAACATCGTTTTGGTGTAGAACAAAGGTCTAAGCTATGGCATAAAAACACCTATCCTCCGCATGTGTTGGTGATGACAGCCACCCCCATTCCTCGTACCCTCGCCATGACACTTTATGGTGATTTGGATACCTCTGTGATAGATGAAATGCCAGCAGGAAGAAAACCCATTCAAACCATTCATAAATACGATAGCCACCGATTAGCGGTTTATGGTTTTATGAGGAGTGAAATTGCCAAAGGAAGGCAAGTATATATTGTATATCCATTGATTGAGGAAAGTGAGAAAATGACCTATAAAAACCTTACCGATGGCTTTGAGCAAATTTGTAGAGAGTTTCAGCAACCACAATACCATGTAAGCATGGTGCATGGCAAAATGAAAGCAGCCGAAAAGGATACTGAAATGAAAATGTTCATTAAAGGGATTACCCATATTATGGTGGCAACCACTGTTATTGAGGTAGGTGTAAATGTACCCAATGCCAGCGTGATGGTGATTGAGAGCGCGGAAAAATTTGGTCTATCACAGTTGCACCAGTTGAGGGGTAGGGTAGGTCGTGGGGCAGACCAATCCTACTGCTTATTGCTTACTGATTTTAAATTGAGCAATGATGCTAGACAGCGAATAAAAACAATGGTTGAAACCAATGATGGATTTAAAATTTCAGAAGTGGATTTGCAGTTACGCGGGCCAGGCGATATAGAAGGTACCATTCAAAGCGGTATATTAAACATGCGTATTGCAGATATTAGTAAAGATAATGCCCTGCTAATGGAAGCCCGACAAAAAGTAATAGATATTTTAGAAAAAGATCCTAAGCTAGAGAATCCAGAAAATATAGTATTGAATAGTTATTTTGAATTGTATAATAAGACTAGTCGCTGGGGCTCTATTTCTTAATTGATTATTACGATTGAATATTTAAAAATTGTCATCATAAGGGAAAGGTCTTTTCAGAAAAAGCAAACTCAACAATAATCCCAAAAACAATTTAGATAAGATTTGATTGAACATAATCTTTCACTATCGTGTCAAAATCGCTTTTGCACCAAGTGAAAAATTCTGTTTTTAATGGTTGGAAGAAAATAGGCAAGTCCTGAAGTTTAACTTTTAACTCAGGGCTTAATAATTTAACCGCATCTTTTTCAGTTGTTATGATGATTTTCTTGTTCGATTTTAAGTGCTCATAACCATACATTATTCTCTTCAATTCATCGTCTCCGTAGGATTGATGGTCATTAAAATGAATGGTTTCAACTTCCTTAAATCTTGATTTAATATGTTCGTCAAGGCTAAAAATATGAGCAATTCCTGCAAAGAGTAATACACCTAATTCATTTGAAACATCATACGTAATTCCATTTTCAAAAACAGGAATCAATTCACCATAGGTTTGAAAAGAGAAATATACTTTTTGATAAGGGTAAGGCTTAATACTATCTTCTATTTCCCTAGCCTTTGTTTGGCTTAATTGCTCTGGACATTTTGTAACTACTATGGCATCTGCACGTTTGTAGGCGTTTCGGTATTCTCTTAAATTACCCATAGGAGCAATGAAATCATTCGTAAACATTCTGCTATAGTCGCTTAGCAAAATATTCAATCCGGGTTTAACTGCCCTGTGCTGAAACGCATCATCCAATAAAACTACTTGTGTTTCTTGTGCATCATATAGTAAATTGGGTATTCCTAAAACCCTGTTTTCACTAACAGCCACAGCCGTTTCATGTTTATGTTTGTTATATATTTGAAAAGGCTCATCTCCCATGCTCGCAGCAGTGGCAGTATCATCAGCAAAAATATAGCCTATTGTTTTTCTTCTGTATCCCCTGCTTAATACGGCTGTTTTTATTTCTGGTGAAAGCAGTCTAATCAAATACTCGATTTGTGGGGTTTTACCAGTACCACCAAAAGCCAAATTACCCAAGCTAATAATAGGAATATCAAATCGCGTAGAAGGCAAAATACCTGCATCATAAAATAAGTTACGCAAGAATATAATAATGGCGTACAAAAGTGAGAAGGGTAGGAGAAGGAGTCTGAATGCTTTCACGCTTGCTTATCTTATGAATTATTTTTTAGCAACACTGCCATAAAGAGTCATGCGTTGCTCTTTCACATTTTCGTTTTCAAGGTATTCGTCATAGCTCATTCTCTTGTCTATGGTACCTTTAGGTGTTATTTCTATAATACGGTTGGCAATGGTTTGGGTAAACTCATGGTCATGACTGGTAAACATGGCATTGTGTTTCCAATCTACCAAGGCATCATTAAAGGCAGTAATAGATTCCAAATCCAAGTGATTGGTTGGTTCGTCTAATATTAAGAAATTAGCGTTTGTCATCATCATTTTACTAATCATGCAACGCACTTTTTCACCTCCGCTCAACACATTTGATTTTTTAAAAACCTCTTCGCCACTAAACAACATTTTTCCCAAAAAACCACGGATATAAGTTTCGTCTTTTTCAGCAGAGAATTGTCTTAACCAATCCACCAAGTTTTCTGGATCGGCAAAGTATGAGCTGTTGTCGTTGGGTAGGTAACTTTTGGTGATTGTTTGTCCCCATACAAATTCTCCACTATCAGCCGTATCATGGCCGATTAATATTTCAAATAAGCCTGAGATAGCCAAAGGCTCTCTTGATAAGATGGCCACTTTATCACCTTTATCTAAAGTGAAACTGATGTTAGAAAACAAGGTAACACCTTCGCTATTTTTCTTGCTTAGGTTTTCAAGTCTTAGTATTTGGTCACCACAATCTCTATCTGGTCTGAAAATAATGCCTGGGTATTTGCGCGTACTTGCTTTGATGTCGTCAACAACCAGTTTTTCCAATAGTTTTTTACGACTTGTAGCTTGCTTACTTTTAGAAGCATTGGCACTAAATCGTTCGATAAATTCTTGTAATTCTTTGCGTTTGTCTTCAACTTTTTTGTTTTGGTCTGAGCGCTGTCTCAAAGCCAATTGACTACTTTGGTACCAAAAGCTATAGTTACCCGTATACAATTGCATTTTATTGAAATCAATATCCGCAATATGCGTACAAACGGCATCTAAGAAATGTCGGTCATGGGAAACCACAATCACCAAGTTTTGAAAATCAGCGAGGAAGTTTTCTAACCAAGAAATGGTTTCAACATCCAAGTCATTGGTAGGTTCATCCAATAATAAAATATCAGGGTTGCCAAAAAGGGCTTGTGCCAAAAGCACACGCACTTTTTCCTTACCATTTAATTCGCTCATTAAACGGTTGTGATAGCTCTCATCAATACCCAAATCTGCCAACATGGTAGCGGCATCGCTTTCAGCATTCCATCCCTGCATTTCGGCAAATTGAGCTTCAAGTTCGGCCGCTCTCATGCCATCCGCATCGCTAAAATCAGGTTTAAGATAAATGGCATCTTTTTCCTGCATGATTTCATTCAGCTTCTGATTGCCCATGATCACTGTTTGTAAAACGGGGAACTCATCAAATTCAAAGTGATTCTGTTTCAAAACACTCATCCTTTCACCAGGCGTGATTGAAAAAGAACCTGTTGTAGGGTCGATTTCACCTGATAGAATTTTTAGGAAAGTAGATTTACCTGCACCATTGGCACCAATCACCCCATAGCAATTGCCTTGGGTAAATTTTACGTTTACTTCGTCAAACAGTACACGTTTGCCATAGCGGAGAGAAAGATTTGAAACTGAAATCATGTAAGAAAAAAAATTGAGGCGCGAAAGTACGCAAAAAGTAGCGAAATAGAGGTAACTAAAATTTTAGCTACAACTTCACATTGCTGCTTTCGTTCATTTTTTTCAAATTGTTGATGGCATACCTCATGCGACCAAGGGAGGTATTTACACTCACTCCAGTTGCATCTGCAATTTCTTTGAAACTCATTTTGCCCCAATGCCTTAAGATAAGCACTTCTTTTTGTTCTTCTGGCAGTTTTCTAATCATTTGACGCAGGGTTTGCTCACTTTGCATTTGCATCAACTTATCCTCGTTAGAAGGCTCATGAAAATGGATGAAGTCGAAAACATCACGGCCATCGCTATTGGTAATAACAGTTCCTTGACGCTTCATCTTTCGGATGTAGTCGATGGTAAGGTTGCGCCCAACCCGAACTGCCCAACCCACAAATTTTCCTTCTTCGTTGTATTTTCCTGATTTGAGCGTATTGATAATTTTTATAAACGCTTCTTGGAAAATGTCCTCAGCAATGGCTTGGTCTTTTACCAATAAATAAATAGCGGTGTAAACACTTCTGTTGTGTCGGTTGAATAACTCGGTAAAACTTTGTTCGTGTCCGGCTTGATACAAATGCACCAACTCATGGTCACTAATTTTCTGAAGGTTCATGTTTATTAAAATTAAAGGTTAAACAGAAAGAAATTTAGTGTAGAGTTTTTGGTTATAGGCGATTTGGTTTTATTGTGTGTGAAAAGTTGATTTTTGTCAGTCAAACATAAGTCGTAGTTTTAAAAATACAAGTACTTGGTAAAAATAATTAAAAAATATTTTAAGCCGGCCAATCAAAAAACTACTTTTGCGATATGCTTGGATTAAAATTAGCTACCGACCCTGTATGGGTGAATATAGCAGAAAAATCAATAGAAGACATACTTGTTGATCATGCGTATTGCGAACAAAAAGCAGCAAGCAATGGCATATCAATTATTATTAAATATCCTGAAAAAGAAAAGTTGGTGAATGAGATTACAGCCATAGTAGCTGAAGAGTGGGGGCATTTCAGAAAAGTATTAAAAGAACTTGAAAAGCGAGGATATAAATTTGGTCATAAACGCAAAGATGAATATGTAAATGAACTGCTTAAATGGATACGCAAAAGCGGCAACCACCAAGATCAAATGATAGACAGGCTCATGGTATGTGCGATGATAGAAGCCAGGAGTTGCGAACGATTCAGACTTCTATCTTTGCATATTGAAGATGAAGACTTGAAGAAATTTTACCATGAGTTTATGGTAAGCGAAGCGGGGCATTACATCACTTTTATAAATTTGGCGAAAGAATATGAAAAAGAGGAAGTGGTGATGAAGCGTTGGGACGATATGCTTGAATACGAAGCAGAGATTATTTATAGCCTTGACCAAAGAGGAGATAGGGTGCACTAGGCACTTGGGAATAGGGGCGAGTTAAAAGGATAAGTGACTTTTAGATAATGATGCTTCAAAAATACATTCATTCATCAATTGCATTGGGTTCTGAATGAGTCATATCTACAAACAAGGCTAGCCTTGAGCAATAAAAATTAATTTAGCATTTGCTTCTGTTAACATTAAAATTATATTTGCATCCCTTAATTGGAAATGCCCGGATGGCGGAATTGGTAGACGCGCTGGTCTCAAACACCAGTGAGCTCACCCTCGTGCCGGTTCGACCCCGGCTCCGGGTACCAAAATTAACAGCCCTTGTAAATGATAAGTTTGCAAGGGTTTTTTGTTATATCATTTCATAAAATTAGATTTTCTTTCAGCCAACCATTATATATTCAATCCTTTAGTCAGGGCAATTAATGATGGTTTTGTTTTA
>CAMBSD010000001.1 GCA_945870425.1 Chitinophaga pinensis | reverse complement strand
AATAACTCAAAAATACCTTAAAAGCATGGATAGAGAATCAGCAAATGAAGCACATAGTAAAGCAGACTTATAGATAAGAAATCTTATCCTGAAATTAGCCTTAGAAATATCATCTAAGGCTTTTTTTATGAAATTTTATTAGCCTATTTAACAATTACTTACATTCTATTATATAGAAAAATACCATTTCAAAGTGAAAAACCATAGCAACAAATCAAGCTGTTTATATTTAAAGGTAAAGAGGTATAAATATTATGGAATTTAAAGTTTTAGAAAAGGAACAATTTGAAAAAATCACATCTGAAATCACAGAAATTAAAGAAGCACTATCAAAAAGAAATGAAGAAGACTTTTCATCATCATTTATTGAATCAAAGAATATCCCAAAAATTTTAGGCATCAGCCAAAAGACATGGCAAACTTATAGGGATAAGGGAACAATACCTTTCATTCAATTTGGCTCAAAAATTTGGGTTAAAAGAATAGACATTGAAGCTTTTTTGAATAATCACTACATAAACAAGAAAGCATAATATGAATACTGAATTTATAAGAAGTAAACATCTATGCTTTACTTATACATTAAAAGAAGGAACAAAGACAAGTTTTAAGCATTCTGAAGGACTTAAAAACATTTTGCCTGAAACAATATCTTTTAGCAATTATTATGGCAAAGAAGGAAGAAGAAAAGCTAAATTTCAATTGTCAGGTAAATACAAGTTATTGGAACATGGCTTTTATTATGCAATGAATGATAGAAAAGTGCATACTAAAATAATGGAAATCAATGACTATCCTATGTTTATTGGATGGGGTGAAATAGATGAAAGATACAAAGTATATGATTTACTAATTATCTTCAGTATGGATAACTGCAAATCATCATTTGAAATCCATTTGTTTAAAGGACTGGCAAACATTGAATATCTAAATGATGTATGTAGCTTCTTACAAAGCCATATAAACAACAAAATTAAATCATCATAGAATGAATTTTGATTATACTGAATTAATCAAAAACACTTACAATGATAATGTATGCTTCAACTATTTGGAACATGTAGGAAGTTATCCTGAAGGCAAAGAAAAATTCATTTTAAAAGGAGTTAAAAACATTGATGTATTCACCAATGAAAAGACTTCAGAAATAGTATTGAAGGCTAATTTTCCATACTATATACAAGGACATAATTTTAGATTTACAAAAGCTGGCATGATTGAAGCAATACAGCTTTCATCAGAATATTTGAATCTGAATTTATTTCAAGCAGAAATGAAAAAATTTGAATTTGGAAGCATCATTGAAATTGATTATAATGTAGATGAATTTCTAATGAATCACATTAGCATTAAAGGAAAAAATACACAGCCATTTTACACCAATAACAAGCTAACTGGCAAATACTTTGAAGATAGTATAATAAAACATAAGCTTTATGATGTTGGGGTTAATTTGAAAAGTAAGCTTGACAAAGCCATTAGAGATGATTTAAGCAACAAATATGGATATGATAAAGCAAAGCACTACTTGAAGATTGAAAACCATTATAAGAAGCCTGAAATACATTTTAAACACAGAAATTTATTAGTTAATGAAGTATTGAATGATAACTTCATGACTAAATGCAAAGAAGATTTAATAAATACTTATAAAACAATTATGAAAACTGGAATAGTGAAACTACCAACAAACAAAAAAGACTTGAATGCTGGAACATTTCCATTGATAGTATTGAAGGAACTTGAAAGCCTATTTGATTTTAATTCTGAAGAACTAATTAAATTGAAAATAAAATCAATCCCTGAATCAATACTAACCAAAGATGATAAAAAAGCAAGATTGTCTATGATGAAGACTAACTTCAGCAAAATTAGAAAGGCTAATGAAAGTCATTATGATATTACATCAAAGCTTGAAGAAGTAAAATGTTCCTAACCCCTTTTATTAAATAACAAATAGATAAGAAATCTTATCCTACACATAAATATTAATGGCTACACCAAAGACAAAAATAAGTGCAAGTGAACTTGAAGAACTATCATACATTTATGTAGATGAATGTTTAGAAAACAAAAGAGAAAATCCCACAGCCAGTGGAAAGGTAGTTTTGATTAAGGATAGGCATATACCTACAATTGATTATTTCCTTAGAATATGGATACCAAAGAAGCATAAACATACTATTTGTAGAACAACTTATTACAACTGGTTAAATGGGAGCAATGAAGAAAAGTTAAACACTATAAAAAACATTGAAGGTCTTTTCAACTCACTTGCAGTTGACATAGTAGCCAATGAAGGTAAAGGTATATTCTATGCTAAAAACAAACTCCAAATGTCTGACAGACAGCAAATAGAGCAAGTAGAATTTAAACCAATACAAATACTAGGGATGGAAATTTTATAATTATGGTCATACAATCCTATAAAGAACTAATATTATTTATTAGAACAAACAAATTAAATCCAAAGCAAGCATCAAAGCTTGTTACATTAGCTTTAAATGTAATAAACCTGAATGAATATGAAAATACAGAAAGCTTTATAAAAGACTTAGATGAATTTTGGGAAAAATGGAAAGGAATTAAAGAAAAGCCTATATTCATTTTTAAAGAGAATCAATGAAATGTTTCAGTATAGTTTCAGTAAGCAAAAACAAAAAAGCCCTTAAATATTTAATATTCAGGGCTTTTCATTCAAATTGATGTGGTGAGGGAGGGAATCGAACCCCCGACACAAAGATTTTCAGTCTTTTGCTCTACCGACTGAGCTACCTCACCATTTGGGGAGTGCAAATGTATTATTTTAGAATACATGTGCAAAAAATATTTAAATTATTTTTTAATTGTAGAAAAATAAAAGGTTCTTGTTTAATATTGTTGTCGCTACTAAGCATTTATATGATTGAACAAATACTATTTGTACTCGTGGCAGGTGTTGCCATTTATTTTTTCGCCAAAAACATAGGCAAAATCAGAAGAAACATACTGTTAGGCAAGGATATAGACCTAAGCGACAATGCACCTGAGCGTTGGAAAACCATGCTAAAAGTGGCTTTCGGACAAACTAAAATGGCTGCAAGACCAGTGCCTTTTGTATTGCATTTTATTGTGTATGCAGGTTTTATCTTGATAAATATTGAAGTGCTCGAAATTTTAATTGATGGCGCTTTTGGCACCCACCGTGCTCTTTCTTTCTTCGGTCCAGTATATAATTTGGCCATCGGTTTTTTTGAAATCTTAGCCCTTGGTGTGCTTGTTGCTTGTATCATCTTTTTGTGCAGAAGGTATGTGGTAAAACTAAAAAGGTTTCAGAGTCCTGAATTAAAAGGATTTGCCAACCAAGATGCAGCAAGCATTTTGATTATCGAAATTGTTTTAATGGCGGCTTTATTAAAAATGAATGCAGCTGATCAAGTGCTACAATCACGTGGCCTTGAGCATTATATTCATGCGGGTAGTTTCCCCATTAGCAGTTGGTTATTTGTACCCATTTTCGAAAATTTCTCTACTGGCACATTAATTGTTTTTGAACGCATGGCTTGGTGGTTCCATATCATCGGCATTTTCTTGTTTATGAATTACCTGCCATTTAGTAAGCATTTCCATGTGATCCTTGCTTTTCCAAACACCTATTACTCAAACTTAAAGGCAAAAGGTAATTTAAATAACATGGCTTCAGTAACACAAGAAGTGAAATTGATGCTTGACCCAAGTGCCCAAGCCCCTGAAGGCTATGAACCTCCTACCAGTTTTGGGGTGAAAGATGTAACTGATCTTACTTGGAAAAACTTGATGGATGCATACAGCTGCACCGAGTGTGGTAGATGTACAAGCAGTTGCCCGCAAAACATAACAGGCAAACTATTGTCGCCACGCAAAATCATGATGGATACACGAGATAGGCTCGAAGAAGTGGGTAAAAACATAGATACAAATGGCGGTGCTTTTGTGGATGATGGTAAAAACCTTCATAGCTATGTGAGCGAGGCTGAATTATGGGCTTGTAATTCTTGTAATGCATGTGTTGAAGCTTGCCCAATAAACATCAACCCAATGGAAATTATTGTTGAGATGCGCAGATATAAAGTAATGGAGCAATCATCAGCACCTGCCTCATTAAACAATATGTTTAGCAACCTTGAAAACAACCAAGCGCCATGGCAGTTTAGTCCTATGGACAGAGCCAACTGGACACAAGAGGCTTAAGTTAGCTAATTCATTTTCATTATTTATTTTGGGTCAATAGACCTGTGAAGGATATTGTGCATTCAATGATGCAGAATTATTCCATTTACCTTTTATGCAGTTAACACAAGAGCAATTAAATATTATTCAATCCACTGGTGACATTAAGATTAATGCGGTGGCTGGCTCGGGTAAAACTACTACCTTGATTGAATATGCAAAAGCTCGTCCTGCCAATAGTCGCATCTTATATTTGGCTTTTAACAAATCTGTGAAACTAGAAGCTGCTAATAAATTTATCGCTAATGGAGTAAGCAATGTACAAGTAGAAACTGCGCATTCATTGGCGTTTCGCTATGTGGTGATGCAAAGCAATTTCAAAGTCAGGTCACAAGAATATAAAACACAAGAATTGGTGGAGCTTTTAAAGCTCAGGGTAAGGGGAGAAAAGCATGCAGAATACATCATTGCCAATCATATCAATAAACTTATAGCCTATTTCTGCAATAGCAATAAAAGCAAGGTACAAGAGCTTAATTATTTGGATTTATTAACGGATGAAGCGGCCAAAGATTTTGCTCAAAAACATTATGAAGTCATCGTACAAAATGCACGTGAATTATTGGCTAAAATGAACCGTGCTGAAATTGATATCACACACGATTTTTATTTGAAGAAATTTCAATTACTAAACCCTGCTTTGCCTTATGATTATATTCTGTTTGATGAAGGACAGGATGCATCACCAGCTATGTTGGATATTTTTTTAAACCAAATTGCTACCAAGGTAATTGTGGGTGATACACACCAACAAATCTATGCATGGCGCTTTGCTTTGAATTCATTAGAAAAAGCTCATTTTAATACCTATAATCTATCAGAGAGTTTTAGGTTTGGTGAAAATATAGCTCAGCTTGCCAATCAAATATTAAAATGGAAAAATCACCTGAATAAACCTCTAGAGCTTGCCATTAAAGGTAATGGCGAAAATAAACCGGGAAAAAGCAAGGCCATAATTGCACGTACCAATTTAGGTTTAATAGTAAAAGCCATTGAATTTATCACTGAAAATACGCGTATAAAACATATCTACTTTGAGGGGAATATCAACTCTTATACCTATGCTGATGATGGCACCTCATTGTACGATGTTTTGAATTTATATAACAACAAACGCAATATGATTAAGGACCCCATGATTAAAGAAATGCGAAACATGGATGAGCTTGAAGATTATATTGACAAAACGGAAGACAAGCAATTGGGTATGATGGTGGAAATGGTGAAAGAATATGAAAACGAAATTTATGATATCATCAAAACCATAAAGAGCAAACATGTTGAAAATGCTAACAAGCACAAAGCAGAGATTATCTTCTCAACCGTTCATAGGTGTAAAGGCATGGAGTATGATAGCATTGAATTGGTGAATGATTTTATAACAGAAGACAAGCTTGAAAAACTAAAAGACAAAAAGCAAACTGATGATGGAATGGAGATAAACATTCCTAAACTAAATGAAGAGGTAAACCTTTTGTATGTAGCTGTAACTCGTACTAAAAACATACTCAAAATTCATCAAGATTTATTACCAAAAGCATTTGAACACAGTCCCGAAATTCAAGTGATTGAAAGGAAAAAACCCGAAAAATCAAATAGTCAATCAGGCAAGATAATAAGCAAACAACCCCAACGTAGGGTTGTTATTTATGATAAAGATGAATACCGCAATTACAAGGATATACCTAATCCAAAATCAACCACAAATAAACCCAAAGAGGCCAACCAACCTTGGACCAAAGAGCAAGATGATTTGCTAAAAAGGTTATACCAAAAGGGCATGAGCATGTCGGATTTATCACTTCAATTTAACCGCACCAAAGGAGCCATTTGGTCAAGGGTAAAGAAATTAGGCATTGATGTGATGTAGGTTAGTTCAAATTATCAGCTAAGTTTTTAGTCGCATAAATTGGTAGAATTTTGACAATGCGCAAATTATTTATTTACAGGTAAATATATTGTTTTATGAGAGAAATCCAAACCAATATTGATATCAAAATGTAAAAAATCCAAACCAATAAAAAGCAAAAAGCTTACCCAAATTGATAAGCTTTTACATTAAACTAAGTGAAATATGCATTCAAGAATTTAACCTCTAAACATTCAAGATCAGCTGTTAAGTCTATGCTAAATTAAATAGATATAAAAGAATATCAAATAAAAAAACCTTTCAGAAAACTGAAAGGCTTTAATAGAATTGGAATCGGCTACAACAATATTTTTCTCAAAGATTTTTCCACCATATAAATTCCAGTCAATTGTTTATTCTTATACATCTATTTCAGGCGATGCAGAGTAATGATAAGAGTCTGCATTCAAAAATTCGTCTAAGGGCTTACCAAACTATGCTAACAACAAAATCATTTTCTGGGAACTAAGCCCTTATCACACCCGGTCTAAACTCTTTGGTAATAGGCGCATGATTAGCGGCTTCAATACCCATGCTTATCCATTTGCGCGTATCCGTTGGATTGATAATGGCATCTACCCATAGACGCGCTGCTGCATAGTATGGCGAAGTTTGTTTGGTATATCTATCTGTGATGGTTTTAAGCAAATCCGCTTTCTTTTCTTCTGTAATTACCTCACCTTTTGCTTTTAAGCTTGCTTCTTCAATTTGTAATAAAACTTTGGCAGCTTGTGCACCACCCATAACAGCGATATTGGCATTTGGCCAGGCAGCAATTAAACGAGGATCATAGGCTTTGCCACACATGGCATAATTACCCGCACCATAGCTGTTGCCTGTTATGATGGTGAATTTAGGTACAACAGAGTTTGCTTGGGCATTCACCAATTTAGCACCATCTTTAATAATGCCGCCATGCTCACTTCTACTACCTACCATGAATCCTGTAACATCTTGTAAGAACACCAAAGGGATTTTCTTTTGGTTGCAATTCATAATAAAGTGAGCTGCTTTGTCAGCGCTATCACTGTATATCACACCACCTATTTGCATTTCTATGGGATTATCTGATGCGCTTTGTTTAGGTTTTTTAGCTTTCACCACTTGGCGGTTATTGGCTACTATGCCCACTGCCCAACCATCTACGCGGGCATATCCGCATGTAATGGTTTTTCCGTATAATTCTTTATAAGGGTCGAAACTATCAGCATCCACTAATCTTTCAATAATCTCCATCACATCAAAAGGCTTGGCAAAATTAGCCACAGCTTCATACACATTGTCCATGCTTTTAGCAGGAGCAACAGGCGCAGCACGATTGAAACCCGCTTTGTCAAAATCGCCTATCTTATCCATGATGCGCTTAATTCTATCCAAACAAGCCGCATCGTTTTCAAATTTATAATCCGTCACACCACTTATTTCGCAATGGGTGCTTGCACCGCCTAATGTTTCATTGTCAACATCTTCACCAATGGCAGCTTTCACAAGGTATGAACCTGCTAAGAAAATGGAGCCTGTTTTATCTACAATCATGGCCTCATCACTCATGATGGGTAGGTAAGCACCACCTGCTACACAACTGCCCATAACAGCAGCAATTTGGGTAATTCCCATGCTACTCATCACAGCATTGTTGCGGAAAATTCTACCGAAATGTTCTTTGTCAGGAAAGATTTCATCCTGCATAGGCAAATAAACCCCTGCGCTATCAACAAGGTATATGATAGGCAATTTGTTTTCTATAGATATTTCTTGTGCGCGTAAATTCTTTTTACCAGTGATTGGAAACCATGCACCAGCTTTTACAGTAGCATCATTAGCTACCACGATGCACTGCTTGCCACTCACAAAACCCATCACCACCACAACGCCCCCACTTGGGCAACCACCATGCTCTGCATACATTTCGTAACCCGCCAAAGCTGCTATTTCTATCTGTGGTTTATCTTTGTCTAAAAGATAATCAACCCTTTCGCGGGCCAACATTTTCCCTTTTTCTTTTTGCTTATCAGCAGCTTTTTTGCCACCACCTAAATAAATTTTTTCTAAACGCGTGTTAAGTTCTGATACTAATTCTTGCATATTTTTTTGATAGTTGACGGTTTACAGTTGAAGGAAGATTTGTGAAAGCTATCAACTAACAACCAATTCACAAAACTATCATACTAAAGGGATTTTCAAAACGTGATTTTTAACTAATGGGAGAGAAGCAGGATAGTACATTTGGCATCGTAAGGGCCAATAAACATTCGCCCAATAAGGTTTGGTATTTAATGATACATTAACTTAGTTAAAACACAAAAAGCACCTTGCCATTTCGGACAAGATGCTTTTGTGCAATCAATCAAATGAAATACTAAGCTGTTTTGGCTCCTAGCATCAAAAATTCGGTAACCACTATTTCGGTAACATAGCGCTTTACGCCTTCTTTGTCGGTGTAGTTGCGGGTGCTTAATTTGCCTTCAATGGCTACTTCGCTGCCTTTCTTTAAGTATTTTTCAACTATTTCGGCTTGCTTGCCCCACACCACGAGGTTGTGCCATTGGGTTTCTTTCACTTCTTTACCTTTTTCGTCACGGTAGCTATCGTTTGTAGCTATTGAGAATTTTGCTAATTTTTTTCCATTGGTAGTTTCTTTTACTTCTGGATTCATGCCTAAGTTGCCAATAAGGCGAACGCTGTTTTTTAAATTGTTCATACGTGTTTTGTGTTTAAATAATTAATAAAATGTTTAACTTGTTGTCAGCTACCAACCATTCCGTTGATTTGACGATGCAAAGATGTGGTGGCCCCCAAACCCGATTCGTATTTTATCCATTTACTTACGGGTTTATCCGATTAAATCCGTTTGCAAACGGAAATATTTTTACTATATTGCACTGAAAATTAACTAACTGAGATGCAAAACGACATTATCAAAAAACTTAGGTTAGATAGCGTAGGAAAAACGCTTTTAGTGAATCTTCCTGATTCTTTAGTACCCATTTTTGATGGTATTTCTTATGATACTAAGCCTTTAAAAAAGAATTTGGGTGCCTATGATTATGTGCACGTATTTGCAGATAAACAATCAACTTTAGAAGAACTTGTAAAAAGTGTAGGTGAAGCAGGCAAGTATGATGGTGTATTTTGGGCAAGTTATCCAAAAGGGACAGGTAAGATTAAGAGTGATATCAAAAGAGAAACCGTTTGGAAAGCCCTTGAATTAATTGAACAAGAAGCAGTGACACAAGTGGCCATTGATGATACTTGGAGTGCGCTTAGAGCAAGACCTTATGACAAAGTAGGAAAAAAAAATAATTAGACATGGAAGCAAAAATATGTACCGAATGTGGCGAAGTAATTAAAGGCCGTGCAGATAAAAAATTTTGTGATGATGCCTGTCGCAGCGCTTACAACAACAAACTCAATAGTGATTCATCAGCCTTGATGAAAAACATCAATAATATTTTGCGTAAGAACCGTAGAATTATTGAAGAGTTAACACCTGCCAATGAAGGCAAAACCACTGTGAGTTTAAAGAAGCTACAAGACAGAGGATTTAATTTTAATTATCATACCCATATATACACCACCAAGGCGGGAGCTAATTATATGTTTTGCTATGAGTATGGCTACTTACCATTAGAAAACGATCTGTATATGTTGGTGAAAAGAAAAGAGGCTTAGGTCGTTGATGTTGAACCCCCTTCGGGGTTCTGCTTTTCTTTTTCCATTATGCCGTAGGTGAAACCTACGGCTAAAATTATTTTACCCCTTCAAGGTAAGCAAATTTTGAAGTTTCGAACACCAATGATTTCAAATCCCGACTAGCAAAGATGTTGGTCATATGACACAAGATCGGGCAGGCAAATGGATTTACATTTCAACCCCAATACGCATAAATTATACAACCTAGCAAAGTGCACAATTTACATTGCACCATCAACTTAGGACCAACTAGTACTTCGGCATCAACATCTGCAACTTGTTCTTCATCACCAAGTATTCGGTTCTTTGTTTGTCGCTCATTTGGCTCATCAAGCTGTCTAATAATTCTGTTCGGTAATTATAAGTATGTCTGAAAGCATCACTAAAAGGGTGACCTCCTTCTGTCATATTATAAAATATAGATTTTTTATTTTCTGGACCATACACAGTTGTATCAATGGTATACAAATCTGGATCTGTTGGATCTATAGGTCTTTCTTGATAAACTGTATCATAGCTTTCTCTGAAATCTTGATTCACCTGAAGGAAAGAATCTACGATGTGCTCAAAGTCGTTAATTTCTTTTTGAAGTGGCGAAACAGGTTTGCTACAAGCAGCTAGGCAAACAAGGGCTATAACAATAATTTTTTTCATGATTCAACGTTCTATAGGAAGTCAAAAATAAGATAAGACACCAATTTTACGCAAACGGCAACAAAATATCTTTTCTTTTTGATAGGTTTGTGTACAATAAATCAAGTATGATGCAAAGCAAGGTAAAAAGAATAATCGCAATCAGTTCAATATTGATAATTGGTTTAGTCTCTTTCAAAGGAGGAGAAGCCTATTTTGAAATATCTAAAAACCTCGACTTGTTTGCTTCTGTTTTTCGTGAGATAAACACCTATTACGTTGATGATATTGATGCGGGTAAACTGACTAAAAAAGCCATTGATGAAATGCTAAATCAGCTTGACCCCTATACCAATTATATCAGTGAAGCAGAGGCTGAAGATTTCAGGGTGCAAATGACTGGACAATACGGTGGAGTGGGCGCTATGATAGGTATCAAGGGTGATTACGTAATGATTACCGATCCTTATGAAGGCTACCCTGCACAAAAAGAAGGCTTGATGGCAGGGGATTTAATTGTTGAAATTGAAGGCAAATCAACCAAGGGAAAGAACTCTGGTGATGTAAGCAAAATGCTAAAAGGACAACCTGGCACAAAGGTGAAAATAATGATTAGAAGAGATGGCAAAGACCTTGAAAAGAACCTTACCCGTGAAGAGATAAAGATGAAAAATGTGCCTTACTATGGCATGATAAACAACGAAACAGGTTATATCAAATTGGCTCAGTTTACCAACAATGCAGGTAAAGAAGTGGCAGATGCTTTGGTAGCATTAAAGAAAAATTCTGGTATCAAAAATGTGATATTAGATGTGCGCGGCAACCCAGGTGGATTGCTTCATGAGGCCATTAATATTGTGAATGTTTTTATACCCATTGGCCAAGAAGTGGTAAGCACCAAAGGCAAAGTGAGTGAGTGGGATAAAACATACAGAACCCTTAACCAACCTGTAGATTTGGAATTGCCAGTGGTGGTTCTTACTAGCCGTGGTTCAGCATCGGCAAGTGAGATTGTAAGTGGTGCCTTGCAAGACTTAGACCGCGCAGTGGTGGTAGGTCAAAAAACTTTTGGCAAAGGCTTGGTGCAATCTACACGCCCATTAAATTACAATGCACAAGTGAAAATTACTACTGCAAAATATTATGTTCCTTCTGGAAGATGTATTCAAGCATTGGACTACAGCCACCGCAACGAAGATGGAAGTGTGGGCAATATGCCAGATAGTTTAAAGAAAGAATTTAAAACCAAAAACGGCAGAAAAGTGTATGATGGTGGTGGGGTTGATCCAGACATTGCAGTGTCTACAAAAAACTATTCTCAAATAGCGCAAAGCCTGATGAGCAAACTTTTGGTATTTGATTTTGCTACCCAATATCGTTACAAAAACGCAAGCATTGCAGCCGCAAAAGATTTTAAAATAAGCGAAGCAGACTTTGAAGATTTTAAAAAGTTTATTACCGACAAAGACTATGGCTATACTACATCTACTGAGAAGTCATTAGATGAGTTTAAAAAGAAAGCCGAAGAAGAAAAGTATTTTGATGCAGTGAAGTTACAATATGAAAGCATGAAAAAAGAACTGCAACATGATAAAAAAGCTGATATAGAGAAAAACAAAGAAGAGATAAAATTATTGCTTGAAGAAGAAATAGCTAAACGTTACTACTTCCAAAAAGCCCATTACGAAGCTGCTTTCGACCATGATGAAGATATTCTTGAAGCGCTAAAAGTATTGGCAGATAAAAATAAATACGAAAGTATTTTGAAGCCTGTGGCTAAGAAATAATGAGAATAGCTATTCATTAAATAGGGACTCAATTGAGTCCCCTTTTAATCGTTTTATATTGCTAACAATAAAAAGCACTACAAAAATTAGCAGGGTTATCTAATTATGCTTGCGCGGCTACTTCTTTGATTCTTATGGGCAAATCTGCCAATATATGAAGAAGCTCGCTTAATTTGCTTCTTAATTCGGTTCTAGGTACAATCAAGTCCACAAAACCATGCTCTAATAAAAACTCAGAGCTTTGGAATCCTTTAGGTAAATCCTTACCTATTGTCTCTTTGATAACACGCGGACCAGCAAAGCCAATTAATGCTTCAGGCTCGGCAATGTTTACATCACCCAACATAGCAAAACTAGCCGTTACACCACCTGTAGTTGGGTCGGTTAATAATGAAATATAAGGAACTCCAGCTTGAGCCAAAAGGGCTAACTTAGCAGAGGTTTTAGCCATTTGCATTAAGCTAAAGGCCGCTTCCATCATACGTGCCCCACCGCTTTTTGATACCACCATTACGGGTATTTTATGCTCTCTTCCATAGTCGATAGCACGAGCTATTTTTTCACCCATCACACTACCCATACTACCACCAATAAAACCAAAGTCCATACATGCCACCACCAATTTAATGTCTTCGTCAATATTACCCACCGCCACTCTCATGGCATCGGTCATACCGCTTTTTTTCTGACTTTCTTCTAACCTTACTTTGTAGGCTTTGGTATCAGTGAATTTAAGAGGATCGGTAGGTGTAATGTTTGCAAACAGCTTGGTATAGTTTCCGTCACCAAAAAGGATTTGGAAATACTCTAAAGAGCCTATTTTATCGTGGTAATTACAACTGATGCAAACATATTGGTTAGCCGCATGATCCGAAGATAATATGGCCTTTTTGCATCGTGGACATTTATGCCACAAGCCGTCAGGCACCGATTTCTTGTCGGATGTAGATGTTGTGATTCCCTCTATTTTTCGTTTAAACCAACTCATTTTATTTTATCTATAAATGTGAAAATGTGTGTATGATAGAATCAATACACACATTCACATATAAATGCATTTACATAATTTTATGCAATTGTTATCGAATTATCTAAATAAACGTCTTGGATAGCGTTTAATAATGCTACACCATCGTTTATTGGTTTTTGGAATGCTTTACGGCCAGATATCAAACCTTGACCACCAGCACGCTTGTTGATTACTGCTGTCATTACTGCTTCCGACATATCGCTAGCACCTTTGCTCTCTCCACCTGAGTTGATTAAGCCTTGGCGACCCATATAGCAATTGGCTACTTGGTATCGAGCTAAATCAATTGGGTGATTTGATGAAAGTTCAGTGTACACTTTATCGTGTGTTTTACCAAAGTTAACAGCGGTATAACCACCATTGTTGGTAGGTAATTTTTGTTTGATGATATCCGCTTGGATGGTTACACCTAAGTGGTTAGCTTGTGCTGTTAAGTCAGCAGCAGTATGGTAATCAACACCGTCTTTTTTGAAAGCATTGTTACGCAAGTAGCACCATAAGATGGTAGCCATCCCCAATTCGTGAGCACGCTCGAAAGCAGCTGCAACTTCTTGGATTTGACGGCCCGACTCTTCAGAACCAAAATAGATGGTTGCACCCACTGCAGTGGCACCTAAGTTCCAAGCCTCATCCACTGAACCAAACATGATTTGGTCAAATTTGTTAGGGAAAGATATGAATTCGTTGTGATTGATTTTTACAATGAAAGGTATTTTGTGAGCATATTTGCGTGAGCAAGCTGCCAAGACACCATAGGTTGATGCCACTGCATTACAACCACCTTCAATAGCCAATTTAATGATATTTTCAGGATCGAAATAAGCAGGATTTGGTGCAAATGAAGCACCTGCTGAATGCTCAATTCCTTGATCAACAGGAAGAATTGAAACATAACCTGTATTAGCCAAACGGCCAGTACCATATAAAGCGCCAAGACTTCTTAATACTTGTGGTGAACGGTTTGTACCTATAAAAACCCTGTCAATAAAGTCAGAACCAGGTAAGTGTAAACTGCTTTTTGAGATGGTCTTACATTCGTGATTTAATAATGATTCGGCTTTGTCGCCTAAAAGTTCTGCTGTTTTTGAAGTGGCTGAATTCATAATTATAAAAGTTTCGACAAACTTACACTTTTTTGGCAAAGTGAGAAGTATTTATGAATTTTCTTAGTTTGTAAATAACTGCTTATGTTTGCTTCATGTTGCAAGTAATCAAAATATCAAATCAAAAAGACCTAGAAACCGCATGGGCCATTCGCAAAGTGGTTTTTGTAATTGGGCAAAATTGTGCCGAAGAAATAGAGTGGGAGTATGAAGACGAATCCATCCATTTTTTAGCCCTCTACGATGGTGTAGCCGCTGGCACTGCCCGTTGGCGAAAAACGGATAATGGATACAAATTGGAGCGCTTTGCTGTGCTAGAAGAGTTTAGGAATAAAGGTGTAGCTTCTACGCTTCTCAAAACTGTCATAGCCGATTTGCCCGAAAATGATAAATTGATATACCTACACGCTCAATTAACAGCTAAAGGGCTATATGCCAAGCATGGATTTACCGAAGTAGGCGAGCATTTTTGGGAAGCCGATATTGAACATGTGAAGATGAAGTTGGGATAATCTGACTATGAAGCTGACCAAACCCTTAAAAATCCCTATGCTCGGCCACCCAAGTTTTGATATAGGCAGCTATATCAGACGTGTTGGTTCCAGGGGTAAATATTTTGCCTACACCTATTTCGTTTAGGGTTGTAATGTCTTCATTAGGAATAATACCACCGCCTGTTAATAATACATCAGTCATTCCTTCTTTATTCATTAGCTCTTTCAACTTTGCAAATACGGTGTTGTGCGCACCCGAAAGTATACTCACACCTATTACATCTACATCTTCTTGCAAGGCCGCTTGCACCACCATGTCGGGTGTTTGGCGCAAGCCTGTATATATTACCTCCATACCTGCATCACGCAAGGCTGTAGCTATCACTTTGGCTCCACGGTCGTGCCCGTCTAGTCCTACTTTGGCTACCAATACTCTAATGGGTCTGTTCATAATGCTTATCCTTTAATGCTTGCTGAGGCTTTGTTTAAATGCTGTATGGTTTTGTCTTTTCCAAAAATTTCTACCATTTCAAAAATAGGAGGCCCACCTGCAACACCACTTAAGCAAACCCTAAATAATTGTAAAAAGTCTTTGCTCGCTACTTCGTTTTTGGCTAAAACAGCATTGTAGGCTGCTTCGGTATTGCTATGGCTAAACTCTGCTAATGCAGAAAAAGCTTCAATCAAATCACTCAACAATTGAGGTACTTTCTCGTTATAACGTTTTTTTATTACGCCTTCATCATAGTTTGCAGGTTCAATAAAAAAGTAATTGCTATAGTCCCAAAGTTCTTTAACGAAACTTATTTTTTCCTTCACAATACCACAAACTTTCTCAATGTATTCATCACTAAAAGTTGCTTCAGGGACATTTAGTGCCAAAGCTGCTTTTAGAGAAGGTGCCAATAAATGATTGTCAACCTTACGTACATATTGTTGGTTATACCATTTTGCTTTGTTTTGGTCGAATTTGGCACCATGCTTCCCTACTCGCTCAAGTGTGAATGCTGCTATCAATTCTTCCAAACTAAACAACTCTTGGTGAGTACCAGGGTTCCAGCCTAAAAAGGCCAATAAGTTTACAACTGCTTCAGGCAAGTATCCTGCTTGCTTGTAGCCACTTGATTTTTCGCCTGTTTTTGGGTCTTCCCAATCCAATGGAAACACAGGGAAACCCAATCTATCACCATCACGTTTGCTTAATTTTCCAGTACCATCAGGTTTTAACAATAGTGGAAGGTGAGCAAACTTTGGCATCACATCTTCCCAACCTAAATATCTGTATAGCAAAACATGCAAAGGTGCTGATGGCAACCACTCCTCACCACGAATAACGTGGGTGGTTTTCATATCCCAATCATCCACTACATTGGCCAAATGATAAGTTGGCATTCCGTCTGATTTAAACAATACCTTATCATCCATTTGGCTGGTATTTACAATAATCCAACCGCGAATTTCATCATGAAATTTTACTTCCTCTTTGCGTGGTAGTTTGATACGGATTACATAAGGATCGCCATTTTCAAGCTTTCTTTTTACCTCATCTTCAGGAAGGGTCAAGCTGTTTTTCATGGCAGAGCGTGTGATGCCATCATATTTAGCATCCACGTTTGAGGCTTTAAGCCTTTCGCGCATGGCTTCTAAATCTTCAGCTGTATCAAATGCATAGTATGCATAGCCAGCAGCAATCAATTGCTCAGCAAATTGCCTATACATAGGCTTTCTATCACTTTGGCGATAAGGGGCATGAGGACCCTCTCCAAAACCAACACCCTCATTGGGTTCAATGCCCAACCATTTCAAACTCTCAATAATATATTCTTCAGCACCGGGCACAAATCTAGTTTGGTCGGTATCTTCGATACGAAGGACAAAATCTCCTCCGTGTTTTTTAGCAAATAAATAATTGTACAAAGCCGTACGCACCCCACCAATGTGCAAAGCCCCTGTAGGACTAGGTGCAAATCGTACCCTAACTCTTCTGTCTTGTGTCATAATTTTAGTGGCGCAAACCTAACTAAAACTGCATAAACAAAAAAGCAGGAATAATAGTATTGTAAAACAGGAACTTGCTTGAGATCTAAATATTTTTCAAAGGATTTCTGACAACTATTCAAACATAAGTTTCAATACAACAGATTGGTTGCTATCCAAGTTTTTGACTGATACCATGTACAATCCTGTTTTTAATTCATCTTTTAGGATGTTTAGCTCTTTACCTTTAAAGGTTTTGTAACTTCTTAGCTGTTTGCCATTCACATCGCTGATATCTATTTTCCAGTTGGCTATTTCTTTCAATTCCAACAAACTTTGACTATTACTTGGGTTAGGATATAGTTTAATATTTTCAGCGTTCAAGTCTTCAATGGATGAGGTGGAATCGGTGGATGAATGAACCCAAATGGCGAATGACCTTGCAGTGCGGGCTGGAACAGGGCAAGACCTATCTTTTGCTTCAACCGTAATGAAATATGGTCTTTTGTGGGCATTGTTGAAGGCATCCATAGTGGGAGTCCAACAAAACTTCCATCTATCGAATTTTTGTATTCCTATGTGTTCATCGCTATCCATGTATGTAAGCCTTGGATAGGTAGGTTCAATCGTGGCAATGCCATTGGTAGCATTGCTAAAACTAGGTGGAATTAATATAGCAAGGTCAGTTGTATCAGTTACTTCAACACCATCCAAAGCCTCAATAAAAAAGCACTTGTTTTCATTAACATTAAATGCCCAATTTGTTTTTGGAATATAATTGGTAGGAATAGGAGTTGGTTTAGGATTTATTACTTGGGTATTGCTAATTAAATCGCCCTGCTCGGTATAGGTAATAAATTTAGGGGGATCATTTGGAGGGCAATCATTTTTTGATAAGAATTGAATTTCCCTGTTTGTTGTGCCTACTTTATAGGCAGTTCCATTGGGTCGGAATCTCCATTGTGTAACCTCGATAACAAGATTTGAAACAAAGCTACCTATTGGAGTGAAAATTAAATCTCCAGTATTTGCATTAAGGTGAATACCATAAGGTGGAGGTAAATTCGCATTGGGTTGACCAAGGAATGGAAAAGGAATAGAATCATAACTGTAAGGTGCTTTGTATGGAGCAGGGGTATTTGCAGAAATCATTGACTTGCCAAAGGCATAACTCAAAGAATCTCCATCAGGGTCGTATGCACCCATATTGTAAGCGAATTCCTGTCCTGCACACAACATAATAATGGGTTTATTCATGAATATAGGTGCATTGTTACAAGGTTCAGCACATCGGTTTATGGTGGCTCCTATGTAATATGACAAACTTGAAGGATTTTGCAAATTGGTATTCGCGGCATTTCTGCAACATTCGGTCCAGCCTACCGCAATATTGCAGCAGCTTGTTGTTGTGATTTGTGATAAGTCTACCCTACCTGTAAATGTGTATACTTCTAATCCTCCATACATACTGCCCGGACTTCGAGTTCCACAATTGGTACAAATGGTTTTAGTGCCTCTGCATAGTTGCACCACATCATAACCGCTAACAGTATTTGAGTCAATTTTCATGGTGATGCTTGTTGGCATATTACCACAGCCTGCATCTAGTCCAGTTACTTGAATGTTTGTTAAGGTGCATCCATTCATTCCTGGACACATGCATATAGGGATTCCTTGGCAATCTCTGTATACTTTGAATGATAGTTTATATACATTACCACCAAGACATTGGTAACTCATTTCACCCCCAGTTATGTGACTTGCATAGGAAGTAAAACTCAATATTGACATGAAGCAAAAGAAAATGCAGGCTTTTAAGAATTGAGAAATTTTATTTTTCATGAGGTAGTTTCTTTTATGCAAAATAGGAATTTGTTTTATTTTCCAATAGTCTCGGTATAAATTGTGACGAAGATAAGTTCTCAACTTTTGATGATTTTGCTTATCCTTGTCTTATGAATCTAGAAAGTATTTGTTCTAAAACTTGCGCCATTGCAAAAGAAGCGGGTCTATTTATCAAAAAAGAAAGAGAGAGTTTTAATGCAGATGTAGTTGAAGTAAAGAGCTTCAATCAATTGGTAAGTTATGTTGACAAAACAGCTGAAGAGATTTTAGTAGCTGGTTTAAAGAATATTTTTCCTGAAGCAGGTTTTATTACAGAAGAACAAACCATCGCCACCGAACAAAAAGAATGGATGTGGGTGATTGACCCCTTAGATGGTACCACCAATTTTATTCATGCCCTACCCGTTTTTAGTGTAAGTGTAGGCTTGATAAGAAATGGCAAGCCTGTTTTAGGTGTGGTTTATGAAGTGAACAGAGAAGAGATGTTTTATGCTTGGCAAAATGGAGGTGCATGGCTAAATGGACAAAGAATATCCGTAAAGCAAAACACCGAATTAGAAAAGTCATTATTAGCCACGGGCTTTCCTTATTATGATTTTAAGGTGATGGATGAATATATTAAGGCTTTAAAATACTTGATGACTCAAACACAAGGCATGCGCAGAATGGGCAGTGCAGCAGTTGATTTGGCTTATACGGCTTGTGGTAGGTTTGATGGCTTTTTTGAATATGGTCTTAGCCCTTGGGATATTGCAGGTGGCATTTGTTTAATAGAAGAAGCAGGTGGCATTGTTACCACTTTTGATGGCAGTGAGGATACCATTTTTAGCAAGAGTATTATTGGTTCATCAAAGGCTTTATATCCTCAGTTTATGGCTGTGATAAAAGATAGTTTTACTACACCACTGGTTTAAATTGCTCAAAGGCTTGCAGGCAATTGTTGCAATAATGCATGCTTCGGCAAAGCGTTGGACCAAAAGGCGTTTTCATTTCAGTATTACTACTTCCGCAATGAGGGCAAACACTGGTTTCTAATAACTCATTCGTAATTTCACCTTCGTGTTTTGGGGGAGGAGCAAGTCCATGTTTTTTTAAGCATAGCAAACCTCTTTCAGTTAGTTTGTTGCTATTCCATGGGGTATCAAAAGTAGTTTTCACTTCCACTGTTTCAATACCTATTTCTTTCAACCTATCAGCTACCATATTTTCCATCATTTTGATAGCAGGACAGCCTGTAAAGGTAGGGGTCATCTCAACAAACACATTGCTCTCACCACGTATTTCAACCTTCGTGATAATGCCCATATCCACCATACTTAAGGTGGGTATTTCAGGATCTTTCACCACTTCAAGAGCTTGCCAAATTTCTTTTTCGCTTATCATTTTTTAAATCGAATGGGTCAAACTTAAGGTTTTATTATTGTTTTTGTTCATGATGTTTAGCAATCTTCTAATTGGATTCAACCATAACTATATAGTTCCCTTCGCCTAAATTATCTTAGCAAATATTAGTTTGAATGTTCCCATCTCTTCTGGTCTTAAAACAAGATCACTGATTGGAGTTTCTACCTACAGTCTTAAACAAACCGAACTTGGTTTAGTATATTTGAAAAACACTTACAAGAAAGATATAAAATGGCTTTAAGTAAAATGGAGAGTTATCAAATTAAACTTAGAAATGTTGAAAGCCATATAAAGGCGACTGGTCGGTTAATTAACTAAAATAAAATATTAGCCACATTTTTAAATTTATGCTTTGAATCAACCATCTTTCCATGGGCTTTGTTAAATAAGTTGCAATACGAATCTCAACTATGTAGTGCAAAAATTGAATTAGCTAGATTAACTGGGGAAAGGTACTGTTAAGTATATAGAAATAAATTCAGTTATTTAATCAAATTTACTTAACCCAAAACGGAAAATTAGCACAAGCTACTTGTTCATGTTTATCTATGATATAAACGAATAAACGATAGGCCCCTTTTTGATAAGGTGCATTAAAACTATAACCCACATTGTTATCGCCTTTCATGCTGATAGGCATGGCATCAGGACGTTTCTCAACATCACCTCCACTTTTAGTGAATTCACTTTCAGGTAATAGTTCCCAATTGAATCCAAGACTTGAAATATCCTTATGATTGATATGAAGCTTAACATTTGTTTTTACTCCTTTCTTTAATTCAACACTTTTAAATGGTAAGGTATTATTTAAAAGAAATGAATCTATTTGTGGAGCCCAATTTTTTGGAGCAGTTCCACTCCAAACTTCTTGCAGCACATTAACAGCTTCTGTTTGTTTTCCATCAACGAATACACCATACCATGTAGGTGTGGTTTCTTGCTTTTGTCCCCATAAAAAGGCATAAGAACCTAAACACAAGCTGCTATCATTTTGAATATAATTTACATACCTCTCTCTATATGTAATGGCTTTTTCAGTTGAGGTTTGTTCTATGGCTGCACCCCATTTTGTTTTGGCTACCTCCCAATGTCCATTTGGTCCCCACTCAGTAACTAAGTATGGTTTAGTCCATCCAAATAATCTAATTTTTTCTGGTAAACTTGGCAAATCACCATAGGTATTAACACCCAAGATATCGATATCAGGACAATACTCTTTGATTAATGAAACTTCAGGAGCATCAATACCAGCAGTAACCACACATGTTGGATGATTCTTGTCCTCTTCATGAATCATAGCTGCAATATTTTGTACGGCTTTCCATACAGAAAAATCTGTATATTCTAAATCAACTTCATTGCCCACTCCCCATAATAATAATGCTGGGTGATTCTTAAACCTATTCACAATACTTTTAAATTGTTCAACTTGATCTTGGCATGCCCACTTATCACTGTAATCAAAACCATGTCGTTCTGGTGGCATCCATAGGCCGAGCATTACAGTTAAACCTTTTTTCTGCGCTTCATCAAGCACTGCCTGGGCATTTTCGGCACCCCAAAGTCTTACAGAATTTCCTCCCGCAGAAAGTGTTTTATCCATAAGCACATCTCCACCTGCACCTTTTACATAAAAGGGATTATTGCCTCGTAACAATTGATAATTACCATTGGCATTCTTGGTAATTTCAACCTTAATAACTTGCGCCCATATTGGGTTAGCTAAGACAAACAAAATCCATATTAATAGGCACTTTTTCATATTTATATGTTATGGATTTGATTTAATAATTTTAAAGAAATGGTATTGCTCTTTAATAGACAGCCTAAGTATGAAAGCACCCTCTTTTAGATTTGGCAGCTGTTTGTTTATTTCATCTAGGTTATTTGATTGTAAGATGTTTTGGCCCATCAAATTCATAATGCTAATTTCGTCAGGCAGATGCTTAGAGTCAATCTGCAATTGATGATTGAAAGGGTTCGGATATACCGTTATTTTACCTAAATTAGTATTCATTTCATTTATAGATGAACTGATGGTTTTACAAGGTGTTTCTTCTATGCCAAATTCATCAAAATAAAATACATCAGTATTGCTTGAATTAGGTGCAAATAAAATTACCAACTGGTCAATACTTCCCTCAGGTGTGTTGGCATCGGGTTTTAAAATTAACTTAAAGACCAATTCTTCCCATGACCTTGTTTTACTGGTAGTAGCTTGCAAAACACATCTTCTTCCACTTGGGTAATCACTTGATGACAAAACTCTATTCTCGAAATTAATGTTTACTTGAGTACCAATAGGAGCAGTAGTGTAAAGCTTCATTTTAAATAAAAGACTTCCCTCTTCAAAAGGCTTTGCATTTCTAATCACATCAGTAAATACGGTTAAGACATCGTATGTGGTAGAGCCATTTCTATAATACCTATTGCACATCAAGGTACTGTTAACTGAGTCTTTAGATGGAGTGCTTACTGATGCCTTATAAGTTCCATTTCCACCCACCCAATAAACTGTTCTTAAGCTTTCAATATTATCAATAACTCCTTGGCATGTGTCTGGAAGGGCCTTCACATATTTGCTTACTGTCTTAGTGACTGATTTATATGTAATTTTTACTTTTACACTATCGCTCTTTAATCCCCAATTTACTTTAAGATTTGGTGTTCCTTGTCCTGAAACAATTTTAGCATTCATAGGCACGACCCAATCGTAGCTTGCACCCGCTAACTTTTGGGTATAATACTCCTTTTGTTGATCAGCACGTAAAATAGCCTCAGGTCCTGAAATAAATAGGTCATCAAGGTTTTGATACACCCTAATATAATCTAACTGAAGAGTAGCAGTATCAGGTGTTGTCCCATCTGGATAACCTAAAAAATAACCACCTACAGCAAGGTTTACAATGCAATGAAAATTTCGATTATAAGGCCACCAAAAATCAGGTAAATCTTTTTTGGTTTTGGTACTATACACTACATTATCTACCAACCATTGTATGGTATCTACTTTCCATATCAAAGAAAAAGTATGGAAGTCTGTTGTGAACGAACCTGATGGCAATGTATAGGAAGCTCCCGTATATTTGTTATTAGGGGTATGCGCACCATAATGAATGGTTCCATAAGTGTTTTTAGGTTCTTGTCCTTTGCCCTCTAATAAGTCAATCTCCCCACTTAAAGGCCAGCCACCATAATAATTTTCTGTTGGCAAAAACCATACAGCGGGCCAATATGCCTGACCAATTGGAAGACGCGCTCTCACATCAATTCGACCTGAGGCAAAATCAAATTTTTTCATCGTTCTGATTCTGCCTGAACTATAAGTGCTGTTGCCAATATTTTCCTTTTTGGCTTTTATTTTTAATAAACCTCCTTCAACACTCACATTGCTTTTTTGATACGATTCTCTTTCATCATTACCCCAACCACAAAGGTTTGGACAACCATCGCCTATTTGGTATTCCCAATAATTGGTATCAAGTTGCGAGCCCGTGAATTCATCCGACCATCTCAAAAACTCTTGTGAGAATCCTGAAAATGGAATGGTAATACTTAATAATAAAAGAAGTCTAAATTTTATTTTCATCATTTGGTTTATTTAACAATAATAGCATCATTCAAATTGCCTATATTAATTACAAACTTACCAGGCTCCACCATAAACTTGTTATCCAACCCAACAAATGCCAAATCTGATATAGCCAATTTAATTGATACGTTTTTTGATTCTCCAGCTTTAAGATAAACTTTTTTGAATGCCCTAAGTCTTTTGATAGAGGGGGTAATACTTGCATACTCATCGGATACATAAAGCAGTGCCGTCTCATATCCATCCATTTCTCCTTTATTACTTACTTTTACCCTAACTAAAATGCTATCACTTGTCGAAGGATTTTTGTTATCAATAACTAAATCTGAATACTCATATTGGGTATAACTCAATCCATGACCAAAAGGAAACAATGGATTAAATCCAATAGGTTTAAAATCGTTGTTAAGGGTCTCTGTATATTTACAATCATAGGTTATATGAGTGCCTGCAAAACGAGGGAATGTAAATGGCAACTTGCCGCTTGGGTTAACTTTACCAATCAATATATCAGCAATCGCCAAAGCACCTTCGTTACCGGGTAAATAAGCATAAAGAATAGCATCACAAAAAGGCTCAGTCTTCACAAAAGTTCTAGGTCTTCCTTCCAAGAAAATTACAATTACTTTCTTACCCGCTTCTTTATAAATTTTAATTAAATTTTGTTGCGCTTGTTCAAGTTCCAAATCATTAATATCACCAGGCTTTTCAGTATAGGTATCTTCACCTAAACACAATACCACCGTACCCATATTTTGGGCAGCATTTAGTAATTCATTTGAAGACAAAATTTGGTTGTATGAATTTCCTTTTAGGTAAGTTACTTGTGATTTGCCAAATACATTTTGGAGTGCATTTGCCACTGTTAAAACCATAGGATTATAACTGGTGTCTCTGCCTTGCCATGTGTGTGTCCATCCGCCATTTAAGGCATTGATATAATTTGCATTGGGACCTGTAACCAATATTCTTTCATTACTTGCAAGTGGTAAACTGTTAAATTGATTTTTTAGTAACGTGATGCTTTGAGAAGCTAATTCATAGCTCAATTTCTTGCTTTCAATTTGTTCCGGTTCAATAAATCTTGGGGTTTTCGTTTTCACTTCGTCAAACAAACCTAATTCAAATTTTAGATTCAATATTCTCAGGGTAGCCTCATCAATGCGATCTAATTTAACTTTACCTTCTTTAACGTTTTCAATCAAATACTGAGTAAACTCCAAATCAAGCGGCACCATAGCCAAGTCAATACCTGCATTAATAGATAAGGCAACAGCTTCTTTATATGTCTCAGCCACCTTGTGTCTTGTAGTCAGATTCTTTATGTCTTCCCAATCGGTTACAGTTATTCCCTTAAAGTTTAACTCATCTCTCAATATGGTTTGCAATAAAAATTTACTTGCATGCACAGGTTCCCCATTAATTTCAGATGAATTAATCATGATGGTTTTGGCACCTGCGGCTATGGCTTTGGCAAATGGCAATAAATATATTTCGCGAAGTTGACGCTCCGGAATATAAGCAGGTGCTCTATCATGTCCACTTTGCGGATTGCTATAACCTACATAATGTTTTAAACAAGCTGCAAAAGATCTAACTTTACCATTATTCGTATTTTGATAACCATTCACCATCGATACTCCCATTTGTGAAACTAGATAAGGGTCTTCACCAAATGTTTCCCAAAACCTTGGCCACATTGGGTTTCTTCCCACATCCAAAACAGGAGAGAAATTCCAAGGAATACCACTACCACGAACATCATTGGCAACATACTGGGCCATTTTATAACTTAGCTCAGGGTTAAATGTAGCAGCCAGTCCAATTTGCTGAGGATATAGTGTAGCTCCTACAGTGTAATTAGCACCATGAATGGCATCAATGCCATATAATACTGGTATCTTTAATCTTGACTTTTTGCTATATTTTTCAATAGAATTAATGACCTCTTTCCAATGATTTACAGTGTAGGTATAGCCACTCACATTGAGTATCGAACCTACTCCAAGATTAACGATTACATTTCTCAATTTAGCCGTATCAACTGCATGGGGCTTGCTAATGTCGTTACCAACTCCTTTCGAAATCATTTCAATGGTAAGTTGGGTCATCTGTCCCACCTTTTCTTCAAGGGTCATTTTACTTAAGAGTGCTTTTGCACGTTCTATTGAACTTGAATTATTCTGTCCAATTACTTGGTTGAACAAAACGATAAGAAATAATAGTAAAACTGTTTTTAACTTCATAAATTATTGTTTCTTTAAAAATATTTCATCAAGCCATATCTCGCCTGAATTATTAAATTCTATTGTTAATTGCTTGAATCTATTCACATCAAATCCTATTTCCGCAAAATTGAACTCACTAAATGGAATGGAAACCAATTGCCAATCACTATTAGGTAATGGACTTATATAATTTTCATTAATGGGCAACAAAACTGATTTGCCATTATAGGACTCGAATCCTATCTTGATATTATTCAACGTGTTTTTTTTATTGCAGTTTACATAAAACTGCAAACCATAACTATTGATTGAATCAGGAAATGCAATGGCTTGCCAATGTTCCCAATTCATTCCAATTTGACGGATTTGTTTGCCGCTTTCATCTTGATTCCAATTGGCATGAATAGACTTATTACCTTGATAAGATTTTATCGAATTCAATTCAATCAATTTTCCGGGGTAATTGCCCATACCCCATGCATAAGTAAAATCATCTTTAAAGATATAGGCAGGAAAATTTTGGGTAATGGTTTTACCAAATTTACTTACAGATACTGCATTTGCTGCAGCACCTCCTATTTCGATTTTATCAATCAAAAATGAACCTTCGCCTTGACATTCCACATTCAAACTTTTGATATTGCTAAAATCACTTAATGGTTTTGATGCTTGCAAAAAGGAATTCAATGGAATACTCACTTTCTGCCATTCTTCATCAATTGGATATTTTGTCAAATGCTTGGCTTTGAGCAAAGCTGCTGTTTGTACACCTGAATAATCTTCTAATAAAAAAATAAGGGTAGGAATAAATTGTTTCCCTTTGATAGCTCTGATATAAAAATCGATGCTACCTTTTTCCATTACTTCGCTTAAATCCTTTGCTGCATAACCATTCCAACCAATACCAAAACCAATCCAAGGGCAACTGCCTGTTCTGTTCCAAGTTAAACTAAGACAAGACTTGCCACTAAATGAAATGGTATCCACACGTAGAAAGTTCTTGCAGTCGGTCTTTTCCATGCCCCATATATCCACGGTTTGATCGCTGTAAATTTCCTTATCCTGAAATTCTTTTACAGCATTATTTGCATAGGTTCCACCCCATTCATCAGTTAGTTGTGTGGTTTGCATGCGGATACCACATGCCGAAACCAATACAGATAATGTGAAAATATATGTAAATATTTTTCTCATTATGGTTGAAATGGATTGATGTAGGTAAACGAAGCATAGTCAAGTCCGACCCTCGTATTTCCTGCTGTTCCTGGCTGCGCTAGCAACAAAAATTGCACATTGATTATTCTATCTAGATCTTTCTTACCAGTTGCATCAATATTCCCAAATCCACCTGATGTAGATATGCTTGTTTGATCGTATGAGAATGATACCAATTTCCATCCTGTCCAATTCACATTGAATTGTTGTTGGTAGGTTCCTTCTTGTGCCGGCTGATACACACCATCTAAATTGTCATCTTCCTGGAACTGCACAGATAGTTGTGCGTTGTTTTCGCCCCAACCATTTACGTAGGCATTAAAATAAATGCGCTTTGGATTGTCCGTATTAAAAACAAAGTAATTGTTACCAGTTCCTTGACTTGCCTTTGCACTTAATCCCATTCCACACAAAAACAAACTTGCAGTAGGACCATGATTAGCTCCCAGGGCATAAAATCTATTCTTTTCTGCAGGTGCTACGCCTTGGAAGTTTACTGATGTTGAATTAAATGTTTGTTGTCCTTCTGTAAAGGTATTATAGGCACGTTGCGGACTTTCAAAATCATCAATAAGAATATCAACAGCAGGTGTTGGTCGAGACGCTGAAATGGTAATTGTATCGGAGTAAAGTGTATCTGGATAATTATCAAATCTCATTCGGGCTACTACCGGTTCATTCTTTCTAAAAAAAGGTGCAAAAGTGATGCTGCCATTCCATATAACTGGATTCAGTGTAAAGTCTTTTTCATTACCTGTAAATACCTTCATAGCCCCGCTGTTTAAGCCTATCACTTCAATCGTCCAATTGGTGCGAATAGATAGTTTTGTGTGATAATTTACAATATCACCTGTAGCAAAATTCGGATTGGCAATGGATGCTTTCAATGGTTCTAATACCTTAAACTCTCCAAATAAATCTACCAATTCGGGGCCTTCAATTTTATCACTCTTCTTACATGATGATAGTATTGTCAGACTGATAATTCCTATGTATAGCAATGCTTTTTTCATGTTCGTGTATTAAAAAAATAAGTTATATAAAATGGCAAATTTGCTGATGGTATACTGGTTTGATGCAAGCAGTTTATTGTTCCAATCCGCTTGTTGATATTGAATCTTCAAGCAATTATTTTTACTAAACTGATAATTAATTCCACCTAATAAAAGTGTTTCTGATAAATCGGCTTTATAGGCATTATAGAAGATAATTTCATTAAACGAATTTCTTTGTGCCATAAATTCATTTCCATTCGCTTCTAAAATTATTCCAGCCAATTGCAATTCTAAATTAGGTATCATTTCATATTCCAAACCCACTTTATATTGCATACTCTTCAAATCAATTTTATCAATACCTTGGGTTCCACTTCTGCTGGTATTTTGTTGTTTTACAAATACACCAAGATGCACTTTTTTCTTGCCTTTATAAAACTCATTGATACCAATATCTGCATGCAATTCTGTATTATTAAAACTTCTTAGATTGGTTGTCCCTTGTCCTGTAATTTCATTATAAAACGAAATATTGGCTCCAAGTTTTAATAAGTTTTTGTTGCTGTGATTCCATCCCAATTTCACGTCAGCCCCTTGTCGGTTTGGTGTGGCTTTACCATACGGCAATATATTTTCGTAAGCAGGGTTAAAATCTTTAAGGGTTGGACTTAAAAACATATTATAATAATTCCCATCTGTAAGCAATGATAGCATATTAACTGGCCTTGGGGTCTCGCGATTAGTGTAGTAAGCAAATTCATTGGCAACAGCTGTAAAATCAACCCTTCTGCTCTGTGCACCCATGCTTCTAAATTCCGATTCAACACTTCTCAAAGCTAATGATGCATTCCAATTGCTTTTCTTGTTTTGGATAGCTATGCTCCCATCCATAAAAGAACCATCCTTCAACTGTGGCGCATTTTGGGCGTTCTCAAAATTAACATTAGACACACCAAATTCTCCAGCCAAATCAAACTGCATATTCTTATATGCAAATTTTTCTTTTACATCAATGCTTTGCACCCTATTGTTAAACATGGCATTTGAAAACATTGCAGAATGTTGCACATCAAAAACATTGGTATAATTATAGCCAAGGTTTAATTGGTTAAACAATTTTGCTTGCATGTTAGCGCCAGAAAAAAGCCTATCAGGTGTGGTAAAATAATCGGTTTGGCGATTCTTGGTTATCAATCCAGTTAGATGAATATGATTTAGGTATTTATTAAAATCAAAGCCTATATCTGCCGTTGCACCTTGCTGACGCCAAGAGTTTTGACCGTAGAATTTATCATATTGAATAACCTCACCAAATGTATTTAAAGCCAATGGATTGTTTTGACCCATTTCTCCTTGATAATTGAATAAGGTATACTCTGTCATTCTTGTATTCAAATCACCCACCTGGTATTTAATGCGATTAAACATTAATCCTCTTAGATACAGTTCACGCAAATTGAATACAATACCACCGCCCCAAAAGCCTGTCATGTCGTTTTGAACACGTGTGATAGCTTTTATCTCAGTGTTTTCTGAAGGTCTGATATGAAAACCTAAATCAAACAATGTATAACCAGTCATTTGTTTACGAGCGGTAGTTGAATCGTGTTTAATAAGTTCACCTCCGATGCTGCTGTTATTAAAAACAAAGCGTCCAGACCCAAAGAAATCAATCTTTTTCTCTTGGGCCTTTGCAACTATGGGTAGCATTAGAATTGTTAAGATTATATAGGAATAAATATTTTTCATATTAGAAATATAGTTTTAGTTCAATGGTGGTTTCGGTTCCTTTTATATTATCCTTTAAAAAGCTTTTATCTTCTTGGCTAAACCAGCGCCTTCTCAAATATAGAGTGGTATTTTTTGAAATGTTCAAATCCATCCCTAATCCTAACATGGTTGACTCTTGCTCAATTGCATTGTTATTTATGCTCCCTAAAACACCATCTCTGTTATCACCTTTATTGAGTTGTGCATTTCCAGTAATATTTTCTTGGCCATAGGAGGTTATTAAGCTGATTTGTTTGTTAAGCATAAAGATAGCATCAAACTCATGATAAAAGGTACGCAAATAGGCTTTATTACTAAACTCAGGAATGAAACTAAAGTCGGTTTGTGCTGAACCAAATGAACCTACATATAACAAATAGAAAGGCATCCAAGGCATGTTCACTTTTTGTTTTAACTGAACCTGCAACATGTTAAAATTAGTAAGGGTCTTAGGCATTCCCGATGCATTGGTATCGATAATCTCCATTGTTTGCGAAAAGCCTCGGAAATATGAAGTCCAATTGTTATAGGCACCTACATTATTTACAAAAGGCACAAATCTTGAAAAAGGCAAAGCATTAATTTTATGCCCAAAAGCCATGGTTTTTCCCATTGATTTTATTTCAGAAGAAACCATATTGCCCACATTTAATTTAGTGGTCTTAGTCAAATCTAACCAAAAATTAAAACTAAACCCTTTACGATTATTACTGATCATACCTACATCCGTGATAGAGCCTGCAAAATTACTGATACCTCCACTACCTCCTGCAGAAGAACCCGTTTGATTAACTGAAGCAGTGCTTAAAAAGGCCGTATTTGAACTAAGAAAATTACCATAATAATTTACAAATTGAGGACTCATATAAAAACCTTCAATATCAAATGGAATCTTAGTAATTTTAGCAGGTGTTTTAACTTTTAAACGGATGGCATTTCCCCAACCTTCATTTTGAACTGCCGAATACAGTTGACCTCTTCCAAACTCAGTAGACAATTCAAATCCTTTCCAATTGGCATCATAAGAAATGGTTTGCAACTGTATACCTGCTTCTTCTTTGGCAGTTGAATCAAGGAATGAAGTGTAGTTCATCATATTAAAACCAATGCTTTGGTTTTTCATTTGCTTTCTAATGCGCAAACCCATGGTGTAGGCAGGAATCTTGCTACCAATAATCGATTGAACAGGGGTTACACCATATAAAAATCTAAATGAAAAATTATAAGGCAACTCGTTTCCATCTATCATCATGCCCTTGAAGGCCTGCATTCCAAAACGCATATCACGACTGATATTTCCGTACTCGAAGTAATTGCTAGCTCTATCATACGAAACCGAATTATTTTCCCATGGGTAGCGCTCATATATGCTAAACCTCTGATATCCAATAAAACTACTAAAAACCATTCCACTCATATCGGTCCAATTGATACCTCCCATATGTGCTGTAAATTTTCCAGAAGTGGTTTGAATACTTCCTGTCAAATTGATACCCAAATTTAGATTGATAGGACTATTACCAATATTGCCAGTAAAATTGTGATACAAGGCATAGTCCATTCCAATGAAAGTTTTAGATGTAGGTTGAACGGATAAATTCAATAACATCAAAGGAGGATCACGGTATACATCCCCTGTCCCTAAAATATAGGCAGGTGCATTGGCATATTGATTTCCGGGAATGACAACAAATGATTGCTCAAGGTCTCTGTTGATGCCAAAAAACCTGTAGTAGCCATTTACATTAAGTTTCTTTAAAGGTAAAAGTCCTGTAGGTCCCGTTGATATTGGTTTAGAGCTGTCAGTACTATCTTGATTTTGAGCATACATATGTATTGGAGATTGAGCCAAAATCAAGAAGATACAAACATTGAAAAATCGACTAAAAATGTAATTTTTTTCCAAAACAATAGTTTTATGTAAAGCGAATGTATTTGATATGGCACCTTAAAACCATAACCCCTCACCCAACTCACATACTTCAAGTAATTTTCGGAACTTAAATATCTACAACATCACTACTACAATAAATTGCAAATAATTGAAAATAAATTGTTTGCTTAGGTTTGTCAAATCAAAAAAAATTGTATTTTTGAGCGAATAGAATGCCAAAAAATTTTACATATTCAATCATATTTGCTCTAATTTTTGGTTTAGGAAGTTTATGCCATGACAAAATGATGGCCCAAAACATGACTTCTATACCTATGGTAAAAAACTACCCGAAACAAAATTATAACGGGGGGACACAAACATGGGATATTTGTGAATCAGATAATGGCTTGGTGTTTTTTGCCAATAATGACGGCCTACTTATATTTGATGGTAAACAATATAGCCTTCACCCGCTGCCCAAAAACACCATTCTTAGATCAGTGTATTATGACAATGCAAGCAATCGGATATATGTGGGCGGACAGAATGAATTGGGGTATTTTATTTTTGAGAAGAATGGTTCCCTTCGTTTTGAATCTTTGGCGCAGCTTCTTCCCTCTGATTTCAAAGGATTTGAAGATGTATGGAGCATAGAGGAACAAAATAATAAAATCTATTTTCAAACAAGTCGATATGTATTTGCTTATGATGGCCAAAAAATGAGCTTGCAAAGCCCCTCAGCCAACCTACTTGAATATATGTTTAAAGTTGGCAAAAGGCTACTCCTTACAGATATGAATGGAAGTGTATTTGAGTTAAAATCGAACCAATTCAAAGCACTGATTTCTGATACAAAATTGGACATTTCTTCATTACTGCCTTCCGGCAAAAATGATTTGCTCATTACCACCTATAAAAATGGCATTTACTTTCTAAGAGGTAATACAGTTGTAAAATCAGATAAAGACGAAAGCTCCCTGAAAAATAATAGAATATACAGAGCCTGTACCTACGGTAATTATTATGTGTTGGCCAGTAACCGCGCAGGCATTTATTTCTTAGATAGCAGTGGCAGAATCGTAAACAACATCAGCATAAAGGATGGCCTACAGAATAATAACGTACTCTCTTTGTTTAAAGACAGGAATAACAATGTTTGGCTTGGCCTAGACAATGGCATAGACTTGGTGCGATTAAACTACCCTTTTGGATATCTATTGCCCGATGGGTTGTTGAAAGGAACTGGCTATACCATGACCGAGTTTAACAACTACTACTACTTTGGAACCAACAATGGCTTATACTGCAGGGATAAAAACAATAACAATTCAGATGCCTTTCAACTTGTGAGCAACACAGAAGGTCAAGTATGGAATACACAAGTGATTAATTCAAAACTATTTGTTTGTCACCACGAAGGTTTGTTTGAAGTAAATGGCCTTGTGGCCAATAAAATAAGTGACACAAGAGGTTGTTGGAAGATTATTAACGATGAAAAACATCCCGGCTATTTCATCATGGGAACATACAATGGGCTTAGTGTTTTTAAATGGGAAAACAATTCGTTGGTTTTATCTAACAAATTGGCACGATTTAAGGAATCGAGCCGATTTATTGAACAAGATGAAGTAGGAAATTTGTGGGTGGGCCATCCTTATAAAGGTCTCTATAAAATCAAATTAGATGATGACATGCAGGGCATCAAGCAAGTGAGGCTATATGGCACAAAAGACGGTCTTCCCAATGAAACCGAAAACTATGTTTTTAGTACCGATATGGGAGTTTGTTTCGCCACTGAAAAAGGCATTTATAAATACCGCAGCGACCTGGATAAATTTGAGTTGTCAAAAACCTTTGCTACTTTGCTTGATACGAGCATTGCCTACAAACGCATCATTAATGGAAAAAATGGCAATATATGGTTCATCAGCAGCCAAGAAATGGGCTATTTAAGGCCTAGTTACAATGGAGTGGATTATACCTATTCAAAAGTAAAACTGCCCAAGCTAGACCAAAATTTAGTGGGTGGATTTGAGTTTTTAAACGAGTGCAGTAATGGCAATTTGTTTATTGGTGTTGAATCAGGTTTTGTTAGCATTGATTTACTACAAATAAAAAAATTCAAGCAGCAATCACCAAGTGTGCTTATTACATCGGTTAATTCGCTTAGTGCTTTAGACTCGGTGTACTACAAATACCTGAACTCAAGCTCGTCTGAAATTGATATGAATGACCGCTCGGTTGAGTTTTCGTTTAGCTCACCTAATGCCTATTTTTATAAAGATGTATTGTTTTCAAGTTATCTCGAAGGGTGGGACAAATCATGGTCGGCATGGAAAACCACCAGTACCAGAGAGTTTAGCCGTTTGTCTTATGGGGATTATACCCTTAGGGTAAAAGCCAAATGTATGTCACTTGAAGGGCCCGAAATGCTCGTAAAAATTCATATTCCCGCTCCTTGGTATTGGACCCCATTAGCCAAGGTTTTTTATTCTATATTAGCTTTGATAGCTGTATTAGTGATTGGTTTCTACCCACAAATGTTGGTGAGAAAAAAAGCATCAAGAGTGATAGCAGCTAAAGATGATCATTTTAAGCAACAAACCGAGCAGCTAAGGCTTGAGAAAGAAAAGCAAGAAAAAGAACTAATAGAACTGAAGAACCAACAATTGCAAAGGGAATTGGAACACCAAGGTAAAGAATTGGCTTCAAGTACCATGCATATTGTTCAGAAAAGCGAAAAGCTATTATCAATTAAAGAGAAATTGAAACGAATCTCTCAGATCAGTAATGACCCTAAAATAAAGCCTGAAATCAGTGAGCTTATTAAAGACATTGACAAAGACACACTGATTGACAAGGATTGGGAAAAATTTGAATTGTATTTTAATAATATTCATGAAAGCTTTACCCAAAGTTTAAAGGCCAAATTCCCCGTGCTTTCAGCCAATGATATCAAGATGTGCGCCTATTTGCGAATGAATTTATCTACCAAAGAGATTGCTAGCATACTCAATATTTCGGTGAGGGGTGTTGAAATTAGTAGGTATCGTTTGCGCAAGAAAATGGAGCTAGACAATGGCACCAATCTTACTGATTACCTATCTAGGTTGTAATTATAATTTACAAAAGGCCTCGCAGCTCTTGCAAGTGTTAAGCGCAGCGTCACTTGTGAGGATAAGTAAACAAAGTTTTTAACTTTGTAATATCTAACTCCCTTATAAAACCAACTCCTCAAATAAACGTCTTGCCGTCATTTCCAAGTCGCTACACATACCTGGGTGTGGCCTAGAAAGCTGAATGGCTGAACTCCTTACAGCCGTAAGCCATCTGAATCTTGATGGAACATCCAACACAGCTATAGGACCGCAGCTCTTTTCTCCATATGCTATCTTAGTCAATGATTGGAGGTTTTTTTCGATTTGCTCCACATCTATGTCTTTTGAAAAGGATTGCAATTTTGCTGCATCTAAAGCATAATGCACCTTTATGAAAGCTTCTTTTTTGCAAAACAAAATGATGCCCACATTGATAAATTCTTCTCGCTCAACAATTGGCAAGACCCGAATTACAGAATACTCATATAAGTGTCTCTCTTGCATGTTGGGCTTCATTAATAAATAATTCGGTGTTGTTCAATCTGGCAAGAAAAAAGTTCAAATACATGGCTCGCAATTCATCTGGTGATTTATCAGAATCGCTCCACACAAGCCACTCATTTGGGATTAAATTAACTATCTCGGTCAATTTCTCGGGAGTCAATACTTGCTTTATTTCTGCATCAACCTGGGTTAGCAGACTGGCTTGCGGCAAAAGTACGTGCGTTTTAATAGTAGCAAAAGGTGTTTTACTAGCAGCTTCCCAATCAGTTCCCCCATGATGGAAATACAGACAAGCGCCATGATCTATTAACCAAAGTTCTCTGTTCCATAGCAGCATATTGGTATTTCTAAAAGTGCGATCAACATTGGTAATAAAGGCATCTAGCCAGACAATTTGAGAGGCAAGTTCTGCTTCAATCGTCTTCACCACAGGGTCGAAATTGATAGCCCCTGAAAGGAAATGTAGTGCTAAATTCAAGCCTTTGCTGGCCTTTAACAAATCTTGAATTTCTTCATCAGCTTCGGTTTGTCCAAATGCTTCGTGCAAATCTGCAAACACCAATTCAGGTACCTTCAAGCTAATGGCACGGGCTATTTCACCACCAAGTAGTTCTGCAATAAGTACCTTGGGGCCATGCCCAGTTCCATTAAATTTAAGCACATATTTAAAATCATCATCACCTTCGGCCAAGGCAGGCAAAGAACCTCCTTCTCGCAAAGGAGTGATATATCGTGTAATGGTAACTTTTCTCAAGCCTAGCATCTATGGTATGTTCAAGTTTATGCAATGCACATCTGGTATGCAATTCAAAAGCCAAAATTAGCAATATTTTTAAAAGGAAAAAGGCCAGATTTCTCCGGCCTCTTTCCAATATATAAAAATCACTTAAATCTAATTCACTTGGAATTTAATTGTTTTAATTACGTTATCTGATTCGATTTTCAAAAGATAAACACCTTGTTTTAAACCATGGGTATCTAAGCTGATGGTTCCTGTACCAGGGTTTACGTTGTTAGATTTAACATTCATTTGTTCGCCTAACATATTGTAAACATATAGTTTAGTTCCTACTTCAGATATCTGACCCAAATCGACAAACAAAGCACCTGAAACTGGATTAGGATATACTTTCACATTGTTTAATTCAGCTTCAGCAACACTTCCCACTGCTTCACACTTGTTGCAAGTGTTCCAGCAATAGGTACCTACGATTAAAGCTGCTGTATCTTTTATTACCACATTTCTATTTGTGAAGTTTCCTACAGTTTTAGTACAAGGATCAGATGGACTGAATTGCTCTTGGTCTAACCAATTACCCACAGTGAATTTGAAATCGTAAGAACCTGTATCTAAAGTCAAAGTTGTAGCATAAATATTGCTTCCTATTAAAGTCATTGGAGTACAATTACCACACCATCCGTTGAAGCTACCATTTAATGTTACACCTTTGATAGCAAGACTATCGTCAAGGTAGTTTTTCATGTTAACCTTAAAGGTAACTTTGGTTTTAGGTGCTGTATTTTGACAGCTTACACAACTTTCCCAACACACTATGGGAAGGGTATCATTCAATTTATTTACCACAACTGTTCTGTTTGTAAAACCAGATTTGGTAGTAGTACACACTGAACCTTCTTTCAATGTTTCTTGTGATTTCCAAGCACCTATTACGTATTTGTAATCGTAAGATGAATCTTGATTTAATAAAACTGTTGCAGACCATACATCCGTTGTACCCACTTTAGTCATTGGCGTACAAGCACCACACCAATTGTTAAAAGTACCATTCAAAGTTACCGTATCACCAGCAGCAGGTTTGTTTTTACTCATATCAACTCTGAAAGTAAGGTAGGTTTTGCTTGGTCCACCGGTATTTCCGCATGACGAGCAACTTTCCCAACATACCATAGGAATCGAATCATTTGTTTTACCAGTTTTGTATAGACGATTTGTGAAATTACCTGTAGTTTTTGTACAAGCGGTTAAGCTTGAACTTAAGTTTTCTGAGGATTTCCAAGCACCTATTACGTATTTGTATTCGTACTCAGTATTTGAATCTAATTCAACTGTTGTAGTCCACATTTTGGTTCCTGGCAGATTGGTCATTTTAGCACAATCACCACACCAATTGTTAAATGTGCCATTCAAGGTAATGGTATCACCAGGTGCCATTGGTAAATTTTTGGTATCAACTGTAAATTTAACCTTCACTTTTGAAGATACGGTATTGGCCAAAGTACCAAAAGTTACATCATCAAAATAATAAATTTTTTCACCAGCAGTGGCACCATCAGTACCAAAGTTGAAGAACATAGTTAACTTTTTGTATACGTATGTATAGTTGATTTTAGCTGTTCCATTGGCTTCGTTAGCAAAATCAAAAACCAATACTTCCCAATTGTTGGCAATTGTAGTTGTTGCTTCTGTTTCAACACTCTTTCCAGCATCGTTAGGGTCTTCTACTTTCATTCTTACTTTAATACCTGCGTTTGGAGAGTATACCCTCATGCTGATTTTTGTATCAGTTGAAGCTACAAAAGGAATTTGGTTATCAAAACCAATAGTACCACCAATAGTAGTTCCAGCCCATGGTTTGGCCGAATTAGACTTAATAACTTTACAAGCTTTATTTGATGAGTTTAAAGGATCAGCAACGATTGAACTTGCATTACCTTCAAAATCAGTTAAGCCATAGTTTAAAGTAGTGCTTTCAAAAGAAACAGGCATGTTCAAAGCATTTGGATTTACAATCACACAATTGGCACATGACTCCCAGCAAATCACAGGCAAATTAACATTTGAAGTAACGTTATATGAACGATTGGTAAAACCACCGCTAGTAACAGTACAAGAGCTACCTGCTGCTAGTTTTTCATCAATATCCCAGCCATTAATGGTAAACTTATACTCCATTGCACCATTATTTATTGGCAAAGTTACTGACCAAATGTTTGTGTCAACAGTTCCTTTAACCATTGGGTTACACGAACCACACCAGCTATTAAATGTACCATTGACATACACAGTACCATTTACAGCACCATACTTTTTCATGTTTACATTAAATGTAACATTTGCTGGAGTTGGAGGAGCTAATTCAATATTATCGAAATAAAATATTTTCTCACCCGCAGTTGCACCATCAACACCAAAATTGAAGAAAGCTGATAATTTTTTGAAACTGTAACCATAGTTTATTGCGGCAGTGCCGTTTGATTGATTTGCAAAATTAAACGTTAAAGTTTCCCATGTATTTGCGACAGTAGTAAAAGTATCGGTTTCAACGCTTTTAGTTGGATCAGAAACATCTTCAGTTTTCAATTTCACCTTCATGCCTACAGCTGGAGAATACACTCTCATTTTAATAACATTTCTATTTGCAGCAAACGGAATGGCGCTTGCAAAACCTGTGTTTCCAATTGTTGTACCAGCCCAATCGGCAGCAGAAGCAGTTTTAATTACTTTAACGACTTTGTTATTGGCATTGCCTGGGTCAGCAACTATTGAACTTGCATTACCGCCAAAATCCGCAAGCGAGTAATCTACATTTGTAGAATCAAAATAGATAGGCAAACTTACTTTTGCTAGCACAATAGTATTGCATCCCACACAAGACTCCCAACACACTGTTGGCAAAGTCACATTTGAAGAAACATTATATGAACGGTTAGTAAAACCACCTGCGGTTATGGTACAAGAAGTTCCAGAGGTTAATTTCTCGTCAATATTCCAACCATTAATGGTATATTTAAATTCCATAGGGCCATTTGTAATAGGCAATGCTACAGTCCAAACATTGGTATCTTGAGTTCCTTTAACCATTGGATTACACGAACCGCACCAAGAGTTAAAATTCCCATTCACATATACGGTACCATTCACAGCGCCATATTTGCTCATATCAACACTAAAAGTAACATTTGAAACAACCGGAGCAGAAGGGGGTAGCATCATCACCTCATCAAAATAGTAATCTTTGTTACCAGCGGTATTTCCATCAACACCAAAATTGAAGAAAATTGACATTTTCTTGTAAGAGTTAGAAAGATTTAAAGTGGGAGTTCCATTTGCAAAATCAAAAACCAAGGTATCCCATGCATTTGCTTTCTTAGTTTTCACATCCGCCTCACAGCTAATTTGATTATTTGTAGCGTCTTCCACTTTAAGTTTCACTACAATTCCGCTGTCAGGAGAATACATCATAACCGAAACCTTGGTAGCATTGCTTGCAAAAGGAATAGATGAATTAAATCCAATTGTTGAGGCAGCACCACCAATGGTAACACCAGCCCAAGACTGCGCTCCTGCCGGCTTATTAGTTTTGGCCACTTTATTAGCACCAGAAACTGGGTCGGTAGCAACAGATGTTGACCCGCCACCAAAATCTGTGAAGACGTATGTAAAACCAACACTGTCGAAGTTTATGGGCAAACTCGTTTGTCCATAAATCAATTGTGCTGAAAAGAACAGCAAAATGAAAAATTGTAAATGTCTAAATGATTTCATATTTTATTTTATTTTTGGTTTATTGATGTAAACATAAGTACATAAATATAAGTTACAATTTTACATGCCCCTTCATTGTTTTCACTAGTAAGAAATATTACACAAGCTACTACTACAAGACTACTACTACATAATATAAAATATTGATTTATAGTTTTTTAAAATGATGTTTTTCTGCTACTATTTTGTGTAAATAGAGCCCGTTTGAGGAGGAAATTTTCCAATTTTAAGCCTTTCAATTAGGTTTTTCTACTCGATTTTAAAAAGAGATTTATAAGAACATCAACATTTAAAAAATAAATAAAGAACAGATTATTGGTACTTTGAAACTTAGATTTTTCTTTTCTCTCAGTTTTCTTAAATTGCCTTCGAATATTATCATTTTTATGACTGAATTTAAAGTTCGTACCATAGCTGAAATGACATCAGCAGGGGAGAATGCCGAAATTTTGTTTTGGGTAGGATGCGCAGGAAGTTTTGACGAAAGGGCGCAGAAAATCACCAAAGCTGTAGCCAAAATTTTGCATGCAGCAGGTATTAAGTTCGCCATTTTAGGAACTGAAGAGGCTTGTACAGGTGATCCAGCAAAGCGCGCTGGGAATGAATTCCTTTACCAAATGCTTGCTATGCAAAACATTACAACGTTAAATGCCTACAATATCAAAAAAATTGTAACTGCTTGCCCCCATTGTTTCAATACCATTAAAAACGAATACCCTGAGTTGGGTGGCTCGTATGAAGTGTTGCATCATACTACGCTTATTAATAAACTCTTAAACGAGGGTAAAATAGCTATTAAAGGGGGTGCCTTCAAAGGCCAACGCATTACTTACCATGATAGCTGCTATTTAGGCAGAGCTAATAATATTTTTGAAGCACCTCGTGAAGTCATAGAAAAATTGGATGCTGAATTGGTGGAAATGAAAAGAAGCAAAGCAAATGGCTTATGCTGCGGTGCAGGTGGAGCTCAAATGTTTAAAGATGCAGAGCAAGGCACCAAAGAGGTAAATCTCGAAAGAATGGATGATGCCCTAGAAACCAATCCTTCTGTGGTAGCTGCTGCTTGCCCATTTTGCATGACCATGCTAAGAGATGGAGTAAAGCATCACAACAAAGAGCAAGAGATACAAGTGCTTGATATTGCAGAATTAATTTCCAATGCAATGGACTTATAGTCATGCAACTTAATAAAAACATATTTTTTGCCCTCTTTCTCTTATTATCGAGCTATTTTATTTCATTAGCTCAGCTAGACAACAAGTATTTACAAGACAAAATTGACATTAATTCCAGTGACAGCAATCGTATAGGCTTAAGTCTGAATGCTTTTAATTACATGCGAAATACCGAGTATTACAGCAAAATAGAAGTAGGGCGTACTTTGTTTGGCTATCAACTGAATCCAAATCTATATTATCAAGTTAATCCATACATTAAATTACAAGCAGGTGTTTTTTTAAGGAATGATTTTGGCGCAGAAAACACATATACTTCCATTGCCCCTACCTTCACACTTAAAGTACAAAAAAACAATTTTAGTATGCTCTTCGGCACGCTAGAAGGAGCTCTAAGTCATAGGATAATTGAACCTATGTTTGATATATCAAGGGTAATAGAAAATAGACTAGAAAACGGATTTCAGGTAAAATACAATACCCAAAGAACCTTTTTTGATGGATGGATTAATTGGGAAAAGTTTATTGAGAGAGGTTCACCCTACAAAGAACATCTTACTACAGGGGGCAGTTTGCAGCACAACCTATTTGACTCCAAAGCAAAAAACAAAGATTGGAATGTATTGTTTATATCCCAATTTATGCTCTCGCATCAAGGCGGTCAGATTGACAATGACAGTGTCAATCAATTGTATGTGAAAATGAATGCCGCTGCCGGGTTGAGAATTTCCAGAAGCTTTTCGAATCAATTTATAAAGGAAATATGCCTTGAGCCTTATTATCTAATATACAAAGAAAACTCTAGTTCGGGAATGCCATTTGATAATGGAAATGCGATGTATTTGAGTGCCTTTGTGGATACCAAATATCTAGGTCTAATGATTAGTTACTGGAATTCACAAAACTTCCTTGCGCCCAGAGGAACAGCTATTTACCAATCCCAAAGCATAGATAAACCGAACTATTTTATTCCCAATTACAAAAGGGAATTATTATTTCTCAGGCTTTTGTACGAAAAACCCTTGTTCGACAAACTATACTTGACGGCCCGATTGGAACCCTTTTACGACTTTGCAACAACAGGCCTGGATTATTCATACTCCTTTTATTTGAGCTATAAGCAAAACATAAATTTTGCAATGGGAAAATAATTACACATCCTTAAATGGCCACTTTATCTGTATTCAATTGAACTTAACCGAAAAATAATAGCAAGTGATTGTAACTTCCTGCACATTTGCAACGTATTATACAACAAATACTACAAAACTATGAAAGTAATTAAACATACTTTGCTGGCTATTATGCTTTTAGGGGGATTAACATTTAACACATGTAAAAAAACAAAATCTCAGACAAGTATACCCGTAAATAAGGAAATAGCTACATCTGATAAGGAATGCGTGTAACAATAGAGCGGCCTAAAGTAATTTCATCAGCATATTCAAGTTCGCCCCCTATGGCAATACCTCTTGAAATGGTGCTAATCTTTACATCCAAACCAGCCAATTTTTTAGAAAGGTAATAAATGGTTGTATCTCCTTCAGGTGTGGGACTTAAAGCCATAATTATTTCTGATATCTCCTCTGCTTTTACCCTCAAAACCAACTCATCTATCTTCAATTCATCAGGGCCAACTCCATTCATAGGAGATATTACTCCGCCAAGAACATGATACATACCATTATGTTGATTAGTGTTCTCAATGGCAATAACATCTCTCAAATCTTCCACCACACAAATGGTTTGTGCGTTTCTTTTCGGGCTTGCACAAATATTACACAAGTCGTAATCACTTACATTGTAGCATCTTTTACAGTAATTGATTTTTTCTCGCATGTTAATTACAGCCTCACCCAATTTTCGAGCATCATTAGGTGATTGTTTTAATAAAAACAAAACCATGCGAAGGGCAGATTTCTTGCCAACCCCAGGAAATTTAGACAGCTCATTTACTGCTTCCTCTATTAAAGATGATGGATAATTCACTTCAGCAAATGTATAGACTTAATACTATTTCAAGTCTCTAACTAATTCACAATTTCTTCATACAAATTTGGTCATCCTAAAACGAAATTTTAATCAAAAACTTGCATTTCTGATTTCATTTTATAATTTTGCCTAACATTCGTTAGGCAATGGCAGAAATATTGAATATCAGCAGAAAAGAACAAATTGTAAATGTTGCTGCAAAATTGTTCAAACAAAAAGGCTTTGTGGCTACAAGCATGCGAGATTTAGCTGCTGAGTTAGGCATAGAGGCAGCGAGTATTTATTACCATTTTAAGTCTAAAGAAGAATTACTTGAAAAGATTTGTTTTGACATGGCAGATAAATTTATTACAAATGCCAAAGAGGTAAATGATATTTATTTTAATGCTGAAGAAAAATTGAAAATGGCCATAAAACTTCACGTTGAGACAATTACTGAAAATCAAAATCAATCCTCCGTTTTCTTGAGCGAATGGAGAAATCTTAGCGAGCCTAAACTTAAACTTTTCAGGCAATTACGTCAACAATATGAAAATCAATTTACAATCATTCTGGCAGATGGTGAGAAGGAGGATATTTTTGATGATGTTGACAAGAAATTTGCTGTGTTAAGCATTCTATCGACCATAAACTTTATTAATGAGTGGTATAAGCCTGAAGGCAAGATGAATGCGAACGAAATTGCAGATAAACTAAGCTATTTTATCATGGGCGGATTGCGAAAACGCTTGGTAACAGATAGGTAAATTAAGAATTACGAATTGCCAATGATGAATTAAAAAAATTGCAAACACTTAAACTATTTAGCTTGCAATTATTTAACCTTTATAACTGAATATAATAATTAAGATAAAAACATATGTACGGAAATGCTTACATCGATCCAAATGAAAAGCCAAAGTCAATAATTGATGGCGAGGATCCTATTAAATTGGCTGAATTTGAAGCTAGAATTGCAAGAGGTGAAAAAATCGAACCAAAAGATTGGATGCCCCGCGAGTATAGAAAACAACTAATTAGAATGATTGAGCAACATGCACATTCAGAAATCATAGGTGCATTGCCTGAAGGTACTTGGATTACGCGTGCTCCGGGCTTCAAACGCAAACTTGCTTTGATGGCAAAAGTACAAGATGAAGTAGGACACGCACAATTGCTTTACAGTGCAGCTGAAACACTTGGAAAAAGCCGCGAGGCCATGATTAATGATTTGATTACAGGTAAATCAAAATATTCAAATGTTTTTAATTATCCTGCTTACACATGGGCTGATGCTTGTATCATTGCATGGCTAATAGATGCAGGTGCTATTATCAACCAAGTAGCAAATGCCAAAGGCAGTTATGGCCCATACGGACGCGCATTGGATAGGATTTGTACCGAAGAAAGTTTCCATCTAAAATATGGCCACGACAATGTAGTAACATTAGCAACTGGAACATCTGTGCAACGTAAGATGGTTCAAGAAGCGCTTACACGCTGGTGGCCACCTATCATGCACTTTTTTGGACCAAGTGATAAAATATCAAATCATACTGAAATATTGATGCGTTGGAAAGTAAAAATGGCAACAAATGATGATATGCGCCAACAGTTTTTAAATATGTATGTGCCTAAAATTTGGGATTTAGGGTTAACAGTTCCTGATGCCAATTTAAAGAAAAACGAAGAAACTGGTTTGTGGAATTATACCGAGCCAGATTGGGATGAATTTAAGCGCGTAATCAATGGTGGTGGTCCATGTAATGCCGAGAGATTAGCAGTTCGAAGAATGGCTGAAGAAAAAGGAAGGTGGGTAAGAGCTGCACTATTAAACAAATCAGAAAAATACGTTACACCCTTAGCATAACATGATACAATCATTAGATCCTCGTATAGCTCGAGAGAAAATAAATGAAGAAAACAACATAGCTCCATTGACCGAAATGGATAATTGGGAAACCTATGAGGTCTTTCATCAAAAGAAACGTGGTGATCAGCACATTCATGTGGGCATTGTGCATGCACCAAATCCCGAAATGGCTTTTCTATTCGGTAAAGAACAATATGGCAGAAGAGGCATTAGCGTAAATATGTGGGTTGTGAAAACCAGTAATGTATTTGCATCAGATTATGATGATTCAGACATTTTTGATACTGTCCCTGAAAAGCAATACCGTGAGGCAGGTGGTTATAAAGTGATGAGTAAGATAAACAAATACAAAAAGGAAAATACATTATAATACAATTATTTCAGAATTAGATTTGATCAAATATGGTTAACTATCGAATTCTGTAATCTTTAAATCCATAAATAAAATTACATGGAACACATAAAAGAATTATTATACAAAATGGCTGATGACTTATTAATACTAGGTCACAGAAATAGCGAATGGACGGGGCTTGGTCCCATATTGGAAGAAGATATTGCTTTTTCATCTATGGCACAAGATAAAATAGGACATGCGCAAGCATTGTTTCAAATTTTGTTTGAATTGGGCGAAGCTGAACCTGATACAAATGCCTTCATGCGTGAAGCAAAACAGTTCCATAATTCACAATTGGTGGAGTTGCCAAATGATGATTACGACTTCTCATCAGTTAGGCATTTTTTATTTGACCATGCAGATCAAATTCGCTTCAATATGCTCTCTGAAAGTAGCTTTGAACCTTTGGCCAAAGTTGCACGAAAAATAAAAGGAGAAATAAAGTACCACGTTTTTCATGCTGATATATGGTTAGTGAAATTAGGAAACGGCACTGAAGAAAGCAAAGCACGCATGCAATCGGCTATAAATATGGCTTGGAACTATGCCTTAGGAATATTTGAAGAGGGTGATTATGAATTACAATTACAATCTGAAAATATTTTTGCTGGAGAAAAGGAATTGCAAAAAAGATGGTTAGATGCCATTGCTCCAATAATTGAAAAGGCAAATTTAAAAATACCCGCAGAATCAGAATGGAATCCTATTTTAGGTGGACGAAAGGGATATCACACTGATTATTTGGATCAATTGGTTAATGAGATGAGCGAAGTGTTCAGGATTGAACCTAATACAGAGTGGTAGTAACATATAGATATGACTAATATTGCTGGAACAAACCAGCAATACTTGATATCAAATCAAAGCTAATTCAACTTTATTTTAGCAAGAAAATTTCATAAAAGCTAGCAGATAGTTTTACAGAAGATTAACGTTTAGAAAGAGATTCTTTTAAAACAATCAATACTTATTTTAAAAATTTTGACCGACATACTAAGCATATAAGAACGTTTAAAACTAAAGCCAAATAAGCGCCTGAGGGCGGCAGAACTAGTTTATGGCAACCAACATCTCTGAAAGAAATTTTCTTTCTTTCAGTAAATAACCATTGCCTCTAACTAGAATATTTACCCTTATGTTTTCAACCGAAATAGGCGCACCAAAATCTACATCTGTAATATTGCTATGATTGATGTCTTTTCCATCCACAATAATTACCGCACCACTACCCACTACTTCTAATTCATTTCCATTGGTTACTATAACACCCGTATCTTCACCTAATCCAATTCCTAAGCATTGTGGGTTACTTGCCACAGCTTGGGCTAAACGACTAAATCTACCACGTTTATCGAAATGTGAATCGATGATTACATTGGCAACAAAAGCCAATCCTGTTGTAATCTTAACTTCTCCTTTTAAATGTGCCAATTCGCTCTTGCCCTGATATATCATAGTATTGCTCATAGCCATAGCACCTGCACTGGTTCCAGCAATTACAAAATTTGATTCGTTCAAATATCTATCATGAAGTATTTGGTAAATATCGGTTCCACCAAATATACTCGTTAAACGCAATTGATCACCACCGCTAAACATAGCGCAATCACAATTCTTTATTCTCTGAATGAACTCAGGATTGTTTGCGTCTGATCTATTACGAATGTCAATCACACCTACATTCGTGCAGCCAATTTTACCAAAAGAGTGTAAATAGTTTTCTCCTACCTCCAAAGGAATGGATGATGCGGTTGTAATCACTTCTATGCGCTTGTCTGTTCCGCCCGTTTCAACAACGATTCTTTTTAATATGCCTAGTTCAAAAAAGTTTAAACGATTGCGCTGAATAAATCCTTGCTCTAAGTCTGTGCCCTTATCTTCAGCCCCTCCAACTGAAATTAGCTTGCCTTTTGGTTTTTCCAATGTATTTTATTTATTATTGTTTCTGAAGTGTGCGAATATATACTTACCACTAAAACCACCAAACTAAATTCAATAAACTATCAACATTAAAATAGAACATAAACCATGAAAGTATTAGACATTAAAATTATGCGGGGGCCAAACTATTGGTCAATTCGCAGGCATAAGCTGATTCAGATGCGCCTTGACCTTGAAGAATTAGAGCAAAAGCCAACTAATTTGATTGCTGGATTTGGTGAAAGACTCGAAAAAATGTTTCCTACTATGTATGGACATCGCTGTTCTGAAGGTGTTGATGGAGGTTTCTTTATGCGAGTAAAAGATGGCACATGGATGGGACATGTGATAGAACATATTGCTTTAGAGATTCAATGTTTAGCTGGCATGAATTGTGGTTTTGGACGAACTAGGGGAACAGGAAAAGATGGTATTTACAATGTGGTTTTTAGCTATATGGAAGAAAAAGCAGGAGTATATGCTGCAAAGGCTGCCGTTGAAATAGCCATATCGTTAATAAATAATACTGAATATGACTTAGCAAACGATATCCAAACGCTGAGAGAAATTCGCGAAGACGAACGTCTTGGACCGAGTACAGGTTGTATTGTAGATGAGGCTGTAGCTCGAGGGATACCTTATATTCGTTTAAACAGAAACTCTCTCGTTCAATTAGGATATGGTGTAAATCAAAAACGCATCAGGGCAACAATTGCAAGCACTACAGGTAGCATTGCTGTTGATATTGCATGCGATAAAGAAGAAACAAAAAACCTATTGGGTGCAGCAGAAATTCCTGTTCCAAAAGGTAGAATTGTATACACGGAAGAAGGCTTAGAAGCAGCTATTGAAAGTATCAAATATCCCATAGTTACGAAGCCTATTGATGGAAATCATGGAAAGGGAGCAACAACCAATATTAACAATTGGGATGATGCTATAAAAGGATTGGATGCCGCTAAAAAATATTCACGTGGAGTCATAGTTGAAAAATTCATAACAGGTTTAGATCACCGCGTATTGGTTATCAACTATAAGTTTATAGCTGCTGCCATACGAAAACCTGCTTCGGTAATGGGTGATGGTAAGCACAGTATTCAAGAATTAATTGATATCACAAACTTAGACCCAAGAAGGGGTTATGGACATGAGAAGACCTTGACCAGCATAAAGGTAGATGATTTTACCATGGATATTTTGGACAAAAAAGGATTGACCTTAGGTTCAGTTTTACCAAAGGGCGAAGAGCTTTGGTTGAAGCCAACTGCTAATCTGAGCACAGGCGGAACAGCAACGGATGTGACAGATATGGTTCACCCAGATAATATCTTCATGTGTGAGCGTATAGCTCGCATTATTGGATTGGATATTTGTGGTATAGATATTATGGCCAACACCCTTTCAGAGCCATTGGCAGAATCAGGTGGTGGTGTGATAGAAGTGAATGCTGCACCAGGTTTCAGGATGCATATAGATCCAGCTGAAGGATTACCGAGGAATATTGCCGAACCTGTTATTGATATGTTATACCCACTTGGCAGCACGGCTCGTATTCCAATTATTGCTGTTACCGGTACCAATGGAAAAACTACCACCACACGCCTAATGGCACATATGGTGAAAACCATGGGGCATAAGGTTGGATATACAACCACTGATGGTGTTTATATCCAAAACCAATTGATGATGAGGGGAGATTGCACAGGACCTGTAAGCGCAGAATTTGTTCTAAAAGACCCAACGGTTGACTTTGCCGTATTGGAATGTGCAAGAGGTGGAATTTTGCGCTCAGGCTTAGGTTTTCATAATTGTGATATAGCCATTGTTACCAACGTAGCTGAGGACCATCTAGGCTTAGGAGATATTGATACAATTGAGCAATTAGCAGGAGTGAAAGCAGTTGTACCTGAGAGTGTTTTGCCAGGAGGTTATGCTATCTTAAATGCCGACAACAAACATACAGTAGGCATGACAAAAGATTTACGTTGCAAGCATGCTTTCTTTAGTATGGATGAAAACAATCCAATCATTAAAGAACATACTGCTAAAGGCGGATTAGCTGCTATTTTTGAAAATGATTATGTAACTATCTGTAAAGGCACATGGAAAATAAGGGTAGAGAAAGCAGTTAATATTCCATTGACATATGGCGGAAGAGCGACTTATAACATTGCCAATATTCTTCCTACTATACTGGCTGGATTTATCCGCAATTATAAGATTGAAGATATGCGATTGGCTTTAGCTACCTTCATTCCCGGGCCGGCACAAACTCCTGGTCGCATGAACATCTTTAGATTTAAAAACTTTGATGTGATGGTAGATTATGCCCACAATACTGCAGGCTTTGAAGCCATTGCTGATATGTTGAGCAAAATAAATGCAACCCAAAAGGTGGGGGTGATTGCAGGTGTAGGTGATAGAAGAGATCAAGATACCATAAACTTAGGTAAAGTAGCCGCTAAAATGTTTGATGAAATTATTATACGCCAAGACAAGAACTTGAGAGGTAGAGCAGAAGAAGAGATTATTGATTTGATGACTTCTGGTATTAGCGAGATTGATGCAAACAAAAAAGTTACTACCATCAAAAAAGAAAAAGAGGCCATTGAATATGCTATTAAAAATGCTGTAAAAGGAAGTTTTATTACCATTTGCAGTGATGTGGTTCCAGATGCATTAGAACAAATCATGAAGCTAAAAGAAGAAGAAGATTTAGGTAATCTTGAATTGGGGAAATAGTCAGTTTAATTAAGCTTGATAATAAAAAAGAGGCTGTCTCAGTTTGGGGATAAATCATAAGAGTCACAGAAGAAAAAATCGTTTCAAAATGGGAGCAAAAAGACTAGTTTGTATCAATAATAAACCAATACAGTAATCAAAATAGAATTCAAAAGGATTGATAAATAACAACGCTTTTGGGTTTTTACCTATATTGGCCTCGTGGATTTACAAAATAAAATTACCGTAGTAACAGGAGTTGGCAAAGGTATAGGCTATGAAACCTGCCTTCAATTGCTTGAAAAAGGGGCCATCGTTTATGGTTTAGGAAGAAATAATGTAATTAATCACTCCAACTATACCTTCATTGAAAGTGATGTTAGGTATTTTGAAAAGGTTGAATATGCTTTTAAACAAATATTGGATATACATAATCGGATTGACATATTGCTAAACAATGCAGGTTTAGGCTATTTTGGAATGCTTGAGGACATGAGTATTGAACAATGGGATGAAATGTATCAAACTAATGTGAGTGGTATATTTCATTGCTGCAAAATGGCATTGCCTTCTATGAAAAAAAATCAATTTGGACATATTATCAATATTGCTTCTACAGCTGCTTTAGAGGGTATGCCGCAAGTATCTGCCTATTGTGCAACAAAATGGGCTGTGAAAGGCCTAAGCGAATCTTTATTTAGAGAAGTGCGTGATTATAGAATCAAAGTTACTTGCATCTATCCAGGTTCAACCAAAACTGATTTTTTTAGAAACAGCCCAGGCATCAAGCCTCATGATTATATGCTGATGCCCCATGATGTTGCATTGGCCATTATCCAAGCAATAGAAATGCCTGACAATTTCCATACGGTCAATCTTGAAATAAGACCTCTTCAACCCAAAGGACCAAAGGCTTAAAGCTTTCCTCCTAAAACAAAGGTTTTACGATACGTTTGGCTTTCTCCGTTTATACTAAATACTTCAAAATTGGCGATGTAAATTCCGTAAGCGGGTACATTACCATGCTCGTCAATACCATTCCAAGAGTAGGTTCCAGAAGAACCGAGCAATTCATTTTTAAACAGTGTTTTTACTAACAAACCACTGCTATTGTAAATTTCAAGTTTGGCTACATTTCCCGTTTCACTAAACTGGTAGTTGAAATTTACCACATCATGGTAGCCGTCTCCATTAGGGCTGAAAACTTCTGGTTGAATAGATAATGTAGAGCCATTTTGAGAAATTTCAAAATACTGTGAATTACGAGTGGTAGGGGTAGCATAATTTGCACTTGCTGAAGATGAAGTCCAATTGCTTCTATCATTCACAGGCCTGAAAGGATTAATACGTTCAAGACTTACAGCTTCTTTGTTTTCAATCAAAGCAAAATGCATCTTATCGTCATAGATGAATTTCTCGATTTGCCCTCCATTCAAATCGCTCAGCAAAACAGTACCCGCATCATCATTGTATGAAGGCATTGTTTTCACTTCAATTATCTGATCAAGAAAAGCCACAGAATGATTCGACAAAATTTTGTCTTTACTATCAGTCAAAACTAAAAATTGTTTCGGATGTATTTGCCAATAATCAGTTCCAAAGGCATTAAACTGATTGATTGAATCTCGTTCATCCGTATTACAAATAAGATAGTTTTTCAAATCAATAAACTTATTGCTGCTATTGTATAACTCAACAAAATCAGCGCCTAAAGAACTTGGATTAAACAATACTTCATTGATATGTAAATCATTTGAATCTGCTTTTTCTGATAGTCCAAAATCAGCATAATTTCTATCAATAGAAAAATTATTTGCACAATCAGCTAAGCTATCTATGCGAACACGATAAGTAGTATTTGAAAGAAAACTATCACTCATTTGCAACTCAATTCGGGAAAGTGAATTATCTATAAAATGATGATATGAGATGCCCTTATTTTGGTTATTAAACCAATAATGTGTGTATGCATTACTTGAAAGACTATCGAGTGTTTTATCGAAAACCAAAACCAATGTTTTGTTATCAATAGGATAGGCTCTGAGTAATTTCAATTCCGACTTATCAGGGTTGTATGTATGTAAACTGTTTATCTTACCTGGCGTTGCTCCTTTTGGATTGATTGAAGCCCCCCAATTGCCTTCTCCCATGCAGGGGTTATTTACATCTATGATTTCCAAACTCCATGCAGCACTTTGTTTTAACTTATCATTCATCCAATCATTTTTATAAGAAAGATTATGTATAATAAAATTCTGTTCATTCAGTAAAGTAAGTTCGTCATCCAATGCCAAAGAAGGAAAATTATTCATTGTAATCACATTAGCCAAGGCGCTCAAACTTTGTTGGTCATTAGCATCACACACCACCACATAACTATCTGGATAAAGAATGGTATTTGGAAAAGTATAGCTTATATTTCCTTTCTTAAGTTTCCAATTATTAAGTCGAACAATATTTTTACTTCTGTTATGCAATTCAATCCACTCGGCATTTGGAAGCAGACCAACAGGTTTAGGATTAGCAAACACTTCAGTAATAATGATATCGTTTTGTTTAACATCCGTTGTTTGTGGAATAAAAACAAAAGACTTACTAATATTTATAGATGCATTTCCCAAACAATTTTTCAAGGTATCAAAGCTAAGCAGGTATATATTATCTCTTAATAATGCTGAAGTCAAAACCAGCATCATGCTGTCTTTTCTTTGTCCTATAATTTGTTTTGATGATACAGATACGCCATTCAACTTTACTGATGACAGTTGTAATGAAATTTCATCCATCTTGGAATCGAACACAACTAACAATTGCAATGAGTCTATTGGTTCAAGACTTTTGATACCTGGTCGCGTGGTATCAGGGTGGTTCTTAAAAGTAGAATTGTATTTGCCTGGTGTACCTCCCTGCGCTGCTTGAGAGCCTTGCCAATTGTCTCCATCAAGGCATATTGAAAATGGATTGAACATTTCTAATGTCCAACCACCATCCTTTTTACTGGCATCTTTATACCAAGATGTATTATAGTTCACTAGATGAATCAACTTGCCTATATCATCCTTTAATAGAATTGAATCACTGTCATTATTTAGAGAAGGAAATGCAGATAAGCCTATGGTTTTGCCATAAGATGAAAATTTACTCTCATTACTCAATGCACAAAATACAATAAATGAATCTGGTTTAATAACAGCATCAGGTAAATTACTTGTTGTGCTTGGGTCAGAAACACTCCAATTATTCAAATTGATAGCAAACTTAGAATGGTTATAAATTTCAATAAACTCAGCATCTGGAAGACCCACAGATGGTGATGGGTCAGGGAAAATTTCAGTTATTAAAACATCATGTTTTTGTGTTACATAATACAACAACTCAACATTCTTAGATGGCATTTGATTATTAAATCGGTCTTTAATATTTGCTAATGAAAGTATATAGCTTTTACCATTTTCAAATGATTGAGCAAAAATCAATAATATAGCATTCACATTATCAGGGTCTGCAATAGCTGAAATTGGCTTTCCCAAGCCATTGTCAACTAAATAATTCGATAGTTGTGTGGATGATATATTATCAAGCTTTTCATTAAACAATAAATAAATTTGATGATCCGATAAAAAACTTACTTTCAATAATTGAGGAGGCTCAATGTCTGTTCTAATAGGTCCTACATACACATCATCCAAATAATAATTGTTAGCATTTGTGGTAGTGTATTTCGCCCACAACCCCATATAATTTGAGACTATAAACGTTGAATCAAATACCGATCCTTCTAACGCATAATCATCAGCACCCAAGGTGTCTGAAAACATTTGCCAGAAACCAAGACTATCTCTGAGCATTTTCAATCTTAATAAATTGTTTGATTTAGAAACCGTTCCTCTCCTACCCCCTATCAATATAGTGCGGTTTGTACCAACCTGCTTCACAAATTGAATGCTATCATTGTTTCCAGTAATACCTCCAAACTGAACATAATAGGCATTGTTGGTAGATGCTTTAAGATTGCTTGAATCACTTAACAAATAAAACCTGCAAAAATTTTGTGTACTTGGACTTAAATTAAATCTTACTAAAAAATTCCATTCGCTTCCTTTCAAAAAATATGATTGAGTTGCCAAATAAATATCTTTCCCAATGTTTGCTGAGCCTTTACTTTGAAGCTGTCCAAGTCCATTCACTTGAAACAAACTATCATCGCCTATCCATGTGGGATTGTCGGTGAAATTGCCATCATCAAAATCATCCAATATTTGGGATTGGCAAAAATTACTGCATAAAATTATCAGTAAAACGGAAAAGTATTTTACTAAACGCATAGCAATGGTTTTATTTGCGGAAAATAAAAAAAGATTATGAAAATTGCAGTAGTCGGAGCAACAGGTTTAGTAGGTGGAGTTATGTTAAAAGTTTTGGAGGAAAGAAATTTCCCTATCAGCGAGCTGATTCCAGTAGCTTCTGAAAAATCTGTTGGTAAAGAAATTACTTTTAAAGGCAATTCATATAAGATTCAGAGCATGACGGATGCAATAGCTGCAAAGCCAACCATAGCTTTATTTTCAGCAGGTGGAAGCACCTCATTAGAATGGGCTCCAAAATTTGCAGAGGTAGGCACTTTTGTGATTGATAATTCATCCGCTTGGCGCATGATGGAAGATAAAAAATTAGTTGTTCCAGAAATCAATGCAGATGCTATTACTAAAGAGGATTTAATCATTGCAAATCCAAATTGTTCAACCATACAAATGGTGTTGGTATTAAATCCGCTTCATTTAAAATATAAAATCAAACGCATCGTGGTATCCACCTATCAGAGTGTAACTGGCACAGGGGTTAAAGCGGTTCAACAAATGGAAAACGAAAGGGCTGGTGTATCTGGAGTAATGGCATATAAATACCGTATTGATAAAAATGTGATTCCTCAAATTGATGTCTTTGTTGACAATGGTTACACCAAAGAAGAAATGAAAATGGTGAACGAAACTAAAAAAATCATGCGTGATGATAGTATTGCTCTCACAGCAACATGCGTGCGCATTCCCACAACAGGCGGTCATAGCGAAAGCATCAATATTGAATTTGAAAATGATTTCGATTTAGAAGAAGTACGTTCAATCTTATCTTCAACAAATGGAGTCGTTTTAAAAGACGATATCGCTCAATTCATTTATCCTATGCCATTGGATGCAGATGGCAAAGATGATGTATTTGTGGGTCGAGTTCGTAGAGATGAATCGCAAGCAAACACTCTTAATCTGTGGGTCGTAGCTGATAACTTACGTAAAGGAGCAGCCACCAATGCGGTGCAGATTGCTGAATACCTTGTTAAAAACAAATTGGTTTAAAATGAGTGATCAAAATTTGCCCATTTACACCAAATCGCAACTAGCCTTAAGAAATGGACAAGACCGTGATGAAATTTGGGTTGCCTACAAAGGGCATATTTATGATGTAGGAATAAGCAGACTATGGCGCAATGGAAAACATTATGAACATTGGGCTGGTCAGGATCTTACGGATGAATTAAAAGATGCACCACATACAGAGAAAGTATTTGATAAATTTGTAGTGATTGGCTTGTTGAAATAATTCAAAAACATTTTCTGGCAGATTTTATGTATGTCATTATCCATGGTATACCGATCACGAAGTCGATTTTCGGTATTAGGCGTCTTTGCGAATCCCGATTATCGGGATGAAGCAATCTCAATAAAACAGATGGCTTCGTACCTCGCCAAGACGATAAAACCAAAAAATTGCTGCGTTAATGGAAATGCATTATTAATTCTTCTTAATAACTTTCCGATTTCTTCGTTCCTAAAATAAGGGTGTTTGAGCCTTCCACTTTATTCATTTGTTGTAAAAAAAATAAATTGTTAAGTATAGGAATTAGCTTTTCTATTTCATGCTGAATATGCTCTATCGTTGATGCATTAAACAATATACTTCCTCCTTTGGAGGTGATATTATAAATATTATTCCAAAAATCAGGCTCATAAAAATCTTTCGGAACTGCATTGTCTATAAACAAATCGATGATGATGAGGTCGTATTTTTGCTTTGATTTCCTTACAAAAAAAAGCGCATTATCATTCACCAGTTCAAGCTTTTCATTGGGTTTAATATTAAACTCTTTAAAAGCAATTTGAATGATAATATCATCAATCTCTACAGCTGTTATTTTATGGTTGTATTTAAACTCGTTGCGCAGTGTTTTTATAACACTACCACCGCCCAAACCTAATAACAATATATGTCGTGTGTGGTCTAAGTCAATTTGCTGCAAACCAAATTTCAATACTTTTTGTAAAGAGCCATAAGAGTAGTTGGCATTGGTACTATCCAATACTTTCTTGCCTTGGTTATAAGTTATCTCCAGTACCCCATTGTTGTGGGTTTCTACCTTTTGGGTAATGGGATACAAATAACTCAATAACTTTTTTTTCATGGATTCTTTAACATGATAAAAGCTGCAAGAAATCTATCTTACAGCTTTCAAATGATATCTTTTTTAAGTACAGAATTATTTATACAATGGAAATTTTTCCATCCAAGTATTAACGTTCTTTCTCACACCCGCAATGATGCTTTCATTTTCATGGTTCATCAATACAATGTCAATATAATCTGCAATTTGCTCCATATCGCTTTCAAGCATACCACGCGTGGTAATAGCAGCAGTACCTAGGCGCATTCCGCTTGTTACAAATGGGCTCTTGTCATCAAAAGGAACCATGTTTTTGTTAATGGTGATATCGGCTTTTATCAAAGTGTTTTCAGCCAATTTACCTGAAAGGTTTTTGCTTCTTAGGTCAATCAACATCAAATGGTTATCGGTACCTCCTGAAATAATTTTATACCCTTTTCCAACAAATGCTTTTGCCATGGCTTGCGCATTGGCTCCTACTTGCTTCATGTAGGCTATGTAATCATCCGTCAAACACTCTCCAAATGCCACTGCTTTTGCAGCAATCACATGCTCCAAAGGACCGCCTTGTGTACCCGGAAACACAGATCCATCAAGCACCGCACTCATCATTTTCAATTCACCTTTAGGTGTTTTTTGGCCAAATGGATTTTCAAAATCATTACCCATCATGATGATACCACCTCTAGGACCACGCAATGTTTTGTGCGTGGTTGATGTTACAATATGGCAATGTTGTATAGGGTTGTTAAGCAATTTTGTAGCAATAAAACCTGCAGGATGCGCGATATCAGCCATCAGCAAAGCACCAACTGAATCAGCAATGGCACGCAAGCGGGCATAATCCCAATCGCGGCTATAGGCTGATGCACCGCAGATAATTAACTTAGGCATTTCTCTTTTAGCCGTTTCTTCAACTTTATCCCAGTTAATCAAACCTGTTTCTTGCTCTACACCGTAAAAACTAGGTTTGTACAATTTACCTGAAAAATTAACAGGAGAACCATGTGTTAAATGTCCGCCATGCGACAAGTCAAAACCCAAAATTTTATCACCAGGGTTTAAGCATCCAAGCATTACGGCTGCATTGGCTTGCGCACCACTATGTGGCTGCACATTGGCCCAAGCGGCACCAAAAAGTTCTTTTAATCTATCAATAGCAAGGTTTTCAACTTCATCCACCACTTCACATCCACCATAATACCTTTTGCCCGGAAGGCCTTCAGCATATTTGTTGGTCAATACACTTCCCATAGCCTCCATAACCTGAGGGCTGGTAAAATTTTCAGAAGCTATCAGTTCAATGCCATGTTCTTGGCGATGCTGTTCTTTTTTAATTAAATCGAAAATGGCAGTATCTCTTTGCATATCTTATAGATTAGTGGTTTTTGTTTTATGATTTTACAAATAAAAGCTAATTCTTTAAATACTTATACCTGAATTTTTCAAGGCCTTATGCATCATGCAAAAAATATAACTTGAATGTATTAAACAAATCCCTATTTTTGATTTTCATTTTTTAAATCAGATTAATGAAAGCAATTATTCCCGTAGCAGGGATTGGTACCCGTTTAAGAACACACGCACAAACACAGCCCAAAGCTTTAATCCCTATTGCCGGAAAACCTATTTTGGCTCATATAGTTGAGAGTTTGATAGATGCTGGTATAAACGACTTTATTTTTATCATCGGTTATATGGGTGATAAAATCGAAAGGTACATCACTGGCCATTATCCTCATATCAAATCATCTTTTGTTATTCAAACCACTGGAAAAGGCGTGGGACACGCCATTTGGTTAGCCAAAGATTTGATTCCAAACAACGAAGAAATATTGGTGGTTTTTGGTGATACCATTGTGGATGTAAATTTGCAATCGGTTATAAATTCAGACACATCAGCATTGGGTGTAAAAAAAGTAGAAGACCCCAGACAATTTGGAGTAGCCGAGCTCGACAAAGAAGGTTTTATTACCCGAATGGTTGAAAAACCAACCATACCCAAAACCAATTTGGCCTTGGTGGGAATATATAAAATAAAAGAAAGCGAAAAGCTGCTTGAAGCCTTAGAAAACAATATCAGCCAAAAACTGAAAACCCATAACGAGTTTACACTAACCGATGCCATGATGAGCATGATAAATGAAGGTGTTAAATTCAAAACTTTTGATGTGGATTATTGGTATGATTGCGGCAAGAAAGAGGTGCTTTTAGAAACCAATTCCATTTTGCTAAATCGTTTAAACTACGATACCTCTAAATACCAATTTGAAAACACCATCATTATTCCGCCTGTTTTTATTGGCGAGGGTTGCGAGATAAAAAATTCAATCATTGGACCCAATGTGTCGGTGGGAGATCATGCCATATTGGATTATGCGATATTAAAAGAATCTATCATTGGGCCTTATGCACAAATAAAACATGCCATCTTAGACCATTCGCTTATTGGCAACGATGCCTTGTTTATTGGCATGAAACAAAGCTTGAACATAGGCGATAGCACTGAGATTAATTTTGGTTAGTTGCTTTTTTTGTTATCACGATTGAGGTTTTCTGCCTAATGTTGGTGTGATCAACAACATCGTAAGTTGTATAATATTTAAAAAAATGCACAAGTACTATTTCATAAAGCTTAATAAGTAAAACTAAAAATATTGTGTGATTTCGATTATAATGTTTGATGATAATACACAACATAGGCATAATGGCAATAAACAAAAAAAGGAACTCAAATGAGTTCCTTTTTTATTACAATTCGTCTTCGTTGTAAAAATAATCTTCGTTGGTTGGGTAATCAGGCCAAATTTCTTCAATGCCTTCAAACGGGTCACCATCGTCTTCTATTTCTTGTAAATTTTCAATCACCTCAAGTGGTGCACCACTGCGGATGGCATAATCTATCAATTCATCTTTGGTAGCAGGCCATGGCGCATCGTCCAAATACGAAGCTAATTCGAGTGTCCAGTACATATTAGTTTGGTTTAAATTTAGCGCGAATATAAAAATTTGAATCTCCCAAAAAAGAGTTTTTTTGGAATGTCAGAACAAAGTTTCAAATAGCCTGATTATGAAGTGCTTGATTTGATTTTATTCTATCCAATTTTAGGTTTTGGGTATAAAATATTTTTTCTACAAATACGATTCGCTTAGGAATTTCATATTTGTGAATCTGGCTGTGTAAATCCGATTTTATTTTATCAAATGCCAATGCCATTTTTTCTTGCTCTTTTTCGTCTTTACACTCCACAGCGAGCACTGCAGCATGTGTTAGCAAACTATCCTCAACCGCACCCACAAAAAAAGAATGTGCAAAGGGCCAATGCTTCAGTATGGCCTCTTCCACTCGCTCAGGATGTATTTTATAAGCCCCACTGTTTATAACAAAATCACTTCGTCCTAAAATCTCAAAACTACCATCTTCATGAATCTTAGCCACATCATGGGTTTCAATCCATTCATTATTGCTCACAGGTGCTTTTATCATTAAACATGAAGTGGATGACAAAGCCAACTCAACCAAGGGCATGGGTCTAAAGGCCTTCTCCTTGCCCACCCTGCGTAATGCAATATGCGATAGGGTTTCAGTCATGCCATAGCTATGCCAAATATGGTTATCGAAAGCAGCCAATTCGTTTTCTAATTTATGTGAAAGAGCAGCTCCGCCTAATATGACATGATTGATTTTTTGAAAGGCCACTTTGGTGCTTTCGTTTTTTAGTATGCTATCCACCTGCAAAGGCACAAAGGAAGCAAAGCTGATTTTGCTTGAATCAATTTGCAACAATGGATTGGATGAGGCTTCGCAAAGTGTTATATCAGCATTCAGCATCAGAGCGCGGGCAAGCATAATAGCTGCGCCAACGGTATGCATTTGCAAACAAATCAAAACATGTTCGGCATCTTGCTTCAATTGTAAAAATTGTATGGTAGCCGATGCACTTGCTTCTATTTGCTTTCGGCTTGCCAAAATCTCTTTGGGTTTACCTGTGGATCCTGAAGTATAAAAAACAAAACTTTGGCTATGCTCATTCCATTTGTTTATAAACACAAGTGCTTGTTTCAACTGCAATTCGCAATCTTCAGCAATTGTATGAATAGTATTTGTATCAAAAACGAGTTCTTTAAAATAGAGTTTTGCCACCCTGCAATATTCGATTGCCCTTGCTAAAATCAAAATGTTTTTTGCCTTTGTCGCTTTCCTTATTGTTTCTGAGCAATAATTTGGGTTTATTTGTTGGGTTTTGAATAAACAGATAATACATACACTTAAGCAAAAATCTCAAGAAGGTACAAAGCAATTGGCCGTGTTAATCGACCCAGATAGCATTGCCAGTATTGAAAACCTTGAAGTAACTGTGGCACTGTGCAACAGTTCGGGAGTTGACCTTATTTTAATAGGTGGTAGCCTGATAACCAATGGATTTTGGAACACTTGTGTTGATATTATCAAAGCCAATACCCAAATACCCGTATTGCTTTTTCCGGGCAATGTGATGCAAACCCACGACAAAGCCGATGCTATTTTATTTCTCAGCATGATCTCAGGTCGCAACCCTGATTTACTAATTGGAAAGCATGTGCTTGCTGCCCCAGGTTTAAAAAAATCAGGCATAGAGGTTATCCCAACAGGCTACATGATAGTGGATGGAGGCAATATTACCAGTGTGATGTATATGAGCAATACCACACCCATTCCTTCGGATAAAAACAATATTGCAGTATGCACGGCCATGGCAGGCGAAATGCTTGGCCTTCAATTGATATACATGGATGCGGGCAGTGGAGCTAAACAACCCATATCAGCCGAGATGCTTGCTGATGTGAAAGCTAACATCCATTCTCCACTATTTGTAGGCGGTGGCATCAGAACAGTGGAACAAGCTATGGCAACTTGCAAGGCAGGTGCTGATGTAGTGGTGGTGGGCAATGCCATCGAAAAAGACCCTAGCTTGATAGCTAAATTGGCTGCAGCAGTTCATAGCTGCAATGCCAGCAAAACCTCAGCATAAAACTATTTCAATCAACCAATTATTTCCTTTAGACTTCATAAGGGTTTTTAATTCTATGTTTTTCAATTATGTTTGTTTCCAAACGAAACCATATGAAATTACTTGAAGGAAAAACAGCTCTAGTAACGGGCGCAACACGTGGCATAGGCAAAGGTATTGCCTTAAAACTTGCCAATGAAGGAGCTAACATTGCTTTCACTTTTGTGAGCTCTGTTGAAAAAGCAAAAGTATTTGAAGCAGAGTTAGCAAGCCTTGGTGTGAAAGCCAAAGGATACCAAAGCAATGCAGCCGAATTTGCTGAAGCTGAGCGTTTAGTAGATGATATTACAAAAGAATTTGGTTCACTAGATGTATTGGTAAACAACGCAGGTATAACACGTGATGGTTTGCTAATGCGCATGACCGAACAACATTGGGACGAGGTGATGGATACCAACCTTAAATCGGCTTTTGCTTTAACCAAAGCCGCTATGAAACCCATGATGAAAGCCCGCAATGGCTCTATCATCAATATTACTTCAGTGGTAGGTATTACTGGAAATGCTGGCCAAGCTAACTATGCCGCTTCAAAAGCAGGTATGATAGGATTAACCAAATCGGTGGCTAAGGAATTAGGTTCACGTAATATTCGCTGCAATGCCATTGCACCAGGATTTATAGAAACCGAAATGACTGAGGCATTGAGCGAAGAAATTCGCAAACAATGGACCGATGGCATTGCCTTAAAACGTGGTGGAAGTCCTGAAGAAGTAGCAAATGCAGTATTGTTCTTAGCATCAAACATGTCGAGCTATATCAGCGGACAAACCCTAAATGTTTGCGGTGGAATGGTGATGTAATTTGCCCTCTTAATTCTTCTTCACATATTTGTCATACAGGTCTAAGAGTATACCATCCTTTAGACCTGAATTAGCAGGAGAATATACTTTTTCAATATTAGCCCAACTTAATATCCTCAAATAAATATCGGCTGAAGTACCAATGATATCAGCCCTATCAGGGTTTAATTTTAATTGCTCAATTCGCTCATTAACCGACATTTTGGTTACTTTACGATGGAAGTTTTTCAACTGCTCACGGGTAAAGTAATCTGTATTAGCTCCTTCACTTATTATATTCGAGATTTTATTTATCGTTCCACTAGTTACAACAGCTGAAAGGTTTTCCAATCCTTTCGTATTTTTTCGCACCCATGCCTCTATGGTTTCCCAAGTTTTTTCTTTTACAGCGCCATCAAACATCCTCACGGTTCCTATATCAAAAGAAACAGAATGTATGGCTTTCTGGTTCTGAATAACCGTCATTTCAGTGCTTCCACCTCCTACATCAATAGTTAAATAGTTTTTATTTTTTTCAAATAAAGTATCTATCGAACGTAAAATGATTTGGCTTTCCTCCTTGCCATCGATGATGCGGATTTTCAATCCCGTTTTTTCAAAAACCTTTTGGGCTACCTTATGCCCATTAGAAGCTTCGCGCAGGGCGCTAGTAGCACATGCCATATAATAATCCACTTCAAATACCTCCATAATAAGCATAAAGGCTTTCATGGCTTTATAAAAAATCTTAGACTTTTCTTTGCTGATAATACCTTCTTTGAAAGCATCATCACCCAAGCGCACAGGAATTCTCACAAATTCTAATTTCTTAAACAATTCTTGAGAATCGTTGTCAACCGTTCTAACAATTTGCAATCGCACAGCATTTGAACCAATATCTATGGCAGCTAGTTTCATCTTCTAATTTTTGGCAATATATATTTATGAAGGTGTTTTTTATTACAGAATTGAATATTATCTTAAGTTTTTAAGTCCCTAAAGATGGATGCTTTTTAAGCCTCAAAAAAAAATATTTTCAGGATTTAAATTTTGCTTTGTTTTACATTAACTTGCAGCGAAATTTTTAAAATAACTAATTTTGCAGGGAGATAAGCATAGAAAATGAGCGTATTCAATTTTTTAACTCAAGATTTAGCAATAGATTTAGGTACAGCAAACACGCTGATAATACACAAAGATCAGGTAGTAGTTGATGAGCCATCCATCATTGCTATTAACAGAAGAACAGGCAATGTGATTGCGGTGGGAAGTCAAGCACAACAAATGCATGGCAAAGTGCACGAGGATATTAAAACTGTTAGACCTTTGAAAGATGGAGTAATCGCTGATTTTCAAGCTGCAGAGCATATGATACGTGGCCTAATAGGCATGATTCCCCAAAACAACAAGCTTATCAAACCGCAACAACGCATGGTGATTTGTATTCCTTCGGGTATTACCGAGGTGGAAAAACGTGCGGTAAAAGACAGTGCTGAACGTGCTGGTGCAAAAGAGGTTTATCTTATTCACGAGCCTATGGCTGCTGCCATTGGTATTGGTATTGACGTATTTGAGCCAATGGGTAATATGATTATCGATATTGGGGGTGGAACTACCGAAATTGCAGTTATTGCTTTGGCTGGTATCGTTTGCGACCAATCAATTCGCGTGGCTGGTGATGAGTTTACAGAAGATATTTTAGACTATATGCGCAGACAACATAATTTGTTGGTGGGTGAACGTACTGCTGAAAAAATAAAAATTGAGGTGGGTTCTGCTTTAAATGAACTTGAAAATGCACCGCCCGATTATGCGGTTAATGGCCGAGATTTGATGACAGGTATTCCTAAGCAAATTTTTGTTTCGTACACAGAGATTGCATCAGCATTGGACAAATCTATATCTAAAATTGAAGAAGCTGTATTAAGGGCTTTAGAATTAACTCCTCCTGAGCTTTCAGCAGATATTTATTCAACGGGTTTATATCTTACAGGTGGTGGGGCCTTACTTCGTGGTCTTGATAAGCGTATTGCAGCCAAAACCAAGTTGCCAGTGCATGTGGCCGAAGATCCATTGCGCGCTGTAGTGCGTGGCACTGGCATGGCTTTGAAAAATCTTAAGAATTTCAAATTTTTAATGACATAATTTGTAAATAGTTGATCGGTCTTAGCATATCTAAAGCCCGCACTAAAACTACATAATGCGCAACATTATATTCTTTTTATATAAGTACTACACTTTCATGCTCTTTGTAGGGCTTGAGTTGCTGTCATTTATAATCATTTATCGTTATAACAATTACCAAAAAGCCAGTTTTTTAAACTATACAGGTTCTGTTAGTTCGGGTTTTTATAATGCCGTAAATAACACCACTTCGTATTTCAACTTAAAAAATGTAAACGATAGTTTGCAAGCAGAAAACGCCCAATTGCGTTCACAGTTGCTAAATGCATTTTATCAAAATTCTTTTACCATTACCAAAATTAGTGACACCACTTACAAACAGCAATATGAATATATCTCGGCAAGTGTGGTAAACAATTCAGTAACTAAAAGAAACAACTACATTACCCTTGACAAAGGCAGTGAACACGGAATAGAAAAAGGGATGGGGGTTATTTGTAGCAATGGTATTGTGGGAACAGTGCAATATGTGAGCAGAAACTACAGCGTGATATTATCTTTCTTGAATAGCCAATCCAACTTGAGTGTAAAGGTGAAAAAGAACAACGCCTTTGGCTCATTGGTGTGGGAAGGTGATGATCCGGGAGAAGCAAGGTTGAAAGACGTAAATAAACATGTTCAAATTGCTGTAAAAGATGAAATTGTAACTAGTAATTATTCAACCATCTACCCTGAAGGAATTCCTGTTGGAACCATTAGCAACCATTACTTAGATGATGGTGAGAATTTTCATAGTATTGATATCAAACTAAACACAGATTTTGGCACCCTAAAAAGTGTATATGTCATTCGAAATTTACTTAAATATCAGCAACAAGGTATTGAAGCTTTAGCTAACCCCGAAAAACATTGATTATAGAATTAGTATCAAATATCGTTAAGTTTATGCTGCTCATGCTATTTCAGTTGTTGGTGGTAAACAAACTAGGAATCAGTACCTATGTGAATCCTTATGTATATGTTGTGTTTATTTTGTTACTACCCATCAAAATTAAACCATGGATGGTATTGGTCATTTCATGCTTAACTGGTATGGTAATGGACAGTTTCAGTAGCACACCAGGTTTGCACATGGCAGCCTGCGTTTGTATGGGTTATTTACGTGGGTTCTACCTTCGTTTTGCAACGGGTAAAGACGACCAAGAGTCTAACATCATACCTAACTTGTCTAACAAAGGTTGGGTATGGTTTTCTATCTATACATTCATCATGGTTTTCGCTCACCATTTCATGCTTTTCTTCCTTGAAATTTATGGCTTGAACCAATTTTTCGGTACCCTTTCACAAATCTTTTTGAGTACACTTTTCTCGGTATTTATAATTGTTATTGGGCAGTTTTTATTTTATAATTTTTCTCCAAGTAAAGGTAGAATTTAGTGGTATGAACCTATCGTTTCTAACGAGTTGAAGAATTTTTAACTTCTCCACAATTAAAATAATATCATTCACTCTTTTTGAATTAGCTTTGTTGCACATCAAAAAATTTTAGCTTTTTTCCATAAATGGATAACAAAATCAGACAAAAAATACTCTTTATTGCCTTTTGTTTAGTGGCTTTGGTGTATGTAATTCGTCTAATGCAGCTTCAGATTGTTGATGATAGTTATTTCAGGTCCGCCCAAGAAAATGTATTGCAAGAACAGACCATTTATCCTGCAAGGGGTCTAATATATGACAGAAATGGCGAGCTACTTGTATACAATGATGCAGTATATGATTTATCCGTTATTCCCATTGAAGTTAAAACACTTGATACAGCTTTATTTTGTAAAGTATTAGGAATAAGTTCAGAACAGTTCAGATACAAGTTTGAAAAACTGAAACGCCAAAAGGGTTATGCACCCTACAAAAAATGTATATTCGATAGGCAAATTTCCATTCCCGTATATGCAGCATTTCAAGAACACTTATATGATTTCAGAGGCTTTTATGTAGATGTAAGAACGGATAGAAAATATGCTCATAGTAACGCAGCTCATATCATGGGATATATCAGTGAGGTAACAGATAGAGATATTGAAAATTCCAATGGTTATTATCAAATGGGCGATTTTAAGGGTATGAGTGGGGTGGAAAGAAGTTATGAAAAAGAATTGGGTGGTATAAAAGGAATCAAATACATTTTGGTGGATTCAAAAGCACGTACACAAGGTCGTTATAAAAATGGGGAGTATGATACACCTTCAGTTTCTGGAAAAAACATCAACCTAAGTTTAGACTATAAATTGCAAGCCCTTGGCGAGGAATTGATGCAAAACAAAATTGGAAGCGTGGTAGCCATAGAGCCCGCTACAGGTGAAATATTAGCGATGGTGAGTACACCAAGCTACGACCCCAATTTATTTGTAGGAAGAGACCGAGGCAAGCATTATATGGAATTGCTGCTTGATCCAGCAAAACCACTTTTTAACAGAACCATTGCGGCACCCTATCCACCAGGATCCATTTTTAAAATCTTAATGGCCTTAACAGGGCAACAAGAACATGTGTTAACACCTGCAACTACTTATGGTTGTTCGCGAGGCTATTTGTTTGTGGGTTGCCATGCACATGGCTCACCACTTCCATTAAGAGGAGGTATTGCTGTGAGTTGTAATTCGTATTTCTGTCAAGTATACCGAAGTGTGGTAAACAACCCAGCATACAAATTGAGAGAAGATGCTTATAAAAGCTTCCACAAGCACATCACCAGTTTCGGTCTTGGTAGCAAATTAGGTGTAGATTTGTATGGAGAAGGTTCTGGACTAGTTCCAACAAGTGAGTACTATGATAAGATTTATGGCCGCTATCGTTGGCAAGCTCTTACCACTATCTCATTGGGTATTGGACAAGGTGAGCTCGGTATCACACCACTTCAAATGGCCAATGCCACAGCTGCTGTGGCCAACCGAGGTTATTATATCACTCCTCATATTGTTAAAAAGATAGATAGTAAATTAAATCCCAATCCAGATTTTAACAAGAAGCACTGGAGCACCATTGATACATCCTATTTCCAAGTAGTGATTGATGGCATGCAAGATGTGGTGGAACATGGAACGGCATATATTGCTAAAATTCCGGGTATAGAAATTTGCGGAAAGACTGGCACGGCCCAAAACCCACATGGCAAAGACCACTCAATCTTTTTTGCATTTGCCCCGAAAAACAAACCCAAAATTGCCATAGCAGTGGTGGTTGAAAATGCTGGATTTGGCGCTACTTATGCAGCTCCTATTGCCAGCTTGATGATGGAAGAGTATTTAAACAAAAAACATGATACAAGAAAGGCTTTATACGAGCGTATGATAAAGGCGAACCTTACACATAAAAATACCAATGACTCAGCTGCAACCAAAACCCGCTAAATTCGATTGGCTAACGCTAATGCTTTACTACGTATTTGTAGTAGCTGGTTTGTTATGCATTTATGCCTCGGTATACAAAGAAACCAATCCCATGATTTATGACAATAGCATGAACTATGGGAAACAATTGGTATGGATTGGCATTTCGTTTTTTGTGGGTTTAATGATTTTATTGATTGATGAAAAGTTCTTTTACGCTTTTGCATACGGATTATATGGAATCGGTATTGTTATGCTCTTGTCAGTTTTTGCATTAGGTACAGAAATAAAAGGTTCTAGCTCATGGATACGAGTGGGGGGCATTCAGTTTCAACCTGCAGAGATAGCCAAATTTGCCACTGCATTGGCATTGTCGAAATACCTAAGCGGTTACAATATCCAGTTTAAAGAAAGAAAAACACAAATGATATGTGCGGCCATGATACTGCTGCCAATGGTTATTATTCTCTTTCAAAACGAAACGGGCTCAGCATTGGTATTTGTGGCCTTTGCCTTGGTGCTTTATCGCGAAGGATTGCCAGGATGGCTTTTATTGGTAGGAATTGCTTTGGGGGTGTTGAGTGTTTTGGCCTTGTTAGTCAAACCCCTATATATTATTATTGGGTTGGTGGTATTGGCAGGGGCATTTCTCTTGATGGTAAGAAGAACGATGCTCTTGATTTATCTGACAGTTGGTATCATTGCATTTGCCAGTGCCTATGTCAGCTCTGTAGATTATGTATTTGAAAATGTTTTGCAAGCCCATCAAAAATCAAGGATAAATGTATTGCTGGGTAAAGAAGTAGACATGAAAGGTGCGGGTTACAATGTGCAACAATCAAAAATTGCCATTGGCTCTGGTGGCTTATTGGGTAAAGGTTTTTTAGAAGGAACGCAAAACAAATTTCGATTTGTGCCTGAGCAGAGTACCGATTTTATTTTTTGTACCATAGGCGAAGAATATGGCTTTGCGGGAAGTTTACTTTTTATTGCTTTATACATGTTGCTCTTGTGGCGACTGCTCTTTATGGCCGAAAGGCAGCGATACAAATTCAATCGTATTTATGGCTACAGTGTGGTTTCTATTTTGTTTTTCCATTTCACCATCAATGTAGGTATGACTTTAGGTTTGATGCCCGTTATTGGTATTCCTCTGCCCTATTTCAGCTATGGAGGCTCGGCTTTACTGAGTTTCACAGTACTGCTTTTTATTTTTATTAGGCTTGATGCCAATAGAATGAATGAGCTAACGAGCGGTGCAGATTAGTTAAAATCAATTTCTTAACACAAATTTTTACAACAATGTTTGGCTAATTAACAATAGCTGAATACTTTTGCACCCCAAAACAAATCAAAAAATGAGCAATATTACCTTCACTATGATTAAGCCAGATGCAGTTGCTAATGGCCATATCGGCAACATTTTAAATCATATCACCACTGCTGGTTTCAAAATAGTGGCTATGAAATACCTTCACTTATCAACTGAAAAAGCAGGTGAGTTCTATGGTATTCACCGCGAACGTCCTTTCTTCAATGATTTAGTATCATTCATGACTTCTGGTCCTATCGTAGCTGCTGTTTTACAAAAAGACAATGCAGTGGCTGATTTCAGAACGATTATTGGTGCTACTGATCCTAAGAAAGCTGATGCTGGAACGATCCGTAACTTATATGCTGATTCAATCGAAGCCAATGCAGTGCATGGTAGCGACAGCGATGAGAATGCTGCTAACGAAGCAAGCTTCTTCTTCTCTGCTTTCGAAAGATACTAAGATAAAATATTCAATATTTGAACCCATTTAACCCTGCGTTAAATGGGTTTTTTATTGTAACATTGTTCATCAAAAGCCCTACACCTCATTTATGAACATCAAAGCCAATCTGATTGATATTGTTAATCGAAACATATACCCCGCTCAAATAGTTGTTGAAAACTCACGAATCAAGAGTATTACTCCCATTGATGAAAAATTAGAATCATACATACTTCCAGGTTTTATTGATGCCCATGTGCATATTGAAAGCAGCTTGCTTGTGCCGAGCGAATTTGCACGAATGGCTGTTTTGCATGGTACTGTAGGCACCATTAGCGACCCTCATGAGATTGCCAATGTATTAGCAATGGCGGGTGTTGAATACATGATAAACAATGCCAAGCAAGTACCCTTTCATTTTAATTTTGGTGCCCCTAGCTGTGTGCCTGCCACCATTTTTGAAACGGCAGGTGCTAGCCTGAGTGTGGAGGAAGTGGAGGAATTGCTTGCCTCACCAGATATTTTGTACCTATCTGAAATGATGAATTTTCCAGGGGTTTTGTATGAAGACCCGGAAGTGATGGCCAAGATTGCTGCTGCAAAAAAACACAATAAACCCATTGATGGACATGCCCCGGGCCTTAGTGGCGACTTGGCAAAAAAATACATAGCAGCAGGAATAAGCACCGACCATGAGTGTTTTACATATGATGAGGCATTATTTAAAATTCAACAAGGCATGAAGGTGCTTATCAGAGAAGGGAGCGCTGCCAAAAACTTTGAAGCCCTCATTCCTTTGATGGACGAGCACTACCAAATGCTTATGTTTTGCAGTGACGATAAGCATGCAGATGCTTTAGAACTAGGCCATATCAACCAATTGGTGACAAGGGCTTTGCAAAAAGGAAACGATTTGTTCAAGGTATTGCAGGTGGCTTGCCTAAACCCTGTAGATCATTATAAAATGGCTGTTGGCAAATTGCAAGTTGGCGATTGGGCTGATTTTATTATTACCCGCGATTTGCAAAACTTTATGATTGACCAAACCTATGTCAAAGGAGAATTGGTGGCAGACAAAGGCCAATCTCTCATAAATCGGGTGCAAGTGAATTGTGTCAACCATTTTGATTGTGCACCTAAAACCCATACTGATTTTGCTTACCCATTAAAAGAACAAGAATATGTAATTGAGTGCCTTGATGGGCAACTGATAACTAATAAATTGATTGTCGACAAAAAGGAGGTATTGCCCGAAAACGACATCCTGAAAATGGTAGTAATAAACCGCTACAAGGCCTCTCCTGTGGCCATAAGCTATGTAAAAAACTTTGGCTTTAAAGAAGGTGCTATTGCCAGTTCAGTAGCACATGATAGTCATAATATCATAGCTGTGGGTGTAGATGATGAATCCATTTGCCAAGTAGTGAATTTGCTAATTTCATGCACCGGAGGCTTAAGTGCTGTAAACAATCAAACAGAAAAAGTATTACCCTTGCCTGTGGCAGGACTCATGAGCGATAAGGATGCATGGCAGGTGTCTAAGGATTATACTGAATTAGACAATTTTGCCAAACATATCTTGGGCTCTGGCTTGCAAGCACCCTTTATGAGCCTTTCGTTTATGGCGCTATTGGTGATACCCCACCTAAAACTAAGCGACAAAGGCTTGTTTGATGGAGATAGTTTTCAGTTTGTCTAAGATATAATTATAGGTTTTGCATAGATTTGTTAAAAATAGTAAAATTCTCATGTGCTGTCGGGAATTGCTTCCCGACATATCTAAATTGCAGTATTAAAATCTTTAACTAAAGAATGAACATACTCAAATTCTCTCATCATTCTATTTCTTCTTCTTTAGCTCTGTCGGTAATGGGAAATTTCTTGCACGCATCAAAGCATCAATTTTTGGGTCGCGACCTCTAAATTTTTTGTAAGCCACTTCTTGGTCAACCGTATTTCCAATGCTAAACACATGGTCATATAATCTTTTTGCCACAGCTTTGTCATAAGGTCCTTTGGCTTCAGTAAAAGCTTCGTAAGCATCAGCACTTATTACGTCTGCCCACAAGTAGCTATAGTAGCCCGCGGCATAATCATCACCCGAGAAAATATGACCAAATTGAGGAATACGATGACGCATAACTATCTCTGAAGGCATATGCAGCTTAGTTAATGTTTCTTTTTCAAAGGCTTTAGGAATAATAGGAGTCTCGCCTGCCAAATGCAGTTTCATATCCACCAGAGAACTTGCAAGGGTTTCAACCGATGAAAATCCTTCGTTGAAGGTAGCTGCTCTATCAATTCGTTCTACCAAACTTTGCGGTATTGGTTCATTGGTTTTATAATGTAGTGCAAATTGCTTCAATACTTCTGGAGTAGCCAACCAACGCTCAAGGATCTGTGAAGGAAACTCAACATAATCGCGTGCTACCGAAGTGCCTGAAAGACTCGGGTAAGTAACATCTGAACATAGGCCATGCAAGGCATGTCCGAACTCATGAAACAAAGTGCTCGCATCTTCCCATGATATCAATAATGGTTCGCCTTCGGCTCCTTTGATAAAATTACAATTGTTTGAAACGATGGTTAACACCTCAGCATCCAATTTAGATTGGTCTCTGTAAGCATTCATCCATGCTCCTGAGCGCTTACCAGCGCGAGCATAAGGATCGAAATACCATAAGCCAATCGCCTTACCAGTGGTTTTGTTAGACACCTCCCACACACGCACATCAGGATGATAAACGGGTACATCAAGCACTTGCTTAAAAGATAAATTGAATAACTCTCCTGCCACCCAAAACATACCCTCTCTCAATTTTTCCAATTGTAGGTATTGTTTCACTTCATTTTGATCAAGATCGTATCTGGCTTTTCGGACTTTTTCAGCATAATAGCGATAATCCCAAGGGGAAATTTTAAAATTGCCTCCTTCGCTTTGCACCATTTGCTGCATACTTGCCACATCATTTTTTACTTGTGCAATAGCAGGTCTCCAAACCGCTTCCATCAAGGCAATGGTGCGATCTGGATTTTTGGCCATCGTGTTTGATAAACTCCAGTGAGCAAAAGTTGGAAAGCCTAGTAGCTTTGCTTTTTGGGCGCGCAATTTTAGAATTTGAACCAAAGTAGAATTGTTATCATTGGCATTACCATTATCTCCTCGTTTAATGAATATTTCCCAAGCCTTTTGTCTCAAATCTCTGCGATTAGAAAAGGTTAAAAATGGTTCAATAGATGAACGGGTATTTGAAATCACACCCATCACAGGAAGATTCCTTTCTTTGGCTTGCGCCATAGCAGCTGCTTTTATCTCAGATGGCAATCCATCAAAATCGGCTTCACTCTTTAATTCAACATATTGGTTATGCTCTTCGGCTAGCAAATTTTGGCTAAATTTTGTAAACAAGCCTGCAAGCTTTTGATTGATGGCACTAATTTTTTCCTTACTTGCTACATCTGCCTTAGCTCCCTCACGAACAAAGTTTGTGTAATACAACCAAACCAATCTTTGCTTTTCAGCATTTAGTTTTTTGCTTTCAGGCGAAAGGTAGATTTTCTCTATGCGTTGAAACAATTTCTTGTTTTGGAATACCTTATTTGATACTGAATAGATTTCAGGCGTCATTTCAGTTTCAATAGGCTCAAATTCTGCACTGCTCATGTTGCTACCATATATGCCAAAAACAGCCATAACCCTTGATAAAGTTTTACCTGAGCGCTCAAGGGCTACAATGGTGTTCTCAAAATTAGCTGCTTTAGGATTGTTGGCAATCGCATCACATTCATCCAATTTTTCTTTTATACCTGCTTCTATTGCTTGCTTGATGTCAGTTATTTTATATTCATCAAAGGCTGGCACCCCACCATAAGGTCCAGACCATTTTTTCAACAGAGGATTATCGCTATTGCTTTGCGCATTAGCAGTAAGTATACTTGTGCTTATCATTAAGGCTGTGATAATTTTTTTCATGAAATAAAACTTAAGAAGACAAATATATGCAAATCGAATTGCGAGAAAAGTTGAGTGTTTTTAGCTTTTTGTTAATTCAATAAGATATTGTCGATTAGCCTTACAGGACCGCAATGGACGGCAGCAAGCACTATAGCCTTGGTATTTGAATTTTTTATTGGCTCTAAATTAATTGCATTTGCCACATCCAAATACTCAATGGATAATAATTTACTTTCATTAATTATCTGCTTGGCTTCTTCAATCAATAAAGCTAGGTCCTTTTGACCAAATCCGGATTTTATGTATTGTAAGGCTTGGTTTATGAGCAAAGCATCTGATTTTTCGATATCGTTGAGCCTTAAATTTCTACTGCTCATAGCCAAACCACTGTTTTCCCGCAGAATTGGGCATACATGTAATTCTATCTCAGGAAATTTTCTTTTAATCAACTCAGCCACGACTATGCACTGCTGGTAATCTTTTTGACCAAAAAAACTTTTATGAGGTTTAACAATATCAAATAATCGAGCTACTACTGTTAACACACCATCAAAATGACCAGGTCTATGCAAACCTTCAAATACCTTTAGGACTTGCCCATAATCCTCCTCATTTTTTTGCAAGCCATTCGGGTACATTTGTTCAACACTGGGGTGAAACAGCACGTCACAACCATTTTCAAGCAGTAATTTCATGTCGTTTTCAATCAAGCGAGGGTAATTTTCTAAATCACTTGCATTATTAAATTGGGTGGGGTTCACAAAAATACTGCAAATACTAATATCGCAGTGTTTCTTCGATTCTTCAATCAATGAAATATGTCCAAGGTGTAGGGCGCCCATAGTAGGTACAAAACCAATTGTTTTAGTAGGCTTAATCTCTCGAATATAGGCACTTAAATCGTTAACGGTCGTAAAGCTTATCACAATTAGGCTTGATTAGTAGGGTATTGTATGTTTTGTTCAAGATTTTTTGGGCAAATATTAAACATTCCGTTAACATTTCGTAAATTTGTAGCCCAAATAATTTATTATGGCCAGAAAAAAAGTATTGTTCATTTCCTCAGAAATGACTCCTTTTCTTCAAGTGACTAATGTAGGTGACCTAGCACGCAGGTTGCCACAAGCCATTCAGGAAAAAGACAATGAAATTAGAGTGTTGATGCCAAGATTCGGCTGTATTAATGAAAGACGCAACCGACTTCACGAAGTGGTAAGGCTATCCGGAATTAATATAACCATTGATGACAACGATAATCCTCTGACTATTAAAGTAGCATCTCTTCAGGAAGCCAAAATGCAAGTTTATTTCTTGGATAATGAAGACTACTTTCACCGCAAGTTCGTTTACACTGATGAGAAAAATGCTTTCTTCAATGACAATGACGAGAGGACAATTTTCTTCTGCAAAGGTGCTTTGGAAACAGTTAAAAAACTAGGTTGGCAGCCCGATATCATTCACTGCCAAGGCTGGATGACGAGTTTAATACCTCTTTATCTGAAAACAATATACAAGGACGAACCTGTTTTCAGAAATGCCAAAGTGGTTTATTCTGTTTTCGAAAATCAATTTGAAGAGAATTTGGGAAAAGACTTTGCTCGTAAAGCTAGTTTGAATACTATTGATTCAAAACAAGTGGTTTCATTAGGTAAATCGGATAGCGCTGGGTTATATATTACTGGTATCACACATGCTGATGCGGTTGTCAGAGCTAGTGCTGATATTGATGTTGAAGTATCTAAATTTATGAAAAAACAAAAGGGCAAAATCATATTGGAGCACAACGATAGTGAGCAATATGCGGATGCTTATATTGAACTATATGATACTTTACTTCAAAGACAAAATTAATAAGCTATCTTTTTTAGGTTTACTTCTCTTATTCATTACCCAAACGTCTTGTAAAAAAGATATTGATACCGCAGGGTATGATATCATTGGCCAAGGAAAAGACTTGAATGTGAAATATACTGATACCTTTTTGGTGGAAGCCTATACAGTTCAGATGGACACATTGGCCACGCATCGCCAATCCTATTATATGCTTGGTGCTATGAATGATTTGGATTTTGGTACAACAAAGGCTCATGTCATAACTGAATTTAATCTGCCTGGTGGCGCATCATCCTTTACATTTGGAGGAGTCAATGCCAAAATTGATTCAGTGGTGCTTCAATTGCCTTTTGCAACTAGCAAAAGTTATTATGGTAATACTGGAACTACCCAAGAAATACAAGTTTTTCGGTTAACAGATACCCTTTCATTTGATTCTGTTTATTATTGCACAAGGGTACCCAAGTTCATTGATGACCTAAATTTTACAACGGTATGGTCTAATAAATTTAATTTCACAGATAGTTTAACTTTTAAACTTGGTTCAAAATCTGAAACAATTGTACCCCATGTGAGAATTAAAATGAATGATAATTATAAAGATTTGTTCAAAACCCTTGATGTAAATAACAAACTTAACTCTATCGATTTCAAAAAGCAATTCAATGGCATTTATATTAAATCCGCAGCCGAACCTTTGAGTAATGAAGGCGCTATAGGCTACTTTAACCTCTACGCCAATTCAACAAATACACAAGCAGGAATAGCAGTTTATTACAATGATTCATTAAAAGTTGTTTTTCCAATCAATTATGGAGCTGAGTCAAGATATAATCAATTTGAGCATACCAATATACCAGCCAACAGAATACAAGTTTTGTTACCCAAAGATAGCACCAAAATTGTTAATGGAATTCCTGATACAGTTTCGGCATATCTGCAAGGTGCATTTGGAACAAAAATTAGGTTAAATCTGCCCACCATATTTGAACTTCTTAAGAAACATCCGAATGTATTAATAAACGGGGCAGAACTTGTTGTGCCGATTGCTAGTGGAAGTGATGCTGGCAATTACAATGCACCTAGTCAATTATTTCTTACATCTTCTGATTCACTTGGACGAAATTCGTACTTGTACCAAAAAGATTTATTGCTTGAAGCTGTGAACTATTCTGGTGGCGGATTTTTAGGAGGCAGAAAAGAATATAGATTCAACTTTGCTAGAACCATAGCATACCTTTACGACCAATACAAGCAAGGTAGAAATATAAATTATGGTTTTAACATAGTAGTGCCTGCTGACAACCCTGTTAGTGCAGCAAGGGCGATTATTAATACAAAAAAAGGAAGCGGTATAAAACTGAATCTTACTTATACTGTTACTAAATAAAATGTTATAACGTGATTGTAAAACTCTCAAACAAACAACAAATCCCTTTTTTGGTCAATAAACTAAAACAAACCAAATTTGATTATATCTATTTGTCGGATAAACAGGAATTTGTTATACCTAAACTCAACGATAAGAGTTTCTTGAATGAGTTTTCAAATAGCATCTCAGAAATTATTGAAATTGAAACTCCATTTCAACTTTCAAGTAATAAATACAAAAAACATACTGAGATACACATCAATGGAAGTGAAATTTCCAATAATGGATTTTCTTTAATTGCAGGTCCATGTTCTATTGAAAGTGAAGAGCAAATCTTTCAAACAGCAGAATTCATCAGTAGAAGTGGTTTAAAATTTTTGAGAGGTGGTGCTTATAAACCAAGAACATCTCCATACTCGTTTAGAGGTATGGGCTTAGATGGCTTAAAACTAATAAAAGAAGCTGCTACAGAGCACGGTTTAAATGTTATTACAGAGTTGATGGATTTAAGTTTACTTGACGAGGTATTGGAGTACTCTGATATTATTCAAGTAGGCAGCAGAAACATGAGTAACTTTTTTATGCTTGCCGAACTTGGAAAAGTTAAAAAACCAGTGATGTTGAAGCGCGGTATGATTGCCAAAACAAACGAATGGTTGCTTGCTGCAGACTACATCTTGAGTAATGGAAATGAAGATGTGATTTTATGTGAACGTGGCATCAGAAGTTTTGATCCTCAAATGCGCAATGTATTTGATGTAAATGTAATTCCGCTTATTCAGTCACTTTCACACCTACCAATAATTGCAGACCCAAGTCATGGAACAGGTGAGGCAAAATTTGTTTACCCCATATCACTAGCCGCTGTGGCAGCAGGAGCAAATGGTTTGATGATAGAAATTCATCCAAATCCTAAAGTGGCGTTATCTGATAGTAATCAAGCACTTAATTTTGACGAATTCGACATTTTATTATTAGGAATTCAGACAATTAGAGAATCTGTTGTATCCCTATCTCATTAAAAAACCGCTTTGAAATAAGAGAATTTCAAACTACATTCGCAGCCTATGTGTGGAATAGTAGCTTATATAGGGCATCGTGAAGCCTGCCCAGTTGTATTAAAGGGATTAAAACGACTGGAATATCGCGGATATGACAGTGCTGGAGTTGCGTTACTTGGCGCTGACAAACAATTCAAAATCTATAAAAAAAGTGGTAAGGTTTCGGACCTTGAAGAGTCCATTGGCTCGCAAGACACCAAAGCTTTAACAGGTATGGGCCATACCCGTTGGGCTACTCATGGGGCGCCAAATGATGTAAATGCTCACCCTCACTTATCGGGTAGCGGTAAATTTGCCATTATTCACAATGGAATTATCGAAAACTATGCTTCTTTGAAAGCAGCTTTGGTAAAGCGTGGACATGAGTTTAAAAGTGAAACCGACACAGAAGTTTTAATTCACCTTATTGAAGACATATACGACAAAAATGATGTAACCTTTGAAGAGGCTGTGCGTATGTCCTTAACACAAGTAATTGGTGCCTATGCCGTTGTTATTCTTTCTAATGAAGACCCTAATTATTTGATTGGCGCTCGTAAAGGAAGTCCTATGGTTATTGGTGTTGGCGAAAACGAACATTTTATTGCCAGCGATGCTACTCCAATTGTTGAATATACCCGTAAAGTTATTTATTTGAATGATGGTGAAATGGCCATTATCCAAAACAATCAACTTATTGTAAAAACGATTGACAATACCATAAAAACACCATACATACAAGAATTAGAAATCAATCTTGAAAGTATTGAGAAAGGTGGTTATGATCACTTCATGTTGAAGGAAATTTTTGAACAACCTCGTTCAATATTAGATTCGTATAGAGGAAGAATTCACATCAATGACGGCAGAATTTCTATGGCTGGTATTGATAAATACGAAGATAAATTTAAAAACCTTGAGAGAATTATCATTGTAGGCTGCGGAACATCGTGGCATGCAGGTTTGGTTGGTGAATATTTGTTCGAAGACTTTGCCCGCATTCCTGTTGAAGTTGAATATGCATCTGAATTTAGATATAGAAATCCGGTTATTGATGAAAAAGACTTTGTTATAGCTATTTCACAATCAGGCGAAACAGCTGATACCTTGGCTGCGCTTGAACTTGCAAAAAGTCGTGGTGCTACCATTTTCGGAATTTGTAATGTGGTAGGTTCATCTATTCCTCGATTAACAGATGCTGGTGCCTACACCCATGCCGGACCTGAAATAGGTGTGGCGTCAACCAAAGCCTTTACAGCACAGGTAACTGCGCTGCTATTGATGGCTTTGTCAGTAGGCCAAAAACGCGGAACCATATCAACTAGCAGACTACGTGAATTATTAATAGAAATTGAAACCCTACCTGCTAAAGTTGAAAAAGTACTTTTAACAGATGCTCAAACTAAAATAATTGCAGAAGAGTTTAAAGATTCTAAAAACGCATTGTATCTAGGTCGTGGGTACGGCTTCCCTATTGCATTAGAAGGTGCTTTAAAACTAAAAGAAATTAGCTACATACATGCTGAAGGTTACCCTGCAGCTGAAATGAAGCATGGTCCAATTGCCTTAATTGACGAAGAAATGCCAGTTGTGGTGATTGCTACAAACCATAGCAATTACGAAAAGGTGGTTAGCAATATACAAGAAGTAAAAGCCAGAAAAGGTAGGGTAATAGCCATTGCAACGGAAGGAGATGAACATATTGCTACCATGGCAGATCATGTCATTTATATACCAGATTGCGAAGAAGCCATGTTGCCTTTAATTGCTACCATACCTTTACAGTTGTTATCTTATCATATTGCTGTTTTGCGTGAGTGTAATGTGGATCAACCAAGAAACCTTGCCAAATCGGTTACCGTAGAATAAAACTATTTTTAAAATCAAACCTTATTTATAATAGCCCGCCTCTAAAGTGGGCTATTTAATTTTATTATTATGACAATCGTAAAAAAACCAATGGATTCGCACACCATCATGAATGAATTAGTGCTACCTAATGATACCAACACTTTAAATAATTTAATGGGCGGGAGGCTGCTGCATTGGATGGATATAGTAGCTGCCATTGCAGCTCAAAAACACAGCGGAAAGACAGTAGTAACGGCATCGGTTGATAGTGTTAGTTTTGGTAAATGCATTAGACTAGGTGATGTTGTTACTTTAGAGGCAAAGGTTTCGAGAGCTTTTAATACATCCATGGAAATTCATATCGTGGTGCATGCTGAAAATATACCAAGTGGAGAAAAATTCAAATCAAACGAAGCTTATTACACTTTTGTAGCTTTGGATAGAAATGGATCACCATTGATGGTTCCGCAATTACAACCCGATACAGAAGACGAGCAAAAACGATTTGAAGGGGCACTTAGAAGAAGGCAATTAAGACTCGTTTTAGCAGGTAAAATGAAACCTGATGAAGCTACAGAGTTGAAAGCCTTATTCATAACAGATTAGGCAAATATGTAAAATGAAATATACTACTCCCCTGGTAAAGGTCAAATTTTCTGTTTGCTAACTCTAACTATATGCAAGCAAAATGGTCCTATTTGAGAGTAAAATTAGGTATGAGAAAGCTCCGGTTAGATCCCCCAAAATAAACTCAATGAAGATAGACTGTTTTTTTAAAATTAGACTATCTGGAGGTTACGGTTTTTAGAGATTATCATTAACCCTACAAAGGTTATGAGCCCATTGGCTATGAGTAGTTCATTGCCAAATTGATAACCGCCAAGCCATTGTTTAGAGTTGGCGTCCAATACATAACAAACAATGGGTGATACCAAGCAAATAAAGGGTACCCATTTATCCATGACGAAGCGCTTGCTGAACAAGCCAAAAGCAAACATTCCTAAAAGAGGTCCATAAGTGTAACCTGCAAATTTGAATACTTGATTTATAACAGCATCATTGTTAAGTTCTTTAAAAAGCACAATCAATAACAAAAGCAATATTGCAAAACCTATATGTATCAATTGCCTCTTTCTTTTTAAAATTGCCGTCTCGTGCTTCTCATCATAACCTAAAAAATCAATGCAAAAAGAAGTGGTAAGGGTAGTTAAAACGCTATCTGCACTGCTAAAGGTGGCAGCAGTAATACCTAAAATAAAAACAATAGCACCTACGCCTCCCACATTGTTAAGTGCAATGCTAGGAAAAAGCTGATCTGTTTTAGCTGGTATATCAAGACCATTTTGTTGGGCATACAAATAGAGCAAGGCACCCAACGAAACAAAAAGCAAATTGATAAAAACCACCACCACACTAAACCAACGGATATTCTTCTGCGCATCACCAAGACTTCTACAACTCAAATTCTTTTGCATCATGTTTTGATCAAGTCCTGTCATAACAATGGCAATAAACATTCCACCCATAAACTGTTTTATAAAGTGATTTTTACTCATCCAATCATCAAAGAAAAATACTTGGCTATATGGACTTTGTTTAACTGCAACAAAAGTTTCAGCTAGATTTAAGTGAAGCTCTTTACAAACAAAGTAAATAGAAAAAATTACACCCAATAATAGAAAACCCGATTGCAGTGTATCTGTCCACACAAGGGTTTTTATACCACCTTTATATGTGTACAACAAAATTAAGGCAATCACTATGGCTGCTGAAAGGGCAAAGGGTATGTGAAATGAAGAAAAGAAATATACATCCAATACAATTAAAGCTATGTAGAGCCTAAAAGCAGCACCTACCAGACGTGATACAAGGAAAAAGAAAGAGCCACTTTTTTGGGAAGAGGTACCAAAACGTTGTTGCAAATAGCCATAGATTGAGGTTAGATTCAGTCGATAATATAGAGGCAATAAAAACTGTGAAATAACCAAATAGCCTATCACATAACCAAGAACCATTTGCATATAACTAAACTGATTCGTGCCCACTGCACCAGGCACCGAAATGAAGGTAACGCCTGATAGTGAATCTCCAATAAGGCCAAAAGCTACAATATACCAAGGCGATTGTTTGTTGCCTATAAAATAAGAGTCAGAGCTGGCATTACGACTGGTGTACCACGCAATTAAAAGTAACAAGGCAAAATATCCTACTACTGATGAAAGGATTATGTAAGGTGACATGAGGCAAAAATATACGCTTTAGCTAAGAGCAAAAAAATAGTTAATAACACACAAACCTGCATAAAAAAACGCTGCTTTAGCAATAAAGCAGCGTTTCGATATAAATACGAATTGATTTAGTACATTAGGTATACTTTGGTTGAACCAGTATTATCAGCAGCTACAGCTGAAAAATAAATTAAACCTTGAGTGCCTGAAGCCGTTTTAAATGCAACTACATCATCTTGCTTGATAGCAGTTATTTTATCAACAGCACCAGCAGAGAAATCAACTGTATTGATAAGTACATTGGTTTTCAAATTATCTTTATAATTCAAGAATTGAACTTTTGTAATTGAAGTGGTTTTAAATTGGGTAGCATTTTTTGTAGCCCATCCACCAATTTCGTTACCCCAAATTACTTGCGCACCATCAACATTAGCAGGCGCTGCAAATGAATTTAATTCAGTAGCACCATAATAGTAAACAAAATCAACTTTTGCTGAATTGGCTTTTGCTGTGCCGTTAGCACCTGAAGTATATGCCGTAAAATTATCAGCAATACCTAAAAATTTATACTCAACCGTTGTATTAGTTTGTGCACCTAATTCAATTAAATTAGATGTAGCAATTGAATTATTTTGAACAGCAGTATAAGTAATTGAAGTTTTGGTTGTTTGTGCTTTGCTATCTGTTACTGAATAAGTAAAAGTAACTTTATCGCCAGCGACAAGGGTAACACCAGTTAGCAAACTTGAAACAGGTGTAGACAATGAAAATCCGTTGATTTGCGTAGCCATTACATTGCCGCTTGATAAAGTAGTGGCTGCAGTTGAATTAACTTGTCTTTCGATTTTGTTGGTTACAAGGATGGTTCCCGATTGAGCAGTTACGTTTACATTTAATATTGAATTTTGGGTTTTTAAATCATAGTCACCGGTTGCAAAACTGTCTTTTAAAGTAATAACTGGACCATTAGGAACAGTTGTTGTTCCTGTTGTGGTATCGTCTTTTTTACATGATACCATTACCAATGAGCTGGCTACGAATAAAAATAATAATGTTTTGATTGTTTTTTTCATTTTTTGGGTTTTAAATTTTAGTTTACAAATGTAGTATTTAATAATATAGAAACGCAAGTTTGGGACCAATCTTCAAATTTATACAGGTAAGATAAGAAAAATTTACAATTAGCTATTTACTGAAAACCGCAGCACACCAAGTATTCTTGGTTTGGTGAGTGTTAAAAGTAAAGTGATGCTTTTTTGCTTCTACAATCAAATCTTGTAAATCAGACTCATAAAAACCACTTATAAGCATACAGGTGCCTGTTTTAGAAATATAAGCAAGCTTTTCAAAACTACTTACCAGGATATTTTTATTGATATTGGCTAGAATGACATCATACTTTTTTGACAAATCTATTTGGTCAAGGGTGCCTTGTTCAAAATGCAAATTGTCAATATGGTTGAGTTTGGCATTTTCTAGCACATTGTCTGCCGACCAATCATCAATATCTATGGCCATTATTTGTTTTGCCCCCAATTGCGCAGCAAAAAAGCCTAAAACCCCTGTACCACAGCCATAATCAAACACATCTCTATCTTTAAAATCGATGGATTGCATCAGACCCAAAACCAATTGCGTGGTTTCGTGATGGCCCGTACCAAATGTATTCTTGGGCTGTATGGTTATTTCATGTTTATAGGTTTTGCTTAAACTGTGAAAGGGTGCCTTCACCACTATGTCATCATTGATGATAATGGGTTCAAAATCCGCTTCCCAGATGGCATTCCAGTTTTGAGCAGGGATGTTTTGCTCTGTAACCATGTCTTTGTCGATGCCATATTTTTGGCAAAGGCCATAAAATAGTTCTGCATCAAAAGTATCTTTTACCAAATAAGCCTCAAAGCCTTCTTCGTTTTCAATAAATCCCTCAAAGCCAATATCTGCCAACTCGGCTATCACTATTTCTGACATGCTAGAAGGGCAGTTGATTTTAAATACTTGGTAATCCGTCATGGGTATAGGCTATAAACAAAATGATTTCAAATTAAATGAAAACTAGGCAATGAAGCTACGACAATATTTAGGAAAGAGGATTGGGTTAGAGAAATTTGGTTTAAAAAATTTGCCTATGGTAGGTGTTTAGCGCAGCGGCACCAACCATATTAAGAGCGGTTGGTGATAAACCCTGAACGCAGGCAAGTTTACTGGACATGCGTTCAAAAAATACCTTCTATCAAAAAATAGTGAATTATTGAAAAACTACATTTCAACCCAAAACGACAGGGCTTATCATTTCTGGGAAAGAAGAGCAAGAACAATTAAAATAAAAAGTAAAGAAATTACTATTAAAAAATTGAATTATATTCATAATAACCCAGTGCAAGTAAAATGGAAGCTAGTATCTTTGCCAGAAGAATATCAATTTTCATCGGCTAAGTAATATGTTTGTTTAGATTCAGAGTTTGACTTTGTTATTCACTTTAATGATTTTATTTGAAATAAGAAAGTGGATTGGGAGGACACCAACCACGGATAAATACAAATGTCAGGTGGAAACACCTGACATCACAAAAACACCTGACATCACAAAAAAAACTCACTATACAATACATCTCTATTGCGGTAAAATGAAAAAAGCTTAAATTTGAGAAAAAAAATATGACAACTGATATATTAAAAAATGAAATAGCCAGAGCATTAAATGATATCAATGATAAGTCATTTTTGGAAGCACTCTACACTATCATTAATACCAGAAGTGAGAAATTTGACTATGAATTAAGCATAGATAATAAACAAATATTGGACGAAAGAAAGGCATTGTACAAAAGTGGTGAAGCAAAAACATTTACAATGAGTGAAGTGCGTAAAAAAGTAATGAAAAACCTTTCTGCATGAAATACAGTCTAATCATTTTAGATGAAGTATATAAAGAGTTAAATGAATCAGCGTTGTACTATGAAGAACTGCAACTTTCTTTAGGTGTAGCCCTTGTAGATGAATTTGAATCAGCCTTAACAAAAATACATGTAAATCCAGAAGGCTATGAGAAAAAGTACAAAAATTTTAGACAAGCAATGCTCAATCGTTTTCCCTATTTAGTATTATTTGAAATTGATGGAAAGCATATTGTAATTTATCGTTTTATCAATGCTAGAAGGCATCCGCAAAAAAGATATACGAAAAGTAAAAAATAAATTACCCAAGCTATCTTTAGAGTCTGAAGCCAAAATTCATTACCAATTCCTAGAGCACTTTGCTAAATCCAATGTAGTGGGTTGTATTATGCCAATTCTTCATTAATATTCATCACCACTCATCCAAAGACCGATTAATTTTTGCATTATTGTAAAGATAAAACAAAGCCCTGTTTTTGGGGTTGAATGTACCAATGAGCGAATCAAAAATAATAGAAGATAAAATAGCCAAATCTGCCCTTGAAGATGAGTATATTGAGATATTGGGTGCACGTGAGCACAACTTAAAAAACATTGATGTTAATATCCCTCGCAACAAGTTGGTATGCATCACAGGACTCAGCGGAAGTGGCAAATCTTCTTTGGCTTTTGATACCATTTTTGCCGAAGGGCAGCGCAGGTATATGGAAAGCTTTAGTGCCTATGCCCGCCAATTTATTGGCAATATGGAACGCCCTGATGTTGACAAAATAAATGGGCTTTCACCCGTTATTTCTATTGAACAAAAAACGGTAAACAAAAACCCACGCTCTACAGTGGGCACCATTACCGAGATATACGATTTTTTGCGTTTGCTTTTTGCCCGTGCTGCTGATGCCTATAGTTACGAGAGTGGCGAAAAGATGGTGAAGATGACGGAAGAGCAAATAGTATCGAACATCATCACCCAATTTGAGAACAAGAAAATAAGTATCCTGGCTCCATTGGTAAAAGGTCGAAAAGGCCACTACCGCGAGCTATTTGAGCAAATACGCAAGCAAGGTTATACCAAAGTGAGGCTTGATGCTGAAGTGGTGGATATTGCCCCCAAGATGCAAGCCGATCGCTACAAGATTCACGATATTGAAGTATTGATAGATAGGATTGAACCTAAAAAGGACGCTCGTTTCCGCATTGGCGAGAGTGTGAAAAGTGCCCTTAAAATGGGTAAAGGCACCCTGGTATTGGTGGATAATGACTTAAACAAAGCTTATCACTTTAGTAAGTTTTTGATGGATCCCAAAAGTGGCATCAGTTATGATGAAGCCCAACCCAATACTTTTTCGTTCAACTCTCCTTATGGTGCTTGTCCCAAATGTGATGGTTTGGGTGTGATAAACAGTATTGAAGAGTTCAATATCATTCCTGATAAGAAATTAAGCATCAACAAAGGTGCCATTGCCCCTCTCGGAGAAGCCCGCGAAAACTGGACTTTCCTGCAATTGAGAGAGATTGCTAAAAAATACAAATTCAGTTTTGCCGACCCTATCGAAAAATTAAGTCGCGAAGCTTTGGATGTGATATTGCATGGCAGTGATGAACCGCTTACCATTCCGTATGAATATGCAAGTGGCTATACCCAAAATTATAACAGCAAATGGGAGGGTTTGATTCCTTTTATTTCAAGGCATTACCATGAGAAAAGTGCCGATTCTGTAGCCCGTTGGGCCGAAGAGTTTATGAGCATCGACACCTGCCCCGAGTGCAATGGTGGGAGGTTAAAGAAAGAAAGTTTGCATTATAGAATTGGCAATAATAACATTGCTGATTTGGCGCAAATGGAGATTGCTGCTCTTGGAACTTGGTTTGAAGATGTTGAAAGCTTATTGGATAAAAAGCAATTGTTGATTGCTACTGAAATATTAAAAGAAATCCGCACACGCATTAAATTTTTGGTGGGTGTTGGAATAGATTACTTAACGCTCAACTCACCTGCTAGAACCTTGAGTGGGGGAGAAGCGCAGCGCATTCGATTGGCTACACAAATAGGCTCGCAATTGGTGGGGGTGTTGTATATCCTTGATGAGCCTAGCATTGGTCTTCATCAACGAGATAATAACAGATTGATAAACTCATTGAAAGAGTTGCGTGATGTGGGCAACAGTGTGATAGTGGTGGAACACGACAAGGACATGATTACCGAAAGTGATTTTATCCTTGATATTGGTTATGGGGCAGGTGTGCATGGCGGACATATCGCTGCACAAGGCACCTTGGAAGAATTGATGAAATCAAATTCCATTACTGCACAATACCTGAATGGTAAGAAAGAAATTGAAGTGCCGAAAATTAGAAGAAAAGGCAATGGCAAAAAACTGATATTAAAAGGCGCTACTGGAAACAATTTAAAGAACATCACGGTGGAGTTTCCACTGGGTAAATTTATTTGTGTAACGGGTGTGAGTGGTAGCGGAAAATCAACGCTTATAAACGAAACGCTATACCCTATATTACGTCAGCATTTTTATGGCTCACATCAAAAGCCTCTTGCTTATAAAGAGTTTAAAGGCATAGAGCATATTGATAAAGTGATTGAAATTGACCAAAGCCCAATAGGTCGCACACCTAGGAGCAACCCTGCAACTTATGTAGAAGTATTTGGCGATATCAGAAATCTCTTTGCCAGTTTGCCTGAATCTAAAATTAGAGGCTACAAGCCGGGCAGGTTTTCATTTAATGTTAAAGGTGGTAGATGCGAAACTTGCCAAGGCGCAGGTATGCGAAGCATAGAAATGAATTTTTTACCTGATGTGTATGTTAAGTGCGAAACCTGTGATGGCAGAAGATACAACAGAGAAACTTTAGAAGTGCGCTACAAAGGCAAAAGCATCAACGATGTGTTGAATATGAGTATTGAGGAAGCAGTTCCTTTCTTTGAACATATTCCATTTATTAACCGTAAGATAGAAGCTTTGAGAGACGTGGGTTTGGGTTATATCACCCTCGGACAACAAAGTACTACTTTGAGTGGGGGAGAAGCACAACGTGTGAAGTTGGCTACTGAGTTAAGTAAACGTGATACAGGTAATACTTTTTATATTCTTGATGAACCTACCACAGGTTTGCATTTTGAAGATGTGCGGGTATTGTTAGGTGTATTGCAAAAGTTGGTTGATAAAGGCAATAGCGTTCTTGTGATAGAGCATAATTTGGACATGGTAAAGGTTGCAGATTATATCATTGACATCGGTTCAGAAGGTGGTAAGTATGGGGGTGAAGTGTTATGTGTAGGTACACCTGAAGAAATTTGCAAAGAGCCTAGAAGTCATACCGGAAGATTCTTGAAAAAAGAATTGGGCCTCCACTAGCGTCAGACAATTGTGGGTAGGAGTTTGGCAAGAAAGGCGTCAGACGCTTATAAAGTGTGATTCAAATAATACGAAAATTAAATTACCGGTTTGATATTCCCCTCCTTGGAGGGGTTAGGGGTGGGTAAATATAAAAGTTGCAAAAAGTGAATACCTCAATAATAATTGAATTGAACTAAAAAATATAAATTTACCTCATTGATATTCCCCTGCTGCTTTTCAGCGGAGCATAGGGGTGGGTAAATACTTATTTAGCCATGAGAAAAATTATTCCATATAACTCAAATTTAAAAATTATTGCAAAACGATTGCGTCAAAATGCCACACTCAGTGAAGTGATATTATGGAAATACCTTCATCAAAAGAAAATGCTAGGCTACGATTTTGATAGACAAAAGCCTATTCTCAATTATATCGTTGATTTTTACTGTAAGGAATTAAGACTGGTAATTGAAATAGATGGGGATAGTCATAATCATGAAGAGGCCTATAAAGCGGATGTGATAAGACAAACTGAAATAGAACAATACGGAGTGGAATTCTTAAGGTTTTCTGATAAGCAGATTAAATATGATATTTTGAATGTGCTTTTTGAGATTGAATCTTGGATTGAAAATAAAATTGATAATAGAACTTTCTAGACCCACCCCTAACCCCTCCAAGGAGGGGAATATCATTTGGGTAGCACAAAATCATTTGATACATTTTTGTTTGCCATGTAGACGTTTAAATTAAATAGCTGTGTAGAGTATTATTTCATTTCATTCAAAATATCTATCAACTCAGAAACAGATTTTGCTCCATCTAATTTTGCAGCATTGAAAACCATAAAATATCTAAACTGATCGCCTGCTTTGCTTGCCCATTTTTCCCCTAACCTTATTTTCTTTTGGCTTTCAGTGCCGTCTAAGTGTTCTCCTTTAGTTTCTAGTAATACTATTTTGCCGTTTTTGGTTTTAATAATAAAATCAGGATAATGATTGATGAAACCGTTTAATAAAAATCCCTTACCTCTTTCCAAATTCCTGTGCCAAAATACAACGCTATCCAAATTGGCAATTTCATTAATTACTTTTTTCTCAAAGTCATTCATTTCACCCTCTTGTTCATATAGGTTTTTGGTAATTCCTTTTATTGTATTTATGGGGCTTATTTTCTTAGGAAACTTAAAGTGCGATTGACAAATAATAACTCCTTTGTCAAGCAAATTGCTGAATCTTTTTTCAGCATATATATCTGATAATTGCTCTATTTTCTTTTTTATTTTGATGGCATAAAACATTTCATTATGCGATAGTTCTGTAAGCTTATCACTATCAAGATTATGAAGAACATGAGTTATATATTTAGTCAATTCTGGTTCTGGAATGGCATCCACTTTTTTAATTAGCTTCAATATTCTTGAAGCAAGTTGATTTATTTTAGCTTCTGGCTGAAGTGCTGAAATGTATTTCACAAATGCTTCTTTAACAATATTATTTTCCTTTTTGTATTCAGGTACAAATTCATCTTTCTTGGTTTCTGCCAAATCGATGCTATACATCTCTGATGATGTTTGAGTAAAATCAATAACTGTATCTTGTTGACTGAGTGCAAAGTCTTTTAACAATAGATTTTTACTCAATAATTGTAAAGACCCCTCATCATTAAAGATTGACCCTTGATTTACTTTTATAAAAAAAGCAGGTATTGACAAGTCTTTCACTTCATCTTTAAATATTTCTTTTATTTGGTATGATTTCATTGTATTAGCCAACTCATTTGGTATAATATCTTCTTGATTTAATTTTGCTATGGTTTTTTCAAAATTTTCATTAGTCTGTTTAGCAAGATTGATTATTTCGTTTAATTGATTGTGAGCCTTATCTGAAACGGATATTTCTTTTACCAATTTTGGATTTATTTGTTCAATAATTTCTTTTGTTTCAGTATTTATTTCTGCTGTTTTTTTCTGACTAAATAAGTCCTCAAAAGATTCGGATTTTGGTGTTTGTACATTAGTCTCTTCTTCAATCATAGAATCCTTGGTACGATAATCCTTTTCGCTAAATCCTGATTTATTTAGACCTTCTATTATCTTGTCAAGTGTAGCAATGAAATTATTTGATGATGTAAGTACATAAGAGAAATTCAACAAATCCTGTTGATGTTTTATAACATAAGGTTGTCTTAAAATACGACCTAAAATTTGTTCCACATCAACCGCAGATGATTTATTTGCAAGTGAAGCCAATATATAAGCAAACGGGCAGTCCCAGCCTTCTTTTAAAGCATTTACTGTAATAATATATCGCACTTTACAATCCCTACTCATCAAGTCTTCTTTTGATATTTCATCCTTACCAGAAGTTTTGATTTTAACTTGCTCTTCTGGTATTCCCGAAGCAGTCAAGTATTCTTTAATTTTCTCGAAAGTAATGTTGTCGTCATTGTTCTTGGGCTGTGCTTGAAAAAGTACAATAGGTCTAATATATTTTCCTCCATTTTTCTCTTCAATAATCGCTTTTGACTCTAATGTTTTTTGTAAGTTAATCGCACCACTTATTACTTCATTTGTATCTTGATGATTGTAAACAATAACTGGCAACTTTACCATATTGCATTTTTTAAGATGAATGGCATCAACAAAACTTATGATATTACTTTTGTCTCTAGGAGTTGCAGTTAAATCAAATACAAAAGACGGGTTAATATTGTTTAGCATTTCTATTCGCAAACCACTTTCTACATTGTGGCTTTCATCTACAATTACAACTGGATTTAGCTGATTGATGACTTGCATTAATGCTGTTTCGTCAACATTAGGTAGAAGCTTTTCTGGCTGGAGAAATGTTTGAGGAAATTGTTGCAAATTTCCATTTTCTTGAAAGGCTTTTCGTGTATCTTTATTATTTGCCGAAAATGACGATACACTTAATACTAATATGCTAAGTTGTTCTTTAATTTCAGTGGGACCGAAACTTGCACCTTGCAATAGCGACTCTTTCTCATAAACCTTTACGGCACTCCCAAAATGGCTATCTATTTTTGAGCGATATGGATGTGATGTATCACTCAAATTTCTAACTGTTTGTTGTAATATAGTATCTGAGGGTACTAGCCATACTACTACTTTAGCTTTATCTATTGGAAAACTATCAAATATTGTTTTTAAAGCATTGCAAGCTATAAAGGTTTTACCTCCTGCTGTAGGGACTTTAACAGTTACCCTAGGTACGCCTTTAATAGAATTATCATAAGGCTTTATAAAGTTATTTCCATCTAAGTTATAAAGTGATACTCCTTTGCTATTCCAGTATTTCTCATAGGCCGTATTTATATGTTCTGTTTGTTCTAAGCAGTTTATAAATTCAGCTAATTCATTAATGACAGTTTGTTGATATGGCTTTAATTCCATTACTTAAAATCGTTTAATATCTCTTGGAATTTTCTTGAAAATGATATTGTATTTTTGCAGATACTCTTTATCTAATAGGCAGTTGTCAGCATATATGATGTATTGTTCTGCTTTAATTTTTACGATACTCAAACTCTCTAAATCAAGAGTAGTAAGTTTATCTTTTTCGTAATAGAAGTAATAACTTGTTTCGTTAAAGTTATCTAATAAATACCAGTTTTTACTGTCCCTTACTTTAGATATGGGAAGTTTAGTTTCAGTATAGTAGATATAATTACGTATTTCATTTTCCTCTAAAGCTTCATTTAAGTAGCCGTTCTTTTTGAAAAGTGGTTTACCAAGTTCGTAGTAATCAAAACTACCACCTGTACCTGCTTTTTCACCAAATCCATTTATTACTCTTTTTACCCTTTCAGCTGTAATTGTTTCTGCATAATCTTCCATTTCAATTAAGATGAATTTACGGTTACCTCCATCTTCTTTATTAAGATTTAGAACTGCATGAGCTGTTGTACCTGAACCTGAAAAGGAATCAAGTATTGTTGAATTGTTTTTACTTAAAAAACTGATAATATATTCAAGTAATGAAGGAGGTTTCGGAAAATCAAATTTTTTCTCTTTGAATATTTCATTCAAAATTCGACCAGCATTTTCAGTAGTGTCAACACCAACTGAAAAATCAATCAAATTTGGTGGAGCTTCTTTTGAATATTCTTGTTTTTTGTAAGCAAGAACAAGAGATTTGCTACTTATTTTTATAATTGTTTTTTTACTTATTTCTTCATTTAGTTTATCTTGAACCCATATAAATCTATTTTTAAAGCGAACATTATTTTTATTTGTACCATTTTCAATAATTAAATCATCCATTAACTCATTAGGAAACTTGGCTGTACCATAAATACCTTTTTGAAATGTTTGATTTTCTAAATTTATTTTTATTGTACCTTTTTTGAAAAGCAATTCTTTGAATGTGTTTTGAGGTTTTGTAAGCGGGTCATCACTTTTACTCACTTTTTGTATCCCATAAAATCTATTATTGTTTGCTGTTTTTGAATAGCATAATATATATTCTATATTTTTTTTTATTTTGTGCGATAAATTTGGAGGAGTAGCAGATTTATACCAATTCCATTGACCTATAAATTGTTTTGAACCAAAAATCTCATCACAAGTTAGTTTTAAATTCGCTTGTTCATTATCATCAATTGATATAAAAATTGCTCCATCATCAGAAAGCAACTTGTGAAGTAATTTCAAACGAGGATACATCATACAAAGCCACTTATCATGACGGCTTAAGTCTTCACTTTCCCGACCTACAACCTGTCCAAGCCATTTTTTTATTTTCGGATGATTTACATTGTCATTATATACCCAGTTCTCATTACCTGTATTATAAGGTGGATCAATACATATAACATCAATCTTGCCTTCATACTTTGGAAGTAAGGCTTTTATTGCCTCTAAATTATCTCCATGAATAATTAGGTTTCCGCTATTGGTTTCTTCTTTTTGTTTGCCATTTCCTGTAAATCCATATTGATGTTCAAGCACACGGAAGGGTACATCTTGATGATGATTTACTATTTTTTCTTTCCCTATCCAGTGTAAAGTTGGCAATTCTTATTTTGGTGGACTTTAAATCGCAATTAAACACAAAATATCTTAATAGGAAACTAATACTCCTATTAAGAGTATTTTAATTATTAATGGTATCCTAAAACTTTAAGAATCAATAAGAAATTTGTAACTGTGAATCAAATACAAGTAGGCAAACAGATTAGAAGAATTCGACAAGGCAAAGAATTGAGCCAAGAAAATGTGGCTGAAGAGTTAGGAATTACCAAAGGTGCTTTTTCTAAAATAGAAAATGGCACAACCAATGTTCCATTAGCTCGCTTGCTTCAAGTAGCCAAAGTGTTGGAAGTAGACATTACCGAATTCTTCAAAGACTCCAAAGCTGTTAGCAAAGCCGAAGATCCAAAATTACAATATGGCTTTGCCACCAAAAGCGATATTGAAGAAATGATGAAGGTAATTCAAAGTATGTTGAACGATATAAATGAATTGAAAGCATCTTTAACTAAACAAGGCAAACCTGCTGCAAAAAAATCCAAAACCAAAAGGTAAAGACCTAGCAAGCTACATCTCCACATATAAATGTAGTAAGTCGGAGACACCGCAACGGCATCAATAACATATACCGTTTTGCATTCGTAGGGGCGAATCAACATTCGCCCATAAATGATTTAATTGTTAAAGATTTTTTCCTTTCCGTTTAATATCTCAAAATATAGAATGAAATCAGAGGCCAAACTAAACAAAGGGTATTTGAATGTAGCGGGTTTGTTTTTCTCAAAAAAGAAGTGCCCTAGCCATGCAAAGCCATATCCTGCTAAGGGGCAAGCAGCAATAAACCACATATTGTGAAACAGAAAAGCTCCCATCAAAAAAATAAAAAATAGGGTAGTGCCAATAAAATGCAGCAATCTACTGGTACCATTTTTATGCTCTGATAAATAGTAAGGATAAAATTCTTTGAGGGTTTTGATGCGTTCAGACATAACTGCGAATTAAAGGATAAAATTATGACATCCATAATTTTAATCCTACTGAAATAGTTGCTTTTGAAGAATTATAAAGATGGTAGCATCAACATGAGTTTAACCTGTATTTTGACTATGGTTGGTGTTATCACGTGATAACACCAACCGCAGGCAAATCCATAGAGCGCTTTGCTAAATCTAAGTATGGTCAGGAACCAATGAAATTTCAGTATCTAAAAACAAAAAAGTCCTTAAGACTCATGAATGAAGGGCAACCATGCAATTTATTTGTAGTCTCGACAGGAATCGAATCCTGACTGGCTTTGCCACGTCAGCGAAAACACCAACTCATGAAAGTTATTTACAATATTTTTTTATGAAATCTAATTTTCTGACTTTGGAAAGATTCTTAAGTTTTAGCTCAAGTTGATAGGCATCAGCTTTTTCATTTTTGGTAACTGAACCCAATAATTCCCAAGGAATGTAAGGTTTAGTTGACTTATTACACCCTTGATTATGTTCTTTAATTCTTCGCTCTAAAGAACTAGTATGACCTACATAGTATTTGTCAAAAGCTTTAGAATAAAGTATGTAAACAAAATACATGTACTCTAATTAATAATAGTAGTCTCGACAGGAATCGAACCTGTATCAAATGTTTAGGAAACATCTATTCTATCCATTGAACTACGAGACCATACAGCATATTGAAAATGAGTGGAATATCAATTTTAGTAATCCTTACTTCTTTTCAAATACTTGCATTTTTGCATGTAATAGCCGCCAAAAGTAATCAATTTGCACCCAAGAATGCAAAAAATATACCTTGCAGCTACAACCTAATTTGCAAATAAATACTTATGGTCAAATGAGATAAAGTTACAATGATAATGTTTGGTTAAAGTGATTAGCCATAAAATTGGAACTTAGGCCATATTACTTTATTCTTTTGATGAAATCTTTTTGGTTTTTTATTAATTCTGCTTGTGCCGAAAGAAGTGACCTTAAGTTTTTATTTTCTTCTTCCATTTCCTTTAACCTTGAATTAAGATTGCTTAAGTTTTTACGATGATAACCCATTTCTTTTTGGTTTTCAGCGTCCACCGAAGATTCTAATTCATTGATATCAATTTCCAATACCCCACATATTTTCTTTAAAGTATTGTGGTTTACTTTGCCCGTTTGTTCAATACAGGATATGAGCGGGCGTGTTTTATTTATCCTTTCAGCTAGATCCTGTTGTTTAAATCCTTTAACAATTCTAGCTAATTTAATGTGTAAGCCGATATGCATATTAAATATTATATTAAAATTAAGCGTTTCGGGGTCAAACATACTTTATTTTAGATAAATATAGTATCAAAGCGATAATTATTTTTTATGTTAGATTTTATTCCAAATAAAAATTTGATAATCAATTATTTACAATCATTATGAATTGAAGGGACGGGTAACATCTATTCTATCATTTGAACTATGAGGCCATATAGTTCACCCAAAGTAAGTGGTATAATATTTTACATACGCCCTAGTTTCTTTCAAATACTTGGTATTTAAGTTTTTAAGACCTAAATAGTAAGCAATTTGTACCCAAGCCCACCTCTATCCATAGTCTGCGCGAAGCCAAAGCAAATGCGGGACTTAGGATTAAAAAATGAAAAAGGAGTTTTAAACTTACTAAAACAATATTGAATGTAAGTTATCGAAAACCAGTGTTGGAGCCACTTCAATTCATTATCAATCCTCAGTGCGCTATGCTAACTCACAGTATAGAGCGGGTTTTTAAGAAATAGTGATTGGCCTTGCCTGTTTGTTCAATAATGGAAACAAGCGTGCACGATGTATGTATCGTTTCAGCTAATTCCTCCTTCTTAATTCCTAGAATAATTCTAGCTAACTCAAAACCTAAGCCAATATGCTTACACAGCGTTACGCTAATAATATGTATCTATAAGATATATATGATTTTTTTTTGATAAAAATATAAATAATGATAATTTTTGTTTTATTTGTAGGTTAACACTAGATAAGAAATAAAAAACCTTACAAAATACCTCAATCAATAAAAGCACTTGAATCATGTAGTTGACTGAAAACTAATAATACATTCTATGAAAGTAAAATATATAATCATTAATACATGTTCAATAGAGCTAAGCGACAGGTTGATTGTTTGAAGCTTTTCTTGTCTGTACAATCAAAATAATTTTAAAACAATTAAATTGATTTCAATGGATCCAGACTTTTTGGAGATATAATTAATAATTTTAAATAAAGAACAAAATGAGAAACACATTACTTTTATTAACTTTTGTAATTACCATATTTGCTTGTAATACAAAGCAGGATTATCCAGCAGACGTAACACAGAACTTTATGAATTCCTGTCAAATGACTTCAGGTGGGAATCAAGAAATTTGTTCTTGCTTACTTGATAAAATTCAAAAAAAATACACATACGAGGAATTTTCAGCAATTGAGGTCAAAATGCAAGCAGGTCAAACACCATCAGATTTCTTAGATTTTGTTGGGAAAGTTCGAGCGGAATGCAGTAAGAAATAATCATTTATTGTTTTAATTATTATCATTAAAACCCTTGGCTTATGAAACACAAATTACAACTCCATTTTTTAACCTTTACAGGTATGACTTTCTTACTAGCTTGTGGTCCTTCAATGGAAGAAAAAAAGAAAGCGGAAGCGATTAGAATACAAGATTCCATTGATACTGCAACAAGAATCCAAGATTCTATAGCAGCAATTGAATATGCTAATTACTTAGATGAAGCGAGTAAAGTAAATACCGCTATTGAGAATGAGAATGAACAACCAAAACAAGAAGAACAGGTATTGTTGGGTGATGAATCTTCTTTGATAGCTTACTTGTCAGGTAAAATATTTCATGGAACCAACATAGGCATAGAGATTAATCCTTCATCCATAGATATAGATGGGGTTAATAGGTATTTCAATATTTCTTTCTCTGTTATCTCTCCAACATTAGGAAGAGTAAGAGGAGAATCATTATCTAACCCTGATGGGGTAATTAATATAACAGTTAATACCCGAACAGGTTGTATTGAGAATGATGGCGGGAGCTTTTGTCAATAAAAAATCTAAACAATATGAAAAATAGCAGCATTGCCTATGGTTGTTGTTTTGCTTAGCATCTCCAACCATATAATTAGCAGGTAAGGTTTAGGCGGGAATTACTTCCTGATAGATAATTGTTAGGTGAAAATACCTGACAAGATAAAAGTTAAAAGAATCGATTAAATAGGTCTGCCTATAATACACTAAATGCATTATATTTTATGATTGCTTAGCCAATATAATGAGTGGGATTGGAAGTTATAAAATATTAGATTATACCTGTATTATTCATCAAACAAAAGTGATCAAACATTTAAAGGTAAAAATTGAAAATGATAGTACACGAATTTGCCCAAAGAATTTAGGAAAAGGAATAGTTTTTCAATAGGCATGCCGTCAAACAATACCCCAATTATTTAAGGTATTGATAAAATTAACCATTAAAGCGGATATTAAATAGCCAAAATATTAGCTATTTTAGCTATAATACCATATTTTCGTATCATATATTGGCTAATATGACAAAGTTCGGTACAGAAAAAATTCCTATTGAAATGATAAAGGAATTGGCACAAAAACACAAAGTGCTGCGAAAGCAGGCAGGATTAACTCAAAGTGAATTGGCCAAACGTTCTGGTGTATCTTTAGGAAGCATTAAACGATTTGAACTTACAGGGCAAATTGCCTTAGAATCTTTGGTAAAGTTATCTCAAATACTAAATCGCATCCATGATTTTGATTTGATATTAAACCCAAATAATACATTAAAGGATATTGATAAGTTGTTTAGCGAAAGGACCAAAATTTAAAAATGGAATCCATTAAAAAATTAATTGTATCAATTACATTCAACAAAATTGAAATTGAGGTAGGTGAATTGGTAATTGATAAGCGGGATATATATTTTAAATATTATAGTGATTTTATCAGTCAAGGAATTGAAATATCTCCACTGAAATTAAAACTCAATAAGGAAATAAATAGCGCAGATGCCTTTCCATTTGATGGATTATTTGGCGTATTTGCTGATTCTTTGCCAGATGGTTGGGGAAGATTATTATTAGATAGGGCATTAACAGCAAAAGGAATTGATATGAGTAATATAACCATGCTTGACCGATTGGCTTTTGTGGGAAGTAATGGTGTGGGTGCATTAATTTACAAACCTGAATCAGCCTATAAAATAGATAAGCTATTTAAGTTTGAACTAGATGATATAGCCATAGCGGCACATCAAATTCTTACTGGAACAGCTACAGAAATTCTTGATGAATTGTATATATTAGGTGGATCTTCAGGTGGAGCTCGACCCAAAATATTAGTGGGCTACAACCCTAAAACAGAACAAATAATGGTCTCTAAAAAAGAGTTGCCACCTGATTATGAGCATTGGCTTATTAAATTTCCTTCATCTGCTGATAGGCCAGATATTTCAAATATTGAATATGCTTATTATCAAATGGCACTAGACGCGGGAATTGAAATGAGTGAGAGTAAACTTTTTAAAGGTAAATCTGGTCAAGTATATTTTGGCACAAAACGTTTTGATAGAATAGGTAATAATCGTTTGCACATGCATTCAGCTGCTGGTATGATGCATGATGATTTCAGATTAAGCAATTTAGACTATGGAAATATCATGGATTGTGCTTTCAGACTTGAACGTGATGTTCGTGCGTATGAAAAAATATTGCGTTTAGCGGCATTTAATGTTTTTGCACACAATAGAGATGACCACAGTAAAAACATTTCCTTTTTAATGGATGAAAATGGAAATTGGAAAGTTGCTCCAGCATACGACTTAACATTTTCAAGTTCAGGACATGGCATGCACAGCACGATGGTAAGCGGTGAGAGTGCCAAACCAACAAAAGAACACCTATTGGAATTAGCCAATTATTTCAACATAAAAAATGCCAGTAATATAATTGATCAAGTGCAAGCTGTTGTTTATAATTGGAAAGTATATGCGAAGAAATGCCATGTAAGTAATGATTCTATGAATAGAATAGCAAAAGTAATTGGCAAAAAATCATAAGTTACCTCATCAAATTTTAGATAATAACAGTTCATTTATAAATAAGAAAAAAATGCCTCGTCCTGAAAAAAGTTGATATGGATTCAATTTCAAAATAAAGGTGTAGACGAGAATTACTTCCCGATAAATAATTTTTAGGTGAAAATACCTAATCACATAAAAGAACTTTTTTTGAGTAAATCATTCTTATTGGCGAATTCAATTAGTCCTTCAGTATGCTCATTTTTTCAATTGATAGAATGTCAAGAAAAGAACTTTTTGTTTTTTCTTTCAAGGTATTTAATTTTGAATTAATAGATTAATTGTAAATAAAAAAATGAAAACAACTTTAAAAATTTTCTTACTCCAAACCCTTTTATGTGTGTTTTTCTTTTCTTGTAAAAAAGAAACCGCAACAACCACTCAAGCCCCAAATTTTAACTACTCTGCTTTGTATGGCACTTGGGGCACAACTAAAGCCCAATATTTAAACGTTTCAGACAACAAATTGGTTTATGAACAAAGTGCAAAAGATGCAATCGTTATGACATTAAAGTCAGATTTAACTTATACAACAATTGGTAAGGATACGGTTCCTTTAACAGGAACCTACAGTATTCAGAATTCCAATAACAAATTATACCTTATTACCATTGGCAAAAATGATTATGGTAAAACCTGCATAGAAGAGATAAGTGACACTTCCTTTATATTAAATGATAAAGAGAATGCCATTATTCAAGGTGAATCAATTTACCCAAAAATATTTTATAGTAAAAAATAAGTTATTTCCTAACAATAGCTGTGTTGTCGGGAGTTTTCTACCGACACTATAATCTGAAATAAAAATGGGATTAAGAAACAGGCAACATTATAATGATAAAAATATTTTTTTTATAACCACCACATGTTATAAGTGGTATCACTTGCTTATTGCAGGACAAGCTATGGAAATTGTTGCTGATAGCTTGGTGTTTTGCTCAAAAAAACATGATTCAGATATTCTTGCTTATGTATTAATGCCAAACCATATTCATTTTATTATTTATTTCAAAGAAGCAAATAAACGAATTGACTTTATGAGGGATTTTAAAAAATTTACTTCAACAAAAGTTAGACAAGAAATTGAGAAAGCCGATATTGAATTATTAGGAAAAATTAGGATAAATCAGAATGGTCAAGTGTTTAAGGTATGGCAAGATAGATTTGATGAGGTATTTTTAGAAAATAGAGAATTATTTGAAATAAAATTAAATTATATCCATAACAATCCACTACAGCCGCACTGGAAGTTAAGCATTAACATCGAAGATTATTTTTATAGCAGTGCCTTGTTTTATGAAAAAGGCATTCAAAATAAAATTGAAGTTAAACATTATTTGGATTACGTTTGATTTGTGCTGTCGGGAGGAAACTCCCGACAGCACGGAAACTCCCGACAACACATAAAGCACATAAAAGAACTTTTTTACAGTAAATTATTCTTATTGGCGAATTCAATTAGTCCTGCAGTGTTTTTTAACTCAAGTTTTTGTAGAATATTCTTTCGATGTGTTTTTACAGTATAATAGCTTAGAAATAGTTTTTCAGAAATTTGTGAACTATTCATCTGAAGTGCGATAAGTTTGATTATTTCAATCTCTCTTTTTGTTAGTTTTTCAATCCAAATATTTCCATTGTTTAAGGATTGTTTTTTTTCTGTTTCTAATTGATTTAAGTTTATTGATGGTGAAATGTATGGGATACCTTGATCGATAGAATGTAATGCCTCGAGTAATTCCTGTTTGCCACCATATTTAATTACATATGCATCAATGTAGTTGTTCAATAGCGATTTAATTATAGATGAATCATCTACCATAGATAATACAATTATTTTACATTTTGGTTGAATAGATTTCAAGGCAGATATCAAATCTATGCCACTAAAGTCATTCATGTTTAAGTCAATTATGGCAATATCTATTTCAATATTTTTGAATGCTTCAACCGCTTCCTTTCCATTTGAAGCTTGCGCAACAATTTTTATATGATTGATTTCATTTAAAATTAAGTTTAGACCATCTAAGAATATTTTGTGGTCATCTGCAATTAGGATTTTCTTAGGTTCATTCATTCTGGTAAAGTAATTTCAATTATGACAGTGGTGCCTTTGTTCTCTAATGAATTAATAACAATACTCCCATTTAATGAGGCTATTCTGTTATTAATATTGTTGATTCCTAAGCCATTTTGATTTGTTTCCATATCAAATCCAATTCCATCATCTTCTGCAATGATTAGTATTTTTGAGTGATTTTGAATTATTTGAATGGCCGCTGATTGAGCATGCGAATGTTTTATGATATTGTTTACTAGTTCTTGAATAATTCTAAAAATCTGTACCTCTAAATCCTTCGTCAAAGTTTCCTTTTCAATTTGATGAATGAATTTTAAATCAATATTTGAATTCTCTTTTATTTTATGGAGGAAGCGATTGATACTTTCCGTAATTCCTGCATTGATTAATCCGGGGGGCAATAGGTCATGTGAAATGTTACGCACTTCCAAACATGCTTCATCAATTTGTTTAATAAGATTATGGTGAAGTGTTTTTGATTTACCTGTCAGGAGCATTTTCTCGCACCCATCCGACTGCACGTGCAGTTTAAGTGCAGATAGCTGAGCTCCTAATCCATCGTGTAGTTCCTTGGCAATTCTTTTTCTTTCCCGCTCTTCTCCTGTCAAAATTGACCAATACAACTCTGTTTGTTTTTTTTCCAATTCCCTTGTTTTAATCTCAATTTGTGTGGACAGCTCCTCATTCAGATTTTCTTTGAGCTTATTAACCTCTTCAAGTTTTTTTATTAATTGTAATTGTGCTAGCTCCTTTTCTTTTTTAAATATTCTGAAACGATCTATGAGTGCTAGGAATAAAATAATACATTTAAACAATAACAAAAAAATAACAAGGTTATTGGTAAATATGAATTCAGGTTCTTTGTTATTGGTTAGAAATGTCATGAATGAAATAATACCTGTTGCAAGCAAAAATCCTGGGATATAAAACCTGGTTATTTGTACTTTTTTAAACATGTAATAAATGCCCAGCATACAAAGCGATAGGTAAAAAATGATTATGAAATTATACATGATTCGAATGGAAACATTAAAAACTTCACCATTTTGTAGCATCATGGTTAGCAAGACAATATTCAGAACAAGAAAAATATTCAATCCGTTAATAACATACTTATTGTAACCTTCATTTTTAAAAAAAGACTTAGCAAAAATGAGTCCGAATATGATGGCGAGAATAATGGTAATAGGGCCACTTTTATTAGACCATTCAGTTAGGCTTGGCCAGAAATACTGAAATGAAATGCCACTTAGGATAAATTGATTTAAAGATAAAAAACCAATGTATAAAGCAAAAAAGTAGAATACAGCATCACTCACAATGAATCCAAAATACACGCTCAAAAAACACAATAAAAATAATATACCTAGATATAGACCGAATAGCAGGTCTTTTTTTTCTGCGTATGATACAAATGAATTGACTTCAATTAAGCGTATTGGAAAATTAAGTCGCCTGCCATCAGCCATTATTTTTAACAGAATGGTATGCTTACCTTTTTCATTTACAAGTATCTCAAATAATGGATTTCTGAATGGTGTTTTTCTATTAACGAATGGAATTTCATCCCCGGATTCGTCTGTTTTAATTAGTTTGTTTTCTGCAAAATGATAAAAGTAAATTTTATCAATTAGCGTATTATCTACTTCAAGAAAATATGTCCTATTCGTATTTGTGAGATGAGTGAATTCATACTTAATTACAAATTCATTTTGATATTGCTGGCTTTGGATACTAAATAGTTTGAATGGGTGATTATTCCATTTAATTTCATCATAGTTTATAATTGGATTGAGGGTATAGGTTGTATCTAAATCAAAAATTATGGAACATTTATCAGCAATATTTATTGGTTTGTTTTCAATGGAATCGGCTTTGGCATATACCCCTAATAAAATAAGAAAGAGCGCTGAAAAAAGAATTTTCCATGTCCTTTTTATTTTTTTAAAATTTGGATAAAAATGTAATAAAATAATCAAATGTTATTTTTTATTAAAATGCTATTTTGACCTTTCAAAGGTAATTGCAAAACAGTAATCACAATTCATTAAATACAAAAATACAACTTTGGGGGTATAGTGCTTTAAGCTTTTTGATTTGTTCTTTGCGAAATAAATTATCTTTTTTATGAATAAATATTTTGTATTGTTTTCCACCCTTATCTTATGTTCAGTTTCACAAGCAACAGTTAGAACTGTAAACAATTACATTACAAATTCTGCACAGTTTTCAACCGTACAGCCAGCAATTACTGCATGCGCTACAAACGATACCATTTATTTACATGGGTCTCCGGTTTCTTATGGTGATTTTACCATTACTAAACGATTGGTGATAATTGGAGCCGGTTATTATCTTTCAAATACCATTAATAACTATACAACATTGGTAGGTCATATTACCATTGATACCGTATCGGTGAATCAGGCATTAAGCGGATTAACCTTGCAAGGATTAACAATTAACGGACAAATTTCTAATGCCGGCACAGATAGGGCAAATAATGTTTTAATTGACAGATGTAAAGTTTCAAATATTATCATTACGGGTTCAAATTGGATTATAAAAAACTCATTTGGGTCTGCATCATTGAATATTTCATCAATATCTTCCAACGTTTTAATTTCAAACAATATTTTTCAAGTTTTATATTTAGGAAATGGAAGTAGTTTAATTAGTTATGCTACTGGAGTCAAGGTTTCTAATAATGAATTAGGATATTTTTATATGAATACTTGTTTTTATATTTTATGTGTAAACAATATTGTTAAGAATTATTATTCTGGTGGTGGTACAACTAATGCTGCAAACAATACTTTCAGCAGAAATATCACCTTTACGGATGGCGGACCTCTCATAAATTTCCCTCCCCCTAATAATACAGGTATTGGCAATTTTAATAATATCAATCCACTGTATATAAATTATAGCTGTCCTTGGGCAAATCAGCACTATTCTGGAGATTTGCTAAGTTATGATTTCAATTATCAGACCGGGTCTGTTGCCATTAATGGAGGAACAGATAGCACAAATATTGGCATATCTGGTGGTCCATACCCAACTTTAACAACTAAGATATTTGATGGAAGAACCAAAATCCCATTGGTTGTTGATGTAAATATTGAGAATGCTTATGTAAAACCAGGACAGCCAATTCAGATTCATTTTAAGGCAAGAAAAAATAATTAACCTTATATGAAGAATTGTTTTCTGTTACTTCTTTTGATGTTAACATTTGGTTTCGTGGCCACTGCTCAGCAAATTACTTATGCCGAGTATTATATAGATGCACCGGTCCAAAATGGTTCGGGTATTTCTATACCGATAACTCAGAATGGTGACTCAATTTCACCTTCTTTTACAATTCCTTCAACTGGTTTAAGTTCAGGATTGCATCATATCAGTATTAGGGTAAGGAATAGTTTGGGTGATTGGAGTATCATAGAGAACAGACAGTTTACTATTCAAGAGGCAGACTACCCGGCTTTAAATAATGCACCGCTAATATCATTTGAATATTATTTTGATGCAGATTTAAACGGGATAGGAAACAATACAAAATTTTCCTTTTCTAATTTTACGGATAGTGTAGAATCCTCTTTCACATTTTCTACAGTTGGATTGAACAAAGGATTGCATACCATTTATTATAGATTTCAGGATTCATTAGGTAAATGGAGCTTGTTTGAAGGTAGAAATTTTATTATACAGGAAGATTCTTATCCAACTGAAAAGACGGCACGTTTAAAAAGCTTTGAATATTATATAGACAACGATGTTACAGGACAAGGCTCCTATCAAAGAAACTCACTTATTGGCAATTTGGATTCTGTTCAATCTGCATTTAATCTTTCAAGCCTTGGACTTTCTGAAGGTAATCACACCTTATACATTAGGTTTTTAGATTCACTTGGAAGATGGAGTTTGTTTGAAGGAAGAAATTTTCAAGTCATGAATCACCCCATTTCTAAAGTTACCTCAGGAATTGTGGCTGCTGAATATTACAAAGATTCTGATCCAGGTGTAGGTAATGGGAATCAGATTTTTAATAGAATAATTCCTGTTGATAGTTTAAGTGACCATCATTCTATCTCTACCCTAAATTTAAGTGCAGGAATAGATTCAATTTTTGTTCGTGTTAAAGATTCAACTGGTATATGGTCTCTGCCTAAATTTGTAAAATTTGAACTATGTGCGAATTCCCCTGCAAAGCCTGTTTTGGTTGGTGATAGTATATCATACTCTTGCAAAGGAATTAAATTTACTAAAAATGTCTTAGCGCTTAGTGGCGCAAATACGTATTGGAGAGGACCTAATTCTTTTGTTTATATTGGAGATACACTTCAAATAAACCAATTGAATGCAACGCATTTTGGCAGGTATTACATTTATAAAGTAAAAGGAAGTACCGGTTGTGATACCAGTGAGGTGAAGATTTTTGATTTGTTGGAAAGTACGCAAATTAATCCATTGAAGTTGGGTGTCGTTTCTCCGCAATCTATTTGCAGTGGTGACACAATCAAACTGATTTCTCCCGTTACTGGAAATTTCAATTACTTATGGTATAAAAATCAAAACAAAATGAGTTCTGATACCAATACCAATTCGGAGCTTGTAGTATTTAATTCAGGAAATTACGGACTTCAAATTAAATCACCTAATGCATGCCTTTATGCAATGGAAGATACAGCTATAACTTTTAATCCTCGTCCAAATTTGCCTATAATTTTGGGTAAATCTGAAGGCATAGTGAATGGCAAAGATGTGTTTACTTCAAGTTTAATAAGCTTACAGCATAATTGGTTTGCATGGAATGGCAATATTATAAGTCGAAATGATTCAAATTCAGTTGCAGTACAATGGCCTAATCTGGCTGTAAATGCAATTATTAAGCTTGTTCATAAAAATAATTTTGGTTGTCAAAGTGATACTGGATACAAACAGGTAGGTGTTCAATTGCCCTATTTTAATTCAGATTCGGTGTTTTTAATCAATTCAAACAATAAAAAATTGAATATTCCATTCCAAACTAATTATAAGTGGAAGGTATCTTCAAACCAAACCTGGATGCAGGTTACTAAAGATTCAATTGCTGTGGCTGATAGTTTTCAAATAAACATTGATGCCAATAATCTTGCTATAGAACGCAGTGGATTTATAAGAGTAGAAAACGAATTTTCATTCAAGCTCATTAGAATAACACAAGCCCCAATGCCTTATTTCAATTCGGATACGGTGTTCCTAATCAATTCAAATAATAAAAAATTGAATATTCCATTCCAAACTAATTCTAAGTGGAAAATATCATCAAACCAAACTTGGATGCAGGTTACTAAAGATTCAATTGCTATGGCTGATAGTTTTCAAATAAACATTGATGCCAATAATCTTGCGATAGAACGCAGTGGATTGATAAGAGTAGAAAACGAATTTTCATTCAAGCTCATTAGAATAACACAATCCCCAATGCCTTATTTCAATTCGGATACGGTGTTTTTAATCAATTCAAATAATAAAAAATTGAATATTCCTTTCCAAACTAATTCTAAGTGGAAAGTGACATCAAACCAATCTTGGATGCAGGTTAATAAAGATTCTATTGCTATGGCTGATAGTTTTCAAATAAACATTGATGCCAATAATCTTACTATAGAACGCAGTGGATTGATAAGAGTAGAGAACGGATTTTTATTCAAGCTAATTAGAATAACACAATCTGCTGCAACAGGGAAACTAGAGCTTTGGAGTTTACCTGAAATTAAGATTTTTCCCAATCCAAATTTGGGCTATTTAACTATTGAAAATATTCCTGAATCAATTGAAAAAGTAAGTTTAACAGATATTACAGGCAGGACTATTCTACAAGACCTAGCTCCTAAATTTGGAGTGTTGCATATAGATATCCATGAATTTCCGGATGCAACTTATTGTCTTGTTTTGAAAGATTCTAATGGGTTGAAGCAAGTTGTAAAAATTATTAAAACAAAAAATTAGTTATCGCATGAGAGCTTCTATTTTTCTTGCCTTACTTACTTTAAGTAATTTAGTATCTGCACAATTACCGCGGTTGGTTTCAGATATTGGTGATATATTTAATTGGGAGTATGTAACACTTCAAAATCACATTGTATATACAACATTTGAAGGAAGTGTAGCATACTCTAAACTTTATTCAACTCAGGGTAATTCTGTTGGTAATGTTGAAATTAGTGATAGCGTGACTCAATTAATTACTTTTCCTACTAATGAACATTGTTTTTTTGTGTGTAAATCAGATGAACTTTGGAAAACAGATGGTACGCCATCAAATACAAAAATGATATTTAAATTGCCAAAGAATTTTCAATTTAACAGAACAACAAGATTTACATTTATACCTTCTGGTGATTATCTTTATTTTCAAACTAAAGATTCCATTTATGGAGAAGAATTTTGGGTGACAGATGGGAGTGGGAATGCAAATACTACCAAAATGCTGGGACCCTATTTTATAGAGACGGATCAGTTAGGAACAGCAGTGGCATACAATGGCGGTGTTTTACTATGGGTTCAAAAAAACAATCCATTAATTGTTAATGATACTAACGATCTCTATTTTTTTAACAAGGATTCCCAAAAACCAGTTAATTTAACAGGAAAATTTCCTCGTTGGGGTTCTGGTTATCCAAGTGCGTCTCTAATCATTCCTTTAGCTTTTAAGACAAAAGCCTATTTTGCATTCAACCATAGAACCTATGGACTAGAACTTTTTGAAACCGATGGCACAGCCAATGGCACAAAAGTTATTGATGTTAATTCTGGCCCCGGCAATTCTTATCCCAATGATGCCTTTATTGAATATGGTAAGTTATTTGTATGTGCTAATACAGCTTCAAATTCCAGAAATGTCATTACAATTGATAAAGATGGAATAGAAAATATTCTTCCCTTTCAAACCCTAAATCTTAACAACGATTATGCCGTTACTGATAGTGGTATTTTTCTTATAGGCCAGAGTAACACCATTGATAATAGGGGATGGGAGTTATGGAAAACAGACGGAACTAAAGCAGGTACTTCCTTTGTTATCGATTTAAAACCTGGTACTCAATCTAGTAATCCCAGGTATTTTAGGTATGCTGCAAATACACTTGTATTTGAAGCTAATAAAAAAGTGTATGTAAGTAATGGCACAGATAATGGTACAATGTTAATGCCTATTGAAGACAGCCTTCTAAGTGCAAAAAGTTTTACAGGCTACGATGATAAAATATTTTTTGTAGGCAAATTGGGTCAAAATGATTATCACCTGTACAAGTACGATAAGAACAGCAAAGCCAGAAAAATTGCTCCCCAAGGTGCTGAGAACGCAATTAATCCGCTTGGAGAGGGAAATGGTTCTGTTGATTATGGCCATAGAGATTTATTTACCTGGAAAGGTGAAATCTTTTTTACGGCTAATTATGGACAAGGGAAAAAATTATACAAAATTGGGCCTAATACAAGCACAGCAATTAATAATTTAGTGCAAGAGGAATCACAAGTTCAAGTATACCCTAATCCTGCTTCCTCCATTTTGAATATCCAACTTAATGACATGGGTGAAAGTGAAATAAATTATGCTATATTTAATTTAGATGGACAATTACTTCAGGAATATCATCAAGTTAAGCTTGAGAATAATTCTACAACAATTGCATTAGAAAATTTAGAATCGGGAATGTATTTTATTATGATTAACACCCCATACTCAAAATATTATAGGAGGTTTATTAAATAGTAGCGGTGTTGTAAAAAAGGTATTTTGCCTCAACACTCTCACCCCAGATAAAAAGTTTGTGGGTGAGGGTTTAAATCAATCATTTATATACCTCGTCCTGAAAAAAGTTGACATGTATTAATTTCAAAATTACATTTATTTAAACCTTGGAAGTTAAAAACTTTCGAGATTTTTTTCTTCCATCTATATACCGTAGCAATTTGCAAGTGGATTAAGGAAATCTACAAACTTCTCAAGATCGATGTCGTTCTTCATTCATTTGATGTATTCAAAAAGCACTTGGGGCAAGAAGTTTTTCTAAGCTCTAAGGTCGTGGGAGAATATTTGGGAGCAGCCAACTGCTTGTTTTGCTTTTGACCTGAAATAAGAAAAATGATTTATACCACCCAAGCGATTGAAATCATGAACTCAATTATCAAAAAATACACCAAGACCAAAAAAGTATTATTCAACGGTAGCAAAATAATTATTAGTTATTTGTAAAAAATGATAATATTCGAACATGAAATTTCTTTTACTTATAAGCACATTGCTTTTGCTTTCCATCAATTCTGTAAAAGCCCAACGAGTATACTCAGTGGATTATGTCAATCAAGCCGATGTCAAAGTATTTGTTGTTAAGTATGAAAACCAAGCAGATTTAAATGTATATAAAGTGAAATACGATAACCAAGCAGGTGACAATGATGGAAAGTGGTTTTTTACCAAATATTCAAATCAAGCAAAAAAGAAAATCTTCTTTGTAGATTATGTGAACCAAGCAGATTTGAAAATATATTTTGTTTCTTATGAAAATCAAGCGGGTTGGAAATCCCAATCAAAAAAGGCTCTCCTATATTAATTATTCTATACCCACCACACCCATCTTCTTTTTATTAGTATCTCCTAATTTTTGCAGAATCTAAATTATTATAGGCTTATTATGAAGTTATTTTACTGTAAATTATAACTAGTGAGTTAAAGTAATCTCTAAAAAATATATTTGAAGTATAGAAATATCATATTTATTTATATTATTTGGATGTGAATTGTTTTAGAAAATTTGTATTAAAAACATCGCTTTTATCTGTAGGTTAAATGGCAATGAAAAGAGAAGAAATAGATTTTATCATTTTAGGCGCTACCAGATGGGATTTTAAATTATCCTCTTCTACCTTTTCTATTGCTAAAACCTTGGCTCAGAATAACAGGGTTTTTTACATTGAAAGACCCTTTTCACTTAAAGATATAATCACTCATTGGAATAAGCCTCAATTTAATTACAGAAAGAAGGCCGTATTATTTGGCAAAAACACCTACAAGAAAATTGAATTTGAGCATGGTTCTTTGGTCTCTGTTACCTCAAAGTTCATCTTTCCCATTAACTTCCTTGATTCTGGTCCTTTTTATGATTCATTAGCGAGCTATAACAACAGTATACTTTCTAATACGGTTAAGAAAATTATAAAAGATCATGGGGTGAAAAAATACATTTATCTTAATTCATTCTATCCTTATCAATTACGAAAAATACCTACAAGTCTTCCACAGCCACTTGTTTCGATATATAGAAGTGTTGATGATATTAGCCAAGAGAATTATATCGCCCGACATGGTGTGGATGCTGAGAAAAAATCGGTAAAAGATTTTGATATAGTTACAGCATCTTCTTCGGAGTTATGTAATAAACTTAGCACTTATGGTAAAGACATTCACCTTATACCCAATGCGGGTGAATTTGAATTGTTTCATTCTGCCTTGATTAATGATATTGAGAAGCCCAATGAAATGAAAAACTTGAAGGGCAAAACAGTCATTTTTATTGGTAACCTAAATGATTTGAGAGCGGATTTTCAATTGTTAGTGTCTTGTGTTACGCACTACCCCGATGTCAATTTTATAATTGTTGGACCTTATGATAAAGTGGATTATAAAAGATTTGAATTAAACCAATACAAGAATTTAATTTTCACCCAAGAGAAAGACTTTCATGAATTGCCACATTATTTAAAATACAGCGATGTGGCTATCATCCCATTTTTGAAAAATCAATTAACTAAAAGTATCTATCCTTTAAAAGTAAACGAATACTTAGGTGCAGGAATGCCTGTGGTTTCAACCAATTTTTCAAATGATGTGAAATCATTTAAAGACCTTATTTACCTTGCAGATACGCAGGATGAGTTTGTGAAACTCTTGGGAGTTGCTTTGGCCGAACCTAAAGATCAAAAATTGTCTGAACGCCTTCGATTTGCTAAAGAAAATACCTGGGAAAGCAGAATTGAAATGATATGGAAACTTATCGAAAGCCATGTCCAATAAGACCCTTTATTCATTCCCTATTTACTTAACAACACTACCTGGTTCAATATCTTTTTCTGAACCAACGTTGTATAGCTTACCAAAATCATTGCCTGCCATTAGCAACATGCCTTGACTTTCAATGCCTCTAATTTTTCGGGGCGCTAAATTTGCAACAACCGTTACAAGCTTACCAACCAATTCTTCAGGTTTGTAATATTCGGCAATGCCACTTAAAATGGTTCGCTTCTCAAAGCCCAAATCAACGGTTAATTTCAATAATTTGTCGGCCTTTGGCACCTTTTCGGCTTCCAATACTTTGCCCACACGGAGGTCAATTTTATCAAAATCTTCGTAGCTAATATCAGGTTTTACTTCTTCCAAATTACTAGCTGCAGGCTGTTGTGTATTGGCTTTTTTTATCTCTTCCAATCTAGTAAGTTGCTTTTGAATTTCTTCATCTTCCACTTGCTTGTATAGTATTTCAGCCGCACCTAATGTATGATTGGCTGATAAAATATTTTCATCAAAAATTTGATTCCATTGAAGCTCGCTCACAGCCAACATCGTTTTTAATTTTTTAGCGGTATGTGGCAAAAATACTTCAGCACTTATGGCCAATTTAGTACATATCTGCAGAGCATCAAGCATAATTATTTTGGTGCTCTCTTCATCGGTTTTCACCAACTTCCAAGGTTCTGTTTCTGCCAAATATTTATTTCCAGCCCTAGCCACATTAATCCATTCCGACAAGGCCTCGCGCAGTTTTATTTCCTCCAAATTTTGCTGCATTTTTTCCAAGCTTTGCTTGATGTCTTCAAAACAATTTTTGCGAGCTGTGATTAATTTTTCATCTGTAAGTTCAACTTGTTTACTTGGTAATACCCCATTGTAAAACTTGTGACTTAATACCATTACACGATTCACGAAATTGCCGAAAATACTTACCAATTCACTGTTCACTCGGGTTTGATAATCTTTCCAAGTAAACTCACTATCCTTTGTTTCAGGGGCAATGGATGTAAGCACATATCGCAATTCATCTTGTCTATTTGGAAAATCAACTAAATACTCATGTAACCAAACAGCCCAATTACGTGAAGTAGATATCTTATCACCTTCAAGGTTCAGAAACTCATTGGCTGGAACATTTGTAGGTAGAATGTATTTTCCATGTGTCATCAACATCATTGGGAAAATGATGGCATGAAACACAATATTGTCTTTGCCAATAAAATGAACTAAGGCTGTATCTTCATTCATCCAATAATCTTCCCATTTCCCATTGTTGTCAGAGACATTTGAACTGAAATACTCTTTAGTAGCGCTGATGTAACCAATAGGCGCATCAAACCAAACATATAGCACTTTTCCATCTGCATCTCGCAAAGGAACAGGCACACCCCAATCCAAATCACGGGTCATAGCCCTTGATTGTAATCCCTCCGTCAACCAACTTTGACATTGGCCTTTGATATTGCTTTTCCAATTATCAAATCGCTTGATATAAGCTTGGAATGCATCACTTTGTTGTATCTCACCCATGGGCAAAAACCAGTTTTTGGTTTCTTTCAAAACGGGTGTTGCGCCACTTAATGCCGACTTCGGATTGATTAAATCTGTTGGGCTAAGAGATGTGCCACATTTTTCGCATTGGTCGCCATAGGCACCAAGATTTCCGCACCTCGGGCAGGTACCTGTAATGTATCTATCCGCTAAAAATTGTTTAGCTTCTTCGTCATAGTATTGTTGTGTGATTTCTTCCTTAAATACACCTTTGTCATATAGGCTTTTGAAAAAATCTTGTGCAGTATCATGATGAACTTTACTGCTGGTGCGGCCGTAATAGCTAAATTTTATACCAAATTCAGCAAAGGCATTCTTCATGATATCGTTGTATTTGTCAACCACTTGCTGTGGTGTGATGCCTTCTTTTTTTGCTTTGATGGTAATAGGTACCCCATGCTCATCACTGCCGCATATAAATACAACATCTTTACCTTTTGCTTTTAGGTATCTTACATAAATGTCTGCAGGTAGGTAGCAGCCCGCTAAGTGGCCAATATGCACCGGCCCATTGGCGTATGGTAGGGCAGCTGTAATTAAGTATCGTTTTGGATCGCTCATAAATCGCCTGCAAATTACATTAATTGATTGAACTTAGAAATACATTAGCTATCATATTCCTAAACGCTATTTATCTGCTCATAATTGGTATTTATAAGCCCAACTTTTAGTATGTGGTTATGAAATCAAACATAAGCAAAGGCTAAAATTAATTTGCCCGCAAGGTTATTAATTGAATACTAAATATTAAGCATTCTTTTTACTCTTCCCGAAACTAGCCAAAAATACGCCCGCAAACACAAATACCATACAAAGGAATTTGCTAAGATTTAATTCATCTCGTTGCAAGGCAATGGCTATGATGCTAGCAATTACGGGCTGTAAATAGATATAAGTTCCCACCAAAGACGAACTGGCATGTTTTAGTGCATAGGCATTTAGCACATAAGTAAAGAAGGTGGAACCTATGGTTATAAAGGCTACAAAGGCCCATATTTTGGGACTAAAACTTGACCATTCAATTTCTGTGGCTTGATTAAAGGCAAATGGTAAAACCAAAAATGTACCTATCACAAAGCTCCATAAGGTAGCGGTTATGGGATGATATTTTCTGATTAGCTCTTTGGCATACACCAAATAAAAGGCATAACTAATGGCGTTTAGGGTTACTAAAATATCTCCTTGTAGGGTAGTACTTTCAAAGCTGAAATTCCCTCCACTTATGAGCAATAGCGCTCCAATGGCTGCAATAATGATTCCTGTTATTTGTAATACATTTACTTTTTCTTTAAGCCAAATCCATGCGAAGACAATAACAAAAATGGGTGTATTGAGCATCAGCACAGCTCCATTAATGGGTTTGGTTAAAGACAAACCTTTGAAAAACATGAGCATATTAGCAGCCACCCCAAAAACCGCACAAATGAGCAATTTTTTATAATCTTCCTTATCTATCTTTTTATGTTGGATATACAGTTGGTGAAAAAAGAAAATGAGCACACTTGCCACGCTCACCCTTAACAAAATAAAGGCATAGGGTTTAATGTATAAAGGCATTACTTCTTTGGCAATGGTGAATGTAGCACCATAGATAGCCGAAACAATAAACAAAGCAATATGTACTTTTAGTTTCTCACTCATAATTCCTTACTGCTCGAAAGTAAATTCTTTGGATTCTTTCATAAAACGGGCCAGCAACATAATGGCTGAAAAGGTCAATCCGATGGATAGGGCTATCCAAACACCATAGAGGCTATATGAAGTATGAAAACATAAATAATAACCTATAGGAATACCTATCACCCAATATGCCACAATGGTTATAATGGTCGGTACTTTGGTGTCTTCTAAACCTCTCAAAACACCAAGTGCCACGCATTGTAAGCCATCACTCAATTGAAAGAAAGCAGCAATGATTAATAGATTGGCTGCCATGTACTCTACCTCTAAATCATGCACATATAACGATACAATGAAATGATTGAAGATGGCAAAGATAATAGCACATACTGCCATGAAGGTTATGCCCATAAGCAAGGCTGCTCGACCTGATTTAATAATGTCTGAATGACTCTTGCGTCCCACGGCATTTCCCACTGCAATGGATCCTCCTGCTGAAATGCCAGTTGCAATCATATAAGTTATGGATGCTATATTGATGGCAATTTGATGAGATGCCAATGCTTTTTCATTTATCCAACCAATCATAATGGCTGCAAAGGCAAATGCCCCTACTTCAAAGAAATATTGCATGCCTGAAGGTAAGCCCACTACAAATATTTCTTTTAAAAAGTCGATGGCTTTGTTGCTTTTTAAAACTGCCAAATATTGTTTGTATCGTTTGTCGATCAATACAAATGAAATCATACAAATGGCCATGAATACCCTAGAAATACTGGTAGCTAATCCTGAGCCAAAAAGCTCTAGTCTTGGAAATCCCCAATTGCCAAAAATTAAGGCCCAATTAAGAAATGCATTGATGACCAAGGCCACTATCGTAATTACGGCTGAAGGAAAAGTAAAGGACAATCCATCACTAAATTGCTTGGCAGCTAAAAACAACATCAAAGGTAAAGTACCAATATTGATAGCATGAAGGAAGGTGATGGTTAGTTTTTCTACTTCTACATTTTGTTGGAAAATGTGAATGTTAATGGTTAGAATATAAACCACAATGCTAATAAAAATTGAAAGCAAAAGGGCTGCAATAAGTCCTTGCCTAAAAAGCACCCCACAATCTTCGGGTTTATTGGCTCCTTGCGCCTTTGCCACTATAGGCGATACGGCAGTTAAAGTTCCAATACCTAAAATGGAAATTAAAAAATAAATAGCGTTGGCTAATGAGGCTGCAGCTAGGTGGGTTGCTCCTAGTTTACCTATCATCACAATATCTACCACACCCATTAATACAATGCCTAATTGGCCAATGATGATGGGGTAGCTGAGTTTTGCAACTTGAAGGAAATAAGGTTGATAGCTAGTATAAAGTTTTTTCAAAAGTAATTTTATTGTTTCAATACAAGGAAGCGAAAGTAGTGTTTTGTGATTACACTTTGACTTAAAGGACAAACTTTAATCTATCATATCGTATCTTTGTCATTACCCTCAGTATAAAAAGCCTTTAATTTTTTCCCACATACCATTTTCAGTTCGTATTTCGTTTGTACCTTGCCCATTATTTTTAAATAAAAAATGAAAAGAATATCAGTAGTTTTACTATTTACATTTATACTAATTCAATCACTTTCAGCGCAAAGACCCAACAGTTTTTCATACGACCCGAGTAACTTTATTGGCGAGTTTGAAGATTTTTTTAAAACCTTTGCCAAGGGTGATATCAAGGATGCAGGAGATGAGTTTTATGGCAATTATTCAGCAGGTAAATTCACCCCTCAGCAAAAGATGGCCATCGTAAAATTGACCAATGAAATGTTGAACAACAATTGCCAAGGCAATCCTGATTTTGTACAATATGTGCTGACCTGCAATGCCTTTGTTAGCTCAGGACAGATAAGTAAATTTGAGAATTGGCATAAGACATTATCGACATCACTGAAGCGTTCAAGGGATGATTTTCAGAAATTCTTATCGGTTTCAAAGAATGTGTTTGCAGATAAAACCTTGCTTCAGGTGGGTGCGTTTACCTGGGTGGCAGAGGCAAGTAATATTGACCTGCAGGTGCAAGGTGATCCAATGTTTATATTTAAAAATATGACACTTTTTTGCTACACACCCGGAGATACTTTCGAGATTTATAATACCAATGGTCGTTTTATACCAAGCAAAAATTTGTGGTTAGGAAATGGTGGTAAAATGGATTGGACAAGGGTAGGATTGGATTCAAACAAGGTATATGCCCAATTGAAAAACTACAAGATTGATTTGACAGATGGATTAACTGTGGCTGATTCGGCAACCTTTTTTAACAAATATCAATTTACTCAAAGCATATTAGGACGTGTTACTGATAAACCTATGGGGCGTTCCCAAGGAGATAAATCAACTTATCCGCAATTCGAAAGTTACCAATTGGCATTTAGTGGTGTGAAATATGGTAAAGCAGATTTTAAAGGGGGTTTTGGTATGCGTGGTGCTGTGGTGCTTGGTCGTGGGGTGGGCGGACAGAAAGCGGAGCTATGGTTTAGTTATAAAGGCAAACGATTTCTGCGTGTTGCGTCCAATGATTTTTATGTGCGTGAAAATAAAATCACCAATGATAAAGTGGAATTAACTGTGTTTTTGGATAAGGATTCGATTTACCATCCGCAATTAAATTTTAGTTATTTGATAAATGAAGACAAAATAAACCTTTATCGTGATAGTAAGCTAGGCGTGGCTGCAGCTCCTTTCTCTGATTTCTTTCACATGATTGAATTTAGTGTAGATGAAATGAAATGGAAACTAAATGAACCTAAAATTGATTTGAAAATGGTGGCAGCCGATGATGCCGCCCGCTTCTCATCACTTAACTATTATCGAGAATATGCATATGAAAAAATTCAAGGTATTTTAGATTACAACCCCTTGATGAGAATTAAGCAATACTGCGAAAAGAACAATACCAATACCTTCCATATTGCTTCTTATGCAGCAGCATTTAGAAGTAATGTAAGTGATATAAAAATCCAGATGATTGATATGAATGATTTGGGTTTTGTTTACTACAACTCACAAACTGAAATTGTAACCATCAAACCAAAGTTAAAAGATTTTGTAAATGCCCATATGGGTAAAACAGATTTTGATGCCATTTCATTTAAATCAACCATCAGTGCTTTGCCTAATGCAAGTATTAGTTTGGTGAATAATGATTTGATTATTCAAGGTGTTCCTAAGTTTTACTTTAGCGATTCTCAAAGTGTTTACATTGTTCCTAAAGAGCAGGTAATTACTTTAAAGAAAAACAGAACCATTGATTTTAATGGTAAGCTAAGAGCGGGTTTGGCTGATTTTTATGGAAACAATTTTTCATTTGATTATACCAAATTCAATGTGAGGTTAAACAATGTTGACTCACTCAAATTCTTATACCGCGATGATACATTAGGTTATTTGGCCAATGTGAAAAGTGTAATTCAAAATATTTATGGTACACTTGAAATTGACCATCCATATAATAAAAGTGGCAGAAAGAAATTTTCTAAATATCCTGTATTTACTAGTGAGGTAGGTTCAAAAGTATTTTATGATTACCCCACTACACAAAAGGGTTCATATACCCGAAACAGGTTTCATTTTGCCGTTGACCCTTTTACCTTGGATAGTTTGGCTGATTTGAATTTATATACCTTGGCTTTGCCGGGCACCTTTATTTCAGATGGGATTTTGCCTGATATGCGCCAAGAATTATCTATGCAGCCTGATAAATCTTTAGGATTTTTTATACCCGATGATGGTAGCACAAGTTATACCTTATACAAAGGCAAAGGCTCTGCAAAAATGAGTGTGGCATTAAGCAATGATGGTTTGATTGGTGATGGAACAGTTTCCTATTTGGCCTCTCGCTCTCAATCGAAACGCTTGGTGTTTTTATTGGATAGTATGAATGCCAATTGCGATGTGTTTGAGAATGATAGAACCTCATTGTTTCCTACAGTTATCAAGTCGGCCAATGTATATAACCATTGGATTCCTTACCAAGATACCATGTTTATTACCAACAAAGGCGAACCTATAAAAATTGCGTATGATAGAGCAAGGTTAAGTGGTACGATTATTCTTACACCGCTTGCCATGAAAGCCAAAGGTAAAATGGATATTGAAGATGGTGAATTGTTAGCCGATATGTTTGAGTTAAGGCCTGTCGAAATCCTCTCTGAGGATGCCATCTTTCGTCAACGCTCCCCTAAAGATACTACCCAAATTGCATTTAGCACCAGCAAGGTTAAAGCCTATGTGAATTTAGAGCAGAAATATGCAGAGTTTACTTATCGCAATCCTACTGAAATTAACAATACATTTATCTTGAATAATTATGTAGGAAGTTTTGAAAAACTGAAATGGGATATGATTCCTAGAACCCTTGAATTTAAAGGGCCTACCGAGAAAGAAAACCCTTCGGCTGCCAGCTACTTATTATCATCTCGTAAAAGCCAAGATAATCTTACTTTTAAAACAGCAAGTGTGTTTATGACTTTGGATGATTACACCATGAACTGCCGAAAAATACCATATATAAACATTGCTGATAGCAGGGTATTGCCTGATAGCGGCAAGGCTGTAATTAGAGAGAATGCTGAAATGGATATGTTACTGAATGCACAAATAACAGCTGATACCATCAACACGTATCATAAGGTGAATCAAGTTACTATTAAAATCAATGGTAGAACCGATGTGAGAGGTGCAGGTAATTACAAATACGTTGATAAAAACAAAAACGAACAGAAATTCTATTTAGATAAAATTATTGTAGCAGATAAAAAATACTTAGAAGGTTCAACCTTGATTCCAGATTCGATTAATTTTCTAGTGGGTCCTAAAATTGGCTTTAGAGGTAATGCCATTCTGCGAAGTTTCAATCCTAATTTGGAGTACAATGGTTTCTTCAAAGCTATGCATGCATCCTACTTTCCAAAAAGTGATTGGTTTAAGGCAGCAGCGGTTATCAGCCCTGATTCAGTGTATGTGAATACATCAGGACAACCTTTAACAAATTTAAACAAACAAGCCTTAGCAAGCGGTTTATTTGTGAGTAATGACTCAACCCACGTGTATGCAGCTATGTTTGGACGTAAACGAAATACCAGCGATGCTGAGCTCATGAAAACGGAAGGTACATTTGCGTATTTCGAAAACATTGAAGAGTATCGCCTTGGGCCTTATGACAAGGTTTTCGGAACTGGCAAAAAAGGAAACTTTATGGCATTTAGCGAGTCGAAAAAATTAATCTATAACGAAGGTAAGTTTAACCTTGGTTTTGATTTGCCTAAGTTTAGTGTGAAGTCTGCGGGATATTCTAGCTTCAATTTAAAGGACACCATCTTTTTAATGAAATTGATGATGGTGATTGATTTCCCTATTCCATCACAAGCATTGAAATTGATGTATGATTCGTTGAACGAACAAGGTGCTTCTTCATCTAATCAGTTTTATGACGAAAAGGCTTTGAAGATTGGTATTCCTGAGTTGGTGGATGAGAAGGGTTATAAAAAATTGGGTGATGATATGGTGGCTGAATTGAACGATAAGAACATCGAGAGTTTAATTAAAACCATGTTGATTACCGATGCCACATTAACGTGGAACCAAGCATCTCGTTCGTTTGTGAGTGTAGCAGATTTTGGTATCCGTAGTTTTGATAAGAACTTGCTTGAAAGAAAAGTAAAAGGTCGCTTAGAGATAAAGAAACTGAGAAGTGGAGATGATTTTACCCTTTATTTAATGGGTGCTTCGGGTTCTTGGTATTTCTTCAAATACCAAAAAGGTATTATGGGCATATTGGCAAGCGACCCTGTGTTTAATGAAATGATTAAGGCAAACATTGATAAAATGTCGAGTGATGATTATAAACTGCGCCAAGGAAGCATTAGCGATAGAAACAAATTGGTAAGGGCTTTGAAAGGCAAGTTGTAGCCATGCTGTCGGGAGGTAACTCCCGACAGCATGGAGAGTCTAAATGTATTGATGGCACCCAATGAAAGCGCTGCAAAAGTTAAGTTATTGCTGAAAACAGGTATGAAGCTCCAATTATCGCATATCGTGTATAAGAACCAAACCAAGTTTGTGGTATTAAAAGCTAGTGGACAAACCTATTATTTAAACTCATTTAATGAATTAGGTAAACTGGGTTTCCCTGCTTGTGATTGATGAATTTCATTTCAAAATTTGTCCAAGCTTGGTTTTCTCGACAATCTAACCCTCATATAATTTATTTGGTTTGTGTGACACAAGGCACGGTCTACAATAGGCGTTTTTAGTCTTAAAGGCTTATAGCCCATCTACTTTAGCTTCATATTTGGTATAAAAATCAAAATGCCTTAATATTGGATTTTAAATACCTTATTGAGCAAATATGGATATTACCTTTTCCATTTTCATGTTTGTGGGTGCTTATTAAACCAAAACTTGAAACAAAATGACGATTGGCATACTTATTCTAATAGCCTATTTGTTAGGCTCTGTTCCTACTGCGGTGTGGTATGGAAAAACCTTTCATAATATTGATGTTCGCGAACATGGCAGTGGCAATGCGGGTGCAACCAACACGCTTAGGGTCTTGGGCAATAAAGCTGGCTTTATTGTTTTGTTTATTGATATGCTCAAAGGTTTTATTGCCTCTAGTTTAGTTTATTTAACTGACTATACAAAAGATGATAGTCAATTTTTTAAGGTACAAATGATTTTAGGCATTGTAGCTGTTTTTGGTCATGTATTTCCCTTGTTTGCTAATTTTAGAGGTGGTAAAGGCATTGCTACGATAATGGGTATGGCCATATCCTTGGATTACAGGATTGCACTTATTTGTACTTTACTTTTTATTGTCATCGTATGGGGTACCAGGTATATATCGGTTGGAAGTATGTTAGGGGCAGTTGTTGGCGCTATTCTTTCTTTTTATTTTTATGGAACAGATGAGCCTATTGTAAATGGCTTTTTTATAGCTTTATCTCTTATGGTGATATATACCCACAGAGCTAATATTAAAAGATTGATGGCAGGCAATGAGAATAAATTTGCTTTCAAAAAAAGTACTTAATATTGTAGACTTATAAATTGATTGTTTAAATGCTTAAAGAAGTTGTAAAAGAAGAAAAAGAGGTTGATGTATTGGATGCGGTTGATGATGGATTGAAAGTAGTTTTATACAATGATGATGTAAATACTTTTGATTGGGTGATAGAGTGCTTGTGTGAGCTTTGCGAACATGATGAAATTCAAGCTGAGCAATGCGCTGTGTTGGTGCATTACAAAGGTAAAGCAGTGGTAAAGACGGGTGAAGAAGATAAAATGAAAAGTATCTGCCAGGCCCTGTGCGATAGGGGCTTATCCGCAGTGGTAGAATGATTAAGATGTCAGTTTGAGCGGAGTTGAAAACCAGCTCCTAAGAATAATTGAAAAATAAAGAAAATTATGTTGAAGAAAATAGTTTCAAACGCTGATGAAGCGATTAAAGATATACAAGATGGTGCTGTGATAATGTTGGGTGGTTTTGGTTTGTGTGGCATACCTGAAAACAGCATTACAGCTTTGGTAAAAAAAGGTGTGAAGAACTTAACTTGTATTAGCAATAATGCTGGTGTTGACGATTTCGGTATTGGCTTGATGTTAAAGACTCGTCAAGTTAAGAAGATGATATCAAGCTATGTAGGCGAAAATGCCGAATTTGAAAGGCAATTGCTAAGCGGTGAATTGGAAGTAGAGTTGATACCACAAGGCACACTAGCTACCCGTTGCATGGCAACAGGATACGGAATGCCAGCTATATTTACCCCTGCAGGTGTGGGAACAGAAGTAGCTATTGGCAAAGAAACCCGCGATTTTGAAGGGAAGATGTATTTGCTTGAGCACGCTTTCAAGAGCGATTTTGCCATTGTAAAAGCTTGGAAAGGCGATGCGCATGGTAACCTTATTTTCAGAGCCACTTCGCGTAACTTTAACCCATTAATGGCTATGGCTGGAAAGATCACTATTGCTGAAGTGGAAGAATTATATGAAGCAGGTGAGTTAAATCCAGATGAGATTCATACTCCTGGAATTTATGTAAATCGTATTTTCAAAGGTAGCGATTACGAAAAACGTATTGAGCAAGTAACTACAAGGCTGAAGGCTTAGTTTATAAACGACTTATATTTTACAAAAGGATTTTATCCTATAGTTAAAACAAAATTATGTTAGACAAATTTGGAATAGCAAAACGTATTGCAAAAGAATTGCAAGACGGATATTATGTAAATCTTGGAATTGGTATTCCTACATTGGTGGCCAATTATGTTCCTGAAGGAATTGAAGTAATTCTTCAATCAGAAAATGGTTTATTGGGCATTGGTCCTTTTCCTTATGCTGACGAAGTGGATGCTGACCTCATTAATGCAGGAAAGCAAACCGTAACTACCACCAATGGTAGTAGCTTTTTCGATAGTGCTATGAGTTTTGGGATGATAAGAAGTGGAAGAGTAGATTTGACTGTTTTAGGAGCTATGGAAGTAGCAGAAAATGGTGATATTGCCAACTGGAAAATACCAGGTAAAATGGTGAAGGGCATGGGTGGCGCTATGGATTTAGTAGCCTCAGCTAAGAATATTATTGTGGCCATGCAGCATGTCAACAAAGCAGGTGAATCTAAGTTGTTAAAACGTTGTTCGTTGCCAATTACTGGATTAGGTTGCGTAAAAAAAGTAGTTACAGAGTTGGGTGTTTTTGATATTGTTCCTGAAGGTTTTAAATTACTCGAGAGAGCACCGGGAGTTTCTGTTGATTATATAAAAGAGAAAACAGAAGGTAACTTGATTGTTGATGGAGAAATTCCTGAAATGATTTTGGATTAATTTAAATTATATTTTTTTGTCGCTCAACAGCCATATCATGTAGTGTTTGATATAGTTTTACGACACCTATTTTATTTCCCTCATTGATGTTTTTATTGTTGATGAGTGTTAATATATTCTCAATGAATTTTGACGCTTGATATGCTTCCATTTTATCAGATTTTTTTAGTCGAGCTATTTCTTCAATTAGCCTCATTCTTTCGGCAAATTGCTCATAAATGAGTTTATCACATGCTTCAATTTTAACTCGCAAGTCTTTGAGCTTACTATTACTAATTGTGGGATTAAAGTTGTTGTTGTATAATATTCCTAAATCTTCTGATTCTATCTCGTAATTGTTCCAATTCACATTGCTGAATTCGCAAACATCTATGATAAGTCCTATTCCATTTTTATTGCAGAACTGCAATTGCTCGATAAAATTCCGAGTAGTATCTATTATAGAAATAATCTGTATTTGATTTCCTTCTCTTTTTAATGTATCAAGGCATATTTCATTTGAAAAACGAAAATTTGAAATAAACAAAATGCAATTCTCAAAAGTATTTGGGCCAAATTTAATCAATAGTTTATAATCAATTTGGTAGTAAGAGGTTTTTTTTTGATGCAACTTTTCTAAGTTCTCAATTTTTGACACAATCACAATATTTTCATCAGGGTTTAACTGATTTGTTTCCAAAAATATGTCATCATTTATAAGCACCATTTTTCTGTGGTTTGCCTTGATATTGAATTCAATAAATCTTTGATTGGCTATGAGTGACATTTGTTTTGATTAAAATTTGTTTCTACGAATTTGGCATTTTTGCGGCCAATTTTACAAAAAATATAACAGTTAAGTATTTGTGAGATTATAAATATTGCCCTTTCGCACACAATTAAAGCCATAATAGCTGAAATAAAGCTTGGCTTTGATTCGATTTGTTGATGTGCTAATCAATTAACATTATTGAAGTCAAATTCCTTCAAAATGTGAAAACAATCATTTTACAATCTGTGTATCATGCTTATTTTTGTAACTCCTTATTTTCGGATTTTCATAAAATTAAATATATATAAATGACAAAAGTATCAGTTATTGGAGCAGGTGCAGTGGGAGCAACCACTGCCGATGTTATTGCTTATCGCCAATTGGCAGATGAGGTAGTATTATTAGATGTTAAAGAAGGATTTGCTGAAGGTAAAGCTTTAGATATCTATCAAACCACTTCTTTATTGGGCATGAAAACCCGCGTAAGTGGCACTACAAATGATTATAGCAAAACAGCTAATTCGGATGTGGTGGTTATTACTTCAGGTATTCCACGTAAGCCAGGAATGACTCGTGAAGAGTTAATTGGTACTAACGCCAATATTGTAAAAACAGTAGCTGAAAATGTATTAAAACATTCGCCAAATGCAATTATAGTTGTAGTATCTAATCCTATGGATACCATGACATATTTGGCATTGAAATCAACAGGTTTGCCTAAAAACAGAATTATTGGTATGGGTGGATTGCTTGATAGCGCTCGTTTTAAAGGTTATTTAGGTTTAGCTTTAAACCAACCAACAACTGATATCCAAGGAACAGTAATTGGTGGTCATGGTGATACGACTATGATTCCTTTAACTCGATTAGCTACTTTAAATGGCGTTCCTGTTTCAAATACATTAAGTGTTGAACAGTTAAAAGAAATTAGTGATGCTACCATGGTAGGTGGAGCTACTTTAACTAAATTATTAGGAACATCTGCTTGGTATGCTCCAGGTGCTGCTAGTGCACTATTGGTTGAAAGTATTGTACGCGACCAAAAGCGCGTTATGCCATGCTGCGTAGCTTTGGATGGTGAATATGGACAAAAAGATATTTGTCTTGGTGTGCCTGTTACTATTGGCAAAAATGGTTGGGAAACCATTGTAGATTACAAATTAAATGCTGAAGAGCAAGAATTATTCAACAAAAGCGCTGATGCGGTTCGTAATATGAATAATGTTTTGAGCGAGATTGGTGTCCTATAATCTAATTTTCAAATTATTTATTGAAGAGAGGCCAAAGCCTCTCTTTTTTTTTGATGGAATTTTTTAAATCAATATTAGATGACTAAATTTGTCAGGTAAAAAATTGTCAAAATGAGAAGTTTAATTAAAGCTGGAAGAGAAAAAAAGGGGATATTAATAAGGGAGTTGGCGGGCATATTAGGTATTGACGCTGCATTGGTTAGTAAGTTTGAAAGTGGAGCAAGGAAACCAACAAAAGTACAGGTCTATAAAATAGCCCAAGTACTTGACTTGGATGCTGATGAATTGATGGTTGCTTGGCTCAAGGAAAAAATTCTTTTTGAGGTGGGTAATGATGATTTGGCTTTGCGGGCTATGATAGCTGCTGAAGAAGAAATTAAATACCAAAAAACAGAAAGGCAAAAGAGCATTAGTAAAGGTCTGAAAAAGCTTTTGATAGAAATAGATAGAAAGAAAAAAATGCTTTCTGAATATAGAGAGTTTGATAGTTTCAGAATAGCACAAGCTTTAGAACTTGAATATACTTTTGAAAGCAATCGCATTGAAGGGAACACCCTTACGCTAAAAGAAACAGATTTGGTAATAAATGAAGGCTTAACCATTTCTGGTAAAAGTATGCGCGAGCACCTTGAAGCTATTAATCACAAAGAAGCCATTGACTATATTAAATATCTAATTGATAAAAATTCAGAAATAAGTGAAAGAGAAATATCAAGTATTCACAATTTGATTTTGAGGGGTATTGACCCCAGTAATGCTGGTAAATATAGAACTGTTCAGGTCATGATAAAAGGCAGTGAACATTTGCCACCTGCTCCCTATTTAGTAGCCAAGCAAATGGAAGATTTAATGTTATGGTATCATTCAAATAAAAGTCAATTGCATCCAATAGTTTTAGCAGCCGAAATGCACGAAAGGCTTGTTACCATTCATCCTTTTATTGATGGAAATGGAAGAACATCAAGGTTAATAATGAACTTGGTCCTTTTGAAACATGGATATACAATTGCCAATATTAAAGGGGATTCTGAAAATAGAATGGTGTATTATAGTTCATTGGAAAAAGCGCAAACCAAGAATGATAAAGAGGACTTTATTGAGTTGGTTGCTCAATATCAGTATACTGCCATTAGTCGGTATTTGAATATTATTTCCAAATGAGTTATGGTTGGATAGAAATAAATTGTGATATTCATTATTTTTATTGTTTGTTTCAGTAAAAAAAAACTACGTTTCATCCGAACCTTCATTATTAAAACCTATTCAATATTCATTTTTGAATCGCAAATCTCAATAGAAAAATGAAAATAAAATTAATTTTACTAAACTTTTTAATGCTCTTGTTATACAATGGCTTTTCACAAAATCAAACCCAAACGGTTCGAGGAACCATTATTGACAAAGAATCAAAAACACCTTTGTTAGGTGCCACAGTGCAAGTAATTAATGGCACTGTAATGGGTGCAACCACAGATGAAAATGGAACATTTAGGGTTTTGAACGTACCGGTAGGAAGAAAAACAATCAAAGTAAGTTACCTAGGTTATGAGACAATGACCATGCCTGATGTAATGGTTACAGCGGGTAAGGAAGTGGTTCTAACTCTTTCACTGACTGAGGCCATCACAAAAATAAACGAGGTGACAATTTCTTATGATAGAAAGAAAGATCCAACTGTAACAAACAATGAAATGGCTACTGTAAGCTCTCGTTCATTTAATCCTGATGATACCAAGAAATATGCAGGTGCATTAGGTGATCCAAGCAGGATGGCTGCAAATTTTGCTGGTGTTGTAGCAGGAAACGATAGTAGAAATGATATAGTGGTTCGTGGTAATTCACCAAATGCTATGTTGTGGCAGTTAGAAGGCGTGAACATTCCAAACCCAAATCACTTTGGTAGCAATTTTGGAACAGGTGGCCCTGTAAGTATGTTGAATGCAAATAACATTGGTAAATCTGATTTCTTTTCGAGTGCTTTTCCTGCACAGTATGGTAATGCGAATGGCGGTGTGTTTGATTTGGTAATGAGAGAAGGAAATAATGAAAAGCAAGAGTACATTGCTCAAATTGGATTTAATGGATTAGAATTAGGTGCAGAAGGTCCATTCTCAAAAAAGTCAAAAGCATCTTTTATTTTTAATTTTAGATATTCAACACTTGCTGTATTTAAAGCTATAGGTGTGAATTTAGGAACAGGCGCTGCTACTCCATTATATCAGGATATGAATTTCAAGATTACTCTTCCAACAAAGGGTAAAGGAAAATTTACTGTGTTTGGAATGGGAGGCATTAGCGCTATCGATTTATTGGCTAAGGATGTTGATACATCAGGCATTAATTTTTATGGTAATGTAAATCAAAATCAAATTCCAAGATATAGTAAAGCTTTTATTGGAACAGCATTTGAAAAAACATTAAGTCAAAAGACCTGGGCGAAATTTACCCTAGCATTGAGTCATAGTGATGATAATTATTATGTTGATAGTATTTCATTACCAAGTGAAAAAACTTGGCGTCAATCGAAAGGCACATTTACAGACAATAAGTATTCAGCCGTTTTTAATATTACTCATAAGTTTAATCCTAAAAATACTTTGAATGCTGGCTTTACTCATGATATAACTAAGTTTGATTACTCAAATATTAATTATTTTAACCAAGCAACTATTGATACCGTTAGGGTTAAGCAAAATGGTTTAGTTAATTTGACTCAGGCCTATGCTCAATGGAAACATCGATTTAATGCAAAGTTTACTTTGAATGTAGGTGTACATGGACAATATTTTGATATTAGTGAAAAGACAGCTATTGAACCACGTTTGGGAATTCGTTATGCTTTAAACGAAAGTTCATCCATCAATTTTGGCTATGGATTGCACCATCAATTATTGCCCATTTATAATGTGTTCCTAAAAGATGCTATGGGTAATGAAAGCAATAAAAAGCTTGATTATATTCAATCAAATCATTTTGTTATTGGGTATGAAAATATGCTCACATCTTTGTTGAAATTAAAGATAGAGGCTTATTACCAAATGCTAGACAATGTTCCTATAAGCAGATACAGCAGTCCTTACTCCTCATTGAATATTGGTGCTGCCTTTGCTCCAAGTAACGAAGGAAACTTAGTAAACAATGGCAGCGGAAAAAATTATGGTGTTGAATTAACCTTAGAAAGGTATTTCAATAAAGGCTTTTATTTTTTAGCCACAGGATCATTGTTTGATAGTAAATATAAAGGTAGCGATGGTATTGAAAGAAATACAGCTTTTAATACAAAATATGCAGCCAATATATTAGCAGGTAAAGAATTTAAAGTCGGTAAAAATGGCAATGTAATTTATACCAATATCAAACTAACAACCATTGGCGGGAAATACATCACTCCTGTTGATTTTGCTAAATCTCAAGCCAAAGGAGAAGCTGTATATGATTATTCAAATGCATATAGTTTGAAACAGGATGCTTATTTTAGAATAGATTTTAAAATGGGTTATAGAAAAGATTTCAAAAAGAGTTCAATGGAGTTTGCGGTTGATTTGCAAAACTTGACCAATCATCAAAATATATTTAGTCAAGGATACAACAAAACGCGCAATGTTATTTCTACTGAGTACCAACAAGGATTCTTTCCGGTGCCCATGTTTAGGTATACTTTTTAATCATACAAATTTCGCAATTGCTTATAATACACGTAGAATAATGGCATTTTCCTTAGAACATCATAATAAATTCTTTAATAAAAGAGATATCATAATTAGGCATTTAATAATATTCCTTTTGACCTTTTTCTTTGCAGGATTAGCCTATGCAAATGCACCTAAAGATACTCCATATTTATTTTTCAAAGTTTATTTGTCCAACTTTATTTATATAGCCATTATTTGGAATACGAATATATATTTGATGGGATTGGTGGACAAATGGTTTGATGTGAAAGAGAGTATTGTAAAGAAATTGTTTGCCGCAGTTATTATCGCTTTTTCTTTACCAATAATATCTCACCTTACCTATAGCAGCTTAGTTTTTCCCTTAATCAATGGGTTTAAATGCAGCATGAATGATAAAGAAAATTTAATTTTTTTAATTGTTGCAATAGTCATTACACTGCTTGTAAATAGTATTTATATATCCATTGAATTCTTTAACCATTGGCGAAAAACATTAACAGAAAAGGAAGAACTAAAACGCAATAATATAGCTGCTGAGTTTGAAGCCTTAAAGAATCAAATCAATCCTCACTTTTTGTTTAATTGCTTGAATACACTGTCAAGTTTGATTGAGGAAAACCCAAAGACAGCCACTGATTTTGTGCAGAAACTTTCTAGTGTGTATAGGTATGTATTAGCAAATAAAGATAAAGAAACTGTTTTGCTAAATGAGGAGTTGGATTTTATTAAGTCTTACATCTACTTAAACAAAATTAGGTTTGGTGATAATTTAAGAACTGAAATTATAGTGAATGCTGATTGTTTAGGCTTTAGCATTCCAACTTTAACCCTACAAATGCTAATTGAAAATTGCATTAAGCATAATGTTATTTCACTGAGCAAACCGTTACAAATATGTATTGGTTGTTTGGATGGATATGTATTTGTAAAGAACAATCTTCAACCCAAGATTCTGGTAGGTGAGAGCAGTGGAATTGGTTTAAATAATATCATTAGCAGGTATGATTATTTGAGTAAAAAAGAAGTAATTATTGAAAAAACCGAAACTGAGTTTAGTGTAAAAGTTCCACTGATATAAATAAAATTCAAGAATGAAAATACTAATTATTGAAGACGAAATTCCAGCTCTAAATAGGATAAAGAAACTTGTCATAGAAGTTGAATCAAGCATAGAGATATTGGGCACTGCTGATAGTATTGAATCTTCAGTTGAACTTATCAAATTACATCCAAATGCTGATTTGGCTTTGATGGATATAGAATTGGCAGATGGACAGAGTTTTGAAATTTTTAATCGGGTGCAATTGAAATGCCCTGTGGTTTTTACAACCGCTTATGATGAATTTGCATTGAAGGCGTTTAAGGTAAACAGCCTTGACTATTTGCTAAAACCCATTGATAAGGATGAGTTGAAAAAAGCATTTGAAAAATTCAGAAGTTTTAGACCACAACAAAATGATTTAGAGATAAACATAAAAAACCTACTTGCCAATATTCAAATGCCACAAGTTGAATCTTTTAAAGATCGCTTTTTGGTAAAGAGTGGACAGAAGCTGGTATCAGTCTCTGAAAACGAAATTGCTTATTTCCTTTCTCAAGATAAACTCACCTATTTATTGACTCATGCGGGTAATAAATATGTGGTTGATTATACTTTGGATGACCTTGATGCATTGCTTAACCCCAAGTTATTTTTTAGACTAAATCGTCAAGTATTTGCTTCCTTACAATCCATCAATTCAGTCCATACCTATTTCAATGGAAAACTAAAAATAGATGTTACTCCAAAATATGCAGATGAGTTAATTGTAAGTAGAGAAAGAGCCCCCGATTTTAAGGCTTGGTTGGGGGCTTAATTCGAGATTTAATTTGTAAATTTTGGCTTATTAACACGCATTTAGCCCTAGGGCTTGTGCACGCCTGTGGCGTGTTCAAACAGCAAAGTGCTAGAACGTTATTTCTGTTTTACAAAGTTATATTTTAATAAATTTGTCTATAAAAAATGATTAGAAGGCACAAGCGAACTACGCTATACCAGCGCACAACGCTTGCGCCAGCATAGGAAATTGTACAGAATAAAATAGAGCCCCCAATCTGCCATTGCATTTTAATTTATCTAAACCCTTCGTTTTGTGTTTGTTGTCAATGCCTGCATATAAATGAGAGAATTCATATAAAATAAGCTGATTTAGTTTTAAACTTGCCAAAGAAAGAATTAGCCATGTCAACACTTAAAGAAGACGCATTAAAATACCATAGTAAATTTCCTGCTGGAAAAATCCAGGTAGTGCCTACAAAGCCTACCAATACAAAGAGAGACTTAAGTTTGGCCTACTCACCAGGGGTAGCAGAGCCTTGTTTAGAAATAGCTAAAGAGCCTTCAGACGTTTATAAATACACAGCCAAAGGCAATTTGGTGGCGGTTATATCCAATGGTACTGCCGTGTTAGGCCTTGGAGATATTGGCCCATTGGCCTCTAAGCCCGTGATGGAAGGTAAAGGTTTGTTGTTTAAAATCTTTGCAGATATTGATGTATTTGATATTGAAATAAACACCAAAAATGTAGATGAATTTATCAATACCGTTAAAAACATCAGCCCCACATTTGGGGGAATAAACCTTGAAGATATCAAAGCCCCTGAGTGTTTTGAAATAGAACGCAGATTGAAGGAAGAGCTTGATATTCCTATTATGCACGATGACCAACATGGTACTGCCATTATCACAGGTGCTGCTTTACTCAATTCATTGGAGCTTGTCAATAAGAAAATTGATGAAGTAAAGGTGATTTACAATGGTGCAGGTGCTGCAGCCATTAGTTGTGCCAAGTTGATGATATCACTGGGAGTGAAGCAAGCAAATATCATCATGTGTGATAGTAAAGGGGTTATTAGGGTGGATTCTCCAAACCTTGATGAAACCAAAAAACAATTTGCCACCACAATGGATATTCATACCCTTGAAGATGCTATGGAAGGTGCGGATGTGTTTGTAGGGCTATCTAAAGCCGATGTAGTGACACCTGCTATGTTGCAAAGCATGGCCAAAGATTGTGTTGTGTTTGCGTTGGCTAATCCTAATCCAGAAATAGAATATGAATTGGCTGTTTCTTCTCGCAAAGACATGATCATAGCAACAGGTCGCAGTGATTATCCTAATCAGGTGAACAATGTGCTTGGCTTTCCGTATATATTCAGAGGGGCCTTGGATGTGCGTGCCACCAAAATTAATGAGGAAATGAAAATTGCGGCCGTTCGTGCTTTGGCCGAATTGGCAAAAAAACAAGTTCCTGAAATTGTGAACTTGGCTTATAATGAAAAGAATGTAACCTTTGGTAAAACATACATTATTCCAAAACCATTAGACCCACGTTTGATTACAACGGTTTCGCCCGCTGTGGCCAAAGCTGCCATGGATTCGGGAGTTGCAAGGATACAAATTACTGATTGGGAAGCATACAACAATAAGTTGATGGCAAGATTGGGTAAAGAAAGTAATTTCTTATCTGCTATAGGTAATAAAGCCCGCGAGAATCCCAAGCGTGTGGTGTTTTCAGAAGCGCGGATAATTATAAGATATTACGCTCTGCCCAAATTGTAAAAGATGATGGCATTGCCATTCCAATTTTGCTTGGAAACAAAGAGAAGATTCAAAAAATAATTAATGAGAATAACATTAGCTTAGATGGTGTTCAAATAATCGATCCAAGAGAGGAAGAGGAAAAAATGAACCAATATGCAGAGTGGTTCTTCCAAAAAAGATTGAGACGAGGTGTTACACTTCATGAAGCTAAGAAAATCATGCGTGACAGACATTATTTTGCACCTATGATGGTTGAGTTTGGTGAAGCGGACGCTGTTATTTCGGGTTTGACAAAGAACTATCCGAGTACCATTAAACCTGCTCTTCAGATTTTTGGTAAGCAAGATGGCATAAGCAAAGTTGCGGGTATGTATATTATGCTTAGCAATAAAGGTCCTTTGTTTTTCTCTGATACCACGGTTAATATCAATCCAACAATTAACGACTTGGTAGATATTACAACGCTTACTTATAATGCCGTAAAAAATTTTAATTTAAATCCTCGTATCGCTTTGTTATCGTATTCAAACTTTGGCTCTGCACATGGAGAAACGCCAACTAAAATGGCATCTGTAAGGAATATTTTAAAGGAACGTTTTCCATCTATGGTAGTTGATGGAGATATACAAGCCAATATCGCACTTAACCAAAAGCTTTTGCGAGAGAATTTTCCATTCAGTGAGTTGTGTGGTGACCCAGTAAATACTTTCATTTTTCCTAAACTTTCAGCAGGTAATATTGCATATAAACTGTTGCAAGAATTAGGGTCAGCAGAAGCGGTAGGTCCTGTACTATTGGGTTTGAAAAAATCAGCTCATGTATTGCAATTAGGCAGCAGCGTTCGAGAGATTGTAAATATGGTGAGCATTGCGGTGGTAGATGCACAAGCCAAAGAAGCCAAATAACATTGATAAATAGACCACTTTCATACTGCAGTAGAACATCGTTTGGTCGTCATGGCGTCCCGTTCGAACGGGACGAAGCCATCTTATCTATAAAGAGATTGCTTCATCCCGATTATCGGGATTCGCAAAGACGATCAATTATGAAAGAAGTATAATAAAAAAACGGGAGTTTAGCTCCCGTTTTTTGTTAATATAGTTTCTATCACCTTTGGAAAATTTGCCATTTCTAAGACTCCAATTTTCTTAGCTATTTCCTCAACATTATCTTCTGCACTTATTTGGGTTTTTGCTTGAAAAATAATTTTACCTTCATCAAAATGTTGGTTTACCCAATGTATGCTAATTCCCGTTTCAGATTCGCTAGCCTCTTTTACCGCTTCATGCACATGGTGACCATACATGCCTTTGCCACCAAATTTGGGTAGTAAGGATGGATGCACGTTCACTATTTTCTGCTCATAATGATTTACAAGATATGGTGGCACCAATAGCAACCAACCTGCCAATACCAATAAATCAGCTTTATATGGCTCAAGTAATTTTAAGAAATATTGTTCGTCTTGTAATTGTTTTTTGCTTACCAAATGGGTTGGAATACCAAAAGGTTTAACCCTTTCAAAAACACCTGCACCTTCTTTGTTACAAATAAGGGCAACCACTTTTATTTGACTGTTATGTTGGAAGTATTTGCAAATGTTTTCAGCATTGCTGCCATTGCCCGATGCGAAAAGGATTATATTTTTCACTTGTTAAATTCTAACTCACTAATTAAAACTTTATTGAATAATGAGTCGATATTGTTATTACCATCCAAGCTTTGAATAGGTAAGGTAGTGAAAATGAAATTGGCCTTACCTCCCGTTTTCCTTCTAATGGACATGATAGAAGATGTGCCTGTCCAGATATTACTAGGATAGGTAACAAACAAATTCCCTGTGTACAATGAATCGAATTGATAGCTCGAAGAAGCAGAGTTATTCGGAATGGTAAAAGGTCTTGGTCGGTTAATAGAAGCATTGGTTTTTAATGTTGGCCAATTGCTGTATAATGGTTTAACAATTGAGTTGTTTGCAATTTTGAATTGGTCTCCCGTTGGCAATGAAACCAAGCTTTGAGCAGGAGTGAAGTCTAATAAATTTGATTGCGCATCAAAGCTAGAAGTAATGTCTAATGCCATGAATATTTTGCCATTGTTATCAAAAAAATCTTTGGTGCTTTGTTGACCAACGCTTAGCGAAAGCTGAGCATTATCGCTGAACCAAATTATCTTTTTAAATAAACTAAAGGTACGGGATTGTGTCAACAAATCAGGTGCTAATTGGGTGTAATTTGTTCCATCCAATTCGGTTAGCAATAAGGTGTCAAATTTTGAAAAGCCTTGGTTGACGGCACGTGTCGAATAAAAATTAGTAACACTTAAGTTTCCTCCCGAATAAGCATTCACTAAAAGGATATCAGAAACAGGTCTTTTAACATAAATAGGGTTTGAGGCCATTAGCTGAGACTTGGCTAATGCCTTATCAACTGCCCTGATGTATATGGTATTTGAAGTATTTAGTTTTAAGCCTTGCGCTCTTATGCTTAATGCTTTGTTATTACTACCCACAAAAACCAAGCACTCTGTGGTACTTGTTAATGAATCTAATTTTACGCCTTGTATTGTGATGCTAGATGTACCTGCATTTAAAATGTAAGGACTTGCATTGGTATCGTTCAAATACAATTCATATTGATAAATATCGCCACTTCCGTCTGGGTCATTTCCTTGGAAATTGTATTTCAATACTGGAAAGGCAATGGTTGGGTTTTGTGTTAATGAACCACCCACTGATGCAGCATATATAAATTTAACACTAGGTGCGGAATTTTTGATAGGGTATAGGGTAGATGCAGGGCTCGGATCTTTTAGTCCTAGGTTGTCAACTGCCCTTACAAAAATATGTATATCTGCAGAATCGCTACCTAGAGGAATATTCAAAAGAATCGCGCTGTCCTGACGGGTGGTATATTGCCAAGTTTTCATGCTATCAACGGATACTTCATAGCCAACAACAAAACCAACCTCTGATGTTCCCCACCAATTGGCTACTACTCTTGTAGTAAGCCTGTCTACTCCAACTCTATGAATAGAATCAACCGCCATAAAAGTATTTGGAGGACTTTGAGGTGTTTTTTCACCATTGAAACCTTTTTTACAAGCAACAACAGCAAAAATGATAAATATACAAATGCTTAGTTTTCTTATTGACAACATAAAATTATATGCCTCCAAACATACGACAATATCAAATTAATTCAAGGGCTTAATAATATGTTGATGTAGCGTGAAGTTGCCTTAATTGTTGTAAAAAGGGGCAACGAGTAGGAATTCTGGAATTTTTACTTCGAAAAATTGACCGTCAATGCATCTCTCCATCAAGTAAGTTCCATACATTTTCCCAATGTCAGATTTAATGGCGCAGCCAGAGACATATTGATGTGTTTCGCCTGGTTCTAAAACGGGTTGTTGACCCACCACACCTTCACCTTCAACCTCTGTTGTACCATGAACCGAATCTGCTATATACCAATGCCTGCGAAGTAATTTCACTGTATAATCACTTTGGTTTTCGATTGTTATGCGATAGGCAAACATATGCTCACCTATATAATTAGGATGTGTATTATTTTGATAAGCTGTTTCCACAGTTATCTTCACGTCTTTGGTTATGGCAGTTTGCATCATTAAGTAAAATCAAAAATATGATTTTCGGCAATATATCAAAACTTAATGCTAAAATATAATGATTTAATTTTTATTCTGAGCTCATTCTTAACAATTTATTAGCTATTTCATTAATCAAATTTAACCTTAATTTAAATTTTTCTAAATGCTGTTTACCTTGATTCGTTGAAATCAAATCCTATGCTCAAAAGGAAAATAAAAGTATCAATTATTTCTGATCTTCATCTGGGTACTTATGGCTGTCAGGCAAAATCCATCAATAAATATTTAAAAAGCATTGATCCGGAAATATTGGTGTTGAATGGCGATATCATTGACATTTGGCAATTTAGCAAAAGCTATTGGCCCGATAGTCACATGAAAGTTGCCCAGCGTATTTTTAAAATGATGGCAAACGGAACTGAAGTGTATTACCTCACTGGAAATCATGATGAGATGCTGCGTAAATTTACCAATTTCCAAATGGGTAGATTGCATTTGATGAATAAACTAGTGCTTGAGTTGGATGGTAAAAAAGCTTGGATATTCCATGGGGATGTTTTTGATGTGACCATGAAAAGTAGCAAATGGTTAGCAAAATTAGGAGCTGTGGGTTACGATACACTGATTATTTTGAATAGTGTGGTAAACTGGTTTTCCATAAATATGGGCAAAGGAAAATTATCTTTTGCTAAAAAAGTAAAATCTGGGGTGAAGAGTGCTATAAAATTTATTGACGATTTTGAGCAAACTGCCATTGATATTGCTTCGGAAAAGGGTTTCGATTATGTGATTTGTGGACATATTCATCAACCTCAAAAGAAAGTTGTTTCAACTCCCAAAGGATTTTTAACTTATTTAAACAGTGGTGATTGGATTGAAAACCTTACTGCCTTAGAGTATAACGAAGGTAGTTGGGATATTTTTTACTACGATAAATGGAAAAACGAATTAGAAAGCGATATGGATTTTGAAGAAGATGAAAAGGATAATAAAGATGCGATTGATATTCAAACTGTGTTAAATGAAATAAGTAAATCTGTTCTCACTCCCGCTAAAATTGTTTAAGAAATGAAAGTTTTATATGCCATACAAGGCACTGGAAATGGCCATATCAGCAGGGCTCGTGAGATTGTACCTATACTTATGAAATATGCTGATGTGGATGTTTTGGTAAGTGGCATCCAGGCTGATGTAAAGCTTCAGTTCCCCATCAAATATAAAAAACATGGTTTGAGCTTTATTTTTGGTACACATGGTGGAGTGTCTTATTCCAAAACCATTAGCAGTTTAAAACCCATTACTCTACTAAAAGATATTCAACGATTCCCTATTCATTCATATGATTTGGTAATAAATGATTTTGAACCTTTAACGGCTTGGGCATGTAAACTCAGGGGCAAGCCATGTTTGGGTTTAAGTCATCAAGCTTCATTTTTATCTGCAAAAATCCCAAGACCAAATAAAAAGAATTGGTTTGCTGAGGCCATTTTACATAATTATGCACCAGTCACTCAAAAGATAGGTTTTCATTTTAAAGCCTATGATGATTTCATTCACACACCAGTTATTAGGAATGAAGTGAGGCAGCTAAATCCTGTTGAAAAGGATCATTTCACTGTTTATTTGCCCGCCTATGGTGATGATATAATGATTCAGGAGTTAAGCAAAGTAAAAAATGTGAAATGGGAAGTGTTTTCTAAACATACTACCTTTAGTTACAAAAGAGCCAACGTATTCATCAAGCCAGTTAACAATGAGGCTTTTTTGATGAGTCTTGAATCTTCGAAAGGTTTGTTAACCAATGGTGGATTTGAAGGGCCTGCAGAGGCCCTGTTTTTGGGTAAAAAGGTGATGTCAATTCCTATGACCAATCAATATGAACAACAATGCAATGCTCTGGCATTAAAGGAAGTGGGTGGGGTAATGCTTGATAAGATAGATGCTGGTTTTCAAGAATCATTAATCAGTTGGGTAATGGATACTTCTCCAGTTAAAGTCGATTTTCCGGATCAAACAGAAGCGATTATTCAGAATATTTTGTTTAATAACATGGCATCAAAGTTGGATTTGGCCATTTAAACTCAAATAATGCTTATACTTTTTTAGCTAAAAACTGTACTTTTGTCCGATGAATTTCCCCATAATTGCTCCATCGGTTTTGTCGGCAGACTTTGCTCACCTAGGCCGAGATGTTGAAATGATAAATAATAGTGAGGCCGATTGGTTTCATGTAGATGTGATGGATGGTGTTTTTGTACCCAATATTTCATTTGGTTTTCCTGTTATAAAATCAATAAAAAAAATAGCCAACAAACCCCTTGATGTGCATTTGATGATTGTTCAACCTGAGCGTTATATCAAAGATTTTAAAGATGCAGGAGCAGATATTCTTTCTGTTCATATTGAGGCGAGCACCCATTTGCATCGCACTATTGGAGCCATTAAAGAAAATGGGATGAAAGCAGGTGTTGCCATAAACCCTCATACCCCTGTAAGTCAACTTAAAGATGTGTTGATAGACATGGATGTGGTTTGCATGATGAGCGTTAATCCTGGTTTTGGTGGACAGAAGTTTATTGAGAATACCTATAAAAAATGTGCTGAGTTGAAAGCTATGATAAACGAATGTGGATCATCTTGCCTTATCGAAATTGATGGTGGCGTGAATGATATTACTGCGCCTAAATTATTGGCAGCAGGTGCTGATGTGCTAGTGGCAGGCAATTATGTTTTTGCGTCAAATAATCCAAGCCAGACCATTGCCATGCTTAAACAAATCAATAAAAGTACTACAATTGCATAATTATCGTTATCCAAGTTGTTGAAGAAATTAACCCGGACAAAAAGCAATATCTTAAATATAACAGTTAAATCAACTATGTTGCAAGGCAGCAAAGTGGTTTTGCTGTTTGTTGCTTTCCTTTTGTTATTTTCTTCTTCATTTGCTCAAAAAAATGCAAGTATATTTGGCTTGGTAAAGGATTCTTTAGGCAGAGACATCCCCGATGTAAACATTCAGGTTATTGGTACAAACATGGCAACAACAACCAATGAAGTTGGTTATTATACGCTTAGTTTACCTGCCAATAAAACTTATGAACTTAATTTTTCTTATGTGGGTTCTCCTAAAAACAGATTTTCTGTTAGAATATTGAAAGAAGGTGAGAAGTATAAACTTGATGTGAAATTGCATAGTGGCGTGATGTTAAAAGATTTTGTGTTTCAAGAAGAGAGAGAGCGTGAGAAGGTATCCATGTATACCATTGACCCTCGTAAGACATCCCATTTGCCCAACGTAGGAGGTAGCTTCGAACAAATTTTAAAAACACTACCAGGTGTATCAAGCAATAATGAACTGAGTGCTCAGTATAATGTCCGTGGAGGTAACTTTGATGAAAACCTTGTTTATGTTAATGACATTGAGATATACAGACCTTTTTTACCACGCAGCGGACAACAAGAAGGACTCAGTTTTATTCATAGCGAGTTGGTTCAAAATGTAAAATTCAGTGCAGGTGGATTTGAAGCTAGATATGGAGATAAAATGAGTAGCGTTCTCGATATTAAATATAAAGATCCAAAAAAATTTGCTTCGTCATTAAACGTGGGATTATTGGGTGCTCAAACTCATGTGGAAGGAGCTAGCAAAAACCTTCGTTTCTCTTATTTGCTCGGTGCTAGGTATTGGACAAACAAATATGTGGTGGGAACTCTTGATACCAAAGGAGATTACCAACCTAGTTTTACAGATGTACAGACATTGCTTACCTATCATTTAAGTGATAATTTAAGTTTGAGTGTGTTGGGTAGCTATGCACAAAATCGTTATTTTTTACAACCGCAAGATAGAGAAACCACTTTTGGAACAGTAAAGCAAGTGATGCAGTTAAAAGTTTATTTTGATGGAGCTGATTTGATGGAATACCGGACTGCTACCGGAGCGGCTACTGTTGTTTATAAACCTAGTAATAAAACCCAATTGAAATTTTTGGCATCGGCATTTTATTCAAACGAGAATGAATATTTTACTGTTGAAGGTGCTTATAGATTGAGCGAAATTGAAACCAATCAAGGTTCAGATAATTTTGGAAAAGCCAGGTCACTTAGAGGGGTTGGATATTTTATTAATGATGCCCGTAATACCATTCAAGCTTATGTATTTAATGCAGGGCATAGGGGATACCATAGCTCAGGCAAAAGCAATATTCAATGGGGTGCCTTTGTTCAAAACGAAATTATTTACGATTCACAAAAAGAATGGAACTATAGAGACTCGGCTGGCTTTTCGCAGCCCGGGTTAAATAGTAATGGAGACTTTGCCTTGCCTTATTATTTGAAAACAAAGCTTAGTATTAATTCATTTAGAATAAATGGATATGTTCAAAATTCACAAACACTAAGTAAAAGTTACAATGCGATATTAACTTATGGTTTAAGAAGCAATTGGTGGAGTTATAACAATGAAAATGTAGTGAGTCCTAGGGTTCAATTTTCATTTGAACCTAATCGTTTATTTAATCGAAATATTGTGACTGAAAAATTAGATCGAAAGCCAAGAAAAGATTGGGTGATAAAAGCAGCATATGGATGGTATTATCAGCCGCCTTTTTATCGAGAGCTAAGAAATTTTGATGGTGTTTTAAACCCAAATATCAAAGCACAGTTGGCCATTCATTATGTGATTGGTGCGGATATGAATTTTAAAGCTTGGGGTCGTCCATTCAAGTTTGTGAGTGAAGCCTATTACAAGCAATTAGAAAACATCATACCTTATGAAATTGATAATGTTCGTATCAGATATTTTGCTGAAAACACGGCTAGCGGTAACGTAAAGGGTGTTGATTTTAGGGTAAATGGGGAGTTTGTGAAAGGCACTGAAAGTTGGGCCAGTCTCAGCTTTATGGATGCTAAAGAAATCATTAGCAATCAAAAGGACGTAGCTAGGAATCCTGAAACACCCAGGTATATTTCTAGACCTACCAATCAGTTTATGCAGTTTGCCATCACTTTTCAAGATTATTTGGCGAATAACCCGAGTAATAAGGTATACTTAACCTTGGTATATGGAAGTGGTTTGCCTTTTGGACCCCCTGATAGAAATAGGTATAATGATGTGCAAACCATGCCTAGCTATAAGAGAGTAGATATTGGTTTTGGAAAAGATCTTATCCGTGAAGATGAAAAAGAAAGGAATACCTTTTTCAAACGTCATATCAATACCTGCAATCTTTCCCTTGAGGTGTTTAATTTACTTGGCGTTAATAATACCATTTCGTATACCTGGTTGGATGATGCCAATGGACAGCGGTGGGCAATTCCTAACTATTTAACTAGTCGTAGGTTAAACCTCAGATTACTGATTCGTTTTTAGTAACTAATCCTTCATCACGAACTCTTTTTTTGAAACAGTTATATTTTGGCCAAACGGAGCATGTAATTTTAATTAACTTAAAATCAATTCTATATATTATAGTGTTTGCACATTAAATGTATATACATATATTTGTGTTGTGATAATTGTTTAGTCATAAATTACACATGACATTAGAGGAAGAAATAAAACAAACGAAGTTTAAAAGTCAGACCCAAAAGGCCGTTATAAACATCTTGTTTACGGCAGGTTGGATAAGTAATGACCATCATCGTTTCTTCAAAAAATACGATATCTCCTCACAGCAATTCAATATTCTCAGAATTCTTAGAGGTCAGAATGGAAACCCTGCTTCTATGAGCTTACTTCAAGACCGCATGTTGGATAGGATGTCAAATGCATCAAGATTGGTTGAAAAACTTAAGCAAAAAGGATTGGTAGATAGAAGTGAGTGTATAATTGATAGAAGACAAGTTGATGTTTTAATTACACGTAAAGGATTGGATTTATTGGACGAAATTGGCCTAAAGCTTGATAGTAATCTAATTGAAAACATTACCAATGAAGAGGCATTAACCTTAAACAAAATACTCGATAAATTTAGAGGATAACAATAAAATAAAACCAAAAAATAACATGAAAAAAACAGTCGCATTAGCAGCTATCGCTTTATTTAGCTTTACTGCTTTCGCTGGAAAACCAGCAAAAACAAAAAAAACTACAGAAGATACTTACAAGGTAAGTGCTGAAAAATCAACATTCAAATGGAAGGCTAAAAAGGTAACAGGTGAGCATTCAGGTGAAGCTAAGTTCTCAACTGGAACAATAGTGATTAATGGTAAAAACTTAGTGGGTGGAACCATTGAAGTAGATATGACTACTATCAATGCTACAGATTTGCAAGGTGAATACCAAGGTAAATTGAATGGTCACTTAAAAGGTGATGATTTCTTTGCTGTAGAAAAATTCAAAACGGCTACTTTGAAAATTAAATCTGCATCAACTATTAAAGATGCGATTATAGGTTCAAACAATTACAATGTAACAGCTGATTTAACTATCAAAGGTATCACCAAAGAAGTTACTTTCCCTGCTATGGTTGTAGTAAGTAAAGAGCAAGTAATTACAAAAGCTGAATTTGATATTGATAGAACTAATTATGATATTAAATACGGTTCAGGTAAATTCTTCGAAGGTATTGGTGACAAAGCTATCATGGATAACTTCTCGATCAATGTTCGTTTGATTGCTACCAAATAATTAGTACAACAAGAATGAGTTAAAAGGGGCGAAAACCATTGGTTTTCGCCCCTTTTATTTATTAATAATTTCATCCAATCAGATTCAAATTTTGTAAGGAGAATAACTAGCTCAACAAAAATTGAATTCAATAGAAATGGTCGGTTGTTAAATATTTAAGAAATATTTTGGTACATTGATTTTATTTCATCGGCATACTTTTGCTCAATTACCTTTCTCTTTGTTTTTTGTGTAGGCGTCATTTCTCCAGCTTCAAGGGTAAAAGGTCTGCGTTTGATGATAAATGCCTTCACCCTTTCAAACTTACCTAATTGGTTCGCTAAATGGTTCATGTCTTCTGAAATCCAATTGTGAACATGTTCTTCGGTAATAAATTCTTCGGGGTGCGTGAAGTAAGCATCATCCATGTTGAATGCCTCTTTTAACTCTTCACGTGATGGAACAACGATTGCAGTAACGTACTCTTGTTTATCACCAATTAAAAATATCTGCTCTATCTTGTTTGATTTTAAATAGGTGTTTTCAATAGGAGTAGGGTAGATGTTTTTACCAAAAGAGTTTACTAAAATATTCTTAATCCTATCTGTTATTTTCAAATACCCTTTATAAAACTTTCCTACATCTCCTGTATGAAACCATCCATCTGCATCAAATGCCAAAGCAGTTTCATCTGGCAAATTCCAATAACCTTTAAAAACATTTAAACCTCTGACCAAAATCTCACCTTCAGGGGATTCAAAATCAGGTTTGTAATCATAATATGATTGAACAGTATATATCTCTTTTGTTTCAGGATTTTGTATGGCTACTTCGTTTCCTTGACTAATGCGCCCTACACTTCCCCATACTTGTCTGTGGACCTCGTTAGAACTTAGAAATGGTGAAGTTTCTGTTAAGCCATATCCTTCAATTACTAGTATATCCAAATTGGCGAAAAATTCACCCACATGCTGCGGCAAAGCACCACCACCACTCACCATAACAGTCATCCTGCCTCCTAATCTTTCTTTAATTTGGGTATAAACCAATTTCTCGGCCAATTTGAGTTGCAATTGCAACCACAAGCTTAGTGATTTGCCCTCTTCTTTTTTCAATCTCTTTTGTTCACCTACATTCAATGCCCAATTAAAAATTTTTAATTTGTAACCTCCCGATTTAGTGGCACTCTTACGAACACGTTCTTCTATTCGTTCAAGCAAACGAGGAACGGTAAGAATGGCAGTAGGTTTAACTTCTTGTATGTTGGATGTTAAAGCTTCAAGGCTTTGAGCAAAGGCAATTTTAAAACCTACATAGGTGCTCAAATAATACGTACAGGTTCTTTCGTATACATGGCACAAAGGTAAAAATGAAAGGAAAATAAAGTCTTTACTTACAATCGGTAAAAGGTTTACAGCCATTACCAAATTGGCCATAAAATTTCCATGCGATAGCATTACACCTTTGGGTTTTCCTGTAGTACCAGATGTATATAGCAAACAGGCTAAATCCTCATATCCCACTTTTTCTAGTTCAGCCTCTACAAGATTTTTATTTTCTGCATATAACTTTTTTCCCTCATCAATCATATTGTGGTAGGTAAAAGTATCGCTAGTTTTGGCATCATAAGCGGCAATTACGAATTCAAGATTAGGGCAATTGACCTTTATTTTATTGATCTTTCTAAGTAAAAAAGGAGTACCAACTAATATACATTTAGCACCTGAGTCGTTTATGATGTATTCAATATCAGGCTCACCTAATGTTGGGTAAATAGAAACATTCACTACTCCTAATTGCATCAATGCTTGGTCGAAGCAAATATATTCTGGGCAGTTTTCAATCAGTAGGGCTGCTTTGTCGCCTCTTCTTAAACCTTTGCTATACAACAAGGCTGAAATAGAATTGACTTGCTCAAAAACCGTGTTATAAGTAATCTCTTCATAACGGTCTTTTTTCTTTACCATCATGTATACATCGCTAGGTTTATTAATCTCTGTGGCCGTGTGGCGTAAAAAATAATGTAGCGATTTAAATTTGCTATATTCCTTTATAATCTCCTCGTGCATGAAATTTATTTTTTGTTTTATTATGCGAAGAAAGAAATTTTTACCAAAAAACCTTGAAACTAATTATTAGTGTCTATTTTTTCTGTGAAGTCATGGATTATGAACTAGCATGGCCAAACGAACTTTGCTTGAGACAAGTTTAGCGCATTGACCTACAAAGGTCAAAGCACATTTGTATACTCCGCACTCGCTATCGTCCCGCTAATGAGTTTATGGATTAGCGTTTGGCTTTTTCTTATAAATATAAGTACTTTAAAAATAAATAAAGCCTTACAGAAATTCTGAAAAGCTTTTACATTTTTGTGGAGCTGGAGGGATTTGAACCCCTGACCTGCGGGTATTGGCAGCAAATCAAATCAACGCTATTTCACCTCAAATTTTAAGGCTTATTCGATACTTGAGAATTTTTCCCGGTTGGTCACCTAGCTTAAAATAATTTGATTACCTATGTCTTATTATTGCTAAAATGTTTTTGATTTATTTAGCTAGATTTCGATAAGTGAAATTTACTTTTAAAATAATCAATAAATATTAACATAAAATAAATTGCTATCAGAGTAAATAAAGAAAACAACCCAAAGAACAATTCATTAATTTCATCTACTTTAGGAACAATTAATACGATTATAAGACAATGGAGTATATAAATAAATAAACTATTTTTACCTAGTTTGATAATAAAGTTATATTTCCCAAACAATTGGGATTGCCAACTTGAAATTAGTAATCCAATTAGGGTGCATAAGCTAATAGTCGCTAATAAAAAATAAGAATTAAGCGGATAAAATAACTCTAAATAACCATTTCTGTCAGAGTAAGAAATATTATTTATTCCTAATAAAATACCTGATATTAAACCTAATAATCCTATTAAGTATATTGTTTTGATATATTGGGTAATTTTGAACTTATTTTCTGCAAATACATATCCAAAGAGAATAATACCAAGCCAAGGAAAAAGAGGAAACCATCCATCAAAGAGAAATCGCTTGAAAGGATTTAGATTGATGTAATTATACCAATTTAACTCCATTATATTGGTTAAATCTAATTCATTAAGCTGAAATCGATATATAATCTCATTTCTAAAAATTAGAGGAACCAATAATATTAATAAAGTTAAAAATATCCTGAAAATGGAATTCAATTTAAATGTTAATCCGTTGAAAATAAAGCCAAAGCCAATAATATGTAATACATCGAATGTACATAATGGAGAAATCCGCCAGATAAATAAATCTATGAAAACAGCTGCAAAAATAATAAACATCCCATATTTGATCTTATTAAATGGATTAGTTATACCAATTGAAGATATAAAGTAAGAATAACCAGAAATAAAAAGAAACATAGGTGCTGCAAATGAATAAACTACTCGAAAAAATATAGTATTAGGTGAGTTAATAAAATATGCAGAGAAGTTTGCAATTATCATCACGATAACTGCAATACCTCTTATAAAGTCAATTATTTGAATTCTTTTTTTCACTTAACTTTTAATTTAAATCGAATTTTTATATTTTCGGCTTCAAATTTAACCTTAAATTACAAAATTATGCTCAACAAATTTTTTCATTCAACCCTAATTCTTACATTGTTAATATTTATTGCCTCATGTAACAAAGATGCTAGTCGAATCATCGAAAATAAAGCCGCTACGTTCATAATTTACACATTCGATGAGTATGGAACGCCAAGCGGATCTGGATCAGGATTTTTCATAGAGGAAAGTGGAGTTGGTTTAACTAATTTTCATGTATTAGACGGCTCAACTAAAGCAATTATAATCACTCCAGATAGTGCAAAATATGAAATTGATAAAGTTTTATTTGCCGATGAGGACAAAGATATAATCAAGTTTAAAATAAAATCTGAAGATGATAAGAAATTTGAAACCCTTAAATTATCAAATGATGAACCTTCTCAAGCAGACAGGACTTATTGTATTAGTAATCCAAGAGCTCTAGAATGTAGCTTTTCAGAAGGGATTATTTCGGCAGTTAGATCAGATAAAAAGCACGGAAAAGTTATACAATTCACTGCGCCAATATCTCCTGGAAGCAGCGGTGCTCCAGTAATGAATGAGCATGGCGAGGTAATAGCAATAGCAACATACCAGAGAAGGGATGGACAAAATTTAAATTTCGGAGTTTACCTCAATGAAGAAATTCTTGGGAGTATTAAAAGCGATGAATTTAGTAAGAAGAATGATAAGTTTACGAAAAGAGATAAATTCATTGTTGTTAATAAAAAAGCAGATAATGACCCTTTTTCAATACTTAATGCAATTGAGTTCGGAGATGACTTTACTACTCTTTATTTCTCCTATACTAGAATGAATATGACTCCATCTACTGATGATAAATGGGGATTTTGGCTTAACCTGAATCAAAGTGACAATGGATTTCATATTAGAGATTTAGAAACTAATCAAAATTATTATATTCTGTCTTCAACTGTAGGTGAGGATGTTAGTCATTCCACAAACGTGCCACTTGCCACTACATTGCACTATAAAGTTTATTTGCCAAAGATAACATCTGAACTAAAGAGAATTTCTGTATCAGAAAGAAATGATTCTAGATCTTCACAATGGAACGAAATAATACTGACCGAAAGTAATAATTTCACAAATTTCAGTATAGATAACTATCAAACATCATATGCTTTAGCGGCTTTAGGTGAAAATGATCAAACTGAAGCACAATCAAGATTTTTAGACGTCCTAAATAATGACCCTGGAGATATCATTGCCCTAAATTCTTTGGGTGTATTGTCATATGTAAATGATAACTATAGTGATGCAACATCTTATTTTGATAAAGCTATCGAAACTAATCCACTTGTCGAAGAAAGTTATGTAAACAGACATTTCTTGAAACTTAGACAAAAAGATGTTGAATCGGCTTTGTTAGATATTTCCAAAGCAATTAGTATTTCGCCTGAAGAATCTTCATATTACATTTATAGAGAAAAAATATACTTATATCTTGGAGATAAAGAGAAAGCTATGAACGACTTTTTCAAAGCAGATGAAACTTGGGCAAAAGATTATAATAGAGATAGACTCGGAAATGGCTATAACAAAATGAGTGTTTATGACTATTTTTTAAAGGTAAGATTCAACTAGGTATTTTTTAATCATGTTTTGGGCTCTATTTTATAACTAATTCCTCTCGCATTAGCTAGCTTCCCGTTAGTAAGACAATCTTAACGCCTCTTTTTTGTCAAAAAAAGATAAAAAAGCCTTACAGAAATTCTGAAAAGCTTTTACATTTTTGTGGAGCTGGAGGGATTAATCCTTTTTCCCATTAGGGGGAACCTTACAAAAAATGTTCTTTGCATACGCAAAGGATGTATTATTATTTTCTGCACAGCTTTGCAAGCTTTGCTTGCATATGCATTGAAAATAATAATACCCCAACCTACGGCTGGGGCATTATTTTGTGGAGCTGGAGGGATTCGAACCCTCGTCCGGAGATGGAAACATTATGCCTTCTACATGTTTATAAAGGCATTAATTTTCTAAATAAGTCAGGTTGCCCTTCGTACCAAACTTATTTATATCTTATTTATACTCTATAAGGCCATAAGCATACCTAACAAAGGTTTGGTTTTGATGATGCCTCTGATGTAACACGAAACAAAACTTAACATGTTACGAGACAATGGCATTTGCTTAATCCCAGATTAAGCAGCCATAGCGAAGTTAGACTCGCCAGATAAAATTTTGAGCGTTGATATTTACGAGCCAATTACCCAATGCTCGACATGCTAACATAACCCTTGCACATCCCGTCAATACCGGTCAGCCCCATATTACTTTTGAATGCGAAATGCGAACTTAAAATTGCGGAATTGTACATTTCGCCTTTTTGTCACTTGGCACTTCGTATTGTTAGTTATTCCATTTCAATCAATACCTGATTCTTTTCTACAGCTTGTTTCACCTGTACATTCACCTTTTTTATTACCCCATCACCAGCTGCCTTAATATTGTTTTCCATTTTCATGGCCTCAAGCACCAATAGACTATCACCCTTTTTAATGCTATCACCCTCTTTTACCAATACATTCAATACTAGGCCAGGCATAGGTGCTTTTAACAAATTCATTTTGTTTCCAAGCATTTTGTCCATTCCAAGCTGCTTCAACAAAGCATCATATTTGTCTTTTATTTCAACTTGTTGTTTTTTGCCATCTACTATCAAACTCAAATTCTTGCCAGTTTCATCTTTTTGCAAAAGTTCAATGGTATGAGAGGCATCACCCAAAATCACATGGTATTTGTTTTTGTCCAATTTTACCACATCTGCTTGTTGGTGCACCCCGTTAATTAGCACTTCGCCCGCTTTTGTATCAAACAAAAACTCGTTACCGTTTATATTAATGTTGAGCATACTAAATAGTCTTTATCAAAAAAATGGTTTTATTGCAATCGAAATAATTCAAGATGTTAAAAAATACCACCTTATCCTTACTCGCCATTACCACCATTTTGGCCTGCAATGTTACTAAAAAGAAAGCGGATACGAAAATAACTGACAATATTAACTTGGGCGAAGTACAAGTGAAGGCCGAACGCAAAGAGCCTGAACTTCAATACCAAGCTACCGAGACTAAATTAAACGATTTGATTCATACCCGCCTAGAAGTGTCATTCGATTATAAAAATCAGCATTTATTAGGCAAAGCCAGCCTGAGTTTTAAACCGCATTTTTATACTACCAATGTGCTTGATTTGGATGCCAAATCCATGCAAATTGAAAGGGTAGGATTGTTATTAGCCAAGGATACTGTGAGTTTGAACTATACTTATGCATCAGATAAGTTGCATATCCTATTAGATAAAAGCTATACCCGAAATGAATTGTATAAAATATTTATTCAATACATAGCTAAACCAAACGAGGTGAGCCAAAAGGGAAGCGCTGCCATCAGCGATGCCAAAGGTTTGTATTTTATAAACCCCAATCGCGAAACTCCCGATAAGCCACGTCAAATTTGGACACAAGGCGAAACACAAAGCAATAGCTGCTGGTTTCCCACTATTGACGTGCCCAACGAAAAACATACCCAAGAAATTTTTATAACAGCCGATGCCAATGATGTTACGCTTAGTAATGGAGATTTGATTTATTCAAAGCAAAATAAAAACGGAACACATACTGATTATTGGAAACAAGACAAACCTCATGCGGTATACTTAACCATGATGACAGTGGGTGAGTTTGCTATTGTAAAGGATAAGTGGCGCGATACCATAGAGGTAAATTATTATGTTGAAAAAGAATATGCTCCTTACACTAAAATGATTTTTGGTAACACGCCCGAAATGCTTGAAACTTTTAGTAAAACCTTAGGTGTAGATTATCCTTGGGATAAGTATAGTCAGGTAGTTGTTAGAGACTATGTCAGTGGTGCTATGGAAAATACTTCTGCTGTGGTTCATATGGAAGCCTTACAGCATGATGCACGCGAGCATTTGGATGCTACTTATGAAGATGTTGTTTCGCATGAGCTATTTCACCATTGGTTTGGCGATTTGGTTACAGCTGAGAGCTGGAGCAATTTGCCTTTGAATGAAAGCTTTGCCACTTATGGTGAATACATCTGGCACGAACAAAAATACGGCAGAATGTATGCCGATAAAGAGTTTGAAGCCAATTTGCAGAGTTATTTAAGGTCAAAAAATAAACACAAAATCATTCCTATTCGCTACAAATACCAATCAAGAGAGGATATGTTTGATGTGGTAAGTTATGCCAAAGGTGGCCGCATATTGCACATGCTTAGATATGCTGTGGGTGATGAAGCGTTTTATAAATCATTGCAATTGTATTTGACCAGATTTGCATTTAAGAATGCCGAAATTCATGATTTAAGAACGTGTTTTGAAGAAGTAAGTGGTCGTGACTTGAATTGGTTTTTCAATCAATGGTTTCTGAAATCAGGTCATCCGCAATTGGATGTGAAATACAATTATAGCAATGGTAACCATTCAGTGAGAATCATTGTTAAACAAAGCCAAGATTCTGCTGTGGGTTTATATACCATACCGCTTGCCTTAGATGTATACACAGGGAATAAAACCAACCGAGAGAATGTGATCATAAGCCATAAGGCAGATACTTTTGAGTTTTCGTATGCTCAAAAAATAAGTTTGACAAATCTGGATGCTGAAAAAGTATTACTAGGTATTTTAAGAGATAACAAAACGGATGCTGAATACCTATTTCAGTTGCAACATGCAGAGAATTTTATTGATAAGAAGCAAGCAGTTTCTGCCATAATCAACATCGGTAGACTAGATTCTCTTCAACTGATTGAAGCCGTTACTTATTGTTTAAATCATCCATTTTATGGGGTAAAAGAACTTGGATTAAACCTATTGTCAAAACAAAAACTGAGCATTAAAGAACAATTTGAAACACAAATCTTGGCGTTATCAAATTTTAAAGAAGAGGCAATTATCAGATCAGGAGCTATCAACACCTTGGCTGATATCGATAAAATTAAATTTAAACCACAAATTTTGGAGGCCTTAAATGATTCGGCTTATAGTGTTGTTTCATCTGCCTTGGCTCAACTAGTAGATGTGGATGAAGAGGCTGCCTTAAAGTTTTGTAAAGACAATGAGAATGCAAAGAGTGGCATGCTACAAGCCAATATTGCATCCATATATACGATGGTGGCAAAGGACAATAAGAACGCTTATTTCAAAAATCAAATTAGCAAGAACGGCTATTATGGTTTTACTATTCTGAGTGCTTATGGCAAGTATTTAAAGGCAAGCAATGATGCCATCGTATCTGAAGGTGTTGATCATATTATTGATTATGTGGGTAAAGGTAATTTGGGCTATAACCAGTATGCTGTTAAAAATATCTTGAATGATTTAAGACAGCATTATAAGGAAAATATGAAAGAATTGGACAAAAGCAAAGAGCCTAATTCTGCTAAAGCCCAAGCTTATACAGGCATTTTGAATCAACTAGATAAGCTTGAATCCAAACTAAAATCACTTTCTGACATCGAAGAATAACTGGTCAGAGCAAAGCACTTCCCAGGTATTTTCTTTTTGTATGTAAGTTATCATCCTATATTTTGTAAGGTCTAGGCCATGTGGGATACCAATTTTATATTCACCTTTAACACCCTTTAATGGACGGGTATAGAAGAATTTAACCACATTGTGATGGTGCAAGGTTTTGTTGGCATTTTCACCACTGGTTATTTTGTTTATCAAATCTTGTTGCACCAATGCCACATTTATTAGGCAGCTATCTGGATTACCCCAAAGGGCATAAGCCACCGTTAAACTATCTTCTCCTGGCGCCATTTGCGAACCCACTCGTATGTAATGCTTCGAAGGTTTGGTTAGCGATTTGCCAATAAAACGACCAATCTCTTTTTTTGCCATACCAGGCCAAATCTCGTTTCCGTTGCACACGGCCATTGGCGTATAAACGGCTTCTAATTTGTTTTTGGCTAAATAGGTTCTTTGTCTTTGCGAAAAAATACTATCACTCAATGGATCTACCCAGCCTGAGCGATTCCAAATATCTACATGGAAATCAATTATGGTTACAGGGTTATTTGTCGAATCAGATAGATGAATGAGTTCAGCCATAAACTTGTCTGCTTCAGGGCAACTTCCGCAACCCTCAGAGGTAAAGTTTTCAATCAAAACACTTGGTTGGTATAGATTGGTGTCAATGGCTAGTTGAGAAAAAGATGGCAAAGCCCATTGGCTAAAAAACAATGTAAAAATAATTTTTATATACTTCTTCATAATTCTATTTGAAATACTTGATGAAATCTGTTGGCTATTGGTTGCCTGCCTACAAATTTTTGTCCAAAAATAAGAAAGCCTTACATCAATGCGATAAAATTTTATCTTCGCTGCTTAAATTATGACCAACGACCAATTAAAAAATCTAAAGCTAAGAGCTGAAGCCCTGAGGAGGTATCTTTGACGTTGATACCAAACTAATTCTAATAGCCGAAGAAGAGAAACAAACGCATTCTGCCATATTTTGGGACGACCCTAAACGTGCAGAGCAAGTGCTAAAATCCATCAAGCAAAAGAAAATTTGGACCGATGCCTATCAGCATACCCTTGGTCTGGTGGATGATTTGGCAGTTTTATATGAATTTTTTCAAGCCAACGAAGCTTCTGAAGAAGAAGTAGAGGCTGCCTATGCCTTGGCTGTTGAATCGCTTGAAGAGTTGGAATTGAAAAACATGCTGAGTGGTGAAGAAGACCAATTGAATTGTATTTTAAACATCAACTCAGGTGCTGGTGGTACCGAAAGTCAGGATTGGGCGCAGATGCTGATGCGTATGTATATTCAATATGCCGATAAGCATGGTTTTAAGGCTGAAGTAATAGATGAACAAGCAGGAGATGGCGCAGGTATTAAATCTTGCTCGATAGAGGTACATGGCGATTTTGCCTATGGTTACTTAAAGGGCGAGAATGGTGTACATCGTTTGGTTCGTATCTCTCCTTTTGATAGCAATGCCCGCAGACATACCAGTTTTGCTTCGGTTTATTGTTACCCCATTGTTGATGAAAGCATTGAGATTGACATCAAAGATGCAGATATCGAAATCCAAACCTCTCGTTCAGGGGGTGCAGGTGGGCAAAATGTAAATAAGGTGGAAACCAAAGTGCAGCTAACCCATAAACCTACAGGCATTGTTATTGTTTGTCAGGTAGAGCGCTCACAGAGTGCCAATAAGGAAAGGGCAATGAAACTACTTAAATCGCAATTGTATGAACTTGAATTGCGTAAGCAAAACGAGGCCAAGGATGTGATTGAGGCCGGTAAAAAGAAAATAGAGTGGGGGAGCCAAATTCGCAATTATGTAATGCACCCTTATAAACTGGTAAAAGACCTAAGAACAGATACCGAAACAAGCAATGTACAAGCTGTGATGGATGGGGATTTGGATATGTTTATCAAAGCCTATTTGATGGAGTCTTCGGGACATTAGCGGGCAGACTCTAAAAGAAATGAAAGTAAGGATTAAAGTGATGTCGGGTGTTACCACCCACTACCAAATATTGTCGGGAAGTAATTCCAGTCAACACAACAAATTCCCAGCATCTCGAAACAATAAAATTTAACTAAGTTCTGAATCTTTTGTAAGCTGCTTTTTCAAGTTCTTCTCTATGGTTAGGATGTGCAAGTTTGATAAGTTCAAAGGCTCTTTGTTCCAAGTTTTTTCCAAACAAATTTACGGCACCAAACTCTGTTACTACCCAATGTATATGTCCTCTGGTAGTTACTACACCCGCGCCTGGTTTCAGGTTCGGAACAATTCTAGAAATGCCTTTAGCTGTAATAGAAGGAAGTGCTATTATGGGTTTTCCATTGGGAGATAAAGATGCTCCTCTAATAAAGTCCATTTGACCTCCAATACCCGAATATTGATACATACCAATTGAGTCGGCACATACTTGTCCAGTTAGGTCAATTTCGATAGCACTGTTAATTGAAGTAGCCTTAGGATTTTGGCGGATAACGCTTGTATCGTTTACATAAGAAATATCCAATGCATTTATCATGGGGTTATCATCAAGGAAATCATATAGTTTTTTGGTGCCAATCATAAAACCTGCAACAATGCGACCTTTTCTGATTTTCTTCATAGAGTTATTAATCACGCCACTTTTAATTAAAGGAAGTACGCCATCCGAAAACATTTCGGTATGGATACCCAAATTTTTATGATGGCTTAGATTGCGTAAAACCAAATCAGGAATAGTCCCAATACCCATTTGTAAAGTCGCTCCATCATCTATCATAGCTGCAATAATTTTACCTATCTCTTCAGTTTCAGGGGTCACTTCATTGCGATAATTCACTTCTGGTAAGGCATCTTCTACCCACACCATTTTACTTATTTTACTAATATGCACAAAGCCTCCACCATGCACCCTCGGCATATTTGGATTAACTTGTGCAATGATGGTTTTAGATACTTCAACCGCTGCGCGGGCAATATCTACAGATGTGCCTAATGAGCAGAAGCCATGAGCGTCTGGTGGTGACACATGAATGATGGCTACATCTAAGGGCAAATAGTTTTCGCGGAACAAGCGAGGTATTTCACTCAAGAATACTGGCAAATACTCACCTTGGATACTATTAACAGCGGCTCTGGTATTAGTAGAAACGAATAATGAATTGATATAAAAACTATCCTTGTATTTTACATTACCAAAATCAATATCACCTAATGTGCTAATGCTAACGAGCTCCACTTGTCTTAGTTCGGTGTACCTATCAAGTAATTTATTGGTTAGAAAAACGGGGGTGGCAGCACTGCCATGAATAAATACTCTGTCGTTTGATTTGATTACAGAAACAGCCTCTTCGGCACTTACATAATGGCTCATTTGCTATCTAAAATATCTATGCGAAAGTAGTTTAGATTGACTTCTCAAATAGCAATTAATCACTAATATTACTCATTTTTCTGCATCAATATGCTTTTCTTAACATGTCTGCGTATGCATTGGGTAATATACTGTTTTCAATGGCCTTAGCTGCTTTTTCTATATCATATTCTACCCTAATGAATTCAATTTGTATGCTTTCCTTGTCAAATTTGGAGCTGTTATCGTTGATGTGAGCCATCACATAACATCCTCTTGGGTCACCATCTTTGGGTTTGCCTACCGAGCCTAAATTAATGGCATGTCGATAGGCTTTCTTGTCTTCTATTTCATATTCGAAACACCTGTGATAGGGTTTATGTGTATGACCAAAAAACATGATGTCAGCATTGCGCTCTTCCATAATTCTTATCATGCTTTTTTCTTCACGGTCTTCAAATAGGTATTCATTTATTTTTCGTGGACTGCCATGTACCATCAATAAAAATAATTTATCTTGGTTGAGTTGGTATTCCAATTGAATATGGGCAGGTAAGGTTCTTAAATATTGTCTTTCTTCCTCACCTATTAATTGGTTTGTAAGTCCTATGGATTGTGCACCCATGGCCTTATCTTCCTCAGTTTTGTATGCGCATCCGCAATCATCAGAATTTCGTCCTACACCAAAATCATAATTACCAGCAATGCAGGGTATGCCTCTTTTTCTGATTTCTTGAATCACTTCATTGGGCCAAATATTGTATCCAACCAAATCACCTAAGCAATAGATGGCATCAGGTTTAGTTCTTTCAAAGTCTGTTAACAATGCCTCCATAGCAGGTAGGTTTGCGTGTATATCGCTGAATAATGCAATTTTCATGTTTTTAGTAATATCTTTTTTTAAACCAATAGGATAATTTCACCAATAGAATAAGTGCAGGTACTTCCACCAAAGGGCCTATTACCCCTGCAAATGCCTCGCCTGAATTAATACCAAATATACCTATCGCAACGGCTATGGCTAACTCAAAATTATTGCCTGTAGCGGTAAAAGAAACGGCAGCATTATTTGCATAGTTAGCACCCACACGTTTGGCCAATAGAAAAGTGATGACAAACATCACCACAAAATAAATTAATAAGGGAATGGCTATTCTCACTACATCCAAAGGAATTTGTACAATCAATTCGCCTTTTAAACTAAACATAACAATGATGGTAAATAGCAATGCAATGAGTGTGATGGGTGAAATAAAAGGAATAAATTTTTGTTCATACCAAGCTTCCGATTTTAATTTAATCAATGCGTATCTACTTACTAATCCTGCCATGAAGGGAATACCTAAGTATATAAAAACTGTCTGAGCAATTTGGCCAATGCTTATAGCAATTTCAAAGCTTTTTAAACCAAAAATGTTAGGCACAACGGTAAGGTAAAAATAAGAGTAAGCAGAGTAAAGTAAAACTTGTAAAATACTGTTTATGCCTACCAAGCCAGCAATGTATTCACGGTTACCACCAGCTAATTCGTTCCAAACAATGACCATGGCAATGCAAGGTGCTATGCCAATTAAGATTAAACCAGTCATGTATTCCGGATAATCACTCAAGAATGTATATGCTAATATAAACATAAATAGGGGAGCAATAATCCATGTTATAAAGAGTGATAAGGCTATTAGTTTTATGTTCTTAAATATCTGAGGAATCTTTTCATACTTGACTTTGGCTAAGGGTGGATACATCATCAAGATAAGGCCTATGGCAATTGGGATATTTGTAGTACCTGATGAAAGTGAGCCTATGTATTGGCTACTTGAAGGAATGAGATAGCCAATAAGCACTCCTAATGCCATAGCTAAAAATATCCATAGGGTTAGGTATTGGTCGAGGAAGCTGAGTTTTTTTGGTTCCATTTTTTTTGAATAATATGATTAGCAACAGCCACCACCTGGTGTACAGCATGATTCTGCGCTTGTTTCAAGTGTTAATATTTTTAGTTTTTCGGGTGGAATGCCACATGCATCAGATGCTAAGCAATTGGTTTGCTTTGATACCAACATAAAGTGCTTTCCACTAAAGTCTAAATCATACTTACCAATGGTATCTGATTGGTATTCAACTTCTACTTCCAATTGGCTGTCAATACCTAGTTTTCGCTCAGATAGTGCAATGATGTTTAATAGTTTTTGTGGTTTCAATTTATGGTCGAAATCATTCGCTTGCCACAATTGAAAATTCACCACTTTTTCGTTTCGAATAGTGCCCCCACAGTCAATAAAATTTTTGGTTACAACACCCACTTCCGTAACATGAAAATGAGCAGGTACAAGACTGCCATTGGGCAATTCGAAGTTTACATTATCCATATTGGATAATTGGTTTTTTATTTGTTCTAGTGTCATGATACTTTATAATTAACAACAGTTGTTTTTTTTCTTGTTTAGTTTATCTGAAATGTTTCCAAAGTATTTCTGAAGCTTTTCAATGGTCTTTTCATCAATACAATAACAGATTGAATTACCTTCAATGTTCCCCTTAATAATACCAGCAACTTTCAACTCTTTCAAGTGCTGCGATACAGTAGCCTGTGCTAATGGCAATTCATTTACAATATCTCCACATATACATTCATTTACTTTTAGAAGGTATTCAACAATGGCAATGCGTGCAGGATGGCCTAGGGCCTTAGCCATGCTAGCGATGCTGTTTTGTTTGTCGGTAAAGTGATCTGTTTTAGTTGCACCCATAATTTAATATTGCAATATTACGATAAAGAAATCAAAGTGCAAGTGGTTATTTTAAAAAGCTATTTGCTACCGCAAGTCTTAAGCGCATTGTCATTTGTGAGGATAAGTAAGCAAATTTTCTAAGTTTGTAATAAAAAAACATGAGTAAAGCATACAAACCCCGTAGCTCTCAACTGTTCGTAGTCTTGTGCGCTTGGATATAGCAAAGAAGACTACGAATTATTAAATGAAAAAAGAGTTTGTAACTCGCTATAATTATATTTATTGTTGAACTAATGTTTTTAACAACCCGTGTCGAAGACACCCCTTAGCTCTCGTAAGTGTTAAGCGCAGCGTCACTTGTGAGGATAAGTAAGCAAAGTTTTTAACTTTGTAATATTGTAAAATCAGCCAGAGGCTTATCAATACACTCACTAGCGGGACGCTAGCGAGTGCGAAAATTCTATTTAAACTCGAATTATTTTATGGCATAAAGTACAGGCTTGCTTGGACTGGCATCGCTCTCGAATGAGGCAATTTGGAGATTTAATAAATACAACCCATCTTTCACTTCATCTTTCACAAAAATAAATTCAGTAATGGTGGCATCCAATCTTGGTGCTCTTGGATAGTTCCAAAAGGCATGATGAGCTTCTAGTTTCCCCTCATCTTCTTCTCTATCCACCGAAGGCAAATCAAGTAAGAAATGTTTGATGTTGTTTTCGCAAAGATAAGCCGTTAAAGCAGGCTCCACATAAGTGGGATTGGTTCCTGAATAGGCTTTATGCAGTTTGTCTGAAATATTAGGAAGGGTGCGTAAAACAAGTGCTTCAATATCCTTTTCCAATAAAGGTTTTATGTCTTCAAGCATTACCATCCAGTCACCATTGCTTTGCAGTCTAGGCGAAGCACTTATCAGTTGGGCCATTGCATAAAATTGTTTTAGGCATTGGTTAATGGTGATTCTTTCCAATGAAATATGTCCTACACATTCGGTATGGGTGCCATTTCCATGGGCGTTTATATAAAGGTTTTCACAATTACAGCCAGCACCTTCGGCTACAGACCCAACAAAATCGCCTACCCGCACGGGCTCAAACCTAGGAGCATCTATATAAAATCCATTGGGGTTATCATTCCCACTTTTCAATGGGATTGAAATATCAATAGGTTTGGATAAATCCACCTCAAAGTTTTGCTGATTCCAGTGTATGGTTGCTTTCATTATATGCGTTGTCTAACAGCTTCGTATAGTGCAATACCACATGCCACTGAAACATTTAGAGATTGTACACCAAACTCCAATGGAATTTTGCCTAGGTAGGTGCAGCGTTTCATAAGATCAGGGCTAATGCCTTTTTCTTCGTTTCCCATTATAATAGCAAGAGGACCTGTAAGGTCAACATCTTGCAAGTTTTTGCTTGCTTTCTCGCTGCAAGCCAAGGTAGCAAGGCCACTTTGGTTCATCAATTCAATCACAGTTTTCAAGTTCTTTTCTCTGCAAACAGGTATTTGAAGCAGAGCCCCTGCTGAGGTTTTGATGGCATCATCGGTTACAGGTGCGGCATCTGCAAAAGGAACCACTATAGCATGCACACCTGCGCAATATGCAGAACGGGCAATGGCGCCAAAGTTTCGGGTATCGGTTACTTTATCTAAAATTAGAATGAAAGGTTCTTTTCCCTCTTCAAACAATTGGGGCAAAAGCATTTCAATATTGTGGTAGCTAATAGGTGAAATATAAGCTACTGCTCCTTGGTGGTTTTTGTTTTTATAAGCAAAAAATTTCTCCTTAGGAACGTATTGAAAGGGTATTTGGTGGTGCTTACAAAGTTGCAACAAATGTTCAATGGCAGGGTTGCTTATACCTCTTTGAAGTAGCACTTTTTGAATGTCTTTGCCATTGTTTACAGCCTCTTCAATGGCATGGATACCATATACAAGAAGTGGGTTTGAAGCTTTGTTTTGATTGTACATTTCTTTTATTTTAAAACAGAAGCGCAGAGAAGCAAGGGATTATTCTTGATACTCTGCGCTTATTGTATTTGTCATTGTTACTTAGGTTTTCAATCCATTTTTTGAGATTGATAAACTTCATTCTAAATAACGATTAATGATTATGAACCAGCTTGAAGCTTGGTTAATTCTGCTTGAAATTCTTTAGTCAATTTTTCGTCTTTGTGAATCTCAGCTAATTGAGCACAATAGCCAGCAATTTGCATGTTTTCTTCAATGTCAGACTGAACAGATTTTAGTTTGTTGCCTTTTTTGAAACTCATGAAATACTTTACCTTTTCAGTGTGATACTCAAAAATTTCTTTTAATAGTTTAGCACCTTTGTCTTTTGCATCTGATAAATAATATCCTTCAACCATTCTTACAGAGAACACATCCAAAGGCACAGTTTCTTTAGGCATCATGCTTTGGCAGAAATCTAATGCTTTCACAGCGCTATCCTTTTTGCCTTCGTTAACCAATGATTCCGATAATCTAAAGAATATGTTTTTGAAGTTTTTGGTTTGGCGTAAAATGGTTTCGTCAAGATATACTTTGGGGTCGTTCATGTTACCAAATTTAAACTTGGTCATCAAGTTGGTATAAAGAATATCTGTATTAATACGTCCAACAGTTCCATCAGCACCATTGTTGGTGTTTTCGATTGGCACTAAACGGTAAGTCAAACCTTCCAATTGGAAATATTTTTGAAGATTTAAATACACATCGCTACCAGTAGTAATTGCCCAGCAGATAGGTCTTTTGTTGATATTAGCTGCAATAATATCAAGCACGATTAAATCTGCTTTCATCAGGTTGCTGTTGCCAATTTCCCATTTGATACTATCAACCATGAACGCTGCATCTTTAGGTTGAACCACACCGTTTTTCAAACATGCTTGTTTGTCAATAGTCAAACTAAAGCGTTTTGTAGGGTAGTAGTGCAATTTCTCGCCACCTTGTGTTTCAACGGTTCCCATTGGGTCATCATCATCATTGATAAAGGCCATGATATTGTTGATAGAGTAGTAGTCATTTTTGTTGATACCGTATTTAGCTTCTAGTGACGGATTTTCGTAATATACTACGTAATCGCGGTTTCCTTGTGAATATTTATCAGGTGTCATGCTGAAATCAACAGGCTCTGAATCGTAGTTTTTACGTTTTAATGCATCTGCATACCAATCTGTGTTTAATAAACTTAAATTGATAACACGGATATCTGCTCTAATACCTTCTACGTTTTGCGCATACCACAATGGATAAGTATCGTTATCACCGTTAGTAAATAATATAGAATTAGGCGCACAACTATTCAAATAATCTTCAGCAAAGTGTAAAGCTGTGTAGCGATTTGCGCGGTTATGGTCATCCCAGTTTTGGTTAGCCAAAATAACAGGAGAGCCAACTAGGCCTATACCACCTGCAATATAGGTAGCAGCTTGTGCATTCATGCGTTTTGAGAGGAAATCAACAATCCAAAGAACACCCAATCCAACCCAAATAATGAAAGTTTGGTATGAACCAACGTATGCATAATCGCGCTCACGTGGCTGGTGTGCTGGGAAATTCAGGTATAGAATGATAAAGAATCCAGTAAATAAGAATAAGGTTGAAATAACAATGGCATCTTCTTTTGCCTTACGGAAGTGAAATATCAAACCTAATATTCCAAGAATTAATGGAATACCAAAGTATGAATTATTTGCTTTGCTGTTTTTGATAGAATCAGGCATATTGCTTTGCGGGCCTAATCTCCATTCATCTAGGAAGGTGATACCAGACTTCCAGTTACCTCTCACAATATCCCCAAAACCTTGGTCATCATTTTGGCGACCCACAAAGTTCCAGAAAAAGTATCTCCAATACATAAATCCTAACTGGTAAGATAATAAGAAGTCAATATTTTTAGCAAAAGTAGCACGCTTTTCACCGGGCATATTTTCCCATTGGCGGTAGCTTTGCACGTAATCAGCTCTATCAGCCCACATACGAGGCAGGATGGTACAATCTTTAGGGTCATATATACGCTCCATTTTCTCACCGGCCTCTTCATATTTATCGGCACCTTTGCGGAAGTTCATGCCTTTTTTCTCAATATCAATAACTTTAGCATAAAAGTATTGTCCGTAGATTAATGGGTTTTCACCGTATTGCTCACGGTTAAGGTACGATAACAGCGAGAAAGGTTGCTCAGGGTCGTTCATATCAATGGGCGGATTGGCCAATGAACGAATAGGAATCATAACATAGCTAGAATAACCAATCATAATAAAGGTAACGCATAGCATGACAGTATTTAGAACTACTTTGCCATGACGGGTGGTATAGATGATTGCCCAAGTTAATATGGCAAATAGCAATGCTATCGTGAAAAGGGCTCCTGAGTTAAAAGGCATTCCGAATGAATTAACGAAGAAAAAATCGAAAATAGTTGCCAATTTAGGTACACCAGGGATGATACCAAATTGCACAATACCTATGGCAAATACAGCCACACCCGTTGCTTTAAGGAAACCACTGCGCGAAGATTTGTATTTTTTGAAGTAATAAACGTATACAATGGCTGGAATAACCAATAAATTTAATAGATGGACACCAATTGCTAAACCAATTAAATAGGCAATTAACACCAACCAACGATCAGCATGTTTTTCGTTAGCGATATTTTCCCATTTAAGAATGCACCAAAATGTTAGGGTTGTAAAGAAACTTGAAGAAGCATAAACCTCAGCCTCAACCGCTGAAAACCAGAAAGTATCAGAGAAGTTTAGGGTTAAAGCGCCTACTAATCCTGCAGCAAAAATAGCAATTGATTGTTGTCCGTTAGGTTCAGCGTCTTTAGCCAATATTTTTTTAGCCAAATGGGTGATAGTCCAAAACATGAATAACACAGTCAATGCGCTTGTTGTAGCCGAAACCATATTTACCCAAAAGGCAACCTTGCTCACGTCACCCATCGATAGCAACGAGAAAACGCGTCCAATCATTAAGAATAAAGGTGCTCCAGGAGGGTGACAGATTTGTAAACGATATGAAGCTGAAATAAACTCTCCGCAATCCCAAAAACTAACAGTAGGCTCTAAAGTTAGTGTATAGGTGGCCAGGGATATGATAAAGGTAAGCCACCCAATTACGCTGTTGTACTTATTGTAATTACTCATTTTTAATAAATTGGTCTTTTTAAGTATAGAAGGCAAACATAATCGGAATTTGCCAAAGCAGCAAAACGAATAAATAATTGTTTAGGTATTTGGTAAAATTGTTTTAAAGAAATTTTTGAGAAAGCTTACTCATATTGCTAAATTTTGGTATTCTTCTAAACAATACATGACTTTTTCTTTGCAATATATATTTATCTAACACGTTAGAAATTAGGTATATGTTATTACAGTGTAGGCCAGAACATTGGTTTGAATGTATTTATTCAATCAGATAATCTTGCAGTACAGTTGAGTTTTTCCTCCCGACTATCTTTGGCCTGCTACTTTTTTTATCCGCCAAGCGAATGCAAATGGGGACTATTGATTTAAAATGAAAAATGGGTTTGTAACCATAGGTGATCGAAACCTTAAATTAATCTTACACCAAAGGGGTGAAATTTTAATAGCCGTAGGTGAAACCTGCGGTAGAATATTTGAAAAGCAAAACAGAACCCTGAAGGGCTTTAACAACAAAAACCATGTTTCAAAAAACCAATGGTTTGTAATTCAAAAACCAAAATATAATATTTTATGAAAATTATTAATTGTTCGTTTCGGAGACACTGCATTTCATTATCTTTTCGTAAAACGCTTTGCTAACTCTTAAGGATAGTTGCAAATACATTGTTTTGGGAGTAGACAAACCAAGGACAAAACAGCACAATCCTTGGCAATCAATTATTTACTCTAAAACACCCAATTGTAATTCAAAAATCCTATTTTGCGTCCATAAAATTGTAAGCGTATTTAATGGATAACCCTTCCGTCATTATCATTTGCAGTATTCTGTTCTCGGCCTTTTTTGCGGGAATGGAAATTGCTTTTATCACTTCAAACAAATTGCTTATCGAGTTAAAGAATAAGCAAGGTAGCATCACAGCTAGCATTCTATCTAATTTTGTAAACAACCCATCAAAGTTTATCAGTACTACGCTAGTAGGCAATAACATTGGATTGGTCATTTATGGTATCTATATGGCCAAAGTGCTCAATCCATTTATCCATGGTTTTTTGCCAGGCGAAGTGCATAATGATTTTTTGGTTTTATTTATACAAACCATCTTGTCAACCCTCATTGTACTAGTAACTGCAGAGTTTATCCCAAAGGTATTGTTTCGTATCAATCCAGATATTATCCTAAATATCTTGGCCATTCCTTTTCTGTTGTTCTATTATATTTTTTGGCCAATTGTGCATTTTATCATGTGGCTCTCTAAACTTATCTTGAACAATATTTTAAGAATAAAATACACCGAGAGTACACCTGTTTTTAGCAAAGTGGATTTGGATCAATACATCAACCAAGTAGAAGAAAACGATTTGGATGATGATGCTGAAGTGGATACAGAGATGTTTAAAAATGCATTGGATTTTTCAAACATTAAAGTACGCGAATGTATGACACCTCGCACCGAGTTAGAGCTTATCAATATTGGTGCAAGTGTGGATGATTTATACAAGAAATTTATTGAAACAGGTTTGTCTAAAATCCTGGTGTATGCTGATAGTACCGACAATATCATAGGTTATGTGCACCAAAAAGAATTGTTTCATAAGCCTAAACATATTGGTGAAATTTTGATACCAGTTGAAATAGTTCCCGAAACCACAAGTGCTATGGATTTACTGAACAAATTTAGTAAGTCGCGTAGAAGCATGGCATTGGTAGTGGATGAGCTTGGAGGTACTGCTGGAATTGTAACCATAGAAGACATAATGGAAGAAGTGCTTGGCGAGATAGATGATGAACATGATACAGAGGCATTGACCGAATTGCAAATAAGTGAAAAAGAGTTTTTATTTCATGCTCGTCAAGAGATTGATTATTTAAATACTAAATATGAGTTGGATATTCCGGAAGGGGAGTATCATACCTTGGGAGGATTTATTTTGGCCTTTCATGAAGACATACCAAGCAAAGGCGAGAAAATAAATATCGAAAGATTTCAATTTACCATTGAGAAAGTAAGTGGCGCAAAGATTGAAGAAGTGAAGATGCTAGTAGGTTAGTTGGTGGTTGACAGTTGATAGTATTTTATTTAGTCTTGTTAAGCATTACCATACATTTCTTAATAATATTTCCTATCTCTTTCATAAAGAAAATCATTCTGTATACTTTGCCCTTTTGTCACTCCACATTCCGCAATTAATTTCATCATTCTTTACTCGTATGCTTCTTAATTCTCTCCAAAAGATTCTTGGCTATTTTGATATCATTCACGCCCATTACTTGTAAGATAAGTGTTTTGGGTGTTTGCTTTAATTTGCAAAGCATGGGATTGTGTTGTACAAATTGCAAAATACCACTAAACAAATCAGATTGGTAATAGCTTTGTTTCTTTTCATCTGGAAAGTAGGCACTCATATTGTTTGATTTCATTACCAACCTTTCAAAGCCTAATTGTCTTGCGATTTCTCGTAGTTTAATCAGTTCGATTAAATCAAATACTTGTTTAGGAATAGGTCCAAAACGATCTTTTAAATCATTCGCAAACTTTTCTAAGTCTGTATCACTTGAAATTGATGAAAGGTGATTATAAAGACTCAATCTTTCTCCAATATTTCGTACGTAGGCATCGGGAATCAAAGCTTCAAAGTCTGTTTCTACAGCACATTCACTTATTTGGTAAGTATTGTTTGTAGCTTGTACCCCATTGCTTGCTGTAAGGCGCTTATTATTTTGTCCATTGTTGTTATCATTGCCACTTACCCTGATATTAAAAACCTCCGCAAATTCATCTTCTTTCAATTCTTGAATGGCTTCGTCTAAAATTTTATTAAACATTTCAAAGCCAATTTCCGCAATAAAACCACTTTGTTCGCCACCTAATAAATTACCTGCACCACGAATATCTAAATCGCGCATCGCCACATTAAATCCACTTCCCAAATCACTAAATTCTTCGATGGCTTGAAGGCGCCTTCTGCTGTCCACACTCAAACTCGACATGCTAGGAACAAGCAGGTAGCAAAATGCTTTCTTATTCGAACGACCTACCCTGCCTCTCATTTGGTGCAAATCACTTAAACCAAACATATGCGCATTGTTGATGATGATGGTGTTAGCGTTGCTAATATCCAATCCACTTTCGATGATGGTGGTGGCAACCAATACATCATATTCACCTTCGATGAAGCGCATCATCACATCTTCTAGTTTATCACCTTCTAATTGTCCATGTGCTACGGCTACTTTTACCCCTTTGCATAAACGAGAAATTCTATCAGCCACGTCATAAATATCTTTTACTTTATGATGAATGAAAAACACTTGTCCACCTCGTTCCACTTCTTCCATTACAGCATCTTTCAACAACTCATCATTGTATGCGTGTAGCTCTGTAGTTACAGGCTGTCTGTTAGCTGGTGGTGTATTGATAACAGACAAATCTCGTGCCCCCATCAAACTGAAATGAAGTGTTCGTGGAATAGGCGTAGCGGTTAATGTTAAGGTATCTACATTCAACTTCATGGCTTTCAATTTCTCTTTAGCTGCCACACCAAACTTTTGCTCCTCATCAATAATTAATAAGCCCAAATCTTTAAATTGAACATCTTTACTTATCAAACGATGTGTGCCAATTAATATATCCACCTTGCCTTGCTTCACTCGCTCTAAAACATCTTTTATTTCTTTAGTAGATTTAAAACGATTTACATAATCAATGTTACAAGGCAGGTTGCGCATACGTTCCTTAAAAGTTCTGTAATGCTGATTAGCCAAAATGGTGGTAGGTACTAATATTGCTACTTGCTTGCTATCAGCTAATGCTTTAAATGCTGCACGAATAGCAATTTCAGTTTTTCCAAAACCCACATCTCCACATACCAATCTATCCATAGGATGTGGTTGCTCCATATCGGCTTTCACATCGGTTGTAGCCCTGCTTTGATCGGGTGTGTCTTCATACATAAAACTGGCTTCAAGCTCCACTTGAAGGTAGCTATCAGGGCTAAACTGAAAGCCCGGCTGTGACTTTCTAGCAGCATACAATATAATCAAGTCGCGAGCAATGTCTTTAACTTTTTTCTTGGTTTGTGTCTTTAGCTTCTCCCAAGTATCACTGCCCAATTTATGCAACCTTGGTTCGGTGCCATCTTTGCCGCTGTAGCGAGTAATTTTATGTAATGAATTGATGCTTACATAAAGCAAGTCATCATTTTTATATATCAACCTAACGGCTTCTTGTAATCGGCCATTCACTTCAATTTTTTCAAGACCTGCAAATTTCCCAACCCCATGATCAATATGCACCACAAAGTCTCCTGGCTTAAGTTCTCTTAGTTCTTTAAGGGTTATGATTTTTGAATTACTGTATCTTGTTTTTACATGACCTCTATAAAATCTATCGAATATCTGATGTTCAGTATAGCATGCTAGGTTTAAACTCTTATCAATAAATCCTTCTGAAAGCGCATGGTATATGGGCGCAAATTCAACCTCTCTATCTAGGTCTTCAAAAATGGTATACAGCCTTTCAACCTGACGCGAGCTATCGCTAAAAATTAGGTTTTGCAATTTTTGAGCTTGATTCGCTTTTAGGTTTTCAATCAGCAATTGAAAGTTCTTATGAAATGTGGGTTGAGGAGCAATGTTAAACTCCACCACTTCATCGTGCTTAAAATGGGTTCTAAAGCCCATTTCTATCAAGGCATAAGAGCCAATTGATTTTAATAATTGACTTGTGGAAATGTATACATCATAAATATCTCTTGCTTGAAATCCTTCTATGATATCATATTTGATGTCTTCATACTTATTCAAGATCTTTTGAATGGATTTTTCACTTTTTTCTAATCCTTTTTCGAGTAATTCAATACTCAGTGAAGCGTCTGAAGTCCAAATAATACAGTCCTTTGACAAGTATTCAAACACAGATTTCTTTTCAGTATTGTCAATGTCTTTTTGAACATTGGGAATAATGAAGAACCGATCAACGCGTGTAACAGATAATTGATCTATGGGGTTGAATGTTCTGATGCTTTCAATGATATCACCATTTAGTTCAATACGATAAGGCATATCATTACTAAATGAAAACACATCTACTATTCCACCTCTTATACTAAAGTATCCAGCTTCATACACGAAATCATTTCTTTCAAAATGATGTTCAGTCAAAAAATCAATAAAGAATTCTAGGTCAAAGGTATCACCTACTTTTAGTTCGTATGTATTTTTTGTAAGGTCTTTTTCACTTATTACCAATTCTGCTAAAGCTTCGGTGGTTGTTACAATGAGCTCTCCAGTTGACAGGTGTTGGTTGAGTCTATTCAACACTTCAGCTCGCTCAAGCACTTGGTTGTTTTCGAGTGTTTCAAGTTGATAACTCCTTTTGTAGCTTGCAGGAAAGTAGAGAACTGTTTTGCCTTCCAGGATATTTCCTAAGTCGCTGTGAAAGTATTTTGCTTCATCGGCATCATTAAAAATAAATACTTGGCTACGATAGCTGAAATTATAGATACAAGCAGCAATAATGGCATCAACAGAACCAATGGTTCCCTTTATGCTAATTTTTGCATTCGCTTTGTTTATCGCTTTCGACAGCCTTTGTATGCCATTACTTTCGCCATAGAGCGCTAAGAGTTCTTGTATTTTCATTTAGTTTTTCAAAATAGTATAGCCCCCGAAGTGTAAACCGCGGGGGTGAATTTTTGTTCTGAGCCAACAAATATATGTATCATGTACATCAAACTATCAATTCTAGTTAGTTAAAATTTATAGTATGCCTGAAAAACTATGTTGCAAGAATTTTTATTTATGATAATTTTTTATAATGCCCATAGTTAGAACGATATTTTGATATTATGGGTAAGTTCGGTTGAATAAGTTTGATTAAAGTAACATTTCATTCATTTAAATCTTGGTTGGAACCAATATTATATTTCATGTATTTCAAAGAATGATTGGTTCTAGCTTACTAATAGAAAAAGGTAGTTAAAGAAAATAAATTTCTTACTTTTCAAAACACGAAAAGTAAGCAAAAGTGTTTCGATTTTCAATGTGCCTGCCAACGCCATTCCCAACCTCAAAAAGATTTCTCCTTGCCGCTGTATATGTTTTGCCTCTCTGCTATATCCACCTCACAAGTCAAAACCTATAAGGCTGCTCAAACCCTTGCTTGAAATCTTTTTGCACGCACTGCGAAAATCTGCTGCGCTTTATAGGTTTATTACAAAATTTCAAATGAACAAAGGGTCACAAGCATAATTAAAACATTAGCAAAATCAATATTTGCAGATTAGCCTAAAATAGTACACATTTGAACTTTATATAGAATTGTTATGATACACAACGCAGGCATACCATCAGTTGATTTAAGCGATTTTTTATCAGGAGATGAAACTCGTAAAACGAAGTTTGTCCAAGATTTGGGAAAAGCATACGAAGATATTGGCTTTGTAGCTGTGCGTGGACACCTCCTAAACGATGATACATCAAGAATCTTGTATACCCAATGTCAGCAATTTTTTGGTTTAACTCAAGAAATAAAAAACAAATATGAAGACCTTAAGATAGCTGGTCAACGCGGATATACCAGTTTTGGGAAAGAGCATGCCAAGGGACGCAATGTGGGTGATTTGAAGGAGTTTTGGCATTTTGGTCAAATGGTAGAAGGCGAAGACCCTATAAAATCAGAATACCCTGATAATATTTTTGTAGATGAATTGCCTGATCTTAATACTTACGGAATCAAGGCCTATAAAGAATTAGAGGAAACAGGCATGCACATGTTGCGAGCCATAGCCTTGTATTTGGGTTTAGATGAATTGTTTTTTGATGATAAAATAAAAAATGGCAACAGCATATTAAGACCTATACATTATCCGCCCATCACACATGAACCAGAGTCGGCAGTAAGAGCTGCAGAGCACGAAGATATTAATCTGATTACATTGCTTATGGGTGCATCAGCAGAGGGATTGGAGGTGCTAAACAAACAAGGTGAGTGGGTTGGAATAACTGCACTTCCTGAACAATTGGTGGTAAATGTGGGAGATATGTTGCAACGATTAACGAACAATAAATTAAAATCTACCACACATAGGGTTGTAAACCCACCCCGAGAACAATGGGCTAACCCACGATTTAGTATACCGTTTTTCTTACATCCTAGAAGTGATATGAGATTGGATTGCTTAGAAAGTTGTGTGACATCTAATTACCAACGACACTATGAACCTATTTCTGCAGGCGAATATCTGAATGAAAGATTGAGAGAAATAGGATTAAGAAAGTAGTTGCTTTTTTGTTTTCAATTTTAGGTTGAATCGAAAACCACATTTATTGCATTTTAATGTTTGTAACTTGATAAAGAACAAAAAATATTTTGTGATAAAATGGCGTGGCACCCTTTTATAATCGCGTGCATCGCAATTCGGGCATATGCCTTTGCTCACAAATTTCTTTATATAATTTCTTATAAATACGGTTAAGGCTGTACCAACAATCAATAATATGATTATTCCTATTAGTAAGTCTGTCATTGGTTTTAAATTTTTTGTGAAATTAGTTTTTTGATAAAATAATCTTAGTGTTTTATTTTATCTGCGCAATAAGATGACGGATTGGGCTAAAAACTATTTTAATATAAATTAAATGACAATTAGAGTCAAAAATAGTTGAAGTAAAATTAACTATTATTACCTAAGGTAATACCTCTGCCAACATTTGTGGCACCTGTATGATTGAACCTTGTAAAAGAATAGAAAAATCGAAGTAAATAAGTCCCTTTCAACCCTTTGAGGGTCTTTTACTCCGCAATTAGGGCATTTGTTGATTTTAGTAAATCGTTTTAGATATAACATCATTATTATGAGCACAACAATGACCGCTATAACGACAACCGCTATTTTTACATAAGTTAAATAAGACACCATATCTAGTATATTTATTTTTTTCAAAAGTAAATATAATTCTACAAGATAGTGTTAAAATATCTATTAAATGATGTAAAATTTATGAAAAAAGGTTTAAATGGTTTTGTCTATTTCTTGCCAATGTGGCCTATTTATTCATTCTAAAATTTGTTAAATAACTTTATTTTAATGTATTATAAGGTTAACAATTCCTTAACATGCTATCGCATAATCATTTATAGATTTGAACAAAAATAAATATGTAAAAGCTATTTTTTATTTAAAACTTTTCATTTAATCTGTTACTACATAAAAATCAACCACATAATGAACACAATTTTATCAAAATTAATGGGTAGTTCCTTCAAACGAACGAAATATTCTACTACAAAATTTTTCAGCTTTTTGACCTTGCTATTGATGCTGGGTGTGAATGGGGTGATGGGGCAGACTAATTACGTTAGTTGGGATTTTACACCTAGCATTTCAAGTGCAAATTATTCCTCAAATCAAACCAATCAAGATGGAGCAAGAACCACTGGTTTAACAAGTATAACCTTCGGTGGTATAACCTTAGCAACTGCAACAGCATCTGGGGCTAATACCTTTCACCGTTCAAAAGATTGGCCAAATAATACAGCTTCTGTTACGGCAAGTGCCACAAGTTACATTCAATTTAGTATTACACTAGGTGGTGGTCAAACCTTTCCAAACTCAAGTTTTACTTTAAATATCAATATAGGAAATAGTTCCGTTACAGCGGCTCCAAATAGATTACAGCCTATTTATGGATACGGGGCAAGTCCAACTTATGCTACAATAGGTAGTGCTTTAACAGTAAGTACTGCTCAAACTGCACTATCTACTATTACTGTTCCTGCACCTGGAAATACAACAACTACTGTATTAACTATTAGGTTAGCAGCATTTGCAACTGGTTCAGGTTCTCAAACTGGTAATTTAAGATATTCAACTATAGCATTAGCAAATGCAAATGCTCCTGTAACTGTTACTCCATCTATTGCAATATCTAACGGAACTATTGCAGCGGGTTCTCCGAATAACGGTCAAACCAATGTAGTTTTACAACGCTACGATATGGCAGTAACTTCTGCAAATGCTACCTTAACAGGTTTAACAGTAACCACGGCTGGTACTTATTCAGCTGCTGATTTAACAAATTTAAAAGTTCGTTATTCAACCGATGCTACTTTAGATGGAGCAGATGCTACTTTGAGCACAAAAACAACTAGTTTAGGTGCAGGCTCACAAGTTTTTCCTTCATTTAGTTCTCAAAGTTTAGTAAGTGGTTCTACCTATTACATTTTTGTAACGGCAGATATTGCTGCAGGAGCAACTAATGGAAATACTATCAATATTGGTACAACAGCTTTTTCAAATATTACCTTTTCCTCAGGAACAAAAACAGGAACTGACCCAGTTGCTGCAGGTGGTGTTCAAACTATTACAGTTGCAGTACCAGATATTGCTTTAAGTTCTCCTTCCGCATCTCCTTCTAATATTACTGTAGGTACAACCAATAATGTTGTTTACCGATTTGATTTGGCTATTACTACAGCAACTCCATCTTTAACGGGGGTAACAATTAATACTTCTACAGGCAATAATGTAGCTGCTGATTTAACAAATTTAAAATGTTGGTATCAAACTTCTACAACTTTTAATGCTGGTACTGCCACATTATTAAGCACTAAAACAACAAGTTTGGATGCAGGCTCGCAAGTATTTCCTACATTTAGTTCTCAAAGTTTAACCACTGGTTCTACTTATTATATATTTATAACCGCAGATGTTCCTTTAACAGCAACTCTTAGTAATACAATTATTGTAAGTGCAATAACTACAGCAGACCTTACATTTAGTTCAGGTAACAAAACTGGTTCTGCAAATGCTAGTGGTACAAAAACAATTATTGATTGTACACCTACCGATGTAACAAGTGCAGCTGCTTCAAGTGCAAATAATAGTTCAGTTTTAACTTGGGTTAATCCTGCATGTTTTGATCAAATATTAATAGTTGCTGCTTTAGCAAGCAACAGTGGTACTCCAACAGGAGATGGTTCAGCCTATATAGGCAATTTGGCTTATGGAAGTGGTACTGCACTAGGTAATGGTTTTGTTGTTTATAAAGGATCAACTAGCAGCCAAACCGTTACTGGATTAACCAATGGAACACAATACTTTTATAAATTTTTTACAAGAAGAGGCACTACTTGGACAAGTGGTACTGAAGTGGATGCTACTCCAAATTTTGCAGGTTACTACTGGAACGGAGCATCAATAGCAGCTAATCCTGCTGCTGGTGGAACAGGAACATGGGGAACAGCCAATTCATGGAGACAACCGTCTGCAACAGGAGCTCAGGCAACATGGGCAAATAATAATAATGCAATTTTTGCTGGAACAGCTGGAACTGTGACACTTGATGCTACAAGAATTGCAACAGGATTTTATTTTAATACAAGTGGATATGTGTTAGCAAATTCCACGACACAAACTTTAACTGGACCTATTGTGCTTGGGAATAATGTTGCATTAACATTTTCTCCAAATGTAAATATCATAACTCCTGCAGGGGGAACAGTAAATATTGGAAGTGTTTCTGGCACAGGAACTGCAAATATTACCATCAATTCAGCCCAAGGTTCAGCTACTAACATTGCACAAAGAATAAATATTGCCACAGCAAGCAGTGCTGTATCTGTACCTATTAATATAGTTTCAGCCGGTGGTAGCGGAACTGGCACTGTTGCAGGGATAGTTGCAACTTCTACTGGGGCAATATTATCTTCTGATGCAACCATAACAAACAGTTCAGCAATCAAAACAATAATTGGAGCAACAAGTGGCTTTGATATAACAGCAAATGGAGTTATAAGTGGTTCTGCTGATTTAATGTTTGCTGCTGGTGCTTTTGGTGGTGCAGGCACTGTTACATTAGGTGCGGCAAATACTTATACAGGTGCTACAATTTTTAATGCTGCAAATAGTGGTGTTGTTAAATTAGGAATTACCAATGCTTTACCTACTGCAACAAATGTTACATTTGGTTATTCTTCTGGTAACGGTGGTTCTCTAGATTTAAATGGATTTAATCAAACGCTTGCTTCTATCATAAATGGTGGATTTGGCAGCGCAGTAAATAAAATAGTTAATAATGGTAGTACAGATGCTACTTTAACAATTAATGGTTCAACCTCTCCAAATGCTTTCGTTTTTGGTATTCAGGATGGAACTACTAATAAAATATCATTAGTTAAAGCAGGTTCAGGTACTTTAATATTAGACGGCTCTACAACAACTGGTGGTAATTCTTACACGGGAAATACAACAGTTAGTGGAGGTACACTACGATTAAATAAATCTGGAGGTACAACAATACCAATTACTAATAATGTAATAGTTGATGGAGGTACTTTACAAATCAGCACCAATCAAACTTTGAATGATTTAACTTTAACAAGTGGCACAGTTATAATTGATGCTGGTGTTACTTTAACTATTAATGGAACAATTACGAGATCCTCTGGCGTAATTAAAGGTTCAGCTACATCTAATTTAATAATCACTGGTAATTCCGGAACAATTGCTTTTGATCAAACTACTCCTGGAACAACAAATGTTCTTAGAAACTTAACTATAAGTGGAAGTGGAACTACTACTTTAGGAAACGCATTAAACATAACGGGTGGTAGTTCATTTGGAGTAGTAACTGTAGATTCAGGAGCAACCCTTGCCACTGGTGGTAATCTTACTTTAAAATCTACTGCTACAGGTACTGCCGCCATTGGCAATTCTACAGGAACCATCACTGGTAATATTACTATTGAGAGATTTATGTCTCAAGCAGGTCGTAGATGGAGATATATCTCAGCGCCTGTTTCAGGTCAAACGCTGGCAGATTGGGGTACTAAGTTTTATATCACAGGTCCAGGAACACCAGGCGCTACTATAGGTTCACAAAACTCGAATGGGTATGCCACTTCTCGCTCTAATTTATTAGGTTTTAACAATGCAGAAGGAACGCCTGCATCAGTTAGAATTTATAATAGAACTACAACTGGAACCATTGAAAATGGTTGGGCTAATCCAGCTTCAAACATGGCAACTACTTTAACACCAGGTGTGGGTTATAGAGCGTTTATCAGAGGACCAATCACAGGTAATTATGCAACAGACACAGCTGTTATCGGTTATTTTGAACCAGGAGCTGCACCGACCCAATCTTCTTTTACCTTTACCCAAACAGGAGGCATTACGAATGGTGTAAATGCAGGCTCTGTATCTATGCCAATTAATTCAACAGGCACAGATGCTGCTGGAGCATTTAATGCGTCAACAGATGGTTGGAACCTATTAGGTAATCCATACCCATGTGCCTTTAACTGGTTGGCGTTTTGGTCAGCTAACACTAATAGAACAAATATTGCAAATGTTATTTACATTTTTGATGCAACGGCAAATTCATACAAAAGCTACAACACATCCTCAGGTGGTTCTTTAACAAGCGGTATTATACCTTCAGGTTCTGCTTTCTTTGTGCAAGCTACAGGAACGGGTGCTTCACTAACTTTTACTGAAGCTTTCAAGACTAGTTCAGCACCTATTGCTTTGCATAAAAAAGGCACAGCATCAGATGAGTTGCATATTAAATATTACAAAGACTCAACTGAGAGCGATGAATATATTTTAAAAATGATAAACGGAGCTACTTTGTTTAAAGATGATTATGATATTACCAAATTGAAAAATGATAATTTGAATTTATCAAGCTATGGTGCTGATTCAATTAATTTAACTTTGTCAAGCATTCCTGTTGTGATTGAAGAAACCAAAATTAGTTTGAATGTGGAAGCTACTCAAAGAGGCACCTACAAGTTTGATTTTAACACCATCAATGATTTTGATAATGGTATTTCAGTATCCTTGTTAGATAAATTTACCCAAAAAACTATTGATACCAGAAAGAATCCAATTTATTCATTCGTGATGGACTCTATGCCGCATCAGTGGGGTAAAGACAGATTTGTATTGATTTTGAATGCAAATTCTACCACTACAAGTATTGAAAACGAAAATAGTATCATCAATACCAAAATGGCGGTTTATCCTAACCCTGCAAGTGATGTGTTAAATATCAGCATCAGTAATGCAAACTTCAAAAACTCAAGCATCAGTATTTATAATGTTAGTGGTAGTGAATTGTTAAATTCAACAATGAATGGCGCAAGCGCTCAATTAAATATTGAAGCTTTGAGCGGTGGTGTGTATTTCGTGAAAGTGAAGAACGAAAATGGTTTTGATAGAACTGTTAAGTTTATCAAATAATATTCAAACTATAATAAAAAAGGAAGGCGCTTCTGAATGGAAGCGCCTTCTTTTTTTATTATGCCAGATCGGAAGTTGGAAAAATAATCCGCATTAATTCTTTAGAAAATAAACAGCAGGAATTAGTTCATTGGCAGTAGAATAAAATAAAATTTCAAAAATATTTTATTCTTTTTGCATAGTCAATTATGCTACCATACAAGGGCTATCGTATCTTAGTATATGAGATGGGTATCACTTATTCTACAAATTATGTTTATTATCGCAGCTGTATAGCCTGTGAGAAATTTTACTTTTACCCTATTCATTTGCCTACATGCATGTTTGTATGCGGGTAATATTTCAAGCTCTGTTTCTATTTTGCCAAGTTATGGTAATTGTTTGCTAGGCATGTCATCCTCTGCCCAATACTTTTTAATTAATGCCAATGGATTAAGTGCACCGGTTGTGGTAGATGTGCCAGATGGTTTCGAGATATCAACTTTTGCTAATAAAAATTTTGGTACTAAACCCATAAATATACGAGCAATTTCCAACGCTGTTAATAATTTTACTATTTATGTGAGGGCTACACCTAATCAAGCGGGTTTATTAACTGCCAATATTAGTTTATCAAGTGTAGGTTCAAATAATGTTAGCATTGCAGTTACTTGCAATGGTATAGTAAGCAATATACCTTCCAATATTAATAATTATTATTCGGGCTTAAGTTCCTTATCAGGTGCCAGTCTAAAAACAGCCTTATATAATAAAATATCTCCTCATGCTGTAATTAGCTATGCTAATCTTTGGTCATACTACGCTTCCACGGATGTGTTTTATAATGGTAAATTATGGGATATATATAGTACCAATTTAAGTCCACCTTTTGCGAATTATTCCTATACTTTGATTACAAGTCAATGTGGTAATTATACAGGCAAGGAAGGCGATTGTTATGTTCGAGAACATAGTTTTCCTCAGAGTTGGTTTGCAAGCGCCTCACCCATGGTTAGTGACATGTTTATCATCTATCCAACTGATGCAAAAGTGAATAATATTCGCAGCAATGATCCTTATGGGGAGGTAGCCATCTCCACAACTTCAAGTACCCCTACCCAATATGGGTCTAAAGGTGGACTTAATTCTTTTGTATTTAGCGGTGGATTTGCAGGCAAAGTATTCGAGCCTATTGATGAATACAAAGGCGATTTGGCCCGAGGATATTTTTATATGGCTACTTGTTATGAAAATGTAGTAGCAGGATGGGCGGCCAATAGCAATGCTTCTGTTTTATTGGATAGTAATTCTTTTCCCGTTTTTAAACCATGGGAACTTGCTTTACTAATTAAATGGCATAACCAAGATCCGATAAGTACAAAAGAGATAAACCGTAACAATGCCATTTATGCAGTTCAAAATAATCGAAATCCATTTATTGATAGTCCCCAATTTGTTCAACGTATTTGGGGAGGAGCCTTGCCTTTTAAACCTATAAATACCCCTCAAAATATTGCCCAAACACCAACTATTACAGGATCCAACATGAGCATTAATCTTACTTGGAAAAGTGCTGACGGCAATAGACGAATAGTTGTGGCAAGTGCAAATGGCAAAATTAAATCAGCACCATCGGATGGCACTGAATACAATGCAAATACTGTATTTGGCCAAGGTGACCAAGTCATTTCAGGTGATTTTGTAGTATATAATGGCACTGGAAGTTCAGTAAACATTACCAATTGCAACCCCAATAATACTTATTATTTCAAGGTATATGAATACAATGGTTATAAGCAAACTTGCACTTACCTCGTTCCCCCAAACAATTCTTGTTCATGTAATTAGTTACACATAAATCTTATTTAGGTAACTATTACGTAATATGTGGGAGCGTATTTCACGATGTTAAAAAACTAATAATATGGAAAATTTATTTGAAATAGGTGATACCGTAAGATTATTTTCTGGCGGACCTTTAATGACAGTAAACTTTTATGATGCTGCCACAGGTGCTGTAGAATGTATTTGGTTTAATGCCCTGGATGATAAAGCTGAAAGTACTTTTAAAGCAGAGGTGCTTATGCATGATGTAGATTCAGAGTTTGATTTTGAAGATTTAGAATCTGACGATGACGATGAAGAGGATGATGATGACGATGATGAAAATTTGTTGAAACCTAATCTAATAATAAATAACAACTAGGTACTTTATTTGGATGTCCAGCCAAGAGCTGGACATCTATTTTGTATCTTGCTTAACATATTAGAAACAGGATTTAATTGTTTAAATATTACAATTATTTTCAGAGCGTTTATTTCTGCAATTCGAAAAAATACTCAAGTGTTTACTTATTAATTTATCTTCAAAACAATCTTACCCAATTGCTCTCCTTTGCTCATTTTATCAATCGCTTCTTGGGCTTTTTCCATAGGGAAAACTGAATCAACTAAGGGCACAATTTTATGTGCATTTACAAAAGCTAGCATCTCAGCAAATTCTTCATCATTACCCATGGTGCTGCCCAAAATATCCAATTGTTTCCAGAATATTTTTGCTGGTACACCGCTGTTAAATGGTCCAAGTGTGGCGCCATACATGGCTATGCTTGCTGCAGGTTTAGCTATGTCTACCAATTTGGCAAAGGTATCACCTGCGCTGCTATCCACTATGGCATCAAAACCTCCACCACTCATGCTTTTCAATTCTTTATCCCAGTTGACATTTTTATAATTTATACCTCCTTTGGCTCCCATGTCCATGGCAGTTTTTATTTTATCATCACTGCCACTTGTTACATACACATTACAACCTGCAGCTATGGCAAATTGCATACTCAATAGAGCTACCCCTCCGCCAATACCCGTGATGAGGACATTCTCACCTGCTTTGGCTTGAGCTCTTTTCATAGTCGCTCTAAATCCAGTTAAGCCTGCCAAAGGCAAGGCTGCTGCTGCTTCATGACTCAGGTGCCCAGGTTTAGGGTGTAATAAACGGGCATCAATTTTCACATATTCGGCAAAGGTGCCATCATTGGGTGTGCCCAAAATAATATAGTCTTTGGCTTGCACCCTGGGGTTGTTTCCCCAATTCAAACTCGGGTTGATAATAACTTCTTTTCCCAACCAATCTTTGCTTACATCAGCTCCTACTTTGTCAACCGCACCACATCCATCTGAACCTAAAATGATAGGATAACGTATGCCTGCATACTGTCCTTTTTGTATCCATAAATCCCTGTGGTTGAATGCTGCAGCGTTTACTTTTACAAGAGCTTCATGACTTTCTATTTCAGGGTTAGTTACTTCTTTTACAACTAGTTTTTGGTTTAGATTTTCTAATACAACTGCTTTCATGTTTTAAAAATAAATTTATTATTCATCACCTGCTCTATCAAGCAGTGTTTGTGGTAATGATTTACTTGCTTTGGCTCCTAATTTTCTTAATTCGTCTGTTCGTTTTACAATATTTCCCGCTCCTGTAGATAGCTTATTCATTGCACCTTCATAGGCCTTTTGTGAGTCGCGCATTTTGTTGCCCAAACCAATCAAATCATCTACAAATCCTACAAATTTATCATGTAAATCGCCTGCTTTTTTTGCAATGTCTATGGCATTTCTATTCTGGTATTCAAACCTCCAAATGCTGGCAACCGTCTTAAGCGTAACCAATAAAGTAGATGGACTTACAATTACAATATTTTTGTCGAAAGCTTCATTAAATAAGGCAGGATCAGCTTGCATGGCCAAGGCAAATGCTGGTTCGATAGGTACAAAAAGTATGACAAAGTCTAAACTTTTTACTTCATAAAGGTTTTGATAATTCTTGTCGCTAAGTCCTTTGATGTGATTTCTTAAGGATTGTAAATGCTCTTTAAGGGCAATTGTTTTTTCTGTTTCCTCTTCAGATGACCAAAACTTTTCATACGCTACCAAAGATACTTTTGAATCCACTATCAATGTTTTGCCTTCAGGCAAATTGATAATCACATCGGGTTGGTAGCGTTTGCCTTCTTCTGTTGTAAAACTCTGTTGTATGCTGTACTCGCGATCTTTTACCAAACCCGACTTTTCGAGCACGCTTTCCAAAATAAACTCACCCCAATTGCCTTGTGTTTTGGTTTCACCTTTCAAAGCTTTGGTTAAGTTTTGGGTTTCCTTGCTCATCTGTTGGTTTAAGGATTGTAGCAGGTTAAGTTGCTCCTTAAGCGATGCCCTGTCTTTGCTTTCATTCACATACACATCGTTTACCTTTTTCTCAAAGTCCTTAATTTTCTCACCCAATGGGGTAAGTATTTCACTTAAATTTGTTTTGTTTTGGTCGGTAAATTTTTGGGTCTTTTCTTCAAAAATTTTATTGGCAAGGTTTTCAAACTCCTTGGTAAATTGCTCTTTTAGCTGCGTCAATTCTTGCTTTTGTTCGCTCATACGACTTAGCAAGTTTTTACTTTCTTCTCTTGTGGTACTTAGTTCGTTGTTGAGCTTTAATAGTTCAGTTTGGTTTTGTTTCAGTTCGCCTTTTAAGCCTTCGTTTTCTTGTTTGATGTATTCGTTCTGCGATTGTAAACCACTGCGCAAATTGCTTTCTTCACTCAATTGCGTTCTGAGTTGTATGAGTTCCTCAGCAGGTGCTGAAGAGCCTTGTTGCTGCGATTTTTTGATAAACCAAGCCAATGCAAAACCAATGGCAATTCCTATAAGTAAATAAACAATATCCATCCTAAAAAATTATGAAATGCAATAATTACACTTTAAGCCTAATTATTATGCACAAAATTGTGATTGAGTGAAAAACAATATAGTTGATAAAATTTCTGAATCAAATTCTAAAAATCATACAACATCCCCCTGCCTCCTTTCCCGATACACCGGGAGGGGAATCCAGCGCAAAAGCTATGTTGCTCTAACCCAAAACCTCTGCCAATACCTTATGCGACTTGAGATTGCTAAATGTGGCCAAATGTGATTGGTAGTAAGATATAAGTATATTTAACAGTTCGCTCCTTTGTAGAGTGTTTAATTTAATTAAGTGAAAACTGTCAAAGTTAGATTCTTGAAGTCTAAATACCTTTTCACTTAGTTCAGGTTCAATTTGATTGGGTGCGCCAATAAACCACTCGTCATACAACCCTTCTATTTTGTTGAATGAGTTATGGGTTTCAGAATAATTGCTTTTAGGCATAAAGCCCAAAAATTTACTCAAATGAAGCATAAAGTAGCAAGGGAAATTGGATACATTACTTGCTGACAGATCTAAGATTTGAATGGAATTGAATAGGAAATCAAAAAGCGGTTTGTCTTGTTGGTTTTCTTCGCTTAATACTTTGTTAAGTAGTTCGGCCAAAAACATACCTATCGAACTTTTTATAATATCAAAATGGATATGATGAAGCACTGGAATGCATTTCAATTCCTTTATGCGTTGTAGGTTTTTATTTTGTTGGTGATAAGTGTCAAGCTCAAGTAGGGTAAGGGGCAGCAGCTGCGATGACCTGATGGTACCTTTTCTTCCCCGTACACCATTTATCATATACGATTGCAAGCCATAATCGCTCGTAAAGCATTTCAGTATGACACTGCTTTCGCTATAGTTGATGGTTTGAATGACGATGGCTTGGCACTTGCTGAGCATTAGTTAATAAACAATATTTTCCCTACCTGAGATTCTTCTCCTTCTCGTTTGGCTACAAAGATTAGATATACACCTGTAGCTGCTCTATTGCCTTTAAAAGTAGTGCCATCCCAAGTGGCGGTTCCTCCATTGGAAGTGGTTTCATATACCAAATTACCAGAGATATCGGTAATCTTAACAATGGTATTTTTAATCAAACCTTTTATTGATATAAGCCCATTGTATTCGGGCCTCACAGGGTTTGGATAAATAAAAATATTGCCCAATGAAGAGGCCGGCTCAGTAGATGTTCCCATATAAGAAATGATGCCTTTGTCGGTAGCAAAAAATACTTCACCCGTTTTTTCATCTATCCCAATTTCTAATACATTGTTTGATAGTAATGGGCTATTGGTTGTAGTAAAATTATGTAATACTGTATAACCATCTGACGAAACATACCATACCCCATTGCGTGTGCCTATCCACTTGCGGTTTCCACCATCTACTTTTATGCAATTGATGGCTTCGGTACCTAAGAAATTAGAATACACCAAACCTGTTTTGATAACAATTTGTTGTGCATCAAAGTTCTCTTTAGGTGTTTTAAATATCGACCCTGGATTGCTCAAAATAGTTAAACCTTGTGAAGTGCCAATCCATACAGAACCGTTTCTATCAGGCACTGCACAATACACTTGGTTAGATGGTAGAGCCCCATTGTTAACATCCTTGGTCAGTATTTTTACTTGGTTACTTGCACTGTTGTATACCAAAACACCTAGTTCTCTTTTCAAAACCACCCACTTGTTTTTGTCTTGGTCGCATTTGATTTTGGTTATTTCGTTGGCTCCACCTAACAGACCTCCTATAGGAAATGATTTCCATTTGCCATCTGCATACATTACAGAAATAGGTTCAGGAGCTGAATGATTGGCGACCCACATATTGCCTTCTTCATCAAAATCAATAGAACTTGCGTAAAGTTGAGGAAATGAAGGATTGTAATTAGGCCTTAATGAACTATTGGATGAATCGTATTTTTTTATAACCCGCGTAGCATTTTCATCCATTTCAAATATGCCATTTCCAAAAGAGGCTGCATATACTTTGCCAGTTCTCGGGTTTACTTTTACTTCTAGTATATCAGTTATTCCATTTAATTCAGGAATATTTTTATCAATGTAATTCTCCCATGTATTGTTCTGAAGTTTATAGAAACGATTTACAAAAAATTGTTTTTGCCATGAGTCATCCACTGCACCTGCCGCCACCCAAGCACTGCCATTGCCATAGTTTATGGCACTTGCTGATGTTGAAGTTGGGCCATTAGGTATGATGTATTCAAATTCACCTGTAATGCCCGGATACATTTGCGCGCCATAAGAATTGTCTACCAAAAACAATTTGTCGTTTTTACCAACAATAGCTTCGTTTCGGTTTTTGATATTTGATTTTTTATCAGCTAATCCATTCGCATCCTCAATAACTACCTCATCATTGGTAGTAATGCTTAATTTATTATTGTTTACCTGAAGGCTGCGCACTTTTCCATCAAGGCTTGTGGCATAGGATGTCCAAGCATTGAGTCCATCATACACTTTTAAATTACTATCCGCATTGGCATATAACTTGGAACCGAATACTTCTAAGTGATTGGCAAAGGAAAAGCTACTTGTCTTTTTCCAAAAATTAAAATCGCTAAGGTTGTTGGCATCTAGGGAAGCTGCATATATACCTAAATTGGTTGCACCATAAATGCTATTATTAAAAATAGCTACATCATTAAATGGCAGGTTTGATCCATTATTGCCAAGGTTTTGATATGAATCAATCACTCTTTTATTTTTTAAATCAATTAGGACGATACCAAAATCAGTAGCTAGGTATAAATTGTTATTATAGAAACAGATATTATTAATTGATTTACTTCCAATGATGTTTAACTGCCGTAAATCTGGTAGATTGAAGATGCTATTTGCATTCTGGTCAACGATGTCAATGTTTGCATTATTATATACTATGATAGTTAAATTAAGGTCTAGATTATGTCTAACTAATTTCACTTCAACATCAGATAAGCCTGTAATTTTTGAAAGCCTTTCGATTTCGAAATCATTTACATCGATGGTGAAAATACCACTTGGTGAGCCTACATAGATTTTATTTCCAACCTCTGCTAGTGTTGTAGCTTTTTGATAGGGTAGGTGCACCCTCCATCCCTCTGCATTTGGTCTTTGTTGGGCTATAAGGTTTAAGCAGACACTTGAAAGTATGAATAATAATATTTTTTTCATTTTAGTAAATATTGCAAACGCAATGTGCTATGATTTATTGTTTGATAAACTTTCTAAAAGCAATTTCATTTTATCAATCGCTTTTGCTCTGTGACTTATTTTATTTTTTTCAACCACATCCATTTCAGCCAAAGTGATATCATATCCATCAGGAACAAAAATGGGATCATAGCCAAAACCATGATTACCTCTTTTATCATCAATAATTTTACCATCCAATTCTCCTTCAATCAAATGATGAGTTCCTTGGTAAATTAAGCAAATGGCTGTTACGAATTTAGCTTTTCTGTTTTCAATTCTTCTTAAATTCTTCAATAGCAAATCCATATTGTTATTATCAATTTTATCTTTTCCTGCATATCGAGCACTGAATACTCCAGGCTCACCATTTAGCGCCTCCACCATGAGGCCAGTATCATCAGCAAAACAATCTTTATTTGTTTTATTGAAAACATATTTAGCTTTAATTATTGCATTAGCGGGCAATGTTAAGCCATCTTCGATTATTTCTTCATGGATACCAATATCATCCAAAGTATTGATTTTGTATATCGAAGCCAGTTTTTTTTCTATTTCTTGTGCTTTATTTTTGTTGTGCGAGGCAAATATTAGTTCAATCATGCAAGTGTGTTCATACGTTTAATTTGTAACCATAGTTGTTGTTTTTTTGCATTGCTGCTTATGTATTCAAACACAGGCTCTGCTTTTAGGATAAGTGTTACCCCCTTTTGTTGAATTTCATAATCTTTGATTTTAAGTTCTTTGCTTGCAAATTCTTGACAGCCCCAAACAATTAGTTTTTGAGGATTAAAAAATCCAATAATATCTTCATAGTTGTGTTGCCCAATATTATTAAGCGAAATGATGGCATTGTCATCCGTGTTTAACAGAAATCCCTTCTCAATGATGGTTCTTAGCTGGCCTTGCTCATCTTTGTTTTCAGTTCCAAGCATTTCAAAATCAACTATATGTAGTGCACGTGCAGTGTTATTGCCATAATAGTTGAATTGTACACTATTTTGTTTTTCTTTGACAACGAAAATTTCGTCAAATAATAAATTTATAAACTCGTCAGATACTTTCATAAAAGATGGCAATTTCAATAAAAATTAGCAAAACCAATCAATCTAGGATTAAGGAATGTGATTTTGAGAACATAGAATTTGGAAAAATATTTTCAGACCACATGTTTCGTGTTGATTATAAAGATGGTATGTGGCAAAATCCCGAGGTTTTACCCTATGGGAATATTAGTATCTCTCCAGCACTTTCAAGTTTACATTACGGGCAGGCTGTATTTGAAGGAATGAAAGCATTTAAAGAACCCGCAGGTAATCCACAGTTATTCAGACCGCTTGAGAATTACAAACGAATCAACCAATCAGCATACAGAATGGGCATGCCAGCCATAACCGAGGAATTGTTTATGGATGGCTTGAGTCAATTGGTTCAATTAGACCAAAATTGGATTCCTACTAAGGAGGGAAGTGCTTTATATTTAAGACCCTTTATGTTTGCAACTGATGATTTTGTAGGTGTACGTCCTTCAAACAATTACACCTTCATGATTTTTTGCTGCCCAGTAAATAGCTATTACCCTAAGCCAATAAGGGTTAGGGTTGAGAAAACTTATGTGCGAGCCTTCAAAGGTGGTGTGGGCTATGCCAAAGCAGCCGGAAATTATGGAATAAGTATGTTGCCAACCATGGAAGCCAAAAAAGAGGGTTATGATCAAATCATTTGGACTGATGGTGAAGAACATAAATATGTAGAAGAGTCGGGTACAACTAATTTATTCTTTGTATTAAATGATAAAACTGTCATTACTCCAGAATTAGATGGAAACATACTGCAAGGTGTAACAAGGGATAGTTGTATTAAATTACTTAAGGAAGGTGGTTACGAAGTGGTAGAGAAGAGAATTAGTTTGGATGAAATTGTTAAGGCAAGCCAAGATGGAATATTAACGGATGCGTTTGGAACAGGAACAGCTGCCTTAATTGCAAAGATTGAAGCAATTAATAATGATGGTGTCGAATACACCCTTCCTAATGCTGAAACAAGACTAGTTTCAAATTGGTTGTACAAAAGATTGAGTGATACTCAGACTTCAAAAATTGAAGACACAAATAATTGGATATATAAAATCAAATAATATTGTTTACATACGTCCAAAAAAAAAGCGCTCAAATTTATTTGAGCGCTTTTTTTGATATAAAATTAAATATTATTTTTTTCCTTTTATTAACTTCTTAATTCCGTAGCTAGCACTAGCCACGGCTAAAATAATAACACCACCATCTAATGGCACATCATTTGGCTCATCAGTAAATCCGCCTGAACCAGGCTGTGCATTAACAATGTTAGCAAAAACTAACAAGATTGTTAATATAAATAAAAACTTTATTGCGTTTTTCATATTCTTAACTTTTGCTCAAATTAAACGAATTGGTAAATATTAATCAACCAATCCTTATTAAGAAATTGTAATTTTTACTAAATTGAATGTAAATGTCTGATAAACAGATATAAAATCTTGTTTTTTAGTTGCCGTCCTTTTTTTAAGCCCTTTTCGATCTTTCCCATGAAACCGATTGTTTTCCCTTTAAAAACCTTGCTAAACCGAGGTACATGCATAAATTCATAATAAAAAAATAGTAAGGCACAAATAAAAGTTTTATCTTAATTTTTTTATTTTCAAAGTACCAACCCATGAGAGCAGCAGCATAAAATAGCACTTGCGCAAATAACAAGAGATTATATACCATTGATTCATTATACAATAAGATATTCAGTATAATTAGCATGAGCAATGAAAATGGTGCCAGTGTCCATCTTGAAACCCTGTGAGAAATAAATAAAAAACTTAATTTTAGATTATGAAAGGGGTTGAAAGCGCTACCTAACCTTGTCATGCTTTGCCAAGCTCCTGCCGCAATTCTTATTTTTCTTTTTAGTTCCTCACCCACATTGGCAGAGGCTGTTTCAGCTGCGAAGGCATTCTTTTCATATATTACTCTGTAACCTTGCAAGGCTATTTGCATAGATTGGGTTAAATCATCTAGCAAGGTATCTTTTGGCAATTCAGAATACAATTCGGTTCTATATGACATGAGTTCACCTGCTGCGCCCACAATGCTATAAAAGTCAGAATCGAGTTGTTTTAAATATGACTCGTATTTCCAATAAATTCCTTCACCAGCAGTGCTTGCACTTTCTTTATCTGTTTGAATGATTCTTTTTTCACCAGTTACCGCCCCTACATTCGGATTTTTATAATGTTTAACTAATTCTCTTATCGATTCTTTATTTAGATGGGTGTTGGCATCACAAAATATTACTACAGGTGTTTTGACGAATGTCATCGCTCTATTCATTGCGGCTGCTTTTCCATTCCGTGGTGCTTCATGAAGTGCGATTATTTCATTGTATTTTTTTATGCGTTTTGGGGTATCATCTGTTGAACCATCGCTTATAAAAATAAATTCAATTTTGTTTTTTGGATAATCTAATTCGAGGCTATTAATGATTTTATCTTCAATATAATCTGCTTCATTAAAGCAGGGTACAACCAAAGTGACTGCTGGTAAAAAATCACTATCGAACTCAGTCTTTTTGGATAGTAGTTTTTTTATTTTTACGAGAATGTACAATATAACCCCATAACCCACATAGCTATAAATTACAATTGCAAGGCATATCCAATATAGAGAGGTCATCATTATTTATTAGGCTTGGTCCAGCTTGTGTAAAAGCCACTGGTCAAAAATTTAGGTATATAGTCTGCTACATTGCAATCAAGTTTTTGAAGGAAATATATTCTTCGTGTTAAGAACGAATAGGGAAATATCCTTTCTAAAAAGTCAGCATTGTCAAATTGAGTTAAATTAAAACCTTTATCTAACATGAGCTTTTGAATAGCACTAAACGAGAAAAATTGTATGTGTGTTAAGTCTGGATTTGAGCTTTGACGTGTTGTATTGCTATATCCCATTGCTTTTTTCAATAATAAAATTGGCCCATCAAATTTGTTTTTATTTAGCCATTGCATTGGTTTAGTAATTAATAATTCACGCGGTCCCCAACCGTTTGGCACTGTTGCCACCAAAACACCCCCAGGTTTTAATATTCTGAATATTGAACCTACTAGATCAGAAGGTATTTCAAGATGCTCTAATACTTCACTGCAAACCACAGCATCAAATTCGTCATTCATGGCAAATGAATTGGCATCAATTATTTTGAATTCAATATTTCTAAAGGTATTTTTTTCGTTTGCTTTTTGTATAGATGTTGCATCAATATCAACTCCCACTACATTAAATCCAATTGATCCTAGTGCCATACTTATATTACCATTACCACAGCCAACATCTAACACTTTAGCATTTGGTAAACCAAGTTTTTGTGTTGAATCAACAATAAAATCTAATCTTTTAAGATCTTCGGCATCTTTGTAGGTTGTTTGGGAGTAGTATAATTTGTTCATCAAAAATATAGGTTTATTCAGCGATAAAAATAAGACATAGTCCCATTAAATAAAATAGCATATCAACATAGATTATTATATATGTCTAAAGTTTGCTTCGCATTATTCGACCAAGAGAATAAATTCGATCTATCTATGCCTTTTAACGCCATTTTATTTTTATATTCTTTGTTTTCTTGAAATATTTCAATGGCGGCTGCTATAGATTCAGGATTGAATGGGTTACAATACTCCGCACTCTCCTTTGCAATTTCAGGCATGGAAGAAGTATTTGCTGTTACAACCGCTACACCACAAGCCATAGCTTCAAGGATGGGTATTCCAAAACTTTCTCGCAGAGATGGGTATAAGAACATTTCAGCTTGCGAATAGATGGCAGGTAAATCTTGATTAGGTACATAACCACAAAATTCTAAATCTTCCATTAATCCATTTTCGCCTATATTATTTAATTGTTGTTGAAGAAAATTTCTATCTATATCAAGCATCAATAATTTAGTGTGTAGTTTACCTTTCTTTTTCAAAATAGATAATGCTTTTAAAACACCTGTTACATTCTTTTTGGGGTCGGTGTTTCCTAAGTAAAAGATGAACTTATCTGGTAGTGAATATTTGACTTTTATTTGCCTTAAAACATCTTTATCCTCAACCCTTTTAAAGTGATTGCCTACTCCATTGTAAATAGTTTTTACTTTATCATCTCTAAAGCCAAAATGATTATTTATAGTGTTCTTTTCAAAGTTTGAGACGGTTATGATTTGTGATGCTTTTTTTACCACCTTTGGTACATTCCATCTGCGGTAAAAGTTTCCCATGATTTGATAGGGAGTGCCTTTTGTGAAATTAATTTTTTCTAAGTAAATAATGTCATGCAATGTAAGTATGAGTTTACATTTAAGGCTTATAGGAGCTGTATTACTTGTGCAATGAAGTATGTCGATATTATCTTTTTTTGCTTGCTCTGGGAGTAATATTTGTTCCCAATAAGGATATGGTGATGATTGTATTTTCACAACATGAAAATTCTCTGAAGGCTCTAATATTTGGTTATCTTCATCCTCTTTTACATAAATGAAATATTCATTTTTTTTGTCGATTGTTTGAAGGTTTCGAATAAGTTCCAAAGCAACCATATCCATTCCATGTTTTTTCTTTCGAAAAATTCTTTGGGCCTCAATTCCTATTTTTGCCATGATTAATTGGAATTATCAACATTTTTATCGGTTTCACTTATGTATTGATGTTTGGTATGAATAAAGTTTTTATTAGCATTTTTCGACCTAAATAATGCTATCACCATTAAGTAGAATGCCTGTGGTACTCTAAATGCAGCTTGTAATGTTTTGGTATTAAAATACTGTGGTGGTGTAGAAATTATGTAACTCATTGTACATAAAAGGAAACAAACCATGAAAAAATTTCCAAACATAAAGACATCAAAGAAAATCGTTATGGAAAATATGGTAACTAGTCCATATAATAAGATTCTAGGTAACAAAATTTTTTGCAACGCTTTATCAAAGTAGTCAAAGTTTTTATTGAAAAGTAAGTGGTATATACCTTCAAAAATAAACAAGTTAAAGTCGAAAAACTGCGATGCAATCCATCTTCTCCTTTGCTTAGCAAAAACAGCTGAACTACCTACTTTTTCATCATATACAATAGCATCTGTTTCGTAATGGATTTTAATTTTGTTTCGTAAAAATACTGCTTCAATTTCTTTGTCTTCAACTGCTGAGTCGATAAGTTTCATCGAATCCTTGAAGAAGTGATAGTTTACTGCCTTTCCTGATCCCGATAAGGCTGCTGAAACTCCTAATGCTATGTGACCTTTTCTGAAAATTTGATTATTTATTTCTTCACTAATTCCGTCAAGAATAGCAAAAGAGGTGTTTAGGTTTTTAGCCATTCTGTGACCTTGCACCACTATTTCATCATTCTGCAATCTTAAGTTCATTCTTTCAAGAAATTCTTCATGCATGATGTTATCTACGTCAATGATTACGGTATAATCATATTCATAGTCTGGAGTAATTGCTAAAACTGTATTTATTGATTTTGCTTTTGAACTCTCTTCAAACTTTACTGGTATTACACTTATTGGATGTTTTATTAATTCGTCTATAGTTTCTTTTTTTAAGCCATCCGCAATTACAAGAATATGATATTTGTTGCTAGGATAGCTCTGTTTAAGATTCTGCCTAACCGTATTTATTATTATTTCATCACTTTGATAAGCTGGAACGAGAACTAAAAATTTATTCCATTTTTTAAGGAGTAATTTCGAAAAATCTGTGTGTTTATAGAAATAGGCTGAAAACACATAAATAGTAATATATAGAACATTAAAAGCCAGGTACAACATGACTAACAATTCAATAATATGGAATCCAATCTTCAGCACTCGGCAATAATATCTTTATTTTTCTCTTTTACTATTAATTAAGTGTTAATTAAAACACCCCATTTATTTATTACTCAAGATTCTCTATAGAAAGTTTCTGTTAAGTTAATAATTCATTTACTGAAACAGCATTTTTTTCTTTATCCATTAATGATGCAATACTCAAGAATACCATACTTAAGTACATCAAAGCACCAAGTGGCGCTTGACCAAACACAGGATTACCAAAACTGGCCACAACAACTCCTACAAATCCTCCGTAAATAGCCATTAGCTTTTGTTTTAAATCAGGATTTTTCGTTTTATAGGTATTGTAAAATCCCATCACGATTACATATGATATGGCCAAAAAGTGTAAGGCCAATCCTATTACACCATTTTCTACCCAAATGTTTACAAACCAACTATCTACTGGTATTTTTGAAAGAAAACTTCCAGGGTAATATTTATTTGCCCAATAATATGAACTTCCAATTCCACTACCAAAAGGTCTACTTTCTAAGTATTGTCTTAATGTTTTTTGGTTACTCAGACGAACTAGAAGTGATGCATCATTAGGATCAAGCGCAGTTCTAAGCCTAAATATTTGGTAATTACTATTGCCAATATATGTGAACTTTAAGAATGCAAATACAAATGCACCTATCACTAAACCAACTGCCAGTATTCTAAATCTTTTTATTAAAAAGAGGTACAAAATGAAACCAGTTACTACCACAAATAAGGGTCCTCTGCTGGCTGAAATAGTGAATCCTATAAAGCAAATCAATCCAATCAATAAGTATCTTATTTTCTTTTTTCTTTCATATGGCCCTAATGCCATCACCATAGCAATGAAGGATGCGTAGGCCATTGTAGTTCCGTTTTGACCTGCATCTGAAAATAATGAGAATGCTCTTATACGACCATCAATAAAGTGGGTAACATTTCCAATAGTATCAAACCACCTTTGTTCACCAAAGTCTAAGCCAATCGTTATCTGTTTCATTCCCCAGAAGGATGCAAATACAGACCAACCTAGAATTAGTTTTATGAAATGTTCAAGGTCCTTTTGTTTATTGTAAAGTAGAAGTGCTAAAGGAACCGCAGTAGCTGCATATAGTGAGATACCTCTTATAGCATAAAACCAAGCAGTTGGGTTTGTTGCTTCTGGATTTAATAGCTGTAAAACTGTATAAATGAACCAAGAAATGATGAGATAAAATATTCCTGTATTTAATTGTCTTAGAGACCTCCATTCAATTTTGGTGAATGTCGAAAGAACTGTTAAGAATAGGATAATATCAACAAACAATCCTAAGGGACCACTCACATACCTTGTAATTGCTACGAAAATAAAACTATAGTGTAAGTATATAATGATTCCATAATAAGGGTTGGCAAAAATCAGCACAACAGCTGTGATGATAAATGGTATGAGTAGTACTTGTAATCCAGTATTTAAGCTGCCTGTAGATAGAACTACTGCAATTACAATGCCGGCAATTAAAAAGCTACCTATAAGTCCTAAACTTATAAGCGATTGGCTCAGTACCGATGTTTGTGCTTGAGGTCTCACTTATCGATTGGTTATTTGATTAAATTTTACTTTGTATTCTAAAACACCCAATTTTATTGTATTTGTAAAACTAACGTCTAGGTATTTTTTTAATAATGTGAATCCGAAAATCATTCCACTTCCAAAAGTGAAGGTTGATACTATGGCAACGGATTCTACAGTTCCAAATTTGAAAATACCTATATAATCTCCTATAACATTCACCAATAGCATAACCATCACTTTAAAAAAGTTCATTTCTGGTCGGTTAATTATATCTAGCATGATACCACTGAATTTATCTAAAGGAATGATTGCGGTGTATATAGAAAACAGTCTAAGCAAAATGACTGAGTCTTGGTATTTATCTCCACTAATCAGCCAAATGATTTGAGGAGCAAAAATTAAACAAGCAATAGAAAGTGGTAATAGTAATAAAAATAGAAAACCAGCTTTGCGCTCGAATTCATATTTAAGCAGTTTTTTATCGCCTAAGGCATATACTTTTGCTAATACTGGTAAAGTGGTAATGGCAAAACTTCTGATAGGAAGTTCAATTATTTCAATTACCCTACTTGGTATACTGTATAAAGCCACTGCCGAACTATTTAACATACCGCCAATGATATAACTATCAGAGTTTCTAATTAAGTTAGCACCAATAAGTGTTCCCATACTATATTTTCCAAAGTGAAAAAGTTCATTCATCCTTTTTCTAGAGTATTGGTAAATTGAGTTTACACCTGCCCAACCATTTAGGATACTCAATACGCTTGGTATTATTTGCGATAACAAATATGCCCAAAATACCGACAAAAATGTGCTTCCATTATAGAAGAAAAATACACAACTAGAAATGAAAATCACTTGTGTTAATAGCTTTACAACACTCATCGAAATAATCTCAAGTTTAGCATTTAAATACCAACTTGAAAAGTTGTGCGGTAGTGATGTTACTGCGAATAGAGCGTACCAGATAAAAAAGTATTGGTATTTAAGTAGGATGTCAAATTCATGAAAAATTGCATACAATACCCCAATAATTATTAAGTAAATGGTGGTAATAATTGATGAAAGTACGAAGGCTGAACCTACAATATTTTTTTTCTCTTCATCATCATTCGCTTGAGCAAAATTTCTAATTAAAGCATTTAGTATCATTCCTGATCTTAGTGTTTCAAAAATGCTATATGTAGCCAAAAAAAGTATCCAAGTACCGAAATCACTTTCAGGCAAAGACCTCGCGAGAATGGCAAAAGAAAGTATCCCTAATAAAGCTCCAATGCCATTACCAGCTAATGAAGCAAAGCTTTTGCTTTTAATTAGTTTAAGGATACCTTCCATTTATCAATATCGAATTAGATAGTTTCAACCTCTTCAGTTGTTTGTTCTTGTTGGCTCGAGTTTTCGTTCAATAATCTCGTGGGATTCTTTATTCCTTTTTTGCTGCGATGTATATATCTGCTGCCAATCAATGTCTCTAGATTGTCAGTATCTACGTGATTTAACCAAAGCATGATTCTGTTGTCGTTACCTGAAGCTTTTCTATATAAGTTTAGTATTGAGTTGTCTGAATTGGTCCACGATCTTCTTGCATCAAGCATCATTAGTGACAGCCTTGAGTTTTTTACTAATTGATTTGGCAATGCATTTATACTTATTGCAGGAATTTCTAAAATTACGAAATTGTAATTGGAGCCATTTACTCTTGAAAATTCTGGTAATAAATTGTCTACTGATTTTGCTCCAAATAATTTACTAGTGATATCATATTTAGCTATTCTTAATTTTCTATCATCAGTTTCTGAGTCTTCAATACTTTCATCGTTAGTAATGAATAGCACTGAACTATCCAATGAGTATAATTTTTCAGCTAATTTCAGACCAGCATAAGTCTTGCCTTCTTGCTCTCTTGAACTTAAAATGGTAATCAAGTAATTATTACTTATATTTTCACCACTTTCTATTTCAATTTTTAAATTTGAAACCGCATAATCAAGTAAAGTATTTTCAATTTTATTAATTGATAAGTTGTTTAATCCAATATTGTCAGGCAAAGCACTAAATATTTTCAATCCAGTTAATTGTTCAGCTTTGGCTGTGTTTTTAACAGATGAATCCAATAGTTCTTTTGTAACAAAGTAGGCTAGGATTAAGAAGAACGAGGTTACAAACGATATGATGATTAATAATAATCTACGGGAAGATAATGGTTTTAGAGGGAAAGTTGGATTATCCATTACTTGCAGGTTGTTGCTTAACTCAATGTTTTGTTGACGTAATTTAGCCAAATGCAAGCCATGTAGTATCTCAAGATATTGTTTTTCGTTTACACTTACTTCTCTTTCTAATCTGCTAATTTGCATACCTAATGGTGCAAATTCGTTGTATTGTCTGTCAAACTCTTTTCTTCTATCAACATATACATTCAATCTTGCATCTGCCTCATCAGCACTTAAGATTTCATCCAACCAGCGGTTTAATAAATTTTGTTGTGGAACACCTTCTATGGTATTGTTTAGGCTGTATGCTTGTAATACATAAAGGCGAATTTCTTTTTTCAAATCTTCTCCTTTTTGGGCCAATCTGGTAATATCTTCTTTGGGATTTGAATATAATTTTGATCTAACCAATTGCTCGTTAACTACTGATAGTTCTCTTCTTAATTTATTTAAAACCGAATTGTTTTTTAATAAGATTTCTCTTGATTCTAATTTGTCTTCTAATCTTGCAACGGCTCTTTTTTTGCCTTCGTAATTCATCAACTCTTTATAATAATCTGTTTCATTATCTTCTTTGGCTTCAGCAATGAATTTTGATTGTTCGTTATAATTAATGATTTTGTTTCTAATACCAAAGTCTTTTAACTTGTTCTCAGAATTGTTAAGTTCACCTGCTGACTCTCTTAATCTCGCTTCAAACCATTTAACTACATTTATGGTCTCAGCACCTTTTAAATATTTGTATTTGGTGATGAAAGATTCTGATAAAAATTTAACTGTATTTACGCATACACCGGGATCACCTGCTTTGTATGATATATCAATGAAATCGGAGCTGGATTTTCTCTCCGCGGTTAAATTAGATAAGATAGTTTCTATGCTATAGTATGATTTGGGTGTATTTAATAATTGAAGTACAATATTATCTCCACTTGAATTTTTAATCTTAGTTATTTTATCCACTGTTGCCGCAAAGTTTCCAGAAATAATCATTTGTGACCTATCCTCTTCAGATACTAGTCCACGAAGTTTCTCAAATCCTTCTTGTCCTAATATGGATGGATCGGGTTGTTCCAACAATAAATGTTGAGCCAACAACTTTATGGATACTTCTTCAATCGTATTTTTTGATTTTACAGTTGTAATCAAATTATCGAATGCATTCGTTACTGCGAAATAATCTAGCGTGGATTGTGCCCCTTCAGTTGAAGAAATACTATAGCCAGAGGCAATACCCGTATAAATTGTAGTGCCTGAAACGAATTCTTTGGGTAATCTCTGTGTTAGAAAGTAAACTATAACAGCGATTAAGGTTGTAAATAATATCAACCAAATTAGGTTACGTTTTAAGATTCTGATGAACTGTGTAAAAGTCATTTTATTTTCGTTTTAAAGTCGTTAATTTAACACCTACTATAACTTGAAGTCTTTCGTAAAAATTTATAAAATTTTTCTTAGCTTCTTCCTCTGCTGCCATAGAAATTGAGTATACATTTCGCTGCCTTGCAAATTCATTCATTTGTATCGACCCTTCTTTGTATTCTTTTTCAGCTAATCCTACAGCCACCAATTGAAGAATCATATCCTCGTTTCTTGCTTTCCACAATTTTTGCCAACCAATCATGTTTGTATAGAAATCGGTAATAGTTTGTTTTGTTGTAAGTGCTTCTACATCTTTTTTGTGTTTTGTTGCTTCCCATAATTCTTCTGCTTGTCTTACCCTTGGTTTACGTCCTATGAAATCAAAAACCGTCAATGAGATATTAATTCCAGCCCTGTATCCTTGGTATTGAGAAACGAACTCTGTACCACCACTATTTGCCACAATTTGCCCAGAGAAAAATGGTAGGTTACCAAAATTATAATTAAAAAAAACTCCAAGGCCTTGTGTCCACAATACTTTTACATACTTGATGTTCCAATACGCTGCATTTGCTTGCGATTGCTCCAATCTTTGTAAAGGATTGTTTTTTAATGCAATGACGTAAAGTGAATCCAAAGGTGGTAACAGGTCCTCTATGTCAATCGATGGATTCAACAATGCCGTGTCGGCATTTACCCTGGTATTGTTCTGTGCATTCAACTCTTTGCCGAAAACACTTAATACCAAAAGAGTTATTGTTAGTCTGATTATACTCCTCATTAACTTACTTGTATTTTTCATTAAATTAAATATAGTTTATATCAAATTTGTGGTTACGATTTTATCTAATTTCAACTCGTACAAAGTAAATGCTGCATATATTAGGGATGTATTATAGTTATTAACCTGCAATGTCGGAGTGTCTAAAAATTGAACATTTTTATTAAGCAAATATTTATTTTACGTTTGTAATGAAATTAGTTTATTAATATTTTTTTATCATGGTAATTAAAGGCAGAGATATAGTTGTTGTGGGGTTGCAGGCATGGGATAATGATATTGGTAGTAATTGTAAAAATATTGCAGCTGAATTTGCCAAAGATAATCGTGTACTCTATGTAAATTACCCTCTTGATCGTATAACGATTAAGCGAGATAAGGATAAGGAATCTGTTATTAAAAGATTAGATTTTATCTATAAAAATAAGAACAATTTGGTACCAATTAATAGCAATATGTGGAATCTGTTTCCAAATTGCATAATTGAATCGGTTAATTGGCTGCCTTTTACTTTTTTATTTAGGTTTATCAACAAAAAAAACAATAAAATCTTCGCATCTGAAATTCGGACTGCTATTGAAAAACTTCATTTTAAGGACATTATTGTGTTTAATGATAGTGATATGTTTCGAAGCTATCATCTGAAAGAATTATTGAAACCAGCTATGAGCATTTATTATACGAGAGACAATATGATGAGTGTTGATTATTGGTATAAGCATGGAAGTAAACTTGAGCCTGAACTAATGGCAAAAAGTGATGTTGTTTGTGCAAATTCTACTTATTTGTCTGAAATTGCTAAAGAACATAACCCAAATTCCTTTTATGTAGGACAAGGCTGCGATGTGAGTGCCTTTGATATATCTAAAATCTCATCTATACCTGATGATATAAAAAACATTACTTCGCCAATTGTGGGATATATTGGAGCTTTGTTTTCCTTAAGGTTGGATATTGAATTATTGGAAATGATAGCGACTGAAAGACCAGATTGGAGTATTGTTTTGATCGGACCAGAAGATGATGCTTTTAAAAAATCTAAACTCCATGATATGGCGAATGTTCATTTCCTTGGTTTGAAAATAGGTGATGAATTGCCTGCTTATTTGGCTAAGTTCGATGTAGCTATCAATCCTCAAATATTGAATGATACTACCATTGGGAATTATCCTAGAAAGATAGATGAGTACCTTGCCATGGGCAAAGCCACAGTTGCAACAGAAACTAAGGCTATGAGTATTTTTGCTGAGTTTACCTATTTGGCTAAAACAAAAGAAGATTATCTTAGCTTTATTCAAAAGGCATTGGATGAAGATAATGAGGAGAAAAGAAATGCTCGAATAGAATTTGCTTGCTCTCATACTTGGGAAAATAGTGTTGCCGAAATATATAAAGCCATTAACTTCGTTGGCAAGTAACATCAAGTAAAAAATTAATAATATGTCTTTAGCCTCTTTTATAAAAGGAAATCCTAAAATAAAGAAATTTGTGCATTGGATGCTTATACCCAAAGGTCAAGCTAGGCCAAGGGTTTGGGTGAAATTGGTTAATCCATTTATTCATACTTTTGGCAAAGGATCAAGGGTTGAAAAATGGGTGAGATTTGATGTTTTGCCTTTTAATAAATTTACTTTGGGTGCCAATTCTACCATAGAAGATTTTTGTACCATTAACAATGGTGTAGGTGATGTATTAATTGGTAGTGGTTCGCGTATTGGTATGTCTAACGTAATTATTGGACCGGTAACTGTTGGTAATAATGTAATTTTTGCACAGAATGTGGTTTCAAGTGGTTTGAATCATGGTTATGAAATTATAGATATTCCTATATCAAAACAAAAAGTTACGATGGCTACTATTATTATCGAAGACGATTGTTGGATTGGTGCAAATGCTGTATTAACAGCTGGAGTTACTATTGGCAAACACTCAGTGGTTGCCGGGGGTGCTGTTGTTACCAAAAGCATTCCACCGTATTCAATTGCTGTTGGGAATCCTGCTAAAGTTATCAAAAAGTATGACCCGAATAAAAAAGAATGGGTAAGGGTATAAGTTATGGAATATATCTGCTTGAGTTACGAAGAAATTCAAATAAGCCAACACAATTGTAATCAAGGAAAAATGCAAGATTCACTTGTTTTCTCTTAATTTAAATGTAAGTACTTTAAGCAGTAGTTATTTTTCTGGCTTCAGCTTCTTTTCATAATACTTACAAAACTGCGAAATCTTGCATTCCTCGCATTTAGGTGTGCGAGCCAAGCAAATGTATCTGCCATGCAAAATCAGCCAATGATGGGCAGTTGCAATATATTCTTGAGGAATGTTTTTTACCAATTGTTGCTCGGTTTGCAAAGGCGTTTTGGCAGCAATTGTGAGGCCCAAGCGTGCACTTACTCTATATACATGTGTATCTACAGCCATAGCAGGTTGGTTATACACTACTGATGCAATCACATTGGCGGTTTTTCTTCCCACTCCCGGGAGTTTTACTAAATCTTCTATACTTTCAGGCACTTTGGCTTCAAAATTATTTACAAGCATTTGTGCCATGCCTATCAAATGCTTGGTCTTATTGTTAGGATAGCTTATGGAACGTATGTAAGGAAAAACCTCATCAAATTCTGCTTGTGCTAATTTTTGAGGAGTTGGAAAAATTTGGAAGAGGGGAGGGGTAACCATGTTTACCCTTTTATCGGTGCATTGGGCAGATAAAATAACCGCTACCAATAATTGATAAGGGTTTTCATATTCTAATTCTGTTTCAGCTATGGGCTGATTGGTAATAAAATAATTGAGGATATTTTCGTAACGCTCTTTTTTTGTCATGCATTGTGCTCAACTTTTTCAGTTCACAGTTAACTTAAAGTTGCCAACTGTGAACCAATAAAAGCAATTAGTTTACTACCCATGTTTCTCTACCTGCCAATAATTGGTTTAATTCGCCTGGGCCTTTAGTTTCTTTGGCTTCTGTAATTTGCTCATTAAATAAATCATCAAAAGTCCTTTTATTATTGTTAACGTAGAACACACCAAATGGACGAGGAAAATGGTTTTCTTTGCCCGGATCATCATAGAAACGGGAGATGATGGTTGCTTTAACCAAATCTGTTTCATCGTGCACCCATAAGTCATCCACCGACACATCATTCAAACTAACAATGACAGGTTTAAATCCATCTAGTTTGATTCCTTTATCATTGTTTTCACCAAATATCAATGGCTTGCCATGTTCCATCATCAAGGTTTCTTCTTTCTTGCTGCTTTTTTCGGTGTATATTTCATAAGCACCATCATTAAACACATTGCAATTTTGATAGATCTCTACCAACGATGTTCCTTTGTGGTCGTGACCTCTTTTGATAATGGCTTGTTGGTGCTTTGGATCTCTGTCCATGGTACGTGCCACAAAAGTAGCATCTGCACCCAAACATAATGCGATAGGGTTAAATGGATAATCAACCGAACCCATTGGGCTTGATTTGGTTACCTTGCCTTGCTCTGATGTTGGTGAGTATTGACCTTTTGTTAAACCATAAATTTGGTTGTTAAACAATAATACATTCACATCTGGATTTCTACGCAACAAGTGTATAAAATGATTGCCACCAATTGACATAGAGTCTCCATCGCCTGTAATAATCCAAACGGATAAATCTGGGCGTGTAGCTTTCAAGCCTGTTGCAATGGCTGTGGCTCTGCCATGTATCGAGTGCATACCAAAGGTGTCCATATAATATGGAAAACGCGATGAGCATCCAATACCTGAAATAAACACAAACTCTTCGCGTGGTCTGCCTAAATCAGGTAGTACAGTTTGAACTTGTTTTAATATACTATAATCGCCACAACCTGGGCACCAGCGTACTTCTTGGTCTGATGCGAAATCTTTTGACGTTAATTTTGCTGCAATTTCATTCATAATATTATAAATTCTGAATCTTGGAGTTTGAATTACTTAAAATCCATGATTCACATTGTTTGTAATTTTCTTTTGACTTTATTAATTTATACTTAAGCAAGAATTTCTTTAATCTTTCTTACCACCTCATCACTCATAAAAGGTTGCCCTTGAATTTTATTGTAAGGAATGGCATCAACAAAATATTTGTCTCTAATAATTTTTACCAATTGACCATTGTTTAACTCAGGCACTACAACAGTTTTAAAGTTTCTTAGTATATCTCCTAAGTTTTTTGGGAATGGGTTTATATACCTCACATGCGCATGAGAAACATTCAATCCTTCACCTCTTAAAATGGTGGTTGCTGTTTTTAGTGCACCGTATGTTCCACCCCAACCAAGGATTAATAAATCTCCTGTTTCAGCACCTGTATCTATGGTTTGTAAGGGAATATTATTAGCTACCGTATCTACTTTTTCTTGACGTAAATGAGTCATTAGCTCATGGTTATCTCCATCGTAACTAATATTGCCTGTTTCGTTTTGTTTTTCTAATCCACCTATTCGATGCTCTAAACCTTTGGTGCCGGGAATTGCCCATGGACGAGATAATTTTTCATCTCTTAGGTAAGGCATAAACTTAGGATCATCTGCTGCACGTTGAGGAGCAAACGATACTTTTATTTCAGGTAAATCTTTGCTTTGAGGGAATTTCCAGGGCTCAGCGCCATTGGCTATATAACCATCGCTTAAGAAAAACACCGGTATCATATGTTGCAAGGCAATTCTACATGCTTCATAAGCCATGGTGAAACAATCTGAAGGACTTTGAGCAGCTAAAATTACAACTGGGCATTCGCCATTTCTACCATACATGGCCTGCATCAAATCTGCTTGCTCGGTTTTGGTAGGCATACCAGTGCTTGGCCCAGCGCGTTGCACATTCACAATTACTAGAGGCATTTCAAGCATAGTAGCCAAACCAATGGCTTCACCCTTCAGGGCTATGCCTGGTCCTGATGAACCTGTAATGGCCAAACTACCACCAAAGGCCGCACCTATTGATGAACATATAGCTGCTATCTCATCCTCTGCTTGGAATGTTTTAATATCAAAGTTTTTGTATTTAGATAATTCATGCAAAATATCAGAAGCTGGTGTGATTGGATAAGTGCCATAGAATAATGGCAAGCCACATTTTACTGAAGCGGCAATTAAACCATAAGCCGCAGCTTGGTTACCCATTATGCTTCGGTATATACCCGTTTCCATTTGTGCAGGAGCCACATTGTAGCGGTTGGCAAACATTTCAGTGGTTTCGCCATAACTCCAGCCTGCTTGCAAAACCTTGATGTTGGCATTCATCACAGCTTGGTTTTTGCTAAATTTACTAGTGATAAAATCAATTGAACTTTGCATATCACGGTGATACATCCAATATATCAAACCCAATACAAACATATTTTTGCAACGGTCTATTTCTTTGGTTCCCATGCCACTGTCTGCAAGGGCTGCACGTGTAATTTTGGTTACGTCTATTGTCTTTACATCGTATTCGCTCAATGAACCATCCGTTAATGGATTTTTATCTTCAGGCACATTGGCCAAACGCATATTTTTAGAATCGAAACCATCGCTGTTGGCAATGATTACTCCTCCTTTACGTAAGCCTTTTATGTTGGCTTTTAAGGCAGCTACATTCATCACTACCAACACATCGCTCAAGTCGCCAGGGGTATTTATTTTTTTGCTTCCAAAATGAATTTGGTAGCCTGACACACCGGCTAATGTTCCTATTGGGGCGCGTATCTCTGCTGGGAAATCTGGAAAGGTAGCAATATCGTTTCCGAACAATGCGGTGGTGTTACTAAATTGAGTACCAGTTAACTGCATTCCGTCTCCACTATCGCCCGCAAACCTAATTACCACCGACTCTAATTCATTTTCTGTTGTTTTTGCCATATAAAAATCTTATTCACTTGAAACGTCACGAAAATAACGTTTATCATTTAAAGACATAATTATTTTTCTAAAACAAGATGCTGTTTTAAGTCATATTAGGCGATTTATAGATTTAACATGCATTGCTATTAAACCTTGTATGCATAGCTAGATGTAAATCATATTGTTAGGCGAATTTTGTTCGAACAATACTCATCTTAACTAAAAATCCTACTTTTGTACTTTTTATTACAAACAATGGGCATACGTATTTTTGTTACAGGCGGTACATTCGACAAAGAGTATAATGAACTAACAGGGCAGCTATTTTTTAAAGACACCCATGTAAATGAGATCTTAAAATTGGGCCGATCAAGGCTGGATATAAGTGTAAGAACACTCATGCTAATTGATAGTTTAGAGATGACCGATACTGATAGAAATATCATAATAGAGAGTTGTCAGCGTTGTGAGGAAGATCATATTTTGATAACCCACGGAACCGACACCATGACTGACACGGCCAAGGTTTTGGCTGAACAAAAAATCGACAAGACCATTGTGATTACAGGTGCTATGATTCCTTATAAATTTGGTAGTAGCGATGGTTTATTCAACCTAGGAAGTGCATTGGCATTCACACAAAGTTTACCTCATGGTGTTTATATTGCCATGAACGGTCGCTATTACGATTGGAACAATTGCCGCAAAAACAAACAGACAGGATTTTTTGAGGAGGTAAAGTAAATAATGCACTTTCGTATTAAAACTAATTAGAATTAGTATATTTGAAGTATGACTAGTTTGGTAGATATAAAAGCGAAACTACTTGAAAATAAAAATCGACTCATAAAAAAATATGGTCTGAGTTTTATTGCTGTTTTTGGCAGTTATAGTCGTGGTCAGCAATCAGAGTTTAGTGATATAGATATTTTAGTTGATTTCTCAAAGCCAATTGGGATTGAGTTTATTGACCTGGCCGAAGAACTTGAAAATATTTTGAATCACAAAGTTGATTTGGTCTCTAAAAAAGGAGTAAAGAAAGTTTATTTTCAACAAATAGAAAAAGAATTAAGCTATGTCTAAAAGAGATGCAAAACTGCTTGTTGCTGATATTTTAGAGTCCATCGCCAAAATTAAATTGTATACCCAATCTCATACCTTTGAAACCTTTACTGCTGACTCGAAAACAATTGATGCCGTAATTAGAAATTTTGAAGTAATTGGCGAAGCAGCAAATAGATTGCCTGAAAATTTTAAGGATAATCACACCCAAATAGAGTGGTTCCGAATAAGGGGTTTTAGGAATAGGATTGTACATGATTATATGGGTATTGATTATCAAATAATTTGGACAATCATTGAAAATAATCTAGACCAATTGGATACTGATTTGCAGAAAATATATAACCAATTATAAAATTTGATTATTTACCGCTCGGAATTTTAAGCGTCTTTTCTTCTACATCAATTGCTTTATGTATGCTGAATACATCAAGTAAATACTCTGACATACTCGCGACATTTGAATAAAATTTGTTTGATGTGTTTTTGCCAAATTCTACAGATTGTGTTTCCTTATCATTTTTAAAATTACCTAGAATAAATTATTGCTCCTTGCCTTTTGCTATGTAAGGTATATCAACGTGATACAATTGACCTTTTTCAGTTATATGTTTTATTGGAATGATGATATCAGGTACAATTGAAAAGTCATTATTGAAATGATTATCAAATACATTTTTTGATGTTAAAAAATAAATACCAATCTCCGAAACTCCTTCTGCACAGCCATCTCTGGGCGATAGATAAAAACTAATTTGATATGTTTGTCCTTCTAAAAGAGCTACTTTTAAATGGCCTTTTAAATAATCTCTGTAGTTTTCTCCTGATGGTTTAAGATTAAATGCCATTCCAATCATGGACTTGCCATCTTCAGGGAGAAGGCTATGTAATTCTATAAATCTTTTGTTCTCTTTTTTGTTACCTATTTGATACCAACCAGCTGATGAAAAGCGACCACCCGGATTATACCATCCAAGAGTGTCCGACTTTGAAGATAATTTGTCTAAATCAAAACGATATGGATTGAATTTATTGTTTGGAGTTTTATTGAAATGAAAGTTCTCAAAGCTCGGATTCACAACCAAGTTGGAATCCTCACTTTGAGCTAACAATAGGTTTTTTGAACATAAAAATAGGAGAGAAAATACCAGAAATAATTTAATCATATCGAAACATTTATTTCAGTAAAGTTAAATTATTTCAAATCGATTGTGAGCTATGCTAACACATTCTTCAAATCTTCCAACAAGTCTTCGATGTCTTCAACACCCACACTTAATCGCAATAGGCTATCTACAACACCTGCTTTTTCTCTTTCCTCTTTTGGAATAGAGGCATGGGTCATGGTAGCAGGGTGATTGATTAAACTCTCTACACCACCAAGGCTTTCAGCTAATGTGAATACTTTGAAAGAAGAGGCAAATTTGAAAGTATCTTCTAATGTAGCATCTTTCAATACGATTGAAATCATGCCACCAAAACCACGCATTTGTTTTTTTGCAATATCGTGGTTAGGACTATCGGCAAAACCTGGCCAATATACTTTCTCAATCTTTGGATGGTTTTTCAAAAACTTAGCAATGATTTCACCATTCTCGCAATGCGCTTTCATGCGCAGATGAAGCGTTTTTAAACCGCGTAAAACCAAGAAGCTATCTTGTGGGCCAGGGGTTGCACCGCAACTGTTATGAATAAATGCCAATTGCTCATAAATTTTATCATCATTCACACATAAAGCACCCATTACCACATCTGAGTGTCCTCCTAAATATTTGGTCACAGAATGCATCACAATATCAGCTCCCAAATCCAAAGGGTTTTGAAGGTAAGGTGAAGCAAATGTATTATCAACCGCTAAAGTAAGATTATGTTTCTTTGTTATGACCGCACATGCAGCTATATCCACTATTTGCATGGTGGGGTTGGTAGGTGTTTCAATCCAAACCAATTTGGTGTTTTCGTTAATATAATTGTTAATGTTATTGGCATCATACAAATCAATAAAATGAAACTTGATGCCAAATTGAGCAAATACCTTAGTAAACATGCGGTATGTACCACCATATAAATCGTTACCTGTTATTACTTCATCTCCAGGGCGAAGTAATTTAGCCACTGCATCAATAGCGCCCATGCCACTGCTAAAGCAAAGACCATGTTTGGCATTTTCTAAAGAGGCTATACATTTTTCCAAAGCAGTACGGGTAGGGTTTTTACCACGTGCATAGGCATATCCCTTGTGTTTTCCGGGGCTTTCTTGCCAGTATGTGCTGGTTTGGTAAATAGGTGTCATTACTGCTCCTGTAGTTGGGTCAGGCTCTTGGCCTGCATGTATTGCTTTTGTTCCGAATTTCATATTGTCGTTTTATTGATTTTTGTTGCGAAGGAAACCTCTATTAAGCAAATTACGAAATGATTTATAAATTAGTTGTTGGTTGGTAGTTGTCAGTTGTTAGAGTATAGGACTTTGGCATCAAGTTTTTCCTAAGTTTCATTTCGCCTTTTATCAATTAATACTATATATTTTCATAACTTTTCGAAATATTCTTTAGGTTACTGAACCCCTTTGGGGTTCTTTGTGGTAGCTCGCTTTTTACCTTAGTTTTCACCTAAGGCTATTATTATTTAACCCTTTCAGGTTTTATAATTTGGGCAGTTTTTACCTTTGGTGTTTCAGTTCAGTTGATCCCAAATCTTTTATTTCATTCCGCAATTTTGTCATTTCGAATTCCGTATTTTACTATAATCAACTAAACCTTATTCCCCTATATCCTAAACCCTTTCCCCTTGCCATTCAACAATAATTTGCGCTTTTCATAAATAGATTTATATTCACAACTGAATTAGGACTTAAGATTATGTCAACCCAGTTTATAAAAAAATTGAATAAGACCGAAGCCGGTTTTCATTTACTTATGTCATTATCAATGGCTGACGGAAGTGTACACAAATCTGAAGCATCTGTTTTAATTGATTTTTTGAATAAGAATTTCAATGAAAATATGGACTTAATTAAGGAGCAGGCGTTTTTTAAGGCATATCCACAGGAAGGTTTTTTTGATCATTTTATTGAAGTGGCTGAACAATTTTATATTGTGAGTTCACCTGAAGATAGAAATAAGTTGATTACATTTGCTATGAAGTTGGTGATGGCTGACGCTAAAATGGAGCCTACCGAAAACAAATACATTAACGCATTATATGATGCGTGGGGATTGAAATAAATACTTTAACCAATTATTTAATGAAAACTGCATGTAAAACCTTCCTTGTTGTGGCAATTTTATTTGCCTTTAAAAGAGTCTCAGCTCAAACAGAGGTGCCAACACAAACAACTGCTAAACAAGAAATATTAAGCAGTTTTAAACGAACGGATTTAAACCAAGTAATTCAAACTACTGATGGTTATACTTTCAGCAAAAGGCAACTCATCAATTTACCTACACGAAATGTTAACAGAATAGCTAATTTGGTAGGAGGTGTCCAATCCTATGCCAATGAAGTGCCGCGTATCAGAGGTGCTGAGCCTTCAGGAACAGCCTATTTTGTTGATGGAATGAGGGTTTATGGTGCCCTGCCTACAGGGGGATATTAGTCACATTTTGTTGCAACCTATTTTTGTGTATTTTAGTACGCTAAATTACACTTGTGTATGCGATCAAAACACCTACTCACTTGCTTATTAATCATTAGTTCCGTATTTGTTTTTGCTCAGAATGATGAGCCCAAAAAAGAAGATAAAGGCGAATTGTCGGGAAATTTTCAAACCGCCAGTCAGTTTTATGTAAAGGATGACAAAATTGGTGCTACTACCACACAATATAAAAGTGAATTATCCTCCACTGATGCTTGGTTGTTTTTGAATTATAAATACAGCGGATATAATTTCAATGTGAGGTATGATTTGTTTAACAATTCACCTTTATTAAATCCTCAAGAGGCCTATACAGCAAGTGGATTGGGATTTTGGAACATTAGCAAAAACATTAATAAACTGAACGTAACCATTGGCTCATTCTACGATCAATTTGGTACAGGAACTATTTTCCGTTCATTTGAAGATAGAAACTTGGGTATTGATTACGCTATTCAAGGGGCTAGAGTCATTTGGACCCCAAATAATGATACGAAAATTATGGCATTTACAGGCAGACAAAAATACCGATTCGATATTCGTCCAGAGGTACTAAAAGGTATCAATGCTGAAAGGCATTTTCAAGCCAATGAAAGCCTAGGTTTTGATGCGGGTGCATCGGCAGTTAATAGAACCATCGATCAAACTACCATGTCCAATATTGCAGCAGCCATTAATAATTACGATTTGAAAAATCGTTTTGATCCAACTTATAATGTGTATGCTTTTAATGCTTACAATACATTAAGCTACAAACGCATCAGTTTATATACTGAGTATTGTTACAAAACGCCTGAAGCAGTTCTTAATTCGCAATTAGATAGAATGCAATTGTTAAGTGGAAGGGTGTACTATGCAAGTTTGTCCTATTCAACCAAAGGCATTGGTATCAATACTCAATTCAAAAAAATTGAATCTTTCTCTTTTCGTACCTCGCCACTCGAAATTCAAAACTTGGGTTTAATCACATACCTTCCCAGTATTACCCGTCAAAACACTTATAGGTTATTAGCACGATACAATGCCGTGGCACAAGAGTTGGGTGAAAATGCTGCACAATTAGAGGTGAGTTATAAACCTCAAACAGCTTATTTCAAAAAGCATATGACCACTGTGAATGTAAATATCTCAGTCGTTACAGGTCCTCAATCATTTAATTTTGATGGCAATGCTCTTAACCTAGCAGACTTTAAAGCCGATACCAGCCGTTATTTCCGCGAATACTACATTGATGTATCGCATAAGTTTAACAAGAAATTTAAAATGTTATTGGGTTACCAAAACATCAACTATAACCAACGCTTGTTTGAAAATAAAGCGCAAGGTACTCCTTATGTATTAGCGCAATGTTTTTTTGGCGAAGCCACTTATAAACTAACGCCAACCAAATCAATAAGGATGGAAGCACAATACCTAGATACCAAACAAGATTTCGGTAGTTTTGTAAATGCTTTAATCGAGTTTAACGTAGCGCCTCATTACTCTTTTAGTGTAGGTGATATGCTTAATATTAGCAAAGGTTATCTCAACGCTGCAAATTTTGAGCAAGTGCATTATTGGAATGTGTTTGGTGCGTATACATTTGGCCCGACTCGTTTTACAGCAGGATATATTAAGCAAGTAGAGGGTGTAAATTGTACAGGTGGTGTATGTAGAGTAGAACCTGCATTTAGTGGGGCTAGGGTAACATTAACAACTAATTTTTAATCGTATGAAAAGTCTAAAAATATTTTTTTCAATAAGTACTTTATTGGTTTTGTTTAGTGCATGCCAAGAGACACCACCATTAATAAATTACAAGCCTTCCAACTCTGTGCTTGATACCACTTTTATTACTACCAGCATACCTGCTGCCGAAACCAAGAATATTCTGATTGAGGATTTTACTGGTGTAGGATGTGTGAATTGCCCAAGGGCTCATGAGACGCTAAAAGCACTTAAGAGCAGTTATTCGGGCAGGGTGTTTTCAATTGCCAATCACCCATTGAACGCCACATTGAAAACGCTTGTTGAGCCAATTTTTAAGCCCCCTTTTGTTAGCAAGCGAGATTTTAGAACCAAAGATGCAGATGATTTGCTAACTTATTTAGGCTCAAGTAACAGTTTGCCTACTGGTTCTATCAACCGCAAATTGTTTAATGGTGAAACCAAATGGCTAGTCTCTGATTTATCATGGTCTGGATATGCTAATACTGAACTTGCGCAAACTAGTTCAGCAGTAAATATAGACACGCTTAGTATTAAGTATGATGCTTCGAGCAATGAATTGTCCATAGATTTAAGATTGGTTTTTACCCAATCCATGCCTGATTCACAATATCTTTTAACAGTGGCTATTCTTGAAAATAAAATCATCGACATTCAAGAGAAGAATGAAAATGGAAGTACCATTTACATTGAAGATTATCAACATGATAATGTATTAAGAAAAGTAATAACGGGTGTGTATGGTGATTTATTAAAAGCAAAGTATGAACCTGGTCGTGTTTTTAGAAAACGATTTATTTATAAGCCAACAGCTGATGAATTGAAAAACTGGAACTGGAACACGGATAATCTTGCTGTTATTGCTTTTGTGCATGGCAATGCCACTAAGAAGGATGTGATACAAGTGAAAGCTACATATATCAAGCTTTAACAAATTTCAATATTGTTGACTTTGCTTAGCGGCTTGTGTGTCGGATTCCCCTCCCGATGTATCGGGAAAGGAGGCAGGGGGATGTGATTGAAATTATTAATATTTATAATGAAGAAATACATTTATCTCATTCTATTTTCGATACTGATTTCCTGCGAAGGCAATCAACAATATATACAAGAAATTGCTTCTAAGCGTATGAAGCAAAACGAAGAGTTTTTTAATAAAAGCACTACCCCGCTTGATAGCCATTTGTTTGATAAATTCACTGGACTTAAGTTTTTCGAGATTGATGAAAGCTACAAGGTCGAAGCCACTATTGAAAAGCTAAATCAAAGTCCTATTTTTGATTTACCTCATTCCCACGATAGAACCAAACCTTATCGAGTATATGGATATGCTAAGTTTAAGTTGAACGAGAAGCCCTATAAACTTACTGTGCTTGAAGCAGTAAATAAAAAAATGGGTTACGAGAAGTTTATTTTGATTCCTTTTGTCGACAAAACCAATGGCAACGAAACCTATGGTGGTGGCCGATACATCGATATCACCATCCCTGAAGGCAACAAGGCCATCATAGATTTTAATCTGGCATACAATCCTTATTGTGCCTATTCTGCTAGGTACACTTGTCCTATTCCACCTGAAGAAAACACTATAGATTTGGAAATTCAGGCTGGTCAGAAATACGAGTTTGCGGGAATGCATTAATTCTAGCAATCATCAACAAACTTTTCTTTTGTTGTTTGGTTTATAAATATGACTAAGTACTTTAAATTATTTAGAATGATTTTAAATAGCTTTCATGTGAATTAAATCATTTTTATAAATTAGCACCAAGCGTTTACATTCGCCCTGCTTAAAATTTTAATTAATATACAACACAATGAATTGGTTCACCAAAATGTTTAACTCATCCATCGGCCAGAAATTAATCATGGCCTTAACGGGTTTGTTTTTATGTTCATTTCTTATTATACACATGGTAGGAAATCTACAATTATTCAAAGCGGATTCTGGGCTTGCATTTAATAAATATGCAGTTTTCATGACCACCAATCCCCTGATCAAAACGGTATCTTATTTATTGTATTTCTCTATACTATTTCATGCATTCAAAGGAATTTGGTTGGTGTTTAGCAATAAGAAAGCACGCCCTGTGCAGTATGCTATGGTTGATGGAAAAGCCAATAGCCACTGGACAAGCAGAAATATGGGATTGTTAGGAACCATCATTTTGGTTTTTGTTGTGGTTCACATGAGTAATTTCTGGGCTGAATACAAATTCGGTCATGTGCCTTATGCTCGCTACAGCGAAGATATCCAAACAGGCGAAATGCTTGAAGTAGCTGAAATGCCAGCAGGTTTTACAATGGCTAACAAAATGGAAGAAATCATAGAAGGTAGAGTTAGAACGGTAATCGTAAAAGATTTATACAAAGAAGTGAGCGTAGAGTTTAAGGAAGAGTGGTGGTTGGTTGCTCTATATGTTTTATCAATGGCAGCCGTATCATTCCACTTGGTGCATGGTTTTAAATCAGCTTTCCAAACCTTGGGTATCAACCACAGGAAATACAATGGTCTTATCCATTTTATAGGTGTTTGGTTCTTTGGAATCATCATCCCTATAGGTTTCGCGGCTATGCCACTTTATTTCATGTTTAAATAATCAGTAAATTTAGCATTCAATGTCAAAATTAGATTCAAAAATTCCAGAAGGACCAATAGACCAAAAGTGGACCAAGTATAAATCAACTATTCCATTAGTAAACCCTGCCAACAAACGTCATTTAGAAGTGATAGTTGTAGGTTCAGGTTTAGCAGGCTCATCTGCTGCAGCTACTTTGGCTGAGATGGGTTATAGCGTAAAAGTATTTTGTTTTCAAGACAGTGCCAGACGTGCTCACTCGATTGCTGCACAAGGTGGTATCAATGCCGCTAAAAATTACCAAAATGATGGTGACTCAGTATATCGTTTGTTTTATGATACCATCAAAGGTGGTGACTATCGAGCACGTGAAGGAAACGTTCATCGTTTGGCTGAAGTAAGTGGTAGCATTATTGACCAATGTGTGGCTCAAGGTGTACCTTTTGCTCGCGAATATGGAGGACTGTTGAGTAACCGTTCTTTTGGTGGAACACAAGTACAACGTACTTTTTATGCCGCTGGTCAAACGGGTCAGCAATTGCTTTTAGGAGCTTATTCAGGATTGAATCGTCAAATTGGTTTGGGTAACGTGAAAATGTATGCCCGCCATGAGATGTTAGATATCGTTAATATAGATGGCAAATGCCGTGGTATCATTGCCCGCGACTTGGTTACAGGTAAATTAGAGCGTCATTTCGGTCATGCTGTGTTGCTTTGTACTGGTGGTTATGGTAACGTGTTTTACTTATCTACCAACGCTATGGGTAGCAATGTTACGGCAGCATGGAAAGCCCACAAACGGGGTGCTATGTTTGCTAACCCTTGCTACACACAAATCCACCCTACTTGTATTCCAGTTTCTGGAGACCACCAATCAAAATTAACTTTGATGAGTGAGAGCTTGCGCAACGATGGACGAATTTGGGTTCCTAAGAAGAAAGAAGATGTAGAAGCTATTAGAGCAGGTAAGAAAAAAGGAAGTGATATTCCTGAAGAGGATAGAGATTACTATTTAGAAAGAAGATATCCTGCATTTGGTAACTTGGTACCACGTGATGTTGCTAGCCGTGCATCCAAAGAAAGATGTGATGCTGGTTATGGTGTTAACAAAACTGGTGAAGCAGTTTACTTAGATTTTGCTAGCAACATGAAGTACAAATATGGCAAACAGGTAGCTACTTTAAAAGGTATTGCCAATCCTACTGAAGCTCAGTTAACCGAGTTTGGTAAGGAAGTAGTAAAAGAAAAATATGGTAACTTGTTTGATATGTACAAACAAATTACGGGTGAAGATCCATATGAAATTCCGATGATGATTTACCCTGCTGTGCATTACACAATGGGTGGACTTTGGGTTGATTATAACTTAATGACCAATATCGAAGGTTTATATGCTTTGGGTGAAGCAAACTTCTCAGACCATGGAGCTAACCGCCTAGGAGCCTCTGCATTGATGCAAGGTTTGGCTGATGGATACTTTGTAATTCCTTATACCATTGGTGCTTATTTATCAAAAGAAATTGGAACAAAAGCGATTCCAACTGATAAGGAGGAATTTGCTAAAACAGAGCAAGAAGTTCAAGATAGAATCAATAAATTCTTTGCCATAAAAGGTACTAAATCTGTGGATTATTTCCACAAGCGTTTAGGTAAAATAATGTGGGAAAAATGCGGAATGGCTCGTAACAAAGAAGGATTAGAATGGGCGATTGCTGAAATACAAAAAATCAGAGAAGAATTTTGGAAAGATGTGCGCGTGCCAGGAGATGCAAACGAATTTAATCCAGAGTTAGAAAAAGCAAATCGTGTAGCTGATTTTATTGAGTTGGGTGAATTGATGTGTAAAGATGCTTTAAATAGAAATGAAAGTTGTGGAGGTCACTTTAGAGAAGAATTCCAAACAGAAGAAGGTGAAGCTATGAGGGATGATGAAAATTACAAATATGTAGCAGCTTGGGAAATGAAAGAAGTAGGGAATTGGGAGTTACATAAAGAAGATTTGATTTATGAAAACATTAAAATAGCACAAAGAAGCTATAAGTAGGAATTAGGAGTTAGGGTTCAGGGAATAGGGGCAAGTGTATTTTACTTGCATAGTCTCTGAATCCATTACACGAATCTCCCAAAAAATGAATACAATTAGTTCTTATAAAGATTTATTAGTTTGGCAAAAAGCGATAGATATTTCGGTTGAGGTCTATAGGTTAACTAGGTTGCATTTTCCAAATGATGAAATATTTGGACTGACAAGTCAGGTCAGAAGAGCAGCCAATTCAATCTCTCTGAATATTGCAGAAGGATATGGTAAACACACAACGAAAAATTATATTAATTTTTTAGTTACAGCTTATTCCTCAAATAATGAACTTGAATCTGGATTTATTTTAGCTGAGAAACTTGAGTTTGTAAAAGAAAAAGAATTAGAAAATTTGTTTAGCATGATAAGTGAAGAGAGTAAAATGCTAAACTCGTTAATTGGAAAATTAAATATTAAAAACGATAAATAAAGAATAGAATTTGGCATTCCCTTTTGCCTTATCCCTATTCCCTAAACCCTTTACAAAAATGAGCGGAAATATGAACTTAACACTTAAAGTGTGGAGACAGAAAAATACCAACGACAAAGGTAAATTTGAAACCTATAAGGCGGAAAACATTAGTCCTGATATGTCGTTTTTAGAGATGTTTGATGTGGTAAACGAGCGCCTTATAGTTGAAGGTAAAGAGCCAATCGCATTTGATCACGATTGTCGTGAGGGTATTTGTGGTTCTTGTAGTATGTATATCAATGGAAGACCACATGGTCCTAACAACGGTGTTACTACCTGCCAATTGCACATGCGCAGTTTCAAAGACGGAGATATCATTGTAGTTGAGCCTTGGAGATCAGCTGCTTTCCCTGTTATTAAAGATTTGGCTGTAGATAGAAGTTCTTTCGATAGAATTCAAGCAGCAGGGGGGTTTATTTCAGTAAATACAGGTAATGCACAAGATGCAAATAGCTTACCTATCCCTAAAAATGATGCTGATGAATCGTTTGCAGCAGCAGCTTGTATTGGATGTGGTGCATGCGTAGCAGCTTGTAAAAACTCATCGGCTATGTTGTTTGTAGGTGCTAAAGTAACGCAGTTTGCTTTGTTGCCGCAAGGTAAACCAGAGGCCACTCAACGTGTGTTAGCTATGGTAAACCAAATGGATGCAGAAGGCTTTGGTTCATGCACCAACACAGGCGCATGTTCTGCTGAATGCCCTAAAGAAATTTCATTATCTGTAATTGCTCGCATGAACAGAGAATATTTATCAGCACAATTGTTTGCTGAATAAACATTCTCCCTGCAGACGTCAGCGCGTAAGTATATATGATGTTGGTGAGGACGCCTAAAATCAGCAACTATCACCACAAATATTTACATATACAAAAGACTTTCAGTTTTCCTGAAAGTCTTTTTTGTTTATTGTTGAGTGCGGTTGATGATTAAAAAAACAGCCAGAGGCATATCAATAGGCTCACTCGCAAGCTGCTTGATAGTGCTATAAATACTAGCCTACATTTTGCACAATAAGAAAGTATAGCGGCATTCCAATTGTAATATTAATTGGGAAGGTTACCGCTAAGGCCATGGGCAGAAACAACCCTGGATTAGCCTTTGGAACTGTAATTTTCATAGCCGCAGGAACTGCAATATATGATGCACTAGCCGCTAAAACGGCAAAGATAAATCGATTGGTTATATCAGATGTAATTATTGAACTTAATGCAGCAAATGCACATCCATTTAAAAGTGGAACACAAATCGCAAATGCAAATGGAAACCAACCATTTGAAAAGAATGATTTTAATTTTCTGCCACTTGTAATACCCATATCTAATAGAAAAATAGCAAGAAAGCCTTTGAACAAATCATTTGTAAAAGGTTTGATTCCTTCTGCTTGTTTCGCATTGGCACATAAACCAATCACTAAACTTCCTAAAATTAATAAAACACTTCCATTGGTTAATGAATGTTTGATGACAGCTGGAATTTTGATATTGGTTGTCTTGTCCTCTTTTTTAAATATTGATATTAAAACCAAACCTATAATGATGGCAGGTGATTCCATCAATGCCATAATGGCCACCATGTGACCATGAAGTGTTAATTGCTGAGATTCAAGATAAGAAACGGCAGTTACAAAAGTTACAGCGCTCACAGAGCCATATGCAGCAGCAATAGCACCTGCATCAAATACATTTAATTTTCGTTTTAAAATAAAGAAGGTATAGAGAGGAATAATAGCTGAAATACCAATACCAAACAGCATCGACCAAGCAATTTCAATGGTAAATGTTTCATGAGATAGTTCTTGCCCACCCTTAAATCCAATTGAAAATAATAAATAGAGTGAAATAAATTTTGAAGAATTGGGTGGTATTTCTAAATCGCTTTTCAAATAGACTGCAATAATCCCAAGTACAAAAAATAGTAAAGCGGGATTTGTTAAATTCTCAAGTAATAGATTAAAGTTCATATTTTCCTTATTGGGTATAGGTTTAAATTGTATTGATTAAATAATTTACGAAATCTTATTTGTTTGTTATCAATGTGTAATACGTGCTCACTGTTTTTATTTGAATTTAGTCTTCCCTTTCCTTTAGAATTTCACTTTTGACTTATCTGATTGATTCTATGCATTATGTTATTTTTACCTAACCATCATTTCTGGATTTTTTGATAATTATGGATTACAAACATCGCAATACATTGGGTCTTCTGTTAGTTTACCATTGGGATGTTTTTTCTCATGGATGAAGGAACATTTCTTACAAGTATAGACGTGGCTTATGATGCTACTTGTTTGATAGTTGCATGCCTTACATGGCAATCCAGATTTAGCCTCTGTAATTCCAAAGCCTGGCATCTGGCATTCAGGGCAAAGGGAATTTATTTTATTTGCCAGTTTAAAAGCAGCAGCCTCTATTACTTTCATTCTTGTTGGGTTATACATAGCCCGCATATCGGTTTCTATATAGGCTGTTCCTTCATTGGCGATAAGATTATAAAAAATAATTTGAAGTTGCTCTTCATTCCTTATTCCTTTTATAATATTTTTAAAATCATCTTTTGATTTTCTAAGAATCAATCCATGTGAAGGAAAATCCGCATGAGTAGCAAATTCATTTAATTCTTCTTCAGTATTAATTTGTTTGCCATTAAAATTGGTCTCTGTACTTAATTCCCTCGCAATAATTTCCACATTATTTTTTTTATCAATAAAGAGTAAAAATTCATCATCGGCTGGAACAAATGGCAGATATGGGTGCTGGCCAAAAGAACCTTCACTCGCAACAGATAAATCGCAATTGCTTAGTTCCATTGCTATAAGGCATTTTTTTCTTGCCGTAATAATAGGATCATCTTTTCTTCCTACTTCTCCGGTAAAGGTGCCAAGCAAATCTGTATCTAAATCTGGAGCAACAAAACATTTTACACCCAACTCTTTTTCTAAGATAGGAGCAATTACTTTTTCCTTTTCGTGTTTAGTTGCAATTACTAATTTTCTACCTTTGAACATAATGACCACACTTTATTTATTAAGTATCCATTTAATTAGCTTAGTGAATAAGCGCTTTTTTATTACTAAAATTACTGTTTAGTAATGATTAATTAAATTGACCTTAGTTTTTGGTCAACACAATTAATTTTCTTCAATAGGCGTGTTTTGCTTAGATATATATTGTGGACGAATAGCCCCAATAATAATACCTATACAAGCGAATAGTCGGCTGTTTACCGAATCTTTTGTTATCAATGCCAAGATTATAAAAGCACCGGAGGTTAAAAGGAATAAACTTGTTATTACTTTATTTTAACATGTATCATATGTTATAGGTCACCTGTATGAGTTGTATGTCTTTTTTTGTTTATTGACCTTGACCCAATGAATATCCAGCCTCACCATTAAATGAGTATAGGTTTTCTGTTTTTATCGTATCAATGTTTGTAGAAATAGCATTTTGTAAAAGTTCGATGATGTTTGATTTATTTATTTCTGTATTTCCAGTTGGTTTAAAACGGCATCTCCAATGGTCAGTACAAAAAGTTTCTTTAAATCCATCAGGCCATACTTTAATGCCTCTGTTGGTAATCATGGATAGTTTTATTTCCTTACTTTCTATTTGTTTTATTTTCTCTGCTAGTTCATTAGGATTTGAACCTGCCCAATGAACAAAAATATCTACTCCAACAAGTTCTTTTTTTGCAGCAGGTTTTCTTTTATATTTTGGTAAGTTTAGGGCTGAATTATTTGCATATGAAACAGACTTCAAGATTGTAGGTTTTTGACCAAGATTTTGAATCACTGCATTTGCAAATTCTTTCGTTCCCACCTTTTGCTTACTTGTTCCTTCTTTAAAGATATCATAGGTGTGAATGCGATCTTCTAATGTTTTAAGCCAAGCATTTTGAACTTTTTCTGCTATTTCAGTTTGGCCAATATGATTAAGCATCATAATAGCTCCTTGTAATAAGCCTGACGGGTTGGCTACATTTTGCCCTGCTCTTCTAGGCGCTGAACCATGAATGGCTTCAAACATTGAACACTCTTCCCCAATATTGGCAGAACCTGCTAAGCCAACCGAACCAGTTATTTGTGCAGCTACATCACTCAAAACATCTCCATATAGATTTGGCATTACAATCACATCAAACAATTCTGGTGTGTCAGCCATTTTAGCGGCACCAATGTCAATAATCCAGTGTTCGTTTTCAATTTCAGGATATTCTTTGGCAATCTCATCAAATACTCTGTGAAACAAGCCATCCGTTTGTTTCATAATATTGTCTTTAGTAAAACATGTTACTTTTTTGCGGTTTTGTTGTTTAGCATATTCAAAAGCATAACGTACTATTTTTTCGCAACCAGGTCTGCTAATTAGTTTTAAGCATTGCACTACCTCGTCTGTTTGCTGGTGTTCAATTCCAGCATATAAGTCTTCTTCATTTTCTCTAACAATCACAATATCCATTACAGGATGTTTAGTGCTTACAAATGGATGTAAACTCATACAAGGCCTTACGTTTGAATATAATCCTAAAAATTTGCGTGTTGTGACATTTAAGCTTTTGTATCCTCCACCTTGTGGGGGTGATAGGAGCTTTTAAGAAAATTTTATTGCGCCTTATTGTTTCCCATGATTCATTGGCAATTCCTGAGGTGTTTCCAGCCAAGTATACTTTTTCACCCACTTCAATTTCGTCAATTTCGAGTTGGGCTCCTGCCGCTAGTATTATTTCCAATGTTGCGTCCATTATTTCTGGACCAATGCCGTCTCCTTTTGCTACTGTTATTCTTGTCATATTTTTTGTTTTGTAACTAGTCTATGAGGTATGGTACTTTGCCGTCAGTAATTATGATTTTACTATTCGTAGATTTTGATAATTCTAGAAAAGCTTCAATGCTTCTAATTTTAATAATTTGATCTGTTAGACCTTCTGAAAGTATTTTCTGCGCATCTCTTGTCCCGGTTGCTTCAATGGTTTTTCTTTCAGCATTTAATTTTTTTTGTTGCAAAATAAAAACCATCCGCATAGCATCTTGCTCTGCTTGTAATTTTTGTTCGATTGAATTTGCTAAACCTGCTGGCAATTGAATGCTTTTCATCAGAACAGCTTGAACACGTATTCCTTGTTCGGAAAGTGTTTCCTCCATTTTAATTTTAATGGCATTTTCTATTTCTGATCTCATTCCTGAATGCATATCTTTTGCAAAATATTTAGAACACACATCTGCAGATGCCGATCTAAATACATTAGATATAATAGTTTCATACCCAAGACCAATACTATTAATGACTTTCGGAACACTCTTTTCATCAATTCTGTAAAGAATAGATATTTGTGCAGTAACACTTAAGCCCTCCTTACTCGGCAAACTCAGTGATAATTCAATATCGTTTATTTGAATGTTTGTTTTTATAACTTTAGTAGTAAATGGATTATACCAAACAGGACCTTGTGCATGACTTTTTTCAGAGAGTTTTCCGAGTCTTTGTTTTACTCCAATTTCTCCAGGTCTTACAACAGCGCAACTAGCGAATTAGAGCATGGTATGACAGCATTAGTTGTTTAAAGTGAAATAGCATAATTCTTTTTAATGAACAAAAAAGCGACCCGAAGGTCGCTTTTCATTTCTTTATATCTGTCTTTAGAATCGTTTATAAAAACCTTAGCTAAAAATGCCATCTATTCGAAAGCACTAATTCCTGTAATATCCATACCAGTAATTAACAAGTGAATATCATGGGTTCCTTCATAAGTAACTACAGATTCAAGATTCATCATGTGGCGCATAATTGAATACTCGCCTGTGATACCCATTCCACCTAGCATTTGGCGTGCATTACGCGAAACATTCAAAGCCAAATCCACATTGTTTCGTTTAGCCATACTGATTTGTGCAGGGGTGGCTCTACCTTCATTCATCAAAACACCTAAGCGCCAAGTTAACAACTGAGCTTTGGTAATTTCAGTAATCATTTCAGCTAATTTCTTTTGTTGCAATTGGAAGCCTGCAATAGGTCTTCCAAATTGGATTCTTTCTTTAGAATAACGCAATGCGGTATCATAGCAATCCATAGCAGCACCAATAGCGCCCCAACTGATACCATAGCGCGCTGAGTTAAGACAAGTCAAAGGACCTTTCAATCCTTCAACACTTGGTAAAATATTTTCAACAGGCACTTTTACATCATTAAAAACCAACTCACCCGTAGCGCTTGTGCGTAAGCTCCATTTGTTATGTGTTTCTGGGGTTGTAAAACCTTCCATACCACGCTCAACAATAATTCCTTTTATTTTTCCTTGCTCATTTTTAGCCCATACCACAGCTATATCAGCAAAAGGCGAGTTTGAAATCCACATTTTAGCACCATTCAAAATCACATGTTTTCCATCACCTGCATCTCTAAAATTGGTGGTCATGCCAGCAGGGTTACTACCATGATTAGGCTCTGTTAAACCGAAACAACCCATCAATTCGCCTTTGGCCAATTTAGGTAGGTATTTGTGTTTTTGCTCTTCGCTACCAAACTTATAAATAGGATACATTACCAAACTACCTTGCACACTGGCAGTAGAACGAACACCGCTATCGCAGCGTTCAAGCTCTTGCATAATGATACCATAAGTAATATAATCCATTCCACCACAACCATATTCTGCTGGCAACTGGGGACCAAAAGCGCCTACATCTGCCAATCCCTTAATCATGTGCATTGGAAAAGTAGCTTTTTGCGCAACGTCTTCTATAATTGGGCTTAGATCTTTTTTAACCCAATCGCGCACACTTTGACGAATTAATTTATGTTCTTCAGTTAACAATTCATCCATCAAGTAATAATCAGGGTGGTTATACAAATCAGGCTTGTTTGCGTGAAAAAATTCTTGCGATGTATTCATATTCTACTTATATAAAATTGTCTTTTTTATTTGCTGCGAATGTAGCTTTTTTGTATTTGTTTAAAAATTATAACAAATGAACTTGCAAACTGCTTTAGAAAACATGGAATTTTTTTCATACCACGGATTATACCCAGATGAAAAAGTAAAAGGTGGGAAATTTACTGTAGCAGTTTATATTGACGAGCAATGTTCAGACAATAAGGAGTTTAAGGGCATAAACGAGGTAATAAACTACGAATTAGTTTACGAAATTGTGAAAAAAGAAATGGACATAAGCCGCGATTTAATTGAAGAAGTGGCATCCAATATCTTGAGAAAAATAAACATGACTTTTAGCAGTGTCGAAAATATTACGGTTTATATTACAAAACACAATCCCGCTAGCAACTTTAATGGTGCCAATGCCAAGGTGAGATTGAGTTTGAAATAATTGCAAAATCCTCAATACTGCTCATACCAATTAAATTTTTCATGTACAATTTTTGATTTTTCTTTTTTTAGGTAATCCATAAAAGCAAGTGAAACGGGCGAATGCTTTTTACCTTTTAGCCAAATTAAACGCCATGTAGTTTTAATGGGCAGACCTCTAATAGGAATAATTTGCAATTCTTTGTTATGTAATTCGTTTTTGATTCCGATAAGTGGCATAATAGAATAACCCAACCCAGCCACAAGTGCCTGCTTAACAGCTTCATTGGAAGTTAACTCCATCTTTTTCAGTACATCAATTTTGTTTTTAACAAAAAAACTCTCCATAGATTGTCTAGTACCAGAACCTTTTTCTCTAAAAATAAGAGGCAAATCTTTAAATAATTCTTTTGCAAAGATTCCTATCTTATACTTTTGTTGCCCATTTCCCACCAAATACAATTTATTTTGGAGTAAGTCCATTTTTTCGATATTGAGCTTATCAGGTAAAATAGAAACCAATGCAAAATCCACTTCATTGTTTTCTATACTTTCAATCACCTTGCTTTTGTTTGTTACATCCATAAGTAATTCTATACCTTCGTGTTGTTTCATGAAATCTGCCAAAAATTGGGGCATCACATATTTTCCAGTTGAGACAACTGAGATTTTCAATCGCCCACTCAGCTGTCCTTTATAGGCTAAGGTTTTATAATTAATGGCATACACTTGATTAATTATATTTTCAGCAGCGTGGGCAATCTCATACCCAAAATCGGTAACAAAAATCTTCCTACCAATCACTTCGGTTAGAGGTATATCAAACTGATCTTGAAAGTTTTTAAGTTGAATTGAAACTGCAGGCTGCGTTAAATTTAATTCCTCTGAGGCTCTAGTAACACTCTGTGCTTGTACCACTTTCAAAAAAATCTGCAATTGATTTAAAGTATAATTCATAATTTATTTTTATGGTTTACATTACAAAAATAAATAATACAATTTTTTATTCCAATCTATATTTGAAGAAAGTTCACACTAAAAATACTCTTATTCTAGAATGAGAGTCAATTTAAATTTTAAACCCTAGTTAACCAAAAATGATAACATCATTGAAATTAGCAAGAATGAATATATTTTTATATTTCATATCAGCTATATTTTTACTCTCTTCTTGTGGCAAAAAAAACATAGAGAACCTTGTCCTCGAGCCTATAACTTTATCTGCTGAAGGGCCCTATTTTGAAGGTCCAAACTCATTTCAAGGAAAAATAGGTTCAGATATAATTAAATTTCTGCAACAAAAAGGATATAAACGGGAGCAACTTAAAGAAATAAAAATAGTAAAGGCATCTATATCCCTAGACTCCCTGGCAATCAATATTCAAGACTTAACTATGCAGGTAGTAAGCGAAAAGGAAAGTATGCAAAAGTTAGCTTTTATAAATCCCCTTCCAATTGGAGGTCAAAACATTCAGTTGTCTATTGCCAAAGAGCAAAAAGCCTTGGTACCTTATTTTTTGGAAGGAGGAACTCTCATTTTAGATGCAAATTTCTTAAATGAGATAGAACAAAATATTTCATTTACAGCAAACTTAGAACTTGAATTATCTTTAAAATAATAAATTTAAACATTGATATTATGAAAACATTTAAAAAAATATTTGCAACCTCTCTTCTGTTTTTTTTGTTAACGTCTTTAACTTCAGATGAGGGAGATAGAATAATTGGTCTTTGGGAACCAAGTAATGGAAAAGCAAGAATTAAAATAGAAAAAATTGGCTCCAAGTATTATGGAAAGATTGTATGGTTAAAAGAACCTTTAGATGCTGCAACGAATGCTCCAAAATTAGATAAAAATAACCCAGATGAATCAATGCGCAATGTTCCTCTGAAGGGGTACCGTATGCTAAAAGATTTTATTTACAATGAAAAAAATGAATGGAAAGAGGGAACCATTTACGATCCTGAGAGTGGAAGTTTATACAGTTGTGTCATAAACATGAAAGATGAAAACACCCTGGATATAAGAGGCTATATAGGGGTTAAAGCTTTAGGAAGAACAGACGTATGGAAAAGATTAATGGTTAATAAAAAATAATTTACTTTTAATTGGATGAGATACTTTTTCCTTTTATGCCTTTTTTGGTTTCAGAATTCAGATTCATTTGCTCAACAAGATTCAATCGTTGAAGATTTTAGTGAATATGATAACGTAACCTATACAGATACTAAATCCAAAGTTTTTTGCAATCCAAAAATTCTGGATCTAATTCCACAGAGGTTTGTTTCAGTGGCCTTTGATGCTCAACTTCCACATACTTTATCAGTATCAGAAATAGGAAAATATTCAACTTCTTTAAAAGAAGGGGATATAAATGAAAAGGCTGAGTTGAATTATGTCGGAGGTCTTCGTTTGTTTGCAAATATTCCAGTAATTTCTAAAAATAGTATTGTGTGGCAGGTAGGTTTAAATTATTGGGATGTAAACTATCAAGTAAAGGATAGAACCAAAAATGGTGCAGTAAGTAATTCAAGTATTGATGAAATTCAAAAAGGCCTAACAACAGCAGGATTGCACTCCACACTTTATAAGCCTTTGAATGAAAAACAATTTATTTTGTTACAGGTATCAGCTGATTTAAATGGCAATTATTCTATTGCTAATCCTCAGTCCTTAAATTATCTTAGGTATTCTGCAGCTCTATTGTGGGGTAAAAGACCTTCAGATAGAAAACAATGGGCAATTGGAATATCTAGAACATATAGAGTGGGCGAAATGAACTACATACCGGTTTTTATGTTCAATTGGACTTCTTCGAGCAGGAAATGGGGAACAGAAATTCTTTTTCCGGCTAGAGCCCATGTTCGCAAAAAATTCAATCCTAGCAATTTAATGCTTATTGGATACGAATTAGAGGGTCAATCTTATCGATTAAATGGTTTGTCAGATCAAAATCGAAGCTTAGAGTTAAGAAGAGGCGAACTTAGATTGAGAACTGAATTTCAAAAGAAATTATTTGGATTTATTTGGGGCAGCTTGCAATTAGGATATCGTCACAATTACTCATACAAAGCAGACTATCTTGATGATGGAAATGATTTTTATAGAGGTTTTTTTGGGAAAAGGGAGTATGCGATGATCAATAATCTTACTGGTGCCATGTATTTTCAAATAGGAATTCACTTGGTGAGTCCATAAAAAAATTGATAATGTGAGTCATAAATTTTTTTTATGGTTCACATTATAAAGATAAATTAAAACTTATAATTTGAAATTCACAATTTTGAAGCGTCAATGAGTAAATCTATCTTTTATGAGAAAATATAAAATTATTTCTGCCATTTTCATGTGCATAGTATTCGTTTAACATTTTATAATAGGTTTATATTAAGGGATAGCTATATTCTCTTTTCTTTGGAGGATAACATTATATAACTACCTAATCACACTCATGGTTTTAGTTAATTTCACTACACCATCTACAACTAGCGAATAGTAATACAAACCATCATGCAGCGCAGAACCATCTATTTGAACCTTGTACATAGGTCTGTTTAGTTTTTGGCTATACACTTCTTGTCCTAAAACATTGCTAATTCTCAATTACGCTTTGCTATATGTTTGCCATATCTCATAATCAATTATGGTTGATTGGTCAAATGGATTTGGATAGTTACTTAGTTGGCAGTTGTTTGTTGTCGGTTGATGATTGTTGCTCGCATTCGTCTTGCTGTGTTCCGAAGCATCTTTAGATTCTTCACTGCGTTCAGGATGACCCATTGCTATTTCCTTAAAGCCTCCTCCAATATGTAAACTATCAATCCAAACTGTATCGCAATAAGTATAGCTTCCACATCTATTTGTAGCAGTTAAACACACTGCATAATTGCTATCAAAAGCAGGGAAAGTATGGAAAGGATTTACATCTGTTGATTTTGCCGAACCATCACCAAAATCCCAAAGATAGGTATTAGTGCTGCTTGATGGACTTGTAGCATTTGTAAAATATGCCGAGCTATCCCATTGCATAGTTGGGCATGAGAGCTAATACACTAGCAGGTATATCAAAAAATATTCTTGGTGGGTGCATATTATTTACAAGCATGAAATATGCTAGCTAAAAATACTATGTAAATTAGTATTAGCATAATCTCATCTTTTAAGGTTTTAACCAATATTAAAAATATTATAGCACAAAAGCAAGTTATGTTTTTGTGTATGCTGCCATATAATTGGTATGAGTATTTGTTTTTTTTTTATGATGTTTGGGGGTGGGGTGGTTTTTGGGCATGGGGTTAGATGTTGTTGTTGGAAACCTATAAGAATAGATGAGTTGCAAACTCATTTTTCATTTATTTATTCGGAGTCAGCTTCGCTATTGCCCAGCACACAAGACTCCGAACAGTGGGGACTGAAACAAATATATTTACTTTTATAAATTTCAAGTTATGCTTGGCAAATAAATCAAAACCATAGACGTCAATTTTTAAACAAATAATCACAGCAGAAGTTAAGCAAGCACATTTTTTTTAGTGAGTAATTTGATTATTTTGCATTTTAAAAGATATCATCCAATGAAATCAGATATAGAAATAGCGCACGAAACACAATTATCACCCATCCAAAAAATTGCTGCATCGGTTGGCATACATGAAGACCAACTGGAGCAATACGGTAAATACAAAGCCAAAGTAAATGTAAGTTTTGATGAAGCAAAAATTGCCCAATCAAATTTGATATTGGTAACTGCCACCACACCCAATAAGAGCGGAAGTGGTAAAACCACTACCTCAGTGGCCTTAGCACAAGGCTTGAATAAAATTGGAAAGAAAGCCATTGTAGCTTTGCGTGAACCAAGCCTTGGTCCTTGCTTTGGAATGAAAGGCGGTGCTGCCGGTGGTGGATATAGCCAAGTGCTACCTATGGAGGATATCAACCTGCATTTTACAGGAGATTTTCATGCCATCACCTCTGCTAATAATACCTTAGCGGCTTTGGTTGATAATTACCAATACCATAACAAAAACAATGGAAAAGGTCTTAGACAAATTTTGTGGCGCAGGGTATTGGATGTGAACGACCGCAGCTTGCGTTATATGCTTTCAGGATTGAATGGCTCAAGCAATGGCATTCCTACAGAAACAGGTTTTGATATTACCCCTGCTTCTGAAATTATGGCTATATTTTGCTTAGCCACTTCTTTGGATGATTTAAGAAAAAGATTGGAAAATATTCTACTTGGCTATCGCCTTGATAATTCACCTTTCTATGTGAAAGACCTTGGTGCAGCAGGTGCTTTGGTGGCATTGCTGAAAGATGCTTTTCAACCCAACTTGGTGCAAACCATCGAAAAGGGTGCAGCCTTTATTCATGGCGGTCCTTTTGCCAATATTGCGCATGGTTGTAACAGTATCATGGCGACCAAATCGGCAATGCAATATGCTGATTATGCCATCACCGAAGCGGGTTTTGGAAGTGATTTGGGTGGAGAGAAATTTTTGAATATCAAATGTCGTGCTGCGGGTATTGCTCCAAAGGCAACTGTATTGGTTACTACCACGCAATCTATCAAGTTGCATGGCAAGGTGGACGAGAAGCTTATCAAACAACCCAATATGGAAGGTTTGATAGAAGGTATTAAAAATGTTGAAAGACATATTGAAAGCCTTCAAAAATTTGGTCAAACTGTAATTGTAGCATTGAATAAATTTGGTTTTGATACCGATGAAGAAGTAGCATTTATCGAGAACTGGTGCAAAGAAAAAGGTGCTGAATTTGCCATCAATGAGGGCTTTGCCAAAGGTGGAGATGGAGCAGTGTCATTGGCTCGAAAGGTGGTAGAGGTGATTGAGAATAAACCTTCAAAACCTATCAATCATACCTATGATGTAAACCAAAGTATTGAAGAAAAAATCACTCAAATTGTAAAAACCGTATACAAAGGCAATGGCATAACCTTGGGTAAAAATGCGAAAGCTGCTTTGAAAAAAATCAATGATTTAGGTGCATCCAATTTGCCAATTTGTATCGCTAAAACGCAATTTAGTTTTAGTGATGATGCTTCGCGTGTGGCTGCAGCAGAGGGTTTTACCCTACATATTGAAAACCTAATTTTGAACAATGGTGCTGGTTTTATTGTAGCTGTGGCAGGAGAAATCATGCGTATGCCAGGCTTACCTAAAGACCCAGCTGCTATGGTAATTGATGTTGTAAACGGAGAAATAACGGGTCTGAGCTAAATGAAAGTAGAAATTTGGAGTGATGTGATGTGTCCCTTTTGTTATATTGGGAAACGCAGATTTGAGAATGCTTTGGCTCAGTTTGAAAACAAAGATGAAGTAGAAATTGTGTGGCGAAGTTTTCAATTGAACCCAGCTTTGCAAACAGACCCAAGTAAGAATACCATTGAACACTTGGCCGAAAGCAAAGGTTGGGATATGGAGTATACAAGAAAAACCACCGATTATGTGGTTAATATGGCAAAAGAACTGGGCTTGAATTATGATTTCGAAAAAGCCATAGTGGCCAATTCTTTCAAGGCTCATCGTTTGTTGCATTTGGCAAAACAAAACCAAGTGCAGAATGAGTGTGAAGAAAAGTTGTTTGAAGCCTATTTTATTTATGGTAAAAACATTGATGATAATGATGTACTGCTCGAATTAGGCTTGTCGTTGGGTATTCATTCAGATGCCATTTTAGATATGCTGTCCTCAGATGCCTTTGCTATTGATGTAGAATCCGACATTTACCAAGCGCAACAAATTGGGGTGCAAGGTGTGCCTTTCTTTGTGTTCGATAACAAATATGCCATTTCAGGCGCACAGCAAAGCGAAACTTTTTTGGCAGCCTTGTATAAAACCACACAGACTTAACAATAACCCGACAGACAGATTTATGTTGATCTCAACATATGAGTTTCAATTATTATTAGTCTCTCAAAATTGAACGTCTTTGCGAATCCCGTTTCAGATTTGTCGGAACGGGATGAAGCAATCTCTCAGAAATCAGATGACTTCATCTACTTCGAACTATAGGCCAAGACTACAAAATAATATTATAATGAATGATGTAAGAGGATTAATAAGCAATAGAAAACATATTTCTATTACTTAACTCCTAATTCTCATTATCATGATCAAAATAGCCTTTAGATTTGATGCGGGTTGAGAAAAAGTTTAAGAACAACACCATGAAAAATACAGACAATAAGGCTTGTGTGCTCACTAAAAATTTACCTATTGGTGTCACCGGAAAATAATCTCCATATCCAATTGAAGACGCTGTAATCGTGCTAAAATAGATAGCATCAAACCAATGACTAAAGTCGTTATTCATATAACTTCCATTGGCATATAGTACACTATAGGTAAACACAATTTCCATATAGTTTAAAAATAGTAGCAGTATGGATCTTTTATAGGACCTTGGTCGTAAAAAGGAGTCTGAAGCAAAAATCAACGTTGGTATATACAAAATGGTTTCAAGCATAAAATACACCAAAACATAAAGTAAATATGGATTATGTTGCCCGTTGTTTAGTAAAATTATAATAGGAAAGGCCACTTTGAAAAGTACGAACAAATCCAAAATCAAATCTTGGTATTCGTGGCCTTTTTTACTTGCCAATGTTTTTAGATAAATGCCCGGAAAAAGGAGTTGAGAAGAAGATAGAAATAGTCTAAAAATTTTTTCAATACCACTATCATCTTGGTGGTGGTTGTTCCACACTTCTTTAATATTGTTTATCCGCCTCTGTATAGGGCTGATGCTTGGTTTGATAGTTTCGGAATTGCTACCCAGCAACAATTTTCTTAGGACCTTTCTCATATCCTTGTCTGATTAAGTTTTAGTCAAAATAGCCATTTAAAGCCTATTCAAATATAGCAATACTTTGTAGCTATTCTAAGATAATAAAATCATTTATTTGATTTAGTTCGATGGGAGGAGGACTTTATAAAATATATTTTCAATAGATGAGTAAGACATGCCAATACACTGCATGGAATATTTTAAATGAGCAGAGAAATTTTTTGCCCTTGCAGGCGTCCTTTAGCTTTGCATCATACGTTTTTTTATAAATGTATCAACTTAAACTGCAATTTTTCAGCAAAGGTCTTGTAATATTTTTGAATATGGGCTTCAACACGGCTTACATCTAAGAACTCTTGAAACAGATCAATCAACAGAATGTCGAATGCGGATCCTTCTACAAATTTTATTTCTTCTTCAAATCCGCAAACGCAAAGTGCATTTGTTTTTCGTAGGAATCTTTTGATATGTCTTTTGTCGGTATTTAGTGTTTGGCAGCTTCCCAAATGAATGATTTTATTATGGCATTGGTTTCCCATCATTTCGGCTAATTCGTCAAGCGTAACAGGTTCTTTATTGATCATGATTTGCTGTGGCTTGCCATGAAATGCCAAATAACAGATGCTGTAGTTTGAGTAGCGTTTTAATTGCCATTGTTTTAAATAGAAGGCCAAGTTCTCTCTGGTGCCGCAATGCCTATGTATGAAATCAATCTTTCGGTTGATTTTCAAAAACTCCAATGCCCCAATCACACTGTTTTGCTTGAGTAGATTGCTGTTCCAATCACCCTCAAGGCAGAATACATCTTTTTGATACGACTTGGCTATTTTCATATAGGGTTTGTATTAAAACAAAAAACTCCCTGCCTTCGCAGAGAGTTCTTTGTATAACTATAAACTAATCAACATTATCATGTAAGAATGAGTTGTTGCTCTTTAATTCTGGTTTGCCACTGGCATCTTCAAACAAACTCAGTCTCGATATTTGTGTCTCAGATGAGTGTGGCACATCTTCCAGTTTTTTATTCCTGCGCTTGTAAGCAGGTTCTCTTTCCATCTCACGTATGCCACCTGGGAAATTGATAGTCACATTTAAATTTTTCAATTCTTTGATACGTTGGATATGTCTTTCAATTTTTTTGGTTTGTTCCTCATCCTCTACCACATTGTTAAATATCTCTTCATTTTGTGGCACTGTTTTCAACTCAAACGATTCTGATATTTGCATATCCATGTTTATCATATCATGTTCTTCTTTGCTTTCCTCTACTTCTTCTTCGTATAGATTCATGATTTCTGGCTCAGCTTCAAAACTGATTTCAGGCTCTTGAATACTATTGTTTTCAAAGTAGTTCATTTCCTCTTCTGCAGCTATGCGCAACTCGAATTTGATATCTGAAGGATTTTCTTCAATAGATTTTACAGCTTCCACATCTTCCAACAATACCTTTTTTACAGGTTCTTGATCTATTGGATTTTCTGAAACTGGTATTTGATTAACTACCGGTGTAACAGGCTTTACTAAGTCTTGCTTAATAAAACCCGTTTCGGTAGAACCAACAATAATTTTGTTCTCGCGAGGTTTACTTTCAAAGCCAGTAGCGATAAGGGTTACAGATATTTTATCACCCAAACTAGCATCGAAGCTGGTTCCAAATATCATCTCTGCACTCAAGCCACTTTCTTCTTGAATGTATTCTGATATTTGTCCAATTTCTTCCATCAATACTTCACTGTTGCCAGATGAAATATTTAATAAAATATTTTTAGCACCAAGGATTTGGTTGTCGTTTAGTAAGGGAGAAGCCAATGCATTTTTAACAGCTACCAAGGCTCTATCTGGTCCTTCGGCAGTTGCATTACCCATCAATGCCACACCACTACCTTTCATTACCGTTTTCACATCTTCAAAATCCACGTTGATATAACCAGATTGTGTAATGATATCGGCAATACCTTTAGCTGCAGTAGTTAATATATTATTGGCATGGCTGAAAGCTTCGCGTAATGGCAAGTTGCCATACATGTCTTTTATTTTATCGTTGCTGATAATAAGCAAACAATCAACTGCACGCTTAAGATTTTCGATGCCTTCGCTTGCAAATTCTTTTCTGCGTTTTCCTTCAAAGCCAAATGGAGTAGTAACAATACCCACGGTTAAGATATCCATTTCTTTTGCGGTTTTAGCGATAATAGGAGCTGCTCCTGTACCTGTTCCTCCACCCATTCCTGCTGTAATAAAAAGCATTTTGGTGTTTACCCCAAGCATATCAATAATATCCTCGATGGTTTCCATTGCCGCTTTTTTACCTACTTCAGGATTTGCTCCAGCACCCAAACCTTGTGTTAGGTTTGCACCTAATTGTATCTTGTTTGAAATATGACTTGCTTCAAGAGATTGCAAATCGGTATTACAAACAATAAAATCAACTCCTTTGATTCCTTGTTCAAACATATGGTTGATAGCATTGCTACCGCCTCCACCAACACCTATTACTTTAATAATAGATGATTTTTCTTTAGGTAAGTTGAATTTAATTTTTGATTCCATTGTTAATTCATTTAATGCCGAAGCCTTGTTTATTGTTATTAACCGCTAAAGTCTTCCATGTCTCCTTTTTCGTAAAGCCAATCTTTACCTTTTTTAACTATATCGTTTAAGAATCCTCCTAGTTTTACACCAGGTTTTGCTGGTTTAGCCTCAGCCAATTCAGGAGCTTTGTTTTTTACTTTGCCTTTGTTCTCTTCATCCTCCAATGCCCTAAAACCTTTAAGCACCAATCCTACACCTGTGGCATACATGGGACTTTTCATATCGTCAATTTTAGTTTTTGCTAAATGCTCATTGGCATAACCTATTCTTGAATCGAAGCCCGTTACATATTCTACTAATTTATCTAAGTGATTCAACTGAGAACCACCACCAGTTATAACAATACCTGCATTTAACTTACGTTCTAATCCTGAACTTTTTATTTCGTATAAAACAGCTTCGAAAATCTCTTCAACCCTAGCTTGAATTACGTTTGCAAGATTTCTTACAGAAACCTCTTTGGCTGGTCTTCCGTGAAATCCTGGGATACAAACAATCTCATTCTCTTTATTTTCTTCAGCCAATGCCGAACCGAATTTCACTTTAAGTAATTCAGCTTGGTTACGCAATACCGAACATCCTTCAACGATATCTTCTGTGATGATATTGCCTCCAAATGGAATAACTGCTGTATGTCTGATAACACCGTTTTTGAAGATGGCCACATCCGTTGTTCCGCCTCCAATATCCACTAAGCAAACACCCGCTTCCATTTCTTCTGTAGTAATTACAGCATCAGCGGATGATAGTGGCTCTAAAATCAAACCTGCTACATCTAAACCAGCTCTGTCAACGCATTTATAAATATTTTTGATAGCATCCACATTTCCTGTAATGATGTGGAAGTTGCCCGAAAGTCTTACACCTGCCATACCCACAGGATCAATTACATCTGCAAAATCATCTACTGAATACTCTTGAGGTAACACATGAATAATCTTATCACCCGGAGGTAATGCCAATTTAAATGTATCTTCGATAAGTCTATCTACATCACCATAACTAATTTCGTCATCATTGTTAGGACGACTTACGCTGTTGCGGTGTTGAAGGCTTTTGATATGTTGACCAGCAATTCCCACATGCACGCTAGCAATCTCCAAACGGATATTATTTATTTTCTCCATTGATTGCTTTGCTCTCTCAATGGCCTCATTTATTGATTTTACAGTTTTGTCGATGTTGCGCACCTCTCCTCTAATCACGCCTAAGCTTTCAGCTTTGCCCATGCCCAACACTTCTATTTTGCCAAACTCGTTACGTTTACCAACAATGGCACAAACCTTTGTGGTTCCGATATCTAAGCCAACTATTACTGCATCGTTTTGCATTTTTTTTTATAATTTATTTCTTACAAATTACTTGTCCTTTGTACTTGATATTGATGCTCGAATATTTGTTCCAACCTACTCTGTTTAAGCCTTCTTTATAGAAAACGAACAATTTTTCAAACTTCTCATCGCCTTCTTCCGCATTTCCAAAAAGGATGATGTGATTACCCACTTTTGGTATCAATATAAACTCATTATCCCTTGTTACAAATATCTGCTCTATTTGTGCTTTCCAGAATTCGTGTTTATCAACATATGAAGCAATTTTGTACAATTGGTGTCCTATATATGAGTACACGCTATCGTGGTTTTTGTACCTTTCGAAAATATTGCCATTGGCCACCAAAACCCTACTGGTAAATTGCATTGAAAGAGGTACTTTAATTCCAGTTTTGTCGATATAAAATGAACTGTTGTCGAACCTGTAAACCCGCAATAGTGGCTCTCTTTGTTCGATTTTTATGTTCAGATTGCCCATCATGTCATGATATACTTTGGCATTTCGGATGTACCTGTTAGTTAGTAGTTTCAGTTCCATGTTATCGGCATCAATTTCGTCCGCAGTGCTTCCAACTATGTTTCTGTTGAGACCTGTTTTTCTGATTTCTTCAAGTACTTTTTGTCTATTGAAGAATTGCACATTTTCAGGAATGATTTTGATGTTTACCTTCTCTATTTCTTTGTCATCTAAATTTCGATTGACATAGATTAATGATATCAGCATACTGCATAGCATGGAAGACCAGAATAATAGTATTCCGATTTTCTTTATGATGCGCAGGGTTTTATCATTAAATAGTTTCATTTATTACGATAGGATATCCTTGATGGGTTGCACTAGTAAATCAATGTCACCTGCGCCTAGTGTGCAAAATACCTTCGGCTTTGATTGTCCTAACATGTCCAAGAGTTCTTGTCTGCCCACTAAGTGTTTTTTGCTCGTTATCTTATCATAGATAATCTTGGATGTTATACCTTCAATAGGTAGCTCTCTGGCTGGATAAATGTCTAATAAATACACTTCGTCTGCAATAGAAAGGCATTCTGCAAAGCCATCCACAAAGTCGCGGGTACGCGTAAAAAGATGAGGTTGAAAGGCAACGCATACCTTTTCGTCAGGATACATATTTTTTACTGAAGAAATAATGGCTCTTAACTCCTCAGGATGATGTGCATAGTCATCAATAAATATTTGATTATCTGATTTGATAATGTATTCAAACCTGCGTTTAACACCTTTAAAACTAAGCAGTGCAGCGCGAAGTTCATCTTCGGTTACACCTAAAAGCAAACAAGCAGCCGAGGCAGCCACTGCATTTTCAACATTATGTAGGCCAGGAATACCTAGTTGTAGACCAGATATTGTTTGTTCTTTAAAGGTTAAATCAAAATGATAATTGCCCTTTATGATTTGTATGTTGGATGCATAAGCACCTGCTTCTGATTTTGTTGAGTAGGTGATATAGGGTACACTAAGGTTAGCTATTAAATCCAATTCCTTTTTAATAATAAGGGTACCGCCTTCTACAAGTCTATTTGCATAATCTAGAAAAGATTTTTTCAGTTCATCATGCTCCCCATAGATATCTAAATGGTCAGCATCCGTTGAGGTAATGATAGAAATAAATGGATGTAGCGTTAAGAAAGAACGATCAAATTCGTCTGCTTCCACAACCATTATAGATTGTTCAATATTCTCATTCGACTTTTCATTCAAAAGCAAATTTGTATTGTAATTGCTTGATATTCCTCCAAGGAATGCGTTGCAATCTACATGACTTTGTTTGAGTATATGAGCCAATAGGGTAGAGGTAGTTGTTTTTCCATGTGTACCAGCCACACCCAACGTTTTGCTTTGCTCACTAATTAGTCCTAATACTTGTGAACGTTTTAGGATATTGAATTCATTGTTTTTAAACCATTCCCATTCTTGGTGATTGGAAGGAATTGCTGGAGTTAGTATTACCAAACAGTTGTCGGTTGATAGTTGATGGTTGATAGAGATTTTATCTGCTAAATCTTCGTAATGTATATCTATTCCTTCAGCTACCAATTGCTTGGTGAGATTGGTTTCGGTTTTATCATATCCCATCACCTTTATACCAAGGTGATTGAAATAGCGAGCTATGGCACTCATTCCAATGCCCCCAATACCAAGGAAATACGCGTATTTTATATTTTTAAAATTCATTTCATTTATTTCCTAATCATTCTTCGACTCCGCTCAGAATGACAACTAGTTTAACACTCACACATTTTCACATTCCCACATCTGCACATTTACCTATGCGCACATATAGCCAGTACCTCATCCACAATCCTCTCTGCCGCATCTGGTATGGCAAAGCGACTGATATTATTAATCAGTTCATTTTGCTTTTGTTCATCATTTATTAATGCTAACAACTCATCTATTAACTTACTTTTTGCATCTATATCTTTTACCAAAATCGCAGCTTGTTTATCAACCAATGCTATCGCATTTTTGGTTTGATGGTCTTCAGATACATTAGGTGATGGTACTAATATCACGGGTTTATTTACTTGTGCCAACTCTGCAATAGATAAAGCTCCTGCTCGAGAAATAACGATATCCGCAGCTGCGTAGGCTAAATCCATTTCATAAATGAATTGTTGAATATTGATAGTCGACAGTGTTTCTGAATGTGAACTGTGAATGGTCAACTTTGAACTGTCAAAGTTCTTACCTGTTTGCCAAATTACATTCACCTCGGCTTCTTTGAGTTTATCAATACCTTCGAAAATACTTTCATTTATGGTTCTTGCGCCAAGACTTCCTCCAATGATCAGAATTGTTTTTTTGCTAGCATCCAATTTAAAGAATGAAATGGCCTCTGCCCTTTTACCCGAAATATCAAGCAAATCCTGCCTGATGGGATTGCCTGTTTTTATAATTTTGTTTGATGGGAAAAATCTTTCCATACCATCATATGCCACACAAATAGTGTTCACCCTATTTTTTAATATTTTATTCGTAATACCTGCGTATGAATTTTGTTCATGTATTAAAGAAGGGATTTTTTTCATGGTGGATGCGTAAAGCATGGCTCCACTAGCATAACCTCCAAATCCAATAGCCACATCAGGTTTGAAGCTTTTCAAAATGCCTAATGATTTAAAAACACTGTTTATTACTTTGAAAGGGAAGAGTAAGTTTTTAGTAGATAAGCTTCTTTGTAATCCACTTATCCATAAGCCCACGATTGGATAGCCTGCTTTGGGCACTTTCTCCATTTCCATTCTATCACTCGCACCCACAAATAGAAACTCAACATGGTTGTTAAGTCGTTTTTGTAATGCTTGAGCAACCGCTATGGCTGGATAGATATGACCTCCAGTTCCTCCTCCACTTATTATTATTTTTAGCTTCTTCATTTTACTAATAGCATTTACTTGCCAGCTTATTGCTACACAATTTCTGATAATTCGTTTATTTTATTGCTTTTTACCTCTTCCTTAATATCTAAGCTTTCCTCGCCTTCTTCAATATGTCGGCTTACACTCATGATTACTCCAAATGCCAAACTTGTGAAGAAGATAGATGTACCACCCTTACTCACTAAAGGTAAGGTTAGTCCAGTTACCGGAAATAAATTTACTGCCACAGCCATATTGATTAATGCTTGTAAAACTAAGGCAAAGCTTAATCCAACTGCTATCAGTGCCCCAAATGCTTGTGGCGATTTAAGTATGATACGCATAGCTCGGTATAAGAAAAATAAATACAGCATTAACAAAATGATGGCTCCTATGAAACCATATTCTTCAGCTATGATGGCATAGATAAAATCTGAATAGGCTTCAGGTAGGAAATTTCTCTCTGTGCTGTTTCCGGGGAATTTACCAAAAATTCCACCTGATGCAATCGCTATTTTTGCATGATCATTTTGGTAGGTTACATCAGGGTCGTTTTGTGGTGGTTTACTAAAGTTTTCAATCCTATGTTTCCAGGTTAGAAACCTTGCTAGATGTTGCAAGTATTTTTCTGGGGTACTCATCACCACAAGCACCATAATACTAAGCAAGACCCCTAATACCAGTGTTAATATCCCTAAATGCCTTAAACTTACCCTTCCAATAAACATGATTAAAAGACAAGTCGAGAATAGTACGGCAGCTGTTGAGAAATTGGCAGGTGCAATTAAGGCGCAGGTGAGTGAAACGTGAATAAGTATGGGTAAAAATCCTTTTTTAAAATCTTTAATGTCATCTTGTTTTTTCGCTAAAGTTCTGGTAACATAAAGAATGATTGCCACCTTTGCAAAATCAGAAGATTGAACTGTAAAGCCCATCAGCCCAATCCACCTTCTGGCTCCATTTATCTCAACGCCAAAAAACAGGGTATATAATAATAAAGCATATGATACATACAAGAGAAACCTTGAAAGACCCATGAAATAACGATAATGAAATGAATGAACAATTAACATAATGCAAAAACCCATTAGTAGGTAAAAGCATTGTTGAAATAAATATAATTCCGTATCGCCTGATGCCTTTTTGTAAGCTAAGCCGCTAGCAGAGCTATACACAGCAAGTAGTCCCCAAACAGACAAGGCTAATATAATTAGCCACATAAATTGGTCTCCACGAGGTTTTATGTTATTCCAAAATTGATTCATTCTTTAATTTATAAATGTTGAATGATTTTATTATTTATTATCGTCAATGCGAACAAAGTGAAGCAATCAAAAGAGATGGCTTCGTACCTTACCATGACTAAGGTTGCTATTGCCCTTGCAGGCGTCCTCGCCTGCAAGAATTTTATACATTTGATGTTGGCGGGTACGCCAACATCGGCAATTCGGCATTCGAAGTTTAAGAGTCCTGATTATAAATTCCTTACCGCAGTCTTAAACTGTCTTCCACGGTCTTCGTAGTTCTTAAACAAATCAAAACTAGCGCAAGCAGGAGACAATAAAACCGCTTCACCTTGTTTAGCTAGTTTAAATGCCACATGAACTGCTTCTTGAGCGCTTGTTGTATTTAGTATCATGTCTACATCTTTACCAAAAGCTTCATGTATTTTATGATTGTCTAGTCCCATACAAACAATAATACGTACCTTGTCTTTAACAAGTTCTTTTAGCATAGTATAGTCATTCCCCTTGTCGGTGCCGCCAGCAATCCAAACAACAGGTTTGTCCATACTTTCTAATGCATACCATGCAGAGTTTACATTGGTTGCTTTTGAGTCATTGATGAATTCGACACCACGAACCATCGCTACTTTTTCAAGGCGATGTTCTACATTTTGGAAATTCGTAAGTGCTTCGCGAATGTCATCTTTTCTGATGTTGAATACCTGCCCCACAATAGCCGCAGCCATTGAATTGTAGGTATTGTGTTTGCCTCTTAGGGCTAATTCTGAAGTTAACATAGTGTATGGATTTGATTGATTGATTTCTGTTTTAATGTTGATGCTATCATCATCTAAAAAGGCACCTAAAGCCAATTTGTTGTTGATTGAAAAAGGTATCTTTTTAGCTTTTATATCTTCACTTAACATCTGTTTGTTTATTATTTCATCATCTGAACAATAAATGAAATAATCATTCTCAGTTTGATTTCGGGTAATTCTAAATTTCGCGTTTATATAGTTTTGAATATCGTATTCGTATCTGTCTAAATGGTCTGGTGTGATGTTTAACAAAATGGCTGTTTCAGCTTTAAAGTCATACATATCATCCAATTGAAAACTGCTTAGTTCTAATACATAATAGTCGTGTTCTTCAGTAGCAACTAACCTTGCGAAGCTCTTTCCAATATTGCCTCCACAGCCTACATTCAATCCTGCTTGAAGCATCAAATGGTAAATGAGAGAAGTGGTCGTTGTTTTGCCGTTGGTTCCTGTTATGCAAATTTTAATGGCATTGGTATAACGTGAAGCAAATTCAATTTCACTGATGATTTGAATTCCCTTAGAACGAATTTTTTTGATAAGTTCATTTTTCTCAGGAATACCTGGACTTTTAATAATTTCATCTGCATTCAGAATAAGTCCTTCTGTATGCTGCTTTTCTTCATAAGCAATGCCATACTCGTTTAATTCCTCTTTGTATTTTTCAGGAATAAGTCCAGCGTCAGACACCAACACATCATAGCCTTTTTGTTTGGCTAGTATGGCTGCACCTGCTCCGCTTTCACCGCTACCGAGTATAACGAGTCTTTTCATTTTATCTTACTTTTAATGTAATGATGGTTACAATGGCCAACATTATTCCAATAATCCAAAAGCGGGTAACGATTTTTGATTCATGGTATCCCGATTTCTGATAGTGATGATGTAAAGGAGACATTTTGAAAATTCTTCTGCCTTCTCCATATTTCTTCTTAGTGTATTTGAAGTAAGATACTTGCATGATTACACTGATGTTTTCAACTAAAAATATTCCGCATAGAATAGGTATTAGCAATTCCTTACGAACCATAATGGCAAATGTGGCAATGATTCCTCCCAAGGCTAATGAACCTGTATCACCCATAAATACTTGTGCTGGAAATGCATTGTACCAAAGGAATCCTACACATGCTCCTACAAAGGCTCCTGCGAAAATCACCATTTCACCCAAGTGAGGAATATACATGATGTTTAGATAATCAGAGAATACTAAGTTACCACTGATGTAAGCAAAAATGCCCAATACTGTTCCTATAATGGCTGAGGTGCCTGCGGCTAATCCATCTATCCCATCGGTGATGTTGGCACCATTTGAAACAGCTGTAATAATGAAAGTAACCACTAATAAAAATATCAAGTAGTTGTATTTTCTAAAACCATCCCCCAAAAACCTTCCAAGGTCAGCGTAGTCAAATTCGCTTGACTTAAAGAATGGAATGGTAGTGATGGTGGAGTGTTCGTCTTTTACCAATACCAATTGATCATCTACTACTTGTGGTTGTAAATTGTTTGCTTTAATAAACTCATCAGTAACTTCACTTGGTTTGTAGAATTCTTTTGTTTTAACATTCACATTGAAGTATAATGTTGTAGCAACTATAACACTTATGCCTACTTGACCTACAATCTTAAATCTTCCTGCTAAACCCTCTTTATTCTTTTTAAATACTTTGATATAGTCATCCATAAACCCTACTGCGCCAAGCCATACCGTTACTGCTATTGATAGAATAATATATACATTGTTAGTGCGCGCAAACAGCAAAGTAGGTATCAATATGGCTGCTAGTATGATAAGTCCACCCATGGTTGGAGTACCTTGTTTTTGCTTTTCACCAGCCAAACCTAAATCTCTAATTTCATCAGCTACTTGCAAGCTTCTAAGTTTGTCAATAAGGTTTTTACCAAATACCATTGAAATTAACAAAGATGTGATAATGGCTAAAGCTGCTCTGAATGAAATGTACTGAAATAAACCTGCCCCTGGGAAGTTCATTTCTTTCTTTAAATACTCAAATAAATAGTATAACATAGTTTCTAATTTGAAAATTTACTTTCTATATCTAGTTTTTAATCTAACTACCTTCAAACATTTTGAAAATTTCCAACAACACTTCCTTATCATCAAAATGATGTTTCACTCCTTTTACCTCTTGGTAGTTTTCATGCCCTTTGCCAGCTATCAAAATGATATCTCCTTTTTTTGCAATACTTACAGCTGTTTTAATGGCTTCCTTTCTATCACTAATTCGTAAGGTCTTTTTGAAATGCAGGGGTTTTACTCCCTTTTGCATATCATCTAAAATGGCTTCAGGCTCTTCGTTGCGTGGGTTGTCAGATGTAAATACAACTTTGGTGCTCAACTCACATGCTACATCAGCCATTACTGGGCGCTTTGCTGCATCTCTGTTTCCACCGCAACCCACTACGGTTATTAACTCTTCGTTTCTAGTGCGTAATTCGTTGATAGTAGATAATACATTCTTCAATGCATCTGGGGTATGCGCATAATCAACTATGCCTATCACTCCGTTGTTTGATCTATAATATTCAAATCGACCTTTTACAGCTGATATATTACTTAGGTGGGTTATAATTTCATCTCTCTCTTTGCCCAATAAAAATGCAGCACCATATACAGCTGCAAGGTTGTAAGCATTGAAATTACCAACCAATCTAAACCAAGCCTCTTGTTCATTTATATTAAGCAACATGCCATTGAAATCACTCTCTACAATTTTGGCTTTGAAATCGGCCATACTTTTTAATGAATAGGTGTAACGAGAAGCTTTGGTATTTTGCATCATCACCATTCCATTTTTATCGTCTTTATTGGTTAATGCAAAGGCCTCTTCATTCACCTCATCGAATAGTTTTTTCTTTGCTTTGATATAATTATCGAAAGTCAAGTGATAGTCTAAATGGTCGTGTGTGATATTAGTAAATATGATACCTGCAAAGTGCAAGCCCTTGATTCTATTTTGGTCAATGGCATGTGAGCTGGCTTCCATAAAACAATACTCACATCCTTGCTCCAACATTTCGCTAAGTAATTCGTTAATTTTTATCGAATCAGGTGTGGTATGGGTTGAAGGAATAACCGTTTCGTTTATTTGATTTTGAACGGTTGATAATAAACCTACATTGTGACCAAATGAACGAAATAGGTTGTGCAATAATGTAGCAACAGTGGTTTTCCCATTGGTGCCAGTTACTGCTGTTAATTTCATTTTTTGTGATGGATAGTTGTAGAAAGCTGCTGCCATTAAACCCATGGCAGCAGTTGAGTTTTCAACAGAAATATACGTAACCTTGCTGTTTAATTCGCTTGGTAACACTTCACAAACAATGGCAATTGCGCCTTTTTCAATTACATCTTGAATATATGAATGACCGTCAACACTTGTGCCTTTAATGGCAAAGAATAAGGTTGAACCTCCAATATGTCTCGAGTCAAAGCATAGTTTTTTAATAACAAGATTGGCATCGCCTAAAATATTTGCTTGTGGGATATTCGATATGAGTTCTTGTATCGTTTTCACTTAGCTTAACTGTAGTTTAATGGTAATACCTCTATTAATTCTTTCTCCTGCTTTTACTGATTGTTTCTTTACTTTTCCGAATCCTTCCACTAATACTTTAGCTCCTGATTTTTCAAGCATATACACCGCATCCTTTGCCTTCATGCCTTGAAGATTTGGCATGATACTTTTTAAAGTTTTTACTGGTTGAATGGCCAACGAATTATCCTGCATTTCTGCTTGCATCCAATCTGTTTCAAATTCGTTTATACTATCGTTATGCATATGAGATGAAATGCTAACTTTATCTAAAACTTGTTTTATATCCTCTGTATTTGCAACTTGTATAGAAGGCAAATCATTGCTGAAATGATTATGAGTAAACTTTAATTCTTTATGAAGTTGAATCGAGTTGGCATACACTTTATCAGCTAAATCTTTGAAGACGGGTCCTGCTACAGCAGCTCCATAAAACACACCTTTACTTGGTGCGTTAACCATAACAAAACAGGTATACTTTGGATTCTCAGCAGGGAAATAGGCACAAAAAGATGAACGATAAATTTTCTTTTTATAGCCATGTTTTCTATCTGCTACCAAAGCGGTTCCTGTTTTACCAGCTGCGGTATAGTATGGACTTCTTAGCTTCGATCCAGTGCCACGAATTACAACACCTTCAAGCATTTTTCTTAAGTAAGTAAGCGTTTCATTATTACATACTTTTTCAACCAATACTTCTGTATTGTATTCTTTTACAGTGTTGCCATTATTAACTATCTTTTTAACAAACAGTGGCTTTACCATTTTGCCATTGTTTGCTACTGAATTATATAGAGTAGCTATGTGCAAGGGTGTTACTAACACTTCATATCCTATGCTACTCCAAGGAAGCGTGGTACATGACCAAGCTCTATCTGATGGGTGCTTAATCAATGGCACTCCTTCACCTTGAATTTGCAGGCCTAATTTTTTGGTTAAATGAAGTTTTTCTAAGTGATTATAGAACAGTTCAGGTTTGCCTCTATAGTTATTGAAAACAGCCTTTGAAATAGCCACATTGGATGATTTCTCAAATGCAGTTTGAATGTTAATCAATCCACTTCCTTTGCCTTCAGACTCATGAATGGTGGCATTCGGACAATATTGGTGCGAACCATCTTCGGTATCAAACAAATCGTTATTATCAATTACTCCATCATCCAACAAAGACATAACAGATGCCAATTTGAAAGTTGAACCTGGCTCTAAACATTCACCCACTGCATAGTTAAAGCGTTCTTTGTATTCTCCCTCGCTCACTCTACTTAAATTGGCGATGGCCTTTATTTCGCCTGTTTGAACTTCCATCAGTATGGCTGTTCCCCACTCAGCATCGTTCAACTTCAACACATTCATTAATGAATGAGTGGCCACGTCTTGTAAATTAATGTCTATGCTTGTGATGATATCATTACCATGTTGTGCTTCTATTTCATCATCCTCATTTAACGAAATCCAAGTGCCACCGGCAATGCGCTGCATGGCTTTTTTTCCACTAGTACCAGCTAAGTATTTATCATAAGCCCCCTCAATACCCACTTTGGCAACATTCTCTTGGGTGAACCCAATGGTTCTTTCTGCTAAGTAATCAAAAGGCTTTTCTCTTCTGTTTTTATTCTCAACTATAAGTCCACCTTTGTATTTTCCTAATCTCAAAATAGGTAGTTGTTGTACCCTACGCATTTGCTTGAAACTCGCTTTCTTGTGTAGCACATGATAACGTTCTTTTCTTTGACGTAGGTTAGTAATTAATTTTTTATAGCTATCCTTACTTTTATCTTTAAATATGTTTGACAAGCCCATTGATAAGCTGTCTATACCAGTTTCAAATTCCTCGTCCTTTGCCGCCACCGCATCAATAATGATGTCGTAAATTGGCATTGAAGTGGCCAATAGGTTTCCATTGCAATCAAAAATATTTCCTCGCACAGGCGCTACATCAAACACTTTAGTACTCAAGCTATCTGCCATATTGAGCCATTTTTTTCGTTCGATGAAGTCAATTTTTATAAGGTACCAAATAATAAAGCATGCAAATACAAGCATACCGCCAAAAGCGCTGTATGTGCGTATGAGTATTACTTTTCGTATGTTGGTATTAATTGCCATTTATCGTTATTTTCTGTGGCGGATTTTTTGATTCTTTTATTCCTAAATGTTCAAGCCTTTTTGCAATGGATGATTGTCTGCTTTGGTTCATCATTTCGCTCATTATGCTTGTATATTCACTTCTTAATTCTTTATTCTCTTTGTTTACTTTATCAATACTTCTGATTAGCTTTTCAGTGGTATGTCCGTTCCATATTAACAAGACCAAAAGAAAGCAGATGAACAATGCAAAAGGCAATTGTTTTAATAACATTTCACGAGAAATATTAAAATCGAAATCAGCTACCTTTTTTACTGTATCACTCAGTTTTGAGGTATCCGCTTTTTCAATTTTTGGCTCTTCGCTATCAGTTATTATTCTGTTCATTATTTTTAAGCACCAAGCTATTTTCCTCTTGGCTATTTGTTTTTAATTGCAACAACACATTCACAAATGCTCACATATTCTTATGCTCACATCGTCTCGCAATCCTTAATTTGGCGCTTCTTGCCCTTGGGTTTTGCTCTATTTCTTCATCACTTGCAACGATGGCTTTTTTTTGTACGGCAGTGAAAGGCTTTATCACATTTCCGAAAAAATCCTTTTCAAGCTCACCCTCAAAATTGCCACTGTTTATAAAGTCTTTCACCAATCTGTCTTCTAATGAATGATAGCTCATAATCACAATCACTCCACCTGGTTTAATAATATCAATACATTGAAGCAAAAGCTTTTTTAAAACCTCTAATTCTTCATTCACCTCTATTCGTAAGGCTTGAAAAACCTGAGAGTAAAATTTATACTCCCTGAATTTGGGTGCATGTCTATCAAGTGCTTTTTTTAAGTCTGCCACAGTCTGGATAGGCTTAGCAATTCTAAATGAAACAATATCGGCTGCTAGTTTGCGAGATTGTGTCAACTCTCCATATTGATAAAGAACATTTGCCAGGTTTTCCTCTGTATATGTATTTAATACGTCCGCAGCACTGCGCTTAGCATTTGCATTCATTCTCATATCAAGCAAGGCATCATCAAATCGATAGGAGAAACCTCTATCATCTGTATCAAATTGATAAGAAGAAACCCCTAAATCTGCCAATAGACCATCAACTGGACAAATGCCTTGATACATCAAGTGATTTTTAATGAATTCGAAGTTTTGGTCGATAAAAACCAACTTTTCGTCTTCAGGTAAATTTCGTTTGGCATCTTCATCTTGATCAAATGCCACCAATCGCCCTTGTTTTCCTAATCCTTTTAATATCTCACGACTATGTCCACCACCTCCAAAAGTCACATCCACATAAACACCATCTTCTTTGATGTTTAATGCTTCAATACACTCTTTTAACATGACTGGTAGATGGTACATATATTTTAGCCTAGGCTTATTTAATATTTTTGTTGACTTTAGTTTCTATTCAGATTACTCTTCGACTCCGCTCAGATTGACACTCGCACATTTATACAATCGCATATTTTCAAATTATCCTTCTGTATTTCTCTTGCTCATCACTTCCTCTGCCAATGCGCTAAAATCTTTTGGCTCTTCACTCAACATTCTATCGTATTCTGCCTTGCCCCATACTTCTATTTTATTTCCATAAGCCAACAGAACCACCTCTGTCTTCAACTCCGCATATTCTTGCAAAGGCTTAGGCAAAAGGATACGTGCTGCTGAGTCCATATCAAGCTTACTTGCACCTCTTAAGAAATAGCGTTTAAACTGTCTCTCTTTGGCTATATAGTCGCTTAGCTTATTGATTTCACCCGCAATGCTTTCCCACTCATTTGAGGGATATAGAACACAGCATTTCTCAAAACCTCGATTTATAAAAAAGGAGTCTTTGGCCTCTTTTGGAAGCTGTTTCTTAAGTACCGCAGGGATGATTAGTCTCCCCTTGGCATCAAGCTTACATTCATATTCTCCGTTTAGATTCAACAATTTCTGATTTTGATTTCGTTGTAAAAATAAAACAAAAATCCACTTTTCACCACAATCCCCCACTTTTGTGGAAAAATCGTTTTAAATCATGGTTGATATATGGGAAAGAATAAAACTGAAACCCTTGTCGCAGTTGGAAAAGTGATGTGAATAAAAAAAGTGGGGGATTTTTCGCCAAATTTCCCTTTTCGAAAATTCTTAGCGTTGCTTCTAAAAAAAATTAAGCATTAGCAAACCCAACCTTTTTATTATTTTCGTTGACTTTATTAATAAAAATGAGCGTTAGCGTTAATCAGTTGACTAAAATATATGGGCAGCAGAAAGCCTTAGATGCCATTAGCTTCGAGGTTAAGCCGGGCGAAATACTAGGTTTTCTTGGTCCTAATGGTGCTGGTAAATCTACTACCATGAAAATTCTGACAGGCTACCTTCCCCAAAACTCAGGAAAGGCAAGTGTTTGCGGTTTTGATGTAAATGAACAATCTATTGAGGTAAGAAAAAACATTGGCTATCTGCCCGAGTTGAATCCATTATATACAGATATGTTTGTGAAGGAATACTTGTTGTTTGCTGCCGAAACGCAAGGACTTGGTAAATCTGCCAATAGAGCTGTAGAGGAAATGATTGACAAGACTGGCCTTACCCGTGAGCGTAAAAAGTATATTGGTCAATTATCTAAAGGTTATAAGCAACGTGTTGGCTTGGCTGCTGCGATGCTTCATAATCCAAAGGTGTTGATACTTGACGAACCTACAAGCGGATTGGATCCTAACCAAGTTGGGGATATGCGAAACTTGATAAAGGAAATTGGCAGGGATAAAACCGTTATTCTTTCTACTCATATTATGCAAGAGGTGGAAGCCATGTGTAGCCGAGTGGTAATTATTAACAAAGGCAAAATTGTAGCCGATGATAATATTGCCAATTTGCAAAAAAGTATGGTCAAGGAATTTATTATCTCATTGGAACTAAAATCAGAAATAGATAAAAACCTTTTGATGAATATTGAAGGGGTTACCAATGTGAAAGCTGAAAACAAAAAATACATCATTTTTGCATCTAGGGATGTGAGAGAATATTTGGCTGCTTTGTCTTCACAAAACAATTGGCTTATCCTGTCTATGAGTTTAGAAGAAAAATCATTGGAAGAAGTGTTTCAAAATTTAACAAATTGATGAGCTAATGTCACTCTGAGCGGAGTCGAAGAGTGATTGAATTTGAAAGGTAAAATAAAAATGAAAAGGATTTGTGCATATGGAAATTCCCCCTGGTTACTGAGCGAAGTCGAAGTATGAAGGGGGCAGGGGGATGTAAATAATAGATGCAAATGAACCAGAAAGACACAATGTTTTTTCGCAAAGAACACTAAATTTTTCTCTGTGAGCTTTGCGCCTGCTTAGTGAACTCTGTGGTAAAATAAAAGCAAAATGAAAGCACAGCATTTATCAGTGTAACCTCTGGAATCTGTGGCCAATAAAAAAAATATAAATGCTAACAATACTCAAAAAAGAAATACGAAGTTTTTTAAGTTCACTCATTGCTTATGTGGTGATGATAGTGTTCTTAATTGCCATTGGCTTATTTATGTGGGTGCTTCCCGATTATAATGTGCTCGACCTAGGTTATGCCAACCTTGACACCCTATTTGATATGGCTCCATGGGTATTTATTCTCCTGATTTCAGCCATAACCATGCGTAGTTTCAGTGAGGAGAAGAAGACAGGCACTATCGAAATACTTACTACCAAACCCATCAGCGATTTGCAAATCATTTTGGGTAAATACTTTGCTTCAGTAGTTTTGGTATTGTTTGTTTTGCTTCCTACATTATTGTATTACTATACCATTTATCAATTGGGTGCACCTAAAGGAAACCTTGACTCAGGTGCAATTCTTGGATCATACATTGGCTTGTTTTTCTTAGCCTCTGCCTTTGCTGCTATAGGTATTTTTTCATCAGCAGTTAGCGATAACCAAATTGTATCCTTCATTCTTTCGATGTTTTTATGTTATTGTTTTTATAATGTATTCGACTTGTTTGCTGATTTTAAATTGCTTGGTTCATATGATAGTGTTGTGGCTTCTTTGGGTATCAACAGTCATTATCAGTCCATCAGCCGAGGTGTGATTGATTCGCGTGATGTGCTCTATTTTGTAAGTTTAATTCTTGCCTTTGTTTGGGCAACTAAAATGGTGTTTGGAAGTAGAAAATGGTAACGATGAAGAAGAAAAGTATTAAATATCAAAGTATAACTGAACTCTTTTTGGTGTTGGCTATTATCGTATTGGCTAATCTAATATTGTCTAATTATTTTTTTAGGATTGATTTAACCAAAGAGAAAAGATTTAAGCTTTCAAAATCAAGTATTGCACTTGCCGAAAAAGTGAATCAAACCATGTTTGTAAAAGTATATCTCGAAGGCGAATTTCCTTCAGGATTCAAGCGTTTGCGTCAATCAACCAAAGAAATGTTGGATGAATTCAGGGTGTATTCAAACAACAATATTCAATATGAGTTTATTGATCCTTTTAAGGATGCTGATGAGAAGAAATCAAATGACATTATTCAAGAATTGGGCTCTAAAGGCCTGCAGCCAACCAATGTGCAAATAAAACGTGATGATGAATTCTCTCAAAAAATCATCGTGCCAGGTGCTATCTTTTTTTACAATGGACGTGAGTTTGCAGTTAATTTATTAAAGAGCCAATTTGGCGCAGCTCCAGAAGAAACCATCAATTCTTCTATCGAGTTAATGGAATATGAGTTTGCCAATGTATTGAGAAAGGCGACTGAAAAAAGTGTTAAAAAAATAGGATTTATTCATGGACATGGTGAGTTAGATAAATGGGATATAGCTGAAGCCAAACGCGAATTGGAGCAATACTATACCATTGAAGATGTGGATTTGAGTATTCAAGTTCCTGAAAAACTAAAGGAATACGCAGGCATCATTATTGCCCGCCCTGCATTGCCTGTAAACGATTTTGATAAATTTAAAATTGATCAATACATCATGAATGGTGGCAAAGTGCTTTGGCTGGTTGAAACACAATTAGCTGAAATGGATAGCCTATACAGTCGCAATATGTATGTGACACCTGGTTATCCTCATGGGCTCGAAGAAATGTTGTTTAGTTATGGAGCTAGGGTGAACCAAAACATTGTTCAAGACCTTCAATGCAATGGTATTCCTGTGCTAAGTGGATTGAGTAATGGTACACCTCAACAGAAGATTCTGCCTTGGATGTTTTATCCTGTTATTTCTCCAAGTACCGACCATCCGATAGTTAAGAATATAGACCCTGTATGGCATCAGTTTACAGCATCCATAGATACCACTGGAAATAAAAATGTAAAGAAAACAGTCCTGCTTCAAAGCTCAGAATATTCAAGGGTTGTGAATGCACCAGTAAGGGTTGATTTAACCATAGCCCGCTTAAACCCTGAGCCAGCTTTATTCAGAGGAAAGGGCAATCATATTACCGCAATATTATTAGAAGGTGCTTTTAATTCAACTTACCGCTATAGATATGATGCTAGCAAGCAACCTACATTGGCATTTAAAGACCATATTGATAATAACAAAATGATAGTGGTAGCTGATGGGGATGTGATAAGAAATCAATATAAAAAATCAACTGGTGAAGTATTTCCTTTGGGTTATGATAGGTATACAAACCAACAATTTGGTAATGCCCGTTTCATCCTAAATTGTATGGACTATATGTGTGACGATAGCGGCATTATTGAAGTACGTGCTAAAGAAATCACCTTACGATTATTAGACAAAGGCAAAATCAAAAAAGAAAAATTGATGTGGCAAGTAATCAATATGGCTTTGCCAATTACCATTATTCTTTTGTTTGGACTCATTAATAGAATGATTCGTAACAGGAAATACAGTTAAGAGTTGACAGTTCATCGTTTATTTTTTTATAATTTTTGACTTCGTATTAAATAATAATTTCTGTGTAATCTGTGGCATAAAAATATATCATGAATAAAACATTAAAAATATTACTTGTAGTAGCGCTGATAGCAGGGGTGTTCTATTACTTTATCAACCGCAAACCTTGGACCACCTTGAAGTCTGAATTGAAAGATTTTTCAGTGCAAGACACAGCTTCGGTGTATAAAGTATTTATAGCTGATAAACGTGGAGGGAAGGTAACTCTCAACAAAACGGAGAACAAGGTATGGTTGGTAAATAATAATATTGAAGCTGATATAAATAAAGTAAACTTGCTCTTGAGCACTTTAAAAGATGTGCAAGTGCTAAGACCAGTAGCTCAAAACGAGTTTAACTCAACCATTGCTTTCATGAGCACTGAGGGTATTAAGGTTGAGCTGTATGACAAGAATAATGATATCATCAAAACGATTTATGTAGGAACTGCTACACCAGAACAAACAGGCACATTCATGTTGATTGAGGGCTCCTCAACGCCATTTGTCTGTCATATCCCTGGTTTTGTAGGTTATTTGACACCACGTTTTTTCTCTCATGCTTTGGCTTGGCAAACAAAATTGGTATTTAGACAAACCGAGAAGGATATTAGCAAAGTAAGCTTAAGCTACCCACAAAACCCTGGAGATGGTTTTAGTGTAGAAAATGGTGAAACACCTGTTTTGAAAGATGCCAAAGGACAAATCATTCCCATTGAAAAGGGCTTTGCCAAATACTATTTGAGTGGCTTTGCCAATTTGTTTTTTGAAGGCTATAAAGAAGGATTGCCAGCGGGTTTCAAAGACTCTGTGCGTCATAGCACACCATATTGTGTGATTACACTTAATGATAAAAACAATACAGAAACCAAACTTTATACCTATTACAAAAAAGTGGATAGCCAAACCAAACAGCAAGAAGACGAACAAGGTAATCCACTCATTATCGACCGCGAAAAATACTGGGGTTTTTTAAACAATGATACCAACCTTTTTGTGATGCAAAAATACAATTTCGGTAGGTTGTTTAAGACTTTGGGGGAGTTTAATACTTCAAGTAAGTAATATTTAACCGCTAAGCTGACTAAGTAGGCACAAAGTGCACAAAGAAGACTTAATGTTCTCTGCGAAAACCTTTGCGTTCTTTGCGATTTTTTAGCACAGAGTTCACAAAGTAGACATAATGTTCACAGAGTAAACTTTGTGTCCACTGTGAAATAATTCTGTGCTCTCTGGGGTTAATTGCTTTTTATTACAATGTTTACGAAGTAGACAAAAAGTTCTCAAAGAAAACCAAGCGTTCTCTGCGAATTATCTTTGGGTTCTTTGCGGTTATTTTTTAACAATCGAGCCCACGAAGTAGGTGCGAAGCTCACAAAGCAAAACTTAGTTTACTCTTTGAAAAACCTCTTCGTCCTATGTGTTTGAATACATACTCAATTCCTTATATTTGGAATAAATCCACTAAAAATCATGCTAAGTTTTTGGGAGCAAAAAGAACTCATTCATTACGATTATATTGTTGTAGGTTCAGGAATAACAGGGCTTTCAACGGCTTGTGTAATAAAAGAACGTAAGCCTAATGCCCATATTTTGGTGTTGGAAAGAGGACTTTTACCAACCGGTGCTAGTACCAAAAACGCTGGTTTTGCTTGCATAGGTTCACTTAGTGAGAAGGTGTATGACCTTGCTTTGATGGGCGAAGAAAAGCTTCTTCAACTTATCGAAAACCGATGGATTGGTTTGGAACTCCTGCGTAAACGATTAGGAGATACTGCTATCGATTTTCAAAACAATGGCGGCTATGAATTGATTCTGAGCCATGAATCAAATTTACATTTGGAGCAATTGTCCTCCATGAACGATAGGCTTAGACAGATTTTTAAGCAAGACGTTTTCAAGGAAGATAAAAGCAAAATAGGTACTTTTGGTTTTAACGCAAACAAGCTTCAAAGCATGGTGGTTAATTCGCTCGAAGGGCAGATAAATACAGGCAAAATGATGAACGCGCTTCATCAATATGCATCCTCATTGGGAATAAAAATCATTACTGGTGCAGATGTTTCAGTGATTGAAGAGAATGATAATTATGTTTTGGTTCATGCCAATTCATCATATAATAACATTGCTTTTAAGGCAAGCAAAGTAGCCATTTGTACAAATGCCTTTACCCGTAAATTATTTCCGCATTTAGAGATTAATCCAGGTAGGGGACAAGTGCTTGTTACTTCGCCAATATCAGACTTAAAAGTAAAAGGTATTTTTAGTTTTGATGAAGGTTTTTACTATTTCCGCAATTTTGAAAACCGTATTATTTTTGGTGGTGGCCGCAATCTTGATTTTGAGAAGGAAGCCACAACTAGTTTTGAAACCAATGAAAAGATTATTGCCCAATTGCAGCAATATTTAAGCGAAATGATTATCCCCAATTATTCTTATACCATTGAACAAACATGGACAGGCATCATGGCTTTTGGTCCTAATAAATTGCCCTTATTACAAAGCATGAGTGATAGAATAGCAATGGGAGTGAGGCTAAATGGAATGGGTGTGGCCTTAGGAAGTAAAATCGCAGAGGATTTGGCTGATATACTGCTGTCAGACGATTGAGCTAGGGGTTGAGAGAAGGAAGGCGTCAGAAAGCTAACGTGTGATTTCTATGAAACGCTTTCTTCTGCACTTTCAATACTTTCTGTTTCTTTCTTGTTTTCTTCAGCAAAAAATTTTTTCTGGAAGATAATGATGGCAATAAAGCCAATTGAAATAGCAACATCCGCTACATTAAATACAGGTCTGAAGAATTCAAACTCTTCACCTTTCCAAATAGGAAACCATTCGGGTATGGTAGTATTGATAAGAGGGAAATAGAACATATCAACTACACGGCCGTGAAACCATGAGTCGTAGTGAAACATAACCCCATAATAAATACTATCAAGGATATTGCCAATGGCACCCGCTAAAATCAATGTCCAACTTGTGATATAGCCTTTGTGAGCATTACTTTTTATAAGTGTATGAATATACCAACCGATAAAACTAACAGCAATCAACCTGAAAACAGTTAAAAAGATTTTACCACTTTTTCCGCCAAACTCAAGGCCAAAAGCCATTCCGTAATTTTCAGTAAAATGTATTTTAAACCATTCACCCATTACATTTACTTCTTCACCTAAAAAGAAATGTGTTTTTATATAATATTTAACCCATTGGTCTATAACAAGTATCGACAAAACAATGGCTAAAGGGGTAATATACTTATTGTTCATGTGAGGCAAATGTAAGAAAATTGTATTGAAAACTTGAATGGCAATATTTTCTATGTTTAGTGAATAACTGCCATTCTGAATTCATGAATGAATGTTAATTCTAAATTTAGTTAATATGATATTGGATTTGTATACTTTAATTCAACTTAAACCCAATTGATGGTTTGCGCGTTTCAACAATTTTGCTGTAATCAATTTCAAACTCTTTTACATCATCATAAGTGAGTTCGTGAATCATTTCTTTGTCCCGCTTTTCTGGTTCTAAAATAGCTAATCTCAAATGTTGGTTTTTGATTGATTCTTCCACAATTTTCCTGACATGACGGGCATTTCCAAAGAATTCATTCCTGCCTTTTGATAAAAATTCCATGTATTCTTTCAAGTGTTTAGATGCAGCCTCATCCGCTTTGATACTATTGGCTGCCAACATTTTTACAGCGATATCAAACAATTGGGCGGCATCGTAATCAGCAAAATTCATTTCTCTATCAAATCGAGAACGCAAACCTGGATTTGATTCCAAGAAGCGAATCATGTTTTCAGTATAACCAGCAACAATTACAATAAATTCACCACGATAATCTTCCATACGTTTCAAGATGGTTTCTATAGCCTCTTTTCCAAAATCATTTTCACCACCTTCGCTTAGGGCATATGCTTCGTCAATAAACAAAACACCACCCATGGCTCTATTTAAAATGTCATTTGTTTTTATGGCTGTTTGACCCACGTATCCTCCTACTAAAGCTTGTCTATCGCACTCTACTAAATTACCTCTTTCTAGAATACCTAAGGCTTTATAGATTTGAGCAAGCAATCGTGCTACAGTAGTTTTACCTGTTCCTGGATTACCAGTAAACACTGCATGTAAGGAGAAGGATTGACGAATGTCCTTGCCAATTTCTTTATAAAAACGAACCAATTTTACCAATTCATCAATCTCGTTTTTTACGGTTTGCAAACCTATCATAGCATGCAATGAATTGAGTGAAGATCTTAATAATTCTTCATCCACAGGAATATCGGCAATCATTTTTGTTTTAGAGTTGAATATTTTTTCAATGTCAATCGATTCAATGGTGCTCAATTCTTCATTGCTCAATTCGCTGGGGTTGGTATTTTGCATCAATCGCAATCCCATATTCATTTTGCTCTCGTCTATCAATGAGTTTACATAACGGGCATTGCCAAACATCCTATCTCTGTTTCTGTAAGCGTCTACCAATTTTTTATACATCATTTCACGTGCTTCACCACTAAATTTTATAGTACGTTTTTGGGCTGTATAATCTGTAATTTGCATCAACTCTTGCGGAGTATAGTCAGGGAAATCATAAAACATCTGGAAACGAGATTTCATCCCTGGATTTGATTCTAAAAATCCAGTCATTTCATCTGGGTAACCAGCTACAATTATAGAAATATCACCATCACCATCGCTCATTTCTTTAAGAAATATTTCAATGGCTTCCTTACCAAAATCTTTCGAGTCGTCATTTTTTCTGGCTAAGGCATAAGCCTCGTCTATAAACAAAATGCCTCCTTTGGCTTTCTTAATAACCTCTTTGGTTTTTGGCGCTGTTTGACCAATGTATTCAGCAACTATATCACTTCTATCTACTTCCACCACATGCCCTTTGCTAAGTAAGCCTAATTGCTGATAAATTTTACCTAGCATTTTGGCTACCGTTGTTTTTCCTGTGCCAGGATTACCAGTAAATACTGCATGTAAGTTTATCTTTTCTTTATCCTCAAAACCTTTTTCTTTTCTTAGTTTTAAGAAGTTCAAATAGGTAGTGTATTCTTTTACTTTTTTCTTGATGGAGTCTAAACCAATTAAGGCGTCCAGTTCCTTCAAGACATCATCTACATTGGTTTCTGTAGGCTTTTCTTCTACAACTTTGGCCTTTGGTTTAGTTGGTTGAGCCTGAATTAACTTTCCTTCTTCAATAATGCCATCTCCTATTTCAAATGGAACATTGGCAATTATTTTGTCCATGAAAATAATGTCAACACTATAGCTATCATTACCCCAAGTGCCTTTCATGTCGCTTCCCCATCCAATGGTGCATTCAAATTGTTGTTCTTTAGAAGTAACAAAAAATAATTTTTCGATGCTTCCTTTAAGTTGACCAGATCGTATTTTAAAATTGAAATAAAATTCACATGGCCAGTTTTCGCTATCCAAAACATGGTTTTCGCCTATTAATTCTACCCACACATAACGTGTTTCTTTGCAATCAAATCCAGATAAATACTGCCTTTCAGTTTTTTCTAAATTACTATCTGGGCCTTCGTAAACTCGCAAGGAATTGATGTTGAAATATGGGTTAACGGTTTCACTAACTAGGCCAACATCGTTTACATAAAATAATTTTTCTCCTACAAGTACATTATCTACCCAGGCCTCCCATCGATACACCCCTTTCTTCCAGTATGTGCCCTGTGTTTTAACGCCCCATCCCTCGCGCACATAGACGATGTTTTCGTCTTTTTTGATAGGTCTATCAGCAGTAAGATTACATATTTCTTTGCCATCAGCTTGATTGATACATTTCAAACTAATCTTAATATCCCAATCTTTTTCATCGAAAAGTTTATTAAAAAAACTCAGTTCACAATAGATGAAACTGCACTCAATTTCATCGTAAACTAAACGGTATTTTTTCTCATTATTTGCAAGCCATTCCGTACTTCCAAATATTTTCAAATCACGAAATTTGTAGTTAATAGGTTTTTCCTTTGCCATAGCCGTATGTATTAATTTGAAAACGCAAAAACAATGCTAATATGATAATTTGTGGTGTTTTATCTCTAAAATGTTTTGAACATAAGACGCGTTATCCACTTATTTAGTTCATTATGCATATATTCAAGCCAATATAATTTAGGTATTTTACTAAATTATGACATCAGTTATGGCTTCTTCAACATGATTAAAGACAAATGTATAGCCTGCCTTTACAATTTTTTTTGATGATATATTTTGATTTGCAAGAATCATGCTAGCCATTTCACCTAGTGCTAATTTAAGTAAGAATGCAGGAATATTGGGCAATAAATAGGGTCGATGTATAGCGTGGCAAATGGCTTTGGTTATTTGTTTGTTGCTAACAGGATTTGGCGCAACCGCATTATAGGAACCTCTCATGTTTGGGTCATTTCCAGCTTTCATAAAAATCCCACAGAGGTCATTAATATGTATCCAACTCGTTATCATTTTACCATTGCCAAAAGCTGCACCAAGTCCCCATTTAGCTGGAGCTGAAATGGCTTTTATAAAACCTCCTTCTTTAGCCAAAACAATACCTACTCTGATAATAACAACCCTAATACCAAGTAATTCAAATTTGATTGCTTCTTTCTCCCAATCATCACAAACTTTTGCTAGAAAATTACTTTGTGCAGGGAATGTTTCATCTGTGCTTTTTGGACAATTATTTCCATATATGCCGATGGCAGATGCGCAAACCAAAGTTTTCACCGAGTGATTATTATTTGAAAGTGTATCATGCAATAATTTCGTTGATTTTATTCGACTTTCATATATTTCTTTTTTGTATGAATCCGACCATTTGTGGTCCGCAACCCCTGCACCCGCCAAATGAATAATGGTATCTGTATTTTGTAGCCATCCAGTTTCAATGCTCCCATTTTCAACATCCCAATTGTATTTTTGATGATGAGGTCTTTCTTTTTTGGATCTACCTATCCAAGAAACTTCTGATTTATTTTCTTCTAAAATACGGGTTAGCTGTTTACCAACTAAACCGCTTCCGCCTGTAACAAGTATCTTTTTCATATTTTATATTTAACCTTAAAAACAAAAATGGTCACATTCTGTTTCTACCAAATATATAACTGTTAAAATAATTTTGGGTAAATTTTCTATTAAAGATATTGAATCTGTTACTGGCATCAAAAGTCACACAATACGTATGTGGGAGCAGAGGTATAATATTGTTACACCAAAACGTACTGAAACAAATATCAGATATTATGATGACGAGGATCTAAAGTTGTTTTTAAATATTGTCACCCTTAATAACCATGGAATCAAAATTTCTGAAATTGCTAAGTTAAGCCATGATAAAATACAGGAAGCAGTTGTAAATCTAAAACCAAACTCTACGGAATTTAATTCTCAAATTAGATCGCTTATAGTCTCTATGTTGAGTTTTGACGAATTTGATTTTCACAAGGTATTGTCTAAGTCAATCATCCAATATGGATTAGAGCAAACCATGGTAAACATTATCTTTCCGTTTTTACATGAAGTTGGTGTATTGTGGCAGGTTGGTTCTATTCAGCCGGCACACGAGCATTTCGTTACTAATATAATTAAGCAAAAACTTTATGTTTCAATTGATGGCCAAATTGGAACTTATTCTGAACATAGAAAGAGATTCTTACTATTTTTGCCCGAGAATGAGCAACATTCATTAGGTCTTTTGTTTGCAAACTATATCATACGTAACCGCGGTCATGAAGTTATTTATCTAGGCCAAGAAGTGCCTGTAAAAGACTTGAAAATAACCTTTGATAATGGTATTGTTGACTATATTTTTTCTACCATCACATGCGCAACCTTTCAGATGGACAAACAAGAAATGATAAATTATCTTTCTGCCAATTGGCCCGAAAGTCAAATATTTTTAACAGGATCTCAGATTTTAAATGCCAATGTGAAATGTCCTGCAAACGTTCGAATTATTAACAGTATATCAGAGTTCATAGAATTAGTGAATTCAATAAGTACCATAAACGCCAAGAATTTAGTTCTTCAAAATTAGTCTTCATCCTTATCGGTTATGCCTTCCATAATTTCCTCCGGAGATTTTCCTACATTTTGCAGAGATAATTTGGCATCTTCAACTAGCTGACTTTTAGGGTATTTATGAATAAAATCCTCATAAGTTTGTTTGGCCTTATCGGTTTCGTTCAGGTTGTTTTCATAGGTATATGCCTTTAAAAACAAAGCTTCTTCACTAAAATTTGAGTTAGGATAATTTTCGATAATCTTATTAAATAAGGTTATTGACTCATTTGGTTTGCCCAAAACACTGCTCCGTTGAGCGGCTTTAAGCAAGTACTCAGGTGTATGCGTATCGTCTGGATATTTTTCAGTAAAATCAATATACGCATTGTTCAATTCGTTCATTATGTTTACATTAAAACTGCTATCGCTCGCTTCCAATGATTTGATTCTATCTATTTGTTTTTCTTTAGGCGATTGACAAGAAATCAAAGCCATGATTGAAATTAACAAAATCCCAATTCTTTTCATTTTTGATATTTTGCACGAAAGTACTTTATTGAAAAACAATACTATCCACATAAAAAATGTGAAAGTATAGAAATATGAACCGCTAGAATTGATTGGTACGAAGAAGCACCAAAGTGCATGCTTCAATAGGCTGTATGCCCTCTTTTTTTAATATCTCCATAAACTCTTGGTTTTCAGTTCCTGGATTGAAAATCACCCTTTTAGGTTTTAAATCAATAATCTTGTCATAGTATTCCTTTTGAAGGTTTTCATTCAGATACATTGTTACTGTATCAAAGTCCTTGCTTTCGGGGAAAAGGGTAATGATGGCATGTTTACTTATAATACCAGGCTTATTTCCAAGGGCTACTACTTCATGTTTGTATTCACTCAGAAGGTTTGTACAGATATATGAATATCGCTGGGGATTTGCGCTTGCGCCAATAACCAAAGTTTTTTTCATTTTATTGACGCTCATAATTATCTTTTTGACGATTTTGCCTTTTAAATAGTTTCATCATTATGCTAATATTTGACTAAACACCTGTATTACATTATATATAAACACAATCTGATTTTAAAAGATTACTTTTGCGCCCAAATGGGAAATATAGTAGCCATAGTAGGCAGGCCAAATGTAGGAAAATCAACACTTTTTAATAGACTTGTTGAGCAACGAAAAGCCATAGTTGATGATTTTAGTGGAGTTACGCGTGACAGACATTACGGTAAGTCTGAATGGATAGGAAAAGAGTTTACAGTTATTGATACTGGAGGATATGTTCCAGATAGTGAGGATATTTTTGAATCTGCCATACGCAGTCAGGTTAAAATTGCTATAAGCGAAGCTGATGTACTTTTATTTATGGTTGATGTGTCGGCAGGCATAACTGAGCTTGATAAAGATTTCGCAGATATTTTAAGAAGAACCAAAAAGCCTGTTTATGTTGTTGTAAATAAAGTAGACAACATAAATAGGGAGTTTCAATCACATGAATTTTGGGGCTTAGGTTTCAAAGAAATGTTTACGATTTCTTCTGCAAATGGCTCGGGTACAGGTGAATTACTTGATCAAGTAGTTAGTCATTTTGAAGTTTCTGAAGAAGATACCGATGCAGTAGCGGATGCATTGCCAAAAATCGCTGTAGTAGGAAGACCCAATGTTGGAAAATCGAGTTTGGTTAATGCACTTTTAGGTGAAGAAAGAAATATTGTAACAGATATTGCTGGAACAACCAGAGATACCATTCACTCTCATTATAAGCTATTTGATAAAGAATTTGTTTTGGTGGATACAGCTGGTATTCGCAGAAAAGCAAAGGTAAAAGAGGATATCGAGTTCTATTCTGTAATGCGTTCTATCAAAGCATTGGAAAATTGTGATGTGGTGGTTTTGGTGATTGATGCTGTTGTAGGTATTGATTCTCAAGAGATCAATTTAATTCACTTGGCAGTTAAAAATGGAAAAGGCTTGGTAATTTTGGTTAACAAATGGGATTTGATAGAAAAAGATACTAAAACGGCCAAAAATTTTGAAACGGTTATTTTGGAAAAGATGAAGCCGTTTGTTGACGTGCCTATTCTATTTATCTCAGCTACAGAGAAATTAAGAATATTTAAAGCAGTTGAATTGGCGCTCATGGTGGCCGAAAATAGAAAACGTAAGATTGCTACCCATGAATTGAATGAATTCATCCATGAGATTGTTGAGGCGTATCCACCTCCAGCCATTAAAGGTAAATTTGTGAAAATTAAATTTGCTACCCAGCTTCCTGGTCAAAATCCGAAATTTGCTTTGTTTTGTAATCACCCTCAGTATGTTAACGAAAGCTATAAAAGGTATCTTGAAAACAAGATGCGAGAACATTACCCCCTAACGGGAGTGCCCATAACCATATTTATGAGAAAAAAATAATAGAAAACATTTTGATATTAACAGAATTAGCATAATTTTGCGCCCGAGTTTCAAAAATAAACATAACAAACAAATGAAAAAAGTATTATCAATCGTTGCAGCTACAGCTATGTTAGCTATCGTTGCTTGTGGTCCTTCAGCTGAAGAAAAAGCTAAAATGGAAGCAAAAAGAGTTCAAGATTCAATCGAAGCATCTACTAGAATGGCTGATTCGTTAGCTGCTTTAGAAGCATCTATGATGCCTGCTGATTCAGCTGCTGTTGATACAGCTGCTGCTTCAACTGAAGCTGCTCACTAATTATTTAGTTTGCAACAATCAAAAAAGCGTTAAACTTTATGTTTAGCGCTTTTTTTTTAATAAATTTTTTATTGTACTGGCTGATAATGAAGAGGTGAGCAGAAATTTATAGAATACTACCATAATTTTCTCAAACATTTTTTGTATTAAATACAGAAAACCTTACTTTCGCAGTCCTAAAATTTTAAAGGTAATGGCACAACCAACATATAACCCTTCAAATACCAAAAGAAGAAACAAGCACGGATTCCGCTCAAGAATGGAAAGTGCATCAGGAAGAAAAGTAATTGCTGCTCGCAGAGCTCATGGTAGAAAAAAACTTACCGTATCTGACGAGAAACGTCATAAAAAATAATAAATCATTGATTTGATTATGCTTTGTTGTATGCACCTTTTTTAGATGGTGTGTACCATTATACATATTCCAAAGTTTAGCTGGAATCTTTTTTTTATGAATTATACATTCCGAAAATCAGAGCGCCTTTCAAGCCAAAAATTAATAACTGCCCTTTTCCAAAAGGGCATTTTTAGTTTATACTTAGCCCCTTTACGTTTTTCTTTTGTGTCAGTAGCAGAGCAAGATGCATCATGTCAGGTATTGATAATTGTATCAAAAAGGAATTTTAAAACTGCCATTAGCCGCAATCGTATCAAAAGGCAATTGCGCGAACTCTATCGTTTGCACAAACAACCTTTATTGGAAAAACTGGCTAGCCAAGACAAACAAATAGCCTTAATGATTGGCTATACAGGCAAGCCTGAAATGGATTTCAATCTTCTGAAACCTAAATTTATCGATGCATTAAAGAAAATAGCAGATGCGGTTTAAAAACGTGGTACAGTTTCCTTTCATCCTCATGATTAGGTTTTACAAATATGTATTATCCCCCCTTCTGCCGAATGCTTGCCGTTACAACCCCACTTGCAGTCAATATGCTGAAGAAGCCATTAAGAAATACGGTATTTTCAAAGGAATTTTTATAGGTGCGAAAAGAATTGCCCGATGTCACCCTTGGGGTGGACATGGCTATGACCCCTTGCCATAGCTGTTTATGGAATTTTGTTATGGTAACAAAGGACATAACATATGAGGTGGAATTTAATTTAAGGCATAACCCTCTCAGTTTTATATTGCACTGATGAATACCGGCATGCGGAGGAAACTTTAAAAGATTGATATGAACACTATTGGAATCCTATATGGTAGTATTTTGCCGATTAACCTTTTTTAGCAATCAAATAAATATCCCAAGTTGCATCCAAATTATCTTGAGTTAAGAAGAAATCTTGGGTACTGATTGCAAGGGTATCGTCATTTTGCTCTTTCAAGTCTTTACGCATCATTGAGGTAAGCATATTGTATGGTTTAACCAACCAAGAAGCAGGCACCATTTTATGTAAACCCAAAGGATCTAACATTAATATTTTCTTTGCCCATTTGGCATTGTCGGCATAGTAAGTATTCACTTTGTCGTTTCCTTGAAGGCCTTTAAGTTCAATGTTTTCAAATACTTTAGAGGCTTCAGATTTCATTTCATCAAAAGTGTATTCATGCACATGAAATGGATTACGTGCAATGCTCATTTTGATATTGGGTGTGGTGCAAAGAAAAATACCACCTGGTTTTAATACGCGTTTTACGTCTTGCATAAAAGCCAAACGTGGTTCTATATGTTCAATAAATTGAAAAGCGGTAAGAACATCTACACTCTCGTCTTCCAAAGGAATAGGAGGCACCTTTCCTGCTTTGAAACTCAAATTTGTTTTGGCTGCATGCTTTTGTCTTGCGTCTGCTATGGTCACTTCGCTATAGTCAACTCCAATGGTACTTTGAGTGAAGTCGGCTAAGTATTGTGTGCCATATCCATCCGCACAGCCTACATCAGCAGTCTGTTTACCTTTTACATAATCGCGTGCAAATTCATAAGCATAAAAGCAACGTTTTACGGTTACATTGTTGCTATCTTCAAAACTAGGTCTTTCTCTGTCAAACATATTATAGGCTACAATGTTACTAAATATCAAATGATTTAGCTTGACTGCGTATCAATTTTTTGCCAAAAATAAGCAATTGTTTAACTTTGGCTATTAAACCAACAAATATTATGAATTACAAAGCCCTACTCGACTTTCTTAAAAGGTTGGAAAAGAATAATAACAAAGAATGGTTTGACGCCAATAGAAAGGAATACGAAACGCTTAGGAAGGAATGGATTGAATGTATTGGTGGCTTGGTAACAGAAATTGGTGCTTTTGATGCAGATATACTTGGTTTGGAACCAAAGAATTGCATTTTTAGGATTAACAGAGATGTGCGCTTTTCAGCTGATAAATCTCCTTATAAAACCAATTTTGGGGCTAGTATGAGTAAAGGTGGAAAGAAGTTAGATTTTTGTGGTTATTATTTTCAAGTGAGACCCAATGATGTTTTTGTAGCAGGTGGCTGCTATATGCCCGCATCAGATAAATTGGCCAATATCAGACAGGAAATTGATTATAATTTAGATGAGTTTAAAGCCATCATCCATCATAAGGAATACAAAAAAGAATTTGGTGCAATAAGTGGAGAGACCCTTTCAAGGCCGCCAAAAGGCTATGAGGCTGATAATCCTGCTGTAGAATATCTAAAGCATAAAAGTTTCTTGAGTTTTAAGAAATTAGATGATAGTGTTTTGTTTGAGAAAAATTTTGAAAAGGAAATAGTGAAAACATTCAAAGCTATGAAACCCTTGAATGACTTCTTAAACCGAGCCATTGAAGCTTAACTTCTATCTTTCCATAAGTAGAAATCCTTTGTCAAATTTACATATTCGGTGGTGGCAGTTCCATCAGATTGATAGATCGTAAATCCTGTTTCAGTATGTGATCTGTTTGATTTTCCCAAAGCTAAAATTAAGCGATTGACATCTTTTTCTGGCTTCGGTTTTACAAGGATAAGTTGATCCAAATGCAAGTTATGCTGTTTTGCAATTTGAATAAATTCAAGTCCTTCTATTTGTGGTAGAATGAGCCAAAACAATGCTTCTTCTTTCATCAACCGATAAGCCTCTATACATAAATCTTCAAAGGGAAGGTCTTTGTCGTGGCGGGCTAAAGCCCGCTTCTCATCCTCAATACCCATGTTTTTTGCATTGCGGTAATAAGGGGGATTACTTATGATGATATCATATTTTTTAAAAGCTTGAAAATTTTGAATAGCAGTATGATGTATTTTTATTCTATCATGCCAAGGTGATTCTATGGCATTTTGTTCAGCTTGTTTAAAAGCTACTTCATCTATTTCTACGGCATCAATTTTGGCATTTGATTTTTGAGCCATCATAAGAGCAAGAATACCCGTGCCCGTGCCAATATCCAATATGCATTTAACCTCGCCAACTTCAGTAAAACAGCCCAACAAGACACTGTCTGTGCCTAGTTTCATGGCTGCTTTGTCTTGAAGCAAAGCAAATTGTTTAAACTGAAAATGCGTATTTCTCATGCCTGATTATGCTAGCAAATATTGGATTATTTTTGAAAAGGGGGATTTTATTTATGCTTCTTTAGTTTGATAAAGTAGCATACTATTTCTAACTATGCTTAGTCTGAAGCCGAGCCAAAGCGCAGCGACTACCTATCGAAAATGAAAAAGAGTTTGTAACTCGGTAATAAAAATAGAGCACATATATTTTTATAGATTTAAAAGCAATTCATATATTTGAATAAAAAATTGAGATTATGTCTGGTATTGAATTAAAAGAAAAACTTATTAATAGCATTAATAAAACAGACAATGAAGAATTACTTCATGAGGTGTATCGTTTGTTGGAAATAGAAAATGACGATATAGAAATATATAAACTTTCGGATGAACAACGCATGGCTATCTCCTTATCTCAAGAGCAAATAAAAAACGGAGAATTTGCTACAAATCAGGAGGCTGATAATGAAATTGAAGAATGGCTAAAAAGCTAATTTGGTCGAAGCAAGCACTTCAAGACAGAAAAGATATTCTAGACTATTGGATAAATCGAAATAAATCCAAAACATATAGCATTAGGCTAAACAATCTTTTTATAGATGCTATAAAAATTATTGCAGAACACCCAAATATTGGGATAGCTACTGATTTCGAAAATGTTAAAGGCAAGCTAGTAAAAGATTATTATATTTTTTATCAGGAGAATCAGGACCTAATTCATATTCTTACAATTTGGGATTGCAGGCAAAGCCCAGATAAAATTTACAAAAAGGTAAAATAGTAAATATGATGTTTAGGTCTATAGCACCAACAGGTTGGACCATATAACTAACTTTAGATGTATCACTATATATTAATAATCAATGACAACACACAAACATACTAACCGACTTATACAATCATCAAGTCCTTATTTATTGCAGCATGCCCACAACCCTGTGGATTGGTATGAATGGGGGGCTGAGGCTTTTGAAAAAGCCAAACGCGAGGATAAATTGGTTATAGTTAGTATTGGTTATTCGGCTTGTCATTGGTGCCATGTGATGGAGCATGAAAGTTTCGAAAATGAAGAAACCGCGCAACTGATGAATGAATTATTTGTGTGTGTGAAAGTGGATAGAGAAGAGCGCCCGGATATAGACCAAATTTATATGGATGCAGTGCAACTGCTTAGTGGGCGAGGTGGTTGGCCTTTAAACTGTTTTGTATTGCCTGATGGAAGACCCCTTCACGGAGGAACCTATTTCCCTAAGCAAGACTGGGAGAGAACTTTAAAATCTTTGAGTGATTTTTATATTCATAAAAGAGAAGAAGCATTAGAATTTGCAACAGATTTGACCAATGGCATAAAGAAATTGGATATCATTCCTGCAAGCAATGAGGAGAGGGTTGACATTGAAAAAATCATTGGACAATGGAAAGCCAATTTTGATATGAAATTTGGTGGCTTTGGCTGGGCGCCTAAGTTTCCTATGCCCAATAATTGGCAGTTTTTTCTTCAATACCACTATCATACTAAAGATACAGAATGTTATGATGCAGTGATGAAAACCCTTGTAAGTATGGCCGAAGGAGGTATATACGACCAAGTGGGAGGAGGCTTTGCTCGCTACTCTACTGATGTATTTTGGAAAGCTCCACATTTCGAGAAGATGTTGTATGATAACGGGCAATTGATGCAATTGTATGCTGAAGCATATCAGCAATCAAAGAATCCACTTTTCAAGAAAGTAGTTTATCATACACATGAATGCATAAAAAGAGAATTAACCTCCGCAGAGGGAATGTTCTATTCGGCCTTAGATGCGGATAGTGAAGGGGTGGAAGGGAAGTTTTATATTTGGACTAAGTCAGAATTGCAGGAAGTTTTAGGAAAGGATGAGCCTCTTTTTAGCTTGTATTATTCGGTCGATGCTTATGGTAATTGGGAGCATTCAAGCAATATTTTGTATCGCACAAGAAGCAATGATGAGCTTGAAAAACTTACCTCAACACCCATATCAGAGATTGAAAAAATGATAGAAGAATGTAATGTTCTTTTATTAGCCGAAAGAGGTAAAAGAATCAAGCCAGGCTTGGATGATAAGGCCATTACATCGTGGAATGCACTCATGATTTCAGGCTACGCCAAAGCCTATCAGGTTTTTGATGAACCTGAATTTTTGAAAATGGCAAAGTGCTCTGCAGATTTTATACTTGAGAAACTTTTAGTTGAAAAACGACTTTATAGAATTTATAAAAATGGCAAAGTTAGTATATCAGCATTTGCTGAAGATTATGCTTGTTTAACAGAAGCATTTATTCATTTGTACCAAGTCACTTTTGAAGAGAAATATTTGTTGGAAGCCAATGCCTTAATGGAACTAAGCATACAACATTTTTATGATGCTGAAAGAAAGTTTTTCTATTTTACCTCCATCTATGATGAGGCCCTGATTGCCCGAAGGATTGATTTTAATGATGACGTGATACCTTCTGCCAATAGTGTATTTGCAAAATGTTTGCAGATGCTGATGTATTATTTTAGCAATACAGATTATGAAAATATATTGGAAGGTTTGCTTCATAATATTAAGCCCAAGATAGATAAATACCCTACTGGTTATAGCAATTGGCTCCAAGTAATGTTAAACAAAGAGAGAGGATTGTATCAAATTGTATTAAGTGGTAATGATTATATTTCTGCCCAACACGAATTGGATCAAATGTATTTACCAAATGCCGTTTATGCCTTGGTGCAAAATGAAACGCAAATACCATTATTAAAAGATAAACCTGCATCTGATGCCCTTTCAATTTATGTATGTATCGACAAGACTTGTGGCCTGCCTCAGAATAATGTACAGTCGGTTGTGGCTATGTTAAAAACCTAGTTGTATAATCTATTCAAAATCTTATCTTTGCCATGCTTATCAAGAAAGACGGAGGGATTAGGCCCTATGATGTCTTAGCAACCCTTAACAGAAAGGGTGCCAAAACCTATCTTGAACCAACGTGTGAAAGAGCTGATAAGTAAAAGCATTGCTGCTATTTACTTTTCAATCCAAAACTTTCCTGCTAAGCAAATAAACATGCTGCCTTCATTTACCGGAAAATAAATGCTGGCTCGATTAACGAAGTGTCAAAGCTTTCCGGAAGCCTAGATGCAAAGAAAAATTTCATAACGAAAACATGAACATTACCGACATTTTAAAAGAACGAATCCTTGTTCTTGATGGTGCAATGGGCACCATGATTCAGCGACACAAGCTTGAAGAAGAAGACTTCAGAACTGAAGCATTAAAAAATCATCCTCATCCACTAAAGGGCAACAATGATTTACTGTCATTATCTCGACCAGATATTATCAAAGATATTCATGCCCAATACTATGCTGCTGGTGCTGATATAGCTGAAACCAATACTTTTAGCGGCACTACCATTGCGCAAGCAGATTACCATTTGGAGCATTTGGTGTATGAATTGAATTTTCAATCAGCCAAAATTGCAAGAGAAGTAGCTGATGAGTTTACGACCCGCGAACCAAACAAACCACGTTTTGTGGCAGGTTCTATGGGTCCTACCAATAGAACGGCTTCATTATCTCCAGATGTAAATGATCCTGGATATAGAGCTGTAACTTATGATCAATTGGTAACAGCATATAAAGAGCAAGCAAGAGCATTGATAGACGGTGGTGCAGACTTGTTATTGGTTGAAACCATTTTTGATACATTGAATGCCAAAGCGGCTTTGTTTGCCATTGAAGAAGTGTTTGATGAAATTGGCAAGCTTTACCCTGTCATGGTGAGTGGTACTATTACGGATGCTTCTGGAAGAACTTTATCAGGACAAACCACTGAAGCCTTTTTGATTTCGGTTTCTCATATTCCTTTGCTTAGTGTGGGATTAAATTGTGCATTAGGTGCAAGTGCCCTTAGACCTTATTTGCAAGTGCTATCGCACAATTCAAACTTTATGGTAAGTGCACATCCAAATGCAGGGTTGCCAAACGAAATGGGTGCTTACGATGAAAGCCCTGCATACATGGCTCAACAAATTGAAGAGTTTTTGAAAGAAGGATTAATAAATATTATTGGTGGTTGTTGTGGTACAACACCTCCTCATATCAAAGCCATTGCTGAAGTAGCTGCAAAATATAAACCTAGGAAAATGCAAGCTAATTAACCACAGAGTGCACAGAGCTATACACAGAGTATATGGAGATAAATGAAATAACAGGTAAAATAATTAATGCTTCAATTCAAGTTAATAAAGCATTAGGACCCGGACTTTTGGAATCTGCATACAAAGAGTGCTTGTTTTATCATATTACAAAATATGAAAATCTATTCGTTGAGAAAGAAAAACCAATGCCTCTAATCTATGAAGAAGTAAGATTATATGTTGGATATAGAATTGATTTATTGATTGAAAATAAAGTTGTAATTGAAATTAAATCTGTTGAAGCTCTTAACGATGTGCATGTAGCTCAAACACTTACTTACATGAAATTAGGAAATTATAAACTTGGATTATTGATTAATTTCAATGTTACATTATTAAAAAACGGTATAAAACGATTAGCTAATTAAACTCTATGTGCACTGTGTAAACCTCGGTGTACTCAGTGGTAAAATAACAAATGAAAAAAGAATATACTTTAAAATTATCAGGTCTTGAACCTCTAATTGTTACCCCCGAATCAAATTTTATCAATGTGGGTGAACGCACCAATGTTACAGGTTCAGCCAAGTTTTTAAAACTAATAAAAGAAGGCGACTATGATGGCGCTTTGTCTGTAGCCCGCGACCAAGTGGAAGGTGGTGCTCAGATTATAGATGTGAACATGGATGAAGGGATGTTGGATGGTGCAGAAGCCATGACCAAGTTCCTAAACTTAATAGCATCCGAGCCAGATATATCAAGAGTGCCTGTGATGATTGATTCATCCAAATGGCACATCATCGAAGCAGGATTGAAAGTAGTACAAGGTAAATGTGTGGTGAATTCTATTTCATTAAAAGCAGGAGAAGAAGAATTTATTCAACAAGCCAAATTAATCAAGCGCTATGGTGCTGCTGTTATCATTATGGCTTTTGATGAAGTTGGTCAAGCCGATTCATATGAAAGACGAATTGAAATATGTGAAAGGGCATACCGAATCCTTGTAGAGAAAGTAAAATTCTATCCAGGTGATATCATTTTTGACCCTAATATTTTCCCTGTTGGAACAGGCATGGAAGAGCATCGTAAGAATGCTTTAGACTTTTTTAGGGCTACCAAATGGATAAGAACTAATTTGCCTGGAGCACACGTAAGTGGCGGTGTTTCTAATGTGTCATTTTCATTTAGAGGAAACAATGCTGTGCGTGAAGCTATGCACTCAGCATTTTTGTATCATGCGATCAAAGAAGGAATGGACATGGGTATTGTTAACCCTGCCATGTTGGAGGTATATGATGATATTCCGAAAGAATTGTTAGAACGAGTTGAGGATGTATTGTTGGATAGAAGAGAGGATGCCACAGAGCGATTGTTGGAGTTTGCAGAAACTGTGAAGCAAAAAGGCAAAGTAGAAGTAGTAAACGAAGAGTGGCGCAATGGAACTGTTGAGTCTCGATTAAGTCATGCCTTAGTAAAAGGTATTGTCGATTTTATTGATGCTGATACTGAAGAAGCAAGACAAAAACTTGCAAAGCCATTGGATGTAATTGAAGGCCCATTGATGGCAGGAATGAATGTAGTTGGAGATTTATTTGGTGCGGGAAAAATGTTCTTACCTCAAGTAGTAAAAAGTGCTAGGGTAATGAAAAAGGCAGTAGCTTACTTAATGCCTTTTATGGATGAAGAGAAAAGGAAACAAGCAGAAGCCCTCTCTAAATCTCTCCCTAAGGGAGAGACTCTGGGTGAAGAGGAGTTTGGCTACGAAACAGCGGATACAGCTCTTTATCCATTATTAAAAGAATTTGTTCTTCAAAATAGAAACAACCCAACAGATGCAGAAGATATTTTATGGAATATTTTAAAAGGCAAAAAATTGGATGGATACAAATTTAGAAGACAACATATTATTGGAAGATACATAGCAGATTTTGTTTGTTTAAAAAAGAAACTAGTTATCGAATTAGATGGAAAGATTCATCAATTACCAGATAATATTGAATCGGATAAACAAAGGACTGAATGGCTTGAAAGCATGGGCTATAAAGTTATTCGGTTTGTTAACGAAAGAATTTTTGCAGATATTGATAACGTATTAATCGAGATTTTGACTTGTCTCAAATCATTGAATGATGTGGAGTCAAAAGTCCTCCCCTCAGGGGAGGATTTAGGCGGGGCATGTAAGATCCTGATGGCAACTGTGAAGGGCGATGTACATGATATTGGAAAAAACATTGTTGGCGTGGTAATGGCCTGCAATAATTTCGAGATTATTGACATGGGTGTGATGGTGCCAACAGATAAAATTCTAGCAAAAGCCATTGAAGAAAAAGTGGATGTAATTGGCTTGAGTGGTTTGATTACACCTAGTTTAGATGAGATGGTGGGTGTGGCAAAAGAGATGGAAAGATTGGGTATGAAAATACCTTTATTAATTGGAGGTGCAACTACTTCAAGGGTGCACACAGCTGTTAAAATAGACCCACACTACAGTGGTTCTGTTGTTCATGTAATTGATGCAAGTAAGAGTGTTCCTGTGGTTCAAAGTCTCATCAGTAAAGAGTTTGGCGAGGCTTACCATAAAAAACTAAAAGAAGATTATAGTCAGTACCGTGAAGATTATAAAAACCGAAAGCGTGATAAAAATTTTGTAAGCATCGAAAAGGCTCGTTCAACCAAAGTGAGTGTGGATGTTGACAATATTGTGAAGCCTACATTTACGGGAACAAAAGTTTTTGAAGATTATCCATTAGAAGATTTAAGAAACTATATTGATTGGACTCCTTTCTTTGCAACATGGGAATTGGCAGGCCGTTATCCGAAAATATTTGATGATGCCATCATTGGAAGCGAAGCTAAAAAGCTGTTTGATGATGCCAATAAAATGTTGGATGAAGTAATTAGTAAAAAGCTTCTTACTGCCAAAGCAGTCATAGGATTTTGGGAGGCCAATTCAATAAGTGATGATGTGGTTATCAATTCGAGCGAAACCAATGTCAGTTCGAGCGGAGTTGAAAACACCTTCCATTTCTTGCGCCAACAATCAGAAAAAGCAGATGGTCAACACTACAATTGTTTAGCCGATTTCGTGGCACCTAAAGAAACAGGTAAAACGGATTACATGGGTGGATTTGCAGTAACTGCAGGCATAGGCATTGAGCCATTGGTTGAAGCTTATGAGAAAGACCATGACGATTACCATAGCATCATGATTAAAGCCATTGCGGATAGATTGGCAGAGGCATTTGCAGAGCGCATGCATGAGCTTGTTCGTAAAGAATATTGGGGTTATGCTTCTAGTGAAAATTTAAGCAGTGAAGATTTGATAAAAGAAGAATACCAGGGTATTCGCCCTGCGCCAGGATATCCTGCTTGCCCTGACCATACTGAGAAACGTACCTTATTTAATTTGCTTGATGCTGAAAATAGAATTGGGTTGCACCTAACTGAAAACTTTGCGATGTATCCTGCTGCAGCTGTGAGTGGTTTTTATTTTGCGCACCCAAAAAGCAAGTATTTTGGTTTAGGTAAAATTGCCAAAGACCAAGTAGAAGAATATGCTATTCGTAAAGGTGAAAGCGTTGAATGGGTTGAAAAATGGCTTGCTCCAAATTTGGGGTATGATTAGAAGAAAATATGGCATTTTATTTTTCAATGAACAATAATTAATTTTGTGTTGTTATGAAACTTACCTTAAACATTCAGGATGCTTCCACAAATAAAGCCTTGTCGCTAATTGAGTATCTAAAATCTTTAGATTTTCTTACTGTTGAGCAAGAAGAAATGATAATTCCTGAATGGCATCAACAAATAGTTAGAGACAGAATAGAGTCTTTAGAAGTATCAAAATTTTTGGATTGGGATGATGTGAAAGAAACCATAAAAAAGTAATGGGTTTTAAAATTCATATCCATCCAAAACCTTTTACTGATATTAAAAAAGCAGTTGATTATTATAATGAGCAACAGAAAGGATTAGGAGAAAAGTTCTATAAGACAATTTTTAAATCCTTTGAAACTTTGAAGGCCAATCCATATTACAAATTAGATATGATAATATTAGATGTTACTATACAAATCCATTTCCCTTTTTAATTCACTTTGATATTGATGAAGAGCAAGGGAAGGTTTATGTTTTAGCTATTATACACACGTCTTTAAATCCAGAGAATAATTGGCTTGAGAAATAATATGCCTTCTTTGAATTAGAATTTCAAATTAAAGCAAATAAAAAAAAAGGCAGCTATCATTTATGTTAGCTGCCTTTTTACTTAAGATTTCCTCTATTTATAAACCCTCTTCAATTTGAATTCTTTCACTGGGGTAATAAGCAATGGCACGGTTTCAACTGTAACAGAGCTGGTGTCTAGTCCGAAAGCTCTTTCTTCAGATAAACTTAATCTATCAAGTTTGAAGTACATGTCCATAATCCAACGCTCATAGCCTGATAACTCATTCTCATGTGAAAGGTGACGTTTTAAAACAACAAAACGGAAATCACCTGTGATGTTTTGCTCTCTCAGTGAAGTGTAACGAGAGGTAACATCTACTTCGCCATTTCTCACCAATTCTTCAACCACTTTTCTGAAATAGAAATTCACTTTTTGTTCAACCCTAAAACCCAATTTAAATTCTACTTTTATGATGTCGTTTTCTGCAATGTGGTCCACCTTGTATTCCATTTTATAAGGTTGGTCGTCTACATGCACATGCACAAACCAATAGATATCTGCTTTCTTAGGTCTTTTTTGTAGAATGGAATACATCACTTTAGATTCAATCTCAAGCAGCGTATCAGCACTGGTAAGATAAATAAGGTGAGTAGAGTATTTCGATATTGAAGTATCATTACTCAATTCTTTAAGCAAAGGAATATAGTTTTTTAGGGGCACAAACTCAGTAAGTCGGTTCTTAATTTTACGGCCTTTGTACCAAATCCACATGACAAAGATAAACACACTGCTGATAAGTAAACTTACCCAACCACCATGTTGAAATTTTAGCAAATTGGCAACAAGAAATGAAACCTCAATGGACCCATAAACCAACAAAATACTTAACACAACTATTTTGGCAACTTTCTTTGTTCTCAAATAATTTGACAATAAGAAAGTAGTCATTAACATGGCTATGGTGATGGCTAGACCATAAGCAGCGCCCATATTGGCTGATTCTTTAAAATACAATACTATACCAATACAACCTGCCCATAGTAACCAGTTTGCACTAGGCACATATAGTTGGCCTTTCATATTGCTTGGATATTTGATAGACACTTTTGGCCAAACATTGAGTCTGATTGCCTCAGAAATCAATGTAAAAGAACCACTTATTAATGCCTGACTGGCAATAATAGCGGCTAATGTAGCTATCACAATGCCTGTAGGTAAAAACCATGATGGCATGATGTGGTAAAATGAATTGATACCTGTTTCTTGTAATGTTTTTCCTTCATAGTTCAAAAGGTTTGCTCCTTGACCTAAGTAATTAAGCACCAAAGCAATTTTTACATAAATCCAACTTACTCGGATATTGTTTTTTCCGCAATGTCCAAGGTCTGAATAAAGGGCTTCAGCACCTGTAGTACATAGGAAAACTGCACCTAAAAGCCAAAAGCCTTTAGGATAATTTGCTAATAGGTTGTAAGCGTAATATGGATTTAGTGAGTTTAATACATCTAAATGGCAACCAATTTTAGAAAGTCCTAAAACGGCCAACATGCCAAACCAAATAAACATGATAGGTCCAAATGCTTTACCTACCAAGGAACTTCCCACCCTTTGGATAACGAATAATACGGTTATTATGGTGATTACAATGGGTATTGTTGGTATGTCCGTTCGAATTATTCTCAAACCCTCCACAGCTGATGCAACTGAAATGGGAGGTGTAATAATACCATCGGCTAATAGGGCACAACCACCTATAATGGCTGGGAAAATTAAATAGGGCCTTCTTCTTCTTACTAGCGCGTATAGGGAGAAAATCCCACCCTCCCCATTATTATCTGCGTTTAGTGTTAGTAAAACGTATTTAACCGTGGTTTGTAAGGTAAGTGTCCAAAAAATACAAGATAAACCTCCTAAAATCAGATCTTTACTGATTAGTCTATCACCAACAATTTCATTTAGCACGTATAATGGAGAAGTTCCAATATCGCCATAAATGATTCCAAGGGTAACTAAAAGGCCTGCGGCAGTAAGTTTGCTTTGGCTATTATGATGTTCGCTCACAGCTATTTATTTCTTTCTAATTGGGGTACAAATGTAATTGTTGGAATCAAATGCAAAAATTTATTTATTAATATCATATTCAGACCACTTTTAGACTGAGAATATGAGCATTTAGATATATTGCAAATCTTAAATTGTAATATGCTAGAGTGGTTTGATTATCTATTTTTAATTGCAGCAGGCGCTATTGGAGGCTTCATGAGTGGACTCATTGGTGTTGGAGGTGGAATTATTTTTGTACCTATTCTTACCTATTTTTTGTCTAGATTGGGTTATGCGGACGAGGTGCTGGTGAAGGCAGTCTTAGCAAATTCTCTTTTTGCCATCATTTTTACAGGTGGTACCATCAGTTTTAAACAATATAGATTAGGGAATTTTTATCCGAAGGAGGTCTTGGCTACCGCCATTCCTGGTATTGTTAGCTCCCTTCTCATGTCAAGTTTAATAGAAATGGGCACTTGGTATTCCAAGGGACTTTTTAACCTTGTTTTTGGAGCGTTATTACTACCATTAATCTTCAAAACTTTCTTTGGCAAAAAGCTGGTCGAAAGGGATGCTAAAGACGAGATTCCTAGAAAATACTACAATATCATTGGTGCCTTAACTGGTATAGTGTCTTCTTTGTCAGGATTAGGTGGAGGTGTGGTAATGATACCAGCCTTTACAGATGGATTAAAACTAAATATCAAAAAAGCCAGTTCTATTTCTACTGGTGTAATTCCTCTTTTTGCTTTACCCATTAGTATCTACTACATGTTTCAACAGCCATCGACAATGATTAGTCCTTTTCAATTGGGATATATTTGCTTTCCAGTGATTTCGCCCATCATATTGGCTTCTTTCCTATTTTCTCCTTTGGGTGTTAAAACCGCTCATGCAAGCAAACCTCAAACCATACGTTTAGTATATGGATTGTTCATTTGTATTCTATTTGTAAAAATCTTGATAGATTCATTATACAAGTAATTTTGTTTTAAACTTCATTGGTGTTTTTATTCAATGCCTTTCTTATTTTTGGTGAATGATAAAACGTGTTTTTTTCGTTTTCGTAATACTTTGTTGTAATCAGGTACAAGCTCAAAATTATTTTGAACGAGTGATGCATATTGGAGCAAACAATGTGTTATACGAAGGTGATTTTTTACACTCTGCCTTTGTCTTATCAGATAATTCATTTGTGGTTGGGGGCAGCGATAAGGGGAATAACAACAATAAGGGTGCATTTATGCTGAAACTATCTCCCAAAGGAGATTCGCTTTGGACTAAGTTCTATGGTTTTGATGGGGCCAAGATGATACGATTGAATAATGGTCATTTTATGATGGCTGGTATTGATACCAATGCAAGCTACATAACATCACTAAGATTACTTGAGTTAGATAGCATTGGGAATATAATAAATGACATTAAGCCAACATATAAAACCCAAGCAAGTACTGATTACTTTTTATCTTTTATTCAAAATTCTGATAGCTCGTTTTTATTTACCAATTACAGCAATACTACCAATGGTTTTGCAAGCACACTAACAAAATTTAACAAGGATTTTTCATTGGCTTGGCAATTAAAAGACACTTCTTTTAGCAATGCATACATAAGAAAAGCATTGATGGATGAGCAAGGCAATATCTGTTTAATTGCAAGTGAAAAGCTCGGTTTATACAAGTACCAAGCTAATTTTATGAAGTTAAGTTTAAAAGGAGAAATCCTCTTGTCTAAAAGCATAATAAGCAATCGTTCTTACAATCTTTTTGATTTCATGTTTGATAATAGAAACCTTTTATGCATGGGAGTTGGTAATGATACAGTTATGAGCGGTGCGCCTGACAAAGCCTTTCTCATAAAAATGGATACATTGTTTATTCCCATTTGGACAAAATATTATAGCCCTTATAACCCTTGGTACGGTGATAACTTAACGAGTATAACAAAATGCAAAGACGGCAATTATGCATTGTGTGGAAGCATTACTCGAAAAATAAATTCTGGTATTAACTATTTAGGATGTGAAGCAGCAGCTATCATTAAAGTTGACAAGGATGGTAAAATGCTTTGGGCAAATGTGTATGATAACGGCCAAACATATTTTGCCAATAACCAAGGTTGGTATGATGGCACTAGGCAAGTAGCTCAAGCGCTTGTGCAAAATTCAAATGGCGATTTCTTATTGGTTGGAGGTAAAGAATTTTTATTTGATAATAGTAACCCCAATAGAGGATTTCAGTCATACATTGTCTTTGCTAATGATAGTGGATACATAGGTAAAAATAAACCTGTATCTCATATTATTGAAGTCTCATTATCTAATTCTATTTTGATTTACCCTAACCCAACAACTAGCAAAGTGCGTATAGATATGGGGAATTTGAAAATGGAAAGAATTGAAGTGCTTGATAATACCGGTAAACTTGTTTTAAAGGAAGAGAATAACAATGAATTGGATCTTTCAGAATTTGGAGATGGTTTGTATATTGTTAGATGTTATACCTTTGACAAGTGTTTTACTAATAAAATAGTGCTGAAACATTAATTTTAAGAAATGAAGAAGATAGTTTATACAGCTCTTATTGCCGCGTTTATTGTTCTAAGTGGGTTTAATTATCCGGCAGGAATAAAAATAGCTAAACTCAAATACAACGGGGGCGGAGATTGGTATGCCAATAAAACATCATTGCCTAATTTGATTGCCTTTTGCAGACGAAACATTGATGTTAATATTCAAGCGGAAGAAGACATTGTAGAAGTGGGTAGTGCCGATTTGTTTAATTATCCTTTTGTTCATTTAACAGGTCATGGAAATATTGTTTTCTCTAAACAAGAAGCCGAAAACCTTCGCAATTACCTTATTGGAGGAGGCTTTTTGCATGCAGATGATAATTATGGTTTGGATAAATTCTTTAGGAAAGAAATGAAGAAAGTTTTTCCAGAAGCCGATTTTGTAGAACTACCATTTTCTCATCCTATTTATCATCAAAAATATAATTTCGATAAAGGTTTACCCAAAGTACATGAACATGATGGAAAACCCGCACAAGGCTTCGGATTGTTGTACAAAGGTAGATTGGTTTGCTTTTACACTTATGAGTGCGATTTAGGAAACGGATGGGAAGATCAAGATATTTATAACGACCCTGAAAACATACGCCAACAAGCACTAAAAATGGGTGCAAATATTTTGCAGTATGTGTTTGCTAATTGATCATTATTTTATGGTGGCAAAATAATTAGTAATGATTTGTTTCAGTATCTTAACGCCAATAACGATGTAACAACCCTAGTTCAGAAAGCAATTCAAATGTCATTATTATGGGTGAAATTTGATTCGCTCCTACTATTCTACCTAATCACACTCATGGACTTAGTTAGTTTCACAGCACCATCCACAATTAAAGAATAGTAATACAAACCATCATGCAATGCAGAACCATCTATTTGAACTTTGTCCCTAGGTCTGTTTAGTCTTTGGATATAGACTTCTTGACCTAAAACATTGGTGATTCTCAATTCAGCTTTGCTATATGTTTGCCCCTAGCTGGTGCGAGCGTCCGCTCGTTCCATTCAAATTTCGTTAGGTTCCTATTAATTTATTCGTCCAATAATTTTACATCCAAAAGCCCTTTCTCACCTGCATAATCAATGGCACTGCTATAATTCCAATCAATTGCATTTGTAACAAAACCTGCTTCTACTGGGTTGTTATGTATGTAGTCTAACTTTTGTTTTATAACTGAATATGTAAATAATTCAATTGGTTTATTGTGTTGCTGCCATAGCTGCCAATTTGCGTTTTGGTTGTTAAGTTTACCTGCTCGTTCCATCATCCATACCATCCACTCTTTTCGGCTTTCTTGAATATTGTTTTTTATTACTTCTTTCAATTCTCTTGAGGTAAATGATTTAAAATCCCTCAAAATATCTTCCATTTTATTTCCTTCTGTACCAATAATTAAATGAACATGATTTGTCATTATACATCATGCAAAAATCTCTAATCCTTTTTTTTGCTGACAGTACTTTAAACTATCAATTAAGATTTGCTTGTATAGCTCTCTCGTAAAAACATCTATCCAATAAACTGTTGCAAAACTCACAAAATAGAGTTTCGATTGGTCTAAAAATTTATATTTTCTGCTCATTACAATTTATAGCTATTACTAATTGGAACGAGCGGACGCTCGCACCAGCATGGGGGTATTTTCATATTATTTACTTATTAAAATCCAATTTGTATTATTTTCTCTATCTTCAATCGAAAATAAACCATATTCACTATTATAATAACCTTTGCCACTAGTTGTGTCGTTATCATTATTATAAGTATATATTACATCGTTAAAAATTTTATTATTTATTGTAATAGAATTTATATAATATATATTCCTTTTTACCTACAGAATAGTCATTTAACCAAAGGTTCATATTAGAAAAAGTAAAGCAAACTATTCTGTTATATACCTTTGTACTTGGTGGTAAACCAACTGTTAATTCTGCTTTTAATGCATGCTTGAACTCAAACTTACCATTACCCTTTATGCAGGTATATTTTGCTCCATAATTTTCGTAACAATAGTAATCAGGTAAGCAGTCAGTATTTGGATATGAGGGTGTGCAATACCAACTACTATCTTTAGGTTGACGCGCAAAAACTAAGGTATCCCCTTTATTATTTGCATAGCTCAAAGTATCAAATGACGGTTTCAAATATGGCACTTTGCTTTTGGCCTCATCAGTTATGGTGAGGTAGGAATACTCTTGAGGCTTACAATGGACATTGCTTTTATCTTGACATCTTAAAAACAAGGTCGAAATTGTTATTAATATTAATAGTTGAGCTAATTTTTTCATAAATTCAAGTTTAACAAAGATTAATTAATTACCTGCATAAAAGCAAGTTATATTTTTGATACTCAGCCAAAATATTGGTATAAGTATTCGTTTTTTTGTGATGTTTGATGATGGAGTGGTTTTTGGGCATGGGGTTAAATGTTGGTGGTGGCAAGATCATGAAAACAGCCAGAGGCTAATCAATAAGTTCACTAGCGAGACGCTAGCGACTGCGGGGGATATACTTTGGAATTAAAAATTAATAGGAGTAACAAAACAGTAAATAATTTTTCCATATATTAATTTGTTTATCAAAGTTTCAAATACCAGGTTTTACCGCCAATAAACTGTATTTTTAGAAATCCATAATTATAGTTATATACAGCATTTAATACATCAGGTAAAATTATTGATGTTCCTGTAAAATACTTTCCATGTATTGCTACAGAGTCAATATAAAAAGAGGTTGTATTTAAGTAGTATGGATAATCTTGTCCATATATATTATTAATATAGTATTCTATAGAAGTTTTGTCTTTACTATTATGGATATTATACTTGATGGTATGCAAATCGTTGTTATTTCCACTATATTCAATATCAATTGTTTCGTTTTTATCCACTTTTGTTCTGGGGCAATCACCACCACTAATATTGGTTTTTATAGTTTCATAATATGAGTTTTTGCCTTGCCCTATAAGGGTTGCAGTATCATTGGCATCGCTAATAAACACTAGAGTATCTGTGCCGGTATAGGGTATTTTAGCTTTATCTGCATCAGAAATATTGTAGTTGGTAATAACATCGCTAAGGTCACCACAATCGGGTTCAGTTCTTTTGCAGGCTTGTATAATAAAAAGCAAGCTAATAATGGAAATGTACAGTAGTTTTGTTTTCATAATGTAGTGTTTAAGTGTTTAACATATATTAAAAATACAATAGCATAAAAGCAAGTTATATTTTTGTTTATATAACCATAAAATAGGTATTAGTATTTGTTTTTGTGCGGTGTATGGGGGTGGGGTGGTTTTTGGGCATGGGGTTAGATGTTGTTGGTGGGGACCTATAAGTAATGAACGGACGTAATGAGGATTCAAATCCTTTTTTATCTGTTACTCTACATGCGCTGCGCTAACATGTCGAGTAGCGGTTCTTTTTCCATCCGTATTTGTGTTCTACAATGCCGAAGTTACCTTTGCTATAATAGTACAAGTCTTTGGTAAGTTGTCGCATTTTATTACGTGGGCTACAGTTATAATCGTTTCTGTCATAGTCGCCAAAGCCCCATTTACAGCGTGGTGCAATGCCAAAGCGTAAATCATTTGAAGCATATTCGGCTTTAATCAAATCATAGCTTTGTAGCCAAAGGGTGAGGCTGCGGCACTGGTTCTGTATTTTTCCTAAATAATCTTGTTCGTCATTTAAATAAGTAGCAGCATACACATGAGCGCCAACAATGGGTATAGCCAACAGCCAAGGGTTGGTTGGGGCTTTGTCTATTTCGCCTATTAAATGGTCGAAGGCATTAACTGCACGATCTCTAAATTCGTTTCTTTTATCGAATGAAGCTGTGGTGTGTCCAGAATAGATATGTGTGTCCATATAGTTTCCATCTCCATCTAGCCCAACCAAAAAAACAAAGGCATTGTTTTTAGACCAAAGGGCTAGGTTGCTAATACCATCTTTTGGCATTCCGTTGTCGCCAGGCATAGATTCGACTGCTTTGGAATATAATGTTTGATAGGCTTTGAAGATTGGACCTTTTACATCGTCAGGAGACTCTTGAATGATTCTTTTCCTAATTTTCTCTAAGGTATAATCCAAATCAATGTAGTTTTCATTGTGTCTATCGAAGGTAGTGTATGGGTGACCGTATGTCATACCATCTACCTGATGTCGTTTCCTAAATAGTTCTTCTATGTCTGTGCATGGCTGAGCGTATGAATTTTTAGTAATCAATATTATAAAGAACAGTACAATTGATAAGTATTTCATAATTAATTATTTTATTATTAAATCAAATGTTAAATTATTTTCAATGTCTATTAGTCTAATTAATCCGTAATTAACATTTATGAAACAAATACCCATATCAGATTGGTTTAATTCATGATAATATTTATTTACTTTTTTATAGGTATTATTATTTAAATTAATGGTCTCAAAAAATGTTACCCCTAATGTTGATCCATTTGATGTTCCTATTCTATAATCGGTTGGCTTAAAAATTAATTCATTGAATGTTATTTGAACTTCATTTGTAACTAAATTGTTAGTCCGTAAGACATGCTTCACATCAAAACTCCCACTACCTTTAATAGTTGCATAGGTACTATGTAGTATTTGGTAACACTTTGTTTGAGGTCCACAATCTGGTCCACTTGGGTATTCATTTTCGCAATACCAGCTAGTGTCGGTCTTAGTTTTTACAAAAGTTACAGTATCTCCTTTATCGCTTGCATAGCTAATGGTATCAAAATCTGGGTTGGTAAAATAGGGTGTTTGCTTAATGGCTTCGGGCGTTAATGTTGTGTATTTAGTGCTGAATTTAGGGCAATCAGGGTCGTAAGGTCTAACGCAGCTCTGTATTAGCATAAAACACATAAATAGTAATGGTAGTAGTTTTATTTTCATAATGAAGGTTTAATTTTAGTTTTAACAAAGGTTCGGGAATTACTTGTACAAAAGCAAGTTATATTTCTGTTTATATTGCCATAAAATGGGTATGAATATTCGTTTTTGTGTGGTGTTTGGTGGTGGGGTGGTTTATGGGCTTGGGGTTAAATGTTGTTGGTGGAAACCTATAAGAATAGATGAGTTGCAAACTCATTTTTCATTTATTTATTCGGAGTCAGCTACGCTATTGCCCAGCACACAAGACTCCGAACAGTGGCTTACCCAAGGTATATGAGCATGATGGAAAACCCGCACAAGGCTTCGGATTAATGTACAAAGGCAGATTGGTTTGCTTTTATACTTATGAGTGCGATTTAGGAAACGGATGGGAAGACCAAGATATCTACAATGACCCTGAAAACATTCGTCAACAAGCACTAAAAATGGGCGCAAATATTTTGCAGTATGTGTTTGCTAATTGATTTTAACAAACACATACTATAAATTACTACAATGAAAACTGAGTGTTTGTGCCTTTTATAACAACACTTATTTTACTGCTATTGCTTAGATTTTTAAGTGCCGACAAATCATAGCATACATTATCTGTAAATGCAGCCATACACATTTCAGGTGCATTGTCTATCAATTTTATTTCATACACTGGCAAAGGTCCAGCGGTTGGTAATAATTTAGCAATCATTCCAAATCGTTTTGGGTTTTTAGAACATCCACTATAACCAATGTTTAGCTGCAACTCCATGCCCACAAGTTTAGCATCTAACATATTTGCACTAGCGCTAGTTTGTTTGTCATAATCTTTTGCCATGATTACATTAGGGCAACTAGTGGTGGTCCTTGTGCCAATTGTTCCAATATAATCAATACTTGCTCTTGTGTAGTTGAAGTTGGCTATTTTGCAATAAAACTCAAATCCTGTGATGCTACCTGCATATTTGTGGTATTTCAGTTCAACTTTATCTCCATCATGTAACACAATGGTAGCAGTGGTTTTAAAGGTTTGCTCACATGGTTGTAACATTTGACCATCATCCAATTTGATCCACAAATTGTTGCCATCATTGTAAATGCTTTTGCCGCATTCGAAATTAACTATAGTACCCTTAGCATAAATGATATTACCCGTATTGGTGCTACCTCCACTTCCCTTTCCACCTGAGTTTTCTTCAAAATTAAACCAATTCTTTTTGCATCCTGAGAATCCAATTGTCAGAATGATGGCCACAATAAATATGGGTTTTAAAACATTGTTCAGGGTTTTCATAAAAGTATGTGTTAGTTAATTGATATTCAAAGTAAGGAGAAATATTTCGAAATAAAAAATGTTTTTGTCCCTAGTATTATCCTTTCAATTTTCTGTTTTAGAGCTGTTTCAAATATGTTTTTTGTCAAAAATAATTGCGCAATAAAAAAAAAATTTACTTTAGCAGATATTTAATAACCCACATAAAGTGAAGATAGTTGTTATCAAAGAAACCAAAGCCAACGAGAATCGTGTGGCTCTTTCTCCTACAGTTGCTCAAGCATTAATTAAACTTGGCTATGAAGTTAGTATTGAAAATAATGCAGGATATGCTTCAAATTTTAGTGATGAAGCTTACAAAAATGCGGGTTGCGAATTGTCATCTGATAAAAATGCGTTGATTAGTAATGCCGTAATTGTATTGAAAGTAAATGCCCCAAGCATGGATGAAATTTCATTGATGAAAAAGGGTACGATTACCATATCATATTTATACCATGCTTTTAATCCTGATTTGACAGCCAAATTAGCCGAGCAAGGGGTGAGCGCCATCAGTATGGATGCCATACCACGTATAAGCCGTGCGCAAAACATGGATGCTTTGAGTTCTCAGAATAATTTAGCAGGATATAAGGCAGTAGTTTTAGGATCAAACCATATGGCTAAAATATTTCCATTGTTGATGACAAGCGCTGGAACCATTGCCCCAAGCCGCGTGTTGATTTACGGTGCTGGTGTAGCGGGTTTACAGGCAGTAGCTACAGCCAAAAGACTTGGTGCCATTGTAGAAGTAACAGACGTTCGCCCTGAAACCAAAGAACAAGTGGAATCATTGGGTGGAAAATACATTGAAGTGAAAGATGCTGAAGCCGCCAAAGTAGAAGGCGGATATGCCAAAGAGGTTTCTGCTGATTATTTACAAAAACAAAAAGAAGCGGTTAATAAAAGCCTATTTCAAGCGGATTTAGTAATAACTACGGCTTTGGTAATGGGTAAAAAAGCCCCTGTATTGATTACTGAAGAACAAGTGAAGCAAATGAAACTAGGCTCTGTAATAGTGGATATGGCTGTTGAGCAAGGAGGAAATTGTGAATTAAGTGAGTTAGATAAAGTGGTGGTTAAACATGGAGTTACTTTAGTTGGACAAAGCAATTTGCCAAGTACATTACCTCAAAATGCAAGTGAATTATATGCCAAAAACATTCAGAATTTATTAGCTTTATTGGCAACAAAAGATGGCTTTAAATGGGAAATGGAAGAAGAAATTACCAAAGGAACGCTAATTACTCATGAAGGTAAGATTTTGAAATAATACGAATGAATAGATTTGAAATTATATCAACTATAAAAAAATATTTTATTAATAAACCAGTAAACAAGGTTTATATTTTTGGCTCATTTGCCAGAGATGAACCTAATTATAATGATATTGATATATTAGTAGATATTGATTACTCAAGTAAGATTTCATTATTCGATTTTGTAGATATGAAATTGGATTTAGAAGAAACGATTGGAGTGAAAATTGATTTGGTTTCTGTTGGCGGTTTATCGCAAAGATTAAAACCATACATTGAAAAAGACAAGCAGTTAGTGTTTCAAAAAAATGGATAAAGATAAAGAAAGAGTAGGCCATATTATAGATGCAATAGAACAAATTAGCAAGATAAAAGTAAAGCTAAATTATGATGCTTTTGTAAGCGATTTAGCAGCAAAATGGGCGTTGGTTAAACTTGTTGAAATAATTGGTGAAGCTTGTATAAAAATTAACCCTGAAACCAAAGAAAAATATAACGATGTTAAATGGAAACAAATAGCAGGAACTCGTCACATACTAGTGCACGATTATAACATAATAGATTTTCCATTGCTTTGGGAAATTTTAGAAAAAGAAATTCCAGTTTTACAAGAACAAATGAATAATATTTATAACTCAAATAACTAAAAAATTATGCTTGAATTTATAACACAACACATCGAAATGTTTTACCTCATTATTTTGATGGTATTTGTTGGTATTGAACTAATAGGTCATGTGCCATCTGTATTGCATACACCCCTTATGAGTGGAGCAAATGCCATTCATGGTGTGGTTATCATTGGGTCTATTATAGTAATGGGACAAGCTACTCAAATGGTATCATTAATTTTGGGCTTTTTGGCTGTGGTATTAGGAACCTTGAATGTAGTAGGGGGTTTTGTGGTAACGGATAGAATGCTCGAGATGTTTAAAAAGAAAAAATAGTTGATTGGTTTAGCTGTTAAGTTGTTTTTAGAATTAAGTCTTTAAGCAATAGATCAAACAATATGACAATCCAACAATAATAACAATCCAACAAAAGCAAACATGCAACAACACATATTACAAATTATTTATTTAATAGCTTCGGTAACATTTATCGGAGGATTAAAATTTTTAGGAAACCCTGCTACAGCTCGTCAGGGAAATTTAATTGCAGCATTCGGTATGGTGCTTGCCATTTTCGGAACCATTTTTCTTTACACCACAGAAACGGGTGAGCATTTGCACAACCTAGGTTTCATTTTTGGTGCACTTATCGTAGGTACTATCATCGGTTGGATAGTGGCCAAAAAAGTGCAAATGACAGCCATGCCTGAAATGGTGAGTTTGTTCAACGGTATGGGTGGCGCTTGTGCCATGCTTATTTCCGTTATTGAGTTCAGACACTTAAGCGATACAGACCTGTCTTTAGTAGCTCCTGGTCATTTGCTAACCATTGTATTGGGTCTGATAATTGGTTCGGTTTCCTTTGCAGGTAGTATCATCGCTTGGGGTAAATTGAGCGGAAATGTAAAAGACAAATCATTGGGCATGCAACAGCTTATTAATATTGGTTTGTTGGCAGTAATCCTTGTTCTTTCAGGTATGATGATTTTTGGAGATGGAACTTATACCATTGAGTTGTTCTATATCGTATTTATCTTGTCATTGCTTTATGGAATCCTATTCGTATTGCCTATTGGTGGTGCTGATATGCCTGTTGTAATTTCTTTGCTCAACTCATTTACAGGTGTGGCTGCGGCTTGCGGTGGTTTCTTATATGACAATAAAGTAATGTTGGTAGGTGGTATTCTAGTAGGTTCTGCAGGTACCTTGCTAACCATTGTGATGTGCAAAGCCATGAACCGTTCATTGGTAAATGTATTAATAGGTAACTTTGGTGGAGGCTCAACTGGAGAGGCTGCTACTTCTTCTTCTTTTGCAGGAAGTATCAAAGAAGTTACAGCCAGCGATGCCGCTATTTTGATGAAATATGCTAAAAAAGTAATCATCGTTCCTGGTTATGGACTGGCTGTAGCCCAAGCACAGCATATTGTTCACGATTTGGAATTATTGCTTGAAAGCGAAGGAGTAGAGGTTAAATATGCCATTCACCCTGTAGCAGGTCGTATGCCTGGCCATATGAATGTATTGCTTGCTGAAAGTAATGTAAGCTATGATAAATTGGTGGAGATGGAAGAAGTGAATCCTGAATTTGCCACTACTGATGTGGTATTGGTTGTAGGGGCTAATGACGTTGTGAACCCTGCTGCTAAAACCGACCCTAATTCACCTATTTATGGTATGCCAATATTGGATGTAGAAAATGCTACCAATGTGATTGTAAACAAACGAAGCATGAAAGCAGGATACGCGGGTATTGAAAACGAATTGTTCTACAAACCTAAAACCAGCATGTTATTTGGTGATGCCAAAAAAGCCCTTACCCAATTGGTAAGTGAAATTAAGGCTTTGGGGTAGGTGATTTAAACAAGTTTGCTTTTCAAATAATTATCATAGTTTTTTAATAGCATTGTTTAAAGATAATTTGCTGAGTTTAATTTTTTCTGGCTTCAGTCTCCGACATTTCAATTTTAATTCTTTTTAAAACACGATATTAGCGCCTTCCCAATCAGAATAATTTACCTTTCAATATATTTAATCGCTTCGTTTATATACTGTGTCAACTCTCTAACATACTTCTTGTCAGTATTTATTGCTCGAAATTTTCGCTACCAACAAACTTTAGTCAGTTGTCATTGTTTTATATTCATTAAAAAATATATTCGCATTATAATATCCAAGTTATGAATTTCCAACTTACAGAAGAACAATTAAATGTGCAGCAAGCTGCTAGAGATTTTGCTCAAACTGAATTATTACCCGGTGTAATAGAGCGCGATGAGCACCAAAAATTCCCCATGGAACAAGTGAAAAAATTGGGTGAATTAGGGTTCTTAGGTATGATGGTTGACCCAAAATATGGCGGAAGCGGCATGGATTCAGTTAGCTATGTGCTGGCCATGGAAGAATTATCAAAAGTAGATGCTTCTACTTCGGTAGTTGTTTCAGTTAACAATAGTTTGGTTTGCTGGGGTTTAGAAACCTTTGCTAACGAAGATCAAAAACAAAAATATTTGGTTCCAATGGCTTCGGGTCAATGCTGGGGCGCTTTCTTATTATCAGAGCCAGAGGCAGGTAGCGATGCTACAAGCCAAAGAACAACGGCTGAAGACAAAGGAGATTATTACCTTTTGAACGGAACAAAAAACTGGATTACCAATGGGAATACCGCAAAGTACTATATCGTTATTGCCCAAACCCATGTAGATAAAGGACATAAGGGTATCAATGCTTTCATCGTTGAAAAGGATTCTCCTGGAGTAACTGTTGGAAATAAAGAAAACAAATTAGGCATCAGAGGTAGCGATACACATTCAATCATGTTTACTGACGTAAAGGTGCCTAAAGAAAATAGAATTGGCGAAGATGGTTTTGGATTTAAGTTCGCTATGAAAACTCTTACAGGTGGACGTATAGGTATTGCTGCGCAAGCACTGGGAATAGCAAGCGGTGCTTATGAGTTGTCTTTGGCTTATTCGAAACAACGAAAAGCATTCGGTAAAGAAATTATGCATCACCAAGCCATTCAATTTAAATTGGCTGATATGGCTACAGAAATTGAAGCAGCGCGCTTATTTTGCTTAAAAGCTGCTTGGCTTAAGGACAATCATCTAGATTATGCTATGGCAAGTTCTATGGCAAAGGTTTTCTCTTCTGAAGTGGCTATGCGCACAACTGTTGAGGCAGTGCAAATCCATGGTGGATATGGTTTTGTGAAAGAATACCATGTAGAGCGATTGATGCGTGATGCCAAAATTACCCAAATTTATGAAGGTACAAGTGAAGTACAACGTATTGTTATTTCAAGAGAAATATTGAGATAATATCTTCTTATATTTATAACACCAATTTTATTGGTCAATTCATCAATAAATAGAGTTAAATAAATCTCAAAGCCCTTATTTTCAAACATGAAATGTAAGGGCTTTTTTATGTAATCTCAAGAAAAATAGTTAATTAATTAATTTAGCTTCGTATATTGTAACCCTAATTTTTAATGTCATGAAAATTAAAAAAAATATACTTTGGTTTGCGTGTTTCTCTTTTACTTGTTTCATTTTTGCTTGTAAGAAAGACAACCTTGATTTTAATAAATTCAATGGATATACCCCTAACCCCGAATTTGGTATACCACTCGTTAATGCTACGCTAGGCATCAAGGATTTAACCAAAAATAATCCTGAAAATATCAAAACAGATAATGATGGTTTAATCAGATTTACTATAAGAGAAGACAGTATTATTAATTACAACTTAGGCGATTTGTTTAAGTTGGACCAACAATCCGGTACCTCCATTTATAAGTCAATAGGAGAAATTTCTATTGATGATGTGACCACTCGAAAGCAGCTGACCTTAGGTGAATTGTCGCAAGGCTTTAGTCCTGCTGTTAAAGCAAATTTCAATTTGATAGAAAATACCACCAATGTATTCCCTGCTGTTAATGAAAATATTAGCAATGTTACCTCGTTTGGTTCTATTAGTGAGTTTAGCTCTATCAAATTTTCTAAAGGTTGGTTGGTTTTAAGCATTACCAATAAGCTTCCTGTTAACATCAATCAAATTAGATTGAATTTGTACAATCTAACTCCTACTCAAACTTTATTAGGTACATTTAACTTTTTGAATATTTTAAAAGGCACTGTAAAATCTGATTCAATTCAAATCAACAATAAGCAAATAAGCAGTGACATGGGATATACCATGCCTATTTATAACTCTGCTTCAAGTGTCACACCTGTTTTCATTAATTCTAATGACTCTATTATAATTACTATGTTTGGACGTCAATTGAAAGCCATTTCTGGATTTGCTGTTTTTCCCTCTCAGGACGTCACAAGCCAAAGTACTTATCTGGATTTGACTACAAGTGACCTAACTCAGCAAATAAGGAAGTTGAAAATAACTAATGGAAGTTTGAGATTTGTCGCTAAATCTACAGTTAGTACCGATATTCAACTCTCCATTTCATTTCCTAATGCTACAAAGAATGGTAATACTTTTCCATCACAAAATATTTCCATTCCTACAACTGGGCCAAATAATTCTATTCTTGATTCCATAGATATAAGTGGGGTGCAATTTGATTTAACCAGAAATACCTTAAAACCATACAATAATTTACCAATAGCTTATACCATTAAATTACTACCCTCTAATAACATTGAAAATTTTGATTCTTCAAACTATGTGGATTTACAGGTTTTAACATCGGGTATTTCAGTTGATTACGCTGAAGGTTACTTTGGTGATATAAAAGTAGCAGGTGATAGTATACAGCCAATTGATATTTCTTTCTTTGATAAAATTTCGGAAGGTTTGAAATTAGATGATCCTAAATTGGCCTTAGATATTTATTCATCTATTGGTGTGCCAATAAAGTTTAATTATGATTTTATAGGTAGTAATAGTAATTCTAAAAAAACACAACCTATGCAAATGCCTTCATTTGAGTTGGCTTACCCACAAGTTATAGATATAGGTACTTCAAGTGAAACAAGGAAAACCACCCAAGTCGTTGATAAAACGAACTCTAAAATAGTTGATTTTGTTGCCTTGGCACCAAATAAAATAACATGTTCTGGAAATGTATTAACCAATGTTGGGCATTCACCTAGCGAAACACAATACATTAGTTCTAAATCGGCTTTGAGTGTAAATATGTCAATGGATTTGCCTGCTGGATTTTATGCAAATAATTTAACCTTGGTAGACACTTTTGAATTTGGATTGGATGTGTTCAACAATTTCAAGCAAGCCTCTATTATGGCTAGGGTTGACAATGGATTTCCATTTGGAACCAAAATCAATATGGTGTTTTTAGATACTGCAAATAAGGCAGTAGATTCAGTGGTAGTAGATAATTTATTGATGAGTTCTATTACAGATGCCAATGGCAGAACCGTGCAAAGAGGTATTTCTAAATTTGAATTACCTTTTAATGAAGCCCGCATTGCTACATTGAATACAAACAAAGTGAATAAAATAAAATTGGTTACTACTTTGGCCACCGAAAACCAAGGAGGCAAAGTAGTAAGGATTTACAGTGATTATGATTTGAAAATAAGTTTGGGAATTATTGGAAGGGTTAGCGTTCAATAATTTTTTTGTACCATTTTTTTAATTATAAACCATGAAGAAACTTTATATATCATTATTACTCCTGAGCTTTATTAGCATAGTTAAATCACAAACCAATCTTAACCTCTACAATTTTAGAAATGTAGGTCAAAGCAATTTAATTAACCCTGGAATACGTCCCCAGGCAAATGTTACTGTTGGTATACCTGGAATATATTTCAGTGCACAGTCGCCTAATATGACCATAAACGATATTTTTAATAAAGGCGAAAATCCAGATTCAACCATCAAGCGCATTGTTCGAGATGATAATTTGTCGTTTAACAACACCGGTATTTCTTTTGTATTCGACCCATTATTTGTAGGATTCGCCATTAAGAAAAATTACTTCAGTTTTGGTGCCCAACTTAATTTTGATTTTTATGGAAGTCCGCCTAAGGATATATTTGGTCTAACGCAAGGTTCAACCTTTTTTCAAAATTCATTAAACCGCCAAATAAGTTTGGGTAATTTGGATTTTAATACTACCGCGTGGACTGCTTATCATATTGGTTATACCCGAGAAATAAACAAAAAACTAAGCGTTGGTATTCGACTAAAATACCTCCAAGGATTGTTTAATGCGAATGTTGAGGAAAGCACTTTGCAGTTATCAACCAATTCGGATTCGTTGTACGTGAAAGCTGGTTTTAAAGCAAATACTGCTGGTGCGGAAGATTTTAGAAAAGCTGGAAATATCAATGATTTGGTGTTCGGAGCAAGCAATAATGGACAAAAAGCCCCTACTGGGTATAATGCCAGCATTGGAGATATCATGAGTTATATTAGTAACCGCGGTATTGTTTCTGGATCAGGTTGGGGTATTGATATGGGAGCTAATTATAAGTTTAATCAGCATACTTCTCTTTCGGCTAGTTTGATTGATTTGGGTTATATCAATTGGAATAAAAATAACAACTCTTTTAATATGCCAACTACTGTCTTTAATTATAAAGGGCAGGATATTAGCATTGATTCATTAAATAATAAAGATTTTATAAATAACAGGCTTAATGAATTAACAGACTCTTTAAAGCAAAAAGTTTTTGTTCCTAAAGAGTCTAATGAAGCTTATACAACTTACCTAAATGCCAAGCTATATTTAGGTGCTCAATATGCCTTTAACTATAACAATACCTTTGATTTTGTGTTCTTCAATAATTTCGGTTCCAAGCAGTTTAACCCTGCCTTAAGCTTGGCTTTTACCAAGAAAATTTGGTCGATAATGGATATTAGAGTAAGCGGAACTTACTATAACAAAACCTTTAATAATGCCGGTCTTGGATTCTCATTAAACCTAGGCACTTTCCAAACTTATTTGTTTAGCGATAATTTGGTAGCCGCAATAAATTATGATGATGCTAAGTTCATAAATGTGAGAACAGGTATTAACTGGAATTTTGGACGCAACCCAGATAGAGATGGAGATGGAATACCTAATGAAAAGGACAAATGCTGGAAAAAATATGGCAGCATAGAAATGAAAGGTTGTCCTGATACCGATAAAGACGGTATTTCTGATGATAAAGATGAATGTGTGAAGGAAAAAGGAAAACGTTGTACCAATGGCTGCCCTGATGCAGATAAAGATTGCGTTGCTGATTACAAAGATTCTTGTGTGAATGATTCTGGAAGTGTTCGATTAAATGGTTGCCCAGATAAAGACAAAGATGGCATTGCAGATAAATACGATAATTGCCCTGGTGTATTTGGATTAGCTAAATTTGATGGCTGTCCTGATTCGGATAGTGATGGTATCATGGACAATGAGGATGCTTGTCCTAAAGAACCTGGAAGCATAGCCAACAAAGGTTGCCCTGATACCGATGGTGACGGCATTCTTGATATGGACGATGAATGCCCTACAGAGAGAGGATTAAAAAGATTTAAAGGCTGCCCAGATATAGATGAAGATGGCGTAATGGATAAGCTTGATTCTTGTATGTTTGAAAAAGGTCCTGCTAGCTTAAATGGTTGCCCTGATTCTGATGGAGATGAGGTAATGGACAAGGAGGATAAATGCCCTCAAGAGTTTGGTACTGCTGCCAATCAAGGCTGCCCTGCAGTGGTAGATACTAATTTGGTTGTGTTAACAGTTGAAGAAAAGAAAGTTATTAATGAAGCATTTAGTAACCTTGAGTTTGAAACAGGTACTTCAAAAATAAAAGCGAGTTCATTAGAAAGTTTAACTGAATTGGCTGAATTGCTTAGCACCAAACCTGAATACAAATTAAGAATCTCGGGATTTACTGACAATGTAGGTAAAGCTGCAGCCAATCTGAAGTTGAGCCAAACAAGGGCAAATGCTGTTAGAGATTTTCTGGTTTCAAAAGGAGTTGATAAGCCAAGATTGTTTGCTATGGGATTTGGTTCCAAAAAACCAGTGGCAGATAACAAAAAAGCTGAAGGTCGTCAAAGAAATCGTAGGGTGGAGTTTCAGATAATAAAGTAAGATTCTTCATCTTTATTTAAATCCTTGTTAGTGTGTAACTCACAAGGATTTTTTTTGCTGCTTTCAAAGCGACCAATCCAGAGGCGTAAGCTTCCATAAATTTTATTATTTTCGCCCACAGTTTCTAGCAGATTAGGAAGCGTGAATAATACATGAAGATATCATACAATTGGTTAAAAGACCTGATAGCACTGGATGCCACAGCTGATGAAGTAAGCAGTATGCTTACAGGGTGTGGTTTGGAAGTGGAGCATTTAGAGCATTACCAAAGTCTTAAAGGTGGCTTGGAAGGCATAGTGGTAGGTTTTGTGAAAGAAAGAGAAAAGCACCCCAATGCTGATAAATTAAGTGTGTGTAAGGTGGATATTGGTATTGGAGAAGACAAGCAAATCGTGTGTGGTGCACCTAATGTAGCAGCAGGTCAAAAAGTATTGGTCGCCACAGTAGGAGCTACTCTATATCCTAGCAATGGTGAGCCATTTAAAATTAGTAAATCAAAAATTAGAGGCGAAGTGAGCGAAGGTATGATTTGCGCTGAAGATGAAATAGGATTGGGCGAAAGCCATGACGGTATTTTGATTTTACCAGATATTTATGAAGTAGGAAAACCTGCTTCTGCTTATTTCCCAGTTTATACAGATGCTGTTTTTGAAATTGGCTTAACCGCCAATAGGGGAGATGCTGCTAGTCATTTAGGTGCAGCGCGTGACTTAAAAGCTATTACGAATTGTGAATTAAGAATTAATAATTACGAATTGCCAGCTGCTAGCAACAATCAGCCAATAATGATTAAGATTGATGATGCTGAGGGTTGTAAACGTTATACAGGACTAAGCATCTCAGGTGTTGAAGTGAAGGCTTCTCCTGATTGGTTGCAAAATAGTTTAAAGGCCATTGGACTAAACCCAATCAACAATATTGTGGATGCTACCAATTATGTGCTTCATGAGTTGGGTCAACCCCTTCATGCTTTTGATGCAGATAAAATTGTGGGCAACACCATTGTAGTGAAAAAAGCCACAGAGGGAGCCAAATTTACTACCCTAGATAAAGTAGAACGAATCCTAAAAGGACATGAATGTTTAATTTGCGATGCTCAGCATCCATTGGCATTGGCAGGGGTATTTGGTGGCTTGGATTCGGGTATATCTGCAAATACCAAAAACATTTTCTTAGAAAGTGCATGTTTCGATTCGGTATCCACTCGCAAAACTGCTAAGGCTCATGGATTAAGTACAGATGCGAGTTTTAGATTTGAGAGAGGCACCGACCCAAATATGACTATTAGAGCCATCAAAAGAGTGGCTTCAATTATTTTAGAAATTGCAGGTGGTGAACTTACATCCGAAATTATTGACGTGTACCCAACACCTATTGCTCATACAAAGATTGAATTTTCGCTAAGTAAATCAAATGAATTGATTGGTAAAGAAATTCCAAGCGAACGCGTGCTAAATATCCTAAAAGCATTGGAAATTGTGGTGATTGAAGCCAAAGGAGATTTATTGACTTTGTCAGTGCCGCCCTACCGTGTGGATGTCACCCGCCCTGCGGATGTAACAGAAGAGATCTTGCGTATCTATGGTTTAAATAATATTGAGATTGGCAATGATATTAAGTCAACCATGGCATTCAGCGAAACAGAAACCAAGGTGAAATTGAAAAACGCATTGGCCAATTATTTAAGTGCAAATGATTTTAACGAAATTGCTACAAATACACTCACTAAATTTGGATACTATAGCGAAGCTGAATTGGAGCAAGCCATCAAAATTCTAAATCCATTGAGTAGTGACTTGGATGTGATGCGTATGAACATGTTGCCGAGTATGCTCGAAGCCATTCAATACAATCGTAACCGTAGAAACTTGGATTTGAAGTTTTATGAATTTGGTAAAACTTATACTAAGTTTGATTCAGACAATAGACAACAAACAAAAGGCAGTATTGCCAATGAGCAAAGCCATTTGATGATAGCTATTTGTGGGCGAAAAGAACCTGAAGGTTGGAATACCAAAGGCGATGATGTTAATTATTTTACTTTGAAAGCATCATTAGAAATGTTGTTGCACAAAGCTAAAATTAGCAAATATGAATTGGCATTCAATGAGAATACAAGTCTTGATTATGCAAGCAGTTATGTGGTAAAAAATAAAACACTTGTTAGCTTCGGATCAGTGAAATCAAACTTACTAAAACCTTTTGATATTGATACCGAAGTGTGGTTTGCGGATATTGATTTTGATTTGTTATTAGAATTAAGCAAACAAGAGAAATTTAAGTTGCAGCCTGTTTCAGTATTTCCTTCTGTTCGCAGGGATTTAGCTTTGTTAATTGATGAAAGTGTTAAATACCAGCAGTTGGAGAAAATTGCCTTGAAATCAGAAAATAAACTTATTAAAAAAGTAAATGTTTTTGATGTATACAAGGGCGATAAAATTGAGCAAGGTAAAAAGAGTTATGCCTTGAGTTTTATTTTACAAGATGAAACCAAAACTTTGACTGATGAGGTTATTGATATGGTGATGCAAAAACTGATCAAAAACTACGAAAAAGAAGTTGGTGCTGTTTTGAGGGGATAGATATTATTTTCAACCTTTTAAATAGTAAAAATTTTTATTGAATGCATGGATTCAGATACCAAATATATTTTTTTAAATATCGAACTGAAAGTGGTAAAACTGCTAAAAGAGCGCGATGAGCTAAAAAAAAGATATTTAGAAGCCCTGAAACACACGCAAGAACTTGAACAAAACATAGAAATACATAAAAATACCATTGCCAATTTAGCAGAAAAGAATAAATTGCTTAAAATTGCCAGTGAAATAGATTCAACGGGCGAGGATAAAAAAGAGTTAAAATTAAAAATTAACCAATATATCCGAGAGCTCGATGAGTGTATCAGGTTGTTAAGCGATTAAGGACTTAATAAGTTGAACGAACTATCAGTAAATATAAATATAGCCGGGCGCATCTATCCCCTTGAAATCAATGTTGACGAAGAGGAAATGGTTAGAGCAGCAGGCAAATTGGTGAACGATAAATTGCAAAGCTATGCCGAGCAGTTTTCATTACGCGATAATCAGGACGGACTGGCCATGTTTGCCATTGAAATCGCTACACAATATGAAAAGCTTATGGCTCAATTGAATAATGAGAATAAGCAAATAGAAACCCAATTGGCTCAGTTAAATGAGCTACTGAAAGACGTACAAACTACCTAAGGCCTCACTTACAACTTCAATTGTTGTGTTTACAAATGATATCATTTCATTGTAAACTTTGTATCATTTATTAATTTTAAACCATAATGGAAATTTACTTAGTAGTAATTTTTGTAATGTTAGCATTCGGAGGAGGTATTATTGCCATGTTTGTGCTGAACAATAGCATGTTAAAAAGCAAAGCAGACAGAATAATAAAAGATGCCGAAACCCAAGCTGAAATTACAAAAAAAGACAAAATGCTTGAGGCAAAAGAAAAATTCTTGTCTCTTAAAGCCGAACACGAAAAAGAAGTGCAATCTCGCAATGCACAAATCATTCAAAACGAGAACAAGCTGAAGCAAATGGAAAACACGCTGAAGCAAAAAACGGATGCAGTTACTAAAAAAGACCAAGAACTTGATACAGTTAAGCAGTCCTTGAATAGCCAATTAGAAACGGTAAAATCCAAGCAATCTGAGGTTGATAAAATAGTTCAAAATCAAGTTAAACAACTCGAAAAAATCGCAGGACTAACAGCAGCAGAGGCTAAAAATCAAATGGTTGAAACTTTTCAAGAGGAAGCCAAAACTGAAGCATTAAGTCGTATTAAAGAGATTGTTGACGAGGCAAAATTAACAGCAAGCAAAGAGGCTAAGAAAATTGTTCTAAGCACTATTCAAAGGACAGCAGCTGAGCATGCCATTGAGAATTCGGTATCAGTTTTTAATATTGATAATGATGAAATGAAAGGCAGAATCATTGGTAGAGAAGGTAGAAATATCCGTGCTTTAGAAGCAGCTACTGGTGTTGAAATTATTGTCGATGATACTCCAGAAGCAATCATCCTATCTTGTTTTGATCCTATCAGACGCGAGATAGCTCGTTTGTCAATGCACCGCTTGGTGGCTGATGGTCGTATTCACCCTGCTCGTATCGAAGAGGTAGTAAACAAAACAAAAAAACAAATTGAAGAAGAGATTGTAGAGATAGGTGAGCGTACTGCTATTGATTTAGGAATTCATGGTTTGCACCCTGAATTGATAAGAATGGTTGGTAGAATGCGTTACCGTTCGAGTTATGGTCAAAATTTATTGCAACATAGCCGTGAAGTAGCCAACTTGTGCGCTACCATGGCAGCTGAGTTTGGTTTAAATGTAAAATTAGCTAAACGTGCAGGTTTGTTGCATGATATTGGAAAAGTACCTGATGACGATGCTGAAACACCACATGCATTGTTAGGTATGAAATTGGCTGAGAAATACAAAGAACATCCTGAAGTAGTTAATGCTATTGGTGCGCATCATGATGAGGTAGAAATGACGTCAATGATTTCGCCAATCATTCAAGCTTGTGATGCCATCAGTGGTGCAAGACCAGGCGCAAGACGCGAAGATAGTGAAAACTATATGAAGCGCTTGAAAGACCTTGAGAATATGGCGATGAGTTTTAATGGTGTTGAAAAAGCCTTTGCGATTCAAGCTGGTCGTGAATTACGTGTGATGGTAGAAAGCGATAAAATAAGTGATGAACAAGCAGAACTTATTTCATTGAACCTATCAACTCGTATCCAAACTGAAATGACCTACCCAGGTCAAATTAAAATCACGGTTATCAGAGAGAGAAGATCAGTTAATTTTGCAAAATAATAATATGAAGAAGGTTGTAATATTATCACTCATTGGGTTGGTTGGTATTACAACCTTTTTTTTGATTTCTGGGTTTCATATTCATCAAAATACTTTAGAGAAAATAAGTATGGATATGGACACAAGAAAGACTGAGGCGGGTAAGCTTACACAAGTTAAAGCTTCAATATACTTTCAACAAAGTGGTAGAATGATTACCAAGTTTAATCACCCAGTAGATATTGTGGTTATAAATAATACCAAGGGGGATTTAAATATTTATAATCCTAAGGAAAATACGGTTGCTCAAAAATTTAATTATACCTACAGTACCGAAAATTCCTCCATCTACTATTTCTTGAATGGAAATTCAAATGATTTAGGACTAAAGGCATTAGGTTTTAAACTTAACTCATCTAAAATTGATAAAGAATATCTAATTACTAATTGGCTTCCTTCAGTAGAGTATATGAAATATTTCTCATCGGTAGAATTGGTATTCAAGCAGAATGTTCCAGTTTATATAAAGTTCATTGGCCCAAATTCCAAAGTGCTCAAGAAGTCGTACTACTATAATTACAAGAAATTCTATAACTTGAGTTTTCCTGAAACGATTACAAATATTTATTTTAACGATAAAGGTGATTCAAGTATAGAGAAGACAAGCTATTCAAATATCAAGTTAAATAACGAAGCAAATAATAGCTATTTTGATTTTATTATTCCTTCAAATGCCAAGTTAATCAAATGAGGATTTCAATATTATTTTTGTTTTGTGTTTTATTATACTGTGAATCAACTAGAGCGCAATTATCAAATAGTGATATTGGGCTAATAAAGAATAAAGCAGAAATTAAAACATACCATAAAAAGAAGAAGGGCAGGGCTTATACCCCATTAAACAAATCGCAAAGAAAGTCCTTCATTCATAAAATTAATCCCATAAACCTTACTTTTTCTAGCCTGTTATTTGTTTATCAAAATGTAATTTCTAGCCAAATAAATGCAAGTTGTATTTATAATCCATCTTGTTCTGAATTTAGCAAAAAGTGTATCAAAGAATATGGTCTGGTTAAAGGTTTATTTTTAACAGCAGATAGATTACAAAGATGCACTCGAATCAGTGCATTTGATATTACAGATTTTAGCAATCCAAGAGTATCTGACCCTATATCACAGTACAAATATATCTATGAACATCACTAAAATCATTTTGCTGATTTGGTTGGGTATATTAAATAATGTCTTTGCCCAAATTAAATATGACTTTAATTTTGCTAATTACTTGATTAATGAAAAGCTAAATGGACAGGCTAAAAACTATTTGCAGTTGAACTTAAAAGATGCCGATGTTCAACAAAAAGAAACTATTCTACATCAGTTAATCGACATTTATTTTAATGAGAAAAAGATAGATTCTAGCATCGCTTATTATCATCAATTAGGTGAGTTGAACCAAAAGGATAAATTTCAAGTGGCATTTTGTTTTGTTTATAAAAACGAGTTTGACAGTGCTAGACAATTTTTAGGTTTGATTGATACCACCGATTTACTTATAAACGACTTGAAAAATATTTATCATGCTTCAATTTACATGCTTGAAAAAAAAATAAGCAAATCGGATAGTGTTTTGGGATTGATAAAAAATAAGGATTCTTATTTGTTAAGTCTTGTTTGTGAAAATCTGGGAGTGATTTCTGTCAAGGCTAAGCAATTAAAATATAAATCCTCATTTATTGGTGGTGGCTTGAGTGCAATAATTCCGGGATTGGGTAAGGCCTATGCAAAGAAACCCTATGAGGGCTTATCAGGATTTTTGCAGACCTCTGTTTTTGGGTTTATTGCTTTTGAAAATTACAGATTGGCCGGTTTAAACTCAGGTAGGTTTTATTTTTTTGGAACAGTCTTCGGGTTGTTTTATGGAGGAAACATTTGGGGGAGTGCCCTAGCTTCCAACAGATATTCGAGTTTGATGAAAAAAAAAATAAAGGATGAAGTTATTGTTAATATGCACCTTGCTTTACGCAACTATTTTAGGTACTAGTGCCCAACAAGCATCAAACCCTGAAAGCCTTTTACAGTTAGAGTATGAGGTGTTTTCTAATGGAGATTTACTGCTTAAAAATCAATTGCTGTTTAATAAATATGTAAATTATAAAAGTCAAAAAAATTTCGTAGATGCCTATAAAACATTGTACCGAATGGACGAACTTTCAATGAGTGATTCTTTGAAGTTTGCATATCTCTATGAATTTGCATTAATAAATTATTTAAACAATAATTTCGCTGAATCTGATCTTGCTCTCCAAAAACTATTTTCATTTTTTAAAGATGATAAGCGTTTGAATGGCGTGCTTCAGTTAGCGGTATTGGTAAATAATGAAAATGGGCATTGGATGCAAGCCAAAGAGTTTTTTAAACAATTTTCAACAACAAGGAAATTAAACTATAATGTTGATTCTTTGTATGAAATAGTACTAAAATACAAGGCTAAAAATGTTAAAACCGCTATGAGATTGTCGACTTTCGCTCCAGGAAGCGGTCAGTTTTATGCTGGAGAGCGACTTCATGGAATACTAAATGCTAGCCTTATCCTTACAGGTTTATCTTGGGGTACCTATAATTTATTTAACGGCTATTATGCAACTGCTTTATTTTCTGGGTTTTTTGTGGGATATATGTTTTATGAAGGAGGAATGGGGTATGCTGAAACAGCAGTTTTGCGTTACAATGAGCAATTTTATTCCGACTTTAAGTCCAATGTAAAAAATATTATTTTAGAAATGCCATAAAAAAAACCGAACGTTAAGTTCGGTTTTTTTATCAGTTTGTGGTTTTCTACCACATAAAGAATTTTGTGTTGTCTTCATATTTGCTGACATCACCACCTTGAATAAGAGCGATAAGTAATACTACCCAATCAATAGTTGTTACAATACCACAACCACCAATAGTTAATATATAGCCAACTCCTGTTAACACAGCAGTACCCATGTAAAATCGATGAACTCCTAGTGTGCCTAAAAACCAACATAAAACGAAGGCAACAACAGCATTTGAACTACCAGATACTTTAGCTTCATTGTTAACACCACTAGGAATTGCAGCATTGATTACATCCATAGAAATAGGAGCAGAAACACTTGCTTGAAATGCTGCTTCAACAGCATTGTCATCAATTGTGTAAGCATCAGCTTTAGCTGATGAAGTAAATGCAAGCATGCTTGCAACTACAGCAATAATTGTGAAGAATTTTTTCATATTTTTATCATTTAAGTCGTAAATATATTAAACGAAATTAATTTTCTAAACCATTTGTCATTTGGTTCGTTTTTAATATTGATTATGAAACATTTATATTTTTGTTTTTGTGTTTTAAAGTTAAATTTATTAATTATTTACGTTGTCACTTGTACATAAATTCTTAACTTGCAGCCTCATTTGACTTGGTCGGTTTGTTACCTAAACGCAAGTTATGATAAAGTATCATTTGACATGAAAGACAATATATCAATTTCCAAAATCAGAAAAGAATTCAACAGAACTAAAATTGTTGCCACAATGGGTCCTGCCTGCAGCAGCTATGAAAATTTAAAACAATTATTTGAGGAAGGAGTAGACGTATGTAGGCTTAACTTTTCTCATGGAAGCTATGACGATCACCAAAAAATCATAGATACCATTAATCAATTAAATGAAGATTTAGGAACCAATGTCGCCATGCTTTTGGATTTACAAGGTCCTAAACTGCGAGTTGGCGAAATGGAAAATGGCAAAGTTGAGTTGATAAAAGGAGAGATAATTGATGTTACCACCGAAAAATGTGTTGGAACTGCGAATAAGGTTTATATAAACTTTGATTCACTTCCAAAGGATGTTGCTAAAGGTGAACGTATCCTTCTAGATGATGGAAAACTAGAGTTAAGGGTTACCGAAACAAACAAAAAGAATATTATTAAAGCTGAGGTAATTGTGGGTGGTTGGCTTTCAAATAAAAAAGGATTTAATCTTCCAGATACCAAACTGTCGATACCTAGTATGACCCAAAAAGATTTGGACGACTTGAAATTTGGGATTCAAAATAAAGTAGAATGGGTTGGACTTTCATTTGTGCGCACGGAAGCTGATGTTATTTTCTTGAAAAATATTATCGAATTGAATGATTGGAAGCCTAGAGTGATTGCCAAAATCGAAAAGCCAGAGGCGGTTGAATTTATTGATAAAATTATTGCGGTAACGGATGGAGTTATGGTTGCGCGTGGCGATTTGGGTGTTGAAATGCCAATGGAACAAGTTCCTGTCATTCAAAAAATGATTGTTAAAAAGTGTATTGAAGCTTCTAAACCCGTTATTATTGCAACGCAAATGATGGAAAGCATGATTACAAGTGCTGTTCCAACCAGGGCTGAAGTGAATGATGTGGCCAATGCTGTTATGGATGGTGCTGATGCGGTTATGTTAAGTGCTGAAACCTCCGTAGGTGCTTATCCTCATTTGGCTGTTAGGGCTATGCGTAAGACGATTTTTGAAGTGGAAACCAAAACCAATGCCCCCTATTTTAAAGGCACACGACCTGATTTAAATTCAAGTACCTTCTTTTCTGATGAGATTTGTTTTACTGCAGTTAGAATTTCAGATCATATGAAAGCTACAGCTATTGTGGGTATGACATTTTCAGGCTATTCTGCCTATAGACTTTCATCATATCGCCCAAAAGCAAACATTTTTATCTTCACTACAAATCCTCGTTTGATAAATACATTGAGTTTGGTTTGGGGGGTTAGAGGATTTTTATATCGCGGTTTTGAAAGCACAGATGATAGTATTCAAGATGTAAATAATACACTTGCTGCTAATGGTTATGTTCATACAGGTGATATTATAATCAATACAGCTAGCATGCCCATCATCGAAAGGTCTAGAACCAATACAATAAAGATAAGTGAAATAAAGTAATTTGTTTTATGGAAGATCAATTGGAAATAGAGAATAAAGTACTCAACAGTGGTTTGGTTACCTTTGATTTGGAAACCTTGCATCATCCTGGGCATAGAATTTTGTTTGATATAAAGTCATTGCTATTTCGAGAAATGATATTAAAGGAAAAAGATTTCCGCGAATACATAAAAACACATGATTGGAGCCAATATCAAGGTCAAAATATTGCCTTTATTTGTTCCACTGATGCCATAGTTCCCACTTGGGCTTATATGCTATTGGCAAAGGCTATTCAGCCTTTTGCTAATAGGTATGTTTTTGGTGATTTACAATCATTAGAAAGTACCTTGTTTTATGATGCCATCTCTAATATAAATACCGAAGAATTAAGAGATAAAAGGGTCATTGTAAAGGGTTGTTCAGACCAAAATGTTCCTGTTAGTGCGTATGTTGAAATCACCAATAAACTTTTACCCTTGGTTAAAAGTATTATGTATGGTGAAGCTTGTAGCAATGTGCCTATATATAAAAAGTCCAATTAGAACCTTGTCAATCATCAATAAGCAGCTAAACGATAAATAGAATACCCATGTACACAAGCAAGATTAAATTATCTAACATAACCAACCTGAGTGATGCCCGCTTTGCTGCTGCTGTTGGAATCGATTATATTGGTTTTTGTTTTGATACGAATGATGTTAGTTATATACCTCCTGTTAAGGCAAAAGAAATCTTTGAATGGACAAGTGGCACCATTATAGTGGCTGAGTTTGGTGAGCAAAGTATTGATGAAATAAAAGATATTAGTGAATTGTTAAGCGTAGATTTTATTGAAATTTTCAATTCAATTCTACCTGATGAATTATCTACTTTCCAAATACCCCTCATTAAGAAAATTGATTTGGATGAATTTGATATGGATTCCCTATCCTTTGAAATTGAAACTTATAAGGCTACTTGTCACGCCTTTCATTTATTTTCTAGTTCAGGGAAAGATGATTTTGATAGAGATACTTTGAAAGAGCTTTGTGTAAATAATTTAATCATTTGGGGCTTACCCTTAGACCTATATAACACAAAAAACATTGTTGATACCTATAATCCTTTTGCCCTAAATGTTTCAGGAGGTAATGAAGAAAAGCCAGGAATTAAAGACTTTGATGAGATGAATGAATGGTTGGATAGTATGCGAATAGATGATTAAGTAGCTTAAGTAATAGTATTATATTTTTTGATAACTAATAAATTAAAGCAACTCCATAATCCTGTATCCAATTTGTTTAATAGTTGAGTCCAATAGGCTCACTTTACCTTGATGAATTTTTGTTATATAATTTCATTGATAAAGTGAAAAGACTGAGAAAGATCTATTGCTACTAATGGCTTAGCTTGAGCAATTAAATTATCATAAGTCCCCATTTCATTATAACAATTTGGTCTGAACAATTGCTATTAAGTTTAGGATTTATGTTCCTAGAAAAACTTATTGAATCTATTTTTATGACAGGATTAGGATTCTAATTCATTTTTTTATTTAGGACATGAAGTTGAGATAATCATTACGAATATGAAAAGCAGCAATAGATTAAGTGTTTTCATTTTTTATCTGGCTACTTGTAACATTTTCTTTGATAAATTGAAATTGCCTATTTCTTTAAAATATTGGGATAGATTTTCATATACAATTTTTGACTTTACAGTACTTTTATCAATTGCCCTTGCTGAAAAATTCAAAGCAGCTTTATTGAATCCACACGTAAAACAGAAAATGGCCTTATTCTGATCACTTGTATTTTGATTTTGTTGGCTGAAAAATAGGCTATTTACAAAGCCTAAAAAATAGTTTTGCTTAGTATCTTTATTAAGTATTTCGAAAATCTCTTGTTCACTATATTCATGCATAAACTCATTATGAATGACTCTTTCTTCTGTTAGTTCTGGTACTTTTGGATAGTCATTTCTTTTAACATAAATAACACTTAGTTGATCAAAATAAACAAGTTTCCAATCCTGTTTATTTTGTAGAATAGATATCCACCAATTGCCATACATTCCTGTTTTTACATATGGAAAGACAGCAATATTGGCTTGATAAAAATCGCAAACTTTTGGAAACATATTAGGTTCAAATGATTTGAGGTATGTATTAAAAAAATCTCCCATTAATTCCAAACGTCCATCCGCAAATACAGGCTTATCTAGCTCAAAACTCAATTGTCCTCCAAAGCCTAAAAAATTAATGCATTTGCTATCTAATTTATTATTTGCAATAAACTGTGAAGGTGCAATAGGTAATAAATTATTATCTGCGCCCAGTCCATATGAAAATGGTTGTTTTGAAGCAATGTAATATCCGCCATTTATGACCGAGAATATTGATAATACACTAATAATGCCGATAGTAATAAAATAGTATTGCAGAAATTTATTTAATGTGACCAAATTAATGCTTGACTTTTTCCCAACCTGCATATTGAATTTGTTTCTAATAAAAGTTGGGATAGGTAAGTTACTAATTATAATTGGCGCAATTGCAAAAAATTGGAATCCGAAATTCTTTACTGCAAGAATGCCTATATAACTAAATGCTATAAGTAACAATAATTCAGTATATTTCTTTTTCGAAATGATATTTGGTATACTAAATAATGCCAATGCGTTGAACAAATACATGTAGAAACTTGGTGCAAAGGGAAACAAACCACCATAGCTTAGTAAATCCTCTTTGAAATTTTTTGCACTAAAAAGGGATTGGAACTCTCCAATATAAATATTTTGTAAATTATTGTTATTCTGAATCAATCCAAACTGTTTAAGAGGAAATAGTAAGCCATCTATAAACCAAGGATTGATTAAACAAGATAAAATAGAACCAAAAACAATTATAACTAATTGTTTATTAAATTTTTTTGTTTCGATGTAGTCTCCGATAAAATATATAAGAAATACAATTGGTCCAAGTATGGCTAAACTATGAAAATTAATCCAAATGACTTGTATTACAAAAATCAAATAGAGGGATAATTTATTGCTATTTAATACCTTTTTTATCAGTAAAAGTTGCAGGGATAAGAATACCCATGAAAAGACATGCGGCCTTATTTCAAAGCTCTGACTTAATGCAAAAAGCAGAATGAAGATTGGCAGCAAATATTCTCTATATGGACTTTCTTTTTTTATTACATACCAAAGAATTAAAACGGAGGTTAGAATAACAAAACTGTTAAATATAGTCAGTCCACTATAAGAAAATATACTGAAAATTGAATAAAGACATATTTGATAAATCCAGTGTAAATCAATATATAATTTATCAAGCAGGGGATAGGTAAATAGATTACTTTTAAGTATTTCCTTATGTTCTAACATCCATTGCCCTGCATGAAGATGAAAGCCAATATCAGGACTGAAAACTTTTTTTATACTAATAATTAATAATAAAAACACTACCGCTATCATACATAGCGGTAGTGGTTTTTTTATTAATTTCATCATTAAAATATTTGTTTTAAAGCGTTATTCCAATGGCAAAGGTAAAGGTGGTTCCAAACTTCGCTTTGTTAACTACAATGTCTTTAACTTCATTATAAGTTCCGTTTCCATCAAGATCACTATACATCATGTAATACTGATTTAATAAATCACTAGCAGTTAATTTCAAAGTTACGTTTTTGTTGAATGTATAACTTACTTGGGCGTCAATTAAGTCGCGAGGTACTTCCCAAATATGTAGTTCTTTTCTTCCTCCAACATCTCCAATTCTGCGACCGATACGGTTATACAATACATTTAAACTCCATTTATTACTTGGTGGCATAATCAATAGACCTCCATTAATTGAATATCCTGATTGCCCTTGTAATGGTCTTTTTGTATCGCTACCAGAGCTAACTCCTAAATTTGAAAGATCTGCTTCTGATTCAATAATTGATGAATTGCAGCTAAATGTTAAATACCTAGACCAATGTTTTTCTGGAAATGATAAGGCAATGCCTGGATTTACTCTAAATTCTAATTCAACGCCTTGACATTTTACATCTTTGATGTTTTTGAATGTCCTAAGTCTATTTCCCGATCCATACTCAAATGTATTTTCAATGGCATTGTTAAATGTTTTATAGAAGTATGTTAGTGTAAATACTTGTCCACCACTTGGATAATATTCAAAGCGTAAATCATAGTTTTTAATATTGATGGGTTTAAGAGCAGTATCTCCAACAGTTAACGAATTATTGATAAAGTCGTAGAATGTGAATGGCGCAATCTCTCTGAATTCAGGTCTTACGGTTGTTTGAGAATAAGAGAATCTCAAATTGGTTTTTTCAGTAATGTTATAGGTTATATTGGCGATAGGAAAGAAATTTTCATAGGTATTATTGTATGGCTTTTCTCTGGCTATCAATTGTTGGTTAAAACTCTCATAACGTAGACCATAGTTTAAACGGAATCTTTTGAATAAATAATGGTCAAATGAGATATAATAGGCTCTTAGTAATGAATTGGCTGTATACTTGTCTTGCCCACCGGTAATTTCACTTAAGAAGTACCTGTCTTTGCTTATGTTACTATCATTAAAAATGGCGTTGGGTGGAAGTATGTCTAAATCAGGATTGAATTTACCTGTACTCCATCCAAATGCTCTACTATTAAATGTTCTGTTTTTTGTTGAATTATAAAATCCAACCTTAACCGTTGGTCGAATATTCATCAGTTTAAATTGTCTTGATAAGTCTATGGCAATTACATTACCATCTTCACTTAATTTATTAGATGTTATACCAGACGAAATTGGATTGGGTGATCCGAATGGAATAGCTACACTGAAGTTTGTATCATTAGATGAGGTATACAGAAGTCTTTTTTGGTCTGGCATTTCTCGGCTAATGTTATTTTGAGATAAAGTAACATTAGACTTTAATTTTAAGGATGGGATGTAATTCTCTAACTTTAACTGACCGCTATAAAAAGTATTGGTTGTAAACTGTCTGGCACTAGCTTTTTCATATAATAATACGCCAGCATCATTTTGTGTACCATGTCTATCAATTAACAAATCTTCACCATTGATATTTAATATGTTTTTAAATGATAATTTGTTATTAGAGTTAAGTTTGGTTGCCATATTAAGCATGATTCCTGTAAGGTAATTCTTCTCACTACTTTGGTCATCATAAGACCTAAAAGGTCTCAAATCTGATCCTTCATATGTATACCTTTGCATCATATAAGTTTTAGGTGTGTTGTTGAGTGAAACTGAAGCGATAATTCCTGATTCTTTATTGAAAACCTTGAAATTGTTACCAAACATAAGCTGCATGGCATAGCCAGGTGTTTGTGAAGCATTTTCATTTACACCCCAATTGTTTTTAAATAGTTTGGTATGTTCAACTTGCTTTAAAGTAGTTTGATTTACTGGTTTGGAGTTATCTTCTTCTGACGGAAGGCCTTTAGGAAGAGCCCTAGTTCCATCATCTAATCCAATAAAATCTAGTGAACCGCCATTGTAATCTTTGTATGGCTTAAATGTTGTTAAAGAGTTATACTGTGTTGAAATATTAATATTGAAAATTCTTTTTTCAGGAATATCTTTAGTTGTTACATAGACAGCTCCGCCTCCAAAATCAGCTCTTAATTCAGGAGATGCCGTTTTATAAATAACTAAATTATCAATTAGTGCTGATGGAATAATATCAAATGAAAATGCTTTTTTATCTGGCTCTGTGGTTGGTAAGTCTACACCATTAATTAAAGCAATATTATACCTATCAGCTAATCCACGTACAACAACAAATTTGTTATCTTGTACGGTAACTCCACTTACTCTTTTTAAGGCATCTCCGGTAGTTCTATCTGGAGATCTTTTTATGGCTTCAGAAGAAATACCATCGGAAATACTTGCCAAGTTTTTTTGTTGTAAAAGTAGTCCACTTGCTGTCTGTCTGTCCACTTTAGCTGCTATCACAACTTCTTTTAACTCTTTAGTGTCAGGTAATATAGAAAAGCTTAAAACCTTACTCTCACTAGGCTTTAATAAAATGTCTTTTTTGCTTTGGGCCTTATAACCTGCATAACTTACTTCAATATCATAAGTTGCAGGTTTAATGCCCTTAATCAAGTAATTACCATTTACATCACTTATGGCACCATAAGCTGTACCTTTTACTCGAATAGTCGCACCTATTATTTCTTCTCCATTTTTTCCATCACTTATTTTGCCACTGATGGTAGCATTTTGTGCCACCGCTGAATAAATAAATAAATGGCAGCTAATCGCTGCCATTATTAAACTAAGTTTCTTAATCATAAATTAGTTGAAGTATGTGTTATTGTTTTATTTTTTTGAATGCTAAATATCCTTGATTTGTTTTTATAACCATTACGAAAAAGTTCAGGTCATTTGTGTCTTGAGCTGGAATGGTTATTTTTTCTATACCTTTTTCATCTTCTTTAGTTGTATAAAGTATGCTTCCTTTTAAATCGAATAAATCAACTTGATTAATTAGTAATCTGTTGTTTTCAGATAAGATTGTAAGATTATTCTCAATATCGAAGTACGAGATAATATTTGATTTTAAACTCAATTCATTCAAACCTGAAATAATGTTTAAACTATCTTTAGTAGTTGCCACTCCATTTTTTGTATAAACAGAAACTTTTGATTTAACTGCAAAAGGTGGAATGGATATTTTAATATTTGTATCAGGATATACGTTAAGGATGGTTGCTTTAACATTACCAATCAATACAGAATCAACATTATTAAGATTAATTCCTTTGATTGTTATAGGGTCGTTGGTTGTACCAATTAATGGAAAAACACTAAATGCTTGAGGTTTGTATCTGAAATTGTCCGTAGTGGTAATCGTTCCGTTTTTACAAATAACTGATAATAAATCGTCAGTAGGATTGTAAGTAACTATTGCTTTAATTGTTGTATTGTTTGATTGTAATACTTTGAATAGTTTATTAGAAACGATTACTGTGTCAACACCTTCAAAGTTTGTACCTGAAATGGTGATGGTATCTCCTACTTTAGCAGGATTCTCATTTATACTCAGTATTTTAGGCAATATGGTAAATGGAATATTTGTTGATGAAGAACCAAAACTGGTATAGACTTTAATAAATCCGGATAATTCATTAGAAGGTATAGATATGGTAATTATTGAATCACCAACATTTGATGAAACAGCTATTTTGCTTGAGTTAAATAATACTGAATCATTAGGGAATAGTTTATTACCACGCAATGTTACAGGTGTTCCGATATTTCCTTTTATTGGTAGGAAAGAATAAATGATAGGTGTGTTAATGGTTGGTGATTTTGTGGTTGCATTAAAGGTTAATGAAGATGTGTTTAGGAAATTCTTGGTGCTATCAACTCCATTGTAATTAAATACTGCGAAAAAATATTTTGATGATTCTTCCAAGCCTATTAATTCAAATGAATTTCCTTTGCCCTCATAAACAACTCTACTGCTATCAGTTAGTAATTGCGCATTGCTATATGAAGGAGAAGCATTGTAAATGTCACCATCCGTTGGTATAAAGGTTGGGTTTGACCCTTTTTTGGCAAGTATCAAAATGTTTTGTCCATTTCCATTACTACCTATGTTTACGGTCATGGAAGTTGTTTGAATGTTTGTTGCAGATGCATTACTTGCAATACTTGTTGGTTCAACATAAACTACTTTTGAATCATTAACAACAATCTTATTTGGATCGGTAATATTTGTTCCAGTGCTGTTTACGTATGCAAATAGTGTTGTTCTCCATGATCTATATGAACCATTTGAAATATAATTGAATTCAAACTTTGCTAATAGTGTATCATAATTCTCTGTGTTAATTACTCTAAATCTTCCTATTCTATTTCCATCGCCAGAAGTGCTAATTATCTTTCCGTTACCTGCACCTACAATTGTTCCTGAAATAATTCTTATGGTATTATAAACAGTATCAAAAACAGCTTTTACTGGACCACTATTGGGTCTTTGGTCATTTATAGTGTCACCACCTGACAATTGATACATTTCTGATGAATTTCCTATCAATTCAATGGCAGGAAAACCACCATTTACAAAAAGTGGGTTCATTTTTATTCCAGCTTGAAAGGTTGAGTATTCTAGTGGAACCGACCCGATACTTTTGATATATAAATCAAATTCTAAAACATTAGGAGAAACTAATACATCGTTTTTTAAAACAACTTGATAATCTGGATTTTGCGATTTGGCATACATCAATGATGTCATGATTGCTAAGAATGTAAATATTTTTTTCATTTTTTAAAATTTTCACAAAAGTATTTATAAGTAATTACACTCTTGTAATGCAAAACCTAAAAACTGCGATTTAACAATTTAATAACATTGGCAACTTTCGCTTATCATTCCCTTAACATTTTAATAACCTATTGATGACGTTTAGATAAAGGCTTGTTTTGATTACATACTTAGTTTTGAAACCGAAAAAATCAATTTAATCAACAATAAAAACACAACCCAAATCTTTTTTCCAATGAAAAAAACAATTTTACAAATCACAGCTTTAGTCGCATTTGTGTTATTTGGCACAATCGCTAACGCTCAATCACCGACTAGTACCTTAAATGCAGGTAACTATCAAAACAGAATTCTCTACAACGACACCGTTTATTTTATTAGCGGTCAAGTTAACATTGACAGTGGTTATGCTTTAACCATCCAACCTGGTACCATTATTAAAGGTATTAAAAACAACTTTAACAAAGCGGTGTTGATTGTTAAAAGAGGTGCACAAATTATTGCAAATGCTTCTCCTTCACAACCTATCGTTTTTACTTCGGATCAAGCTTCAGGTGCAAGAGCTCCTGGCGATTGGGGTGGTGTAATTATTTGTGGTCGTGCTCCAGTTAATTTCCCAATTGGATTTGGCCAAGTTGAAGGTGGTTTATTTGGAACTGCTGGTTTGTTTGGTGGTAATGTAACAGCAGACAACTCAGGTATCTTACGTTATGTGCGTATTGAATTTTCAGGTATTGCATTTGCTCCAAACAACGAAACCAATGGTTTAACATTGGCAGGTGTAGGTAATGGTACAACTGTTGAGTATGTTCAAACTTCTTATTCTGGTGATGATGGTATTGAGTGGTTTGGTGGTACAGTTAATTGCCGTAATTTAATTGTATATCGTACATTAGATGATGATTTTGACACTGATAATGGCTACTCTGGAACGGTTCAATTTGCTTTAAGTATGCGTGATCCATCAGTGGCGGATAATCCTTCAATTTCAACTTCTGAAGGTTTTGAGTCTGATAACAATGATAACATAGCTAATGGCGTTTTCCCTACCTATTACACTGCCCCGCGTACTAAAGCGATATTCTCAAATGTTACGTCTGTTGGTCCTCGTACTAATTTCACTGGTACATTAGCTTCAGGTTACCAAGGATTAACTAATGGTGATGGTGGTAAAGGCGCTCGTATTCGTAGAGGATCTCAATTAAGTATATTCAATTCAGTTTTTTCAGGATGGGGTGTAGGTCTATTAATAAATGATCTTTCGACTGCTGTTGGACAAAATTCAGATTCATCAGAATTCCGTAACAATACCTTTGCTCACATGACGGCATCTAATGCAACTAATGCTCCTTTTAGAGTTGATGGCGCAGCCTCTCCTTTAAACACCATATCTGCCTTAAGATCTTGGTATTCTGCTCGTAGTAATGATACAGCTACTTTGGCTCAAGTTGGTTTAACTGGTTTTAGTTTAAGTAATCCTATGGCTACTGTTATTCCTGCTACAGGTTCAGTTCAATTGTCAGGTGCTAACTTTACAAGTTCTTCAAAATTAACTTCTAATTCATTCTTAACTCCTGTATCATATAGAGGTGCTTTCGGTTCAACTGACTGGACTGCTGGTTGGGCAAGTTTTAATCCTATTAATGCCGATTATAATACATCTATTAAACCTACAACCCAAACTGTTTCTGGTAATATTTCTTCAAACACTACCTGGACTAATGATAAAATTTGGAAAATCAGTGGTCAAGTAAATGTTGACTCAGGTTTTACTTTAACTATCCAACCTGGTACTGTTGTTCAAGGTATCAAGAACAATTCTAACAAAGCGGTATTAATCATAAGAAGAGGAGCTAAAATTATTGCTGATGGTTCAGCAGTTCAACCTATTGTTTTTACTTCTGATCAAGCTTCAGGTGCAAGAGCTGCAGGCGATTGGGGTGGTGTAATTATTTGTGGTCGTGCTCCAGTTAATTTCCCAATTGGATTTGGTCAAGTTGAAGGTGGATTATTTGGTGCTTCTGGTTTGTTTGGTGGTAATGTGCCAACAGATAACTCAGGTATCTTACGTTACGTGCGTATTGAATTTTCAGGTATTGCATTTGCTCCAAACAACGAAACCAATGGATTAACATTAGCTGGTGTGGGTAATGGTACTACAGTTGAGTACGTTCAAACTTCTTATTCTGGTGATGATGGAATCGAATGGTTTGGCGGTACTGTAAATTGCCGTAACTTAATTGTATACCGCACATTAGATGATGATTTTGATACTGATAATGGTTATTCTGGTACGGTTCAATTTGGTGTAAGTATGCGTGATCCATCAGTTGCAGATAATCCTTCAATTTCAACTTCTGAAAGTTTTGAATCTGATAACAATGATAACATAGCTAATGGTGTTTTCCCTACCTATTATACAACACCACGTACTAAGGCGATTTTTACAAATATAACATCTGTTGGTCCACGCACTAATTTCACCGGTACATTAGCATCTGGTTACAATGGATTAACTAATGGTGATGGTGGTAAAGGTGTTCGTATTCGTAGAGGATCTCAATTAAGTTTATTTAATTCAGTTTTTTCAGGATGGGGTGTAGGTCTTTTAATAAATGATCTTTCTACTGCTGTTGGACAAAATTCAGATTCATCAGAATTCCGTAACAATACCTTTGCTCACATGACAGCATCTAATGCAACTAACGCTCCTTTTAGACTTGATGGTGCTGCCTCTCCTTTAAACACCATATCTGCCTTAAGAACTTGGTTTACTGCTCGTAATAATGATACAACTACATTGGCTCAGGTTGGCTTAACTGGATTTAGTTTAAGCAATCCAATGGCAACATTGATACCTGCTTCAGGTTCTGCTCAATTATCAGGTGCTAGTTTCACCAGTTCATCTAAATTGACTACCAATACTTTTATTACTCCGGTTTCCTACAGAGGTGCTTTTGGTGCATCTGATTGGACTTCAGGTTGGGCTAATTTTGATCCAATTAATTCTTCATACTCAAATGCTAACTTTACTGCAGCTTCAAATGCAAATTTAACTATCAAAGCATTCTTTGAAGGTTCATATGACGCTGCTACTGGGACTCATATTAGCGATACAGTTACAGTAAAATTATACAAATCAACTGCTCCTTATGAATTCGTTCAATCTTACAAAACTACAATTAATAGTAATGGTGTTGCAAGTGTAAAATTACCAGTTTCTGAATTAGGTAAAACTTATTTTGTTGCACTTGCAAATAGAAATAGCATCGAAACTTGGAGTGCAAACCCTATTACCATCAAAAACATAGTTTCAGCTCCAGCTGCTGATGTTTGTTTCTCATGTGCTTCTGCAAATACTTATGGTGCAAACGTTAAGTCAGCAAATGGTGCATTTTTAATCTACAGTGGTGATATTAACCAAGATGGTTTATGTGATGCTTCAGATCTAGCTAATTGCAGTAATAACCAAAATCAATTTGGTTATCTAGGAGCTGATGTTAACAATGATACTGTTATTGATAATGTCGATTTAAATATTGTAGATAATAATGTAGCGAACATTATTCAAATCATTAGACCTTTCTAAATTTTAAATTAATTAAACAAACACTGTAATAAAACAGTAAATGAGAACAATAATAAAATCAATTTTTATTTTGGCCACTTTCGCAACAGTCTTACTAGGTAAGGCTGCTGCGCAAGTCCCAACCTCATACCAATGTGTTATTTTAAATGACACCATGGTATCGAGCACTGTATATGAATTTGATGTTTACGTTAAAAATACAAGTTCAAATACAACAACAAATCCATTTAAACTATCGCAATTTCAAGGTGGTTTGAGTGTGTCTCCTTCTTTTAGAAATAGTGGTACTATTTCTGTTTCTGTAGTAAGTGGTTCTTCAGGATTATCTTCAAGTCAGATTCCAACTCCTTCAAACACCGGAAATGGCAGGGCTTATTGGGAAACAACAGACCCTAACTATATTAGAATTGCACCAAAATCTTTAACCCCAGGTACTACGATTTCTGGAACAGGTAGCGGAACACGTGTTGCAAGATTTAGATTAACTAATACTGTTAGTTTCTCAGGTAATCCAAATATTGCTTGGAACTTTAATTCAACCAATCAAGCATATCCTACAAAAATATTTGCTTACAATTCTGCAACTTTACAACAAGTTGATATAACTAATTCTGCTTCTCATGTAAATAGTCTTGTGAATGTAACAAAATTTAATTACACAACTATTCTTAAGAACGATGCTTTAGTTAATGATTCAACTTATGAGTTTGATATTTACTTAAAAAATACCAATCCTAATGTAGCGAATTTTCCATTGATTATGTCACAATTTCAAGGTGGTTTTTCAATTGCCAATTCAACTAGAGATGGTGGTACAGTTACTGTAAGTGTTGTAGGCTCAGGTTTGGGTTCATCTCAAATTCCGACTCCTTTAAATACTGGTACTGGACGTGCATATTGGGAGCTTACTACACCAAACTATATACGTATTACTCCAAAATCAGCTAATGCAAATGGTATGATTATTTCATCAACCGGAAATGGAACTTTAATAGCTAGAATTAGAATATCTAATTCAAAGAAGTTTGTTGGTACCATTAACTTAGATTGGAATTACAGTAATGCAAATCAAGCCTATCCAAGCAAAATTTTTGCTTGGAATAGTTCAACTGCTCAACAAACTGAAATAACTACACAAGCTAATCATTATGATTCTCTTTCAAACCCAACTGTGGTTTTGCCAGAAACAAATTTAGCTTTAACTGCTTTTTTACAAGGTCTGTATGTAGGGTCTGGAACAATGACTTCAGCTCCTTTCAACGCAGATGGAATTAGTCCAAATTCAATTGCTGATAGCATAATTGTTGAGTTGCGCAATGCTTCAACTCAAGTATTGGCATATTCCAAAACATCAACAATAAGTACAGCTGGAATTTCGAATGTAACTTTTGCAGGTGAGGCATCTGGTGGTACTTATTATATCGTAGTTAAACACCGTAATTCAATTGCTACTTGGAGTGCTAATCCTGTTTTATTTTCGGCTGCAACCTCTTACAGCTTTGCTTCTTCAGATGCACAAGCGATAGGTAATAACTTAGCCAATTTAGGTAATGGTGTTTATGGTATCTTTTCTGGGGATCTTAACCAAGATGGATCTGTGGATTTCAATGACTATCCTGCTCTAGATATAGCAAGTTCAGATGGCGTATTAGGATATGATCCAAATGATCTAAACGGAGATGCATCAGTGGATTTCAATGATTATCCATTGATAGATGTTAACAGTTCTAATGGCGTTATTTCAATAACACCTTAATTTTTTCAAACTTTTTTAGTAAAAGATGAAATAATTATTATTTCATCTTTTACTAAATTATAGATCAGTTTTTATTTCATTTTTCAAAATATTACATACAATTAAACCAAATAAAAAAACATGAAAAGAATCATTACCACAATTGCATTATTAATGACGCTAGGCGCGACATTATATGCGCAGCTACCAACCTTTGAGTGGAGGTTAGAGAATGAGCAATTAGTAAGCTCAAAGGTATACAGTTTAGATGT